>NZ_KB894691.1:22599-192390 GCF_000374565.1 Siminovitchia fordii DSM 16014 = CIP 108821 | reverse complement strand
AATCTTCCATGTCGGAATACTTTTTCACCGTCCGCCGATCTACCCCCATCTGCCGTGCTACTTCTGCATAGCTGCGACCTTTTGTATTCGTTTCGTATCTGATATAATTAACTTCAGCCATTGCTAACATCTCCTATACTACCTCCTGTAAAGATATGCCCAAACAGGAGTGTATGTATTTTTTCGGATGTTGGCAAGTGGCCTTTTTTATGTACATAAATTAGCTGCCGTTTCCTACATTTCTAGTGTGCCATAAACATATTACGGGTCGATATGAATTAGCAGATGGACTTGGTACAAGTTTTACGATTGAAAAGGATGGACAATTTATCATTTCATTTGAACATCAATTGTCTGTGCCACTTTATAAAATAGATGAGTCATATTATTGGGTACGCAATACAATGAGTTATGTAGATGTTGCGAATCATTTATTTATCGATGAAGGTATCGAAGTACCCTATCAAAAAGTCGATTGATATAGTCAGGAAAAACCATTTTGATCAATCTTTTTTCAAAATGGTTTCTTTTATTTAATTTCATTCAACTTACATTCACTTACTTTTTTTTCAAATAAAAACAGGTTGTCCCATCAAAATGAAATAGCCTGTAAAAGTTGGTAGGAATCGTGAATGATACGGTCTAAAATGGCTTCAGTGATGGTCCCATTTCCTAGCTTTAAGTGCTATCCACTTGGATCGATTTGAGAACAGTAATGGTTTGATCAAATTTTCCTGTAGTCGGAATAACGTGAAGCCCTTTGTAAAAGTGGATATAAATTATTGAATGTCATGATAAAAAGCTTTTCTTTAAAATCCTAAACTGTAATATTGAAGCAAGAAAAAGAAAACTACCTAAAAAGAAAAATACAAAACTACTTGATATGATACTATACAATCCAGTCAGCATGCCTCCAATTGTCATACCGAAATAACGGATAAAATTAAAAAGACCTAAAGCTGTTCCCCTATTTTCGATGTATTCATTACTTATAATAGTTGAAAAAAGCGGAGCAGAAAATCCAACTGTCATACCATAGCAAAATAAAATGATACTTAAACCAATGATGGATTTGGTGTGTAGTACACCAAATAATACCACTTGTAATGGCATGAAAAATAAAATAGCCATAAATAATACATTCAATGATATTTTTTTCTGTAAGTTTTTGAATAATGTACTTCCTAAAATCATACTAACAGTTAACGGTAAGTATAAGAGACCTACGATTTGCACAGATATGTGATAATAATCATGAAGTAATACTGGCAAGTACACAAGGATAGCAAAATAGATGAAAAACACAAAAAAACTTATAACCATTGTGCTTATACCTATATAATTTGAAAAAACAGCTATATAGTTTTTAACAAAGCAGCTTGTCTTTCTTCGAGAATTCTTTCTTTCATCGTTTGGAAGTATGTAAGCAATAAAAACAAACAATGCAGCAGAAATAACAGAGAGGAATAGGAAAATTCCTTGATAGCCATAATATTGCCCGAGTAATCCCCCTAAAATAGGAGCAATCGCTGGAGCAAGTGTAAGCAATATTTGATAAGTTCCCATTGCACTGCCTCTAGCTTGACCTTCAAATAATTGTGAAATCATGTTGATCGTTACTAAAGGGATAATTCCAGCACCAATAGCCTGAACTAATCTAGATATCATAAAGAGCATAAAATTAGTTGTAAAAGCGCAAATTATAGTTGAAATACTGATAAAAACGAAGCTGACCAATAATAATCTTTTTTGATTTTTAGCCTCAATAACCATTCCTAAAACGATTTGAATCATAGCAATAATAAAAATAAAACTACTCACTGTAAAATTTACCCAATTTATTGAGACGTTGAAAGAGTCCCGAATAAGAGGGATGGCGGGTGTGTAAATGTTCTGATTTAAAGAGGCAAAAAATGTGCATATACTTAATAAATACAACACAAATACTTTGATTTTAGATGTTCGACATTGCATATTCAACCTCCTTTTATAGATGGTCTTAATGGTGCTTCAGATTTTCCGTAAGGGCGTTTAAAAACCTAATAATAGTCTCCAATTCGACTGTGTTAAAATTATCCAAGATACGCAAATAGCTATTTCTTGCTTGTTCATGTAATCGGTCATGAATTAAAGCAAGCTCTTCCCCTGATTCTGTAAGAAGATAATAAACTTCTTTTTTATTATCTTCTTGTTTTGTTTTTACAAGGATATTATGGTGTAACAACTTCCTCACTGCTTTAGTAATAGCTGGTTTAGATAACTTTAGACATTCAGAGAGAGAAGTATTATTAGCCATTCCTTTCTCTTTGATTGTTGCAACAATGTGTAATTGAGTGAGTGTCCAATCTAAAGCGAGCGCTTCTTCCTGACCTACTTTATTGACTCTTCCCTTCTTCTGCGATGCTTCTCTTTCAGTAATAAAATGTTGTAGAGCCTTCAAGGCATCTTCTTTTTTATTCATATGATCCATTAA
This sequence comes from Siminovitchia fordii DSM 16014 = CIP 108821, assembly GCF_000374565.1. Lineage (GTDB taxonomy): Bacteria > Bacillota > Bacilli > Bacillales > Bacillaceae_C > Siminovitchia > Siminovitchia fordii. The sequence goes on along the minus strand of NZ_KB894691.1, from coordinate 189,917 downwards.
TCTTTACACAACCTTACTTAATATTTCTTACAACATCCATATTGTTAACTAGTTAACAATATTATATGTCATTGATTTTTTGTATGTCAATCTAAATTTACAATGAAAGTGGATAAGGATTAAACGTCATGATAAATAGTGAATTTATATAGTATTCCAGTAGTGTCACAACTTCGCTTGTTATACGAGATCTTAGTCCCAACGAGCCTCGATCAAGTTTCTACAATAGAGGGATAACAATAAAGATGTTTAAACGATCCAGATCATTGAATAACATCCGGTATACAAGCAGGGTGTGATGACGTAAGGCTTAACAAGATACGATCTAGAGATCAAATAAAATTAGCAGTTTATAATTATACCAAGTTGTTTTTCCAAGTGTTCCGTAGCATCAGCTCATTTGCTTAAAATAAATTGAAAAGATTTGATTATTTGAGTTTAATGGAATATAGGAGCATATGATAAGGCTTAGCAAGCTAATAGATTGCATTTAGGCTGGTGAAGTAAATGAAGCAATTTCCTAACGGGATTAAATTTTGTTATCCTTGGCGAAGTTATCAACACGAAGTATTGGAACATTTGGATGGACATTTAGAAAACAATCATTTACACCTTGTCGCACCGCCAGGGTCAGGAAAGACGGTACTTGGTTTAGAGGTAATGCTACGGTTAAATAAACCAACGCTCATTGTGTCGCCGACGCTGGCGATACGAAACCAGTGGGTGGATCGTTTTACGGAGTTGTTCTTACAACAGTCAGAGCCACCAAATTGGATGTCAACCGATTTGAGGAATCCGAAGTTTGTAACGGTGACCACTTATCAAGGGTTACATGCTTTACTGGAAAGCAGAGTGAAGGAATTAGGTAGTGACTCCGATTTAGATGATATCGAACAAGAACAACATGAGTTTGATGCTTCTTCGAAAGAAGAGGCATTAGAAAAGTTGCTTCAACAAAATTTTCAAACGCTGATTTTAGATGAAGCACATCATTTAAGGACGAGCTGGTGGGAGACAACAATAACGTTTCGTGACCAATTGAATCATCCGGCTGTCGTTGCCTTAACCGCAACCCCGCCATATGATGTAGGTCAAGCAGAATGGGAAAAATATATTAAATTATGCGGGCCAATTGATGAAGAAATTGATATGGCTGCATTAGTCCGAGAAGGGGATCTGTGTCCGCATCAAGATTATGTCTGGATGTCTACACCCACCCCGAAGGAAGAAGGTCCAATTCGTGCATTTCGTGATGAGGTAAAGGCGTATATTCAAGCGTTAAAACAAAATAAAGACTTGATACGCCTATTAGAAAATCATCCGTGGATTAAATCGGAAGCATATCTTGAGGAAAGGTTGGCGAAATACGGTTATTTTATTTCAATTATTTTGTTTTTAAAAGAGGTTGGAAGCGACTGTTGGCAATTGCCATTTCAACAAATGGATGAAAAACATATTGATTTGCCGAAGTTTACTACTGAGTGGATGGAAGAATTGCTAGGTGGGCTCCTCTATCGTGATCCGCATATGAATGTGAAAGGCGAGCCGTTACAAAGTATCAGAAAAAAATTATCAGGAATCGGAGTACTTGAACGAAAGAATGTTCGTTTAACAGCAACGAAGGCGATGCAGCGAACTTTATTGCAGAGTGCTTCGAAGCTACAAAGTATAACGAATATCGTTTCCTTTGAAAAACAAGCGCAAGGGGATGATCTCCGACTTGTTGTATTGGCTGACTACATATATAAAGAAGATTTACCAAAAGCAGATCAAGATATGAAAATACTCAATCGGCTAGGTGTCATTCCAATCTTTGAAATGTTAAGAAGGCAATTAAAAAATCGTTGCCAGCTCGGTGTTTTAACCGGCTCTATCGTGATTATTCCAACTCATGCCGTTTCTCATTTGGATGCATTCGGTTTGAATTTTTCAGTTCAGCCATTACGGCATGATCCGGCATACAGTGAAGTGAATGTTGCTGGAGCATCTAGGCAAGAGATGGTTAAAGTCATAACAGCTATCTTTTCAGAAGGGCATATTGATACGCTAATAGGAACGACAGCTTTACTCGGAGAAGGTTGGGATGCGCCAAGCGTAAACACGCTTATTTTAGCGTCTTATGTCGGATCATTTATGTTAACTAATCAAATGAGAGGTAGAGCGATACGATCGGATAAAGCCAATCCCCAAAAGTGCGCAAATATTTGGCACTTAGTGTGTGTGGATGCAAACACGTGGGATGGAGGATATGATTATGCTTCATTATTTAGGCGGTTTCAATCATTGAGCGGATTAGATGAGGAATTGCCGATTATCGTCTCTGGAATAGAGCGTCTCCGCTTTACGTCTCCGCCATTTTCCTCTAGAAAAGTAGAAGACGTAAATCATCTCATGATGAAGCGGGCAACGCGTAAGGCAGACCTGTTCGAAAGGTGGCAAGAAGCAACAAATCTAGGAGAAAAGAAAAGAGAACAAGTGGATGTTGGAAAGGAATTTGTACCGAGACCATTTTTATTCGAGCATACATTGAAAACGCTGCTGATCATAACTGCATCAATCATCATAAGCATACTGTATGAAGCTGGAGTGCAAAGCAGCTATAAAGGGTTTGATAGCTTTTTGCCTCCGTTAATTTTTGCACTTGTTATCGGAGTGATCTTTTCTGCACCTTATTGGTGGAAGGCTCTCCGAATTTTTGTTGGCAACTCGTCGATTGAATCAAGTTTACAAACGGCGGGACAGATCATTTACGATGTTCTTTTTGAGATTGGGAGTATCGAAACACCGCCAAATCAAACCAAGGTCGTGGTAGAAGAATTATCAAACGGTATGGTCTGTTGTTCTCTTGAAAGAGGGACGCCCCACGAACAAAAGCTGTTTTTACAATCGTTACAGCAGTTTCTTGATCCGATAGATAATCCAAGATATATTCTTCATCGGACTTCTGGGAGAAGGTGGCATGTCCGCCATGATTACCATGCCATTCCTGATGAAATTGGACGCAAAAAAGAGTATGTGCAACTTTTTGAAAAAAAGTGGAAAAAGAAAATCGGGCGGGCATGCGCCATTTTTACAAGGAATGTTGAAGGCAGAAAGCTATTGTTAAAAGCACGGGTTAAGGCGATGTCGGGGAAGTTTGTCAAGCGCTCGGAACGAAAAAGTATCTGGAAGTAATAGTTGCCCTAAAAAAGCAGAATGGTTCATGGGAATATATAAGATGGTAAAAGAATATACATCTATTAAATAAAAGAACGTAAGAAGTACGGACTTAAAGGGCGTACGTCGTGCACCAAGTTCGAAGCGATAATCTTAATAAAAACATTGATATATCAACGTTTACAGGCTATCTCATTTTTGATAGGATAGCCTGTTTTTGTTTGGAAAAAGGTAAGTGAGTGTCATTTCTGTTTATGTTGGTATTTAGTATCGTGGTGTTGTCAGTTTTATTACTAATTGATAAGAGGGAAAATAAGTTATAAAAACATTTAGCTAATTAGCTAAATGTTTTTATAAAATTCAATGGCTTTCCGGATATATTTTTCCTCTCCCTCTGGCACTTCTTCTTCGTGATAAATTGCCTCAACAGGGCATACTGCTTGACATGCACCGCAATCAATACAAATGTCCGGGTCAATATAAAATTGGTCTGTTCCCTCGGCAATGCAATCCACAGGGCAGACATCTACACATTCTGCAGCTTTTTCTTGGATACAAGGAGATGTTATGACGAAGGACACTTGAAAAATACCCCTTTCTCATTAACACAGTCTCTATGCTCTTGTTTCCCATTATCAAGACCTTATACTAAGTAATACTTCATTCATCCGATTTAAGTTTTCCCGGATCTTTGCGGCACTTAAGTAATCAATTTTATTATGGTAGCTCTCGGTTTGCTCTAATTGCTCCTCAAGGGACATTTGTTCATATTGTTTAATATCATTTCCCGTTGAATGTTTATAATTCTCTATTAAGTTTGCCTCTAATTGTTGTACCAAGTTGTTTATTTTATTCAAATTTATAGTCATTGAAACAGCTTTATCTATCCGTTCCTCAACGGTGTTATTTGTAAACTCTGTAATTTTTGTATTTTCCTCATTTAACCCATTTTTTATATGCTGAAGCATTTGACTATGTTTCGGATCTACTTCCATGTGGTCAAGAATTTGTAATGTATCGCCCATTAATATTTGCAATCGTTTTAAGGCGTCTTGCATTATAGACTCCCACCTTTTTGAACATATGTCTTCATAATATGTATCAATTCATTGCATAATATACGGGAGATGAACAGTCTTCGTTGTCAACAGGGGTATTAACCAGCTCTACTGCCGCAAGATGATATCGGTAAATAGGCCTTGATATAACGAAGTTCACTAACTCTCCACCCGGCCAGAAGAAATTGCACATCTTGTCACCTTCTTAAGTAGTCCTCTTTCCTCGGCCATTAATGGTTCCTCGTTACGAATAGATGGGGGATTAGTACGTAGTGTGTTTTAAACAGCAAAAAATGTTAATATAATACATCAGCAAAGGGTAATGGCCCACTAATAAAAAATCACTCTCCATTTTCTACTTAAAATATCCAAATGAGTCTTGTTGTTATGAAAAAAATGAGAAACGATTATTTTGATCAAACTTCAATTTAAAGCTATGTTGGCAATTAATTTAATCTTAAAAAATTCAAAAGCGGAAGATATATTAAACGGTATAACTCCGTATAAAGAACAAGCCATTAAACTCAAAAACCTTATACTATTCATGGAAATATATTAGTAAAAAATACAGTCTTAAAGGCGCACGTCGTGAGAGCGTAAAATATTTTGTGTAAATGAATAAATAGAAAAAGGAAGACCTTTTCTTGTAGAATTAAGTCACCACAACCAATCCAAAGAAAAGAGGTCTTCCCTATGAACCAGTTTACAACAGATATTGTCGAGGCTCTAGTAAAAAAACAAGATATTACCGAGGTTTTTCGTTCACATTTAGAAACTGCGGTCAATTCGTTGCTCACGATGGAGCTGACTGCCTTTTTAGATTATGAAAAATATGACCGGATTGGCTTCAATTCAGGGAATTCACGAAATGGCTCGTATATACGCACGCTACACACAGAGTATGGCGATTTGAACATTTCGATTCCACGTGACCGCAATGGCGAATTCAAACAACAGACAGTGGCGCCTTACAAGCGCTCCAATGATACGCTAGAAGCCTTTGTCATTCATATGTTCCAAAAGGGTGTGACCATGTCCGAGATCTCGGATTTAATCGAAAAAATGTATGGACATCACTATACGCCACAAACGATTTCAAATATAACTCAAGCGATGAGTGAACAGGTGGAAGCCTTTCGGTCACGAAGACTTTCCTCTCGCTATGCTTGTGTGTATTTGGATGCGACATATATTGCCATAAAGCGCGAGACAGTTTCTAAAGAAGCTGTCTATATAGCTGTAGGTATACGGGAAGATGGATCAAAAGAGGTGCTTGCCTATACGATTGCACCAACAGAATCAGCTTTCGTCTGGAAAGAACTTCTGGAAGACATAAAAGAACGCGGTGTAGAAGATATTCTTTTATTCATCTCAGACGGCCTGAAAGGCATGACTGACAGTATTTCTTCAGTCTATCCAGAGGCTAAATATCAAGCGTGTTGTGTTCACATCTCACGTAACATTGCTCATAAAGTACGAGTCTCTGACCGGGCAGAAATCTGCGCGGATTTTAAATTAGTTTACCAGGCAGAAAGCCTTGAGATTGGACAGGAGGCTCTCCAATCATTTGTGGAAAAGTGGAAAGCATCATATCCTAAAGTGACAAAATCAATACTCGATAATCCCTATATATTCACTTTTTATGGCTTTCCCAAATCCATCTGGAGAAGTATTTATTCAACAAATTTAATAGAGTCCTTTAACAAACAAATCAAGAAGTATAGTAAACGCAAAGAACAATTTCCAAATGAAGAATCCCTTGAAAGATTTCTTGTTTCACAGTTTGAAAGCTATAATCAGCGATTCACTACGCGTTGCCATCGAGGATTCGATCAAGCACGTTCAGAACTGGCAGCAATGGTTTAAAGAGAAAAAATAAAGAGCGTTTATAAGAAAAGGAATTTCTTTATTTACACAAAATTATTGACGGTCCCCACGTCGTGCATCACAGTTCTCCAAGCAATCAATATTTAGAGAATAACTTAGCCCATTTACACTTATCGTAAATGGGTTTTTTTTATTAAAAACGGTTTTGAATCTTTTTTACTCGGTTATTGAGTTTTATTTATACCATTTAATATTTCTAGTTTGGAAGCTATTCCATCCGTTACTTCATGCATCTACTTAACAAATTTATCGGTTATTGTTTTCATTTGTGGTTTTTATAAAGTTTATAGAATGATTATTTAAAGTAAATAATCCATTTTATGAGCAGAAGACTTTAGCCCTTGCTACAATAGAATGGAATTGTCCAAACAACATTCTGAGAAAAAATCTAAAAATACCCTGGTTCTGTCCATAACTAAGCATACAGGAAACAAAGTAGCAGTCGCGTATCCAAGTATGTTCCGGGTTGTTTTACTTTTACGTAACTAGCAGCATTAAAACAAACGAACACAAAAGGACATGTTTCAACCTATCTCCAATACGACTTGCGTTCCCTGGTCCCATGAACAACTGCAACGCTGCACGGAGAATCCTTTCTTTTTTCCGTTCTTTCCGCTTTCTAATCCATTCATGATATACATCTCGAATTCAGCATGCTAAAAATTCTGTATCTATCAAAAAATCTCAAGGAGTGTGATAGAATGCCGACATGTGAAGTGAATAACGTGAAATTGTATTACGAAGTTCAAGGAAACGGTCAGCCGATTGTGTTCACGCATGGCGCTTCGTGGAATCACAAGCAATGGGAGCAACAGGTGGATTATTTCTCTTCGTTGTACCAGACGGTTGTATGGGATGTACGGGGTCATGGGTATTCAACTCTACCGGCTGGAGAAGTTGATTCGAACGAATTCAGTCAAGATTTGATTGGATTATTAGACCATTTAGGAATAAGATCAGCCGTATTATGTGGGTTGTCCATGGGCGGTCACATTTCATTGCAGACGGCGTTCACATATCCGGAGCGAGTAACAGGATTAATTTTGATTGGAACGCCGTTTACGAACACATTTAATTGGTATGAAAAACTGCTTGTTCCCTTTAACCGCTGGTCGTCGCGCTTAATTTCGATGAAACAGTCAGCTAAACTATCGGCCAAGATGTTGTCGAAATTCAACCCGGATAACCAAGCGTACATTGAAGAAGCGATGCAGATGATCCCGCACCATAACTGGGTACGCCTGTGGGATGCTATTACCAGAATGGAAAGCCGGGATGGCTTGCATAAGGTCGTCTGTCCAACTCTACTATTATGCGGCGATCACGATACGATGACTTTACGACAGCAATCGTACATGGAAACCCATATTCCTGGAGCTGAATTGAGGATAGTGAAAGACGCTCATCATGCTACCAATCTAGACAACCCTCAAGAAGTAAATAGGTTTGTGGAGCAGTTCCTTAAACAAGTCGGAAAGAATCTACTGTAAAGTTTTTTGAATGGTACTCCATTTTGATCCATCTTATTTCAAAATAGAGATTCTATATTTGCTGATAAAAGGTGGTTGCGATAAACCTTTTGATTCAAACTCTATTCTTTATTACTACAACAGGATAAGAGGTTTTATTCGATGATACGATGGGACAAACATTCTGTCTTTGGGAAAACTTCTGGAAAGTACTCGTAATACACTTAAGTGGCTTCAACCCTTTTTTACAATCCGTACCTCTTCGAAACGCTTGCATTGTAAGGCTCTTAACCATTTGGTTGGGAGCTTTTTATATTTAAGAGTAAGAAGTGAACTGGATGTATGAAATGAAAAGCAATAATATACAAGAATTCCTCAGATGTTTATTGTATTTTAGCTTGGATTATCGGTTGTAATTGCGAAATCAGTTATGTTGTTTTCCATTATAAAATATACAGGGGCGGCTTACTTGGTTTACTTAGGGATCCTCGCTTTTTTTACTAGGAATACACTTTCGATCGGGCAGATTCAAAAAGGGGATAAGCAATCATTTTCAACGAGAAAATCTTCAATATATAAAGAGGCTTATTTACAAGGAATGGTCAGTAACACGTTAAACCCGAAAACAGTTCTTGTCTATATTACGTTTATGCCGCAATTTATTCATTTAAGTGAAAATGTAAACAATCAGTTAATGATCCTTGGCCTGCTTTTAACGGGTATTGCAGTCAGTTGGTTTTTATTTGTTGTTTATTTATTGGATTATGTTAAAAAGTGGCTGCACAACTCACTTTTACAAAAGGTTTTCCATAAAGCAACGGGAGTACTTCTTATCGGGTTCGGTGTAAAAACTGCAGTTTAATGTTATCGAGGGGAATATAAGTTGAAAAAAGTGGGGGAGTCCGAAACAATCCAATTAAGGCTACACCTTGCTTTCTGAAGTTTTGGTAAAAAATCGAAAGTGATGGATGATTGGATGTACGATTATCCTTTTGTGATTTTTCTCTGGATAGCGATTTAGGTTCAGTGAGATATGATTGAATTGGGTGAAGGAGAACCTGATGAGGTTCCCAGCCTGAGTTGACGGAATTGGAAGGGGGAAAGACCATCGTCATATAGATGGTCTTTCCTGTGGGTTAGAGTTAGAGTACTAGCATTCTGGATTGGTCCTGATTAAAGCACTGATACTTATTCTTCATTTCACTTGCAGCAGACGAGGTGCCGTTGTGACAAGCAATGCAATCACAATAAAGCAAGTTAAGGAAGAGGCAATGCAAGAAGTGCCGTTTGCAATAAGTGAGTATAGAAAAGCTGATTGACCCGGAGGTGCGTATTGCCCCCAGAAAATGATTCCGGCTATGAAGTGCCAAATATACCTTGCAGCGCCGCCAATCAATATAGCCGCTAATAATAACAAGACCAGCATGACTTTTCCTTCAGATTTCAAAACATTTTTTATAGAAGGTGCAAGCAATCCTGCTGCACCAATAAAGCTGAATGCAATAAAATATTCAATTAACCCTTGAAGAGGGGTCAAAATTTGTCCAGCAGCATCCCCGGTTACAATTTGCAGCAGGCCCCACAAAAATCCTGAAGCAAACCCCGCCTTTATACCCCAGCGAAGCGATACGATAAAAATGGGTACCATGGAAACTGAGAACTTGATCGCTGGCGTTATTTGAATGGATGGAATCATATCAAGCATCATCGCAAATGCCGCAAAAATCGATACCTCCATCAGTGCACGTAATGACATCTTTTTACTTCCCATAAAAAAATCCCCCTGTGATGTGATGACCGATCGTAACCATAGGGGAACAACGGCAATGAAAATCTCATTGCCGTTTCATATACCATCCCTGCGCTAGCATTATCTAACAGGTTCAAAGGGTACGGAACGAATCCACTCTCAGCAAAAAGCTCCCCTTGGTACGCCGATTCAAATTTCTACCTTTTATTGTAGTAGATTTTGAAAAAAATGCAATCTCTATTATTGAAAGCTAGATACCTGGCCAATTATAAAAGGAGATATACTCGAAATATGAAATGGAGATAAGAAATGCAGATAAAGAGGGCCATTCTCTATTTCCCCATTGGAACCAAGATTAATCATTAGAGGGCTAACCGCTTACTAGAATGACTGAGGGATTGAAAAATAGACCGAAGGATTTCTTCTAGAGTTCCAGTAAAGTTTTGACCTATCACCACCTAAAGTTCTCTCTTTTGTTATAATAGATTAACAGAAAACTCGCACATTGGTGGAGGTAGGTAACCATGAGTTCGATCCAGTTTTTCAAGAACGGAAAGATTTTTCCGGCGGATGGGCAAAACAAGGAAGCGGATGCCATGATTGTCTGTAACGGCAAGGTTTCATGGATTGGAAAAGAGGAAAATATCCCTCCCGTTGAGGGAGTGAAGATTGATCTGGAAGGACGCCGAGTACTTCCGGGATTCATTGATGCCCACCTTCATCCATTGATGTTGGCGGAGACATCCAAGCAGATTTCATGCACGCCGCCAGGTGTGAAATCCATTGCAGACATGGTTCAAGCGTTGAAGAAGCTGATTAAAGGGCAAGGACCTGATTCATGGATGGAAGGCTGGGGGTATGATGAAGGGAAATTGGATGAAGGCAGGACGCCTGACAGGCATGATTTGGACCAGGCGGCAAAAGATGTTCCGATTGTTTTGACCCGGACATGCACCCATATTATTTCAGTAAACAGCAAGGCTTTGGAAATAGCAGGGATAACGAAAGCTACCCCGGATCCGCCAGGTGGAAAAATTGAACGTGACGAACAAGGAGAGCCGACGGGTGTACTGCGTGAAAGTGCAGCTGATTTGGTAAAAAGTAAAATCCCCGTAAAAAGCCTTGAAGGAAAGGCCGCATTGTTGGCGGAATACAGTGACACATTTCTTGCCAAGGGAATCACGGGAATTACTGAGATGATGGGAGACCATAACCCTATCGATTATTATGATATTTATAGAGCAGCTGTGAATAAGGGGATGAAGCAAAGAGCTGCCCTCTATTACAATTGGGGTGAGTTCCAACGGCTTGAGCTGAATGATCCATCCATCTTTGACAGCGAGCGGCCAGTTTATATTGCTGGAATTAAATTATTTGCGGACGGAAGCATTTCAGGCCAGACAGCTTGGGTCAATCCTGCGTTTGTAGGAGATGAAAAAAACTATGGAATTTCCACGACCAGTCGAGAGGAACTGCTGGCAGCGGGAAAAGCGGCGAAAAAATACGGTATTCAACTGGCTGTTCACGCAATGGGGGAACAGGCAATTGACCAGGTTGTTGACACTTTTTATAAAAAGGCTGACTGGTTGGCTGGCGCACCTTCTGTCCGGGTTGAACATGCCTCGCTTCCGACAGAGCGGGCACTCCGGCGTGCGGCTGAATCCGGAATTGCCTTTGTGACCCAGCCCATTTTTTTATATGCCGAAATAGAAAGCTACCTGAACCATTTGGGTGAAGAGCGCTCGAGAAAATCCTATCCGGTCAAAACAATTCTGGAGAAGGGGATTCAAGTGGCTTTTTCATCAGATGCGCCTGCAACTGCATGGGGTGATCCCGTGAACCCGTTTGTTGGTTTGGAAGCAGCTGTAAACAGGAAGGCTTATGACTGTACGGATATCGGGCGGGAACAGAGCATTCCAATAGAAACAGCGGTAGAGCTTTATACGAAAGCTGCACAGGCGGTCACCCGGATTCCTTGTGTTGGCCGACTTGCTCCGGGATACCATGCTGACTTCATTGTCCTTGAAAAAGATATCTTTGAGGCGGACAAAGCGGAGATTAGCAGCATGATTGTAGAAGAGACGTATATGGGCGGAAAAATGGTTTACAAGAAAACGAAAGTTTGAACAGGCTCCTTGCGATAGGGGGCTTTTTTCTGTATTTGGTCAAACATCATCGGACTTTCTTTTAAACCGATTCCCGGTATTTACATAAACAATAGCAAAAGTAACGATGATAATAAATAAAATAAGACCAATAATGAACAGCAACTCGTACTCCAATACTTCACTCAATCCCCACAACAAGATACTGAAACAAATGCCGTACATAATTTTGCCCATGAATTTGCACAGTGCTTTTTCATCATATTCGGCTTTTTCATGATCAGTCTTCGTATTATAGCCGGCAATCAAAAATGCGCCTTTCCCTTTTGACAGTATGACAGCAAAAATCAAAAATGGAATTAGAATAATAAAATTGACAATAGCTTCATTCATTACAGTGACCTTCTTTTCAAAAAAATAGACTTTAACCGATAAGTTTCATAGATTACTTTCGTAATATGATTATTATATCAACAATTGGCACAAGGTTGGGCTAACGGAGAAAAATGAATTGGGGAGATGTAGTAGAATCTGCAAGCTCTAAACAGTCGGGGAAAGAAAGACAGGACAATATCTTCAGTAATGACGTCAATTTACACAAGTGCTATGAACCAACACTTCTGCAATGATCCATATAGGGTTTTGATTGGTTTTTTCAATCTTCTATTATTGCGCTATATATATTCAATGAAATCCATGATGGCAGGTGGGGGATATTCTTCCATTCAGTTGAATGAAATGTGATATATTATGAGTATAAAAATAAAGTGGGAGATTAGAACCTCATGAAACACCAACTTTCTCAAGTGTCACCTTCCAGCACTCAAGTATTAGAAGAACATGCTGTACTGGCCGCTTTGGAACAAAGCTTGGCCATGATTGAATTTGACCCTCATGGGAAGGTGCTTTGGGCTAATGAAAACTTTGCACAGGCAATGGGGTATAGAACGGAAGAACTGCCAAATATGCATCATCGGAATTTTTGTACGCCAGATTTTGCTCAAGGTCCAGAATACCATGCTTTTTGGAGCAACTTTCGAAACGGACAATCTTTTCAAAGAAAGGTGCAAAGGGTGACCAAACAAGGGAGATTGATTTGGCTTGAAGCCACGTATACTCCAGTCTTTAATGACGAAGGGAAAGTCCAGGCAGTGGTTAAAGTAGCAACCGATATTACGGCTCGTGAAAATGCAGCTGCCAAGGTTACACATGACTTGCAGCATATGGCAGAAAGTTTGAAGTCGCGCGCGGAGGCAGGAATGACCCGAAGTTATGAAATTGCTTCTGCCATGAAAGAAATCACTGAAAAAATTAAAGCAAACATGGACATTTTGCAAACCCTTAATGTTCAAACGGAGGCTATTAGAAGTATAGTGGAAACTATCGGCAATATCTCTTCGCAAACTAAATTATTGGCCTTGAATGCGGCTATTCAGGCTGCCCATGCCGGTGATTATGGAAGAGGTTTTGACGTTATTGCGAAAGAAGTACAAAAGCTGGCGAATCAGGCAGAAAAGTCGACTCAGAAGGTCCATTCGAATGTGGAGGAAATAACAGGACAAGTGCACAATATCAGCTCTGGGACTATACAATTAGAGGAAATCATTTCTGAAAGCTATTTCCGTACTGAAAAAGCAGTTCATGAATTTAACGGCATTGATGAAGCGGCCCAGCAACTGGATAGACAAGCAAAAACTTTAGTAGAACAGCTGCAGGGAGATAATGTGAAAAGGGTTTAAAAATATACACCTCAGGTATAAAACTGATCTACTAAATCGTAAAAATTGTTGGTGGAATTCAATCAGGTTTACGTAAAAAAACAGAGGACATGGTCCTCTGTTACGGTTTATTTATTCTCCATTTCAAACACCTGTTGAACGTCCTTATCCCCGCGGCCGGAGAGGTTGACGATGATGATGTCATCCTTGTTCATTGTAGGCGCCAGCTTTAATGTTTGCGCTATAGCGTGGGCGCTTTCCAGTGCCGGTATAACCCCTTCTTTTTTGGACAGCAGTTTGAAGGCGTCCAGAACTTCTTCATTAGTCACTGTATAGTATTCTGCCCGCCCGGATTCCTTCAGATGGCTGTGTTCAGGGCCGATTCCGGGGTAGTCCAGGCCGGCTGCAATTGAATACGTCGGTTTCGGGTTTCCGTCTTCGTCAATGAGAGCAAGACACTTGAATCCGTGAAGTTCAGCGGGAACACCTTCCGTTAATGAGGGTGCTTGATCCGGTTCGACGCCGATCAGGCGGACATCAGGTTCATCGATATAATGGGCAAACGCCCCAATCGCATTGCTTCCTCCGCCGGTACAGGCGATGACGGCAGTAGGCAGTTTCCCTTCTTTTTCAATGATCTGCTTTTTAGATTCTTCACTGATCACCGACTGAAAATGTTTCACTATGGTCGGATAAGGGTGAGGGCCTACCGCCGAGCCAAGTAGATAAAAAGTGTTTTTATAATTCTGCACGAGGTCATTCAGTGCTTCATCCACGGCATCTTTCAAACGTCCCTGGCCTTTATCGACAGCAACGACCTTGGCACCTAACAATTCCATCCGGAATACGTTCAAAGCCTGCCTTCTTGTATCTTCAGCCCCCATATAAATGACGCATTCCATGTCGAACATGGCACAAGCGGTGGCAGTGGCCACGCCGTGCTGACCTGCTCCGGTTTCAGCGATTATCCGTTTTACTCCCATTCGTTTGGCTAGTAAAATTTGGCCGATGGCATTGTTGATTTTATGGGCGCCGGTATGGTTCAAATCCTCTCGTTTTAGATAGATCTTCGCACCACCAAGCTCCTTTGTCAGTCTTTCGGCAAAAGTTAACGGGTTTTCCCTGCCTATATATTCTTTTAAATAATAATTATATTCCTTAATAAATTCCTCGTCATGTTTATACTTCTCAAACTGCTCGTCTAAATGATCCAATACCTCTTGCAAGCCCGGAGGGACAAAGCTGCCTCCAAACTGTCCAAAATAACCTTTTTCCTGAACTATGCTCATCTCTTCTCAACTCTCCTTTATTCTTTTGGTAAATGTATGTAAAGTTTAACAGGAAGATGATGCGCATGTACAGAATAAAAAGCGGAAAGAGGGAATAGGTTCCTTCTCAATTGCTTACCGCGTCTTCTTTTACCCTTCCTAACAACAGGCGCTTACTCTGATAAATAAGCATTTTTGCAAATCTAAGACTTAGGGCCGAATATAATTTATGCTTTCGATGATATCATGAGTAATATTGTTTAGGATCAAGCAGCCTAGATGGGAAAGGTGGATAACATGAGAATTTTGACCAGATATTTTTTGCTCTTTATTTTGGTTGTGTCAGCGCTGGTTGGCTGTAATACATCTAATTCTTCTGAAGCGAAAGATACTGTAAATAGAGAGAAAAATCAGGAATCGGGTATGCAAGAGAATATTAAAGACATCGCAAAAGCTCAGAAAGTCGAGGTTCATTCTGCAGACAACGGCACCGTATTAAAGACCATGTCGGAAAAAGCGGATATCGAAGAGTTTATAGAGAGTCTAAAATTAGACGGATGGGAATATGCCTCTGATTTACCTAAAGATGCCGAAAAACAATATGAATATGTTTTTTCCATTGAAGATACCACCAAGCTGGGTGAGAGAAAAGAGAAAAAGCCCTCGTTACATGAAGTTGCACGGCTCATTACATTCAAAGATATACCTTATGTGACATTGAAGGTCTCTTTGATCAAAATAGACATGAAAGTCCCGGACGATGTTGCTGAACAATTGAATAGTTCATTTTCCAAGCAATAAGTAGAGGAATCTTAATACTCGCAGGTTGTATGGTGAGATTTAGTAATTAACATTCTTCTTATTGTTAGAGAGGGATTTTCAATGGAAGAGGAACGGCAGTAGAACATTCTGCCCATCAGTTGAGCTCTCTACAGTCCAGAGTATTTGATGACCGGCGAGATGCTTTAAAGTTACCAAAGATGTTTACAACTCAGTTCATTGTATTGTGATTTTACGTAGTTACAGTATCTGAATCTCGGAAATTTAAAGAAGCTGTTACGGAAACTTTCCGTAACAGCTTTTTGTGAGTTATTTCAGTTGAACAATGATATCTTCCAATACAAATGCTTCATTACCTTTACCAGACTTTGAAGGAATCTGGACCTCCGTCGTTTCCTCCGCTGTAACTTCTGACC
The DNA here is from genome assembly GCF_000374565.1 of Siminovitchia fordii DSM 16014 = CIP 108821. Classification (GTDB taxonomy): domain Bacteria; phylum Bacillota; class Bacilli; order Bacillales; family Bacillaceae_C; genus Siminovitchia; species Siminovitchia fordii. Next base: position 174,310 of record NZ_KB894691.1, on the reverse strand, counting down.
CGCCAAAATTCTCAGAAGTATATTCATGCATCTCCACATGAGGTGTAATAATCAGCCTTGTTGCATTTGGATCGAGCTTTTCGAACGTCTTGTTCCAGTTCATATGATAGCCTTCGCTGTCACCTAATCCTCCATTCCTTTCACCGGAATAATGATTGCCTAGATCATCTTTTATGGTAATATCCGCGTCTACTGTATGCCATTTCTTTCTCATTTCTTCAGAAACTATCTGATCGTAATAAACGGTAAAGGATATTGGTGTGGCGGAAACTTTTCCTACACTTACCTTTACTCCATCTTGTTCAACGCTTTGACCGATAATTTGTGTGTCTTTTGCAAGAGCATCTAACGTAAGAGCAAAATTCCAATTGCCTTTTATATCTTTGTTAGTGGGAAGCAGGATACGATCAATCTCCCACTTTACCTTTATGTGATCTTTTTCCTCTTTGTCAAATATACTCGAGGTGATTAAACCTACATACTGATTTTCGTCCACCTTTGAAATTTGATAAGTTCCTGTACTGCCGGACGTTCCTTTTATATCGAGGGGGCCCTCCAGGAAAGGATCATCGCCCAGATCGCGGCCACTTTCCAGTGAAAAGGTTAATGACACTGTTTTTCCGTCATATACGGCATCATTGATGGTTACTTTAATGCCGTTGCTTTCCTGCGATAGGTTCATCTCGGTGGAGTACTCCTTATAATTTTCATAAAGGCCAGTTCTTCCATTATCCAAGAATCTGAAAATATCACCTATTACTGGAATGTTGCTAGCATAGGTAGGGAATGTCAATCCAAAAATTGTAACTGATAAAACGGTAACAATGGCAGCAGCCCCAACATCCCTTATCCACTTTTTCGTTTTTTTCTTTTGTCTAATGGATTGCTTAACGGCCTTTTTGATTCGAGCCTTTTCCCATTCACTGACTTCCATTTCCTCAAATTCATTTACATCTATATCGACATCATTCAATAATTCATAAATATCCTTCATACGGTACTACCTCCCAGGTTTAAATTGGCTGCTTTTGTATGAAGTTTCTTTTTCCCGCGATAAATCCGGTTATCAACTGCCGCTCTTGACAGGCCAAGTCTTTTGGAAATTTCATCTGTTTTGAAACCGAGGAAAAATTTCATGACAAAAATGTCTCGGTCTACAGGTTCCAATTGATCGATTAACTCAATTATTTCCTTTTTGTTTTCTGCTTCGATCAATTCGTCCTCAACGGATTTTTCCTTGTTCAAGTCCAAATGAGTGGAAGCAAACTCTTCTTTTTTTCGTGCTTTTCTGTAATAATCAATCGATTTATACTTGGAAATGGCACAGACCCATTTTTGGAAATCTGTTGCGTCTCCATGGAATTTCCCGGAATGACTCCATATCGACAGAATCACATCATTGATACATTCTTCCATGATTCCGTCGTTTCCAAGTGGAGAAAGAACGTTATAAGTGATCCCCTTTATTAATGGTAAATATTTATCAACTATAAACTCTAATGCATCTTCTTTTTGACGTTGCAATCTTCGGATGAAATTATTTTCATTTGACTTCATCTCTGATTCTCCTTACGTTTTTGTAAAAGCTTTTACACCTTATACAACGTATGTAAAATGATTTTCTCTCATTTTTAAATAATCTGCCATTAAATAAGTAAATCACACAAAAAAACGGACCCATTATTGGTCCGTTTCTCTAAAAACTCTCCACTTCCTTTTCTTTAATGGCGTCCGCCGCTTTTCCGCCTTGTTTATTTGGCTTTAAAATCATAAGCAATATGAATACACAGCAAACGAGCGCACTGGAAATCAAATAAATCGATTGATAGCCATTGGCTGCGGCGATGATTCCGAAAATGTACGATCCTAAAGCGATTCCGCCATCAAAGAAAGTATAAAACGTTGCTGTGGCATATCCGCTTCGTTCTATAATGGTGGACTGGATGGCAAGCGTCTGCATGCTCGGTACCAAAGAGCCGTATCCAAGCCCGATGAAGCCTCCGGCGATCAAAAATGTAGCAGCTGAATGAGTATATGCCAGAATGATTAACCCAACGATGAATAAAATCAATCCGGGATAAAGGACGTATTGAGGTCCTTTCAGATCAAACAATCTGCCTGTGAACGGCCTTGCAAGGAGCATGACAGCCGCAAAGACGAGGAAGAAGGCACTCGTCATACCTAATAGATTTTTTCCTTGGGCATAGATGGATAAATAAGATAAAATGCTCGCATATGAAAGTCCGGTCAGGCATGCGAGAATCCCGACAGGAACGGCTTTTTTTTCAAATAAGTCATTAAAAGATAATTTTCTCTTGGTTTTGTTTCCATTCTGTTGTTTATGGGCAGGCACCATCAAAGAAAAAAGTGCTCCTGTCACCATTAAAAAGCTAAGAATGATAAACAGTAAGTCGAAGGAGTAGGCCTGTATAAGCGAAAGGGCAATCAGCGGTCCAAGAACAACCCCAAGGTTTGTCGACATGGTAAAATAACCAAGACCTGTCCCTCGGCGTGCTGCCGGTACAAGATCGGCCGCAATAGCCCCACATGCTGTCGTCACGATACTGAATCCGATTCCGTGCAGAAAGCGGAGGACAAGAAGCCAGCTAAACGGATCGATAAAAAAATAAAGAATGGTGCAAAGCAAATATAAGACGAGGCTGATCCGAAGCATCCTTCTTTTTCCTGCCAAGTCCAATATCTTTCCTGTAAACGGGCGTATGATGATGGCCGAGAGCAGAAAGATCGACATCAGCAGGCCGGCTTCCTGATCTGTCTTGTTTAAGAGGCCTGTAGCATAAAGCGGTAAGGTTGCAGTTAATCCATAGAACACAATAAAAACGGATAAATTCGTACAAAACAAACTCATGAATGATTTCGTCCAAATTGGCTGCATTTTTTGCAACTATCATCATCCTTCCACATCTAGTTTCTTTAGCAGCTCCATTAAGAGAGTTTGCTCTTCTTCGGTCAAATTTTCCATTGACCTCTGTTCAAACCGTTCAATTGATACTTTAATATGAGGCAAGCGGGTTTCCGCATATTCGGAAAGCCGGACCATTTTCTCCCGGCGGTCTTTTCCTAAATCAGTTTTTAACCAGCCAAGCTCTTCCAACCGTTTCACTGTTCGCGTAATGGTCGGAGCCTCTACGTTCAAATATTTCCATATATCCGTCAGCGTCATTTCTCCATGTTGATGAACGCAATATAAAACTGTCCACTGGGATGTGAACAGGTCATGATCTTTTAATACGTTGTTCAACTGTTTGCTCAAAAGACGCGTCCTTTGAAAAATCTCGTGAATCACGGGATTCACCGAAATGCCCCCCTCTTTATTTACCTAGGTAATTAACTTAACCATTATACTTCGTAAGGCGAAATATGTAAAGGGCTCAGAAGGTGTTTCTCCGCTTTGTCAATTTTTTGAAACAAAAGTGGCAATCCAAAACGGATTGCCAGATCTCACGATAAGGATTTTATTTTCCAAGCCTGGAGTTCTGTACCATTTTCTTAAGATTTACGTTATTGGAATCTTGTTCTACTTGTGTAATCCGGAAGGGAAGGTGGTAGGGCTCAAGGGTTTGCTCAGAAACGGAAACAATTAAATTCTCAACCATATTCCTTAATTCCCGAACGTTTCCTGGCCAATGGTAGGCTGCCAAATATCTGATGGTTTCTATTCGCTTGTTCCGTAATACGATTGTCTGGTTCTTCTCAAAATCTGTATCGACGGCGAAGCGGTTCGAGTTTAACTCGGCTGTTTCCATTCCTTTTGTCAATTCACTCTTTATTTTACCGATTGATCTATAAATTCTTCCCCAACCTGCGAGGGTCTACATTAAAAAGACTCCCAACACTAGCTGTCAGTTTTCAGAGGTGAAGGTGTGCATTTTATTCAATAAAAAACAGACAGCGAGAACTTGAATCCTCGCTGTCTGTTTTATTGAAAAGGGGCTTATAGTACCCTTCTTGCTCCTGCATATTTGGATTTCCAATAATACGGATCATTGATGGATGTAATAGATACACCTTTTCCTGCAGAATGGATAAATTTATTTTTTCCTACGTAAATTCCAACGTGTGTAACTTTTTTCTTAGAAGTTGTTTTAAAGAATACCAGGTCTCCGGCTTTCAAGTTCTTTTTGCTGACAGATTTTCCTTTTTTAAATTGCTCAGCTGCCGTTCTTGGAAGTTTGACGTTCTTTTTCTTAAAAGTATAGGACGTAAAGCCTGAACAGTCGAACCCTTTTGGCGTCGTTCCACCATACTTGTATTTAACGCCCAAGTACTTTTTACCCTCTTTTACAATAGCTGCCCCTGATGGTTTGCTTGCTGCACTAGCGGTATCTATAGGTTGAGTGATCACTGCAGCGAATGTGATAACGGCGAATAATGAAATAATAGCTTTTTTTAACATCGTCATTCTAGCACTTTCCCCCTGGCACTCCAACATTTTCTTGTTTATGTAGATATAGCATATCACGACAAATTGTGACTTTGTTTTTCAGTTGTGTAACAAATGTATTACGAGATGTATCGAAATAGGTGGAGTGTATAAGAAATAAGACTTATTTGATTGAGTGACTATCGACGTTAGCAACTTTTGTTTCATTAAGCTGTATATTAAAAAAATATTGACTATTTGTTAATAAGTGTTAATATGTTGTTAATTAAAAACATTTTATATCATTAAAAATGTTTTTATATGTTTTTAAATGAAAAAGTTTAGTTATTTTGGATGAGTTTCCAAAGTGAAGGAGGTCATTGATAGTCAAAAAGTCTAATGAAGTCGGACAGATCATCACTATTCATATAATTGAGGGGGATAATTAGGTGAGGAAAAATTTCTTGTTATTTTTATTGTTGGTATTAGTGATAGCAGGCTGCGGCAGTAAAGAGAACACACAGTCCAAGCCAAAAGAAAAAATTGAAGGTGTACCGGAGAGTGTTCAGGGCGACGTTAAAGTAGCTGTAATCAGGAACCTTCCTTCAGATGACCATACAAAGCAATTCTTAGATGGAGCCAGAAGTGAAGGAGAAGGTTTAGGTTTTAAAGTAGACACATTTATTTCTGACGGAGATGATGCAAAGTTTCAAAATCTTGTTTCACAAGCCATTCAGAAAGGTTACGATGGGCTCGTTATTTCTCACGGTAAAGAATCGTATTCATACGACATGATTAAACCAGCCATAGACAAAGGCATAAAAGTAGTAACATTTGATACCGTTGCTGTTAAAAACGGTGAAAAATTGGAAGGGGTTACATACACTGCTCAAAATGACCATAAGCTGGCCGAGCTTAGCCTCGACGAGGTTGCCAATTATTCAAAAGATGGGAAGCCAGTTAATGTCATTAAATTATGGTTTGGAGGATTACCTCCTCTTGATAGCAGAGAAGAGATTTATAAAAAATATGAAAAAGAAGGCAAGATTAAAACGTTAGAAACGATTGGGCCGTCCAATATGCAAAATGTTCAAGGGGATATTGCCTCTGGTGTTAGCTCAATCTTAAGCAAGTACCCAGAAGGAAAAGTGGATGTTATTTGGGGATCTTGGGATGAAATGGCAAAAGGAGGATTCAAAGCGCTTAAAGATAATAAACGGTCTGATATTAAATTGGTCTCAATCGATATCTCCAATCAGGACATTAACATGATGTTGGAAGAGGGGAGCACGTGGGAATCTACAGCTGCTGTTGACCCCTACTTAATCGGTGTAATGAATATGCGTTTGTTAGCAAAGAAGATTGCAGATGAAGATACACCGGAAACATATGCGCTTGAACCGAAATTGATTAAAAAAGAAGATTTGTCGTCTGAAACGACGATGGATAGTTTGGCTGAAGTGATCGAAGGTTGGGGAGAGTCCGATGATTTCAACGAAGATTGGATGAAAAAGCTCAGAGAAAATTAATTATTGGAAAAGGAAGAATAAGCCATTCTTCCTTTTCTGCAGCCCACAGACTTAGAATCAAATCTGAATAGGTGAGTGTATGGCAAAAGCTGAAAAAATATTATTGAAAATGGAAGATATCAATATAGAGTTTCCAGGAGTAAAAGCATTAACAGATGTTCATTTTGAAATGGAAACAGGTTCCATCCGCGCATTAATTGGAGCAAATGGGGCAGGTAAATCAACCTTAATGAAAGTTTTGTCAGGTGCCTATAATCATTACACCGGTAAAATTTTCTTTAATAATGAAGAAGTCACTATTAAAACTCCAAAAGACGGAAAGGATCTTGGGATTGATATTGTTTATCAGGAAGTGGATACAGCCCTTATCCCCCATTTGACAGTGGGTGAAAATATAATGCTAGATATGATCGTTAATGACATGGGCAAAAGACAAATAGTCAATTGGAGAAACATACATTCTGAAGCCAATGAGATTTTAGAAAGGCTGAATATAAAGATTGATACGAAAATAACCGTATCCGAACTAGGTTTATCAGATAAGCAAATGGTTTTAATAGCAAGAGCTATTGTAAATGAAAGGAAATTTTTAATCCTTGATGAGCCGACAGCTCCTTTGAGCAATAGGGAAACAAAAGAACTTTTTAGGATTGTAAGGGACTTGGCTGAAAATCAGAATATTGGTGTAATATTCATCTCTCACAGGCTTCCCGAGCTTTTTGAAATCTGTGAAGACATTACCATTATGAAAGATGGAAAGGTTGTGACAAGCCAGCCTATTAGCAATTTAACGACCCAGCAAGTTGTTGAACTGATGTTAGGTAAGACATTTGAAGAAGAATTCACCAGGGCTGACAGACAAATAGGAAACGAGATTTTATTTGAGATAAATAGTTTGAATGATAAAGAAGGAAAAGTAAATGACGTAAGTCTCCATGTAAGGAAAGGTGAAATTGTCGGGATTGCCGGTCTAGTGGGCGCAGGAAAAACTGAGTTGTGCAAAACAATTTTTGGTGCCCGTCAAATAGAATCCGGATCTGTCAAGCTATATGGCAAGTCTTTGAACATAAAGGCACCCCATCATGCTGTAAAACAAGGACTAGCATTGGTTCCGGAAGAGCGGCGAAAGGAAGGGGTTCTTGTGGATGAGCCCGTCTACACGAATCTCACTGCGGCAAGCTTGAACAAATATACAAAGACCACGGGTGTTTTACAACCGATGTTAGAAAGAAACACGGCTCAGAAAATGATTGGATCGCTAGGTATTAAAACCCCGAATGAGAGACAGAAGGTATCTTTGCTCTCCGGAGGGAATCAGCAAAAGGTTGCTGTCGGTAAGTGGTTGTTATCGAATGCAGAAATCTATATTTTTGATGAACCGACAAAGGGGGTCGATGTGGGCGCCAAAAAAGAGATTTTTGATTTGATTAGTGACCTGGCAAATGATCAAAAAGGCGTGATATATGCTTCTAGTGAACTATCAGAAATAATGGCCATTACAGACAGAATCTATGTCATGTATGATAACCGTGTCGTTAAGGAATTAGAAACAAGGGAAACGACTGAAGAAGAAGTTATGTATTATTCAACTGGGGGAAATTAATCAATGGAAAAAAGTTTAAAGAAGAGACCCCTTTCCGTTCTTCAATCCATAAACAAATGGGGTACTATCATTGCCATTGTAGTTTTACTTGCCTTTTTTACGGTAATTATGCCGGATATATTTTTAACGAGTTCTAATATTATCAATATATTAAGAAGCATTTCTATCGTGACTATTATTGCGATCGGCTTGACCGTGTCATTATCAGTTGATGGTTTCGATCTATCGATAGGATCGTCTGCCACACTCTCCAGTTCCTTGATTGTTTCATTTTTTGTATGGTACAACTTACCGGCAGGTATTGCCATTCCTCTAGCCATTGTTCTTACATTGATCGTTGCACTGATTAATGTGTTGTTGATTGTAAAAATAAAAATTCCAGATCTGTTCGCTACATTGTCGACAATGTTCATTTTTGAAGGCGTTGCCATGACATATACTGGCGGCGGTTCCATCAGTGAGGGGATGCCAAGACTGGACGGCTCCCCAACGGAAGGGAAGCTTCCAGTTGTTTTTGACAAGATGGGCGAGACTCCGTGGATAATCATCATCATGATTTTGGTCGTCATGATTGTTCATGTGTTTTTGAACCATACAAAGCACGGCCGCTATATGTATATGATCGGAGGAAATATAGAAGCTGCACGGTTATCCGGAATTCCGGTCAATCGGTATAAAACTTTGGCATATGTCATCTCGACTTTATTTGCTGCTCTTGGAGGAATTATATTAGCTTCCTATCTTGGATCTGCACAAATTAACTCAGGGGCTGGATACTTGATGCCGGCAGTTGCTGCAGCATTTATTGGATCCTCTTTCGCCGGGAACGGGAAACCAAATGCTATTGGTACTTTTATAGGTGCTGCTTTGGTAGGGATTCTTGAAAATGGACTCGTTATGATGTCAGTCCCATATTATTCTCTCAACATAGTAAAAGGTATGGTATTGGCTCTTGCTCTTGCTTCAACTTATTACAATCGTAAATAAAACGAAGGGGAGGAACTGTGAGGATGTCCCGGTTCAATCAATATTTCTTAATGAAGGAAAAAGATGTAGTGGATTTTGTTTTAGAGAAAGTTGATTTTTTTGATAGTAAAAGTCATTTAACGTGTGCTGAAATTGGAGACGGGAATCTAAATTATGTGTATCGCGTCTCAGACAAACAATCAGATAAATCATTGATAGTAAAGCAGGCGGGGCATACAGCCCGAATCTCGGAAGACATTACACTTTCCACAAACAGGAACAAGATAGAATCAAACGCCCTTATCATCCATGGAAAGTATGCTCCCGGACTTGTTCCGAAAGTATACCTCCTCGATGAAGTGATGAGCTGTTGTGTAATGGAAGATTTATCCGATCATCTCATTTTAAGAGAGGGCTTTTTAAAGCATGAGATATACCCATTATTTGCAGAACATATTACCTCATATATGGTAAAGACACTTCTTCCCACAACCGATGTTGTCATGGAACATAAGCAGAAGAAACTTCTGGTTAAGGAGTTTATTAATCCGGAACTTTGTGAAATTTCCGAAGATCTTGTTTATACAGAGCCGTTTAATAATTACCATCACCGAAATGAAATCATCGTTGAGAACAAAGATTGGATTATCCGGGAAATCTATCATGATAATGAATTGCACCTTGAGGCTGCTAAACTGAAATTTGAGTTCATGAACCATGCTCAAGCTCTAATTCATGGAGATCTCCATACCGGGTCGATTTTTGCAAAAAAGGACTCCACTAAAGTGATTGATCCTGAATTCGCCTTTTTTGGACCTATTGGATATGACACTGGTAATGTCGTTGCGCACCTGATTTTTGCCTATATCAATGGAGATACATATCACAAAGGGGAATTTCTTGACTGGGTAGAAAAGACTATTATAGAGGTAATAGACTTATTCAAGGTAAAATTCAGCCAAGAGTGGGATGGTTCTGTAACTGAATTGTTAGCGAAGGAAACGGGATTCAAGGAATGGTATCTGGACCATATTTTAGCAGATACAGCCGGAGTTGCCGGACTTGAAATCATAAGAAGGATAGTGGGGCTTGCCAAGGTAAAGGATATCACTTCAATTGAGGATACTGACAGCAGAGTGCGGGCTGAACGCATTTGTTTAATTTTAGCAAAAAATTTAATAAAGAGAAGAAATGAATTTAAAGCAGGCAGTGATTATACAGAAGCATTGCATCAGGCTATTGGCGAGGTGAAGGTGAAAAATGAGTGATCAGCTTTTAACGATTGAATGGAAAAATAATAAACTTGTTCTTTTAGATCAAACAGTTTTGCCCAATGAAATCATATATAAAGAGTATGATTCAACGGAAGGTGTCTGGGAAGCCATTCGGACAATGGTGGTCAGAGGAGCTCCTGCAATTGGCGTAACCGCTGCCTATGGGTTATATCTGGGAATTAAAGATGCGCCTGAATCCTCTTTTGAGGATTTCCGGAAGACCCTAAAGGAAAAATCCGAACTATTGGCTACTTCAAGACCCACAGCTGTAAACTTGTTTTGGGCTCTTGAACGAATGGAGAATATCGCAGAAACAAATAAAGGTTTACCTGTAGCTGCACTTAAAGAGACTCTGCTTAAAGAAGCGAAAGCCATTCATAAAGAAGATGAAGAAATCAATAGAAAAATTGGAGAAAACCTTTTATCTTTACTAGAGGATGGCATGGGAATTCTAACACATTGCAATGCAGGTTCTTTGGCTACAACTAAATATGGAACAGCAACGGCTCCCATCTATTTAGCTAAGGAAAAAGGATGGAACTTTAAAGTATATTCAGATGAAACACGGCCAAGACTTCAAGGATCTACCTTAACAGCATTGGAACTCCAAAAGGCCGGAATTGATGTTACAATAATTACGGATAGTATGGCAGGTGTAGTAATGTCCCAAAATAAAATTGATGCCATTATTGTTGGTGCGGACAGGGTTGCTGCAAATGGAGATGTAGCAAATAAAGTGGGAACATTAGGAGTCTCGATTCTTGCCAAATATTATAATATTCCATTTTATGTAGCAGTGCCAACTCCAACTATTGATTTAAAAACTAAATCGGGAAAAGATATTCCAATTGAGGAACGGGATCCCGAAGAAGTCATCAATTTATTTGGAAAGTGGACAGCATTAAAAGACAGTAAAGTATATAATCCTGCTTTTGATGTCACTCCTGCGGAAAATATTACTGCCATTGTCACCGAAAAAGGAATTGTGAGAGCTCCTTATAAGGAGAACCTGCTAAAAATATTTAATGATTTTTATTGATTATCTAACCAAGATAGGATGAGCAATAGAAAATGGTAACTTTACCTAGTGCGCGCAGAGACGAGATTGTAAACATATTAAAATCAAAAGATTATGCAGAGATATCCTACTTAAGTCAAAAATTCTCTGTTTCAGAAATGACTATTCGCAGGGATATAGATAAATTGGAGAAGGAAGGAAAAGTATTAAAAGTTTATGGCGGGGTTCGGTTGAAAGAAATCCGGGAAAAAGAACATGAAGGATCCATTGAGGAGAGGAAAGGCAGAAATAGTCTTGAGAAAAGATTCATTGCCTTGGAGGCTGTAAAATTTATAGAAGATGGAGATGTCATTGCTTTTGATGCGAGTACAACCGCTTTGGAATTAAGCCGTCATATCAAATTCAAGAAAAAGGTGACGGTAGTTACGAACAATATCAATATAGCGGTTGAGTTATCCAGTGATCCGGATATAACAATCATATTACTCGGAGGGTTTCTAAGAAGGACATCCCTGTCAGTATTCGGCTCTTCAATCTCCAAGTATTTGGAATCTATATACATTGATAAGGCATTCATCTCCTGCAAATCTTTAAATTTTAATGATGGAGTTACAGACAGCCTCATTGATGAAGGAGAAGCGAAGCAAGCCATTATTATGCGCTCCACCTATCTATATTTATTGGCGGACCATACTAAAATAAATACAATTGCTTTCTTTAAAATTTGCCCAGCAGAAAGTGTAAATACGTTAATTACGGATGAAGTCGTTCCTTTTAACGAGGAGCAGCAAAAATGCCTAGAACAATACCGGGAAAATGGTACAAACGTAATCATAGCAAAACAATCCAATTAAATACTTGTATAGGGAGGCCGCCCAATTGATTATGGAACAAGAGAGGCGGGACATCGTCGAATACTGTAACAGACTGTTATCCAGCGGTCTAACAAAAGGTACAGGGGGTAACATCAGTATCTTTAATCGACAGAAGCAATTGATGGCTATTAGTCCCAGTGGAATCGAGTATGACACAATGAGGCCTGAAGATGTTGTGGTTCTTGACCTGGAGAATCGGATCGTTGATAGTCAACGAACGCCGTCAAGTGAGTTAGAGATGCATTCGATCTTTTACAGAAAGCGTACAGATATAAATGCTGTTGTACATACACATTCTGTGTTTGCCAAAACTCTTTCAGCACTGAGATGGAGTCTTCCGGCAGTGTCATATCTTGTGGCTTATGCTGGAAAAAATGTCAGGTGTGCCGAATACGCGAGTTTTGGAACAAAAGAACTGGCAGAGAATGCCTTTAAAGCAATGGATAACAGAAAAGCGGTTCTTTTGGCAAACCATGGCTTATTGACCGGAGCACATGATATTAAAAATGCTTTTAATATTGCGGAGGAAATTGAATTTTGCGCCGAAGTATACTATCGTGCCAAATCGATAGGGGACCCTGTAATATTAGAGGATGAAGAGATGATGCATATGGAAGAGAAATTTCAAACGTATGGCCAAAAGTATTAATGGTGCCTATTAGAAACCGTAGAGGAACGATGTTTTCTCTACGGTTTTTAATATATCTATTGAACAATTTTTTAGCTTCCATAGGCACTTTCCAAGCCGCATTTCGGAAAAAGAGCAAGCAATATAGCCCTAAAGTGCCACGAACTGCCTCATAAGACAGATAATACTATAATTTGAGAAATATAGGCACTTTTCTAAAAAGATAAACTTTGATATAGTTAGCATAATCATGAAAACACTTACAAGACGGAAAAGGGGGAGTACGGTCATGGAAATAAAGAAAAGAAGTCTCTGGGGAATTTTGTTGATTGCTATGATGTTTGTCCTAGCCGCATGCGGCGGTGGAGGGTCTGAAAGCACAAGCGGAGGTTCAGACAACGCCGACAAGGAAAGTGAAAAAAGCGGAGATGGCGGTTTGAAAGATACATATACGGTTGCAAGTGACACCTCTTTCGTACCTTTTGAGTTTAAAGAAGATGGAGAATATGTCGGATTTGATATCGACTTGATCAATGCAATCGCTGATGAAGTCGGTTTTGAAGTCAAGCTGGAGACAACAAATTTTGACGGAATCATCCCAGGTTTGCAGACGGGATCTTTTGATATTGCCATTGCCGGCATCACTATTACGGATGAACGTAAGAAAACAGTTGATTTCAGTGACCCGTATTACGATGCAGGCCTCAGGATCGGTGTTGCCGTTGATAATAAAGATATTAACGGAATAGAAGATTTAAAAGAGAAAACGGTTGCAACAAGGCTCGGGTCTACAAGTGCGGATTATATAAAAAAGAATATCGAGGGAGCGAAAGCCAGCCAGTTCGAACAATTGGACCAAGCGTATTTGGCTGTTGAAAATGGCAGTGCCGATGCAATTCTCTATGACTCTCCCAATGTAGCTTATTATATCCGGACCAAAGGGGAAGACAGCCTAAAGATGGTTGGAGATCTGTATCAAGCTGAGCAATACGGAATTGCCTTCGCTAAAGGGCAGGACGAACTTGTAAGCAAGGTCAACGAAGCTTTGGCTTCATTAAAAGAGAGTGGAAAATATGATGAAATCTATGAAAAGTGGTTTGGCGAAAAACCTGAATAAGACGTGATTCTGCAGTAAAAAGGGTGTAACTGCTATTGTTACACCCTTTTACTCATAGAAGTAAAGAACGTAAAACCAAGTTTTCTTTTGAGTTCTTTTGTGTTATGTCCAGCTCCGACGGCGCCAAGACGTGACGCTTTAAGTCGGCAGGCACATCGGCTCATGGTTACAAGGCAGCTAGAAAGCACATTCAGGATGTTTCGCTTGACGTGAGTAAAATCTTCTGCTTCTTTTCTGCGGTGGCTTAAGGCCTCCCACGTCTTGATTTAATTTGTGCTTGTCCCAAGGCTGTGTGTCTTACGCTTTTCTATTAAGAGGTGAAGTGATGATTGGTAGATTTGATTGGGCAGGAGTCATCGAGTTCCTGCCGGATTTGACAAAAGGATTGTATTACACGCTGCTCATTTCAATTGTCGGACTTTTAATCGGTTTTGCTTTGGGGGCTCTCTTCGGCATAGGAAGAGTGGCCAAGAATAAGGTTTTTTACTTTATCTCTACCGTGTACGTGGAGATAATCCGCGGAACTCCCGTACTGGTTCAGGCAATTTGGATTTTCTTTGCCCTTCCTTTAATTATCGGGAAAAATTTGGATTCCATTACCGCGGGGATTATTGTAATCGCAGTCAATTCGGGAGCATACATAGCGGAGATTGTCCGTGGAGCCGTCCAATCGATCGATAAAGGCCAGATGGAGGCCGGGCGGTCTCTAGGACTGAATCATCAGCAGACGATGCTACATATCATTTGGCCGCAGGCATTTAAACGGATGATCCCGCCGCTTGGAAACCAATTTATTATCAGCATCAAGGATACGTCTTTATTGTCTGTCATTCTCGTACCCGAACTGATTTTCCAAGGACGTTTGATTGCAGCCAACCATTTTAATGCAGTGGAAATATATACGACGGTAGCTCTCTTTTATTTAGTCATTACCTTCAGTTTATCAATGGTTTTACGCTTTTTTGAAAGAAGGTTGGAAACAGAATGATACAAGTTAACAATCTGCATAAAAAATTCGGCGATCTTGAGGTGTTGAAAGGAATAACATGTGAAATTGATCCGCAGGAAGTCGTCTGCGTCATCGGGCCGAGCGGCTCAGGAAAAAGTACTTTCCTCCGCTGCTTGAACATGCTGGAAGAAATGACAGACGGGGATATTGTGATCAATGGCCATCATTTGAATGATCGAAAAACGGATATCAATACGGTGCGCACGGAAGTAGGAATGGTTTTTCAGCAGTTTAATTTGTTTCCTCATAAGACGGTTTTGGAAAACATTACTCTGGCCCCTAAAAAAATACGAAAAATAAATAATGAGGAAGCAAAAGCCCTTGCGGTTGAACTGTTGAAAAAAGTAGGTCTTTCCGATAAGGCAAACAGCTATCCAAGGCAATTGTCAGGGGGACAGCAGCAGCGTGTGGCGATTGCCCGTGCGCTTGCAATGCAGCCAAAAGTCATGCTATTCGATGAACCGACTTCGGCCCTTGACCCCGAGCTTGTCGGAGAGGTGCTTGAAGTCATGAAACAGCTGGCACTTGAAGGCATGACAATGGTTGTTGTCACCCATGAAATGGGATTCGCACGGGAAGTGGCTGACCGCGTCATATTTATGGACGGGGGCGTCATTGTGGAAGCGGATGTCCCGTCTCAAATTTTTACGGAACCCAAATCAGATAGAACCAAAGCGTTTTTGAATAAAGTGTTGTAAGAAAAGCTCCTGCTTTTCCGTTCCATTTCTTATGATCCCGCTTAAGAAACTGATGAAGGGGAATAAATAAGGAAAAGTTTGAACGGAAGGAGCTTTTTGTTATGCATAAGGAGTTTTCAGAGACATCGCACCGTCCGTTTCCTGTACCTCGGAGGCCCTGGATTATGACGCAAGAATGGCATCATCTATTGTTCAGCCATTGGAGGGTCCCGGTTGAGGCACTAAGGGAATATGTGCCAAGCGAACTTGAAATTGATCAATTCGACGGTACTTCATGGCTTGGCCTTACTCCTTTTCTTGCTTCCCGGTCAAGGGTGAGAGGACTTCCGCCTATCCCGTTTCTGCATTCCTTTTTGGAGTTAAATGTCCGTGTCTATGTATCGTACAAAGGGACGCCCGGTATTTATTTTCTGAGTCTGGATGCGGACAGTTGGCCTGTTGTCCTTGGGGCGAAGACTTCTGCACTGCTCCCTTACAAGCATGCATCCATGAACCTGAATCACGAAGAGGATAAAATTCATTTTAAAAGTCGAAGGAAACACCCTGGTTGTCGGGACGAAAGTTTTTCTATCAGTTACAAGCCTAAATCTGAATTTTTCATACCAGCCAGAGGTACTTTGGAGTTTTTCCTTTATGAACGGTATTGCTTTTTTACAAAACAGGGAAAACATCTATATCGTGGAGATATTCACCATGATCGCTGGCGTATCTGTGCCGCAGATTTTTTTATTCATCATAATACGATGGTGTCATTTTTGCCAAGAACTTATTTTCAAGAGAATCCAATTGTTCATATATCCAAGGAAAAGCAGGCCTTTGCGTGGGCATTAAAAAAACAGGTATAACTGGTCAGGGCATTGTGTTTCTGGCCTTTTCCTTATTTGACGAGATTGTGAAAGGAGCTTTCATTTTTATCTCAAGGGACTAGGAAAAAGTATCTGGCATCCTCCTATCGTGCTATGATAGAAGTAATGTAAAAATAGAAAATTAAGGAGTTTTATATAGAGATTTAGTCATTTTTAGTAGGTATGGAGGAGAAAGATATGGGAAAAGCAGACAGGACGGTGGAAGAAGTGTCGAAGCTTCATCTTCATGACTATGAATTGTCCGATCAGACGGATTTGGAGCAAGTTCTGAAAGAACTGGCCGATATCAAGTATGCATTGGATCAATCTTCGATTGTTGCGATCACAGATCAGCGGGGAAAAATACTTTATGTCAACGATTTATTTTGTAAAATATCCAAATACAGTCGCGTTGAATTGATCGGGCAAGATCACCGGATTCTAAATTCCCATTATCACCCAAAGAGCTTTTTCAAGGATATGTGGGCGTCAATTGGCAATGGACATGTCTGGAAAGGAGAAATCCGCAACAAGGCAAAGGATGGTTCATTATATTGGGTGGATACGACGATTGTCCCTTTTTTAAATGAAAAAGGAAAACCATACCGTTATATCGCGATTCGGAATGATATCACTTCACGGAAGGAAATGGAAGAGAAAATCAGAAAAAGTGAAGAAAGATACCGCCTCATTACGGAAAACTCCTCTGACCTTATCTCAACCGTAGATGCAGGAGGGAACTTCCTGTACGTATCACCATCACACGAACCGTTGCTGAGGTATGGGGCGGCAGAGATCAAAAAGGGAACCATCTTTGATTTGATTCATGAAGATAGCCGGAATGCACTGAAAGAAGAAATAGAACAGCTTTGGGAAAAGAAGAAGGTCGCTTCCCAGCTTGAGTTTCATTTAAGGACAAAATCCGGTAAGTATATTTATGCAGAGGCCAAGATGAATTCTATCTTAAACGATATGGGCGATGTAAGAAAGGTAATGCTTGTCACAAGGGATATAACAGAACGGAAAAAATCGGAGCAGAAAATATATCATCTTGCGTTTCACGACACGCTGACTGACCTGCCAAACCGGAGATTATTTATGAATGAGCTGCAAAAAAGGATTGCAAAGGTAAAAGGGTCTTCAAAAGTGGCGGTCATGTTTATTGATTTGGACCGCTTTAAATATGTGAATGATTCTTTGGGTCACGATACCGGCGATTTTATTCTCATAGAAGCGGCAAACCGCATCAAACAATCACTTCGTTCAACAGACTTCGTCTCAAGAATCGGTGGGGATGAGTTTACGGTTCTTCTTGATAATATCGAAAATGAAGCGGATGTAAAATCGTTGGCGGAAAGAGTTCAAAAGGGCTTTGAGGGGGCGGTTCACATTCCGGGAAAAGAAATTTTCCTTTCATCCAGCATAGGGGTCGCGATATACCCCGATCATGGAAAGAACCCCGATGAATTATTAAAACGGGCCGACACCGCTCTTTACGCGGTGAAAGAACGGGGAAGAAGCGGCTATGCGCTCTTTAACGCTGATATGGAAGAAAAATCTTTAGAGCGGATTTTGCTGGAAAATGAACTAAGAAAGGCCATGGAGCTTGAGCAATTTTATTTGGATTACCAGCCAAAGATTGACTTCTCCAAAAGGACGTTAGTTGGTATGGAAGCACTTGTCCGCTGGAATCATCCGGACCTGGGGAGAATACCGCCAAATAAATTCATTCCGATTGCGGAGGAAACAGGCTTAGTCATTCCGATCGGAGAGTGGGTGCTGCGTGAAGCCTGCAAACAGAATAAAAGATGGCAGGAAATGGGTTACCCGCATGTCGCTGTATCAGTAAATGTTTCAGTTCGCCAACTTGAACAAGCGGACATGCTTCAGCAGGTGATTGAAGTGTTAAATGAAACGGGGCTTGATCCGAAATGGCTGGAACTTGAGGTAACCGAAACCGTCTTTGCGGACCTTGAAAACGCCGCATCCATATTGGAGGAAATCAGGGGTTTTGGTGTTCAAATTTCCGTAGATGATTTCGGCACCGGCTATAGTACCTTCAGCTATGTTAAACATCTGCCTGTTGATACGATAAAAATTGACTCTTCTTTTATAAGGGATGTCCATAAAAACGTTGAAAGCAAAGCGATTGTCAATGCCATTTTAACACTTGCTGAAACATTGGATATCAATGTGATCGCTGAAGGGGTTGAAAGTACGGAACAACTTGAACTTCTGAACAGCGGCGGGTGTATTCAGGGGCAAGGATATCTGTTCAGCAAGCCGGTATCCAAAGATCTGTTTGAAGATTATTTCCGTAATTCAAATTTGTTGTTCCCGCAGGAAGTTTTTTAAAAGGAAAGTGCGCATTGATGCACTTTCCTTTTTTAGGTACTCGGATAAATATGTGGAAAAACTTACAGTTAAATACCTGTTATACAGACCAGATTTCTTACCCGTGTGCGGGCTCATTTTGTTCTAAATAAACATCTTGTCCCATATGCTATTGTGAGGAAAGCATTGCAAAGGGGAAGATCGCATGCGAAAAAAGACAAAAGTCACTTTTTTCATCATCGGTACGACACTTATATTTTTAATTGTACAATACCAATTCATTCCACGGGATTCATTTGATACATGGAACCTGCCATTGACAGGGAAAATTATATACTTGGATCCGGGACATGGCGGCCCGGACGGAGGAGCGGGTGACAGTGAAGCGCTCGAGAAAGAAATCGCCCTGGAAGTGGCATTTAAACTGCGGGATTACCTGCAGAGTCAAGGAGCACTAGTTCTGATGACAAGGGAAGCTGACACTGACCTGGCGGATCCGGAGACCAAGGGGCTCAGCAGGAGGAAAACAGCCGATTTGAAGAAGCGGCTGGAATTGGTCAATGAATCTGAAGCGGACTTATTTATTAGCATCCATTTAAATTCTATCCCTTCCCCAAGATGGAGAGGCGCGCAGACCTTCTATTCGCCCCATTTGGCTGAAAATAAACGGGCAGCCAAATTGATCCAAGAAGAACTGATTACAAGTCTTGAGAACACGGATCGTAAAGAAAAAATTATCAACAATATCTATTTGATTAAGCACTCTAAGAAGCCCGGAGCCTTGGTTGAAATCGGCTTTCTATCGAATCCGGGTGAGCGGGCATCTTTAATGGAGGACAACTATCAGGATAAAGTGGCTGCGGCCATCTATCGGGGAATCATGAGGTATTTTACAAAGGAAACATTAAAAGACTAAGGGGAATGGCCTTCGCTGAACAAGAACTTTCTGAAAGGCCCTCCTCATCTGTCTTAACGGAGCGTCTTTTCATAGAAAATAACTTGAATATGTTATACTGAAACTTAAGTTCAAATCGATAAAAGGACGGTGCAAAAATTGGTTACTGAACAACAGGCGTTCGACATTCTGAAAGAATTAAAAGATCCGCTTTTACATAAGAAGTTAGAGGAAACAAATGGGATTACAGAGGTGAAGGTCAAAGAGGAGAAGGAACATGTCAGTGTAAAAGTTGCACTGGCCAAGACAGGAACTCCGGAACAGATGCAACTCCAATCTCAAATCGTTCAGCTTTTAAAAGAGGCTGGTGCTGCTACGGTTGGAATCCGATTCACAGAGCTGCCGGAAGAAGAGTTGGAGAAACACCGCGCAGCAGGCGATCTGCCTGATGAAACGGCAGGGGGTCTGCTTTCACCTGACAGTAAAACAACGTTCATTGCGATTGCAAGCGGAAAAGGCGGCGTTGGAAAATCAACCGTCTCCGTCAACTTGGCTGTTGCGCTGGCACGTCTGGGCAAAAAGGTCGGCCTTGTTGATGCGGATATATACGGATTTAGTGTTCCGGATATGATGGGAATTACAGAGCGTCCGGTTGTCAGAGGGAAAAAGATCCTTCCAGTGGATCGGTTTGGCGTGAAGGTCATTTCCATGGCTTTCTTCGTGGAAGACAATGCTCCGGTGATATGGCGTGGCCCGATGCTTGGAAAAATGCTTAACAACTTCTTTACGGAAGTGGAATGGGGAGACTTGGATTACCTGCTGCTTGACCTCCCTCCGGGAACAGGGGATGTGGCGCTTGATGTCCATACCATGTTGCCGAGTACGAAAGAAATTATCGTGACGACACCGCATCCTACTGCTGCTTTTGTTGCAGCCCGTGCAGGAGCAATGGCACTTCGTACAAACCATGAAATCTTAGGTGTAGTTGAAAATATGTCCTATTTTGAAAGCAAACTGACAGGTGAAAAAGAATACGTTTTTGGTCAAGGTGGAGGAGAAAAACTTGCGGAAGAGCTTCGTACGGAGTTGCTAGGGAAGCTGCCGCTGCAGCAGCCTGACTGGAATGAAGATGACTTTGCCCCGTCCATTTATGATGAATCGCATAAAGTTGGACAAGTTTATCATAGTATTGCAGAAAAAGTCCTTCATGAGTTGGAAAAATAAATTAGTGTTTTGGAGGGTGGTCATCCGCCATCCGAAAAGGGGCAATAAGTAAAAAT
Organism: Siminovitchia fordii DSM 16014 = CIP 108821; assembly: GCF_000374565.1. Classification (GTDB taxonomy): domain Bacteria; phylum Bacillota; class Bacilli; order Bacillales; family Bacillaceae_C; genus Siminovitchia; species Siminovitchia fordii. Next base: position 153,855 of record NZ_KB894691.1, on the reverse strand, counting down.
AATTGAAATGGGTATAAGCCCCAAAAGTAAAACCGCAAGAAATCAAGGTTTTCCAAATTTGATTTCTCGCGGTTTTTGATTTTCACCGGGTTATCCCAGCCTTACAATAAGGATTCAAATAATGGATTCGTGCAAATATTTAACTATTTCAGTCACACGCACTTGGATTGGGATACAAACCATGAATAAAAGCAGGTGGAGCAAAAATTTATTCCACCTGCTTCATTTAATATTTCCAATACTTGGAGTTTGGACATTACATGCATAGATAACTAAGTTGGGGAAATTATCTTTCTGGGCAAAACCAGCCTTCCAAGCTTATTCATTCTTCTTTTCATCCATTTCTTCTATTTTCTTCAATCCTTCTTCTTCAAACTTTTTATACTGTTTAACGCCGCTGTCCGTACTTTCTCTGAAGGCCTTGCTTCCTTCTTCCGAAGCATAGTTGTATTTTTCGCTTCCGTATTTAGACACCATGGAAAAGACTTCTGAAATCGGATGCCCCGGTTCAGTGAATTTCTGTTTTAAATAGAGCTGCGCCTGCTCCATTCTTTGTCTTTCACGGATAGCTTTCTGTATCATGTTCTGTTTAATGTCAATGGCGAGCAGTCCCTTTTCCTGTCGCGTATGGATCGACTGTAGTTTTCCTTCTTCTTTCCATTTAATCCATGCCCTTTTAATTTCTTCGTATTGGGCTCTCATATATTCTTTCAGATCCCGCTCGGAGTGAACGTACATAAACTCCCCATTGCCTGCACTGGCCACTTCTTTCAGCAGCTTTTGGCCTTCATTGTCCACATCAAAGCCAATAATATTCACAACGGTTTCGATTTCATCGGACACCAAATCTTTGGCGGCTTTTACAGGATCTCCGCCGCATGTTTCAATGCCGTCGCTCACAACGTAAACGACCACATCATCGGCATCTTCGGGGATGTCTCCCTTTACTTTTTCAAGGGCAAGCCCAATCGGCGTCCAGCCGGCAGGCTTCACCTGCTCAAGAGCTGAGCGAAAGTTCCCTTTGTCAAAAGTATCGTTGTAAAATGTTTCTGAACTGCTGCACGACAAATTCTTGTCCGCATCGCTTCCTGAACCTTTATGGCCATACACCCGCATGGATATGGTTGCTTCTTCCGGAACCTGTTCCGCAAACTCAAGCACGGCCTCTTTGGCGGCTTCCATACGTGTTTTATTTCCCGCTGCTGCCTTCATGCTTCCGCTGGCATCAATTAAAATGGCAAAATGTGCCTTCTTTAATACAGGGGCGTCTACAGATTCATCGGGCCGGTCAATATTCACTTCAACATTGGGATCAAAGTGAAGGAGGGGTTCCAGCTCTTCGTGATAGTCTTCAGTAAAAAGATATTTAAGTTCGTCTGCATATTGTTCCGGGGTCAAATTGTCCGGCAGCTGGTCAAGTGTTTCTTTTACTTTTTCTTCATCATACTTGTCGCCGCTATATATACCCGGGTAGCGAAGCATCTCTTTTTCCAGGTCAGTAAGCTCCCGGCCCGGATCTTTGATATCATAATACTTTACTTCTTTTGGCTGATATTCTTCCTCAGGCTGTACGGATGTTTCTGCTTCTTCTGCCTGTTTTTCAGGAGCTGCCGATTGTTTTTCCTCTTTTTCAGCCGAACTGCATCCTGCGAACAGAAAAACTAAAACGAACAATGCAAACCAATATCTTTTCATCAAATTCAACTCTCTTTTTTAGTAATGATATATGAAAACTTTGCCGATCATCAATAAAACGTGGACAGAATAGTGCTTTTTTCACAGATGTATTGAGAGGAGTAGGGAGAGTATTAATGCATTGCCGTTTAAAAATGTGAAATTGTATAACACAGTGTTGGAAACAAATTCCATTACTTTGGCCAGCCTTCGAGCTGCGGCAAAAAAATATGGTCCTATAAACATTGGCATGGGTCTACGTTTATTCGAACATACGAAGAAAGCCTGCTTAATACTGGAAAAGTATTCCGAACCGGGAATTGGCGTTTCGATGCATGTCCAACCGGACAGACAACCATGAACAACCAGTGTTCTTTTAGGTAAAAATAACCTTAAAAAAAGTTCCAACCATCAAAATTCCGATGATTGGAACCATTTTTTATTATTTTAGGTTAGTTATGCCCAGCCTCTTTTTATGTGAGGTAAGGAAAAATAAAATGAGACTAAGTTTTATTTTGGGATAGATGCATGATATCCAGCTCCAGGCCCAAGCGGCATAAGGGTCTAAGCGTATTACCCGGGCCCTGTTGAACACCCCGATCAAAATGCTACTTGCGCTTTTTAATAATGCTCAGCATGTTTCTTTAATGGCTTATTTTTTCTCATCCCCGCCGCCTTTATCGCCTTTTTTTTCGGAGGCGGCTTTTTTGGCCATTTCCTCCAATTTGGCTTTATAAAGCGGACTTTCAAGTGTATCCGTCACAACTTCACGCATTTGTTCCCTGAATTCTTTGCTTTTCAACGCTTGAGACAAATCTTTCTGAAAGGCAGGGTCTTTTAAAATATCCATGACCATTCCCTGGTATTCGGGATCTTTCATTAACGCTTTCAACAGTTCTTCATTTTGCTCTTTCATGCTTTTGGCCATGGATTCAGCAAATTTTGGATCCTCAAGGGAATTCTTCCAGAATTCCTGTCCTTTTTCCGATGTAAGTGTTTTTTCCACTGTATCTCTGACAGCAGCTTGATCCATTACAAGCTGCTGTTTTATTTCTTCATCTGCCAAGACATCCTTGACAGCTTTCTTGCCTTCATCCGTTTTTAAAATATCCACCATCATTTTTTTCGTCTGGTCATAATCGGGCTGTACAGCATCAAGATCTTTTCCGCCACAGGCGGCAATCAGCAATGAGCAGACGAGGAGCAGCAGGAGGATTCCCTTCTTCATAAAAACGCTCCTTTCCTAATGTTTCACCTATTTTTAATATGGGACTTTGTGAAGAATTTATGCACATTTACACGAGTAATGGCTTTTTTGAAAAAAGCTTGATAAAATCGGGTAGATAACATAATAATTGGAGGATTAGGTCAGTGACAATCCGGAATTGGCTGCGTTTTTTCTTTTCGACTCTTTTTCTTGGTGGGATCATCACCGGCATTTTAGGTTTTTTGATCCGATGGAGTGAATTTCAGCCTTATTTTGCAGAAATGAATATAGGAGCCATTTTTTCAACATTTATTTGGCTGGTAGGAGTAGGGTTTATATTCAGCGTGGTAAGCCAGGTCGGCTTTTTCGCTTATTTATTTATCCATCAGTTTGGTCTTGGGATATTTCGTTCCATTTCTTTATGGAATGCTGTTCAGATTTTTATTATAATCGTTGTTCTTTTTGATCTTGTTTATCTTCGCTTTCAAAAATTTGCAGGTGAAGGGGAGAGCATCCTTCCATATGTCGGTCTTGCCATTTTCATTTTGGTTGCTGGTTTGGTCACGGCTATTTTCAAAGCCAAAACGACATCGAGAACAACCTTTGTTTCCGCATTGTTTTTCATGGTAGTCATTACTATTTTAGAATGGTTGCCGGTTTTGAGGATAAATGAAGAAAGTTGGCTTTTTCTCATGATTTTCCCTCTGATTGCCTGTAATGCATACCAGATATTGGTACTTCCAAAATATAACCGCTTGTCGGAAGAGGACAGAGCCCGAAGGCTCGAAGCCAAAAAAAATATGCAGGCAAACAAGTCGACGAAAACCGGAAAATCAAAAGCGTAAGTGCCGTTTAGCGATGAACAGACTGGAGAGCCTTTGATATGAGAGGGCGAAATAGGGAGTTTGCCTTCTGCCAGTGATTGGCTTAATCTTGGCAATTCAAGAAAGGCTGCTACCTGACATTGGTCTCGTGTTTCTTTGTATCGAGGTCCGCCAGTCGATAGACGCAAGACTGGCGTTATCGCAACTTGAGCATTTTCTTAATAAAAAAGCGAACCGTAGGGGTTCGCTTTTTTAAGGGATAAGTTTTGTTTTTACTCTTCCGTTTGCGATCATGTAGGAAACGGTCACTAAATTATCCTTGTTTTGAAGGACGCTAAGCACCTCAGGCAGTGCTTTAGCTGTTTGGGTTGCGGCATCTGATGCATGCATTAAAATAATATCCCCTTTTTTTACCTTTCTGACATTTTGGATGATCGTCTTGACACCGGGATTTTTCCAATCCTGAGAATTTAAGCTCCAATGGATGAGGGTCAATCCCATGTCATCGGCTATTTTCAGTGTCCGTTTGTCAAAATGACCAGTAGGGGATCGAAGTAGCTCCACTTCTTTGATATCGAGCTTTTTAAAAACTTCAAGGGAACGGTCTATGTCCCGCCTTATTTCCTCATCTTCGAGTTCGGTGTAATCTTCGTAAGCATAACCGAGACTTCCAATTTCAAAGCCCATCTCTTTTATTTTTTCAACAACTTCAGGATGCCTTTCTGCCCAAGCACCGGATAAGAAGAACGTCGCCGACCGGACTTCTTTTTCTTCCAGCACTTTTAAAACAGGCTCCGCTTGAACATCTCCCCATCCAATATTAAACGTAAGGGCGACTCCTTCTTCCCCTTTATAAATCGCTTTTGGTTCACCTTTCGCAGATAGGACGGGAAACTGTACAATTGATTGGGAAAAGTAAAAGAGCGCAGTGAAAAATGAAATAATCACAATGAGGATCCCTTGTTTGATTCTTCTTCCGCTTAATGTAACAAAAAAATTCATCTCATCACCTTCATTCTCCATCCTTGTACAATCTATGCTCGAACCATTATGTCATATGCCTAAAAGACCCAATTGAAATGGTGTATGAAGCCATGCAATTTGGGGATAGCTATGAATACAAAAGTCTGAATGAGGTGTAGTCATGTATGGGATGCTGATGACCGAGCAGGAGAAAGAGGAGATCGTTTACCTGCTGAAACGTGAGATGGATGAAATTTTATTCGATTTAAAAAACGAGCATATTGAGCATATTGTCAAAAGAGCGATGGAGGAAAGATACAAAACGCTTTTTTCACTGTTCAAGCGCGTTGCGGCTCATAAGGACTGCATGAAATATATACTCCCTGCCGGGGGAATCGATCGGGGAAAATCATAACAACATATTGACATACACCGATCGGGCTTGTTATATTTACCTCATCCATTTTTTTATAAAGACCTCTTGAATAATTTTAAAAAATGATTATAATAAGAGTTGGCTTTTCTATATTTTAATATTCCGCAGTAGCTCAGTGGTAGAGCTATCGGCTGTTAACCGATCGGTCGTAGGTTCGAATCCTACCTGCGGAGCCATGCTTCCATAGCTCAGTTGGCAGAGTGCATCCATGGTAAGGATGAGGTCGCCGGTTCAAGCCCGGCTGGAAGCTTACCCTATAAACGTTGATATAAAGCGATTCCTGATATTTCCGGGAGTCGCTTTTATCTTTTTCATGGGCCCGAATGCCTTTTGGGGGCGAAGCGAGTAACTTGATGATTTTTAATGAATTTCATTGCACTTTATTAGTTCGAAACAGAGTATCGTCTAATTTTGCCGTAGCATGTACATCGGCCTGTTTTAAAGCATGTTCATACACATTCATTGTCATTTTTATATCCGAGTGGCCCAAACGCTCAGTTGCATGGACTCCCTCATTGATCAACAGGGTGGCCGATGTGTGGCGGAGGGCATGAATATTGATAAATTTTAGTTCGTGGCACCTAATAAATCTTTCCCAATTTTTCATTGTATTGTTCCGTACTATTTTAACGATACAAATGGTAAAGTATGACATTGGGAGTGAACAGAACCATGTACTTGGACAAGAAAACTTAAAAAATAATTTCTTTCTCAAAGAAAGGGGTTATTTATTTTTTCCTTAAAAATCTTCTTCGCCTTGACCAAATTAAATCATCCTCAAAGTCAGAATGAACATGCTATATTTCCATTTTGATACAGTGTAGAATTATACCTAATCTTGCAAATTTATTGGGAGGAAAGGTTCATGAGAATTTTTGTCGCTGGAGCTACTGGAGCTGTCGGACGTTTTTTGCTTCCAAAATTGATCCGTGCTGGTCATGAAGTAATTGGAATCACGCAAAACGAAAGTAAGAAATCCAACATCGAAAACACGGGTTCAAAAGCATTAATCTCTGATGTTTTTGATCGCGAGGCACTACGATCAGCATTAGAAGAATCCCAACCAGACGTTGTAATTCATCAATTGACTTCATTGAGTAGTCGCAATTTCTGGGAGAATACTAGGATACGTATAGAAGGTACACAAAATTTAGTAGATGCCGCCCTAGCGGTTGGTGTCAAGCGCATCATTGCTCAGAGCATTTCTTGGGCGTATGAACCGGGAGAGGGAACTGCAACAGAAGATGTACCTTTAGATGTGTTAGCAGAAGAACCCCGAAAAACGACGATTGATGGCATATTAGCACTGGAGAGAGCTGTGACTGAAATACCACAACATGTAATTCTGCGCTATGGAATGTTCTATGGTCCAGGTACTTGGTATGAGCCTAAAGGATTTATGGCAGAACAAATTCTTCAAAGGCAGGTTCCTGCAACCGATGGGGTCACTTCTTTTCTTCATGTGGAGGATGCCGCGGAAGCAGCACTTTTAGCTTTGCAATGGCCATCTGGTCCAGTGAACGTCGTGGATGACGAACCGGCAAAAGGATTAGACTGGCTACCGTTTTTCGCACAATCGTTAGGAGCACCTATGCCAGTAACTCTTTCAAACAGAAACGGTTGGGAGCGAGGGGCATCGAACAGGAAGGCCCGTGAGGAATACGGCTGGAAGCCACTATACCCAACTTGGCGGACGGGCTTTACCGATAGTCTGCGATTGTTCAACTAACATGCAGTCTGACGAAATAACCGTGTCTAACTTTTTGGGATCACTTCAAATTGAGAAGGGTTTTTTCGTACCGGCAGTCTGCCGGCAAAATGACGGCGAATATTTTGGTTCATGATATTTTAAATTGGTGTATAATGATTTCATATTGTTGGTAAAACAACCTTTTTGCATATAAATATTTCATGTGAATTCCTACATTGAGTCCATGGTAAGGATGAGGTCGCCGGTTCAAGCCCGGCTGGAAGCTTAATATAACTCTTGATATAAAGCGATTCCTGATATTTCCGAGAGTCGCTTTTATCTTTTTCATGGGCCCGAATGCCTTTTGGCGGCGAAGCGTGATTAACTTAATGAGAATAAAGCAAAAAAGGTTCATTAATGATATGGATGGCTTGAATTGGTCATTATGATTCTGGTAGAGGTGACAGAATAATGAAAAAGAGGACAGTGGGAATTTTGCTCTTTGACTTTGTAGATGTTTTAGACTTTGCTGGTCCGGCTGAAGTTTTATCATTAACCGCCAATACTAAAGCTGAGCAATTATTAACCCTTTACAAAAAACATTTGTTGCCTACAAGACCGTTTGAAGTATTTACGATTACGGATACGGGAAGGCCGATAAAAACCCATTCAGGGATAAAAGTAGAACCTGATTATAGCATTGACGATTGTCCAGAATTAGATATTGTAATCATTCCAGGTGGGCCTTTAAGAGCGGTACAATCAGTGGTTAAAAATAAAAAGATAATAGACTGGGTGAAGGAACACAGGGACATTGAATATATCTGCTCAGTCTGTACTGGGGCATTAATATTAGGCGAGACTGGTTTGTTGAATGGCAAAAAGGCAACGACTCATCACTTAGCATTAAAAGTATTACAAGCAAAATATCCTGATATTCGAGTAGTATCAGATAGTAAAGTTGTACACGATAGTAACCTCATAACTTCTGGAGGAGTCTCTTCAGGAATTAACCTGGCCCTATATCTTGTTAAACAAATTTTGGGGAAAGCTATAGCTGAACGAATAGCTAAAACGATTGAATTTGGAAATGAATAATTTTACCGACCGGGTGCACAAGAAAAAGACACACTTCCAAAGAAATGTGCCTGGTTTGATATTTACTTCTATATTCCTTCTTTAATTTTTCGAATGTATTGAAAGCGAATAAAGAGGAAATAGACAAGTTGGATAGCAGCGAAGCTTCCTAATACTGCTGACGAACTCTTGAATAAATTAAAATGGAACATATGCTGTAAAGCTGTGAGCGCTACAGCTCCATGGATAATCGCTACAAGAATTGGCACAAAGAATAACAAGGCCAATTGGACAGTCACTATTTTCGATAATTCTTTATCTGTAAGGCCGAGCTTGCTGATGGCAGAAAATTTCCGTTTCTCGTCCTCTATGTCTGCATATAGGCGGAAATATAAGAAACTGCCTGCTGCGACAAAAAAGACGGCACCGATAAATAACCCGATAAACAGTACAGCTCCAAATCCTTGATTCATCTGATTCCAATCATATGCCAGAGAAGAAATCTTGAAATGTCCATCTGGGTCCTCCCCAAAGGATTGATCTACCTTTAATTTTTTTAGAAGGTTTTCCCCTGTAGTGATTGTATCTTTCCAATCTTTCAAAAAAAATCCGTAATAGGTTTCCGTGTTATCAGTTTGCATGTCCTTATACAAGTCATCAGAGACCACCAGATAATCCTCAAATGTTCGAATCAAGTTCATTGGCTGGACCTCAATTTGTTGAATGGCATGCTCTCCAAGCTGGTGGCTTGTTTGTTCCTCTATATTTGGCATCTCTCCTAGAGCATTTTTAAAATAAAGGAGAATGGCTTCGTTGTCCCGAAGTGTGACTTGTTTATCCAATTGTCCAGCCACCTTAGCCAAATGGTTATACTCAGACTGTGAAACAATTGCTCGTTCAAAATGCTCCCCTTCAGGGCTGCCTGCGGATACATGTTTAATCGTTATGACTGCTTCCTGATAATTCTTCGAGGCCAATTCTTTTTCAATTTCTTGGATATGTTCTACTTCCTGTTGATTTCCTTCCCTCGACACATATTCAAAGGCAAATGGCCTTTCTTCTACCAAGTTAGTTGTAAAAATATACCGAAAGCCGACAAGTGACCCTATTGCAGAAAACGCTACAGTCGAAACAATCGCCACGAAGAAAAAAGCACGCGCATTATCCTTCATGCGATAAGCAAGATCCGATAAAAGAACAAGATTTGTTTTTTTCCAAAATATATTCTTGCGTTTTTTTAACCGATTAATGGTAAATACACTAAGCTGGGTAAACAGAAAGTATGTGCCTATAATGACAATAATCGTTACTGGGATCATCGCTGCGATAACCATTACATCACGAACAAGCAAGGCAACAGCATAGCCAACACCGAGTAAAAGGGCAGCTAATATGGACAGTACGATGGATGCCTTTGGCTCTTTTTTTGGAGCCGAGCTGCCTTTAATTAAATCAATCAATTTATTCCCTTTTAAAATAGACACGGTAAAAAAGGAAATGACAATAAACAAAATCAAAAAGGCGCTGAATGTTAACACTGTGGCTTGCCACGGTAAATAAAACGGCAGGGCCTCCTCTAGCCCCAAAATGTTTTCGGCTGCCATTAAAATCAATTTTGCAAATACCACACCAACAGCTATCCCTGAGACTGTAGCAAAAAATCCAATTATTACATTCTCTAAAAAGACCATGCGCCGAAGTTGCTGATTGGTCATTCCCAACATAACCATTAAGCCAAATTCTTTTTTTCGGGATTTCAAAAAGGCACTCATCGAAACAAGTACAAAAATGAAGGAGAACACATAAATAATGCTCTCAGCAAAATGCAGACCAATGCTTACATTAGAACTAATCTCAGCCAATCCTGGGTGAAAGGCAAAGATTGCATAGACAAAAAAGACTAAAACGGAAAATACACTGCTTAAAAAGTAAGCCGCATAGATTCGCTTATTACGGAAAACGTTGTTAAACGCGAATTGACGAAAGGTCACTTGAATCCCCTCCCAACAGCGATAACACGTCTATGATTTTTTGGAAAAAAGCTTGACGATTATCTCCACGGTAAATTTCGTTAAATAACTTGCCGTCTTTGATAAACACAACTCTTTCAGTATAACTGGCGGCAATCGGATCATGGGTAACCATCATCATGGTCGTTCTGTCTTCTTTATTTACTCTTTCCATCATTTCCATCGCCGACTTTGATGCCTTGGAATCTAAGTTTCCAGTTGGTTCATCTGCCAGTACCATTTTTGGTTTGTGAATAATGGCCCGAGCAATGGCGGTCCTTTGCGCCTGTCCACCCGATATTTCATAAATTCGCTTTTTTAAAATAGAGGAGATGCCTAGTTTTTCCGCTACAGCCGCTACCTTTTTTTCCATTTCTTTAACACTTACACCATCCAGCGTTAACGGTAAAACAATATTTTCCTCCACTGTAAGGGTAGGGAGTAAATTGAAGTCTTGAAAAACAAAACCTAAATGTTTGCGCCGAAATAGTGCCAGTTCGTTATGTTTCATGCGCAATGGGTCTTTCCCATCCACAATAATTGACCCCGATGTTGGTTGGTCAATGGTAGCCACCATATTCAGCAAGGTCGATTTCCCGCTCCCGGATGGTCCCATAATGCCAACAAATTCCCCTTCTTCTATGGTTAAATCAATGTCTGACAGTGCTTTGTAAGCCACTTTTCCATCGTAGACTTTACTTAAATTTTTGATTTTCAAAATCTGCAAAACAAAAACCCCTTTCTCTGTTTTCCAACTAACTTTAGTGTAAGAGAAAGGGTCGGGTTAAACCATCGCTGTAGCTTTCATTTAGCTTACACTCCTGTAAGGTTATCTTCGGAAGGAGAGGTGAACACTTGTCCCTTCTCCCTGAACAGAGGTAATTTCAACTTTATGCCCTAATTTATCACATACCTCTTTTACTAAATATAAGCCCATTCCGGTTGATTCGCGATAAACCCTGCCATTTTCTCCTGTAAAGAAGGGATTGAACACTCTTTTTAAGTCGGTTTTGGAGATCCCGACGCCATAATCCTGAACGGTGACAATCGTTTCATATGGTGTATTCATTTCCGAAACCAGGACTTTCTGTCCTTTCCCGGCAGAATACTTCACCGCATTGGTAATGAGCTGATTAAAAATAAATTTTAACCATTTTTCATCTGATTCCACGATTGTTTGTGATACCCGGTTTTCGGGATACACATGATTTTTTATAAAAAGGCGCTTATTTTCACGGATTGCCTCTTCAATAACAGTTTTTAACATAACGGGCTCTATTTGAAAATCTTGTTCAAACACTTCTAATCTCGCAGCATATAAGACCATTTCCAACCCTTTTTCCAGCTTATCTTTCTCTTCACGAATACTTTCCAAACGCTCGTCTTCACTTTCTTGCGTTATTAATTCAATGACGGATAAGGGGGTTTTCATCTGATGAACCCATTGATTAATAAAGGTCAGGTGGTCATTACGCTTTTTTTCCTGCAGGTGCAATTGATTTAAATAGAGTCGATGCTGCTTTTGGAGTAACTTTCCAAGTGCTTGGGAAAGCGGCGTAGTATCCAACGTTTCAAACGCTTCATCCATTTTATTGACCGTAACTGTCAATCTTTCATAAAACTTACGGTTGGAAATATAGCGAAACACTAAATAAACAGTGAGAATTAAGCATCCCAAGAAAAGGGAATAGACTATCAGTGAAAGCTTATGATACCCATCAAGCCAATAAACTAATAAAATCACTGCCATCTGTACAACATTCATGACAATCAGTGGGAAATGGTCTTTTATAAATAGTTTCATGATGAAAGCTCCCAATTGGGGACCAGCCGGTACCCAGCTCCTCTTACTGTTTCAATCGCATGCCCAATACCCAATTCCTGAAGCTTTTTCCGGACACGCGTAATATTCACGTTCAATGTATTTTCATCTACAAAATTTTGATCATCCCACAATTTTTCCAGGATCGCTTCGCGAGAGACAACACGAGGTGAACGCTCCATTAACATTTCAAGCAGAACAGTTTCTTTTTTTGTCAGAGATATGATGGACTCTTCTTTGGCAACTTCCATTCTTTCCACATAAAGAGTCAGCCCCTTCAAGTCAACCATGCGTTCTTTACCCTTAAGCGCATATTCCCCATAAGCTCGGCGGAGGCTGCTGCGAATCTTCGCCATCACCACTTCATAGTGAAAAGGTTTTGTAATAAAATCATCGCCCCCATTCTCCAATGCCATGACTTGATCCATTTCGCCTGATCGAGCGGAAATAAATAGAATCGGACAAGTAGAGATTTTCCGAATCTGCCGACACCAATAATACCCATCAAAACTGGGTAAATTAATATCCAGTAGGACTAAATCGGGGTTTGCCAATTCAAAACACTCAATGATTGCATCAAATTGTTCCGTGATCACAGCTTCATAACCGTATTTTTCAAGATAATTTTGCAGCAGTTTTGCAATTTTTGGATCGTCCTCTATGATTAGAATTTTTGCCATTTTCATTCATCCTTCTTAAAGTAAAGAAATGATTCGATCAAGAACATAATAAATATTATACATAATGAACAAGCCTATTATTAGCAATAAGGATAACCGGACTTTCTCTGAGCCCATCAGGTATTAAGCAGAGCTAAGTGTTGTTTTGCAGGATCCTGTTATAATCAGGCTCTACAAAGGGGATTTCGCAATAAACCTTACATGGCGGCCGTTGTTCATCCGCTTTGAACAAATCATAAATTGAAACGGGGCTTCCACATTGTTGGGAGCCCCGTTTAACCCTAATTTATTTCCTTTGCTCGGAAACTGATGTGAATCCCTTACCACCAGCCATAGCCGCTAGTAAAGGCCGTACCTACAATGATCAAGAGAATGAACAGAACAACAACAAACGCAAATCCACCACCGTAACCTACACCTGCACTCATGTAAAGGCACCTCCCTAGATATATTGTTTAATATTTTATGTAGTAAAAGATCCCAAGTGCAAACTAGTTAGGGTGCAATTAAAAAATGTACTATTTCACTAGTTGATCGGGAAAAGATGAGTCTTTTATTTGTATAAAATGACAAAACAAAACATTTTCTAGAAAAATATTTAAAAATGTGTTGACAAGCCTGCCCGCTTTAAATTATACTCTGTAATGTGCTTAACAAACGGCCCCTTGGTCAAGCGGTTAAGACACCGCCCTTTCACGGCGGTAACACGGGTTCGAATCCCGTAGGGGTCACCATTTTTAATGGATATGCTAACGCGGAATTGCGCCGCTCATCGCAATTGATCTAAAATTGGGAGGAGCAAGCAGTTCAAGGAAGCGATTGAGAGCAGGAAGGAGCGTACATCAGTACGTGACTGACTGAACGAATGAAGCTGACGCAGAAATGCACCGCTCATCACAATTTTAATAGCGGATGGCATGCTGAGAGCGCGAAGAATGTACATCCTATACTTTGGAGGATTAGCTCAGCTGGGAGAGCACCTGCCTTACAAGCAGGGGGTCGGCGGTTCGAACCCGTCATCCTCCACCATTTAAATTATGGCTTGCCGGCCTAGCTCAATTGGTAGAGCAACTGACTTGTAATCAGTAGGTTGGGGGTTCAAGTCCTCTGGCCGGCACCATTTTTTATTTTGCCTTTTTTGAGGTGGGGTAGCGAAGTGGCTAAACGCGGCGGACTGTAAATCCGCTCCCTCCGGGTTCGGCGGTTCGAATCCGTCCCCCACCACCATTTACATAAAGAGGAATATAAAAAAGATTTATCGGGTAATATACTTAATGTGTTTAAACGATGGGCTATAGCCAAGCGGTAAGGCATCGGACTTTGACTCCGTGATCGTTGGTTCGAATCCAGCTAGCCCAGCCAAGAGCCATTAGCTCAGTTGGTAGAGCATCTGACTTTTAATCAGAGGGTCGCAGGTTCGAATCCTGCATGGCTCACTTTTTTTATTTTTATATTCCTAGGGGCCTTAGCTCAGCTGGGAGAGCGCCTGCTTTGCACGCAGGAGGTCAGCGGTTCGATCCCGCTAGGCTCCATCCTTTTCAAAACCTATGCTGGAGCGTAGGTTTTTTTATTACAAAAAAAGCCTAGTATTTTCAGCGGAACCGAATGTCAATTCCAGTACCTCGCTCTTCAAGGTCAGATTCTTCCGTGTTGGCTGTAGGACGATTGTCTTCTTTGCAAGCCGTTTCTGCATTTCCAGCTCCAGGCTCCAGCGCCTAGCCCCTCGAGGTCATAAGCCAATTCCCTGTGGTGGCTGAAAAGCTGCCTCCTCGGGAATCGTCTTATGCTTGTCGGGGCTAAACAAGGCGCTTCCGCATTTCTGGTGTCCAGCTACGGGCGGCAGGGGCTCGAGGTCGCTTCAGGCAAGCCAATGAAGTCAAAGAACGCCTTCACTGGCTTACCCTCCAGCGCTTGTCGCCCCTAAGAGGCCGCCCTCCGCTTTTCCGGTGTCCAGCTCCGGTGCCTATCGACTAGCAGCCTTCGCGCCTTCTCCTACGATAAGTCAACATCGCTCCGCGTGTTTCCTTTATCTCGTCGAAGGCACTCCAGCCTGTACGTCGATGGACAGGCCCCTCCCCTTTTCTGCATATATATTCACTTTTTTGTCCAGTTGAGTCATTTGTCACTCTCGCGATAGAATATAGGCATTATATTGGCGAAGGGGGAGAGCGTATGAGAAAGAGACTTTCAATTGTTGGGGTCCCCATGGATTTGGGACAGATGCGGAGAGGCGTCGATATGGGGCCAAGTGCAATGAGATATGCGGATGCCGTGAAACGCTTGGAACGCTTAGGATATAATGTTGAAGATTTGGGAGATATTGATATAGATCTTATAGATGATGACAAAAATGTCCCGCCTTCTTTGAGGAACTTGAAAGCGATCACAAAAGCAGCGTTAAAATTGGCTGATTGTGTGGATTCCATTATTAAAAAAGACAGTTTTCCGCTGGTTTTAGGAGGCGATCACAGTATTGCAATCGGATCGCTTGCTGGTGTGGCAAAGCACTTTCGAAATCTGGGGGTGATCTGGTATGATGCCCATGGAGATTTAAACACGGATGAAACATCTCCTTCTGGCAATATCCATGGCATGCCATTAGCCGCCAGCCTTGGGTTCGGACATTCCGAGCTGACCGGTGTCGGGGGCTTCCATCCGAAGGTGAAACCAGAGAATATCGTCATCATTGGTGCGCGGGAACTTGATCAGGGCGAAAGGGATTTGATCAAGGAGCAATGCATCAAAGTATATACGATGCATGAAATTGACAGGCTGGGAATGACAAGGGTCATGGAAGAGACAATTGATTACTTAAAACACAGAACAGACGGTGTTCATTTATCCCTTGATTTGGATGGTTTGGATCCCCATGATGCTCCGGGGGTAGGAACGCCGGTGCTGGGCGGTATCAGCTATCGTGAGAGCCATTTGGCGATGGAAATGCTTGCGGAGTCAGAGATCATCACCTCTGCGGAATTTGTGGAAGTCAACCCTATTTTGGATGAAAAAAATAAGACAGCGGAAGTCGCTGTCGCATTGATGGGTTCTTTATTTGGTGAAAAACTATTATAGATCGCCCTATTTAGAACATATCCGTAAACGAGCAGCAGCTCATTAATAACTGCTGCTCGCCTGTTTCCGCTCAATAAAATGATATCTATTTAACAACTGGTCCAATTGATCGCTGAGATATATAACGCGTTCATCCGCAAAGGAAAGTGATAGTCCCAATTCGACCATTTCTTTTCTTCTTTCCTCGATTTTCTTTAACAGCACTTCCTTTTCCCTATTCATCATCTATCCCTCGCATAGTGATTATTAACAACTGTTTAACCGTTTTTTCCAAAGGTTAAACCCATTCCACCTCGCTCTGTAAAAATTTGTTATGATAGAAAAGATGATTAATTTGAAACCTTTTTTTGAATGGGGCGTATATAAAGAGAACCGCGCAGGCGGGAGGGTTAAATGAGATGGATAAGCTGGTGAATCAAAGAATCAGGCAGGTTTTAAAAGGCGATCAGGAAGCATTTGGTGAAATCGTAGAGATATATAGAGATAGGATTTTTTCCCTTTGCTACCGGATGCTTGGAAATCGGCATGAAGCGGAAGATATTGCCCAAGAGGCATTTGTCCGGGCCTATGTCAATATTGAAAGCTTTCAGTTGAACCGTAAATTTTCCACATGGCTATATAGGATCGCCACAAATCTTTGCATTGATCGAATCAGAAAGAAAAAGCCTGATTACTTCCTTGATGCTGAAATTGCAGGAACAGAAGGCTTGACTTTATATTCACAATTGGCAGCAACAGGAAAAACGCCTGATGCAGAAGTTGAAACTATGGAACTTCAGGAAATTGTGCAAAATGAAATTTTGCGATTGCCGGACAAATACAGGTCGGTCATTCTACTCAGATACATTGATGACCTTTCCCTAAATGAAATCGCAGAAGTGTTGGAAATGCCGCTTGGCACGGTGAAAACAAGAATTCACCGAGGCAGGGAAGCACTTCGCAAAAGATTGCACAATATGTGAGAAAGGTGAGAAGGAAATTGAAGGCTTGTTCAGAAGAGATCGTTCTCTATATGCAGGAATACATGGACGGGGATCTGACACAAGATAAAGAACGTGTATTGAAAGAACACTTACAAAAGTGCCAGGACTGTCAATCACATTTTCAGGAATTGAAGCGAACAGAAGCATTGGTGAAAAGTGTCTCTCGAATTGCAGCTCCGGCTCACTTTACAAATCAGGTCATGGCCCGCCTCCCGAAAGAAAAAAATATAGTGGGAGTTAGACGCTGGTTTAGGCATCATCCTATGCTGATCGCCGTGTCAGTATTCTTTGTATTAATGGCAGGAAGTCTTGTCAGCGGATGGAATGATGACCAAAAGTTTGCATTTACAAAAAAACCTAACATAATTGTGGAAAATGATACAGTGATTGTTCCTGAAGGTGAAGTGGTCGACGGGGACCTAGTTGTGAAAAATGGGAATATCAGGATAGAAGGCCAGGTAGATGGGAATGTCACCATCATCAATGGGGATAAATACATGGCTTCTGCAGGGAACGTGACTGGTAATATAGATGAAATAGACGAAATGTTTGAATGGATTTGGTATAAAATGAAAGAGGGAGGGAAAAAAATAGGTCAATTATTTAAATGAATGTAACATGACTGCACACGCAGTCTTTTTTTGTAAGGAAAAGAACATTTTTAGTAAAAAGAGACGGCCTGTTTCAACGCCTTGGCCCTCCGCTTTTCTGTAGCGGCTGAAGAGCTGACTAAACAAAATATGTATTGTTTACCGCGCAGCACAAGGCGCTCGAGCTTTTATGAAATTTCCTTGGCTTTTCCAAAATAAAACTTTATTGGGTTATTGTCGGCAAATGCCTCCGGAATATTTTTATGTTATAATAAGTTAGTTAAAAATTGGTTTGTCTACAACATTTGATGTCAGCGCTTAAAAATTAGATGGAGGAAAGATTATGTCGTTTGCCGACCTTTCTATTATGGACTACTTGTCCCGCATAGTGGATATTTTCCTCGTTTGGTACGTTATATATAAGCTGCTTATGATTATACGCGGTACAAAAGCGGTACAGCTTTTAAAGGGTATTTTTGTCATCATCATCGCCAGGTTTGTCAGTGAATACCTTAATTTGTATACGCTGAGCTGGATTCTGGAAAATGCCATTACTTGGGGGTTCCTTGGCATCATTATCATATTCCAGCCAGAACTGAGGCGAGCCCTTGAACAACTTGGACGCGGAAGTATTTTTACAAGAGGCGGCATCCAGGAAGAAGAGGAATTGAAACAAAGGGTGACCGCGATCACAGACGCCATCAGTTATATGGCGAAGCGGAGAATCGGTGCTTTGATTTCAATTGAGCGTGATACGGGCATGGGCGATTACATAGAGACCGGGATTCCGCTCCAATCCAAGTTGACTTCGCAGCTGCTGATCAATATCTTTATCCCTAACACGCCATTGCATGATGGGGCCGTCATTATACAAAAAGATCAAATTGCCGCCGCGGCTTGCTATCTTCCTCTATCTGAGAGCCCATTCATTTCTAAGGAGCTTGGTACGAGGCACCGGGCAGCGGTGGGAGTCAGTGAAGTGACGGATGCTTTGACAATTGTCGTTTCCGAAGAAACAGGACATGTATCCGTGACACAGAACGGTGAACTTTTTAGAGATCTAACTTCTGAAGAATTCCAGGAATTTCTTGAAAAAGAATTGGCCAAACAGACTTCCTCAACACTTTGGAAACGAAAGGGGAAGAAACAAAATGGATAAATTCATGGATAACCCCTGGTTTGTAAGAATTGTGGCCATGGCGCTTGCACTTCTTCTGTTTCTGTCAGTTCAGGACTTAGGGAATAAAAACGAAGCATCCAGGCCAAACGGAATGGAGAACAGTGAAGTGGAAACTATCACTGATGTTCCGCTGGAGAAATATTATGATTCCGAAAACCTTGTAGTGACCGGAGTGCCGGATACGATAAATGTGACGATCGAAGGACAAAGAAGGTTTGTGGAAGCGACAAAGCGTCAAAGAGATTTTACCGTCTATGTTGATTTATCTGATCTAAGCATTGGAAACCATCGTGTTCCGATTTTATATAAAGATTTTTCAGAGAAACTGAAGGTGAAAGTAGAGCCTGTTTACGTGGAAGTTTCCATTCAGGAGAAGGTGACACAGGAATTTCCAGTGGAACCGGAATTCAATAATAATATACTTGCTGAAGGATTTGAGGCGGAGCAGCCAATCGTTGAACCGAATAGAGTCCAGATTACCGGCGGAAAAGAAACGCTTGAAAAAATTTCCTATGTTAAAGCATCGATCGATGCAAAAGGGTTGATTGAAGAAACTATTAAACGGGATACGAAAGTGACTGTTCTGGATCGTGAATTAAACAAGCTTGATGTCATGGTCGAACCTGAGTATGTAACAGTAACCGTCCCGGTAAATAATCCGAGAAAGACGGTTCCGCTTAAGATCAAGCAGGTCGGATCACCTCCTGAAGGGACTGTCATCAAGCGAATGGAAAGCGATATTGATGAAGTCATGATTTTTGGCTGGACAGATAACTTAAAATCGGTCAATGAAATTGAAGTGGAAGTGGACGTCAGCAAAGTGAGCAAGGATGAAGAATTGGACGTACCGATTAAGAGGCCGGATGGGATTAATAAAATTACTCCTGAAATAGTCAAGGTGAAAATCGTGACGGACAAGGCTAAAAAGAGTGAGGAAACAAATTTGAGTGAAGTACCAATCGAAAGCAAGGGCTTAGCGGAAGGCTTGGATGTTGAGTTTTTGTCACCTGAGGATGGAGCAGTATCCATTAAGGTCGAAGGCAGCAAGGCCCAGTTGAAAAAGGCTCAAGAGAGCGCGTTTGAAGTGTTTATGGACATGGAAGGGCTGCAGGCGGGTGATCATGAAGTGAACCTGGAAGTGAAAGGGCCGAAAGACATCAAGTGGGAACTTTCAACAGACAAGGCAAGGGTACGGCTTAAGGAAAAAGAAACTGTTTAAACATGGCAGAAAAGGTTATACCAATATTTATGCTTAATTTCTGTTAGATGACTGTTTAAACATAGGTGAAAGAAGGAGCGATACAATCGATATGGGTAAATATTTTGGAACAGACGGAGTAAGGGGAGTGGCCAACGCGGAGCTTACTCCGGAGCTGGCGTTCAAATTGGGCCGTTTCGGAGGTTATGTTTTAACAAATAGCACGGAACATCCCAAAGTTCTGATTGGACGGGATACCAGGGTTTCCGGACATATGTTGGAAGGTGCGCTTGTGGCGGGGCTTCTTTCCATCGGAGCGGAAGTCATGCGTCTCGGCGTTATTTCAACTCCGGGAGTGGCATATTTGACAAAAGCTCTCGGAGCTCAGGCTGGGGTAATGATCTCAGCATCCCATAATCCGGTTCCTGATAACGGCATTAAATTTTTCGGCCCGGACGGTTTTAAGCTTTCAGATGAAGAGGAGGCCAAAATTGAAGAGCTCCTCGATTTGGATGAAGATAACCTTCCTCGCCCTACAGGAGCGAATCTTGGAATCGTGAATGACTATTTTGAAGGCGGTCAGAAATATTTACAATTCCTTAAACAAACAGTGGATGAGGAATTTACCGATATTCACGTGGCTCTTGATTGCGCGAATGGTGCAACATCCGCTCTTGCAACTCACTTGTTTGCAGACCTTGATGCCGATACATCCACAATGGGTGCGTCGCCAAACGGATTAAATATTAATGATGGGGTGGGGTCTACTCATCCGGAAAGCTTGGCAGCTTTCGTAAAAGAAAAGCAAGCTGATATAGGCTTGGCATTCGATGGTGACGGCGACCGTCTTATCGCGGTTGATGAAAACGGAGATATTGTTGATGGAGATCAAATCATGTACATATGTGCAAAACATATGAAAGAAGAAGGCCGCCTGAAACAGGATACCGTCGTCTCCACTGTCATGAGTAATCTAGGCTTCTATAAGGCCTTGGAAGCAAACGGCATGCACAGCGTACCGACAGCTGTAGGCGATCGCTATGTCGTGGAAGAGATGAAGAAAAATGATTATAATTTGGGCGGAGAGCAGTCCGGACATATTATTTTCCTAGACTATAACACGACAGGGGACGGTCTTTTAACGGGACTTCAACTTGTAAATATTATGAGATTGACGGGTAAGCCTCTCTCAGAATTAGCAAAAGAAATGAAGACATACCCGCAGAAACTTGTGAATGTCAAGGTAAAGGACAAACATCACGTGACAGATAATGAAATAGTGAAAGCTGTCATAGAGGAAGTGGAAGCGGAAATGAACGGAAATGGCAGAATCCTTGTCCGGCCTTCCGGAACAGAACCGCTTGTCCGAGTGATGGCAGAGGCTCCGACAGAGGAAGCTTGTGAACAATATGTACAGCGAATTGCTGATGTTGTAAAAAGGGAAATGGGATTGGACGAATAATAAACTTGAAAAAATGCATGGGCAGCGTAGAATAAAGCCCCCATGCATTTTTTGTAAGATATTGTTCTTTTCGAAAAGATGTAACAAAAAGAAAGGTATAGATTAAAAATGAAGCTGTACGGGAAATACTTTTTGAAAATTCATCCCTTCGATCTTTCATAGTCGGGCCATCTTGTTAAATATACAATTCAATAAAACACCTCGCCATTACGGAGGCATTAGTAATGAGAAAGTTGATAGGTTCAATTTTAAAAACAGTTATCTTTTTTATTGGATGGGCAATTTTGATTTCTATTATTCCTGATATACAAACAAATAACCAGGCATATATGCGATTATGGTGGGAATTTAAACCACTTGCTTTAGTAGTTTTATTGTCCGTTATTTTTGTTTCAGTAATAGAAAAGGGTAATATTAAGATCCCCATAACTTCAAGATTTTTAATAAATACCCTAAAAGGTGTTGTAATAGGTGTCTTATGGTTGGGAAGCGTGGTATCTGTCCTATTTCTTACAAAAACAATGACTATACAAGGTCAAAACAATATTGATTATATATGGATTTGGATTTTGGCATCACTATTAAATGTTGCAATGCAAGAATTGTTGCTGAGAGGTTATCTATATCAATTATGGAAGCAAAAGTATAATGTAATTGTGGCAACCATTTTGACTACTATTTTATTTACAGCGATGCACGGTGGCGCATTTGAAGCAGGTATTATCCCAGTGTTTAATGTTGTTTCAATGAGTATAGTTGTAACATTGCTATTAGAATACACAGGTACTATAGTAGCATCAATCATTGCTCATTTCATTTGGAATACAATTGGAGCGATTATTCTTGGTAGTGTTTCTTTGGCAAGTGATTATCCAAATCTTTTAAACAGCACGTTTCAAGGAAATCCATTAATATCAGGAGGCATCTACAAAATTGAAGGCAGTATTGTCGTTTTACTTGTTAATTTAATTCTTATTACATACTTGTTTATATTAAATAAAAGAATGTCTAGCTCAAAATTATATGAATAAGTGTACTTATACATTAATCCGCTGATCCTTTCGGACAGCGGATTATCTTTATTTCTTCATCTGTTCTTGAGCCATTTTAATCATCTCTTTGACCATGTTGCCCCCGATTGGCCCTCCGATTTTGCCGGCCTGCTCGGATGTCAATTGGCCATTGTACCCTTCTTTTAACGGGATGCCTTGCTCCTCAGCAACTTCGTATTTTACATGATCCGGTTTTTCAGGGTTCACCCGGTATCCTTTTTCCTTCATTACCCGGGCCTTTAGCTGATCCAATTCTGCTCTGGCTTCGGGTACCAAGATTTTATTGTTTCTGGCCATTAGGAAAACCTCCTTACGAGATAGTGTTCCCCTAATGACAGCAGCTATGCTCCGACAGGAATCGCATTTTTAATCAATTTGATAAAGGCCGTTGCAATACAGAGTAAGATCCCCGTGAATAAAAAGCCTCCGTTTGCAGAGAGCTCCAATAAGCCTGTGAGGCCAGAACCGGCCACGACCCCGATGGAAAAAAAGGCATAGAAATAACCGTAAGCTTTCCCCCGATTTTTGTCTGTTGTTGATTCAATGAGCAGTGAGTTGATGGAAGGGAAAAGGAAGGCAAATCCTATACCGTACAGTGCCATGAATACAAACAGAAGGGACAGGCTTTCAAAAAAGCTGATACAAATCATGCTGATTGCCATCGTCAACATACCGAATGCTAGGGTGTTAATTGGTTTTAAGTGATCAAAAAGCCGGTTGGTCGGAAGGATAAAAATTAAAACCGCGACGACCCCGAACGTACTTAACAGCATTCCGCTTGTCTGTGCATCATTTCCAAGAGCTTCCACTTTCAAAGGGAGCATATAAGCAAGCACTCCCTGAGAAAACATAAGGAAAAAAGCTCCTACGAATGCTTTAAGAATTGGACCTCTCAAGGATAACTGGTGAACCGGGCTCTTTGTTTTCTGGAATGCGGGACTGGAGGCAAGGTTTTTTTTCCTCAGGATAAAAAAAGCGAGTATTCCCAGTACGAGTATCGCAATGCCGGTAACCTGCAAGACTGTTACTTCAGTTGTTCTGCTGGCCAAGATGCCACTGAAGGCAGGCCCCAAGATAGCGGCGAGCCCTATGAATGCCCCGGAAAGGGCGACGCCTTTGCCTTTTTCACTCTTGACAGCTGTGTTTGCCATGAAAGTGAATGCGGCCGGTACAATTAGTCCGGCATGCAATCCATGAATAAAACGGACAAACAACAATAACAGAGGGTCAAAAGCAAGTTGATACAAAAACAGGGAAGCACTGGTCAAAAGCAAGCCTGCAAGCAGTATGAGGAAAGGCCCTTTTTTATCTGTCAAAAAACCTGAGACTATATTGCCGATCATATTTGAGAATGAAAACATCCCGACAACGAGGCCGGTCACAAATGGTGTGGCCCCAAGTGAACCTGCTAGCGGTGTCATGATGGGCAATTGGGAAAATAGATCAAAAAAGGAAAAGAAGATAATGATATAAACAAAAATGCGCATTAAAAATAAACACCTCAATAATGTTATCAAACTCTATTCTCTCGTGTTCCTACCAATTAGGCAAGAAGTTAGGCTTTCGCATATGACGCCTATATATAATATTTTTTAAGTCCTGCAGTGAAAAACAGTATAAAATCAACCTTTCGACAATATTAAACAATAAGTCACAAATGTTTGGCATTTTTGTAAATGGCTCTATTATTTACAGATAATATTGTGTATTATTAATAAATGTAAGATTTTATTAAATTAGGGGGAAGAAAGATGTCTTTAAAAAGAACATTCTTACTTGTCGCACTTTTTGGCACCTTCTTGCTTGCGGCATGTGGGGGAGGAAACTCTGCGAGCAATGAGTCAGAAAATAATGACAAAGGAAACGGAGAGACGATAGAGGCCAAAGTCGGGGTCATTTCATGGTTAACCGGTTCCGGAGCAAGTTATGGAGAGGCTATCACAAATGGGCTCAAGCTGGCTAACGAAGAACTTACAGAAAAGGGAGAAGTAAAAATCGACCTTTTGATAGAGGACTCTGCGGGAGCCCAAGATCAAGCGTTGTCTGCAGCACAGAAATTGATGAACAATGAAAACGTCTCAGCTATTATTGGGCCGACGTTAAGTACAGAGATGAATGTTGTAGGACCGGAAGCTGATTTGAACGGTATTCCGATCTTGGGGACATCTACAACTGCAGATGGCATTCCGCAAATCGGGGAATATGTATTCCGCGACTCTATTCCTGAGGCTGTCGCAATTCCGGCTTCTGTCAAAAAAGCTGTTGATGAATATGGTGCGAAAAAAGTTGCTCTTATTTATGGAAATGATGATGTATTTACGAAATCCGGTTATGACACCATGAAGAAAACAGTGGAAGACATGGGGCTTGAAGTTGTAACAACTGAAACTTTCCAAATTGGACAGTCCGATTATAAAGCGCAATTGACTAAAATTAAAAACCTTAAGCCTGATTTAGTTCTGGCCTCCGCTCTTTATAATGAAGGAGCCGTGATTTTGGACCAGGCAAGAAAAATGGGTATTGATGTACCATTCGTAGGAGGAAATGGATTTAACTCACCGGAGATCATCAATATTGCAGGCGATGCGGCAAATGGCCTCATCGTTGCTACGCCATGGTTTGCCGGCAAAGATAATGAAAAAGTACAAAACTTTGTTAAAAAATACAATGAAGCTTATGGAAAAGATCCTGACCAATTTGCTGCGCAAGCCTACGATGGACTTTATTTAATGGCAGAAGCGATCAAAGCAGCAGGTGAAGAGGATCCGGATGCCATTCGTGATGGTTTGGCAGGAATCAAGGATTTTGAAGGTGTCCTTGGAACAATGTCCTTTGATGAAGATGGGGACATCGTTATGGAGCCGACGGTATTGATCATTGAAGATGGAGAGTTTAAAGAGTTTAAGTAAAACATTCACGGATTTGATATCAAGCCTCCGTTCCTGAACGGGGGCTTGTATGCCGAAAATCAAAGTAGATTTGAAAACGGGAGGAAAAATAATTTGTTACTTGAACAGATAATCAACGGTCTGACTCTCGGAAGCATATATGCGATCGTTGCTCTCGGCTATACTCTCGTGTTTGGTGTGTTGAATATCATTAACATGGGCCATGGAGAAATATTCATGTTCGGTGCCTTTATGGGAGTATTAGTTACAAGTGTACTGGGTATGCCCCTTTATGTCGCTTTTATCGCGGCTATCATCGTGACCGCGGTGTTAGGTTATTTAATGGAGCGCTTGGCACTCCGACCGCTGCGAGGAAAAAAGGGAGTATCGCACTTGGCGCCGTTAATCAGTACAATTGGTGTATCCATATTTTTGGAAAACCTTGCACATCATTTATTTGGAGCCGGAAATAAACCGTTTAGAACGCCGCTTTCCGAAATGAGTATTCAGATTGGGTCAGTTTCCGTATATTATGTGCAAATTGTTATCTTTGTTATCGCTATTATTTTGATGGTGGGGCTATCATTCTGGCTATCCAAAACAAAAGCGGGCAAAGCATTGAGAGCAAGTGCCGAAAACTTGGAGATTGCAAGCTTGCTTGGAGTAGATACGAAAAAAATGATCACACTCACTGTTGTCATTGCCTCGGCAATGGGAGGGATTGCCGGCGTACTCGTTGGACTGGCATTCAACTCTGTTGCACCTCAAATGGGCTTATCTATCGGATTAAAAGGATTGGCCATCATTATTCTCGGAGGAATGGGAAGCGTCAATGGTGCTATGGCCGGCGGACTGATTTTGGGTCTTTCAGAAACAATGGTTGTAGCTTTTGGGGATTCAGGATACAGGGATGCGATCGCATTTGTTGCCATTATTGTTATTTTAATCGTACGGCCGCAAGGAATCTTTGGCAAGGCTGCTTCGGGAGATAGGCGGTGAGGACATGTTAGAATTCATTAATCCATATTACTTACAAGTTGGGTCTTTTGTATTAATTAATATTTTATTGGGCGTCAGTATGTACGTGACTCTTTCAACCGGCCAGCTTTCACTCGGGCATGCGGGATTCATGAGTATAGGAGCCTATACAACAACCATACTGACATTGAACTATGAAATGCCGATGATTGTCGGAATTGTTGCAGGAGCGGTACTCGCATGTATTATCGGTGTGATAGTGGGCTTTCCGGCGCTAAGATTAGAGGGCGTATATTTGGCGATTGCCACTCTTGGTTTTGGTGAAGTCATCCGGGTACTCCTTATCAATTGGGAATCTCTTACTAAAGGAGCAGTCGGTATATCCGGCATTCCGCATCTGGGCCGGGAAGTGCTTGCTTTTAGTAAAGACATTGGTTTTAAACCAGACATGCTTGGACTTAGAAATAACCAATTTATCAGTCTTGCAGTCTTTCTCATTTTATTAATCATCGTAGTGGCGGTCATCGCCTTTTTTATCAGACAAGAACATTCTAGGATCGGCCGTGCCTATGCATCGATCAAGATGGATGAAAGAGCCGCTGAAGCAATGGGTGTAAACATTACGTATTATAAAATCCTGGCATTTGGGCAAGGCGCCTTGATTGCAGGGTTTGCCGGCGCCCTTTATGCACACGTAACCGCTTATATAAGCCCGTCTGACTTTGCTTACCATCGTGCGGTGGAAATATTGATTTTTGCTGTATTTGGAGGAAGTGAAGTTATCTGGGGGCCAATTTTTGGCTCGATCTTTTTGACGTCCATGCCGGAAGTGCTTAGATTCATCAGCGATTACCGTTTTATGGTATATGGTGCACTTTTGATTGTCATGATGGCATATCGTCCACAGGGCCTTATTGATGCAAAAGTGATCAATTGGTTCAAAAAGAGGGGACGGGGGCAAAGGAGGAAAGCTTCATGATACTGGAGATCGATCAAATAAGTAAAAACTTCGGTGGTATCCAGGCATTGACAGATGTATCGTTTTCCATCGAAAAAGGCGAAGTGTTGGGCTTGATCGGCCCGAACGGAGCAGGGAAAACGACGATGTTTAACATGATTACTGCCATGTATCCTCCTTCTGGCGGTCAAATATCTTTTCATGGGGATCAATTGACAAATTTGAAGCCCCATCAAATTACCAAAAAAGGAATCTGCCGCACATTCCAAAACATCCGGCTGTTTCCTGAAATGACTGCTTTGGAGAATGTGATGGTAGGCAATCATTGCCGTCTGGATTCGGGCGTTTTCAGGAGTGTTTTCCGGACAGGATTCCAGAAAAAAGAAGAGGTGGCATTGAGGGAAAAAGCGAGGCAATTATTGAAGACAGTTGATTTAGCCGAGCATGTGGATACTTTGGCGGAAAACCTTGCTTACGGACAGCAGCGACGTCTTGAAATTGCCCGCGCGCTGGCAAGTGATCCGTCACTCCTTCTCCTTGACGAACCTGCTGCAGGAATGAATGAAAGAGAAACGAATGAGTTGTTCGATCTGATTCAAAAAATTAAAGAACTTGGTATTACGATTTTATTAATCGAACATGACATGCCGCTGGTCATGCGTGCGTGCGACCGGATTGTTGTATTGAACTTCGGAAAGAAAATTGCGGAAGGATTGCCTAAAGAAATCCAGAACAACCAGGAAGTGATTGAGGCATACCTCGGGAAAGAGGAGGATGACCTTGCTTAAAGTAACAAATGTCAGTACTTACTACGATAATATACAAGCTTTAAAGGAAATCAGTTTAGAAGTGGAGCAGGGGAGCATCGTAACGATTTTGGGAGCAAACGGAGCAGGAAAAACGACAACAATGAAAACCATAGCAGGGTTATTAAAACCCCGAACAGGCTCCATTCAATTTTTAGGTGAAGATGTAACCAAGCTTCGTCCCGATCAGCTTTTACGCAGGGGATTGGCACTTGTCCCCGAAGGCCGCGGGATTCTAGCGAATATGACCGTTTTTGAAAATCTTGAAATGGGCGCCTACCATCGGAAGGACTCCGGGGTAGCGGAGGATTTGGAAATGGT
Source organism: Siminovitchia fordii DSM 16014 = CIP 108821 (assembly GCF_000374565.1). Classification (GTDB taxonomy): domain Bacteria; phylum Bacillota; class Bacilli; order Bacillales; family Bacillaceae_C; genus Siminovitchia; species Siminovitchia fordii. Next base: position 125,985 of record NZ_KB894691.1, on the reverse strand, counting down.
GATGGAGCGTTTTCCCATTTTGCGTGAAAGGAAGTCTCAGCTTGGCGGTACAATGTCCGGCGGTCAGCAGCAGATGCTGGCAATTGCACGAGCAATCATGTCAAAACCCAAGCTGCTTCTTCTGGATGAGCCATCCATGGGACTAGCCCCGCTCATCGTGGCAGAGATTTTTAAAATCATCAAAGAAATCAGCGAATCCGGTACAACTGTACTTCTTGTAGAGCAAAACGCTCGCCAGGCTTTGCGAATAGCAGATTATGGGTATGTTTTGGAGTCTGGACGTGTGGTGGCAAACGGTGCTGCGCAGGAACTGCTTAGCGACGAGCGGATCAAAGCCGCCTATTTGGGATATTGATGAAATAACTTGGACGAGATTTTTTAAAAGCCCCGGGGATTTTTTCCGGGGCTTTTCCGTTGGATAGTTGAGCGTAAAGTGATAATCTTTTCAAAAAAGGGTTTTTCTTTAAGTAGGTGTGTGGTCTAGCTCAAGGCAAATCGTCGGAAGGGGGGGAATGGCAGGGAAGTTTATTCGGATGGAATGTTAAAGCATTCGGCAAATTTCATAGCAGAGCTGTTTATACCTCTCACGATTAATTGAAGTCAGCAGCTTCGCTGTAGTGGTTGAGAACTGCCTTTCAATTTTCTTGTCATCTAGTACTGTGCGCCTTGAATTTTGCTTGAACTTATAATGCTATATGATGATTGGAGGGAAGAGGATGAAGGTATCATTATTTATTACATGTTTGGCTGATGTTTTTTACCCGGAAGTCGGGATGGATGTCGTTGAAGTCCTGGAACGGGCGGGCTGTGAAGTGGATTTTCCTGAAGGGCAGACTTGCTGTGGCCAGCCTGCATACAGCACTGGATATCTCGAAGAAGCCAAAGAGGCCATGAAGCAGATGATCACGACATTTGCTGATTCGGAATATGTAGTTACACCATCCGGATCCTGTGCCTATATGTTCAAAGAATATCCTGAATTTTTTAAAGGAGATTCTTATTGGGAGGACAAAGCAAAGAAGTTAGCTGATAAGACATACGAATTTAGCCAGTTTCTTGTAGAGGTATTGAAGGTGGAAGATGTGGGAGCCTCTTTTGAGGGACGTGCAACCTATCATAAGTCATGCCACATGACCCGTCTGCTCGGTGTGAAAGACGCTCCTATGACTCTATTAAAAAATGTAGAGGGCCTGGAGCTTGAACCTTTGCCAAGAAGCCAGGACTGCTGCGGGTTTGGCGGAACATTTTCAGTAAAAATGGGTGACATCTCGTCAGCGATGGTTGATGAAAAAGTGGAGCACATCAAGGAAACTGGAGCAGATGTCCTAATTGGCGGAGATTGCGGATGCTTGATGAATATTGGAGGAAGGATAAAGCGGGAAGAACTACCAATCAAAGTGATGCATCTTGCTGAAATGTTAAATAGGACTAAAGCATAAGCGTCAGTTTAAAGATTGGCCGGCAAGATTCGGAAAAAAGTTTCCGTCTCCCTTCAATTTTTTTGGGTGTTGGGCTATCTTGCAGGGCGACAGGCTCAAGCAGCGACGTCCTGTCCGTCAAAGCTGGAAAATGATTCATATCTTTTAAAGAAAGGGGAGAGGCAAATGGGAATTAAAATTGGCAGTGCCGCATTTGATGCGCGTACAGATGAAGCGCTTCGGGATCCGGATGTACAGAGGGCAGTTCCTCCTGCACAAGAACGGCTTCAATCCGTCCGATTAAAGGCGGTCGATGAGCTGGGCGACTGGGAACGCTGGCGGGATCTAGGTGAAAAAATCCGCTCACATACGATAGAAAATCTTGATTACTATTTGACTGAGTTAAGCGAAAATGTGGCGAAGAGGGGCGGACATGTGTTTTTCGCCGAAACCGCAGAAGATGCCAATCAGTACATTGAAAAGGTTGTCCGCCAAAAGCAGGCAAAAAAAATTGTAAAATCAAAGTCGATGGTCACAGAGGAGATCGGTTTGAATCCAATTTTAGAAAAGGCCGGCTGTGAAGTAGTTGAAACGGACCTCGGCGAATATATCATTCAATTGGATAATGACCATCCGTCTCACTTCATCGGTCCCGCCCTCCATAAAACGAAAGAACAGGTAAGGGATATTTTTACAGAAAAAAGGGGGTACGCCGGTACCGAAAAGCCGGAGGAGCTGACACAGTTTGCTCGCGAACAGCTTCGGAAGGAATTTTTGTCAGCTGATATCGGCATAACCGGATGCAACTTCGCAATCGCAAATTCAGGTACTGTCGGAATTGTGACGAACGAGGGGAATGCGCGGCTTTCGACTACGGTGCCGAAGACGCAAATTACCGTCATGGGAATGGAGCGGCTTGTTCCGACATGGGCTGACTTCGAAGTGATGGTTTCTCTGCTATGCCGGAGTGCAGTTGGACAAAAACTTTCAACGTATGTAACGGCCTTGAGTGGTCCAAAGATGGAAGGTGAAGCAGATGGACCAGAGGAATTCCATTTGGTGATCGTCGATAACGGCAGGTCCAGTATCCTTGGAACGGAGTTCCAATCGGCATTGCACTGCATCCGCTGTGCGGCTTGCGTCAATGTATGTCCGGTATACCGCCATATCGGCGGTCATGCATACGGATCGATTTATCAGGGGCCGATTGGCGCTGTCCTCACGCCGCTTTTAGGCGGATATGAGGAATACAAGGAGCTTCCATATGCATCCTCATTGTGTGCGGCATGCACGGAAGTCTGCCCGGTGCGCATTCCGCTGCACGAATTGTTGTATAAACATCGCCAACGAATCGTCCAGGATGAAGGTCTTGCCCCTGCTGGAGAAAAGATGGCGATGAAAACGTTTCGTACAGTCACATCATCCAGCCGGCTTTATAGGATTAGTACAAAATCTGCAACAGTTGTACGCGGAATGATTACCGGCATGTCGAAGGGCGGACCGAAACCGATCAGGGGCTGGACACAGTCGCGCGACCTTCCTTCCGTCGGGAAAAAAAGATTCCGGGACCTGTATAAGGAACGGAAAAAGGGGGCGGGGAAATGAGTATTCATAACTCTTTGTCGCAGGTGGACGGATCCGCTTCTGAAAAACTTCAGCATGGTAGCTCTTCACAACCACAGGGAGAAATATTCAACCGTGACAGCTTCCTCAAACGCTTGGCGAAAAATTTTGGCCGGGAACGTGTAAAAGAAAAACCTGTCTGCCCCGATTGGGGTTCCAAGCCGCAATGGGAAGTTCTTTCCGGCCTATCGGGTGATGGACTGGTTGAAGTCTTAAAGAATCAGTGTCTGCTCGTTCACACCGAAGTGATCGAAACAGATAAGGAGAGGTTGGGATCAGCCTTAAACGAAGCTCTTGAACGGAATAAGTGCCAATCAATTGTAAAATGGAAGGATCCCAGATTTGTAGAGTTCGGACTGGACAAAATATGGGAACAGGAAGATTATGATGTTTATGAGTGGGATTCGCAAGATCGGGAAGCGGCCATAGCCGCAGCTGAACGGGCCGATGTCGGTATTACCTTCAGCGATATAACACTGGCTGAATCCGCAACAGTCGTCCTTTTCTCAGGAAAAGGTAAAGGCCGTTCCGTGAGCCTGCTGCCGAGGGACTACATTGCAGTCATTCCGAAAAGCACCATCGTTCCTAGGATCACCCAGGCCGCTGCTGAAATCGACAGACGGATTGCGGACGGAGAGGACGTTGCATCCTGTGTCAACTTCATTTCCGGACCGAGCAACTCCGCCGACATCGAAATGAGTCTCGTTGTCGGTGTGCACGGACCTGTCCATGCCACCTATATCATTGTGGATGACGCTTAACCGAAATGGGTAGGAGCGCGTCGATTCCCTGTGGGGATGACTGGCGCGCTCCAACTCACTTATAAAGTTGCGGTTCTCTTATGGAAGCTGCAACTCCTTTTATAAAAGCTACCACTCTCTTATAGAAGTGTCACTCTCGTATAACAGTTCCAACTCACGTATAGAAGGTGCCACTCACTTATAACAGCTCCAACTCTCGTATAACAGCTGCCACTCTTTTATAGCAGCTCCAACTCTCGTATAGAAGGTGCTACTCACTTATAACAGTTCCAACTCTCTTATGAAAGGTGCCACTCACTTGTAACAGCTCCACCTCTCGTATAACAGCTACCACTCACTTATAACCGCTCCACCTCTCATATAGAAGGTGCCACTCACTTATAGCAGCTCCACCTCTCGTATAAGTCTTTTTAATGAAAATCTAAGGTATATCTACGATAGCGGCAGGAACCGGTTCTGTTTAAATCCATAGAATTTAATATTCTAGAAGCAATATTCATATCAACTCCAAGAAACTCTCTGCAATCCTTATTTGTCATTTCGCGCCCCATTATAAGAAACCACTCCCTAACCCCGCGTTCATGTGCTCTATGATCAAGGCATCCGCATGAACGACAGAGCCAGCTCCTTTTGATTTTAACCATCCCGATTGCCCCGCAATGGAGGCAGATGACCCCGGTTCGAATGTCCTTTCTTGGAATATTGTAAGTTTCACAGACAGGCCTTGGAACATAATTGATGTGACGATCTAGAAATTCTCCAGCTAGCCAATTGAATGTTTTCTGATCGAGTAACGTTTCTTTACGGGGCAAATCCATAATATAGAGAGGAACATGATTGGGGAATAACACTGGGGTCTTTGCTGGGGCCCGATCCAGAATCTGCTTTGGATACGCTAATACGACAGCTCGGAAAACGGGAATATCGATACCATTTGACTTAAGCCAGCCTTCAAGCAGTTCCCATTGCGTTCTACTTGGGCTGCCGGGCTTTCAAATCCATCAACTTCTCCAGTCTCCCGGGTACGGATCAATTGGGAAGGGTTGTCCCTAAATTCCAATCGTCCTCCAATATTTTTTACTTCAAGAACAAGAGCATAAAATGGGGTTAGAAACAGAGAGTCTATTTGAAAAGGAGCAGTCGATACTAAGGAAAGGTCATGAATCACTCTGTGTTCAAATGGAGATGAGTGTTTGTGAAGTGTTTCAGTCAGCTTTATTTCACCAGAAATGCCAGCTTCGAGGGAAAATTCTTTTGCAGTTAAAATAGGAATTGCTGCATGTCTCGGGTGCAGCCGTTTGATAGAAGCCTGTACACCTTCTAAAGGAAGTGACCTTCCTCTATACTTGATAACGATATATTCCACCTCCAAATTAGTTTACAAGTATCCTAGCATAATTTGTAAGCGCATTCCATAGAAAGTTTATCCCAGTATCCAGTCCATCCCCTCACCGGCAGGCCCCTCCCAGCGGAACTTATTCATATCAACCCGTCCTCGTCCATCTACTTCTACTCCTTCCAGCTCAAGGAGCTGCCTCTGCCTGTCCGCTTTAAACACGACAATCTCTCCCTTCGCATTAACTATCCGGTGCCACGGCAACTTATATTTGGCACTCATGGAATACAGAAGTCTTCCGACTTGCCTGGCGCCTCTATGATTACCGGCAATCGTGGCGATTTGCCCATAAGAGGCAACTCGTCCAGAAGGAATTTGCAATATGACATCTATTACTTTTTCTGTAAAATCATCCATCCAAACCACCACCCATATATATAATAAAATTTTTATATAGTAAAGGGGAACCCATCACTTGTCTGTCAGAGTTGCCTTGTTCAACCCGACTGTTTAACTGAATCGAACTACCTTTCCACGAAAACTATGCGCACTTATCTTGTTCTAGTGCATGAACCTTTTACCGGAATTTGATTCCCTGAGTCACCGCTCCTGTTCCTAGTAGTCAACCTTGCTCTCAGTATAGCAAAATTTCTCTGATATAATGATTTCCCGAATCACACAAGATTCCCATGTTACAAAAAGCCCAGAATTTCAGAAGTTTAATGAGGTCCGCTTTATCAGGCTGTCTCTATTAAAGACTACTGCCTTCGTGCTGAATTTTCTACCGGGCCAATCGATTCACCGCATCCTCATCTCAATGCAAATATGTACGTAGTCTAAGGGAAATTTTACCACTGGTGAAAAAGAACATTCCGTTTCAGAAAAATACGTTGTACACTGTACAGATCATGAAATGCTTATGATTGAAATTACTTGGGACAGGCCTTTTTCGCATCTACGTTCTACTTGCGAAGGATTAATCATTTTTTTCTGTCGTTCATAAAAGTTCCACAATTGACTCTATTTTGCCAGGTAAAAACTATTTCTTTATACTCACAATTGTTTTAAAATAGAGCTAGTGCGTTTGGAGCATATCCGGCGGACTGTTTTTTTCTTGCTAGTACGCTGCAACAGGTCGTCGCTGCATGGAGCAAGCCGACAGACAGGACGTTCTAGTGTATGTGATGCGACAGGGCATTTTCTGCCAAAGAGGCTGGCGACGTGATGCTTTGGCAGGCCACCAGTGGCGGCTTAAATTAGCGCTTTATGCTTTTTTAATGGCCTGTTGACACCCGTATGCTTTAGTATGGTAGAGTAAAAAAGTATTTTGAAAACGAGGGGGAAGTCAAAATGAAGTTTAAAATTTTGGCCATCAGCATGGCGATTTTCATGCTTATTGCTGCTGGATGCTCTAATAGCTCCAATGGAGCAAAGGAAAAAGGCGACGGAAATAAAGAAGATACACAAACGATCAAAGTGGCTGTTCAGCCATGGGTTGGCAATGGACCTTTCTGGATTGCGGAAGAAAAAGGGATCGATGAGAAACACGGCATCAAAATAGAGACCGTTTCTTTCGAGCAGGATTCCGATATGAACGCTGCTTTTGCATCTGATAAAGTGGATGTGGCGAATCTTGCAACTCATACAACCATCCGGATGAAAGCCAACCAGGATTTGGACATGAAAGCGATCATTTTTATGGATGAATCTCATGATGCAGATGCTATTTTAGCTGCAAAAGACATTAAGTCAGTAAAAGACCTCAAAGGGCAAAAGATCGCTTTTGAAGAGGGAGCGACATCGGAACTTCTTCTCCAGCAGGCTTTAAGCGAAGAGGGCATGACGCTGGATGACGTTGAAACAGTATTTATGCCGGCGCCGCAGGCAGGCCTTTCTATAATTTCCGGCGATGTAAAAACAGCTGTTACTTATGCTCCATACATTAAAGAAGTGTTGGACAAGAAGAAGGATGAGGGAGTGCATCTTTTATATACAGGGGATGACTCACCCGGTTTGATCAGTGATATTGTAGTAGCTAAAACGAAGTTCTTTGAAGATAACCCTGAAGCGAAAGAAAAGCTCCGTGCGGTTTGGGACGAGGCCCTTCAATATTGGAGAGACAATGAAGAAGAAGGAAACGAAATCGTAGGTAAAGGGAGCGGTATCACCGCTGATGAATTGCCATCCATTTTGAGCGGATTGAAATTTTACAACAGTGAAGAGCAAGCAGATAAAGTCAGCTCCGGTGAGTTGAAAAAAGCAGCGGAAAACATTCAAACGCTTATGTTGGAAAGTGGAAGTATGAAGAAAGAAATCAATCTAGACGAAATATTTGATATGGAATAGTTGGTAAAGATGAAACGATATTCAATCATTTCAACAATCAGTGTATTTTTCATTTTTGCAATATGGAGCATTGTAACGTACGGGGGCTACGTAGATCCTCTCTTTCTACCATCACCGAGTGACGTGATTCGCGCAGCAATGGAAGAGATTGAAGAAGGCATCTTTTTTAAAGACATCGGCGTCAGTTTTTACCGGATCTTTATGGGCTTTTTTATTTCTACCTTGTTCGCTCTGCCGATCGGAATTATGATGGGGACTTCAAGGGCGTGGCAGTCCGTCTGGGAGCCGATAGTCGGCCTGGTCCGCTATATGCCGGCGGTCGCTTTTATTCCACTGTCCATTTTATGGTTCGGCACAACAGATATACAAAAATTCTTCATCCTGTTTCTGGGAGTATTTTTCCAGGAAGTAATCATGGTTGCCGACAATTGTAAAACCGTCAATCGTTCACTTGTTGAAGTCGGAATGACAATCGGCTTGAAAAAGTTTGAGATTGTCAAAGATATCGTGTTCAGGGCGGCTTTTCCGGGTATCATGGATACGTTCCGGACGACATGGGGATGGGCATGGACCTATCTCGTTGTGGCTGAACTCGTCGCCGCTTCTGAAGGGCTCGGATTCCGGATTATGCAGGCGCAGCGTTACCTTGCAACGGATAGGATCATTCTCGGAATCCTTGTGATCGGGCTTCTCGGTCTGATTACAGATATGCTATTCAAGTTGTTATATCACCGTTTATTCCCGTGGAAGGAATCAGCCAAGGTAAAAGAATGATGGAGGGGATATCGTGGAAGAAGTTCGTTTAGCAGCCAAGGATATCAATAAAATTTTTATAAGCAATAAAAAAGAAGTGGTAGCCCTCCAAGATGTTAACCTGCATATCAAAACAGGTGAGTTTGTTTCCTTACTGGGGCCGTCTGGATGTGGGAAATCTACCTTTTTAAGACTTGTGGCCGGATTGGACACTTATACGGAAGGCGATCTCCAATTGGACGGCAAACAAATAACAGGAGCGGGAAGGGACCGCGGGGTTGTTTTTCAGCAATACAGCCTGCTTCCTTGGCTTCACGCGTGGGAAAATGTAGCTTTTGCATTGAAAAAAGACACCACACTAAACAAGGCCCAAAAGAAAGAAATGGCCTTGCATTTTCTAAAGCTAGTCGGCCTTGATGGATTTGAAAACCATTATCCATCCCAAATGTCAGGGGGGATGCAGCAACGGGTGGCTATTGCGAGGGCGCTCGTTTACAAGCCAAGTTTGCTGCTCATGGATGAGCCGTTCGGTGCGCTGGATGCCCAGACAAGAAAAGAAATGCAGGACCTGCTTCTAAGTGTATGGGAGGAAGAAAAGTGCAGTGTATTATTCGTCACCCACGATGTGGATGAGGCGGTATATCTGTCGGACCGGATCTATGTCATGTCAGCCCGGCCCGGAAAAATTGCGAAAGAAATCCAAGTTGAACTGCCGCGGCCCCGTGAATGGGATATGCAGTTAACGATAGAATTCATAGAATATAAACGTGAAATCATTTTAGAATTGCAGGGTAAACAAAATGCCCCTTTGGCCAACCAGGCTTAAACCGTCCGTCAGGGCGGTTTTTTTAAGAGGTGATCATAAGGGGGTCTGACCCCCACTCAATTAACGCGTTACAGTAAAGAACTGCTCCAGATGTTTTTCCCGATTAAGCAGGAGTACGACATGGTGTGATCGAAGAATATGATGATGAGGGAATATTAATCAACCGTTTGGATTGAAATTTGGTGTGTTGAAGCGGCTGCCCAATCAAGGCTGATTAAATGTAGCAGTGCTCCCACTAATCAAATGTTTGATTAATAAGTGGCAACTCCAATTTATCAGAGGAGCGATAGCATGAAGACAGAAAGTGATTTTACCGAAATAGTAAAACGAAAATTATGGACCACAGTCTTTACTGCTTTGTTTTTCTCTTTTGTCATGGGAGCCATTTTCTTAGGCGTGGATGGGCCTTACCATAAAGGGAATCAATTCATAGGGTGGTCGTACGTGGTTTTCACTTTTAGTGGACCCGTTATTTTGGTTTATGGAAATTTGGTTTCTCTTGCATTGGAGCATGCGCAAAAGAATTGGTTTAAAGGGAACCAATGGTTGTATATTCTATTACATGTTGTATTCGGCTCAGCTAGTGGTTTATTGTTTCAACAGGCTGGATTTGCCATTATAGGAATGGCGGCTGCTTTGCTGTATGCTCTCATCGACCGCTTATTGTTACTATACAAGGGTCCCAAGCGAAAGAAAGTTTATTTGTTTACTTCGATTCCTATCCTGTTCTCCTTAATAGCTTGGATTACTCTCGAATACACTTCACCTAAAATACCGCCTTTTACAAAGGAAGAGGCAGTAAAAATAGCCGCTTCAGATGAGGGAAGGGTTTTGGGCACATTTCCGGATAAAATTGGAAAAGTGGAAGGCACCATTAATGATTATCGTGTAATCATGGCGACTGAGGCATCTGAATTAGAAAAAGAGAAATATTTGGTTGTTTTTACCGAGACATAGGAAGGTAATGGAGAAAAGGGTGTACGGTCGGTATCTTATGTGGTTGAGAGACATACATTACTATCTCAAGGTGAGAAAGGGAAAGTCCCTCCCTACTATTTTGATAGTGAAAGAAAAGAGCACTGGATTAATCAAACGTTTGATGAATGATCCGTTATGAAGATATCCCTCTCTTTTCTAAATCCTTGACGGTTTTACTTGTGTCCACTCTCTTTTCATCCTTTAGCGTACCAAATAACATATCTGCAAAAGGTGTTGAGACGCCGTACCAATAATTCTCATTTTTGAAGTGGTGCAGCAAGTGAAGTTTTTTCACCCATACTCCGAACTTAGTGATCGGTTTAATGGGACGGTGTGCAACGTAATGCTTCCACTCGTAAATAAGCAGCATGACAATGATTCCCATGAGGAAGGAAAACGTCCCTATGAAGGTTTGTTCGATCAGATAAAAGATCCCGCCTGCAATAGAAAGATTTGGAATGGTGTACCAAAGTGGCAGAAAAAGAAGTTTTAAATCATTCGGGTCTTTATGATGATCGTAATGGATGCGTTTTAGAAACTTTAAAAATAGCCGGTTTTTTGGTGTTTTCAGATGAAACAGGAATCGATGGGTTGCATATTCCGTAAACATATACGCAACAAATCCTAGCAAAAAGTAGATGGCCAGAATCCACCTATCGCCCTTTAAACATACAAAAATACTCAAGGCAGCTAATATGATAAGCATGACAGTAATATCGAAAAACAGGAAAAAGTCGCGGTACAATTTTTTCTCCATGTTTGACCATCCTCTTCCTTTGTCATTTCTTCAGCTTAACACCTAGCATAGGGGCGCCAGTCATAAAACTGTGGATCGGTTTTGCGAAAGGTGCTTCACATGTCACTGTAAATCCCGATCAACTGAGCCTCACCCTCAATTTTTCAACCTGGGAAAGCAAACTTTTAGAAGTTCATGCGTAATAACATCTCCTTGTGAATTACTATTTTTCCATCCGCTGTAAGTCTTCCTACGTTAAAAGCTTCCCTTCCCGCAAAGAATGTCCGCTTTAGGGCATGGTATTACCAATATATTAAGAGATTTATACGTAGATGTCTATATTATCGGAAAATTGGGCAATGAATTCAAACCGTTGACTTATTCAAACATCATCGGTTTTCTTATTGCTATTTTTAATATGGTATCATATACTACATTACAACAGTAATGCACCCATCCAGAGAGGAGGATGTGTATGTTGATTGATCCAAATGATACGAAGCCGATTTATCTTCAGATTTCGGAATCGCTGGAGAACGAGATCATAGGCGGCCGTTTTAAAGTGAATGACAAAGTGTATTCCCAATATCAGCTGGCAGATATGTTTAATATTAATCCGGCAACTGCCGCAAAAGGGCTGAATGTATTGGTGGACGAAGGTATTTTATATAAAAGGCGGGGACTCGGTATGTTCGTTGCAGAAGGAGCGAAAGAAAAAGTTATAAGCAAACGAAGAAATGAAACGTTAAAACGATTGATTCAGGAGCTTGTCCTTGAAGCTGAAAGATTGAATGTTTCGGAGAATGATCTCATTAAAATGCTTAAAGAAGTGAACAAGGGGAGGGGCAGAGAGTGAATATTATCGAATGTACGGATCTGACGAAAAAATATGGACGACACCAGGTGTTGGATCAACTGTCATTGACAATCAATGAAAATAAAGTAACCGGACTTGTCGGCAGGAACGGGGCTGGCAAGACGACGTTGTTAAAGTTGATTTCCGGCTTGATTCATCCAACTTCCGGAACGATCAAAGTTTTTTCCGAAGATCCTTTTAATAGTCTGAGGGTCTCAGCCAACAGTATTTTCATAGATGATCAGATGGGGCTGCCGCCTGCTCTTACTTTAAAAGAAATATTGGAAGAAGCAGGGCGTTTTTATGAAAAGTGGGATGAGAAACTGGCAAAAGGCCTATTCGATTACTTTTCTTTCAATCCCAATTTTCACCATGGACATTTATCAAAAGGGATGAAGAGTACATTCAATATGATTTTGGGGCTGGCGTCCCGATGTGCTTTGACCATTTTCGATGAGCCCACGACAGGGATGGATGCTGCAGTCCGCAAAGATTTTTACCGGGCTTTGCTAAAGGATTATCTCGCTCATCCGCGGACCATCATTGTTTCGAGCCATCATTTGAGCGAGATAGAGGATGTGCTGGAAGATGTCCTTTTGATTAACAATGGGAAAGTTCGTTTGCACTTGTCTGTTTCCGATCTGAAGGAGTGGGCGGTCGGTCTTACTGGAAAGATGTCAGCCGTTGCGAAATGGAGCGAAAATAAGGAAATCATCCATGAGAAGGAAGCAGGACCCGGCCGTACTTTTACCGTTGTAAAAAATGACTATTCCGAAGATCAAATCTATCAAATGAAGGTGGATGGAATAAAAGTGTCCCAGGTATCGGCAAGTGATGTGTGCGTTTATTTGACGAGCAGACAAAAAGGGGGAATCGACGATGTCTTTAACCGAAATGAGTTTGTCTGACGTAATAAAGAGACAGTATGAATTCAAACTGAGAGCCTTTTTGGGCGTTTTTAGCTCAATGGCCGGTGTTCAGCTGATCAGCTTTCTGTTTTCGCTCGGGGGCGTGAGTTCAGTCGGAACGAGTTCGAGTACCGGAATGTCGATTAATATTTCCTATTACTCTGCTGATATGGTTGTTGTTTTTACGATGATTTGGATATTCATTACTGGAATACTCATTACAACAAAAGCAGTCAGATATGACGATTTCAGCTTTGTGGCCAATCGATTGAGCAGCAATTTGGCAAATATATTATTTTTACTGACAGCCAGCGTCATCGGCGGGGCAGCGGCCGTGTTGGCTGGTTTCATGCTTAGGATTATCGCCTTCTTTTTTGGCGATGTTCAATACGGCTTGGGCAACAGTTTTCTTGAAGCTCCGGGGGAATTTTTTATTAGTGTGGTGGCGGCCATTTTATATATGATATTGTTTGCATCTCTTGGTTATTTAACAGGGATGATTGTTCAGGTGAATAAAATTTTCATCTTTTTGCTGCCTGTTCTTTTCACCGGCATTGTCGTTTATTTGGGTATCCGCAATGTGGAGGTGGCAAAAGCCATTTTTGATTTTATTTTTGCCGAATCGTCTTTGTTATTATTTGCTGTTAAAGCCCTCGTTTTATCAGCTCTTTTTTTCGCAGGATCAGTGGTCTTGTCGAACCGAATGGAGGTCAGAACATAATGGCTCTAACGGTTTTAATAGTAATTGTAGGGGTTGCCGGCCTTCTGATCTGGGGGATTAAAGGCAGCATGAGCATGCAGCAAGGCGTTTTAAAAAATAAACGTATCGTTAAAATATTGTTAATGGGATATGGACTTTTGCTCATTGCTTCAGTATTTGTTTTTGAAGCTTTGCCAGTCAGTAAAAAGGAACCTGGCTTCAATCTGTCTTCTGATGACCAGCTGGATAACGAAATGAGCCGCATGGATGATGCCATTTTTGATGGGCGTACAAGTGAAATTGAATCTCGATTTATCCTGAATGAATGGCAATGGAAATACAGTGGAAAAGAGCTTCGCATAAAAGATCAGGATTGGTTTGATGGAACAGTGATCGTAGAAAGGAAGCCCGATAATGATGGGTTCATTGAGGGTACTTATTATGCAAGTTCGGTTATCGGAGGATTTGACCTTACGGATGAATACCAATCCCGTGATGTGAAGCTGGAAAATGATACATTGCATTTGAAGGGGAAATGGGAGGAAAAAAACCTTGAATTTGCGGTGTTCGAAAAAGAATTTGTCATTACCCAGTTTACCGGAGAACGCAAAGGCGCGATGGATTTCGGGGGATTCCAGGATATAAACTACCTTTATTTAAAGGTGCCCAAAGACCTGGTGCTGAAATCGGAAAACGAAGATTTATATATACATTATATAGGGGAAGATGATTAACAAATATTCAAGCAGAAGCCGTGTGGATGGCGGTTTGGAAATCGAAGCGGGTTGTCATTCAGAAAGGAATATAATGTTTTTTAAGAAGTTGTTAGCTTTTGAAAAGTGGTTACATTTCCAAAGAGCTGATCATATTTTCAAAACCCCGGACAGTATCACACCGAAAAAGAGTCGAATTTATCTTAAACAGACATCTCCCCAGCTTCATTTCATAAATATAATTAAGAGAAAGTGATTGGGTCCAGATTTGCAGGGCCCAATCACTTTCTGCTTTATTTATTTTTATCAGCGAATACAGCCATCGCATCACACATAAATTGTGCCAAGCCTTCACCGAATTGGTCAATATTTTTCGTGAAGCGCTCATCAGCAACATACATCTGTCCCAAGCCTTTAAAAGCCTCAAGCGAGTAGTTTCCAAAGTTGTTATTTAAGAAGTCATACCATTCTTTAATGGCAGACTGGGCTTTCTCAGAAGCTGGTAATTCTTGGCGGAGTCCAGCTAACTGTTTATATATGTCGTTCATCTTTTTAGTCATCGCCTCTTGCTCCTCTTCCGACATACCTGCAAGCTTCGCATTGGATCGGTCGACTGCCTTGTTTCCCCAACGTTCTCGTGCCTCTTTTTCATATGGGTTATGGCTGAAATCAAAGCCTTCGAACTTCTCTTCATTCGTCATTTTAATCTCTCCTTCGGCGTGTTGAATCGATTTTTCGACCAAGCGGATCATTTGATCAAGCCGGGACCGCTTTTCCAACAGCATCTTTTTCTGCATAAGCAATGCCTCCCGCCGATCGAATGCCGGGCTGTTCAACACGTCTTTTATTTTTTTTAAAGGGAAGCCGAGCTCTCTGAAAAACAGGATTTGCTGAAGGGTTTCCAAATTTTCGTCTGTATATTCGCGATAACCTGATTCATATTGTCGCTCGGGCGAGAGCAAACCGATCTCATCATAATGGTGTAACGTCCGGACGCTGATCCCTGTCAGCTTTGCCACTTCTTTCACTTTCATTGATCTTGCCTCCCTTCAATCACAATATAAAGGATCACGTTGCGTGAGGGTCAATAGGTTTTTTATAAAATGGCAGCCAGGCTTGGTGAAGGAGTGCAATCCCGTCAACGATCTGTTTTTCTGATAAGCCTCCGAATCCCAGTAATATAAGTGGTTTTCCTTTTTCCTGTCCGGATATCCAATTGGCTGTTGTACTATATACTTTTATCCCTGATTGCTCTGCAATTTGCACAAGTTCATCTGCATTTTTTTTGCTGTTTACTTGAATTGCGATATGTAAGCCTGCGTTTTGGCCGGTGATTTCCACATGCGCATTCATAACATTTTTAATGGTTTGTAAAAGAAGGTCATGCTTCCTCTGATAAATTTTTCTCATTCTCCTTATGTGTCGCTCCCATTCACCGCTTTCCATGAACGCCTGCAATGATTTCTGATGAAGCCGTGAAACGGTTTGATCATACATAGACATATTTTCTTGATAGATGTCCAAAAGCCGCTTTGGAAGAACGGTATAACTCATTCGGATGGCTGGCATGAGTGATTTTGAAAAAGTGCCGGTATACACAACATGTCCGTGGGCATCCAATCCCTGCAGAGAAGGAATGGGTTTTCCGTGATAGCGGAATTCTCCGTCATAGTCGTCTTCAATAATCCAGCCGTTATTCTCTTCCGCCCATTGTAAAAGTTTCATCCGCTTTGAAATCGGCATGACCATTCCTAACGGATATTGGTGGGATGGAGTTATATAAACGACTTTTGCACCACTCTTCGCCAATTCATCCAGATCGATCCCGTCTTTTTCCAGTTTGATAGGTACAACCTCAAACCCATGCCTATGGAAAACGTGGCGCACTCCTTCATACCCCGGCTCCTCCATGGCAATTTTCTTTTCATTAAACACAATCAATTCGCACAAAAGTCTCATGATGGTTTGTGTCCCAGCACCAATGACAATTTGTTCTTTTGTGCAGTTTACCGCACGTGCTTGCCGAAGGTAATGGCTGATCTCCAAACGAAGGCCAGGCTCTCCTTGCCTGTCGCCATATGATAGAAACTCCGTACTCAGGCTATGATTAATGCATGTTTTCCATTTTTGAAAAGGGAAATGATCCACGTCTATACCAGACATATAAAAATTAAAAAGATTCTTTTTCTGGACTGGGAGCTTATTCTCAGGATTCGTTTGAGGTATTTGAGGGAGATCCCCAAAAGGGTCCCTATCTATGTCAACAACAAAATATCCGCTGCGTTCTTTGCTTTCAATATAACCTTCTGCAAGAAGCTGCTGATAGGCCATCTGGACAGTTGTTCTACTCACGTGTAAATCATTGGCCAGTTCACGGATAGATGGCAGTCGTTTATAAGACGAAATACCACCAGTTTGGATGTTGTCCTTGAAGTATTGATAGAGCTGTAAGTACAACGGTTCGCTTGATTGATTTTCCAATTGTGGACATATTTCCATGAAATCACCTCGTATCTGTACTGGTTGAATTTTAATTAACTGTATCTTTCTTAGTGTACAAATTTACTATAACCTTTTATGTAATACATTGGAATGGGGGAATGATCTATGTCAATCAATGTAAGGGCAGCTGAGAAGAAAGATAGAGATGAGTTAACAATGCTTATGTATGAGTATGTTGTGGATTTTTACCAAAGGCCAAGGCCGGAAGTTGAAAAAATGCACTATATCATTGAACTACTGCTTGAAAAAGAGGAAGGGATCCAATTCGTAGCCGAAAAAGGTGGAAAGCTGGCAGGTTTTGCGACTCTGTACTTCACATACAGTACAACAAGGGCGGATAAAATAACGGTTATGAATGATTTGTATGTTGTTGAAGAGGAGAGGGGAGCAGGCGTTGCACAGGCACTGTTTAAAGCCTGCGAGGACTATACCAAGGAGAATGGTTATTTCCATATGTCTTGGGTGACCGCCCCTGACAACTACCGCGCACAGCGCTTTTATGAAAAAATGGGTGGAAAACGCGCTGATTGGCTGAACTATACGATATGAGCAAAGAAGTCTGCGGCCAGCAGACTTCTTTTCATGGATGCAATTCCCATGGTTCAACAGTGCCAACAACATGAAGCGGGGCATCTTTTTGAATGCAGTCGATGATGCCGTGTGATATTTCTTTATGGGTCAGCCACCGAGAATGGCCATGTTCAATGACAAATCCTAGCTGAACTTGGCGATAATCACATCCGGACGGTATGTCTACCTCTTGGACTGCCTTTTTCAGATCCGTACTGCTGCCCAGTATATGAAAGAGCTTCCACTTGTTTTTGCTGTTTTTTGAAATGACCTCTGCGATAACGGGCAAAGCATTTTTTCCTATAGAATGGACCCAGGCCACAACCAATTTGATCTCCCCATTTTCGTGAATAATCCTCTTGATCTCATTGCGAAGATCTATTTCATTACAGTAATCGACGAGCACAGGGATAATGGCAGAAGGTTTTTTTGATTGGCCGATCAATTTTTCCATCCGCCTACGGTTTCTTGCTATCACAGATACTCGGTAATGTTGTTGGGCAAGCCAGTGAACGGTATCTGACAGCATTCCCGTTCCACCAATGACAAGAGCATGAGCCAACTTATTCGCCTCCTCGTTCTAAAGTAACAAAATAAAAACATATGTTCGCATTTGTTGAAAAAATGGTATAATATAAGAACAATAGAACAGGTTTCTCAAGGGCGGTCCGTGCACACTTCTCGCGGGGGAGGTGGTGCCATGACAGTATACGAATCTATCACGTCTATGATTGGTTTTGCTGTTTTGATTGTGGCCATTCTGTCATTTAAAAAAGACTAAAGCCGCCTTTGAGATGACCCTCCAGGCGGCTTTAGTACACACTGTGCTGATCCCCGGCGGGACCTGCTATTGTAGGATCGTTTCGGTGTTCCCAGCGCCGAGACGATCATTCTATCTTATAGAGCTTCTCCCATCATTATACCTTAATACTTCTTATGTGAAAATACCTCAAAGGGCCGGAATCCGATATTAACACTTCTAATTTTAGTAAAATTCGTTTATAATAAAAAGTGAGTAATCACTCACCAAGAGAAGGAGTGAAAAATTTGAAAGATTCCTGTGTTTCAATCCGCAGTGTCTCTAAAAAGTTTGGAACGATGGAAATTCTGAAAAACATTGATCTCGAGATTCAACAAGGGGAAATTTTTGGCCTGCTTGGACCTTCAGGGGCAGGGAAAACGACTTTAGTTAAGGAAATCGCTGGTCTGGAAGTGCCCACATCCGGTGAAATTGAAGTTTTTCATGAAAGGATGCCTTCCTTGCATTTGATTGAAAAGCTGGGATATATGGCTCAATCGGATGCGCTATATATGGATTTGAGAGCCCAGGAAAATCTTGAATTTTTTGCAGCCTTATATGGCCTGAAGAAAAAAGATCGAAAGCAAAGAATCATGGAGGTGATGGAGCTTGTCCAATTAACCGGCCATCTTGGAAAGCAGGTTTCCAATTATTCGGGCGGTATGAAAAGAAGGCTGTCCTTGGCCATTGCCTTGTTGCATCAGCCTGAATTGTTAATATTGGATGAACCGACGGTCGGCATTGATCCAGTTTTGAGAAAAAATGTTTGGGAAGCTTTCCATCTTTTAAAAGAGGAAGGAAAGACGCTGATTGTAACAACTCATGTCATGGACGAAGCGGAAAAATGTGATCGTTTGGGCCTGATTCGTGAAGGTCAACTTATCGCCGTAGGAACTCCGGAGCAATTGAAGCAAGATACGAGTTCAAGCTCGATAGAAGAGGCGTTCCTCATATATGGAGGTGCATCCTGATGAGAGTTATGGCACTGGTGAAAAGGATCCTGCAGCAAATCGGCAGGGATAAAAGAACCATCGGTCTTTTAGTCTTTGCGCCTATTCTTGTTTTGACGATGCTTCATCTTGTTTTTAACGGGGATGACTATACACCAAAAATTGGGCTAGTGAATGTTCCGGAACAGATTGAGGATAAAATGAATCTTAAGGGTGCTCATATAACCCAATTAAAAGGAGAGAAGCAAGCCAAGGAATTGTTATCTTCCGGTGAATTGGACGGCTATCTTCTATTTGATCAGATGCGGCCGTTGGTTTATCTTGAAGGTAGTGACCCGCTCATTAATGGGGCGGCGATGAAATGGATACAAAGGGCGTTCAAGCCACTCCAAGAACAAAACGGATCGGCAGATATGAATATCCATTATCTACACGGATCTGCTGGCATGAGTCAGTTTGATTATTTCGGGCCTGTCCTTCTCGGCTTTTTTGTTTTTTTCTTCGTGTTCCTCATTGCAGGGGTATCTTTTATAAGAGAAAGGACGACAGGGACATTGGAGCGCCTGTTATCAACACCGCTCAGAAAATGGGAAATTGTCCTGGGGTATGTGGTCGGCTTTGGTCTTTTTACACTTGTGCAGGCAACAATTATTGCTGCCTACAGTATTTACGCGTTGGGTATGTTGATGGAAGGCTCGTTTTGGAACGTGCTTTTGATCATATTGCTGCTGTCATTGACGGCTTTGACTCTCGGAATTTTACTCTCTTCGTTTGCAAACAATGAACTGCAGATGATTCAATTCATTCCGATTATTGTCGTTCCGCAAATATTTTTTTCAGGTCTGTTCAATCTGGAAACCATTTCGGATTGGTTAAGCTGGGTAGGCCCGCTTACACCACTTTATTATGCAGCAGATGCTTTAAGGGATGTCATGGTCAGAGGAAATGGACTGGGCGAAATTGCTCTGAATCTGGCTGTACTGCTGGGCTTCGCACTATTATTCATGATCTTGAATATTGCTGCCCTTAGAAAATATCGGAAATTATAGAGAGGAATCTAATATGTTTGAGCAAAACCAGATTTGGGATGAATTATCTTTGGATGAGGAAGAATTCACACCTAAACAGAAAAAAATTATTACCGCAGCTGTTGAAATTTTTGCGGAAAAAGGATATGCCGCCACATCAACGAGTGAAATAGCAAAAAAGGCAGGTGTCGCTGAAGGAACCATTTTTCGGCACTATAGAACGAAGAAAGAACTGCTATTGTCCATTGTGGCGCCGATGATGGCCAAGATGATTGCTCCATTTGTCATAAAGGATATCAACCGGGTGTTGGATAAAAATTATGATTCTCTGGAAGATTTTTTGAGAGCAATGATTAAAAACCGAGAAGTTTTTTTAGAAAAAAATATACAGTTATTCAGGATTCTTGTGCAGGAGCTGCCTTTTCATCAGGAACTTCAGGGACAATTCAAGGAGCATATCGCGGCTAAAATATACACTCGTATGGAAAAGGTTGTCCGGCATTACCAGGAGAAAGGAGATATCATTGATATGCCGCCTGAAAGCGTCTTCCGCCTATTTCTTTCAACCATTTTTGGACATCTGATGGCCCGATTTTTCATCTTGCCCCCTGATCAGTGGGATGATGAAAAGGAAATGGAAAGAACGATCCAGTTTTTGGTCAAAGGATTAAGCCCCAACGAATAAGGGGCTGGGACATAACTAGCCCAAAATAATAAAAATGGTTCCAACCATCGGACTTTTGATGGTTGGAACCATTTTTATAGGTTATTTGAATCGTTGATATACAAAGGATATTCCAATAACTTGAGAAGTTTTCCTCCTTTGGATATATTTTTCTAAAGGTTTTTTATGGTGAAATAACCCAATATTACCTAATGTTCTTCCAAAAATTGGGCCAGATTGTTGAAGATCGGCAAAAAAATAGCAATCTGGAAGAAACGGAAAACAGTAACAGCTGGTATAGTAAAGATAAAAATAAATGTTTGGAAATGGCAAGAGGAGAATTCAAAGGTGGAAATAACATTGCTCTAAAGATTCCTAAATTCAAATACAGCGAGACGGTGCACTTTTATAAGGAAGTTATAAAGTTGCCATATTTGGGCTTCATGTCTGAGTCACATGCTTTTCAGTTTGGCGATGCCACACTCTGGTTGGATTGTATGGATAATTATTCTCAACAAGATGTATGGCTGGAGATTCAGACAGACAATGTGAAGATAGCAGCAGAGTATTTACAAGAGAATCACATTAATAGAAGAGACGAAGTGGAGGTACACGAGAACTCAGAGGGTTACTGGATTTCGGATCCCTGCGGAACTATCCTCAGAGTCAATCCACGAAAATAGGAATTAAATAAACCCAACCTAAAACAAAGAGTGGCATGGTTACCAACTTGTGTTGGTGGATGCCACTCTTTTTCTATTTACTGGGTTTTGTCCCAGGCTCTTCTCATTATCTGTCGCTAAACATATTAAACAGTCCGCCGATACCGCCTTCATCCTTCGATCCTCCGCCTGCAGGCATGGCTGCAAATACGCGGCTGGCCAGCCTGCTGAATGGCAGTGACTGTACCCAAACAGTCCCTGGTCCCTTTAATGTGGCAAAGAAGAGCCCTTCTCCTCCGAACAATGCTGTTTTCACGCCGCGGACAAACTCAATGTCGTAATCCACATCATGGGTCATGGCCACTAAGCACCCGGTGTCTATTTTCAAGGTTTCTCCCGGTCCCAGTACCTTTTGGTGAATCGTCCCTCCCGCATGGACGAACGCCATTCCATCGCCTTCCAGCTTCTGCATGATGAATCCTTCTCCCCCGAAAAAGCTTGTCCCCAATTTACGCTGGAACTCAATTCCTACAGATACGCCTTTTGCTGCGCATAAAAATGCATCTTTTTGGCAGATGATTTTTCCATTCAGTTCACTTAAATCCATCGGAATGATTTTTCCGGGGTAAGGTGAGGCAAATGAAACATGCTTTTTTCCGCTTCCTTCATTCGTAAACGTCGTCATAAACAGGCTTTCTCCTGTCAGAACCCGTTTGCCAGCGCCAATCAGTTTGTCCATCAGTCCTCCGCTTTGGGAAGAACCGTCTCCAAAAACTGTTTCCATATGAATGCGATCATCCATCATCATCAAGCTTCCGGCTTCTGCAACAACAGTTTCACCAGGATCCAATTCAACTTCTACAAACTGCATGTCATCGCCAAAAATTTTATAGTCTATCTCATGATTATTCATTTTTCCACCGTCCTTTTAACCTAAGTACGGATAGACTGGACTATTGGATTCATAAAAATTTTCAAAGAAACTCATACTATTTGATTTTTCTTTAGCCTACTGCGACAATTAACGCGACTATGCATTTTTGGTAAAAAGGAGGATCCTATGATTACATTCGATGGAGTGTCGAAGCTATATGAGCATCGGACAAAGGCTGTCGACAAGCTTGATTTACACATACAAGAAAATGAGTTTTTTGTATTAATCGGTCCGAGCGGCTGTGGAAAAACGACAACCCTGAAGATGATTAACCGTTTGATTGATGTCTCAGAAGGCAGCATTTTTATAGATGATAAAAAGATTACTGAATATGACATACATGAATTGCGTTGGAACATCGGCTATGTACTTCAGCAGATTGCGCTTTTTCCCCATATGACGATCGCAGAAAACATCGCAATTGTGCCGGAGTTGAAAATGTGGGGCCGAAAACAAATTCAAGACAGGGTGGACAAACTGCTGGAAATGGTTGGATTGAACCCGGCTATTTATCGAAACCGAAAGCCGGCGGAGCTTTCAGGAGGCCAGCAGCAACGTATTGGAGTCGCCAGGGCATTGGCGGCAGATCCTCGTATTATTCTAATGGATGAGCCATTCAGTGCCCTCGATCCAATCAGCAGGGAAAAGCTGCAGAATGATATGCTGCATTTGAAGCAGACAATTAATAAAACAATTGTCTTTGTGACGCATGACATCCGTGAAGCACTTAAACTTGGTGATAGGATCTGCATCATGAAAGAAGGAAAGGTCCTTCAAATCGGATCTCCGGATGAAATCTTACATCATCCAGTAAACAACTTTGTGCGTGATTTTGTCGGAATACATAAACCGGATGGTAGAATCAATCTTGAGCCGCTTGTCCTTCCTTTGGACGAATCAGATGTTCCACTCCGTCTCCCTACGGTTGTTTCTCTGGCTGAAGTTCTGGAAAGTTTATCGCAGCATGAAAAGGTTGTCGTGGAAAAGGGCGGAAAGTCCATCGGTTTAATAGACAGACGCAGGATCATTGAATATATGGCAAGCCATTTGGATGAGAGAGGCTATGAAAATGAGTGATTTTGTAAAGGTTTTCCAGGATAGAAAAGGAGAATTGGTCTCGGCATTACTGGAACATATCGAGTTGTCATTCATTGCACTGTTTTTTGCCGTTTTGATAGCGATCCCGCTTGGGATTTTTTTAACAAAGAATAAAAAAGCGGCTGAAAGCATCATCGGCATCACCGCCGTGTTGCAGACCATCCCGTCATTGGCGTTGCTTGGA
The DNA here is from genome assembly GCF_000374565.1 of Siminovitchia fordii DSM 16014 = CIP 108821. GTDB lineage: Bacteria > Bacillota > Bacilli > Bacillales > Bacillaceae_C > Siminovitchia > Siminovitchia fordii. The sequence goes on along the minus strand of NZ_KB894691.1, from coordinate 102,640 downwards.
TTGTTGATCCCGCTGCTCGGAATAGGGAAAATCCCGGCAGTCATTGCTCTGGTCGTTTATGCGCTTCTTCCCATTTTACGGAATACCTATACGGGCATCAAAGAGGTTGACCCTTCATTGACGGAAGCAGCCAGAGCAATGGGAATGAATAAACGTCAGCAATTGATGAAAGTCGAACTTCCGCTTGCGATGCCCGTCATCATGGCTGGAATTCGGACAGGTATGGTCCTCATCGTCGGAACGGCCACCCTTGCAGCGTTAATCGGAGCAGGCGGTTTAGGTGATATCATTTTGCTTGGAATCGACCGAAACAATTCAGCTCTTATTGTGCTTGGTGCGGTCCCGTCAGCTCTTTTGGCCATTCTATTCGACATTCTTCTCCGTCGATTCGAACAACTTTCTTTTAAAAAATCAGCCGGTGTGATCGGAGTCATAGCCGTTGCTGCCTTGTTGATCATTGTCATTCCATTTACGGTCGGCGGCAAAAAAAAGGAGCTGGTCATTGCAGGGAAGCTTGGTTCCGAACCTGAAATTCTAATTAATATGTACAAAGTACTGATTGAAGAAAATACTGATCTCCAAGTTGAGTTGAAGCCGGGGCTTGGAAAAACCTCTTTTTTGTTCAATGCCTTAAGGAGTGAAAGTATTGATATTTACCCTGAATTTACTGGAACGGCCATCTCCGAGTTTTTAAAAGAGGAAGCGGTCAGCACCGACAGGGAGGAAGTATACGAGCAGGCAAGAGATGGGATGCTGGAGAAGTTTGATCTCTTATTGCTGGAACCGATGAATTATAATAACACGTATGCGTTGGCCGTGCCTGAGGAGATTGTCGATCAATTTGGCATTTCCACTATTTCGGATCTGGAAACTATTTCTGATAAAATCAAAGCCGGCTTCACATTGGAGTTCTCCGATCGTGAAGATGGGTATGTCGGAATACAAAAGCTGTATGGATTTCAATTTCCTTCCGTGAAAACGATGGAACCGAAGCTGCGATATACTGCGGTTGAATCCGGTGATATCAATCTGATCGACGCCTATTCAACAGACAGTGAAATTGAACATTATAAGCTTGTTGTACTGGAGGATGACAAGCATCTATTCCCGCCATACCAGGGTGCTCCGCTTATGAATCGCGAAAAAAGTGAACAATACCCGGAAGTGGTGAAGGCCTTAAATCAATTGGCCGGAAAAATTACAGATGATGAGATGCGTGAGATGAATTATAAAGTGAATGTTGATGGAATGTCGCCAGAAAAGGTTGCGAAAGATTTTTTGAAGAAAGAGGGACTCTACTGACAATGGGGGAAGGTGACTGTTGGCAGGAATGCCCTTGTCATTGCGGGAGGATTCGTAACAGGTTTTGATCAGCGCTTTATTAATTAGAGTTTTTATGTAGGAATTTAATCTCAATTCCCTCAGAAAAATGCGTTGGTTAATAAAATGAACGCAGGAAATTAAACCTGTGGCTACAAAAGTCTGCCATCAAACCGAAAGGCCAAACATAAATGGTGATGATCTTAAATCTAAGACTCGTGCCCGTCATTTTCAAACAGCAAAAACCAACTTGCTGCAAAATACGTTAATAAAATGACATCGGTACGTCTTAAAATAAACAGTTACTCAAAAAGTTGCGTGATTAAGCGTATGTTATAATTAACTTATGAGGGCATCAAGTGCCTAAGAGAGCGACCTACCCTATTATGGAAGGGTCGCTTTTTTGTTTTATGTTAAAATTAATGATCTAAAATTGATAAGAGGATGGAAAAAGTTAATCCAATACTTAAAACACAGCCCAGTATTTTTTGAGTTTGGATGTTTTTATCTAGTTTTAGGTTTTCTAATAGTTTCACTAAATTTAAAAACCATAAAATAGAAAACAATAATGGTAAAAAATAATAAACTAAAAATAAATCCATAAAAAGTCCTCTTTAAAAGCTTTTTCGTTTTTTGTTAAATAAAAACTGGCCCGGCGTTAACCGGGCTTAAGTTTTCATGGCGTATGATAAAGTTATTTAATTCTTCGGATTCTTCCACAATAGAGCCCTTTTGTTGAAGAGCGAGGCTAAGCTTTTACCCCTTTTATAGATATTCATCATAAATACTATGTGTTTATTCTGCGTTGCTTGAATGGGCTTACTGGTGATCTGAAGAATATCCTCGTAATTCATCGTACAATTTAGTTTGAACATCATTTAATACATCAATCATGTCAATGTGAGCATTTAAGTGAACACTTCTTAATTTGCCATCCAAAACGGAAATTTGATTTGTCATGTTTTCTACATCTTCCTTTGTAAGGTTTTTTGACTTGAAGGCATTTTGAAGTTGAAATTCTAAATCAACCATTTATATATGAAAATCTTTAATCGATTCAATTGTGTTACAATATTTAACAATACATTCTATTTTGCTGAAATAAGGAGATATAATGAAACTAAAACATTTTTTATTATGGACTGTTTTCGTTTTCCTCCTCACTGCCTGTGGTGAAAAAGCCCATGATGACAAAAATTTAGTCCCAAATGAACCCATTGCCCTGGATGATGGAGAAATATCCGAGAAAGAAAAAGAATCCCAAGCCGAAAGCGAGACTGAAAAACAAACTATAGCTGAAGACATTGAGCCTGCTCCACTTCCGCAAACATTAGCTGAATTAGCTGCTTTACCCCCCGGATATACAGGTCCCCAGCTTTTCGGAATTCATGAGGACGACCATCCTAAGCTGGATGAATTGACAGCGCACCTGCCTGATATTTCGGGTGATCCTACAAAGGCACAGCTTGATCACTATTATAATGAAATATTGGCAGTTTTTCAGCATGATTTTAAAGGGCCTGAGGAGCTACTTGCCAAGATGCGCTTTCAAGCGATCGGCAACCCGAATATTGACGATCCTCGGATGCAGTTCAAAGAAAATTTAAATGTCCTTGTTTTACTCGATGCTTCTGGAAGCATGGGAAAGGATCTTGGCGGAGAAACGCAAATGGCAGCAGCGAAAAAGGCAATCACTAATTTCGTGGAAGGCCTGCCTGCCGAAGCCAATGTGGGACTTCGAATATACGGACATGAGGGGACAGGTAGTGATTCTGACAAAGCACGTTCATGCGCAAGCAGTGATCTTATCTACCCGATAGGAAAATACGACAAAGCCGACTTTCGAACTTCTTTAGAAAAAGCTCAGCCAGCAGGATGGACGCCGATTCAATTGGCGATCAACGAAGCTCAAGAAGATTTAGCAGAATTCAAAGGAGACCAAAACACGAATATAGTTTATTTGGTCAGTGACGGGGTTTCAACCTGTGATGATGATCCCGTTGCCGCCGCCAAACAGCTTTACGGGTCTGATATTACTCCAATTGTCAATGTTATCGGTTTTAATGTCGACAATGAAGGCCAAAAACAGTTGAAGGAAGTGGCCAAAGCTACAGAGGGTACATACGAAGACGTGCAAAATGCGGAAAGTCTGCAAAACGAGTTAGATCAAATGAAGGAGATTGCAAAAAGCTGGGAAAAGTGGAAAACGCAGAAAGAAACGAGTCTAGAACATGACAAATTAAGAAATTCGCTCGATATCTTTGGCTATGGAGTAGATGAGTACAGAAAAAGGCTTGATGAAGGAAGCCAAGTTGGAACGGCCTTACAATATTTATATCAGCAACGAAAATTGATGTCGGGTGAAAGCTACAACTATTTAAGAAATAGAAATGCTGAATACCACAGCTGGATTGAAGAAGAATATAATAAATTAAAAAAGGAGTTAAAAGCACTTAACGAAAAGAAGATTGATGAAGCGTTACAAATACTCGAAGAAAAGTTTAATCAAAATGTACCAGGAGATTCCTAAATATAGGAGTCTCTTTTTTACGGAATCACTCACTCGGAATGGAAAGGCCTTTTCTTAGATAACACATCAAGATGATTGGAACAATCACGTGCCATCCGCTGAGGTTCTCGATATCCGCTCACTAATGTTAGATACGGTTGAAGCCCAGCCTCGATTTGTCACTTGGCATGAAGGTATCCACCTCGGCATCATCGAATCATTGATTATTCCACTCAAGGAAAAGTAAATTTATTTAGAACAATGTAGTTTATTCCTATCTTATCGGAGCAAATGTTAGATGGCCTAAGTATAATATTCTGGATTTCACATATGAATCGATCGTGGAAATTGAATATGCAAATTAAAACCCTTCTCAATTGAGAAGGGTTTTTTCGTGCCGACATTTTGACGGCGAAAATCTTATTTCGTGTGGTTTTATAATGTTTCCAAATGACTTTAAGGCGTTGCTAAATCAAAGGTTTTGTATCGGGATGACAGGATTTGAACCTGCGACTCCTAGCACCCCATGCTAGTGCTCTACCAAGCTGAGCTACATCCCGTAAATAACGACATTTTCATTATACGAGATTCATTCGCATAAGACAATGGTAAAAATCCGTCTTCCCCGGTAAAAAAACAGGCGGAGAGATGCTCCGCCTGTCATCTATACATTATGCCTTTGGCTGCTGCTGAGTAATGCAGTGGATGTTTCCTCCGCCGAGGGAAACTTCACGAGTGTTCACTGTAACAATTTTCCGGTCAGGGAACATCTTCTTGAAGATTTCAACTGCTTCTTCATCCTTTGGATCGCCGAATGATGGAATGACTACTCCACCATTGCAAATGTAGCAATTGACATAGGTGGCAATGAATTCAGTTTCACCAGAACGGTCGAAAGCATCAGCGGCAAAATCGATCTCGCTGCTTTCGGATTCTGTAATGGCAATTTGTTTAGGCATCGGGATTTTATAGATTTTCAACTTTCTCCCTTTGGCGTCTGTTTCCTGTTCCAATTGCTTGTAAGCCTTTTGAAGGACTTCATAATGAGGATGTTCAGGATCGTCTGTCCAGCCGATGGCCACTTCCCCAGGGCGCACATAAAATAATACTTCGTCTACGTGTCCGTCAGTTTCATCGTCAACAAGACCATCCTTGATCCAAATGATCTTTTCGATATTCAAATAATCTTTCAGCTTTTTCTCGACTTCTTCTTTTGACATGTGAGGATTCCGGTTTGAATTTAATACACATTGTTCAGTGGTTATGAGGGTTCCTTCACCGTCAACGTGGATGGCTCCACCTTCCAATACGAAATCTTTTGCATTATATCGATCTATGTTTTCAATCTCCATTACTTTTTGTTTGACAAGCTGATCCTTGTCCCATGGGAAGTATAGTCCTTCGTCCAAACCGCCCCAGGCATTGAATTGCCAGTCTACACCGCGTATCTCACCCTTGTCATTTTTTACAAATGTGGGTCCGATATCACGCATCCAAGCATCATTGGATGAAATTTCAACCACTCTTATATTATCGTTCAATAGAGCGCGGGCGTTTTCAAATTGCTCCGCATTGACACATACCGTTACCGGTTCAAATTCCGAAATCGCTTTCGCCACCTCTGCAAAAGCTCTTTGAGCAGGTTTCGCTCCGGATCTCCAAGTGTCTGTTCTCATAGGCCATAGCATCCATGTGCCTTCGTGTTCCTCAAATTCTCCGGGCATTCTGAAGCCGTCTTTTTTTGGTGTACTATCTATCGTACGTGCCATAAATGATCCCCTCCAATTATGTTCATTATAATATCATGCAATTTTCATGCCATAAAAAAGATGCCCCGTAAGGGGTTAAAAAGAGTAGGAAAATACATCGCTAACTAAAGGTATGAAAATCTAGTTTGACGGACTAAAGATTACCCTATTGTTCATAAGATTATCCTGAATTTCGTGCAAATCCAAGCTTCACGCCATAATTTGTCTCGCTAATCTCCATACTTTTTCAATCTTCTTAGATAAGAAGATTGAGTCAACCCTAGAGATTGTGCTGCTTTTCTCGTAGAAGGATATTTCATTTGGGCTTCCTCTATCAATCTTTTTTCTATTTTTTCCAGGTATTCAGGAAGGCTTTGGTTATTCAATTTTCGGATTGAATGCTCCATAAATTCCTCGTATAAGATCTTATCCGGAAGGTCTGAAACAGTGATAGTATCCGACTTTGCCGTTACGATTAATCGTTCAATCATATTCTCGAGTTCGCGGATATTTCCAGGCCAGCTGTAGTTCTGAAGATGTTCCAGCACCCCTTTGTCCAAGGATGATTTTTTCATATATTTATCATTAAATAGGTTTAAATAATGATAGACCAGTGGCGGAATATCCTCATTCCGTTCCCTAAGCGCCGGTATTTGGATGGACACTACATTCAAACGGTAATACAAATCCTCGCGGAACCTCTTCTCCTCGACCATTTTCGGCAAATCTTGGTTGGTGGCGGCGATAATCCTGATATCGACTTTTCTAAGTTCTGTTCCCCCAACAGGAATAAACGACTTGTCCTGGACCAATTGAAGCAATTTTGGCTGCAGAGACAAAGGAAGCTCAGCGATTTCATCTAAAAACAAGGTGCCGCCGTCCGCTTTTTCGACAAGCCCTTTTTTTCCGATTTGGCTTGCCCCGGTAAAAGCTCCTTTCTTATATCCGAAAAGTTCTGATTCCAAAAGGTTTTCCGGAATGGCTCCACAGTTGATTTGGACAAAATTTTTATCTCTTCTCGTGCTATGTTTATGGATTTCACCGGCGATCAAGCTTTTTCCTACACCGGATTCTCCCGTTAATAAGATCGTCGCATCAACGCTGGAAACTCGGTTTACTAAATCTAATAATTCTTCATTACTTTTGCTGTTTCCGATGATTAACTGGCTCGTTTGTTCCTTTTGTTGGGTTTTTTTCATCTCCTGAAGCTCTTCCCAATATTGCTTCATCAACGCTTCCGCTTTTTCCAGTTTAAATGAATTCTTCACCGTTTCGGTAATATCTTTTACTTGGACGAGGATGTATTCTGCATCGTCCTCATGAATTTTTACAAGATATCCGGTCGCCAAAAATTGTCGGTCTTTGGAAGTTTGGACTTTTGTCACAACTTCTCTGTTTTCCAATACAATCTTAGTCACAGAAGGGGTGAAAAAACCGTTGTTCTCCATGTCATTCACATGCCTGCCGATGATCCTGGAACGCGGTGCACCGATCTGCTTTGTGCTTGTATCATTACACCATAGAGCAACGCCATTTTTGTCAGCTATGAATATACCATCCTTTAAATGATTGAATACTTGATGAAAGTGTTTATCGTTAAAAAAATGATTTTTCATGAAAAGGCCCTCCTGATATTAACAAATCGATTCGTTTTCGCATCATTCTTTTCAATTTCGGTGCAAATCTATTATATATTACTATCCTACTACGTGAAAGGTTTTTGTTTTTTAAGGGATTTAAGTTTTGGTACAATTCTTGCACTTGTGAAAAAATGACGGGGATATGGTGAGGTTATTGGGGTTTTATATCAATAGGTATCTGTTGTAGTCATTCAAGTAATGCGGTATTTACTGAACTTTCCGACTGGCCAAGAACTGCTTCGATTTCAAATTGGGACCACAAAAACTTGCAAACTCGCGTGACGGGTTTCCTAAAATTCGTTTTCCAAATTAATTGTGAAGGAACGTGAAGTGAATGGGGATAGAGGTATGGCTCTCGCATAAACGACTCACACGGCCCTGCTTACGATACATTCGAAGTAGGTAATTTTACTGATATTGCTGTATTGGAACGAAGTATATTTGGAAATACCCGTTGAAGAAGTAACGGTTGTTGATGGAAAAGTTGATTTTGATCATATGGGGCATTTATAAAACAAGAATAGTTGAAAACAGAGGGATTTCATGAAAGAAGTCATTATGGCTACCTTTATGAAGCCGAAATCTCATTTAACTTTAACAGTTATCTTTTCCCAAGCTGAATTTTAGCTTTGTGGAATTTGTGACTATTATCTCCCGAGAGAAGACTTCTGCTTTTATTTCGATGTAAAGTAACCAGTTTCCTATAGATTTAGTTTAATAGAAGATTAAAGTGCAAAATCGAAGACGATGAAATTATTCCGTTTTTTGACATAGAAACAGCCGCCAAGTATGGTAGGAGTGGTATTTAAACATTATCTCTAAGGAAGGCTTAAATTAAAACAGAGGACCATGTATAATGAAGAGCGTAAACCCAGTGAATTTTAGGAGGATTGAGAGATTCTTTTTTAGTAATTTGCGAAATCGAACCGAATTCGCACCATTCAATGTCGAATTCGGTTCAAAGTTGTTTAAAAAGAATTTAATGTTATAAGTTTAGCAAGGAAAAATTTTTGGCACGCTTCTTGCATTAATAAAATGAATGAGGAGGATGCGTATGGAGAAGACATTATTAAAAGTAAACAAAGAACGTTTGCTTGAAACACTAAAAGTAAGCTCTTCCATTGGCCCATCCGGTAATGGAGGGTTAAATCGCCTTGCATTGTCGGAAGCCGATAAAAATATGCGCGATATATTTGCCGACTGGTTAAAAGAGGAAGGACTTGAAGTAAGAATAGACGATTTTGGAAACATATATGGAAGAAGAAAAGGCAAGAAGGACGATGGTCCATCTATTGCTATTGGTTCCCACTTGGATACGCAGCCTTGCGGTGGAAAATATGACGGCATTTTAGGTGTTCTATCTGCTTTGGAAGTCATCAGGGTTTTAAATGAAAACAACATTGAAACCGAATACCCTATTGAGGTTATCAATTTCACCAATGAGGAGGGAGCCCGCTTCTCACCTCCAATGCTCGGATCCGGAGGAATTACCGGAAACTTTTCAAAGGATTTTATTTACGGCATCAAAGATGATGAAGGAATATCCTTTGAACAGGCTTTAAATGAAATTAATTATTCGGGATCTATTCAAAACCGAATAACAAACGTGAAAAATTTCATTGAATTGCATATTGAGCAGGGGCCTATTTTACACGAAAAGGATATAACAATTGGTGTTGTTCAGGGTATCCAAGGTAATGATTTGTACACGGTAAAGGTGACCGGAAAGACAAATCACGCAGGCCCAACGCCAATGGAAAACAGGCGTGATGCACTTGTAGCTGCGTCCAAGATGATTGTAAAGGTAAATGAGATTACAGATGAAGTCCAAGGTTTAAAAACAACCGTTGGAAAAGTGAATGTAAGCCCCAACGTGACAAATGTTATTCCTGGCGAGGTGGAATTCACAATCGATATCCGCCACGAGGACAATGATTTAAGGTCCCACGCGTTCGAAAGATTAAAGGAACAGCTTAGTGCCATTGCGTTGATGAGCGAAGTGGAATTGACGATTACAACTGATTGGAACTCTGAGACAACCTTGTTCTCATCGGTCGTTAAGGATGCTATCCAAGAGGCGGCAGATGAATTTGGATATTCCACAATGGATTTGTTCAGCGGCCCAGGCCATGATGCTAAATATATGGCAGGCGTGTCGGATACCGGCATGATCTTCGTTCCGAGCGTTGATGGCATCAGCCATAACGAACAGGAATTGACGTTAGATGATGATATTGAAAAAGGAGCAAACGTCCTTTTATATGTTGTTCAAAAGCTGGCGGAAGTAAAATAGGTTTCTGGGCGCTCGGCGCCTTTCCAATAAAAAACATAATTTAAGGAGAGATTTATAAATGAGCCAAAATGAAGCATTATTCAACGAACTATCTGCACTGGATAAAAAGCATATTATTCATCCGTCCACTAATCCAAAGCTGCACTCTGAAATTGGACCAAAATTAATTTTTGAAAGCGGAGAAGGCATCTATTTAAAAGATATGAAAGGCAAAACATACATCGACGGAGTTTCCATGCTTTGGAATGTGAACGTGGGACACGGTGTGAAAGAATTGGCTGAAGCTGCTTATGAACAAATGGAAAAAGCGGCTTACACAACCACTTTCTATGGTTATTCGAATGAAGCGTCCGTACGTTTGGCTGAAAAGATCGCACAAGTTACACCTGGTGACTTGAACGCGATTTTCTATACTTCTGGCGGATCTGAATCCAACGATACAGCTTTTAAATTGTCCAGGTCTTACTGGGATATAAAAGGCAAAAAAGACAAGAAACTCATTATTTCTTTAAGAAGAGGCTATCATGGCGTTACAATTGCAACCCAAAGGGCAACTGGAATCGATGCTTACCGTGAATTCTCCGGATCAGGGGACCCTAATATCGTAAACGCGAAACCTCATTTGACTGAATGTGAGCTTGGCGACAAGAGCCATCCTGAGTATGAAGGCTCCATCAGAAGCATCATTGAAAGAGAAGGTGCTGATAAAGTTGCGGCTGTCATCGTAGAGCCGATCCAGGGTGCCGGCGGGGTACACGTTCCTCCAGAAGGTTACTTGAAAGCAGTCCGTGCACTTTGTGATGAGTATAATATCCATATGATTGCTGACGAAATCATTTGCGGATTCGGGAGAACCGGAAAAATGTTTGGTGTAGATCACTGGGATGTTGTTCCTGATTTCATTTGTGCGGCAAAAGGGATGACAAGCGGATACGTACAGCTTGGCGGCGTCATCATGAGAGAAGAAATCAGAGACACATTCTTCACATATGATGGCATGCTTCCACATGGATTTACTTACAGCGGACATCCAACAGCATGTGCCGTCGGTTTGAAAAACCTTGAAATTCTTGAGCGCGACGGATTGATTGAAAACGCAGCTGCCATGGGAGAAGAGCTGCAAAAAGGTTTAAATTACTTGGAAGACAAGTATTCATTTGTTGGAAATACTCGAAGCAGAGGACTTCTTGCCGGATTTGACTTGATGGAAGATCCAGCAGCAGGCAAACCATTTGAAACAATCAAAGCTGCTGCAACAGTTGTTGAAGAAGCCTATAAACGTGAACTGTTAATCAGACCATTTGACTTCACTCCAGGCATGAACATCGTAGCAATTGCGCCACCACTCATCGTACAAAAAGACGAAGTGGAAAAAATCATCACAATTGTTGACGATGCGTTGGGAGCATTTGCAAAAACGCTATAAAACACAATAAGATGAAAAGCGGAAACGCATAAGGAAATATAATCCTTAAAATACTGGCTGGGATGCCCAGCCAGTCAACTTTTTCAAAAAAAGGGGATGGAATGATGACAACTGGTGAAACTTTAACACTTCATCCGAAAGTAAATGAATTTTTAAAGGGTCCAAAAAAATTATTTATAGATGGCGGCTGGCATGAAGCGCTAGAAGGCCAAACATTTGAAACGCATAACCCGGCTACAGGGGAAGTTTTGGCTCATGTGTATGAAGCACGCGAGAAGGATATTGAAAAAGCAGTTGAAGCCGCCGCAAAAGCTTTTGAAGATGGACCTTGGTCCAGAATCAGCGCATCAGATCGTTCTAAGCTGATGCACAAGTTGGCTGATTTAATGGAAAGAGACTTTGAAGTTCTTGCTCAGTTGGATACATTGGACAACGGTAAACCGATCCAGGAAATGAGAAACGCCGATTTGCCTGGAGCAATTGAACAGCTCAGGTATTTTGCCGGATGGACTACAAAGATGACTGGACAAACCATTCCGGTTTCCCATTCGTTTTTTAACTATACCCGTCACGAACCTGTTGGTGTTGTAGGCCAAATCATTCCTTGGAATTTCCCGATCATGATGGCACTTTGGAAAATTGCTCCGGCGCTTGCCACAGGCTGTACCATCATTTTAAAACCGGCGGAACAGACGCCTCTTTCAGCGCTTTACTTAGGAAAGCTTATTGAAGAAGCAGGATTCCCTGACGGAGTTATCAATATTGTTCCTGGTTTTGGAAAATCAGCAGGAGATGCACTTGTTAAACATCCGAAGGTAAATAAAATTGCCTTCACCGGTTCTACACCTGTCGGAAAATCCATCATGAAAACAGCTGCAGATACTATGAAGCGTGTAACACTGGAGCTCGGCGGCAAATCACCGAACATTATCTTGCCTGATGCGGACTTGGACAAAGCCATTCCTGGCGTATTTAATGGCATCATGGCAAATCAAGGGGAAGTATGCTGCGCAGGTTCCAGAGCATATATTCCAGAACAAATGTATGATGAAGTCATGGAAAGGCTTGCTGATTACGCGAAAAAAGTAAAACTTGGAAACGGCCTCGCGGAAGATACTCAAATGGGTCCGCTCGTTTCCAAAAGGCAGCAGGACATTGTTACATCCTACATTCAAAAAGGTATTGACGAAGGTGCAAAACTTTTAGCTGGCGGAGAAAGCCTTGACAAAGGGTATTTTGTTCAGCCTACCGTCTTTGCAGCAGAGGATAACATGACGATCGCAAGGGAAGAAATTTTTGGCCCGGTTGTTGCCTGCATGCCGTATAAAACAATCGATGAAGTGGTTGAACGTGCAAATAATAGTCCTTATGGCCTCGGAGCGGGACTTTGGACTGAGAACCTAAAGAACGCCCACCTTGTTGCCGGTAAGTTAAAAGCTGGCTCCGTTTGGGTCAACTGCTACAATCTCACGAATGCGGCCATGCCGTTCGGAGGATACAAACAGTCCGGAATTGGACGTGAAATGGGTTCTTACGCATTGGAAAACTACACAGAAGTCAAAAGTGTTTGGGTTAATTTAGACTAAAGGTGAATTAGCCTGGCATTCCAATATGCCAGGCCTAATTCTTGATAAAAGAAGAATGTCCACACCCTGAAAACGCATTCAACAGTTACTGTTTCTCCTTGGCTACCATTTAAACTTGAGGGGTATGATTTTTTTTATGGAACAAACCAATCAAATTGAACGAAGACTAAAACTAATACACGTTGTTGCCATCGGTCTGGCGTACATGTCTCCCATGGCTGTGTTTGATACTTTCGGAATCGCATCTGATGTCTCTTCCGGACACGTACCAGCAGCTTACATCGTCGTTTTTATTGCCATCCTGTTTACAGCACTCAGTTATGGAAAGCTTGTCAGGCAATTTCCTAATGCGGGTTCCGTCTACACGTATACGCGGAATGTTATCAATCCTTATTTAGGAGTCATTGTCGGTTGGGTCACTTTCATTGCTTATATAGCGCTTCCAATGATTAATGCCCTGCTGGCCGATATTTACCTTTCTGCCGGATTTCCAGAGGTGCCGGGATGGGTATGGATTGCAGGTTTACTTGCGATCATTAGTTTTTTAAATATCTTCGGTGTGAAACTTGCTGCTTCCGTCAACCTGCTTCTTGTAGTATTCCAAGCGTTGGTCGGAATCATTTTTACGTATCTAACAATCCGTTCCATTGTCAACGGGCCTGAGAGCTTTATTCCTATAAGTGAAATTTTACCTTCAGGAGATGAATTTTCGGGACTGTTTGGCGCAGCGGCGCTATTGGCTTTGTCTTTTATAGGATTTGACGCAATTACAACTCTATCGGAAGATACGATTAATCCAAAAAAGACAATACCGAAAGCGATTCTTCTTGTCGCAGGGATTGGTGGCATTTTCTTTTTCGGAGTGACTTATTTTATGCAGTCACTATTTCCTGATGTTTCGATTTTCAAAGATATTGAAGGAGCCTCTCCTGAAATTGCCATGATGATCGGGGGGAACTTATTCCTGTCGTTCTTCCTTGCCGGAGCGCTTTTTTCCGTTTTTGCCTCAGGCTTGGCTGCGCAGGTCAGCGCATCAAGGCTGCTTTATGCAATGGGAAGGGACGGAGTGCTGCCGAAACGTTTCTTTGGATATTTGCATCCAAAATATAATTCACCAGTAGCCAACATCCTGCTGATCGGTGTTTTGTCACTATCGGCTATTTTTCTGAGCTTGGAAGCTGCTACTTCACTGATCAATGTAGGGGCCTTTACTGCATTTTCATTTGTGAACCTTTGTGTTATTATCAACTTTTTCAGACATAAGGGCCCGCGTACGTTCGGTCTATTTGTAGGAAGTTTTATTTTCCCATTAATCGGATTGGCGTTTGTCGTATATCTATGGGCCAACCTCGATACCTTTTCGCTAATAGCAGGAGGAATCTGGGCTCTATTGGGTACAGTTTATCTTGCGTTCACAACTGATTTCTTTAAAAAGGAACCGCCTCAGATTGCCTTTGATGAATTGGAGGCTTAATACACTGTAATGATGACGGGGACGTTTGTATCCCTGTTCATCATTTTTTTGTATGGAGAAATACTTCTCTAAACTGGTTGTATTGGAAAACCTAAGGATGATAACATAATATTTATTGTAATTTTAAGGATATTTTTCATTTCTGTGCATAGGTTTTTTCAAAGTCAGGGGGGGAGTACAGTGTTTGTCCATGTGGTAGATGAAGAGATCTATTTGAAACTCGTCGATCAAAACGATGCGGAGAGGCTCTTTAAGCTGACAGACCGATCAAGATGTCATTTGAGACAATGGCTGCCATGGCTTGACTATACGAACAGCGTCAATGATACAAGACTTTATATTAGGGAAAGCCGGAATAGTTTTGCCAGGCATAAGAGCATGAATACTGCGGTTGTTTATAAAGATAAGGTAGTAGGAGTGGCAGGGTTTAACGAATTTGACTGGAATAACAGATCCGGTTCTATTGGATATTGGCTTGATAAACATTATACAGGGAGGGGAATCATCCTCCGTTCGGTCAAAGCGCTGACTCAATTTGCCTTTACGGAAATGAAATTGAATCGTGTAGAGATTAGGGCAGCCAAGGAAAATGTTAAAAGCAGGGCTATCGCGGAAAGGCTCGGGTTTCAGTTGGAAGGCTACCTAAGGGAATCGGAATGGCTGTATGACCACTATGTGGACCATGCAGTTTACGGGATGCTGGCCAAGGATTGGAATAGATGAAATCATCTACTTACAATTTCAAAAGAAATCCCGTAAAATAAATGGCAAGTTTGTTAAAGGAGGCGGCAGCTTTGGAGTGGACAAAAGATCAATTCGTCTTGAGTGACCAACAGGAATTACTAGATATGAAAGCGGTTTATCAGTTGCTTTCAACAACGTATTGGGCAGGGGACAGAGCAAAAGAGACTATAAAAAAGAGTATTGAAAACTCTATTACTTTTGGAATTTATACGGGGGACAGGCAAATTGGATTTGCAAGAGTAGTCACCGATAAAGCTGTTTTCTCTTGGTTGTTGGATGTTGTGATTGATGAGGCATACCGGGGAAACGGCTTGGGGAAATGGCTGATGGATTGCATCTTGGTACACCCGGATATAAGGGAAACCAATATGAGTCTCTCAACAGAGGATGCTCACCTATTTTATGAGAAATATGGTTTTAAGAGAAATGAAACAATGAGAAGAGTTAGTACGGTTTAGGGTTTAGGCGAGGTTAAATGAATAGAGTGTTCCTTATGGATGAAAGACATCTTTTGATGCCCTTTCTCTCTTCCTAGAATATTTTTGTCGTTAAATGGACGCCTGTTCGCGCGGGCTCGCCCTGCGCCCAATACGCACATATTTCTAATCTAATCCCAGCTAGGTCGGGCAACTTCTACTATCCGGCCTAGCTGGCTTGTTCAGTCGATATAATGCTACCACTTCATCAAGTATCCGGATCATCCAAATGATCCAGTATCTTGATGCCTTTTAATAAAAATGTTTATGTTCAACGGAAAAACCGCATCCTTGATAGGAATGCGGTTTGCCTGGAATTACTCGGTTAAAAGGTGAAGTCGACCTCTTTTTCCTCCTGTTCCTCGTATCCCTTCATATATTTAATCCTTCTTTGGGCGGATGCGGCGTTTACCTGCTCATCTGCGTGGTAGGATGAGCGGACAAGCGGCCCTGCTTCACAGTGGCTAAAACCTTTGGACAAAGCAATTTGTTTCAGTTCTTCAAATTCATCCGGATGATAATAGCGTTCAACCTTCAGATGTTTTTTTGTAGGCTGCAGGTACTGTCCAATCGTCATAATGTCCACATCATGTGCAAGCAAGTCATCCATTGTTTCAATGATTTCTTCTTTTGTCTCCCCAAGTCCTACCATGATGCTAGATTTTGTTGGTGTTTTTGGAGAAATCTCTTTTACGCGTTGCAACAGTGTCAGCGAACGGTCGTACATGGCGCGTGCGCGGACACGGCGGGTCAGACGCCTGACTGTCTCGATATTATGGTTGAAAATATCAGGTGCGCTTGACATCAACGTGGTGAGGCTTTCGTAATCACCTTTCATATCGGAAGGAAGGATCTCGATTGTACACCCCGGATTGACTTCGCGGATTCTCCTTACCGTTTCCGCAAAAACGGCAGCTCCCCCGTCTTTCAAATCATCCCGTGCCACAGCCGTCACAACAACATGCTGCAGGCCCATGATTTGTACTGATTCCGCTACACGTGCAGGCTCCCCCCAGTCCAGCTCTGTCGGAAGTCCGGTTTTGACTGCACAAAAACGGCAGCCCCTTGTACATGTATCACCCAAGATCATGAAGGTGGCCGTCTTCCGCTCGCTCCAGCATTCGTGGATATTCGGACAACGCGCTTCTTCACAAACCGTATTCAAACTTTTGTTGCGCATCAATTTCTTCAAGCCTGTATAAGATTCATTCGTGTTAATCTTGATTTTCAGCCAATCGGGTTTTCTTATGTATTCTTCATTTTTTGCCATGAGCCAACACCCTCTTTCGATAATGTAAATTCCAATCATCTGAACGGTATTTCGTTTCTGCCAGTTCATGTACCTCGTTCCACTGTTCTTCTGTAAGTTCAAAAGGAACCAACTCTAAATTCAAACCCTTTTCAAAGCCTTTTTGAAAAGCTTTTTCAGCCATTTCATAAGTGACAGGCTGATCGGACGCCTCGTTGATCGTTATTGCTTTTTTTGAAAAAGCTGCACGTTTCTTTTGCCTTGTTTCTTCATCTGAAAAAAAGAAAAGGTCAAACAACATCTGTTTATCCATGGTGAAAGGAATGGAGCCGTGCTGTAAAAGGACCCCCTTTTTCCTTGTCTGGGCATGTCCCGAAATTTTCTTGCCATTTACCAGCATCTCATAATCTGATGGTCTTTCAAAGCAAACAGCCGTCCGATCCCTGAAGCGTTCTTTCGGGATGGAGTAGTCCGCTTCGATTCCCAGTTGTTTGAATCCTTCCATGATCCCTTTCGATAATTCAAAGTACGCTTCCCGTATTGATTGGGAAATGTAAGGTCTGGATTCTGAGACGATGACACTGTAGGTGAGCTCATCGTCATGTAAGACAGCGCTTCCGCCTGTCTGTCGACGAACAAATTGACAACCATGCCGTTTTATACCTTCAAGGTCGATTGTCCGGTCGACTTTTTGGAAATGACCAATAGAAAGCGTCGGGGTAGACCAGCCATAAAAACGGAGGACGGGAGGGATCTTCCCTTCGCTGTGCCAGTTCAGCAATGCTTCATCCATGGCCATGTTGATAGCGGCATCATCATGGCCTGAATGTAATAACGCCCATGTATCGTTCATTTGATCAACTCCTAGAGGAATACAATGAAATATTGATTTTATCTTAACGAACCCTGGTATATAAGTAAAGCCGACAGGCTTGAAAGCTATTAAAGGTTTGGAAAAAGTATAAATAATAGGATGATGGTAAATACAGGTAATAACTTTTAAAATTGGAGGTACCTTATGCTGAAAAAAATAATGGGTCCAATGATTCTGTTGCTTTTAATCATAAGTGCATGCAGTGGAAATAAAGACACCGCTGAACAGGAAAAACGCGAGGATACGGCAATGGTCAATGCGGAAACGCCTATCAATATTCCTCTGATCAATACAGAAGGGGAGAAGGTTGGAGAAGCGGAGCTCTCGGAAAACTCAAAAGGTGTGGCTATTCATGTGAGAGCCGAAGGACTGGAGCCAGGGAAAAGGGCCATCCATATTCATGAAACCGGAAAATGCGAGCCGCCTGATTTTAAATCGGCGGGCGGACATTTTAACCCCGGACATAAAGAACATGGATTTCATAATCCAAAAGGATATCATGCGGGAGATATGCCGAACCTGGAAGTGAATTCTGAAGGCAAGGTGGATGAGATCATAAAGACGGCAGACGTTACTCTGGAACGGGGCAAACCAAATTCTTTATTGGACAAGGATGGAAGCGCCCTTGTCGTTCATGCCGGTGAGGATGATTATGTCACAGATCCAGCGGGGAATGCAGGCGACCGGATTATATGTGGAGCCATTGTGAAAGAAGGCAATTAAGTGATTCCGGGCTTCTGCAAAGAATCTTAGTACCTCAAATATAAAAATGTATGATTAGAAGTAAGAAGATGGCTGATTCAGCCATCTTCATTTAGGCCGTTTTTTCTTTCGGTCTTTTTTCTTTTGGTCTTCCATTAAAAGAAAAATGGGTCCAAATTCTGTTTAATTTTTCAATTGGCCCATAACGGAAATATTTTAAATAATAGTGACTGATCCACATTTGTAGGCCGAATATAGCGAATCCTAAAATGATAGATGCTCCTACACCCATTTTTCCGAACTGTCCGAGCCCATAGCCATAAAAAATAGTTGTACAGATGACAGTTTGCATCAAGTAGTTGGTCATTGATAATTTCCCGACACTTTCTAACATCTTTAGAATGGGCCAATTCAAAGCACGGCTATATAAATAGGCAATAGCAAATATATAACCAACTGAAAGGAGTGGACCGCCTAAAGTATTAGAAACCTCCGTCCAACTATATTCAGGGAAGATATGATAGATTGCCTTTAATCCAAGTCCTAGAGGGATTAACCAAGCAGCCGCATATTGATATAGTCTTTTTTCCTTCAATGGATTGAGAAAAATCTTTTTCTTCGCTACATACATACCGAATAAAAACATAGGAGCTGTAAAAAAAGGTGCAAATAAAACAAGGAAGAATAATAGGTAGGAATCTTCTTCGATCGGAGCTTCATTATTTCGGTGATGCATGATTTCCAAATAAGTACCTTCTCCATAAACATCAATCGTTTTTTCCATATAAGGACCCAGTTTTTTAGCATCCACAATACCTGTATTTCCCTCATCTATAAAGGCTCCGATGCCTAAAAGTAAAGCCATTAGCGAGAATAAAATGATTCCCCAAACAAGCAGTGTCGTTTTCTTTCGATTTAAAAAGAGCAGCAGGAAGAACCCCATTAGGCCATAAAAAAATAATATATCTCCTTCCCATAAAAATGTGCTATGAATCCAACCGATCACGAGTAAAAAAACCGACCTTCGCACAAAATACCGCTTTACTTTTAACCCTTTGTTTTCCAGGCTTTCTTTCATCATGATCATAGAATAGCCAAATAAAAAGGTGAAAATGGGCATAAAACTCTCTTCAACGGCAATATGAAGGATAATATTGAAGAAGGAATCAGCTGATGATACAGAATAAAACTCCAATTCGTCTTTACCCCATATTCCGTATTGGAAAATCAGCAAATTGGCCAGCAAGATCCCCAAGAGACTAAAACCCCTTATACCATCAATCGCGTTTACTCGCTTTGTCATGTTTGTCATTATAAAAACTCCCTTACTTCATGCTTATTAAAAAGCATATAGGGAGAACTTAACTTTATCGGCACTAAAACCTTACCATAACCTTAATTTTTAACGATATCTGTTTAGCTGTATGTAAGGTTGCTGTGCTAAATTAAAAAGTAAGTACTGTTAGGATAATGTGTAATATGCCAATACGGATTCTTAAAATACAAAAGAATTTAGGGTGACGTAAAGAGAGGAAACGGATAAAGGGGGAAATCATGGATACTTCATCGACTTTATTAGGCCCGACTAAAAACCAAAAAAGTATCCTATATCTAAGCTTTGCCACGATCGGACTCATTGGCGGTTATTTTGCTACTGGAATTGTGAAATGGATAATAGGACTTTCTTGGATACCTTATCATCAATCATTTGAATTAGTGAATAAGGTGCTTCTTAAAATCCAGTCATTAAGCGGTGATTGGTCTGCAATAATATTGGCGATCATTGGCGCTTGTTTAGGGCTCTTTCTTGCTTTTTTATGTATCGAAGAAATATTGCGTGCCAACATTTCCGATCAGGAAATCGTCATATACAAAGACGATCATACGTATGCAATTTCAAAGGATGAAATACAGCATGTTTTTTTAGATGAAAAAGAGCTGGTTATAGTAGATTTGAACGGACATGAATTATTACGCGAGACTCATCATCATAAAGAAAAGGTTGTTGAAGATGCTTTCGTCTTTCATCGTTATCCGTGGGAACAAGGCGATCCGTATGAGAAGGAATTCCAGCTCTGGACTGCTAAGACAAAGGAAGTTTCTAATGCCGTTCACGCACTTATGAAAGCCCGAGAAAAAGCTTTGGAAGATAAAAATGATGAGGAAGCCAGGGAGTTACGGAAGGGATTAGCTGATTTGAATATAGTCGTTCGAACAAGAGGTACAAAACAATATTGGCGCTTCGCCATGAGACATACGGAACATTCGGCGTAAGAAATAGGAAGTAAATTCTCTTAAGGAATGTTCATAAAGGACCGGATTTCATGCGAATTTATAGATAGTTAGTACAGTGGAAAGGGTTAAACGATAAAATAAATGAAGGATGGCAAGAAATATATTTTGAACCTGCAATTTGTGCGGATATCTGTTATAAATTCAGAGAATGCAATACTGACTGATCATTCGCTTTATGAAAGATTGCTTTATTAATATCTTTTTAAAAAAGGGTGTCTTTAATGCAAGAATGCCAGATTTTATTGGTGGATGATGAATGCGCGATTATGCAAATGGTTGAAATGGTTTTAAGAAAAGAAGGTTTTTCACATATCTTTAAAGCAGAGAACGGGAAAGAAGCAATGGAAATCATTCGGCAAGAATCGATTGATTTGATTGTTCTGGATGTCATGCTTCCTGATATAAATGGCTTTGATTTATGTGAGAAGATTCGTGAATATACAGATGCTTACATTCTATTTTTAACAGCGAAAGTAACCGATTTTGACATTTTAACAGGATTTGAAAAAGGGGGAGATGATTATGTTACTAAACCCTTTAATCCTCTAGAAATTGTAGCAAGACTAAAAGCACAATTAAGAAGAAACCAAAATGAGCAGCAAAATACTGTGGTGAAAAATAAAAAAAGATATGACTTCGGACGTTTTGTTTTGGATGAAGAAACAGGAGAATTATTTGTTGAAGGAGAGTTAGTGCCTTGTCCTGCTCAAGTTTTTTTGTTATTACTTTATTTTTGTAAACATCCCAATCGAATCCTTTCGAAAGAACAGTTGTTTACAGCCGTTTGGGGTTATGATCATATGGCAGATGATAATACAGTGATGGTTCACATTCGCAGAATCCGTGAACGAATCGAACCTGACCCTGGGAATCCGGTTTTTCTTCTGACTATCCGCGGACTTGGCTATAAAATGGTGAAGGAAAAACAAACATGAGGTTACAAAGAAGAATCACTTTGCACTTTTCCATACAGTTTGTGATGTTATTCGTATCTGTTTTTATCTTTTTTATCTTTTTGCTTGTGTTGGTAGCTAATCTATTAACTAAGGTGGAATTAAACGCTAATACGGTTGACGGTTTAGTTGAAACGATTCCATCCAGGATGGTCATAAAGGACAATGAAGTTGAGATTGATGAGAAATGGTCTAAATTATTGAATGAAAATGATATGTGGATGCAAATTATCGATAAAGAGGGTCATGTTATTTATTCTAAACATACACCTTCGGCATTAAAAGAATCGTATACAATAAATGAGCTTCTTCAAATTGAGGAAACAAGAGAAGTGGAACATTATCCTGTCCACACCTATTATGATTCATGGATGAATGGAGAATATTATTTCTTATTTGGTTTTCAGCATAATTATCGAGACACTTTGGGGAAATGGTATACATCATATAATGATCAAGGGTATGTAGATGAAAAAGCTCTGCCAGCCTTAGAAAAAAAATTACAGCCCTTTAACGGTTATATTCAAATTTTTGAGAAGGGTGAGCTCATCCAATCGATTGGCACAAATGAGGAAGAACAACTCGGGCATCTGGACATAATA
The DNA here is from genome assembly GCF_000374565.1 of Siminovitchia fordii DSM 16014 = CIP 108821. GTDB lineage: Bacteria > Bacillota > Bacilli > Bacillales > Bacillaceae_C > Siminovitchia > Siminovitchia fordii. The sequence goes on along the minus strand of NZ_KB894691.1, from coordinate 80,749 downwards.
GGCCGAATTTATGAGCCGGGCAAACATCCAACCCGGGTGGAGGTCTATAATGATTCAGAAACGGGTATTTCATGGATACTTCATTTGCCAGGGAAAGAAAGTCCAAAACCAACTTGGATTTTTTCCTCTCAAGAGACACAGATTTTATTAATTGCCATTTTAATCAGCTTATTTTTAACGATTATGTTTTCTATATGGAATGGATATCGCTATGGTCGGCCTCTATTATTGTTTGTTAATTGGCTGGAGCGGATGGGAAAAGAGCGTTACGATGAGGTATTAACGGAAAAAGAGAAGAAGAAAGTGTTTAAAAAGAAAGGGAAGACACGCTATCGTTATCGATTATATCAGGAAGTCTTTCAATCTTTTTATCATATGGCGGATAAATTAAATAGTGCTGAACGAGAGAGAGTAAGACTTGAACAATTAAGAGAAGAGTGGATGGCGGGAATTTCTCATGATCTGCGTACTCCACTTTCAACCATTCAAGGATATGGACATATGTTAGAGAGTAATAAATATGATTTTTCTGCTGGTGAACTTGAAGAAATCGGTAAAACGATTAGGAAAAAAGGCGATTATATGCTTGAATTGGTAAATGATTTTTCATTGGTTTTTCAGCTAAAGAACAGTGGAATCACGTTGAATAAAAGCTCGCTTGAATTAAATCACTTTGTGCGAAAAGTGGTTGCGAAATTTAAAGAAGACTTCACGCTCTCAGAATACTCCTTTGAATGTATTGGAATGGAAAATCCAACCTATATACCTTTGGATCCGAAATGGTTTACAAGGGTTTTGGATAATCTTATTTATAATGCAATTAAACATAATCCTCCAGATACAAGAGTTACAGTGAGACTTCTTAGAACAGAAGAGTCAGTAAATATTCAAATTGAAGATAATGGAATAGGGATGGATGAAGAAGCAGTTAAAAATCTGTTTGGCCGGTATTATCGTGGTACAAACACGAATGAAAAGTCGGATGGGCTCGGCTTGGGGATGAGCATAGCGAAAGCGATTGTCGAATTGCATGATGGAGATTTAGTTGTCGCGTCCGAGGTTGGAAAAGGAACAACCATTACGATTGCACTGCCAGTAGCAATCTATTCTGCGAAGCAGAAAGAAAGCATTGCATTGTAGGTTGTTGGCTTTGACATTGGTTCGTTAACGGGCAATCCGAAGGGCGCGCTCTTGACTTTTAAGGCTTTGGACATTGGTCCGAAGCCTTTTTTGGATACTGAAAACACATAGAAGAAAAGAGGAGGGGACGTGATCCCCTCCTGAATCACAAAATTGTTGAAAAACAGTTATTCCGCATCCTCGAACTTCATCTCGGGAGGCTCTTTCTTAAATCCTCTTGTTAAAATGAGTAAATAGACGAAGCCGATGGCAGCCCAGATGGATCCAAGTGTCAAAGCGTGGACATCCAGGTTAGTGAATAGCCAGATGTTCAACCCTGTTCCGATTAAGGGAAGGAGTAAATAAAGGATTGTTCCCTTGCCGTTTCGTCTTTTACTTTTTACAAAGTAGTGCCCAATGACTGACAGGTTGACAAATGTAAAAGTGATAAAGGCTCCAAAGTTAATAAATGAAGTGGAAGTTGAAACATCCATTGCCAATGCTATAAGTCCAATAATGCCTATAGCGCTAATGTTGATAATGGGTGTGCGGAATTTTGGGTGCAATGCGCCAAATAATTTTTTCGGCAACACATTATCCCTTCCCATTGCAAACAGCAGACGAGCGGCGCTGGCCTGTGCAGACAATCCTGAAGCAAACTGAGCGGTAATCATCCCGGCAAGAAAAATGGCGCTGAATAAGTTACCTCCGACAAAGCGGGCGATTTCCAGTCCGGCAGAGTCGGAATTGGCAAACTGTGTATAATCCGGAAACACGAGATGAACAAAGTATGAAGCCAAGACAAAAATGGCTCCACCAATTAAAGCAATAAGAAAGATAGCCCGAGGCAATGTCTTTTCAGGATTGATCGTTTCCTCTGAAAGGGTTGTTACAGCGTCGAAGCCTAGAAATGAATAGCAGGCGACTGAAGCTCCGGCGAGAACAAGCGAAAGAGACATGTCACCATTAAAAAATGGTGTGGCTGTAAAAAAGGTGCCCATGCCATTCCCTTTTGACAGACTGACAATGGATAAGATGATAAACAATCCGATAACGAGAAATTGAAAGACCATCATAATTAAGTTGATGTTTGTTGTTAAACGGATACCGATTACATTGATTGCTGTGGTAATTAAAATAAATACCAAAATCCATATCCATATGTCTACACCGGGAAATGCCGCATTTAAATAAACGCTTCCAATCAGCCAAATAACCATCGGAAGAAATACATAATCAAGTATGACGGACCAACCGACCATAAAGCCTAAATGCGGGTTAATGGATTTCCGAGTAAACGTATAAGCAGAACCGGAAACAGGGTAGGCTTTCACCATTTGCCCATAACTGTATGCCGTAAATAACATGGCGATCATGGCTACTAGATACGCAGTGGATACTACTCCTTCCGTTGCCTCAGCAAGTACACCATAAATGCCAAAAACAATCATGGGAGTCATATAAGCAAGGCCAAATAAAACGATTGGCATTAAAGTCAACGTTCGTTTAAGAGATTGAGTGCTCTGTTCCATAGTATGCATCCTTTCATTTGTTAGCTTTGATTAGACTAACATTTTATATGCAATTATCATGCCAATTTTGTTATGCAAAAAAGACGCATTCTTTATAGTTGAAAAGCTCTTAATGATGATTTTTTTCATTATATTATAAGAGGAGAGGTGTTTTTCAGAATGAAAACGATTGATATTTCTTTGGGAACTGAAGTATAATGAAAATAATCATTAAAGATGCCAATTTTCATTAACGTGTGCTCTACCCTTTAGGGGAGGTTTTTTATATGGTCGATTATTTAACAGTTTTTATGGATAAAAGACATAGAATATCTAAGATACAAGGGGATGTAACGAAGGTTTTCGGCGCCACTCCATTCTCATTGGCGGTTGGTATTCATTTATTTGATATTGACTGGAGCAATGTGGTGGATGCTCCCCCTTCTTTGATGGAAGGGTCTCATATTACAAAGATGCACTCGGGAGACTTTATTTTATTCTTTACTGTGGATATTCCGTTTTCAAATCCGGAAATGGATTATTTGCTGCTCATCTGCCGGTTGGACAGCGGTTTTTATATGGAAGGGCTCCAGCAGTCTTTCCAAGAACCTCTGGATCATATGCCGGCGAAGTCGGATGCAATGAAAAAAATCATTGATATTATTCAACGAATATCTGAGGTTGATTCCACCGTATTGCTATTGGGAGAAACCGGGGTAGGGAAAACGATGCTGGCCCGTTACATTCATAAATCCAGCTCCCGTTCAAAGCAGCCATTCGTAACAGTTAACTGTGGGGCGATACCGGATAGCTTGATTGAATCTGAATTATTCGGTTATGAATCTGGTGCTTTTACTGGAGGAAGAAGTAAGGGGAAGAAGGGATTGATTGAATTAGCGGATGGGGGAATCCTGTTTCTGGATGAAATCGCAGAATTGCCCTTTTCTGTACAATCCAAGCTGCTTGAGGTGCTGCAGGAGCACACTTTTAGAAAAGTCGGCGGTACAAATAGTGTAAGCGTTGATATTAGAATCATAGCAGCTACCAATAAGGATTTGCAGCAGATGGTGGACGAAAAGAAATTTCGCGAGGATTTGTATTATCGTCTGCACGTCGTACCACTTACAATTCCTCCTCTGAGAGAAAGGAGGGAGGAAATCATTCCTTTGGCAGAACATTTTGTGCGCAAGTTTAACGAACAATATGGCCGTCATTTTGTTTTATCAGCAAACGTAAAGGACCGCTTATTCATAAATCCATGGCGCGGAAATATCCGTGAATTAGAGAATACAATCGAGAGGATGGTTGTCACCCAATCAGAAGAAATGGCTCCGCCGGGAGATGAAATGCCATTTGAAATTTCAGGCAGCTATGCAGGGAATAAGCTTCCTCCATTGAAAGAAGCAAAGAAGCAATTGGAAAAGGAATTAATCTTACGGGCTTATGACCTATATGGAACGACTTATAAAGCGGCAGAAATTTTACAAGTCGACCAGTCGACTATTGCAAAAAAAATAAAGCAATATCGGGAAGAAGAGAGGCTGACAGAATGAACACAATCAATATTGCTTTGGCACAACTTCGTTGTGAATTGTGCAATAAAGAGATGAACCTTTTACGGATCCTTAAAAGTTTGGAGGAGGCGAGTAAGAAGGGAGCTGATTATGTCCTTTTTCCGGAATTATACTTGACGGGATATATCATGGACCAACAGCTTCCTATTCTGGCTGAAACAGAGGATGGTCCAAGCATTCGAAGAATCCGGGAAGAAGCAAAAAGGTATGGTGTCGGAGCGATTGTCGGGTTTCCTGAGTTGGAAGGAGATTTGCTGTATAACACAGCTTTGTTTATAGGTAAAAATGGTGAGATCATAGGGAAATACCGTAAAGTCCATTTATATCATCGTGAAAAAGAGTGGTTCACTCCAGGAGAATCATTCCCTGTGTTTTCTCTTCCAGAGGGAAACATAGGGTTGATGATTACATATGATATGGAATTTCCGGAAGCCGCTCGTATCCTTTCCCTCAAAGAGGCGCAACTCCTTCTTGTTCTGGCTGCCAACATGGTTCCTTATCAGCATTTCCAGGATACCTTTATCAAGGCGCGTGCTTTGGAGAATCATGTTTATACAGCTTTGGCCAATATGGTTGGACTTGACAATGAAAATATATTTTTTGGTGAAAGCCAAATTGTTCATCCAAGTGGACGGGAAATTTATAAAGGAAAAAATAACGAGGAAATTCCTGTGATCAATCTTAATTTATCTAAAATAAATTCTGAAAAACAAGTGCTTGATTACCTTCATAATCGTAGGACTTCAGTTTATGAGGCAGAAAATTTAACTGAGAAAAAATAGAAGTGTGGTTGGGTAACCACACTTTTTTTAAGAAACGGCACAAAACTTGCATGAGATTTATAGGTGAGGAGGGATCATTGTGAAAGCGATTAAAGTTTCTGTAGCACAATTGACACCAAAACTGGGAGACAAGCAGCATAATCTCCAATTGATTTCCGACGCAATGATTGAGGCGAAAGGAGATCGGGCCGATTTGATTGTATTCCCTGAATTATTCCTAACGGGTTATTCCGTAGGAGATGATTTGGACCGAATGGCCGAAACGGAAGAAGGACAAGGCATGACTGAAATAAAAAAATTATGCGTAGAACATGGGCTGTACGCAGTGATCAGTTTTCCAGAGAAGGGTGAAAGCGGGCAATTCTACATTTCTTCCGCGCTGATTGATAATAATGGAGATGTGTTGGGCATTTACCGAAAGACGCATTTGTTTGACAAGGAGAAAGTGCATTTTACTCCGGGATCGGAGTTTAAAGTCATCGAGACGCCAATTGGAAAAATGGGACTAATGATCTGCTTTGATGTAGAATTCCCGGAAATAGCCCGGTCGTTGAAATTGCAGGGAGCTGACTTCATTGTCATCGTCAATGCCAATATGTATCCATACGAATTGCATCACCATCTTTTTTCCAGAGTCCGGGCGATGGAGAATGAAATCCCCGTCATTATTTGTAACCGTCTGGGGGTAGAGGGAGATTTGGAATTTTGTGGAGACAGCATGGTCATTGATGCGACTGGAAACATACTTTTGGAAATGAAGCAGGCGGTAGGCGTTAGAACTGTGGACATGCCAATCGAACAGCAACTTGACCCAAAAATGAGCTATACGGCCAATAGAAGGGCGGAACTGTATTCCAAACTAGCTAAACATTAAATAATGAGCCAATCATAAACCCGGTTTTCCGGGTTTTTTTCCATTTTCTGCGTGCCTTCAGTCAGAAGGTGTATTCGTCCCAGATCTCCATTGCCGCATAATCAATTGTTTGATTAAATCCCGTTTAAGCGGACTCTCTGAATGAATTAAACGTTTGATTAGCTTGGAACTATTGATACCTATAAGGATTTGCCGCTACTACCTCAATGGCTATTTATTGATCAAACGTTTGATTAACTGCTTAAGCCAAAATCATGCTTTTCCCTTAATCCAGCATATATAATGAAAGTAGTATCTATCAAAGCAATGCAGGAAAGGATATCTTTACAATGAAACAGGAGGATTTCACGGCTGGCCCGATTGGGAAGCAGCTCCTTGCTTTTTCGCTCCCTATTCTGGTTACCAACCTTCTTCAGACATCCTATCAATTTATCGACAGTCTGTGGGTTGGGAATTTGCTTGGGACAACTGCTCTTGGAGCTGTAGCGGTTTCGAGTACGGTCATTTTTACTGTTCTTTCTTTTATAATTGGCGTAAATAATGCGACGCTGACAGTCCTCTCCCAACTTAAAGGGAAGGATGACGACGCTAGGTTAAGGAGTTTTGTCAACGCATTTGTTGTCATTTTAAGCGGTATGGCAATAGCTCTTGGGGTTGTAGGGTTTATCTTGGCAAAAGACATTCTCCAATTCCTCGGTACTCCTGATTCAATGATTGCGGAGGGTGTCAGTTATTTGCAAATCAACTTTCTGGGAATTTTGTTCTTGTTTGGCTATAACTTTATTTCCACTGTGTTTCGGGCGCTTGGAAACAGCAAAACACCTGTCCGCTTCGTCTTGGTTGCTGTTATTTTAAATACGGTTCTTGATCCTTTGTTTATTGACATCTTTGATTGGGGAATCGAAGGGGCAGCTTATGCGACAATTTTTGCACAGGGAGCTGCTTTTGTTTATGGCCTGATGGTCAGCATCCGCTTCAGACAGATTCCTTTTTCCATACCAAAGCTTCCAAAAAGGGAAGAGGTATCCATCATTTTAAAACAGGGGATTCCTTCCGGGCTCCAAATGACAGTGATTTCGGCAGGGCTTGCTGCTATTATGAGTGTTGTCACTTCATTCGGCCCGGATGCTGTGGCCGGTTTTGGTGCAGCCCAGCGGCTGGATAGCATCATCATGCTTCCGGCACATGCACTTGGTACGGCAGTCAACAGTATGGCGGGGCAGAATATCGCAATCAAGCAATGGGATCGGGTCAGGCAGATCACGAAGTATGCTCTGCTTATGAACTTGGCTGCTATGTTCTTGGCGGCAGTGGTTATCTTTATTTTTGCAAGATGGGGGATTCGCATGTTCATCTCTGATGAAGGGGCAGTTGCCTTCGGGGCGGAATATGTGAAGATCATCGCTTTTTTCTATCCGTTTCTCGGTCTCAATTTTGTATGGAACGGTATTGTTCGGGCTTCAGGGGCTATGTTCCAGGTACTTTTGCTTAATATTATTTCTTTCTGGGTGCTTCGTTATCCTTTGACGTTCATTTTTGCGAAGTTAATTGGAGAAAAAGGGGTAGGTGTCGGTATTGGTGCAAGTTTTGTCATTAGCAGCATTCTTGCGTTTGGCTACTATCGATTCGGGAAATGGAGAGAAAGGGATCTGTTTAAGAAAGCAGCTCAGTAGGGTACTTCTTTTTATAGGAGAAGAATGGGGAAAATTAAATGTTGAAAACTTACTGTTTTCAAAAGCTGCTTAACCATGTAAGATGGAACTATAAATAACCTATGATAGCCCGGATCTTGAAAATTGATCCGGGCAGACTTTTATGCATGTAAAAGAATACCAGATGGGAGACGGAAAAATGGAAGCGTCAGTCATGGAAACGCGAGTGGAAAAAGATTTTTTAGGAACTAAAAATGTACCCGTTGATGCTTATTACGGGATTCAGACACTCAGGGCTGTGGAAAATTTTCCTATCACGGGAAACAAACTTCATGAAGAGTTGATTAAAGCATTGGCCATTGTAAAGAAGGCTGCAGCACTGGCTAACACTGAAGTCGGATTGCTGCCGGGAGAAATAGGGCAAGCGATTGTTGAGGCATCTCAGGAGATCATTGAAGGGAAACTGCATGATCAATTTATCGTGGATCCGATTCAAGGCGGAGCCGGTACATCGATGAATATGAACGCCAACGAGGTTATTGCAAACCGGGCGCTTGAGTTGCTTGGCAAAAAGAAAGGGGATTACGCCTCAATCAGCCCTAACTCCCATGTGAATATGGCCCAATCGACTAATGACAGTGTTCCAACAGCCATCCATGTGGCGGTCTTGAATGTTCTTGATGGATTGCTGTCAGTCATGGAAGATATGAAAGCCGCTTTTGAAGAGAAGCAAAAGGAATTTGACCATGTAGTAAAAATGGGAAGGACACATCTTCAGGATGCTGTTCCCATCCGCCTTGGCCAGGAGTTCGGTGCTTACAGCCGTGTCATCAAAAGGGATATTCAGCGCATCCGCCGTTCAAAAGAGGCTCTTTATGAAGTAAACTTGGGCGCAACGGCTGTCGGATCAGGCTTAAATGCGGATCCAAAATATATCAAACTGGCTGTTGAATACCTGGAAGATATCAGCGGATTGCCAATGGTGGCTGCAGAAAATCTGGTTGATGCAACGCAAAACACGGATGCTTACACAGAAGTGTCCGCCGCATTGAAAATCTGCATGACGAACATGTCCAAAATTGCAAACGACCTAAGATTCATGGCATCCGGACCAAAAGCGGGCCTTGCGGAAATCAATCTTCCTGCAAGACAGCCAGGTTCATCGATCATGCCTGGAAAAGTGAATCCGGTTATGGCTGAACTCATCAACCAAATCGCATTCCAAGTCATCGGAAATGACCAAACAATCAACCTAGCTTCGGAAGCGGGACAATTCGAATTGAATGTCATGGGACCGGTTCTTGTCTACAATTTGATGGATTCCATCACAGTGATGACCAACGGTTTCAGAGTGTTCACGGAATATTGCGTTTCCGGCATCACCGCCAACGAAGAAAGAATGAAGCATTATGTAGAGTCAAGTATTGGCATCATCACGGCAGTCAATCCGCATATCGGATACGAAGCTGCGGCTGCCATTGCGGGAGAAGCATTAAAAACGGGCCGTTCTGTTCGTGAACTCTGCCTTGAGCTAGGCGTTCTGACTGAAGCAGAGCTTGATCAAATTTTGGATGCACACGAAATGACCAATCCTGGCATCGCTGGTGCGGCTTTGTTGAAAAAATAAAAGAAAAACCCTCGATAAATCGAGGGTTTTTGTTGTTTTGCAGGATAAGAAAAACAGAACATATAAACATGATACGGATAACCATTATTGCAAAACGTTAGAGGAATAGTTCCATGTAAAAAGGATGTGCAGATATTGTTACAATGCGCCGTTCAAGTGATCAGCAGAACTCTATAAAAATAAATCAATGTCCCTTGTCTAATCATAATAAGGATGCCTAGAGTTATGAATACAAAAGGAACCATCTTTTGAACGTAGAGCTCTAATATGCGGGAAATGAATGGTTGCTTAACTAAGGCATTTCCCAAGTAACACCAAACAGCTACCAGGACTAAAAAGATTACCAGAAGCAAAATAATACGTTCAAGATTATGAATTGCTAAAAACGGAATATATACGCCAATATTATCAGCACCGTTTGCAAAGGTGATTGTGGCCACTTTGAATAACCATCCGAGGTTATGGCTAGCATCTTTTCGTACCTGATACAAGTCCCTTAATGATTTGATCCCAATATAAATGGGAGCTAATCCCAACAAACCTATCCACTCAGCAGAAAGCTGCACAGCACCAATAGCGCCGATAAAACTAAAAATTAAAATGAGTATAAAACCCAGGTATTGTCCGGCTACAATACATAGTTTTTGTTCGGTTGTCTTTACTTGTGAAAACCAAGTCATCAAAAAAAAGAGGTCGTCAATATTAGTCGCGATAAAAAATATAATGATGGAAGCAATCAAACTTAACATAACGATGGAAATGATCCCTTTCTTTGTTTTTCAAGTTATCATTCCATTATATTAATATTAATTGTCCAAATGATGATTCGACTAACAACGTTAAATAACGATATTAAAGTAATTGGTTAAGTCCGATTGCAATAAAAATAAGCCCCGCAACAAGAGAAGAGTAACGACCAAGCATTTTTGAAATAAGATTTTTCCCTACCGCATTTCCTATCATGATGGAAATATACCCCCATAATGTTATGCTGATGATCAATTCCCAAATAAGTGTGTCATAGGCAACAGCTAGGCCAATTCCAGCAGCAATATTTGTAAACGACAATGCAAAGCCAAGAAAAATAGCATCTCGCAGCCTAGGTTGTTGTATTTTTGTTCCAGAGTGCTTTTTCCTATAAATCAAACTTGAATAGCGATTGCAGATAGTCACTATTCCGATACAGAAAAACACAAAAAATGAAACTAGTCCAATGTCTGCGGGAGAAATAATTTGGGAAATTAAAGAGCCTAGATAAACACCAATCAGTGTGTAAAAAAAACCGATTATATTGATAATCATGTTGAACCAAGCTGGTATTCGAAAATTATTAAGCCCGTATGCAATTCCAACACCAGTATTATCCAGGTTTGCACTTATTCCAATTAAATTTACTATTAAGAAAGAGCTAAACCACTCCAAATGACATCACCCCAATAATGGTCTCTACAACATCACAAAAAATCCCTACAAAACTAGCATATGTAAAAGGAATTCCAAGCGTGTCCTTATGAATACCCATTAATAGAGCAAAAATTATACACAGAAAAAAATGATTGTCCACATTTTTTAAAAAAGTAGATGTAAATCTGGGGTATTCTTGATAAAAGAAGAAATATCCACAGGTCTACCAGGAGGTTATCCACAAAATCCTGTATATCCACTACATGAATCCACAATTGTGGTAAAACAAACTTTTCTATAGAGAGTTACCAACATAAAAAAAGATAAACATGTCGTAGAAGTAAAATTATCCACAAAGTTATCCACGATTGGGTATAAATTAGAAAACGCTTAAAACTGAGAATGAATAATCTGCAATGTCAACAGCTCCTCTAAACGAGCCCGACTAAAGCTTTAACCTGGCTGAACGGTTGAAATGTTGATTATATATAAACTCCTTAAGGTCCAATAGGTATCGAATTGGCTGTATTAACAAAGACCATTCCAATCAAAACAGGACAGAGCAGCCGCCCTGTCCCAATTATTAATCAATCAAGAATCCTATTTTTCCAAATTGCTCGGCCTCTTCCAAACGGTTGAAGGCGATTTCGTATCTGCTTAACGGAAAAATAGCTTCGATTTCCGGTTTGATTTTATGTTTTTCCACAAACTTGATCATCTCTTTGAACTCTTCGGCACTTCCCATGGTAGTGCCAAGCATGTTGTACTGTCCATAGAAGAAGCTCCTGAGGTCAATACTCACTTCATCTCCCGCGGAAGCTCCAAAGGTAACGATGGTTCCCCCTGGGCGGAGCTGGCCGAGTGATTTGTTGAAAGTAGCTGCTCCAACGGACTCGATTACTAAATCAACTTTTTCGCCGTTTAGCTGTTCATTCCAATCGCCATCACTATTGATCGCTTTATCGGCTCCAAGTTCAAGGGCGCGCTGAAGTTTTTCTTCTGAACGTGATGTAACATAGACGGTGGCTCCTGCTGTTTTGGCAAACTTTAAAATAAAGGTGATAACGCCGCTTCCGACTCCTGGAAGAAGCACTGTTTTACCAGGTGTAATATTTCCTCTCGTAAAAAGGGCGCGATATCCTGTAAGGGCAGCGAGTCCAAATACCCCTGCTTCTTCCCATATCAGATGTTGGGGTCTGGGGACTGCATTTTCAGCCGGAATCACGATGTAATCGGCAAATGTTCCATGGTCCGGAAGCCCGACAATCTCAAATCCCTCAGGCGGAGCATCGCTTTTTTCCTTCCAGCCCAATCCAGGATTGATGATCACTTCGTCTCCGACATTGATACCCGTGACATCGTCACCGATCGCATCGATAATGCCTGCCCCGTCGGAACCAATGATGAGCGGAGGTTCCGTTGGTTTGTGGCGGTGAAGAACAAATAAATCGCGATGATTTATCCCTGCTGTTTTTAGTTTAACCCTTACTTCACCCGGGCCAGGCTGGCCAACTTCCATTTCGCGTAAAGAGAGACCTGCAATTCCTGACTTTCCTTCGTGAACAATCGCTTTCAACAAAATCCCCCCATTTTGTATATATTCCAACCATTCTCATAGTCTATCATAAGGAGTATGGTTCTGCGTCGGATAAATCAGATTTTTATATATTTTGACTGTTGAAAATAATAGGTCCTTATGTTTAATTAGGGGTATATTTCAATTAAAAAACGGAAAGAGGGAAACACAATGGCCGACCTGGGACAGTTTGGAAAGCCGAAGGGTCCACTTGGAAAGTTCTTTGGCTGGATGATGGACAGATATAATAAACTCGAGCATGTTGAAACAATTAAAAGTCTTGATTTGCAACCGGATGATCGGGTACTGGAAATTGGTTATGGAACAGGTCAAGCGATGATTTTGTCGGCGGAAAAAATTCATGATGGAAAGATTGTCGGCGTTGACCATTCAATTACTATGTTTGAAGTGGCATCACGGAAAAACAATAATTGGATTGATCGAGGAATTGTTGAGCTTCATGTGGGAGATGCAGAAAGCCTGGATTTTTCTCAATCGTCCTTTGATAAGGTTTACAGCATTCATTGCATTTACTTTTGGACTCAGCCTGAATCCAATCTACAAGAGATTTATAGGGTGTTGAAAGATAAGGGGACAGCAGTGATCGCCATTCGGACCGGTAAGGGAGAGGTCTATCAAAAATTTACAGATACGAATGTAAAGAAGTGGATGGAGAACTGCGGATTTAAAAATGTCACGATAAGACGTCTTGGTAAAAGAAAGCACAAGGCATCTGTCATAATGGGGGAAAAGTGAGACTGAGGAAATTGAGTCGCTGTTAGCGATTAGGAAGCATACTGCCTATAGGACTGTTTTTCGATTTTTTTGCTGTGAATTTAGCGGTCGAAGCTTCTGCTCAGTTTAATATCCGAAGATGGCAGCTTATCACTTCGGAGCGGTCTGAAAATTGAAGAGTTGTGGTGGTGATTTTACAATATCGATCCTGTATGGACGTATTTTTATCATTTATGAATTTCGAAAGCAAACAGTTAGGAAATCAATCTTTAGACTGTTTGTCACCCAAAGCAATGGGAGACTTACAATGTCACAGGGTTGGATCTGTACGTTCATCAAGTTACCCCTTGGGAATATACGCATATAATCGTTTTGGTACGGTACCGGAGAGCTGAAACGATTCAATTTTATTACATTCATTTATCTGTTCTGGATGAGGGGAGAGAAAGGGACCGCATGGCCTCGTATCCGGCATACAGGTAAAACGTCTGAAGATCTCATGAAACTTTAGATTAAGTTTGGTCGTATTATGAAAAAAGGGAGGCATATCGAGATGGAAAAAGAAGAAATGAGTCAGCAATTATTAAATGAATTAAAAGAATTGAAAGCCAGGGAAGACGCAAATACACAATTGCTTAATGAGATAAAAGATATGAGAACCAAGATGGAAAAGATAGAGCAGGATATCGAAGATATCAAGTTTTTCACCCCAAAGCCTGTACTGACTCCGGCAATGATTGGGCAAGTGGGCGGCATTATATTAGGTGCGCTCGTCATCATCGGGATTTTTTGGCTATAAATACGTTGGAGATACCGAACAAGCACTGTATCAAAATGTTAAGTTAGCCAGCTTTAAACTCAATCATTTGCAAATTCATTTTACAACGTACAGTGGGCTTGTGCGTTGTTTTATTTTTTGCAGACATCATACCCATCCGTGATTGAAACGGTTCTTGCAGGTGGTGGATGAGTGCAGTTGAAGAAAAAAAGGTTGGACAAGATGGACTGTAAAAATTAGGAATTATGAAGGGGGATGGTTCAAAAAAGGGTGTTTCAAAGGGAGTATTGGTTGCTCGAAAAAATAGGCACAACTTGTTCCGTAAAAGATATTGTTTTATTTTTTATTACAGTATATAATTCTAATTGTAAGCGCTTACACATATATTGATATAGTCTTATAAAATGAGGAGGAATGCAGGTGGGACATTTCGTTGAATGGCTGAACGGTGTATTGTGGAGTTCTCCCCTTATTTATTTGGCACTGGGCATTGGCATTTTATTTTCGATTATGACTCGTTTTATGCAGCTTCGCCTTATCAAAGATATGATCACACAACTATTTTCGGGGAAGAGCTCTGATGCTGGAATTTCGTCGTTCCAGGCGATGGCGGTTGCACTTTCAGGGCGGGTCGGAACCGGTAATATTGCCGGAACGGCAACAGCCATTGCATTCGGAGGACCGGGGGCCGTCTTTTGGATGTGGGCGATCGCCTTCCTTGGTGCCAGTACAGCGTATGTAGAATCAACTCTGGCGCAAATTTATAAAGTGAAACAAGATGGACAATACCGCGGAGGTCCTGCCTATTATATTGAAAAAGGTATGGGGAAAAAGTGGTATGCAGTGATCTTCGCAGTCTCAACTGCTATAGCCATGGCTTTTCTGATGCCCGGGGTGCAGGCAAACTCCATTGCCAACGGTCTTCAAAATGCTTTTGGGCTCAGCACTGTTGTCACAGGCATTTTTATCGTTCTGTTACTGGGTTTCATTATATTTGGGGGTATTAAAAGAATTGCAAAGACGGCAGAATTGGTTGTTCCGTTTATGGCTGTTGGATATGTTCTTGTATCACTAATTGTCATAGCGTTTAATATTACAGAATTGCCCTCTATTATTGCGCTGATCTTTAAAAGTGCTTTTGGTCTGGATTCTGCCTTCGGCGGTATTCTTGGAATGGCTATTTCCTGGGGGGTAAAACGGGGAATCTACTCAAATGAAGCCGGCCAGGGATCGGGAGCCCACGCTGCGGGGGCGGCCGAAGTATCGCACCCTGCCAAACAGGGAATCGTTCAGGCGTTTTCTGTTTACATTGATACCCTTGTTGTATGTTCAGCTACAGCATTCATGATTATTATCACGGGTATGTACAATACGGTTCGCCCGGACAATTCCTATATTGTCAAACGTCTTGGTGATGTTGAGCCCGGGCCGGGCTATACACAGGCTGCCGTAGAATCTGTATTGCCCGGATTCGGTTCTGGCTTTGTAGCAATTGCCCTCTTTTTCTTTGCGTTTACGACAATTATGGCTTATTACTACATGGCCGAGACGAATGTCGCATATTTAACAAGAGGAAGAAACGGGCAGATTGCGATGTTTTTCGTAAAAATCGCCTTACTGGCAACTACGTTTTATGGATGCATCCGAACGGCCAAAGTAGCTTGGGATCTCGGGGATATCGGGCTGGGCATTATGTGTTGGTTGAACCTGATCGCCATCCTGATTTTGTTTAAGCCGGCCATGATTGCTTTAAAAGATTATGAAGAACAGAAAAAACAAGGATTGGACCCTGTTTTTGATCCTAGGAAAGTGGGCATTAAAAACGCCGACTTCTGGGAGAGCGAAGACTTTAAAAAGCGGGATGTCAGCTAAAAGAGGCAGCCGGGCTGTTTGATCAGCCCGGTTTTTCTTTTACAGGAAGACCGGAAACGCATAAATTGTTAGAAACGTATTATCTGTTTTTTTGACCAGCTTTAACGGACAAGAGATCAAGTACTGCCGATGTCACAGACCAGCGTATAGTTCCGGATCAAACCGCTTAGCAAGAGCTCTTGTTTCAGTGCTTTTGTTCTCATGAGATTAATTATTTACTCTGCATATAACAGTCATACACCAAGTTTTGATATAGCTGTTATGTCAAAGCATATCCTCACCCCAACGCACGCTCGACACGATACAGGCTCAAATCCATTCCCGGCTCCTCCTCCAAAGCCAGACGAGCCAGCTCCGAGCCTAAATATGGTCCTGCGGTCAGGCCAGTTGCCCCCAGACCGTTTCCGATCAGGATGTTTTCAAATCCAGGCAACTCCCCGAGTACCGGAATCGATTCAGGCGTATAGGGCCTAAAGCCAACTCTCGTTTCCAAAATGGTACTGTCGGTGAGGCCAGGTGCTGTTTCCAGTGCCTTTTCCAATATTTCATGCATTCCGCCGGCCGTTACCCGCAAATCGAAATGAGTGAAATTTTCATAGGTTGCACCTGCCACAATCCGGCCATCTTCAAATGGCACGATATATTGGCTTCCTGGTGGCATGATCACCGGCCAATTCCCCGTTTGTGTTTCAGGCAGTTCCATATGTACAATTTGCGCCTTCAAATCCTTCGACCGAAAGTCGACACCGATTGCATTCATTAGCTCCTGAACCCATGCACCCGTGGTTACGATGACCTTTGAAGCATGATGAAAAACCTCATTTGCCTCGGCACCCACAACCTTTTTCCCTTCCAAAACGAGTCGTGCATCTCCGTAAATGATTCGCGCTCCAAGTCGCTCCGCTGAACGCAAAAGGGAGTCACGCAGCGCACGTCCATTCACACGGGCCGCGCCACTTACAAAAACAGATCCGTAGCCTTCCGCCAGAGGAGGAAACATCATTCGAGTTTCTTCCTCGTCCAGAAGACGGATATCCCCTATTTCGGGAGCACCTTCACGTCTCTTCAAAGCCCGTTCTTTCATTTCAATCAGTTTTTCCCGTTCGGTATGAAGGCTGACGGCCCCGACTTTCGCATATCCGGTATCTGTTTCCCCGGCCTTTTCAAGCTCTGAAATGAGGCCGGGATAGAAAGCAGCTCCTGTTTTGGCAAGTCTATACCAATCTTTATTCCGCCGCTGGGATAGCCAGGGACAAACAATGCCTGCAGCTGCATCTGTTGCCTGTCCTTTGTGTTTCCGGTCAATAACGGTCACTTTCGCTCCTGATTTGACCAAATGATAAGCTGTGGATGCGCCGAAAATCCCGGCGCCGATTACAATAAAAGTATCCATGATTTACATCCTTTTTCTACGATTGCCCCTTTAAGGAACGATATGTTTTGATAAAAAACCCTTCTGTTTCAGACCATTCTGCGTACAAAATATTATCTATGTCCGAATAACCTTCCCTTTTCAATTGCTCTTCCAGCCAATCGTCCGTTTTTCCGATGGACTTCAGCATGTCTTCTTGTATTCGTCCTTCGTCTACTAGCAAAATGGACGGTGCTTCGTCTTTAACTTTCATCCGAAGGATTTCTGCGGTTGGCGGTTCAGCGGAGGAATGTTTCTTTACACTGATGGATCCGCTTGTCTCCAAATAGAGATCCCTCACATCTTTTAATGAGAATATTCCTTGTTGACGAAGCATTGTACGAAGCTGTTCCATTTCTATATGGTTACTTTTTAATTTCTCAAGATCAAGCTCTCCGTCTTTCATCAGCCTTGATGCACTTCCTTTGAAAATGCCCCTTAGCAAGTCGTTTTTCCCAACTAGAATCTCTACTATATAAATTAACACAGCCCATACGGCAACACCAAACAGCATTTGCCAAATGGATATTTGATGATCGTAAAGACTTTCCTCTAGCAATGCGCCCAAAATGAGGGCATATACGAAATCAAAAGGGGTGAATTGCCCCATCTCTTTCTTTCCGAGCAGCCGAGTGACTGCGAGCAGAGCCCCTAGCCCCAGTACTAATTTGATGACGGTATCAAAGTAGAGCATAGAAACCTCCCCAATTTTCTGTCTTCCCTCATTTTTTACCACAATAAATGCTTGCTAAGCATTTGGCATAAAGCATTATAAGTTTTTTAATGAAGGGAATACTATTCAATAATCAAAAGGAGGTCCGTTCTTATGACAAACCATGACCATGTAAAATTAACGGCAAGTGAATTGTCCACATATTTTATGTCGTATTTGCGGGATACAATGGCAGTGTGTGTACTTTCTTACTTTCGGGAGCACGTAGAGGATCCGGATATTAAAGAATCTGTTGAATATGCATTACGGCTATCGGAAATGCATGTCGACATTGATAGGAATTTATTTGACGAAGAGGGACTTCCTACGCCGGTAGGGTTTACAAAACAGGACGTAAATGTGAATGCACCTAGGCTTTTTGGGGACGAGTTGATTCTTCAGTACATCACTAATTTAGGGATATTGGGAATGAGCGCCTACAGTCTTGCCATTACAAATTCAGCCCGGCCAGACGTACGGGAGCATTTTACATCTTGCCTGCAGTCGTCAGCCGAGTTATTTAATCGAACTGCAACTCTTCTGCAGGAAAAAGGTTTTTTCATTCGTGCACCTTATATTCCTTACCCGAAAACCACTGAATTTGTTAAGAAAGAGCACTTCTTGTCAGGGTGGATAGGTAAACAAAGGACTTTAACGAGCACGGAGATTTCATTTTTGTATATGAATTTATTGCGAAACAGTCTCGGAGGGGCCTTATTGACAGGCTTTGCGCAAGTTGCAGAGTCAAAGGAAGTCCGCACATTCATGGTAAGAGGGTCAGAGATTGCCAAACATCATGAATCTGTATTCAGAAAGTTTTTATCTGAAAGCGACATTGCTACTCCCCTTCCATGGATTTTAACTGTATCAGATTCTAGAGAACCTGTGTTTTCCGATAAATTATTAATGTTTCACACAAATTCCTTAAATATTTCCGGTGCAGGTTATTATGGCCAAAGTATGATAGCAAGCCCTCGGAGCGATTTAGCAGCGGCATACAGCCGTTTAATTATTGAAGTTGGTGAATATGTAACGGACGGGACGGAAATCATGATTTCTAATGGATGGCTTGAAAAGCCGCCTTCTGCCCCTGACCGACAAGATTTGTCGAAGGGTTAAAGAAAGTGAATGCGAAGGAAAGGTTGTTTTGGAGCATTGCCGTACCGGGATTTGGCCAGTTATTAAACGGAAAATATATAAAGGGAATTGTACTGATCGCTTTGGAATTTCTCGTTAATGTAATGGGTAACTTTAATGCGGTTATCATTGCCAGCTTCCATGGGGATATCGAAAGGGCCATCAATCAAGCCGATTTTCAATGGCTCATGTTTTACCCCTGCCTCTATTTCTTTGCCATATGGGATGCGTACAAGGATGCAGGTGGGGGTAAGGAACCTTATTCATTTCTTCCGTTTGCCTTTACAGCTTATTTTGTTACAGCGGGAGTCATTTTTTCAACAAAAGTAAGATTATTTGGAGTGCTGCTCGGCCCCATATGGCTTCCGATCCTCAGTGTCATTCCTGGAGTGTTGGCAGGACTTTTATTGAAAAAAATATTGAAACCAACGTAAAAACGGCAGAAAATCCTGCCGTTCATTCATTCTGGCTTTGTTTTCCTTTTTTATATCGGAAATAAAGAGGGTGTAAAAAAATAACTAAAGGGAATAAAGTGTAAAGTACTTTTTCTGAAACGGTCATGGCATAAAAAGATTTGGCCGATTCACGGATGGCATCTTTGAATCCAATGCCGATAAATAGGTTGGCACTTATGGATAATACTGTCATCAACGCCATCATTAATAAAAATATCACGATTATTTTCAATTTAATCACTTCCTGCCAACTTTCTTTTCTTTAGGGGTCATGGTTATAAAAGTGTTTTATTATGGGTAAAACGGTGAATGAGCTCACCTTTAGGGTTCTCTAAACAGGAGTGATCCATCCATGGAAAAGGCCAAGATCAGTTCTTATCAATTGTTTGTCCTTTTACTGTTGTTTCTACTTGGAAGCGCTTTGTTGTTCCCGCTTGGCATTGATGCCAAGCAGAACGTATGGCTTGCTATACTGATCTCAACTATAGGCGGATTTTTAATCTTTTTTATTTATTACGGTCTATTTTTGATTTATCCTGATGTATTACCAACGACCTATGTCCAGGAGATAATAGGGAAGTTTTTTGGAAAAATAACCGCTTTTTTATTTATGGTTTATTTTACATATTTTGCTGCCAGAATTCTTAGGGACTTGGGGGAGATGCTTGCAGTTGTTGGATATCTCAATACTCCGTTGGTCATTAATCACACATTATTGATTTTAGTAGTGATTTATACTGTCCGCAAAGGCATTGAAGTCTTGGCTAGGACAGGAGAAATCCTATTTGTATTGATTTATTTAATGGCTATCGCAGGATTTTCATTTATTGTTTTTTCCAGTTTAATTGATTTTGATCGATTGAAGCCATTTCTTGAAGACGGTATTTGGCCAGTTTTAAAAGTGGCTTTGACACAGGTTATCTTTTTTCCGTTTGGTGAAGTGTTTGTTTTTGCTATGATTTTTCCTTATATTGCAAATAAGAAAAAGGTGAAATCTGTAAGCTTATTTGCCATAGGGTTAAGTGGAGTGAACTTGGCCATCAGTATGGCGATAAATGTTAGTGTTCTTGGTGTTTTCGAGGTGGAACGATCGCTATTCCCTCTCCTTGGTACCATCCAATCCATCGAGATAGCTGATTTCTTAGAGCGGCTTGATATTTTTTTTATGCTTGCATTAATCATTTTGGGATTTTTTAAAATCAGCATTTACTTTTATGCAATTACAATGGGGATGGCTGACATATGGAATATTAAAGAACCAACGAAGCTTGTTCTTCCGATTGGATTTGTCGTTTTGTTTTTCTCCATCGCTATTGCGGGCAATATGGAAGAACATGCGAAAGAGGGAGTTAAAGGAATCGCTCTATATTTACAGTTGCCATTTCAAATTATTATTCCATTACTATTTCTGATTATCGCTTTTTTTAAAAACAAGAAAAAATAACTCCATATTCTCATTCGGAGTTATTTTTCATTTGGTATAGGTAAGGGCTATTTTTTAATCCAGTACGTACGATAGCTGCATCAACCGTCACTTTTACTTTCAATTCCGGGAAATGCTCTTCATTCCAATCTTTTTTTAATCGATCCCATGCTTGCGGATGATTACGATAAATGTTTTCTCCGAAGCCGAAAATATCCGCCTTTTTTGATTGGGCATGTTTTAAGGATGCATGTACTTGCTCTTTAATTCTCTTTTCCACCTTTTCATTAATTTTATTTCTTACATTTAAATCCTTCAGGTTGATGGGAACATCCACCTCCCCAACATTGCCTTTTACCTGGATCCGAATGGATATGACAGGATTCCCGTTGGAAAAGTCAGTTGTAACCTTTGTTTTTTCCCTTAAAACCTGATAGGTTATTGCGTCTTTTTTATCTCCCCAATCGACCGGAACATTCGTTTCCTTTATTTTATCTAGTGTCCATACAATGCCTCTTGCCTTCCTTGTATCCACCCAATCAATCATCTTATCTTCCTTGAAAATGGCCAAACCGTCAGCCGAAAGCGTTGCTTTTGGTTCGGTGTTTTGCAGGTTGCTAATATTTTTTCCTTCTTTTAAACTCCCTCGAACTTTAAAGACCGGTATAATAGTTTCTTTGCCAGGGAGGGAAAGACTTTCAAGCACATCCCGAATATTGACTGTTACGTGACCACCCCATAGTTCTTCAGAAAACTTTAACGTCTTCATAATTTTATTGGCAGGAATTTTATCGACAGGAGTAGTAACCTTTAAAATATCTTCTGCTTTTGTTTCATGGGCAATCACGACCTTGGCGGTGTTTCGGAACTGGATATCCCTATCAAGAGTATCCAATACCCTGTATAGGCCTTCCTCCTTTGCCAACTGTTCTCCGATCACCAACAAGTTGGCGTGTGAATAATATAATATTCTTGACAGTTTACTGGATGCCTGCCGGGTTACTTCATAAACATTTTTTCCAGTTGACGTATAAACAGTGACAGCAGAAGCATCTCCCATTGTTCCTCCTTGCAGCCCCCCGGCTACATTGCTTGGATTTACAATTTGAAATGTCCCGACAATCTTTCCATCTTCACTTTTATCAAAACCAATTGCAATGACAAATGCCAGGTCTGTTAATTCTTTATTGCTCCAGCAGCCGGAGAGTATGAGCATATGGAGGAAAAGAAACAGAGCGACTAATATTTTACGTTTCATTGGCATCACTTTGCCCCTTTTTACTCATGGTCATTTCCCGCTTGTTAGGTGGCTTTGGTTTAGCCATATTTTTTCCATGGATTTGTTCACCTTGCATAATCAGGTTTGCCCTTTCCCTTGTTGCCCACAAAGGTACACGAATAATGGTATCTCCCAGATTACCGAAGGATAATGGGGCGAGCGGCGACATGTAAGGAACGCCGAACGATCGGAGACTGCATAAATGCACAATAAGAACGATGATCCCCAATATCACACCATACATTCCGAAAATAGCAGCAATCACCATGAACAGGAACCTAATTAAACGGGCGGAAACTGCCATTGCAAAGGAGGGGGTGGCAAAGTTGGCAATAGCTGTAATTGAAACGATGATGACCATAGCAGGGGAAACAATCCCTGCCTGCACGGCAGCCTGGCCAATGACAAGCGCTCCCACAATCGAAATGGCCGATCCCACAGCTCTCGGCATCCTGACCCCCGCTTCCCGTAAAATTTCAAATGTGATTTCCATCATGACTGCTTCCACAAAAGCCGGGAACGGCACTGATTCCCGTTGAGCGGCAATACTGATCACCAGCTGTGTTGGTATCATTTCCTGATGGAAGGTTGTCCCTGCAATGTAAATGGAGGGGGCGATAATTGAAATGAAAAATATTAATATTCGCAGGAAGCGCGGTGGCTATATCAAACCGCATGTAATAGTCTTCGGCGGCCTGGAAAAATTGGATGAAAACTGCAGGTGCAAGAAGAACAAATGGTGTTCCATCGACAAAGATTGCTATTCTGCCTTCAAGGATATTGCCTGCAACTGTATCGGGCCTTTCCGTATGATACAAGGTAGGAAAGGATGTCCAGGTCTGATCCTCAACTAATTGTTCGATATAACCGGATTCAAGGATGCTGTCTATATCAATCGTGTTTAATCTGTTGCGGACCTCATCCACAATTTTTTCGTTCACGGCACCTTTTAAATACATGATGGTTACATTGGTTTTTGTCATTCGGCCGATTTTCATTGACTCCGTCCATAAATTCGGGTTCCTTATGCGTCGTCTGACAAGGGCAATATTTGTTTGGATTGATTCATTAAACCCATCCCTTGGGCCTCGGACTGTCACTTGGCTCTCCGGCTGTTCTACGGAACGGTGCTCGCCGCCCTTTGTCCCTGCCGAAATGGCCTGGTTTGTCCCATTGATAAGAACAATTGTGTTTCCGTCCATTAATTCCTGAAAAAGGTCTTTCCATTCCTGAACCGTTTTTAAGCTTCCTAATGCCACTCCATTGTCTGCCAGATGCTGAAGAAGTGCTTCAGATGTCCCTTCATATTGCCGGGGATTGGCCATAATTGATTCAAAAATAAATTCATTGACTGTTGCGGCATCAACAATTCCATCAACATAGACAATTGCCAAATTAGCTACTGGTGATGCTTCAGTCTTTAATGGTCTTATGACAATGTCCTGACTATTCCCAGTTTGTTGCTTTATGACTGTCAAGTTATCTGGCAATGAAGGGGATAGAAAATCAGACTCTTCTATTTTTTTGTCGCTTTTCTCAAATAGCTTTTTTCTTGTTCGTTTAAAAAGTGAAGACATCCATTTTGTACCTTTCCGAGCTTTTGCTCTATTTTTTTCTTCCCTTTTCTGGCCACGGGTTAAATGTAAACGGAATTCCAATCATCCTTGCCGTCAGTTCATCATAGGAAGTGAGATCTCTTCTGGAAAGCTCGCTCAATGAACGTTTTCCCATCGCTCTCAGAGCCATTTTCATCTCTTCAGTACTTGCTTTCAAAAATTTTTCAGCCGATTCCGCTCCGTCTTTTACTTTAAATTGATGACTATATTTCCCTTCATTCCAAACTACCTGCGTTGGCGGTTCGAAGGGGAGAGATTTGGTCACCTGGCCGTGCGCAACGCTAAATAATATAGCCGAGCCTAAGTAAACGGCATCAGCCCCAAGGGCCAGCGCTTTTAAAAAATGACCGGGGATTAAAAGACCCCCAGAGACGATCAGACTGACCTGATCTTTCATTTTTCTCCTTTTTAAATGGTTCGAAGCACGGACTACTGCATGCAGCGTAGGGATTCCAAAATCATCGGCCAAAATGGGCGCACCGGCGTGAGTGGCCGCCTGCCCGCCATCCACCGCGATATAATCTACACCCATTTCCAGAAGATGATCGATATCTTCTTCAATTTTTCCACCGGCTCCCATTTTAGCCCCGATAGGGACTCCGCCGGACATGTCACGAAGCTCATCAACCAATTCCTTCAGATCCTCCAAAGTCTGGTTTTCAAAAAAATGCTCATGGATGACGGCATCTTCTTCTGCTTTCAGCCCCATCACTTCACGTGCCCTGCCAGTCAGGTTTTTCGGTGAAATCTTTGTACCGATTCCGAGTTTCGCACCTTGTCCGAGTTTGATTTCAATCATGTCCGCACGCTTGATGAATTCTTCTTCTTTTCCCCATTCCGTTTTTGAAAACTGCAATATATATTTTCCGGCAGCCTCCAATTCCTCCTTCATGATGCCGCCTTCACCGGAATTGATGGCCGTACCAGTTTTATTTGCTGCTTGAGCAAAAGACAATCGGACTTCTCTGCTGACACCAACCCCATAAGCCATTCCACTAATCATGAGTGGAATATCTATTTTCATCGGTTTTTTTGCTTTGGGACCTATTTTTACACTTACATCTACTTCTTCGTCTCCTGAAATGGCAAACGGAGAAGTCTGTGCAGGGATAAATGTAATCGAATCTAAATGCGGCCAAGTTTTTGAAGAGCCAAGCGGACGATTCAGAACATCGCCGCTTTCAGTCCGCAGATTGTTTTCAAGTACATTTTGAATCCCCATATGCTTGAAGCCTGGAATCATCTCAATAATATTTTCTTGATAACTATCTGTAAAAATGATGTTTCCCGTTTTTCTTACAATCATTTTCGCGATCCAGCGCCAGCTGAAAATCATCATCACAAATACAATGAACATAAAAACAACGATTCCAAATGTAATATAGGACAAAATATCTGCCATGCTCTTGTCCCCCAATCTCATAAGGCTTGATTCTATTGTTTCTCAGATGGAGAAAACTATGTGACGCCTTTGAAAAAATAGTGGTTAGCATAGAAGGCAAGTAAAAAGCACAAATTATTCACGAAAGGAGACGATACCATGGATATCTATAAAGAAGACGGACATCGTCCGCTGCCACTTCCTCCAAACAATTGGATCATGCGGCAGGCATGGCGGGATGTATTGTTTCTCCATTGGCCCGTTCAGCCTGAACAACTCCGTCCCTTTATTCCTTCCGAGCTTGAAATTGATACATATGACGGGTCTGCATGGATTGGAATAGTGGCGTTTGCAATGGAGGGTATTTATTTCCGTGGCCTGTCTTTCTTTTCTGTGGTAACTCCTTTTTCAGAGATGAACGTACGTACATATGTTAAACATAAGGGGAAACCCGGGGTTTTTTTCATTTCTCTCGATGTAAACGACTGGGCTTCTTTGAATATTGCCAAGAGGTGGTACCGGCTCCCGTATCATTCGGCTGACATTTCTATAAGACCGAAAGGAAGCACGATCTATTACGAATCGATTCGAAAAAATCAGCCTGTTCGGTTTGAAGGAACCTGCACAGCGAAGCAGGAGGAGTATTTTCCGGTGAACGGAACCCTTGATCACTTCCTCACAGAAAAATATTGTTTTTATACAGCCTGTGACAAAATAAATATATTTTATGGAGACATACATCACCCACCATGGCCGCTGCAAAGGGCAGATTTTCAAATTCAAAGGAACACGCTCTTTTCTCCATTAAACCTTGATTTTTCCGATGAAACTCCGATTGTCCACTTTTCGAAAGGGGTCGATTCGCTGATGTGGAATGTAAAGAAGTTGAAGAAGCTTTAGCATTCGTTTCGAGACATAAAAACTATCGTTTGAAAGATGCTTAGAGAGACAGAAGGCGGGTATTCATAAAGAGATTGGTGACATGTACAAGCATTTCTACACAAACGCAATAACTGGAGTTAAAAAATGAGGAGAGTCTATGAAGAAACAGTATGTTGTATTTGGTTTGGGGCGCTTTGGCGGAAATTTGGTAAAAGCGTTGGCTGAATCCGATTCTGAAGTGTTAGCAGTGGATCAAGATTATGACAAGGTCCAAGAATATTCGAAGTATGCGACCCAAGTGGTTCGAGCAAATGCCCTTGACGAATCTGTCCTCCGGAATTTAGGGGTTAAGAACTTTGATCATGCATTTGTCTCGTTTGGCGACAATATTGAGGCAAGTATTTTAACATCTTTAATGTTAAAGGAATCAGGAGTACCAATCGTTTGGTCCAAGGCCCAAAGCGATTATCACAGTAAAGTGTTAGAGAAGATCGGCGTAGATCGGGTCATTCAGCCTGAGAGGGATACAGCCAGAAGGATAGCTAAGCATATTGTCTCGGATAAACTGATCGATTTCATCGAGCTATCCAGCCACTATAGTATGGCTGAAATTATCGCATCTGAAAAGCTAGATGGTAAATCACTGGTACAATTAAGTATAAGGTCAACATATGGATGTGTACTGATGGGTATTCAGCGTGGGGAGGAAATTATGATTGCCCCGCCAGCAGAAGCTCTTGTCCGGAAGGGGGACATTCTATATGTCATCGGCCGCAACGAAGACATTAACCGTTTTGAGGAAGAAGGGGTATGAAGAAGAATGGATGTTGATTTCTTTACCTTCCGAGTAATGGATCTTGTTTGATGTTGTAGCTGTTTTTGGAACCGTGTGTTTAACTTTTGTACTGGAAAAGCCAATATTATGATCACCCTTTATAGGAAAAGCTAGCGGCCCTACCACTTTCCTTTCTTTGGCAAGATTGAAACCAAATAAAATCAATTTCATGAATGCGGACATCTGCACAGATCTTTTTTAAAAGCCGAGGGACTTCAACAGCCTTCGGCTTTTACCCTTTTTAATAAACCCGAAGGACTCACATGGTATTTTTAGGATTTACTGTATAAATCATCCCATTTGTAGAAAGATAAAAAAAAGATCTGAACGGAGGGAAGCGGCTTGATTCGGAATGTGCAAAGGCTACTTAAGAAAAAACATAAACACCAAACAAACGATCAAGCCCCATTGCCCAAACCAAAGGAAACCCTTCAGCGAAGCTTAAAAGAAAATGAAGAGGTTTTTCGGTCCATTTATAAAGAATGTTCAGATGTAGTTTTCCGGGATATTTGGATTTTTGGCAATTTCAGAGGGATGGTTATTTATATTAATGGTTTATCAGATGTAGAGTGGCTGGATGAAAGTGTTCTCAATCCGCTTATACGGAAAGACATCATTGATCCGCAGGAGCTGGAGCTTAAGATGATCGAGAACGAAATTTCCGTGCCTAATATCAAACAGGTATCTCTTATAGCTGACTGCGTTGAGTCAATTTCTAATGGGAGTCCTATTTTATTGATTGAAGGAGAAAAAATTGCTATTTCCTTAGGGTTGTCCAAGTATGAAATCCGGAATATAGAAGAACCACAGGCCGAAAAGGTGATAAGGGGACCGCGGGAGGGGTTCGTTGAATCGATTCAAGTGAATACGGCCATGTTGCGGCGCATTATAAAAAGCCCGGCACTTAAAATGAAATCGATCAATATCGGAGATTATACAAAGAAAAGCGTTGTTCTTACTTATATCGAAGGGTTAGCAAGTCCCACTTTGATAGAAGAGTTTGAAATTAGGCTTCAACGGATTGTGATTGATGGTGTTCTGGAGAGTGATTATATTGAGGAAATGATTGAGGACAATCCGTATTCGCCATTTCCGCAAATTTTATCCACTGAGCGCCCTGATGTCGTAAGCGCCCATTTGCTTGAAGGGCGAGCAGCCATTTTGACGGAAGGGACGCCATTTGCCTTGATCGCTCCGATTTCTTTTTTTTCGATGCTTCAGTCGCCTGATGATTATTATGAGCGCTTTATTGTAGGTACAATTATCCGATGGCTGCGTTATACATTTGTCGCCATTTCCTTGTTACTTCCATCCCTTTATGTAGCCATCACAACATTTCACCAAGAAATGATCCCTGATCCATTGGTTCTCAGCATTGCCGCTGCTAGAGAAAGTGTTCCATTTCCCGCTTTGGTGGAAGTGATCCTGTTGGAATTGATGCTAGAAGCATTGCGTGAAGCAGGAGTCAGGCTTCCAAATCAAATTGGTGCTGCTGTCAGTATCGTCGGAGCGCTTGTCATCGGACAGGCAGCCGTGCAGGCAGGGATTGTCTCGGCACCAATGGTCATTGTGGTGGCAACAACTGGAATCGCATCTTTTTTGATTCCACGCTATACGATCGGATACCCTATTCGCTTTCTCCGGTTTCCACTTGTTTTCCTTGCCGGGTTATTAGGGCTACTGGGCATCATGCTCGGAATGTTGACGATTCTCATCCATTTATGCACTTTAAGATCCTTCGGGGAGCCATATATGAAACCGATAGCACCGCTAAAGAAGCGCGAATTGAAGGATGTTCTTTGGAGATCGCCTTTATGGATGATGGATACACGCCCTCACCTTGATAAGGAGATGAATGTGTATCGGCAGGCTCCTAATCAGAAACCGGGTCCGCTTCGGGGCGGTGAGTCAGAGAATTGAAGAGAGTGTGGGCCAAAGTGAGGGAAAAGTGTTGAAAAATTCTTTAATAAGAAAATCAATTTTTCTTGCTGTCTTTGCCGGAGGCATTTTTTTTCTAGCCGGCTGCTGGGACCGAATAGAAATAAACGATCTGGCCATCGTAACTGCAACAGGAATTGATAAAAGTGAAGACGGGCAAGTAGTGCTTTCTCTTGAAATTTTCATCCCTAAAAATATGACAGGGGGTGAGGGTGGCAATGGTCTTGGGGGAGGCGAGCAACAGACGACGATGGTCACTTATCATAAAGGGAGGAATATAGCCGAAGCCCTTTCGAAGCTCCAAGCTGAAATGCCCCGTAAAATTTATTGGGGGTCTTGCAAAATATTTATTTTTGGTGATGCAGTTGCCAAAGATGGTATACAAGAACACGTTGATTTTCTTCTTCGGCACCCGCAGCCAAGGGAGAGAGCCTTCATATTGGTCAGCCGGGGAAAAGCCAAAAAAATTCTTGATACAAAGGCTACCTTGGAACGCTTTTCATCGGAAACACTCCGAGAAATTGCTAACAAGAAACATGGAATGAGTGTCACACTTCAGGAGCTTGATACAATGTTAACGTCTAAGGACCAGAATGTTGTGCTTCCTTATTTAAAGATATTAAAGGAGAAAAGCGACGGAAAAAAGACCCAATACACAGTTTTGGAAGGGACTGTCTTGTTTAAAAAAGATCGGATGATTGGAACGATTTCCGAATCAACGACGAGAGGATTGCTATGGATTACTGATAAATTAAAGGAATATACAGTAACTTTTGAGATAGAGGAGGGAAATGGGCATATCTCTATTTTCCCAGTAAAAACCGAAGTAAATCTCACACCCCGCATTCAAAATGGAGAGTGGAAGATGATTGTAGATGTTCATACCGAAGGGACCATTGTGCAAAATGGAACAACATTAGATTTAGATGATAGGAAATCAGAAAGAAAAATCAACAAAGTGTATCGTGACAAAGTGGAAGAACGGATTCGCAAGGCAATAGAGGCAGCACAGGAACATGGATTGGATGTTGTGGGGTATGGAAGGGAATTTCATCAGAAATACCCACAGCAATGGAAGAAAGTTGAAGGTCGGTGGGAGGAAGTTTTTCCTGAAGTGAAGACTGAATTCCACATCCATGCAAATATTCGCAGACAAGGGTATATCAATGAGCCGATTAAAACAAAGGGACAGAAATGAGTATGATGTGGGGACATTTCTTCAGTGTAGCAGTGGTTGTTGCAGTAATTGTCATTTTGCAATGGCCTGGGATCAAAAACAATCCAACGAGGGACAAAGGAGCCTTCATGATATTGCTTCTGATAGGTCTCATACTATCCTTATTTAATTTGGAGTATATAAAGGGTCCTCCTCATTTGGAAAGAGCAATATTCCATCCGATCAGCCGACTCATAGGAAAGTAGTATAAATCAATAATGGTAAGGAGTGGTAATAATGGAAAAAGGGAAAATATCAGCTCTTCAAATGGCTTTATTATTGTATCCCACCATTATTGCCACTGCTATCCTTTCTATGCCGAGCCTTACAGCCCAATCCGCAGGCAGGAATATGTGGGTGTCTCCCATCTTTGCATCTTTTGCAGGCTATTTAGCTGTTTTTTTGGCAGTCAGCCTTCACAATAGGTACCAAGGAAAAACCATTATCCAAATCAGTGAAGCTGTCTCGGGAAAAATAGTAGGCAAAATGATGGGCTTCGTTATTCTATATTTCTACCTGGATCTCACTGGAACAATCGCCAGGTCATATAGTGAGTTTATCGTAACCTCCTTTTTGCTCAAGACTCCCCAAATAGTAATCATATCCTCGATGGTATTGCTTTGCGGGTTCTGCATATATGGAGGGGTGGAGGTGATGGCAAGGACAGGTCAGCTGCTATTTCCGGTATTCGTGCTGCCGATCATTTTTTCTTCTCTTTTCTTGGCGCCCGACTTTCAATTCCAAAATATCTTGCCAATTTTGGAAGACGGATGGATTCCCGCCATAAAAGGTGCCATTTCACCCACTGGATGGTTCGCTGAGTTTTTTATCATCGGCTTTCTTCTCCCTTATTTATCAGATATGAAAAAAGGAATGAAGTATGGGCTTTTCACTGTTTCAGGAGTCATGCTCTCACTGGTGATCGTGAATTTGATTGTTCTTTTTATACTGGGTGATGCAACGTCCAACAAGATTTATCCATTAATGAATGTCGGCCGGTATGCAAGCCTTGGTGGATTCTTTGAGAATATGGAGGCTGTAATCATGGCAGTATGGATTGCTGGAGCCTTTGTCAAAATCTCCGTCTTTTATTACGTTACCGCCCTGGGGACTGCCCAATGGCTGAATCTTTCCGACTACCGGCCGCTTGTCTGGCCATTGGGAATATTGATTGTACAGTTCTCCTTTTGGGGAATGCCAAGCACGATGGAGATTGCCCGATACGACTTTCAGACATTCCCATATTATTCGACTTTTATCCAATTGCTTTTGCCGATGTTGCTTTTAGCCATAGCATTTGTTTTGAAAAGAAGAAAAAAGAAAGACAAAAACGCCTCCTGAAAAAGGGCGTTTTTTCCTATTGAGAATTAATTTTAGATAAAATTTCAAGGGAAATATGATCAGATTTTAAAACTTTTAATTTCGAAAGTTCATTATAATTTTGATAAATGTAAGAGAGGGGGACAAAAGTTGCAAAAGCAAACAAAAGCGATCCTTGTAATGATAAGCGTTTTCATGCTGCTTGTCTTTACTGGATGTTCAGGAAAAAGTAGCTCAGACTCCAAATCCGAAGGCAAATCCGGTGGAACAATTACAATCGGCTTGGCCCAGGATATAGTGGCTGTGGACCCTGCGTTCACATATGACTTCGCCACTGGACCTGTAGTGAATCAAATTACTGAAGGATTATTGAAATTCAATGAAAAAGGTGATCTTGAGCCGAATCTGGCGAAGGATTGGGAGAACCCTGATGAACTGACGTATGTTTATCATTTGCGCGATGATGTCACATTCTCCGACGGTACTCCTATGACCATAGACGATGTCATTTTTTCATTGGAAAGAATAAGGGATCCTAAAACAGCGTCATACGTAGGCTGGATGTTCGATAATGTAGACAAAATAGAAAAAGAAGGTGATTGGACAGTCAAGGTGACATTGTCCAAACCGGATGCATTGTTCAAGTATGCCGTTGCGACTACAGCAGGACACGTCATTAGCAAAGCATATTATGATGAGCATAAAGACAACTTCGGCAAGCCAGAAGGCGGAATTGTCGGTACGGGACCATTTAAGTTTGTCAGCTGGCAGACAGGTTCGGAAATAGTACTTGAAAAGAATGAAAACTACTGGAACAAAGAAGGCGGGCCTTATTTGGATAAAGCGGTGTTCAAGGTTATTCCGGAAGGAACAACGCGAATTACCGGCTTAAAAACAGGCCAGTTGAATATAGCAGTCGAACTTCCATTGGATTTGCTTGGAAAAATCGAAGAAATGGATAATGTGAGACTGGATACTTCGGATAGTTACCTGATTGATGGAATTGAATTCAACACACAAAGAAAACCATTTAACGATCCAAAAGTTAGACAAGCGATGAACTATGCGCTTGATAAAGAAAAGATCATCAAACAGATCATTAAAGATGCAGGAATTCCTGCAGAAGGAACGACTGTTCCTCCAGTGATGTGGACATTTGCAAAAGATAAATGGGAACAGGCGTATAAAGAATTGCCAAACTATTCTTATGACATTGAAAAAGCCAAAAAGCTAATGGCGGAATCAAGTGTCCCGGAAGGATTCAAAGCGAAAATTTCCACTGACGGTGATACACTCCGCATGAACGCCGCCTTGTCCCTACAAGCAGCAGTCAAGCCGCTAGGAATTGATCTTGAGATTGAAAAACTGACCGGTGAGGAGTTAATGTCCCGGACGTTTGGCGGAGCGAGAGATTACGACATTGCCATTCAAAACTGGGGTGCCGACTTCCCGGATCCATCCGGCAACTTGCATCCATTGTTCCATTCCGTCAATACGGGAGACGGTGGAGCTAACTATGCCAATTACAAAAATGCAGAAGTCGACAAGCTGTTGGCTGAGCAAAATGAATTGATTGATGATGAAAAACGTGCGGAACTCATGATTAAAGCACAAAAAATCATTGCGGAAGACTCTCCGTGGATTACTCTCAGCCATCAAAAGCAAATGATGGCCATGACAAATGATGTGGAAGGCTATCATATTACCCCATTATGGTATTGGGATGGCTTCTTGAAAGATATTAAATTGAAATAATAGCAGAAACGTCAACGGAGATTCCCCTTTTTCAAATGAAGAAGGGGGTTTCTCTCATTTTCTACCTGGGGTCAGATCCCCTTTAATGCATTAATACTTTAAACCACCGGGGGTCAGACCCCCTGACAGGAGGTGTGAGTATGGTCAGTTATATTGCCAGGCGACTAATTATTTTGATTCCTATTTTATTCATTGTTTCTATCCTGATCTTCGGCATGTCAAGAATGGTTCCGGGAGATCCCGCGCTTATCATGGCAGGCGGACACCAAACCTCGCCCGAAGTGCTGGATAATATTCGCGAAAAATACCATCTGAATAAGCCGATTGTTGAACAGTATGCCATCTGGCTGAAAAATGTGGCCACAGGCGATTTAGGCGAAAGCTATAAAATGAAGCAATCTGTCACAAGCATGATCATTGAACGGCTGCCACTCACTTTGCAGTTGGTAGTGATGAGTATGATTTTTACTTTACTGATAGCGATCCCTCTGGGAATATTATCCGCCATCAAGAAAAATACTTGGATGGACCATTTATCGACGATGTTTGCCTTTGTCGGTGTTTCTTCACCAGTTTTCTTTACGGGAATTTTATTCGTTTTGCTGTTTTCATATCATCTTGATGTGCTTCCTGCCTTCGGAGCCGGCGAGGGATTTACAGATAATCTTGTCCATCTGTTATTGCCATCATTGGCTTTGAGTTTTAATATGATTGCGCTCAATTCCCGCATCACAAGAAGCGGAATGATCGAAGTGATGAATACGAATTATATACAAACAGCAGTGGCAAAGGGAATGCCGCGCAATGCCATTATTTTAAAACATGCACTTAGGAACGCGCTCGTACCACTGGTGACTGTAACCGGAATCCAAATCGGGGTATTGATTGTAGGAACGGTCCTCGTCGAATATACATTTGGTCTTGGCGGTTTGGGAAGTCTCATTATCAATGGAGTACAAACAAGTGATTACCCTGTCGTTCAAGGTACGATGCTGTTTATGGTCGTTGCATTCCTTTTGATTAATCTGCTGGTCGATGTCCTTTATGCCGTGATCGACCCAAGAATTCGTTATAAATAGAGGGGAGGGATTCGATGGAACTACAAAGCCAGCCACCTGCACAGGTGTTGAATGAACAGGATAAAAAAAGAAGTATTTGGCATTCGCCTTTTTTCAAAAATAAATTGTCTATTATTGCCGGAATCATTATTATTATGATCATAATGATTTCGCTGTTGGCACCACTCATTGCTCCATATGATCCCAATGCCCAGGATTTGGAGAAATCACTGGAACCGGCATCGGCAGCTCATTGGTTTGGAACCGACATGCAAGGAAGGGACATACTCAGCAGGGTCATATTTGGAACAAGAACGACTTTACTTGGTGCCCTGCTTGTTGTGTTATTTTCCGTAGTGATTGGTGTCCCGCTTGGATTGATTTCAGGATATTTCGGAGGAAAAATCGATAATATTATTAACCGTGTATGGGATGTCATCCTTGCATTCCCGACCATTCTTTTGGCATTCATCATTGTCGCTACTTTCGGGCGCGGTTTTGAAAACGCGGTGATTGCACTTGGCATTGTATATGTGCCAATGATAGCCAGACTAGTCAGATCAGTGACTCTCGTCGAAAAACAGCAGTCATACGTGGATGCAGCCCGGTCTCTGGGCTTTTCCCACGCACGTGTTATCTTCCGGCATATACTGCCCAACTGTATTTCCCCCATCATTGTTCAAGTAATGATTGACTTTGCGTATGCCATCATTGATTTGGCCGCACTCAGCTTTCTGGGTCTTGGGGTACAGCCGCCTACAGCGGACTGGGGATATATGTTGTCAGAAGGGAGAGAATATTTACTTGTTTCTCCCAACGCTGCCCTTGCTTCGGGATTTGCCATCATGATAACGGTTATTTCTTTCAATTTATTTGGAGACGGGCTGCAAAGCCATCTTGATCCGAAACAGCGAAAACAATGACTCTTGCATTAATGGAGGACGTATGCTGTTATCACTCAACCTTTTTACGACTTTGATCATTTTAGGCATTGTTGGCGGAATGATTAGCCTCACCGCCATTGTCATCATCCTGATCACAGAAAAAGAAGTGGATTATTTGGAAGTTGAGAAGAAAAGGGCGGAGTTGGAGGTTCTGTTGAACGAATCAAAGCTGCTCCATCTATCTGCTCAAATCCGTCCGCATTTTCTTTTTAATACATTGAATACCATCTCGACGTTGATCCGGTTGGAGAAAAATAAAGAAGCCGAGCAGGCTATCTACTCGGTATCGTCTCTGCTGCGCTACCATTTGGAACACGAGGATTCACTAATACCATTAAAAGACGAGATGACATACGCTGAACAATATTTGTCCATACAAAAGCTTCGTTTCGGAGACAGGCTTGACTGGACGTTGGACATGCCCGGAAATTTACTGGACAAAAAAATTCCGATGCTCGTGATCCAGCCTTTGGTCGAGAATGCCTGCATTCATGGTATCGAGCCGGCGATTGACGGAGGGCGTATCACACTTTCGGCTGCATCCGGCCCAGACGCTTTATGCATCGAAATACGAGATGATGGTGTGGGGATAAGCGATGAAGTGATTGAAGGCTTTGAAGATTGGAAGAAAGGTATTCCATCCGCCGAAGAACATCTTCATATTGGGCTTAAAAATGTCCATTCCCGTTTGACAGAACAGTTTGGCAGCAGAAGCGGGTTGATAATAAAGAGGGAAGGAAATGAAACGGTAAGCCAGGTGAAGATTTTTTATCAAGAAGGGCTGGATCAAGGACATTGGACAAGGGAGGATTACGATGAAGATACTACTAGTAGACGATGAACCTTTGGAACTCGAAAACCTTAAAAGTATTCTTTTATCTTTTGATCCTTTACTTGAGATTTTTACAGCTGAG
The DNA here is from genome assembly GCF_000374565.1 of Siminovitchia fordii DSM 16014 = CIP 108821. Lineage (GTDB taxonomy): Bacteria > Bacillota > Bacilli > Bacillales > Bacillaceae_C > Siminovitchia > Siminovitchia fordii. The sequence continues at coordinate 44,969 of NZ_KB894691.1, read as the reverse complement.
AATGGCATGGCTGCGTGGTCCCAATTGGAAAAGCACCAAATCGATATCGTATGCCTGGATATCCGCATGCCCGGCTGGGATGGAATTGAGATATTAAAAAGGATTAAGAATAAATGGCCGCATTTGAAGGTCATGCTTGTTTCAGCGTACGGAGAGTTTCAATATGCTCAGGAGGCCATCGCTTCAGGAGCATCTGCCTATATTTTGAAACCTGTTGTGCCGGAAGAGTTTATCGAGGCTTTTAAAAAAATGTGCCAAGAAATTGAATGGATGAGAAGTGAATATTCCTTTATTTTGCAAACAGCCGTTGAAAGCTGGTTGCAGGATGAAACGAACGAAGAGTATGTAAACTTCTTAAACCTTCCCATTCAGCCCAGTGTTGTGGTTGTTGTAAAAATAAAAAGTGAAACGCAGCCCGAAAAAGAAAAGTGGGATGCAGCATTTTGCGAAGGATTAGAAAAAACGATTTCGGTACCCCATCCAATCAAGGGTCACTGGGTTTATTTGATGGAAAGCAAGGAATCCGAAACCCATGAGATCACAGAAAAGCTTTCATTTCTCAAAATGTTTTTGTCAGAGAGGTTTCAAGGGGTCGAGTGGATCTTTGGGGTTGGTGAGGTTGTTCATTCACCGGCAGATTTGAAAAGGTCTTTCTACAGCGCCATTCAGGATACACAAAATAAAGATGAAGCGATTATTCAGAAATGCTTTGATTATTTATCAGCCAACTATGCAAGCTCCATCACCTTGAATGATTTGGCAAAATCCGTCCATATTAGCGCTTCACATCTGAGCCGTATTTTTAAGAATAACCTGGGAGTCACGTTCGTTGATGTGTTGACGAAAATAAGGATTGAGCGTGCAAAGGGATTGTTGGAAAACAAAGATCTTTCCATTCAATTCATATCCAACCATGTCGGATTCAGCAGCCCGGATTACTTTTCATCGACTTTCCGGAAGCTGGAGGGCATCTCACCCAGTCAGTATCGATTAAAGAAAGATGGCAGGCATCCATGTTTATAACACTGCAGATAACGATTCTTTTAAGTTTGTTTTTCCTGCTATTGGGAGTTCGGTACATTCAGAAAAGCAATTCGGATTTGACTGACGAGTTCGGCTTAGGAAGAGGGATTGTCGCACTGCTCGGCCAGTCAATAGGCCTTGTAACCTTTCTGGCGTCATCACAAGCTTCCTATGAATATGGGGTAATCGGTTTACTTGGCTATTGTCTGGCGGGGATTGCCAGTTTTTTATTCATCTACCTGCTTTTGAAAAGAAATGACGGAATGCTCGGCCGCAAGAAGGAAATGCTTGAGGCATTCAAATGGCTGTGCCAATTGGAGAACATTTTAATCTTCATCTTGGCAGGGAAAATGATCATCAAACTTTTTTACGGCCTGAATATTATTATTGCGGCTTGCATGCTGGTCATTTTTTATCAGTTTATTATTCTTGCAAGAAATAAGAATCAGTATCCCGGTTCATTGATGCTTGTGATTCTATCATTGGTAACAACTGTTTTGATACCAACTTTGGTTTATTTAAAAGTGAGTGTTCCGACAGTGTACTCCGGAGTGGACTTTTTAGCGACTGACATGCTGATTTTGGATGAGCCCTCAAGCTGGTTGATTGTTGTCATCCTTTGTGTCAGATTTTCGGCGCACAACCTTCTGAATGAACAGATTTGGAGTATTTATTCGAAGATCAAACAGACAAAAAGGGCTCTTTCTTTTACTCTAACGCCCCTTATATGGATGTTTCTTCCGTTATCTATTGGAACTCTTTCCTTTGTTGCAAAAGCGTCGGCGGTCTGGCCAGCATTGAATGATGAAGTGAGTTTCAATGTTGTCCAACAATTTGGCGGGCAATTTGGAGGCGCCCTCTTGGTCGTGACACTGATTGTTATAATGTTTTCTTCCATTTCAACCTATGTGATACACCAGGAGTCTGGGCAGTTCAGTGCCGCCATCAAAGTAGGAACAGTGATCATTGCGGTGCTTATTGCTGCTTTCATTCCCGATTTAACGATTTTGGATGTCATGTTTTACTTTTCTTTCATTTGGGCAGCCATGGTTCCAATCTTTTCGATCAAAAAAATACCTGTACCACCGTTTATTGTATGGGTCGCTGTAAGTGCCTGTGCAGCAGCAGGGATATATTTTATGATCCAACAAGGATTGATGGCGGGAATAATCATTGAATTGTTTTTATCATCCTTTGTGACGGTAATTTTTGTGGCAGTTACCGGAATCAAGCACCGACAGTAAAAGAATTTCTGTAAAGGGGGTTATATGATGGGGCAATTGCTTGAAGTAAAAAATTTATCCACCCAATTCAAGACGGAACGTGGGATCGCGCATGCTGTCAGATCAGTTAACTTTTCAATCAGCCCTGGGGAAACGATGGGCATCGTGGGCGAAAGTGGCAGCGGCAAAAGTGTTACGGTCAAGTCGATTATGAGACTGGTAGAAAGCCAGCGGGGTAAAATCTCTTCCGGAGAAATCTTATTTGAAGAAAAGGATCTTGCCAGCCTGACGGAAAAGCAGATGCAAAAAATCAGGGGAAATGATATATCGATGATTTTCCAGGATCCAATGACTTCCTTGAATCCGTTGATTAAGGTAGGCGTACAAATTTCAGAGGTGCTTCGCTACCACAAAGGGATGACGAAGCAACAGGCTGAAGAAGACGCGATCAGAATCATGAAGGGTTTATCGATCCCTTCTCCGGAAAAAAGGTACCATCAATATCCGCATGAATTCAGCGGCGGTATGCTGCAGCGTTTGATGATTGCCATCGCCCTTGCCTGCAAACCGAAATTATTGATTGCGGATGAACCGACAACAGCACTTGACGTAACAATCCAGGCGCAAATTTTACGTTTGATGGAAGAACTGCAGAAGGAATATGGAATGGCCATTCTTATGATCACCCATGATTTGGGGGTTGTGGCGGAAATTTGCAATACCGTATCCGTCATGTATGCGGGGGAGATCGTTGAAAGTACGAGCGTGGAAGTTATCTTTGATAACCCGCTCCATCCCTATACTCAGGCATTGATGGAATCAAGACCGAAGCTTGGAGAAAAGCAAAAACAACTGCAGCCGATCGAAGGCTCACCCCCGGATCTTACAAAAGAGATCAAGGGCTGTCCATTTGCTGCACGCTGCAAGTTCAAGACTGAGATTTGCGAGGTTGAAAAGCCTGTTTTACAAGAATTGACTCCTTCACATTGGGTTGCATGCCATGTGGCCGGGCAGTTTAAAAAGGAAGGGGAGGAGCGCTGTGTCGACGTTATTACAAGTTGAGGGTCTGAAAAAGTACTTCCCGGCAGGAAAAACAAATTTTCTCGGGAAACATACCCAGCTTCTGAAAGCTGTTGACAATATTTCATTTGCCATTGAAGAGGGAGAGATATTCGGATTAGTCGGAGAAAGTGGATGCGGAAAATCCACGACAGGCAGATGTATTTTAAAAATTGAAGAAATAACGGAAGGGCGCATGCACTTCATGGGTAAAGACATTACGGATATTAGAGGCAGGGATCTGCTTGATATCCGCCGTGAGATGCAGATGATCTTTCAGAATCCGTATTCGTCGCTTAATCCGCGGATGACCATTTACCAATCTCTTGAAGAAGTGTTGAAAGTCCACGGAATTGCGACAGGAAAAAAAGCGAAAGAAAGAATTGCGGAGCTTTTGGAACAGGTAGGGCTGCCAAAGGATGCAATGGATCGCCATCCTCATGAATTCAGCGGGGGACAGCTTCAAAGAATCGTTATCGCCCGAGCATTGGCAGTCGAACCGAAATTTATTTTCGCGGACGAACCGGTATCCGCGTTGGATGTTTCAGTTCAAGCCCAGATTTTAAACTTACTTGCATCGCTTCGGGAGGAATTAGGCTTGACCATATTATTTGTAGCCCACGATTTGAGTGTAGTAGAGCATATCAGTGATCGGGTTGGCGTCATGTATTTGGGACAGATGGTTGAGATGGCAGATGTAAAAGAATTGTACGAAACTCCCTTGCATCCATACACCCAGGCATTGATCGATGCAATACCTGTCAATCATCCAAAAGAAAAGAAAGATAGAGTGATATTGGAAGGGGATATTCCAAGTCCGCTTGACCCACCAAGCGGCTGCCGTTTTGCTTCACGCTGTCCGAAATGTTTTGCCCGTTGTACAAAGGAAGTGCCGAACTTCCAGGAAGTTAAACCGGGCCATTACGTGGCATGTCATTTGTATGATGAAGAATAATAGTTTTGGAGGTTGGAAGTATGAGTTCACTATCTGATTTATTGGTTCAATTTGATGCCATCCACGGAGTTTCAGGAGATGAAGAACGCGTCGCCGATTGTTTGAAAGGACACCTGCAGCCGATTGCGGATGATTACTTCGAAGACGCGCTAGGCAACCAGGTTTTTGTTAAAAAAGGGAGCAATCCTGATTTGAAAATCATGCTGGCAGCCCATATGGACGAAATCGGTTATATAGTTCATAATATCGACTCTGATGGATTCATTTACTTTTTGCCAGTTGGCTACCATGACAGCCGCACCGCATTTAACCAGGTCTTGACCATTCATACAGAGAAAGGGCCTGTCACCGGAATCACTGGCGGAAAGCCGGCGCATATTGTGACACCGGAAGAAGCGAAAATGGCTATCCCGCTGAACGAGTTGTACATTGACGTCGGTACAAGCAGCAAAGAGGAAACCCACGCTTTGGGCGTCCAGATTGGAGACTATATCACTTTTGAGCGGACGGGGCAATTCCTGAACGGAAGCAAAATTTTTACCGGAAAAGCGGTCGACAACCGTGCAGCTTGTGCTGTTCTTGTTGAAGTCATGAAACGTCTTGCGGACAAAGAGATTGCTGCAACGGTTTACGGAGTTGGAACAACACAGGAGGAAATGGGCATCCGTGGTTCTGAACCGATCTCCGGGCAAATTCAGCCTGATATTGGGCTCGCTCTGGATGTATGCTTGTCCGGAGGGACACCGGCTCTTTCTGAAAAAGATATCCCGGTTACACTTGGCGGAGGTCCGGCTATTATGTTCTATGACTGGACTCCGGATACAGGACACGGAAACAATGTCCCGAAAAAATTGACCCGCAAACTCGTTGATGTTGCGGAAAAAAATAGTATCCCATACCAGCGCCAGGCAGTATTGAACGGCGGAACAGATGCATGGGCAATGAGCATCAGGGGAAAAGGGGCAATGGCTGGCTGTATATCGTTCCCATCCCGTTATATTCATTCAGCTACTGGCTGTGTTCATATGGATGATCTGGAGTATGCGGTACAATTGGTTGTAGCGTTTATTGAAGATTTGAAGGAAAAATTATAATAGAGACAGCGCGCGGCGGGGGTGAATCCTCCGCCATTTTGTATGTGGATTTGTCGTATGTCTAACGATAATTAAGGGATCTGCGATCGAACTGAGTAAACCACGGGTTTTGGATCCCAAAAATCTATGCGTTGACCTTCAGCTTCCACGTCTGCATGTGACCGGTTCTATTTTAACTGCTAGCATTAACAAAACAGGTTCCCCCCTGCTTTTTTAGGAAATGTAGGAAAAAAATAATCTTTCCTGCTTCAACGAACATCGGCGTTATGGGCTCTCTATGGCGGCCAGCACCTCGTCCTCAAATCTCAGACTGTTCCTGGTGACTGAAAAAACTGTCCCTTCCGCAGTCGGCTTATTTGCCCGCTCTCAAGGGTCATCCGTTTTATTCATAGCCCAAAGCAGCCTGTAACCTCTGTGTAACCATTTTTAAACAATTAGAAACTTATAGAATTCCAAAAACGAATATGCTGTTCTTGAAGCAAAAAACTTAAGAAAGCGGGGGTTTTTCATGGAAATCAGCTTAAAGATCAAAAGGTCATCGTTTCTCGTCGCAATCTTCACGGCTTTGGCACTTTTATTTTCTTCCATGTTTGGAGCGAGTGCGGATGCAGCGGGTCAAACGAAAGGGGAGAAGGTATCCGCCTATGCGCAAACATTAAAAGGGAAGCGTTTTGAGTATGGAGGTACAACACCGAAAGGATTTGATGCATCCGGCTATACGCAATATGTTTATTCAAAAAGTCTAAAGGTGAAGCTGCCACGTACAAGTGCTCAGCAGTATAAAAAGGGAAAGAGCGTCAAAGTGAAGGATCTTAAGGCAGGAGACCTTGTATTTTATAAAACAAATGGTAAGACAGTATCTTTTGTAGGAATCTATATCGGTAAAAAGCAATTCATCGGGGCGACATCGAAAGGAGTCCGTGTTCAGTCCATGGACCTGAAATACTGGAAAACAAAATATGTCGGTGCCAAACGAGTTGTAAAGTAAGTCGACTGGGGTGAATCAACGACGATCGAAGGAGTTCGCTGAATTTCTTATATATGTACTTATTGCAGTATCCATTTCAACTACCCTGATCTTATGGATATTCTTTCTGATCCTAACCCTCTAATTGATTCTCATTGTTATAATCGGGGAATGTTTCAACAGTCTATTATTGGAAAATTGGAGGACTTCAAAATGAATTCCCGGATTTTGGTCCGACTATCTCAGCAATTGTCGGTGGTATGATCACTTCTATTCAGGGAGCTCAATCATTAGAAGGTAAAGGTGCAAGAACTGAAAAGAAATTGAAAACAAAGTTGCCTGAAATAGAAGGGTGGTGGAGAGATACGGATACATTTTTCTCCACCTCTTTATGAATGGTTGACAGGCAAGGGAATTGCACTTTTTGACACTTAGTTCGGGTTTTCACTGCATTTAGGATCTGGCCGCATTAGAATGTTCCCAAATCGGATGAGATTCTCCAGCCGTCCTTAGTTTTCGAAAAAACAACGTGGACATATTCGAACGACAAGCTGTTTCCGATCGGCACTCTCAAATCGAATTCTTTTTCCATCCCGTTGTCTTTTTTTCGGACGATCACGGCTTTTTCATAGTGTAATTGTGAACCGCCGTCTGCGTTGGACTGTACCAATTTTCCGTTATGTTTTGACAGATTGGTGCGCTGGAGGTAAGAGCGGATCGTTCCGGGTGTATAGGATGTTGATAAATAACTCGCCAGCTTTTCTCTGGTGTCGAGATCAGACCCCATATACCGGTTTTCCATCCCGTCATTCACGGAAGCTTCAACGATTCCTTTAGGCATTTTCCCGCCGGTCGTAACAAAGGTGTATTTGTCAGCAGCTTCTTTCACCTGTTTCACGATCAGCTCGTTTTCCAAGTTTGTAAATGCAGGATAGACGGACCCAGGCCGTACATTTGAGATCATTTTATCTACCAAGGCAAAGCTTTTTTTTTCTATAATGCCCCCGCTGGTAGCAGGGACAGATTTCCTTGCAAAGTAAACGAACTGTTCCGACTCAGCTATTCTTTCAAGGTCGGGTTCATCCTCGGGGACATATATATCCTTTGAAAATATTTCAATTGTAAAAAGCTTTTTCCTGTTTGTTCCGGCCGATACGAGCACGGAAACCTCATAACCGCCCATATCCGCCGCCTTTTCTTCATAAGTGATATAAGGAGAAATCTCTCTTGGAATCTCCATAGTAATTCCTGCATTCCGGACTTCCAATACCAAGTCCTGATCTCCTGCCAATGCTAGTGACCGTTCGATTTTATTCCGCAGTTCAATAAATTGGTCATAGGTTGGAACAACCATATTGAAGGACATGCCCTCTTCCACCGCAGTAAGGGCCTGTTCAGGAAGGTTTGCCTTTAACAATGCATCGGCCAAATAGTACCAATAATAAGAGGCATCTGGGACTGCTGCTGTTCTTCGTTGATAATAATTGACCACCTCGGGAAAAAAGACAGGGTAATGGTCCTTGTCAGGTTGTAGTGTTTTTCCTCTCCATTCCAGCAGATCGACATTGTAAATATCATTGCCGTCTTTTTTCCATACGGCTAGTCTCGCCTTTGGGTCGTTATCTATATGAATCAAGTCCAGTTCATGGTAGTTGATTTTTGTCACTTGATCCATCCCATTTTTTCTATAAGTGAAAATCTCAAGAGTGCTGCCGGCAGAGCTACCTATTTTCCATCCCACCAATAATTCATTTTTCCCATCTCCCGTCAGGTCAGATGCGCTTGCCCAACTGATTTCATAGCCCATCCCTTTTTTTGCAAAAACCTTCTCCCATTCATCCCCGTACTTCTTCAATACAAACATGCCTACGGAGCCTGAGCTGTTTCTTGATTGATAAAAAACGACCACTTCTTCAAGGCCATCTTCATCAAAATCTGCTGTTAAGATCGGCTCTCCATGAACTGGGGAGTTTGGCGTTGCTAAGATTGTTCCTTTCGGGAGGAATTTTTTCGCAATCAAATGGATATCTTCACTATCGGCAGCTCCCGTAACCGTCTGTTTGGGAGCCTGAATCAGGCTGCCTGGCTCTGGAAGAATAGTGCAGCCGGCTGTCAGCAAAGAAGCGGCAGTCAGGAAAATGAATGAAACAAGGAGATTTTTCATAGGCTCCTCCAATACTCTTTTCCAAATACTATTGGCAGGGAAGAGAGTTACAATTCGGTAACAGGCAAGGTGACTTCTGCTATTGTTCCTTCTTCAGCAGAACTTCTCAGCTCAAGTGAACCGCCATGCCCCTCAATAATTTCTTCACAGATCGCAAGCCCGAGTCCTGTGCCCGAGCCTTTTGCTTTCCCTTTGGCAAATTTGTCCTTGATGGTGTCCAATTGGTGGGCCGGAATACCGACCCCGGTGTCCGACACTTTAACGATCGCTCTATTTTCAATTCTTTCAACGGACATGGTGATACTTCCATCCACAGGAGTGAATTTAAGTGCATTATCCAGCAGATTAATGAACACTTGAATCAGCCTGTTTTTATCCGCTTTGATTCCAATAATCGGCTCCCTTACAATTGTCGTCAGTTGTACACTTTGTCTTTGAGCTCTAGGCTGCAACTGCTGAACGACTTGCTGAATGGTGTCAGCCAGGTCCACTTCTTCGAAAGTGAAGGAAATCCTTCCACTTGAAAGACTGGAAAAATCAAGAAGATCGCCTAGAAGGTGTGACAGGCGTTCACTCTCAGTTTTAATAATATCCAACCCTTCGCGGAACAAGTCATCCTTTGCCATCGAATGCAGAGTGATGGCCCAGCCATTGACGGATGTGAGCGGTGTACGGAGATCGTGGCTGACGGAGGCGATGAATTCATTTTTCAGCTTTTCATGCTTCTGTACCTGGCTTGCCATGTAATTCAATGTGTCAGCCAGGCGTCCCAGTTCATCATTCTTGCCTTTTGGCACCCTTGCTGAAAATTTTCCAGAAGCCATTTGTTCAGCGGCGGAGATCATTTGACCGATCGGCCTGATGAGCGATCCTGCCAGAAAAAAACTGATAAAAGCAGCCAGGACAATAACTACTCCGCCTATTGCCAGGAGAATCAAGGCGTTTTCGGTAAAAACTGTATGAACTGGTACGAGTGAAGTCGTAAATCGGATAGCGCCTATCATCTCGCCGCCCGATTTCAAAGGATAGGTCAATGACATGACTTTTTCTCCGTCCACCCTTCGAATGGAGGTTGTCATTCCGCCGTCAAGTCCGTTTTGTACATCATCTTCCTGTGAAATATTTTTTACAGCGGTTTTATGGGACTCCGCTAATATATTCCCTTTCATGTCAACGAGCTGAACGTGAGCATTGATGTGGAAGTTGTACTGTGACAAAAGCTGGCTCGCTTCGCTTTTATATCTGCCTTCAATCAATTCCTGTTCATAAAAGGACGAAAACATGGCGCTCTGGTCGCGAAGGGTCTGTTTTACACCTTCTTTGTAATACATCATCAGAGCTGATAAAATGATCGTCTCGAATAAGACAACAGTAAAAATGATGAGGAGCAGATAACTCCATGCCAGCCTTCTCTTTATGCTTTTTTTCATTTGGTATCCTCATCATGGAAGAAGGAATACCCATATCCCCAAATTGTTTTCAGGTATGCCGGATTGGAAGGATCTTTTTCAATTTTTTCTCTTAACCTCCGAATATGTACATCTACTGTTTTCGGGTCGCCAAAAAAGTCTAACCCCCAAATTTCATCAAGAAGCTCATCTCTTGTAATGGGTTCGTTCAACTTTTCTGTAAACAACTTGATCATCTGGAATTCTCTGTTCGTCAATTTGATCTGTTTATTGGATTTATAGACTCTTTGAGTTCGGAGTTCGATTATGAAGGGGCCTGTTCTGATGACATCCGGCTCAGTTTGATTAGCAATACTGCTGAGCCTTCTGAGGACCGATCGGATTCTTGCCACCAGTTCCAGTGGATTGAACGGCTTTACAATATAATCGTCTGCTCCAAGCTCCAGTCCCATGATCTTTTCCATATCTTGCCCTCGTGCGGATACAATGATAATCGGAATCTCGGGGTGATTGTCGGTAAGCTGTGCGCAAAGATCAAATCCGTCCATATCCGGTAGGGTCAGATCCAATAGAATAAGCGAAGGGTCATGTTTTTTTATTAAGGGTATTACCTGTTTTCCTTCATCCGTTTCGATTACATCGAAATTGGAACGCTGGAGATTAAAATTAATCAGTTTACGGATAGCCAACTCATCTTCCACGATCAGAATTTTTCCTTCTCTCATCGTCCATACCCCTTGTATTCATCTTCTATCTACATTATACAGTCGGCATACCCATATATGATGGAAAATTTCGAATATAATTTGATGTGAACCATTACCACAACTTATGATGGGACATTATTCTATCGCTCCGGTACTTTTAATGCTTGCATCAACAGAAACATCAAAAGTCAAATCTGGGTATATCTTTTTCCACTCATCAAATCTTTTCCCGTTATTTAATTTTGTCGCTTTATACCTTAAGCCAAATCCCAGTGGGTCAATATTCTTCTCCTGAAATAATGTCAAAAGTTTCAAGATTTCTTTTTTTGTGTGTTTGCCTGCTTGGCTGCTGTACTTGTCTAAATTTTTGGGAGACATATCGAAACTGGATTCTTCAATAATTCCGCCGATTCGAATATCCATTTTTAAAACTGGTTTTCTCCCGGAAGTGATGATTTTATATCTCACCTTTGCAGTATCCACGGACATTGTAAAGCTTTCCTCCATTTTGCCTACTTCAATTTCCATTTTACTTGTATTATTGGCCAATAAATTATAAAGCTTCGTCTGTTTAGGGGAGAGCTGTATAGTCCTCGTCTTTTTGACCCCCGAAAAAACCACTGATTGATTCACCTTCAGTTTACTTTTGTTCCCTGTTTCAATGATGGGAAGAATCGGATCAATCCCGCTTTCAACGATTCTCCTTCTTGCATCAAAAAGGAAGCTTGACACAATATAGGCACTCTCGACCCCGTTGTTGGAAAAAAAGTTACTGAGTGCGAACGTTCCGGACATTTCTGATTTGGGATGGACTTTCAACACTTTTTCGGCGGAAGGATTGCCAACAGCTACCCACGAAATCATTTGAATATCTCTTCTTCTGAAAAAAAAGTCCAACATCTCGTGCAGATCGCGTTCCAAAATATTTTCTCCCAAAACAATCACTTTTGCATGGCCAAAATCAAGTTCTTTGTCCTCATGGCTCTTTAGAAACCGGATTGCTTCTGCCATGCTTGAGTCTTCCTTTGAAATATAAGCGTATTTAGTTTCTGCCTCCTTTAATGAACCGGATGGAACGGCTAATTTTAAAGTCACTTTATATGGCTGCTTCTCATTGTTGGAATAATCCACACCAATGGCTTGGACGAAAATCCGCTTATCGATATCTTTGAATCCGCAGCTTGTAAGAAACAAACAGGCAGCAATTCCAATGAATAATCTGAATAACTGTCTCTTCATGTTGCCGCCCTCCTTTTTATGAACCAACATAAGAAAAAGAAAACAGCGACTAGGCCTGGTACAGCATTGAAGAAATAGGACGAATACAAATACACTTCATATTCGGAAAGTGTTGTGACAAGTTTTAATGTAATAATCCAGAATACGACCAGGTAAAGGTAAGGCGTCAGGTTGACTTTTTTCCATTTAAATCGCTTCAGCCAGATCACATCCTTACACGTTTCAATAGCCACATGCCAATGAATCAGCATGCTCAAAAAAGATATGGCCAGAAAAAACGGCATGAACAGGTAAATAAGCCGCTCAATAAGCCCAAATTTCATCCGCAGCGTATCACTTGTAGTGATGGCAGGATAGACCAGATCGTTTATCTTATTGAATCCATTCAAACCGATAGGGACAAAATAGGCGGCCGACAACACGGAAATACCGGTAATTCCAATCAAAAGCAATTGCTTCCATGTCAAGCGGCGCTTTGTTTGGGTAAAGGCCCGGTTAAAGATGATGATATTCATGATGCCGACGTAAACAAAAGAGGAAGCGGAAAAAGCACTATAGCTGGGAAGGTGATTTACGTGCATAATCGCTTCCCTGACAAAGTCCCACTCAAACTGATCACTGAAAAAAGGTTTAACCATCATGTAAATGATTACAGGTATAGTAAAAAAAAGGACATTTTCCACGGTGTTTAGAACACTTTTTGTATTCATCAAAATACCGAATGAAACAAAAATCAAAATACTTGAAGCGATCCATATTAAGGACATGTCCGGCGTCATAAATCGTTTGAGCATGAAAGAATAAGTGATTAGTGTAATGAGGCCGCCAACAAACCAGAAGGCTATGATGGTGATCAAAAAAGGATAGTAAAACCAGGGAGAGGTAAACTCCTTCAATAGTTCTGGCAAACCTTTGCTTGGGAACTTATTGAAAAACTTGACGAATAAGTAAACGAGCAAAAAGCTGAATATAACTGAAAGGAGCATGGACGGGATCGTGCCATTTAACCGTTGGTCCAAAAGGATTTTTGGTACGGCCGATATCATATTTGCAGACATATTAACGAACAGCAAGTAGTACAAAAAGCGGTTCATGACTGGCTCCCCTTAATCTCTTGTTTCCTTCCTTTATAGAAAAATTTTAGATAAGGCTCTCCAAAGCTGCTTTTGTTCGTCAAATACATAATTAACCCGAGGAGGCCAAGCATTATTCCGGCCATTCCCGATACAGTGGAAAAGAACAAAATAACATATCTGAAGACCCTGATGGCAAGACTCATCTCGTTAATAGGGATGACAAAGGTAGAAATGGCTACTGCAGAAATGATAATAATCATCACATTGGAGGTTAAAGCAGCCTCCGTTGCAGCGGTGCCCAAAATGAGCCCTCCGACTGTCGTGGCTGTGGCACTCACCGCTTTTGGAAGCCGGATACTTGCCTCTGTCAGAAGTTCCATTACAAATAACATGAGCACAATTTCAATAAATGAGGGGTAAGGAACACCGATCCTGCTTCCTGCTACAGACAGTGCCAATTCAGCACGAAAAACATCAGCATTATAAGAAGTAACAGCGACATATAATCCCGGCAAAAGTAAACAGTTGAACAAACCAATATACCGTAGCATAATTGCAAATCTGGACACCCAATAAGTGTGGTAGCTGTCTTCACTGGAAGTCATGAAATCAAAAAATATGGCGGGCGCAATAATGGCGTTCGAATCACCATCAAGAAGAAGGAGCACTTTTCCCCCTGCCAGATTGTACACCATTCGATCTGTTCTTTCCGTCATCATCATGCCTGGAAAAAGTGAAAATCTTTTGTTGTTAATCAAAAATTGTAATTCAGAACTTGATTGGACGATATCCCGGTCAATTCCCTTCAGTCTATCCTTTACTTTTTCCAGTGTATCCTGCTTTACGTTGTCCTGATCATACATTATGGCCAACGATTGATTGGATTTTTTTCCGATCGTCATCATTTCAATCTGTAGAGAAGGCTGATGATATCGCTGACGGATAAGATTGATATTAGTCATAAGACTCTCACTCAAGGCAAACTGAGGCCCTTGAATGGTAGGTTCAATATTGCTTTCCAGGATAGTATCATTACTTACTAAATTAAAATCAAACAAAAAGAGGGAGTCATTGATATGGATTAAAAGACTGCCTTTTGTAAGTTCCACCAAAATTTGCTCTTTTGATTCAATGTCGATCTGGTTGGGAAGAGATCTTAAGTAAGCCTCCACATCATTCGTGGTAGGCAACTCAAAAAAAGGCCTGATGATGCCCTCTTGCAGTTTCTGATCGTCTATAACGGTTTTAATGAATAAAAGCATGATTTTTTTATGATTGATTTCAAGCGGTTTATGTACAAAGTCGAAGGAATCCTTTAGTTTCTCCTCTATCCAGCTGATTGTTTCAAATGGAGTGTACATGATGGGAATTTTTTTGCGCATATGTATGTTCTCCTTAAATGGGACTAGGGTGTAATCTGACCCTCGTGCGGATTGATATCCCGGAAATCTCAATGATTGTGTATATAGAGTAGGTCCCTATGACTGGGATTACCCTGTTGGAAAGATAAATCGTAAGAACAGAAAATATGAATTAGCCGAAAATCCTGCTGCTTTTTAGCATGTCACGAAGAGAGGTGGAATATGCAATCTGTACGGTCATTTTAAAAGTTGCCTCTGGTTGCTGTCTTCGTTACGAAAGGGCAAAGCATCTCTTGGCTGCTTACAACAAACAGGAGGCTATCTGTTGAAATATGTTTACTTCCAATGGAATACCGCTCCGTATTTGTTAGATTGAAACGAGGATGGTAATCTTAGATCTCAGGGGGGAAAACCCGCTCGGTCTGTCTTCCTTATAAGCAACCAAATAAAAAAGCACTTTAGACATTTGATATCTAAAGTGCTTTCTGCAAAATCTAACAGCCAAGCGGGTGCAAAATGCCGCCTTTTTATTTAACCGGACTTGCCATTTCAGCTTTTTTTCCTTTTAACGGATCGGTCTGCTCGAAGGCATAGCCTGCGTTGAGCACAGTGCTTTCGCAGAAAGCTGGACCGATGATCTGCAACCCGACCGGCATTCCGTTTTTCAATCCACATGGTACCGTCATGGCCGGCAGCCCGGCTAGATTGCACGGTCCCATGAAGCGGATGAAGTTATCGATGAGATCGACCTGCTTTCCGTTCAGATCAGCAAAGTCGCTACCGATATCAGGCGGCATGACCGGCAGTGTCGGTGCCATCAGGACGTCCACTTTTTCGAAAGCTCTCTTGAAATCCTGCTTCAGCTGGCGGCGGAGCTGCTGTGCCTGTAAGTAATCTACAGAGGAGAACAGTTCTCCAAGCTCAAAGAGCAAGCGGATATCATCACCGAAATCATCCGGACGTTTTTGCAGGTTGCGATGGTGGATAGCCGACGCTTCCGACAGGGAGGTGACGAGCTCTGCATATTCAGAATATTGGAGCGCAGGGATTTCAACTTTCTCCACCTTTGCCCCTTGGCTTTCAAGAGTATGGATCGCTTGTCTGACAAGCTTTTCAACATCGGAGTCCACATCCTTGAAGTAGTACTCTTCGTTAATTCCGATGACAAGGCCTTTCACATCACCAGTCAGCTTGGATGTATATTCTTCCGTTGGCGCATTGGCAGATGTTGGGTCGTTTGGATCATATCCCGCAATGATCTCCAACAGGCCCGCTGCATCTCTTACAGTCTTTGTCATCGGTCCGATATGGTCGAGTGACCAGGCTAGCGGAAAGCATCCGTACTTACTCACCCGGCCAAAGGTTGGCTTGAGGCCGACGATCCCGCAGGAGGACGATGGGATGCGGATGGACCCTGCCGTATCCGTTCCAAGTGTTGCCACCGTCATGTCCGCGGCTACCCCTGCACCGGAGCCTCCGCTTGATCCGCCAGGAATTTTTTCAAGATTCCATGGGTTTCTGACAGGGCCGAAATGCGGGCTATTATTGGTGATTCCCCATGCATATTCATGCATGTTCAATTTTCCGGTGAAAACGATTCCGGCTTCTCTCATTTTTGAAATGACGGTGGCGTCATAATCGGAAACAAACTCTCCATGGATTTTAGAGCTCATCGTCGTCACTTCATCTTTAAAATAAATATTATCTTTTATCGCCATCGGAATCCCGTGATACATTCCTTTGTAATTGCCGGCTGCAATCTCTTTATCCGCCTGCTCCGCTTCTTTTTCCGCTTTGTCGCGTCTGAAACTGACATAAGCATTGATTGTATCATTGAGGGCTTCAGCATGGTCGAGCACTGCTTTCGTCAATTCAAGTGAGGAAATTTCTTTCTTTTCAAGGAGCGGCGCCAATTTTTCCACCGGTTTTGTAACGAGCTCTTTACTCAATGTGGTCACCTCCGGGCGTATTGCGAAGACTGATGTCTGCATCATCAAGATTCGCACTGTCAATTCTTTTCTTCAAAGCCTGAATTGCGTCCCATCGTGTCTGGAGCAGGGGAAGGTGTCCTTCTTTAACTATAATCCCCTTATCCTCCAATTTTTCCTGAATCGATAACTTCAACCTGAATCCTCTCCTTTTTCAATTTAAGTAGATACGGATTGAAACTTATGTTGGATCGGTGTTCTCTGCGCCCTCCTCTCACTTAGAGTTTTGCAAGTTCCATGCCAAGGAAAAGGGCAGCAAGAAAAGGGTTTCGCTTTTTTTCAAGTCTCAAAAACGGACATATTAATTGAATTATTTGAAATTTGGATATACGATATAAGGGTGATCGTATGCCATGTCCGATAATGAGACGGTTTTCCTAAAATGGGACATAGGGGGGGAGAAGATGGTTTGCAAATGAAAGTCGGACTTCTATTTTCGTTGACAGGAATCACGTCAATCACGGAAAGAGGGCAGTATGAGGCTGCCAGTTTTGCCATCAGTGAGTTCAATGAACAACATGCGGAAATTGAAGCCATTGTCAGGGATATAAGTTCGGACCCAAGAAAAAGTGCCGAAGAAGCAGAGGCGCTTGCTCTGGATGGCGTCAAGATTTTTATCGGATGCTATACTTCCGCTTGCCGGAAGGCCGTTTTGCCAGTCCTGGAAAAGTATGATTGCCTCCTAGTTTATCCGACCCTTTACGAGGGGCAGGAAGACCATCCCAATGTTTTTTACACAGGAGAAGTCCCCAATCAGCAGGTCCATATATTGATTGACTATTTTATGCACCATTATGGTAAACGCATTTACCTCATTGGAAATGATTATATTTATCCCCGGGAAACAAATGAGCAGGTAAAGACGTATACTTCAGGGAAAAATGGAGAGGTGATTGAGGAAAGATATGTGCCTTTCGGTAACCAGGAATTTCATGAAGTGATTCAGGATATCATCTTAAAAAAACCAGATGTGATTTTTTCCACTTTGGTAGGAAAAAGTGTACCGGCGTTTTACCGCAAATATAAACAGATGGGCCTCTCACCGGAGTCCGTTCCCATATTCAGCCCAATTACAAAAGAAACGGAAATAGAAGCGATGGGAGCCGAATTCGGGGCAGGTCATTACAGTTCGGCCAGTTATTTCCAATCATTGTCCAATCCGCTTAACCAATCTTTCATCCAGCGGTTTCATCGCTTTTCCGAAGGGAAAAAACCAGTTTCATCCGTCATGTACAACACTTATTTGGGAACAAAAATCGTTCTAGATTCGATGTTGAAGTTAAGAGCCTTTGATCGGGAAAAAATCATGGGGTACATGGGAGGAAAAAGGATGGATACGGCATGTGGGACGCTCCGTGTAGATGCTAATGGGAGGCATCTGTCACGTCCGGTAAAAATTGGGAAGGCATTGCCTGACGGACAGTTTGACATTGTTTGGGACTCTGATAAAAATATAAACCCGGAACCTTTTAAAATCAGTACAAGAAAAGCAAGCCGTGTAAACGAAATCGTCCTTGAAGCGTGGGGGCAGATCAGTGAAGAAGCGATCATCGCCCTTTCCGAAAATGGGACAATTCAATATTTGAGCCGAAAAGCAGCAGAGCTGACGGGTTTCAGGAAAGGAAACAGGCTTACAAAGAAAATGATCGGACAATTGAACGACGCCTTTCAGGTCATCTCACATGAAGCAAAGCACAAACATTTATTACTATTAAAGCCGCGAATAGGCAGAAAATCGATTCCCGTGATGAAATTTGGCAGAGTAAGAACAAGGAATGAACAGTACCAGCTTGAATTGGAGACGGCCCGGATTGCTGCACAGTCGACGGCGAATGTATTAATTTTGGGAGAAACCGGAACAGGAAAAGAAGTGGTCGCCAAATCCATTCACGAAATGAGCGATAGAAGAAATGGCCCCCTTATTTCGGTCAATACTGGGCTTATACCGAAAAATTTAATTGCAAGCGAATTGTTTGGCTATGTGGAAGGAACTTTTACCGGGGCAAGGAAGGGAGGAGCCATCGGAAAATTTGAGGCTGCTCAAAAAGGGACGCTTTTTCTCGATGAAATCGGTGATATGCCAATGGACCTGCAGGTCATTTTACTGCGGGCATTGGAGACGAAAAGAATTGTCCGCCTTGGTGATACGAATGAGCGGGAAGTGGACATCCGGATTATAGCGGCAACGAACCGGAACCTGCCAGAGGAGATTGCGTATGGAAATACTTTTCGATCAGATCTTTATTACCGCCTGAATGTACTGTCATTGACGATTCCACCGCTTCGGGAGCGGCCGGAGGACATTGAAGGGCTTATAAGGGAGATGTTGGAGGAATTAAAAGATTCGTATGGAGACGGCCCGGATCAGGTGAACGGAGAAGCATTACAGCTATTGGTTGAATACCCATGGCCGGGCAATATTCGGGAATTGCGGAACGTCATAGAGCGTGCTTACTTGCTGGCGCGCAGCAAGGCAAGAGACATTACGCAGGATGATTTTCCGGCCAACCTCCGTGGATATACGGCAAGAAAGCCGATGCAGCAGCTTTCATTGAGAGAAGTGGAAAAGGATGCCATCTCAAAAGCACTCCGCGAAACGAAAAGTGTCCTGGAAGCGGCCCGGAAACTGGGCATTGCCAGAAGCACCCTCTATCGGAAAATCAAAGAGTTTGGGATTAGTATTTAGAACCCATTTTTTTGGGTTCTTTTTGATTATTTGAAGCTTTGAAATACAATTGACAGCACAGATACACTAGTCTATAATTTTTTTAATTCGATAACTTCAGATTATTTTAAAATGGAGGAAAAAAAGTTATTGATAAAAAGGGAGTTTCAAAATGGGGGTATTACATAGTGAGATTTAAAAAAAGTATTTTTTCATTAGTAGGGGCATTGTTCATCCTTGGGGCCTGCAGCAGTAATTCCGCTTCGCCCGAATCTGAACCGGCGGACGAAGGTGAAAAGGAGAGCAAGGAAACCTATACGATTGGCGTTACACAGCTTATGGAACACCCGGCATTGAATCTGGCAACTGAAGGATTCCAGAAGGCGATCGAGGAAGCGGGGATTGACGTTGAGTATGACATGCAAAATGCCCAAGGAGACAACAGCGCCAATGACACGATTGCTTCCAACTTTGTGGGTCAAAATGTAGACCTTATTTTTGCTAACTCAACGCCGAGCGCCCAGGCGGCATTAAGCAAAACAACGGACATTCCAATTGTTTTTACATCTGTCGTAGATCCGGTAGGAGCAGAATTGATAGAGTCCATGGAAAAACCTGGGGGTAATGTAACCGGGACAAGCCATCATCATCCGGATTCAATTCCAAAAGCCCTGGAGTATTTGAAAAATGAATTGGGAGCCAAGAAGGTAGGGACAGTCTACAATGCAGGAGAGCAAAATTCGCGCGCCCAAATCGATAAAATAAAAAAACAGATGGACGAATATGGATTGGAATTGATTGAAGCGACGGTTTCCACAAGCGCGGATGTAAAACAGGCGACAGAGTCGATTGCCGACCAGGTCGATGCCTTTTATTGCATTACGGATAACACTGTAGTATCTGCATTTGAGTCAGTTGCTGACGTCGCCACTACTGCTAAGGTGCCATTGCTCGCGGCTGATCTTGATTCAGTTCCAAGAGGTGCTTTCGCTGCGTTCGGAGTTGATTTCTTTGAAGTCGGCCACGGAGCAGGTGAAATGGCGGTGAAAATTTTAAAAGGAGAAGCAAAGCCGGCAGACATTCCGGCCGAGCCGCCAAAAACACTGAAGTTCATGGTTAACAAGAAAGTGGCGGACACAATAGAAGTAGAAATCAAGCCCGATTGGGAAGCGGAAATTTATGAATAAGAAAGAGATCTCCTTCTTAGGGCTGCAGCTCTAAGAAGGAGATATTTTTATTTTAGATAAGGTAGTGGCTGGCAATTCAGATAAAAGGTTATTCTCCGATAGCAAGGCTGTCCTCATTAAAGGCAAAGCGACAGGGCAATCATTGCCTATTCCTTTCGAACGCCCAGGAAGTGCAGGTGCAATTGAAGCAACAGGACGTTGCGGCTTGAGTCTTCAAAGGCACGGGAATTGCTAGTGTAATCGAAGCAACAGGGTGTTGAAGCTTAATCCTGTCGAGCACCATTGCCATAAAGATTCAGCTTGAAGGTATCTACGCTTATCTCAGCGGTTCGTCTAACTTTGTTCCGACAAACAGGCACCATCATACTTACTTAACTTTCATCTCATTTTTTTACACAGATAAATAGGGGCTGCTTACCTTTTTTTTCTGAAGAATTCTCGTACCAAAAACGCGGATTGCGGGAAGTGCAGACCCAATTGCCATGCTCCCACCCCTCTGATCTTGTAATCCACGACCAATTGAAATTTTGCCGCCCGCGCCCGGACATCTTCAAACCAGACAATGTGCCTTGCTCCATTTTCATCCCAATACGTGTAGTGGGGCTGTTGGTATTCTGTGGAATACTGGATGGGTACTTGGTACCTCATCGCAGTTGCATAGGCATTGGAGACGGAAAATGCACTTGCGCTGGCAACTTCTCCGTTTGACATCGTCCAATTGTATCCGTACCGAGGGACGCCCAATACAATTTTGTTCCTGTTCATTTTCGTAAGTGCATAATCTAGCGTATTCCTCACTTCCGTGATGGGGGCTACTGGTCCGGGCGGGCTGCTAGCCTCATGCCAGTCATACGCCATAATAAAAACAAAATCGACTGCTGCCCCAATTCCGCCGTAATCAAAACCTCTCAGCCATGGAATATTGTCTGACGTTTTTGCAGGAACGGCTGCGGAGATACTGAATCCTTCCGGTTTCAACCGGTCCCTTAGGGCTGCCAGGAACCCACTGTATAAATCCCGCTCACTCTCAAGGATCCGCTCAAAGTCCACATTGACACCAGCGTAATTTTTACTCTTGACCAAATTATAAATATTATTGATTACCTGTTGCCGGAGTGACGGACTATTTAAAATTCTCCTGGTCAATTCAGGGCTGAAGCCGCTCTCTGTTAAATTAGTGATGACTGCAATCGGGGCCGAACCATTCTCTCTTATGAGGGAGATGAGTTGCTGGTCATCGAGGGTACTTAAGCTCCCGTCTTCAAAAATATGATACTCAAACACACCGAAATTCGTAATGATCGGTGCAAAGGTTTGTACATTAATCCGGTTTTGCGCAGACGTAGAAGGGGTCAAATAACTTAGCCCTTCATCCGGATACTTTTCTCTCGGCGGTAAATAAAGCTCCATTCCTACGGTTAAAGCATCCGATTGAAGTCCATTGTATAGGCGGATCGTTTCAGCTGGAATAAAAGCGATTTGAGCAATAGAGAAAAGCGAATCCCCAGGCTGTACAATATACACGTTTGAAGGGACCAGTAGGTCTTGTCCGGGAACGAGGGCGTCCGTTCTCAAACCGTTAGTGATGCGAAGGCTATCCATAGAAATCCGGTACTTGGCTGCGATTGAAAACAAAGAATCCCCCAGTTTCACAACATAAATAAACATATGGCACCCCGTTTCCTCTTGCGCGGATATTCTTTTATTGATATATATGTAGGTAAGTTTTTTCTTATGAATGGGGTGAGGAATAGGAGAGCCTTTTGTGGATATACTTTTGATTTCAGGACAAGTTGTTTTTAAGAAATACTCTTCACTATGGGTCAAATACTCTTTACTTTTGGGAAATACTCTTCACTATGGGTCAAATACTCTTTGCTTTTGGGAAATACTCTTCACTATGGGGCAAATACTGTTTACTTTTGGGAAATACTCTTTATTATGGGTCAGATACTCTTTATTTTTGGAAAATATTCTTCACTATGGGTCAAATACTCTTTACTTTTAGGAAATCCTTTTCACCATGAGTCAAATACTCTTTGCTTTTGGGAAATACTCTTTATTATGGGTCAGATACTCTTTATTTTTGGAAAATATTCTTCACTATGGGTCAAATACTCTTTACTTTTAGGAAATCCTTTTCACCATGAGTCAAATACTCTTTGCTTTTGGGAAATACTCTTTATTATGGGTCAGATACTCTTTATTTTTGGAAAATATTCTTCACTATGGGTCAAATACTCTTTACTTTTA
>NZ_KB894691.1:0-22499 GCF_000374565.1 Siminovitchia fordii DSM 16014 = CIP 108821 | reverse complement strand
GAAATACTCTTCACTATGGGGCAAATACTGTTTACTTTTAAGAAATCCTCCTGCTTTCAGCACATTAAAGCGTAAGGCTCACATTCCTCCTGGCATTTTTTGTTGACATAAAATTGTTTCCGATATATTATTTATTTATCAATAAATAATGAGGTTGGTCACATGGGTAAGGAAGATAAGAAAGAACTTATAATAGAAAATGCGGTCGGGATATTTGCAAAGATGGGCTATTATAAGGCAACTACTGCAATGGTGGCAAAGGAGACAGGTGTGACACAGCCATATGTGTTCCATTTTTTTAAAAATAAAGAAGAACTATTTAAGACAGTGATTGACCGTGCATTTGGCCGGCTTTATGACACATTTGCCAAAGTGGAAGCCCCCGCGGACCAGTTAATTGAAGTGATGGGCTGCGCGTTTTCAAAAGCAGTCGAAACGCATAGAGAAGAAGTTTTGCTCATCATGCAGGCACATTCGATTTCCGAACAGGGCATTCGGGAGCATGTCCGGAGTTTGCATAAAACAATGTTCGAGGCTTTGACGCTCAAATTTGAAAGAGCTGAAGTCCCGCAGGCTAAAAAGGTCGCTGCACAATTTATCGGTACAGGGCTGCTTATCACTGTTGCGGAAGTGTTGGATTTGCCTGAATTAATCAAGAGTAAAGCTTGAGTAAAAAAGAAAGTGCTGAACTTTCTTTTTTTAGGCAGCATATTTATTGATTAATAAATAAACGAAGGGAGTGTTGAAGAATGTTAAAAGTTAAGTTGTTTGAAGGGGAAAAAGGGCTTGTCATGACGGGATTGGTTGGATTTTTGCTTGCGGCTTTTACAGCTGTGTTCATTTTTATTCGCGGTCCCATTGTTTTGCCTGAAGGCAACCTGGGGGATGCCTTCTCTTTTAACGCGGCTATAGGGATGTTTATTCTTTCTATTGCCGCAATTTTGCCATTGGCTGGGTTCAGTCCCCGCAAGAGAAAGGTAATTCGGCTGCTGTTCATAGCCGCATCCCTGTATGCTTACACCATTGAAACGATTCAGCATTTCCGTGGCTTAAATCCGCGATTTTCCCGTGAAGGATCTGCCATGGATATCATTACAGGAATGGTTTTTGGTGTTGTTTCTCTTTTGCTTATCATCTTATGTTTTCTCCTCATGATTCAATTTTTTAGAAACAAAGCCTCTCATCGGCCGCTCCTCATCTTCGGTATTCGCTATGCGTTTTTATCCGTCCTAGTAGCCAATATCGCAGGCGTGGGCATGATTCTGTTAGAAGGCAGGTTTATAGGGAACGCCGGAAACCTGATTGTAATACATGGTTTGGGATTTCATGCATTACAAACGTTGATTTTGCTTGGATGGCTTTTGGAAAAAATTCAAGGAAAAGAACGTTTGAGGAAAAGGATGATTCATTTTGGAAGTATTGCCTGGTCCCTTTCAATTTTACTGATCGGCGTCCAAACAGCACTTGGCCAATCAGTGTTTGAATTCTCTTTGTTTCCGATCGCAGCAGGTATTCTGTTATTCGCCTGGTTTGGAATAGTCATTGCTGCGTTTGTTCTTGTTAAAAGTGCAAGGGAGGACCTAAAGGCAGAACAAACCTTTATAATCTGAGAAGAATATTAGGTTCCTTTTTGCTACGCACATATTTTTTGATTTGAATCATATATTCAAATCAAAAAAGGAGTGATCACAAGACGTGAAAAGAGTAGGAAAAGATGATTTTGCTCCTGGATTTGTTCCCGGACATAACCATGGGTCTGTTGATTATACGAGTGTGAATGATGGTCATGTACATCAATGTTTAGATATTTCATCCCCGGCAATCCCGACAAAGGACGGAAGTCATGTGCATTATACGGAAGGATATGTTTTATTTGAGGATGGGCATACACATCATTATAAGGCATATTCCGGGCCGGCGATTCCGGTCGGAAATGGTATGCATGTTCATTATTACGATTTTTACACGACCGAAGATGATGGGCATAAACATCGCGTAAAGGGAGTAGACATGCCGGCGCCAGGAACAAAGTAGGGGAAGTGAGCCAATGGGCTTTCTTCCCCTTCCTTTAATAACACTATTAAATCGGTCTGAGCTTCTCCTCAATTTCTGCACGCCGCGGTTCCAAAAAAGGAGGGAGTGCGAGCGTCTCGCCTAAATGTTCGAGCGGCTCATCCGTATCAAAACCGGGACCGTCTGTTGCAAGCTCAAACAGGATTCCGTTGGGTTCTCTGAAATAAAGAGATCGGAAATAGTATCGATCCACGAAACCGGAGTTTTGAAAACCTGCTGCTGTAATCCGATCAATCCATTTTTGAAGCTCTGCTTCATTTTCCACGCGGAAAGCGACATGATGAACCCCTCCGCGCCCAAGCCTTTCTGCTGACAGATCTTTTCTTTCTTCAACATGAATTTCCGTACCTGTACCGCCTTCACCCGTTTCAAAAACAAGTATATTAGGTTGACCATCTATATGGGATGGGTAGCTTTCTTTTTCTCGGAATCCAAGCAACTCGGTTAATACTCTCGTTGTGCGTTCAGCGTAGCGCACCGTCAATTGAGCCGGTCCCAGTCCCAGAATTCCAGCTTCCTGGGGAATCTGGCTTTTTCTCCAAGGAGTTCCGCCTGCAACACCCTTATTTTTCTCATCCGAAACAAGGATGAGTCGCTGGCCCTCCGGATCCCTGAACGTCAGCGTTTTTCGGTATGCTCTTTCTCTTATTTCGTCATGTTCCACATTCAATTCAGTAAAGCGTTGTTTCCAAAATTCGAGTGCAGCATCATTTGGTACACGAAGTGAGGTGGCGGAGATACTGCAGACACCCTCACGGTTGCGTGCCATCATCGGAATTTCAAAAAACGTCAGCTCCGTCCCGGGACTTCCTTTTTCATCTCCATAAAAAAGGTGATAGACAGAAGGGTCATCTTGATTTACCGTCTTTTTCACAAGCCGCAAGCCTAATGTTTTGGTGTAAAAATCCTTATTCTGTCCTGCTTTTGCAGTCATAGCGGAAACATGGTGGATTCCTTTTAATTCCATGTTTAGACCTCCTTTTGAGGAAAGTTTAAAATGATTCCTGATTAAAATCCGTAGTCTACCGGATGAGCTGGATGAGAGGGCGAAACCATGGTTCAATGGCGCAAGATCCATACTTGGCATTCCTGAATCTTACGCGTAAGCTAAATTTTCATCAAATAATACGCCATGAAAAAGCAGGTGTCAAAATATCAGCCTGCAATGAAAAAAGCCGAACGGATTCCCGCCCAGCTACATTTTTCTAATAATGAAATTATCCTCGAGCAGCAGCCAGTTCTGTGGGAACGGATAGCCGAGAACCCAATAGCTCACGCCGAGCAAGCCGAATTCTTTTACTAGATTAAATTTGGCCTGGGCACTGCGGGCATCTTCAAACCATACTTCATGGCGGCGACCCTGCTCGTCTGTATAACGGAAAAACGGGGATTGGGCCCTCTCATCATATTGGATGGAAGCACCGTATTTTAATGCCCTTCTTACCGCTTCCTGCATATCGAATGTTTCGGCCTCCTGTCCCTGAACATGGGGAAGCATCCAGTCGCGGGCGTACAGCTGGAAGCCCATCAAAATTTTGTTCCGAGGGATGACAGTGACGGCATAATTGATGACCCGCCGCATTTGGTTAAGTGGGGAGATGGCTTGTGGAGGTCCTAAGCGGTATCCCCATTCGTATGTCATCAACACGACGAAATCGACAATTCTGCCATGCGCTTCATAGTCGTGGGCTTCATATAAAAGTCCTTTCTGTTCGCTACTTGTTTTCGGAGCAAGGGCAGTGGATACAAAGAGTCCGAGCGGATGTAAGCGGTCAACCGCCCGCTGAAGAAATTGGTTATACGCCTCCCGGTCAGTCTGTCGCACGTTTTCGAAGTCGATGTTTAATACGCGGTATCCTTTTTCATTCATGATATTTACTACGTTCGTTAACAGCCGCTCTTGAAGTTCGGGGTTTGATAGGATAGTGTGAGCCAGTTGGGTGCCTGGGTCTCTGAATGAAAAATTGGTGATGCATATCATAGGAACGACATGCCTTTCCTGTGCAGCTTGAATAATCGGGGTGTCATTAATTGCTTCGAGGCTCCCGTCCGCTTTCATGATATAGGCGAAAGGGGATGCGTACGTAAGATGCTGCCCCACTTCCCGTACTTCCCTCGCTCCCGTTTCTCCCATATTGATGGTGTATGCATTCACGTCGATGACAGGCTTGGGGAAAGGAATAGTTAGCACAGTGCCAACCTGAATGAGATTTGGATTTTGAATTCGGTTCAACTTTATTATTTCCTGAACTGTCGTTCCGTAGCGCTGGGCAATTTGCCAAAGAGTTTCGCCGGACTGAACAGTGTGAACACGAGCAGGGATGATCAAGACTGTACCGATTTCAAGCATGTTGGGGTTCGCCAATTGATTCAAACGTATAATCGCATCCAACGAAACACCGTATCTTTGTGCGATCTGCCAAAGCGCTTCACCGCTCCGAACTATATGCTGACGGGCGGGAATCGGAATAACAAGAGCTTGGCCAACGGTCAGCCTGTTCGGGTCAGGCAATTCATTTGCAGCTGCAATTTGCGAAACACTGCTGTTGTATCGCCGGGCAATCTCCGATAACGTCTCCCCGCTGCCTACAACATGAATAATCATAGACATCCACTCCTAAACAAGTCATATGACTAATGTATGCACAAAAAGCAGCGGCAAGAATTAAATCTGTTGGGGGCAATCTGTAGGGGTCAGACCTTCACTACATTAACGCATCCCCGCGGTGGGATCAGACCCCGGACTTGGCTTCCTTTCTATTAAACTTATAAAATTTTTTCTGTAATAGAATAATAGGCATCCGTAGGCAAGGACTAGTAAGATGGCTAGTAGAAGGAGCGAAGGATCCAAAAACAGATGCAGTAATAATATGTTGGCAACAATAGGTGATAGGATGGCAATGGCCAAAGGGATAAATTGATTGCTTAAAAGTAAAACTCCGCATAGAATTTCCAGTGATTTTTCGAAGATTAGCAGATTATCTAATTGAAATAACGCCATCGCTTTCGAGCTGGTTGCGATAAATGGTTCCAATCCAAAAATGACAAAGTAACCGTTTATGCCAGCAATTAAAAAAACAACACTCAAAAACAATCGGCATACATGCATAAAGAATTTTGCCAACTTGCACACCTCCTATTAAATTCTATTATATGGGGTGTTGAAAATTCAGTAAAATGAGGTCAGTCCCCCACTGCATTAACGTGTTACCGCAGTGGGGGACTGACCCCTTATAAATTATTTCGTATCTTCCATAATTTTTTCCAAGTCATCGAGCATCAGGTTAGCAGCCACGACACCTCCCGCTGTATTCCAGATGGAATCATTGACTTTATGGATGTTCCCGGATTTGACGGCTTCCAAGTTTTTGAAGAGGGGATTGTTCAGCCATTCATCTTCCAAAGCTTGTGCTTCTCCATCGCCTGTCTCATATGTGAAGTAGAAGAGGACGCTACCATCCATGGCAGGGATGCGTTCAGTTGATACGTTCATCTCAGCGAAATCGTCGACATCTTGATTTTCAGGACGGGCAAATCCGATTTGATCCAAGATTACTCCGGCAAAAGTGTCTTTATGATAAATACGGACATCGCCGGCCATGAAGCGGACAAGTGAGATTTCTTTATCCAATTTGTCCCCAAACTTTTCCTTGAATCCATTAATTCGGGCATCAAAGTCGCTGATGACTTTTTCTCCTTCTTCTTTTTTGTTGACTGCTTCAGCATATAGCCTGAAGTTTTCTTTCCAATCTCCGCGGAGAGTTTCCGCAAACACGGTTGGAGCGATGGCTTCCAATTGAGGATAGATGGCTTCCTGACGCATTTTATTTCCAATAATGAGGTCTGGATTCAACTTAGCAATCGCTTCAACGTTTACTTGAGACTCATCTCCAACTACCTCAACGCCTTCCATTTGGTCGCTGATATGGTCATACCAAGGATCTCCGACCCACGATTTTACAGCTCCGACAGGCTTTACACCAAGAGAGAGAAGAGCTTCTGTTCCTTCATTTGTTAAAATAACAACACGCTTAGG
This sequence comes from Siminovitchia fordii DSM 16014 = CIP 108821, assembly GCF_000374565.1. Classification (GTDB taxonomy): domain Bacteria; phylum Bacillota; class Bacilli; order Bacillales; family Bacillaceae_C; genus Siminovitchia; species Siminovitchia fordii. Next base: position 16,390 of record NZ_KB894691.1, on the reverse strand, counting down.
TGTATCAGGAATATCTGCCGTACCCATGGCATGCTCAACTTTAAAGCTATTTATCTCCTGCTTGCCAGCTTCTTCTTTCTTGCCTTCTTCATCCTTGCTGCCATTTCCGCATGCAGCCAAGACCATTGCGATAATGATCGCCCATATTAAAAGTAACCCTTTGTGTAATTTCATTGTTCTCCTCCTATAACCTGACAATGATTCTCAATAGGACACTTTAATCATAAAAGCGGGAAGAACACTTTGTCAACAACTAATTGAAAATGATTCTCATAATCATTGACTTCGTTTCTGGCTTCCCATAAACTTAAAAAAAGAAGTGTTATAGAAAGGTATTTATTAAGAATGCTGACAAAAGAAACAGGATTTAAAATCCTCTTCCTGGCAGGCAGTGCTTTGGTACTGGCTGTATTGATGGGAATGAGCATTGTTTTTGGTTATACAGATACATCTATACAAACTGCGGTGGATGCCTTTACGGATTTCGACGGATCCAATGAACATATTGTCATACAGTCAGTTCGTACGCCAAGAGCGTTGATTGCTGCAGCAGTAGGGGCATGTCTTGGCATCTCAGGTCTGTTGTTGCAGACTTTGACGAAAAACCCACTCGGCTCTCCTGATATATTAGGAATCAATGCGGGGGCAGGTTTTGCTGTAGTCATTGCTGTTACACTCTTCCAGATTACAGGCCTTCAAGCCTATACTTGGATTTCCTTTATAGGTACTGCTATCACTACCTTTTGCGTTTATGCAATCGGTTCTGTTGGCAGGGAAGGGCTGACACCGATGAAATTAACTCTGGCAGGTGCTGCCATGTCAGCTCTTTTTGCATCATGCACTCAAGGCCTGCTCGTTATGAATGAAGCAGCCTTGGAACAGGTGCTGTTCTGGCTCGCCGGCTCAGTTGCGGGAAGAAAAATGGAGATGTTGGCGTCAGTTTTTCCTTATATGCTGGCTGGATTCCTGCTTGCTTTGTTCCTTGCCCCAAAGCTGAATATTCTTTCGATGGGGGAGGATGTTGCCAAGGGTTTGGGACTGAAGACAAATATAGTAAAATTGGTAGCCGGCTTTATCGTTATCATATTGGCGGGGGGAGCTGTTGCGGTAGCCGGACCTATCATTTTTGTGGGTATCATCGTACCTCATCTAGCGCGTAAAATAATCGGGGTCGACCACCGTTGGCTAATCCCTTTTTCAGGAATTCTGGGAGGCATTTTGCTTGTTGCCGCTGATATTGGATCAAGATATGCCCTAATGCCGCAGGAAGTCCCTGTAGGTGTGTTGACGGCTGTTATTGGAACACCCTTTTTCATCTATATTGCGAGAAAGGGGTTCAATCAATCGTGAAAAAGTACTTAAACTTCAGGCTTTTTAAAGATAAGGTTTCAATGTTAATCGATCAAAAAGCGGCCACCTTGATTTTCGTTCTGTTAGCATTGCAACTGGCAGCTGTCATTGCAAGTACAGGTCTCGGCGATGTGAAAATTAATCCGATAAATGTTCTAAAAGTCTTTACAGGTGGCGGCTCGGACCTAGATCGACTTGTTGTCCTTGATTTTCGTCTGCCAAGAACAATTATTTCGGTATTTGTTGGAATGGCTTTGGCAACAGCGGGAGGTATTTTGCAAGGGATGATTCGAAACCCGTTGGCCTCGCCGGATATCATTGGGATCACTGGAGGAGCAGGTGCAGCCGTTGTCGGCTTCCTTACTGTATTCAGCAATTCAGACAATGTATTGATGGTCAGCGTTGATTGGTTGCCGTTAGCTGCTTTTATTGGAGCTTTTATTACAGCATTCCTTGTATATATATTGGCATGGCGTGATGGCGTCTCCCCGATCAGAATGGTATTGATCGGTATAGGCCTTGCTGCTCTCACGAAAGCAATAATAACTTTTTTAATGATCAAGGGGCCGATTCATAGAGCGGCGCAGGCTAACATATGGATTACTGGAAGTGTAAACGGATCGAACTGGAGCAATGTGCAGGTAATTGTTCCTTGGGTGCTCCTGTTGTTAATCATAGCTTTTGTCTCTGCGAGGAAAATTAATGTCCAGGAACTTGGCGACGAGCTGGCGATAGGATTGGGAAGCCAAGTTCAAATACAGCGCTTTTTCCTGCTTGTGATCTGTACAGCACTTGTCGGGGCAGCGGTCGCTTTCGCAGGCGGCATCGGGTTTGTCGGGCTGATGGCACCGCATATGGCAAGAAGGCTTGTTGGTTCGACATACGGGGCATTGCTGCCTGCATCCGCTTTGATCGGCGGTATCCTTGTTCTTCTGGCAGATGTCGTCGGCCGTACGCTGTTTTTGCCATTGGAAGTTCCGGCAGGTGTTTTTACAGCTGCAATCGGAGCGCCATATTTCATCTATCTTTTATTTAAAACAAGAAATTTATGATAAAGGGGCCGATTGTGGAGATGGAGACGATTCAAACAGACTCTCTCACATTATCATACGGTGATAGAATCATTATTGACGAACTGGATCTAACGATTCCCAAGGGCGAAATCACAGTTTTTATCGGGGCTAATGGGTGCGGTAAATCCACTTTGCTCCGTTCAATTGCAAGGCTGCTGAAGCCAAAGGGAGGGTCTGTACTTTTAGCCGGAAAAGACATCGCCAAATTTCCGACGAAGGAAGTCGCGAAGCGGATGGCCATTCTACCGCAATCACCGACTGCCCCAGAAGGACTGTCTGTTCTCCAGCTTGTTAAACAGGGACGCTACCCTCATCAGACATGGCTGAAGCAGTGGTCAAAAGAAGATGAAGCCATTGTGAAGAAGGCATTGGAAGCAACTGGCATGCTCGATTATATCGATCGGCCGGTGGATGAACTGTCTGGAGGACAAAGGCAGCGGGCCTGGATTGCCATGACTTTGGCACAAGATACAGATATCCTATTACTGGATGAACCTACAACCTATTTGGATATGACTCATCAAATAGAGATATTGGACCTGCTCTTCGATTTGAATGAAAAAGAAGGCAGAACGATTGTAATGGTGCTACACGACTTGAATTTAGCGTGCAGGTACGCACATAACATTGTGGCCGTCCGTGACCAAAAAGTCTATGCACAGGGAAGGCCGGAAACAGTTGTCAACTGCGATCTCGTTCGGGATGTCTTTGCCATGAATTGTGAAGTGACAGTCGATCCACTATTTGGGACACCGCTTTGCATTCCGTACGGCAAAGGCCGATGCATTTTAAAAGAGAGGGACATACATGCCGCACAACAGGCTTAGTCATCAAGAGATTCAAAAACTGAAGGAGTACCGACTGGCTGTTGCGGATGCGAGTGAGTCGGTGGACTACGCTTCGTTGCTGGACGAGAAGCGTCTTCCAGCTTTTTTGGCTTGGCTGACCGGCAGAATTGGAGCGCCGAATGCGTGTGTGACCAGTTCAATTTTAACTAAAAGAATGGGCTTTTACGCTGTCATTCATTTGTATGCGATGACGGCGTTGGAGAAAAAATTGAATGTGAACCTTCAGGGGTTGAAGCTGGTCGATCAGTCGGGTGACGGCCTTTGGATTCCTGACTTTTTTCTGGGAGACGTTGAGGCTCTGGAACCGAGGGAGGACCACAATGAGTGGCGTGCCGCTGTCATAGAAGGTTTATTTGCTCATTGCATTACACCGCTGATTCAATTACTGAAAGAACAGACTCGGCTTAGTGAAAAAGTGATGTGGGAAAATGTTGCGATTTACATTCATTGGATATATGAAAAATTGATTGATGGGGAATTTCGGAACCGTGCAATAGCAGACTACTACTATCTCTTGTATGAAGCACCCGGAAAGCTGTTCGGACCTTATGAAGAAAATCCGCTTACTTCATTTGCAAAGAGTGCCGGAGGACGGAAAACTTGCTGTTTATCATATATGTTAAGAAAGCAGGAAAAAAGGACATGCAGTACTTGTCCTTTGAGGCATGCAGGGAGTGAGTTTAATAAAGACGGTTAGGCGTGTAATAATGTTGGGATTAACACCTGAAATCTCTTAATCAAACGTTTGTTTAGTAAGGGAAACAGTGGGAGCTATCCTAGGGGAGACCTTAGAACATGGTTCAAATTTAGAAACCGATTGATCAGTAACGAAAAGCCCCGTTTCAAAAATAAAGCAAATTTTCATCAAACGTTTGATTAATAAAAAATGCACAGTGCGCAGACGCTGTGCATTTCATTACGATACTATTTTACATTAATGTAGATCACCAAAATCACTGCAGCCAACACAACCCTGTATATAGCAAAAGGCATCAATTTGATCTTGCTAATCAAAGCCAGGAAGAAGCGGATGGACAGCCAAGCAAAAACAAAAGCGCTAATAAAACCGACGATAAAAAATGGAATGGCGTCAACAGTGAGAACATCCATTTTTTTATATAAAGAAACCGCGCTTGCCCCGAACATGATTGGTATCGCCATGATAAAAGTGAAATCCGCAGCTGCACGGTATTTCAACCCCAACAGCACCCCGCCTGAAATGGTGGAGCCAGACCTGGAGAAGCCCGGCCATAATGCGATACATTGGATTAGCCCGATCAAAAAGGCCTGCTTGATCGAAATGTCATCAAGGCTTGTCTTTTCTTTGGCTGATGAACCAGATCTCGCTTTCCAATCAGCCACAGCCATTAAAATCGCTCCACCCACGAGGCCTACTAAAACTGTCTCAACAGAAAATAGGTATGTATCGATAAAATCTTCTAATGTAAAACCCAATATGACAGCTGGAATTAGCCCGGCTATTACGTGCGTCAACCGCAATCGGGAATGTCCTTTTTCAGGTACCGGGGAACTCGAAGTCCGAATACCGAACAAGCTTAAAATCCGCTGCCAAAAGACGATTGCCGCTGCCAGAACAGACCCTAACTGGATGACGACTTTGAACGTATTGGCCACTTCCTGAGATTTCAACAACTCTGCCGATTTTAATAAAATATCATCAACGATAATCATGTGGCCTGTCGACGAAACAGGTGCAAACTCGGTCAGGCCTTCAACTAATCCTAACAATAGTGCGACAATGAATTCCCAGATGCTCATTTCTATTACTTCCTCACTTTCATTCAATGGACTCATTTTACATGTAAATGGGAAAAAAGAAAATAGAAGTTATACCGAATGGAGTCTTCAAGTCTTGTCCACCCTTAATAATAGACGCTGGATTTTCTATAATTACTACGCAATCGTCGAAAAATGTGATTGTTTTTAATATATGAACTTGAGAAAACGTATAGTATAATATTTTATAAAAGTGTGTTCGGACAAAGGCCGGACAGGCAAACTTAATTCTTGGGAGGTGTACGCCTTTCTCTGAAAGGCGAACTATTTGGACGTTGCCAGTATACTCTTAATCGCAATATTGATTGCAATGACCGCTTTTTTCGTAGCAGCAGAATTTGCCATTGTTAAAATCAGAAGCAGCCGTGTAGACCAGTTGATAGAAGAAGGAAAGCCGGCAGCTAAGGCAGTAAAGCATGTCATCACGCATATGGATGAATATTTATCAGCATGCCAGCTTGGGATTACGATTACAGCTCTTGGAATAGGATGGCTGGGTGAACCGGCAGTTAAATCGTTGTTCGACCCCTTGTTTGAAAAGCTGGAACTCGGACCGGCTGTCACCCATATTCTTTCGATCACAATCGCTTTTCTGATCATCACCTTTTTACATGTAGTCGTTGGTGAATTGGCTCCAAAAACGGTGGCCATTCAAAAAGCGGAGGAAGTTTCCCTAATGACTGCCAAGCCGCTTATCTGGTTTTACCGAATCGCGTTCCCGTTCATTTGGGTACTTAACGGTTCTGCCCGCTTAATGGTGAAGGTATTCGGCCTTCATTCGGTATCGGAACATGAAGTCTCTCATTCCGAAGAGGAGCTTAGAATCATACTGTCTGAAAGTTTTAAAAGCGGTGAGATTAATCAGTCTGAGCTGACATATGTTACAAACATTTTTAAGTTTGATAACAGGGTAGCCAAAGAAATCATGGTGCCGCGGACAGAAATGATCTCTTTTTCAACAGAAGAAGAAATAGAAGAATGGGTAAATGTTATCCAGGAGGTAAAATTCACGCGTTACCCGATATATGAAGGCGATAAGGACAATATAATCGGGCTTATTAATATAAAAGATATTTTATTGGAACAAATTAAAAACAGGGATTCGGATGGAGATTTGGAAATATCGGCATTTATCAAGCCGGTCATCCACGTGATAGAGACAATTCCCATCCGTGAACTACTGCTTAAAATGCAGAAGGAACATACACATATGGCGATCCTGCTTGATGAGTATGGCGGAACTTCCGGGCTTGTCACTGTTGAGGATATAGTGGAAGAGATTGTCGGGGAGATCAGAGACGAATTCGATACGGATGAAGTAGAAGATATAACTAGGGTAGGAGAAAACCACTTCATTTTCAGTGGAAAAGTACTCATTCCGGATGTTAACGACCTGCTCGGAATCCATCTTTCTGACGAAGATGTCGACACGCTAGGCGGCTGGATTTTATCGAAGAAATTTGATGTGCTGGAGGGGGAGACCCTTCATTCCGATGGTTTTGCATTTAAAGTCAAAGAAGCGGACGGCCACCAAATCCACTTTGTCGAAGTTTACAAAGAGGAGAAAGCGGAAGAGAAAACGGAAATAAATATAGAATGATGAAAAGGCGCTGCGGCGCTTTTTTTTTGTCATTTTTGGGGTCAGCCCCCTCTTGACATCATATATGATTTTACATATGATAAATATATGATGAAGAAAGAGAATAAACAACAAAGAGCCTATCGGATTATTAAGTCAAGGATTGTAGAGAAGGTGTATGTGCCTGGCCAGAGGCTTGTGATTGATCAGCTGGCAAGGGAATTGCAAACGAGCTCTATTCCGATCAGAGAAGCGATCCGCCAACTTGAAGCGGAAGGGCTGATCGAATACAAGCATAATATCGGACCTGTTGTGGCACCAATCAATGAGTCTGAATATTACGAAAATCTCCAGGTTCTGGCAGTACTTGAGGGGTATGCAGTTTCATCTTGTTCACAAAATTTCCCGGCCGCCAAAATTATGAAGCTGAAAGAAAAAAATAAACAGATGAAGGAGGCATTGGAGGATTTCGATATCATAGCGTTTGCAAAACTGAACGCAGAGTTCCACCATCTCATTTACGAAGAGAGCACCAACAAAGTTTTGATCGAAAACATCCAGAACTTGTGGAAGCGGCTGGACTCCATCAGAGGAATCGGTTCCACGCTGTATTCCGTGAGGGTCAAGGAATCGATCAAGGAGCATGAAGAAATAATCACTTTGCTTGAGAAAAAAGCGGACCCGCAAATAATTGAGGAATTAGTTCGCAAACATAAGCTTCGTACAGCGGAAGATTTTGAAAGGCGACGTTCTATGAGGATGGAAAATACGTTGGAAAGTTAAGAAACAGGACGCGGAATATCTGTGTCTTGCTTTTAAAGGAAATATGTAAGCGTTTTCCTAACCTTTTTTAAAAACTGTTTGACATGATATATGTAATCATATATGATTTAATTGTTCAGAAAATTAACCAGCATAAAAATAATTTTTATATAGGAGGATTTAATATGCCATCTTACAAAGAAGCAAAAGAAAGATTCAGAGGATCGATTGCTCCGGTTATCACTCCTTTTAATGAAGATGAAAGCCTTGATTTGGAAACGTTTAAAAAATTGATAAACTGGCAGATTGAAAGCGGGAGCCATGGAATTTCCGTTACCGGAACAAGCGGTGAGCCGAGCTCCTTGACGGTAGAAGAAAGAGAGCTTGTCATGGAGACTGCAATGAAAGCGGTCGCAGGACGTGTGCCATTCCTTCCGGGAACAGGATCCGTCAACCATAACGAAGCGATGAGATTAACGAAAGCTGCCCAGGAAATGGGGGCGGACGGAGCGATGGTTATCGTACCTTATTACAACAGGCCGAACCAACACGCCCTCTATAAGCACTTTAAAACGATCGCAGATGCAGTTGATATTCCGATCATCCTGTATAACATCCCTGGAAGAACTGCTGTCAACCTTGAAGTGGAAACGATTGCACGGCTTGCGGAAGACTGCCCGAATATTATTGGCATCAAGGAGTCCAATAAAGACTTCGAGCATGTAAACCGCGTCTTGTTAAAAGCCGGCCGCGACTTTAACCTGTATTCCGGAATTGAGCTTCTTTGCTATCCGATGCTTGCAATCGGCGGAGCTGGCCACATCAGTGCTACATCCAATGTTGCTCCGTCACCAGTAGCTGAAATTTACAATGCATGGGCAGCAGGCGATGTAAAACGTGCACAAGACATGCACTTTGAAATGATGGAGCTGAACGACATCCTGTTCAAGGATACAAACCCTGCCGTTGCAAAAGCTGCTCTTGGCATGATGGGTAAAATCACGCCAGTATTACGCAAGCCGATGGATATTCCATCTGAAGCCCTGCAAAAAGAGCTTCGTGAAGTGCTGGTAAACTATGGAATCGAGCTTAAAGACGAAGTAAAAAGCTAGTTTCATATAATTAAAACGAAAAACAAAAGCTTAAGCGCCTTTACTGCGCGGCAAACAAGAAGTTTTCTGAGGAAACAGCTCGAAAGCATATAGGGAAATGGCTTGGTCCTTCCAAGTCGCTGGGCGTTGGAACTGGCAGTATGCGTTTTTTTACAAATTCCTGAACGAAATGGAAAGCGGGTTCCGTAAACCCGTTTTCCTTGAAACTGGAACCTTTAAGGAAGGTGATTTTGTTGGCACAAAAAACAGCAGAGCAAGCGGTAGTACGGGAACACAGCAAGCAGCCCGATGTAAAGCTATTTATCAATGGACAGTTCACAGAATCTGATAGCGGAATTTACTTTGATAACCCGAGCCCGTTTACAAACCAAACGATCAACCGTGTGGCGGAAGGAAGAAAAGAAGATATCGATAAGGCTGTTAAAGCGGCCAATAAAGCGTTCAAAGAAGGGCCTTGGGGCAAGATGAAGGTTTCAGAACGCATGAAATATATTGAAAGAATCGCAGATTTAATCGACGAAGAGGCCGAGGAGCTTTCTTATCTTGAATCACTTGATACAGGACTTCCAATTGCACAGACAAGGAACATGGCGGCGCGTGCTGCAGAGAACTTCCGATTCTACTCTCGCATGGTACAGATTAAATTGCATGGTGAAGCCTACATGCAGGGAAGCGAGTTCGTCAACTATACAGTATACAATCCGCTTGGAGTTGTAGGGCTGATCACGCCATGGAATGCACCGTTCATGCTGACAACATGGAAAGTCGCACCGGCGCTTGCAACAGGTAACACGGTAGTGCTAAAGCCGGCGGAACTTTCACCGCTTACGGCGAACAAACTCGCTGAAATCATTCAAAAAGCCGAGCTTCCTGAAGGCGTTTTTAATATCGTTCATGGCTTCGGTGAAACAGCAGGAGCTTCACTCGTAGCCCACCCTTCAGTTGAAGCGATTTCCTTCACGGGAGAAACAGTGACAGGATCTGTCATCATTAAGAATTCAGCTGACACGCTGAAAAAGACGTCCATGGAACTGGGCGGCAAGTCACCGTTGATCGTATTTGACGATGCTGATTTCGACCGTGCACTTGATGCGGCTGTATGGGGATTGTTCTCCTTTAACGGGGAACGCTGCACGGCGAATTCCAGAGTATTTTTGCATAAAAACATTAAAGAAAAATTTGTAGAAGCATTGAAAGCTAGAGTGCAAAACATCAAGGTCGGCGATCCGATGGATTCTTCCACTCAATTAGGGCCGCTCATTGACAAAGGCCATTTTGAAAAAGTGAAGAGCTATATCGAAATCGCAAAAGAAGAAGGCTGTGAAGTGATACAGGGGACGGTTCCAGAGGAGCTGAAGGCTGGCAACTACGTTCCGCCGACATTGCTTCTAAATGCCAAAAATGACATGAGAGTTTGCCAGGAAGAGATTTTTGGACCTGTCATGGCAGTCATCGAATTTGAAACAGAAGAAGAAGTGATCGATGCAGCAAATGATGTCAAATACGGTCTGGCAGGCTATGTCTGGACGAATGATATCAAGCGCGGACACCGCGTAGCTCAGGCAGTCGATGCAGGTATGCTTTGGATCAATGCTCAAAATGTACGGGACCTCAGAATTCCGTTCGGCGGAACGAAAGCAAGCGGTATCGGACGCGAAGGCGGACATTATGCCATCCTCGAATTCTATACGGAACCGAAAGTCATTCACGTCGCTATTGGCGACCACCATATCCCGCAGTTCGGAAAGTGATCATAAGGAGAGTGAAGATAAATGCCGGCAAAAACAGGAAAAGAGTATTTAGAACGATTAAAGAAAGCGAACAACAATGTTTATATTCATGGGGAAAGGGTCGACGATGTCACAGAGCATCCTGCCTTTAAAGGTGTTACCCGCTCTATGGCGAGACTTTACGATCTTCAATATGAAAAACCTGAGAAGATGCTCTACACATCTCCAACAACCGGGGATAAAGTCGGGATGACTTATAAAATTCCTGAAACAATTGATGATTTGATTGCACGCCGTGAAGCGATCCAAGAATGGGCACGCACATCAGGCGGAATGATGGGGCGCGCTCCGGACTACATGAACGCTGAAGTCATGGCAACTGGTGCAGCAAGTGATTTCTTTGCAGAAGCAGATCCGATGTTTGCTGAAAATGCAAGAAAATATTACGAATATGCACGTGAAAACGACCTTAGCCTGACGCATACACTTATTCATCCACAGGTAAACCGTGCTAAGGCGCAGGCAGAACAAAAAGATGCGAACGTGGCCCTTCACCTCGTTGAAAAAAGAAGTGATGGAATCATTGTTGATGGTGTCCGTTTGTTGGCAACGCAAGGAGGCATCACGGATGAGCTGATCGTTTTCCCATCAACAGTCAATAAGTCTGATACTAAAGATGATCCATACTCACTTGCTTTTGCCATTCCGAATAACACGGAAGGATTAAAATTCCTCAGCCGTGAAGCATTCGACTATGGCAAAACAACTTGGGATCACCCACTTTCTTCCCGCTTTGAAGAAGGGGATGCCATCGTATCTTTCGATAATGTCTTTGTTCCGTGGGATCGTGTATTCGTCTGTGGCAACGCTGCCATCTGTAATAGAACTTTTAAAGATACAAATGCAGTTGTCCATATGTCACACCAGGTTGTTTCAAAAAATATTGTCAAAACCGAATTCATCCTTGGTGTCGCTTTAAGTATCATGGATGCCATCGGAATCGACCAATTCCAGCATGTTCAAGATAAAGGCGCTGAAATCATGTTGGCTCTTGAAACAATGCGCTCCCATATGTATAGAGCCGAGCACAACGCAAAAGTCGATAAATGGGGCGTCATGACACCTGATTTTGAAGCACTTGATGCAGCGCGCAATTGGTATCCGCGCATTTATCCTCGCCTTGTAGAGATTGTAAGAATCCTTGGTGCATCAGGTTTGATGGGGATTCCGACACAGGCTGACTTCGAAAATGAAGATATCGGTCATATCCTTGATCGCGGACTCCAAGGCAAAAACCTTAACGGCTATGAACGTGTCCAACTGTTCAGGTTGGCATGGGATATGACTTTGAGCGCATTTGGGTCTAGGCAGATGCACTATGAGTACTACTTCTTTGGAGACCCGATCCGCATGGGCATGACCTATTTCAACGGATATGAAAAAGACAAATATAAAGATTTCATCTCTGAGTTCCTTAAAAAAGAACCATCTTCAAAACCGCATTTTATAAAAGCGTAAGGGGGCAAATCTGATGGATTTTAATATCATTCGTTGTGCAAGAACAGTTTTACATGTGACTGATCTGGAAGCGTCCAGAAAATTTTATGTGGATACTCTTGGTTTTATTGAAACAGAATCAGATTCAGAAAATTTGTATTTAAGAGGATTGGAAGAGCACAATCATCACAGCATCCACTTGAAAAAAGCGGAGAGACCGGTTGTTGAAGCTTTGGGATACAAAGTAGCTTCAGACGCTGAACTGGATGCTCTGGAGGAATTTTTTACAGGGAAAGGCTATCAAACGAAATGGATCAAAGAAGGAGAGCAGCGTGCTTTGGGACGCGCACTCCGTGTTCAGGACGTCTCCGGTCTGCCACTTGAATTCTTTGCAAAAATGGATCATGTGGAACGTCTTCTTCAACGCTATGACCTATATAGAGGAGCTCGCATCCAAAGAATCGACCATTTCAACTGTATGGTAGAAGATGTGGAAAAGGCGCAGGACTTCTACATGAAGGATTTGGGCTTTGCCTGCTCAGAGTATACGGATACGAAAGAAGGGAAAGTTTGGGCCACTTGGCTGCACCGCAAACAGACTGTTCATGACCAGGCGTTCATGAACGGTGTGGGGCCACGCTTACACCATATCGGATTCTGGCTTCCCGACCCTCTCGCATTGATTCATACATGTGATGTGCTAGCAGCGTCGGGGTATGGGAAGAGCATCGAAAGAGGACCGGGCCGCCATGGATTGTCCAACGCGTTTTTCCTATATTTAAGAGATCCGGATGGGCATCGTCTTGAGTTGTACAGCGGTGACTACTTGACAAGTGATCCGGACTTCAAACCGATTCGCTGGGATATCGACGACCCGATGCGTCAGACATTCTGGGGTCATGAGGCACCGGACAGCTGGTTTAACGAAGCATCAGTTGTTTTGGACGTCATCAGCGGCAAGGAAGTACCGACAAAGCAGCCGAAACTTGAACAACGCAAGCCTGAATTTGTGATATAGGACTTTAGAAAAAAAGAAAAAGGGGGAGAGTCGAATGGAAGATCGTCTGTTTAGAACAGCAATGGGGAAATTCGCAACGGGAGTGACAGTCATCACAACAAAAGTTGGGGAAAATGTTCACGGCATGACAGCCAACGCGTTCATGTCAGTATCACTCAACCCGAAACTCGTCCTCATCTCCATCGGGGAAAAAGCGAATATGAACCAACTCATCAAAGAATCCGGCAAATTTGCTGTAAGCGTATTGAATGAGAGCCAGCAGGATTTGTCAGCCTATTTTGCGGGCCAGATCAAAGAAGAGAGAAACGTGAAGTTCGATACGTTCAACGAAATGCCGGTCATCAAGGATGCGCTTGTCAACCTGACATGCAACGTTCACGAATCGGTAATTGCAGGAGATCACACATTATACATCGGCGAAGTGACCGATCTCCGTGTCGAAGACGGAGAACCACTTGGATTCTTCGAAGGTAAATATAAAAAAGTTGTTTAAAGGGGGTCCCGCCCGTCTTCATTATTTTTCTCGGAAGACGGACGGGATGTTTCTGTCGGGGGCGCGCTGGCAAAGTGAGAAGTGAGCAACTTAAAGCTCGGAGGATACCTAGGGTGCCTAAAAGCGGTCTCGCATAGTAGCGTAAGTTTCCCGTTTGGGGGGAGAAATGCGAAACCCGGTCACAAATAGTAGTGGAAGATGCCCATTTGAAGGGAAAAATACGAAACCCGGTCACAAATAGTAGTGGAAGTTTCCCGTTTTAAGAGAGAAATGCGAAACCCGGTCACAAATAGTAGTGGAAGATGCCCGTTTGAAGGGAGCAATGCGAAATCCGGTCACAAATAGTAGTGGAAGATGCCCGTTTGAAGGGAGAAATACGAAATCCGGTCACAAATAGGAGTGGAAGATGCCCGTTTGAAGGGAGCAATGCGAAATCCGGTCACAAATAGTAGTGGAAGATGCCCGTTTGAAGGGAAAAATACGAAGCCCGGTCACAAATAGTAGTGGAAGATGCCCGTTTTAAGGAAGAAATGCGAAACCCGGTCACAAATAGTAGTGGAAGTTGCTCGTTTGGAGGAAGAAATACGAAATCCGGTCACAAATAGGGGCGTAAGGTGCCCGTTTTAAGGGAGCAATGCGAAATCCGGTCACAAATAGTAGTGGAAGATGCCCGTTTGAAGGGAAAAATACGAAACCCGGTCACAAATAGTAGTGGAAGATGCTCGTTTGGAGGAAGAAATACGAAATCCGGTCACAAATATGGGGCGGAAGATGCCCGTTTGAGGGGAACAACGTCAAACCTGGTAACTAATGGAGGAAAAAGTTCCCTCTTTATGGGGGAGACGGGCACTAAAGAGAGTCTATGATTGCCGATTTAACGAAATGCAGAAAGTCAACGGAGAGCATAAATGGTATTTTTGCGAAATCATAAGGAGTGAGAATATGAGTCTTGTAAAAGCGAGCCTGCATGGGCTTGGCGTTTGGGATGAGTTACAGGCCGATCCGGCAGAAGCAACATTTGAATTGCACGGACAAAAGCAGTATGTATCAAATGTATCTTGGAATCCGCCGGTCACTGGAACTGTTTACGGCGTATTGTTGAACTATCAGGGGAAATTTGATGAATTGAAGGAACAATTCAATGAGGCACCATATAAACAGCCGCCCAAAGCTCCGATTTTATATATCAAGCCGGTGAATACATTGTCAGGGTGCAATCAACCTATTCCGCTTCCAAAAGGTGAGGAAGAGCTGGAGGTTGGAGCGGCGCTTGCGGTCGTGATTGGGAAAACGGCGACCCGCATCAAAGCGGAAGACGCTGATAAATACATCGAGGGATATACGATTGCAAATGATGTCAGCATCCCGCACCAAAGCTATTACCGCCCTGCGATCAAGCAGAAAGCTCGCGACGGATTTTGTCCGGTCGGGCCGTGGATCGTTTCCCAGGACGACGTGACGGACCCGGGGCAATTGGAAACGCGCGTTTATATCAACGGAGAATTGAGGCAAGAAAATAATACGAAGAACCTGATCCGATCGATTCCGACCTTGCTCGAAGATGTAACGGAATTTATGACGCTTCGCAAAGGCGATGTATTACTTGTCGGAGTTCCCGAGAAGCCGCCACATGTAAAAGACGGAGATGAAATCCGTATTGAAATTGACAGAATCGGAGTCTTGGTGAACAAAGTCGTCTCCGAGGACAAGCTGGCTGAAGGAGGTCTTGTATAATGAAACACGCACGCGTAGCTTGCTTTGGCGCGGTACACGATGCTATTGAAAAGGACGGAAAAATTGAACTTTTGGACGGGCGGACTGTTTGTGAAGATGAAATCGTGTGGCTTCCGCCGATTCAACCTAGAACCACATTCGTCCTTGCATTGAATTATTCCGATCATGCAGGTGAGCTCGCTTTTAAAGCACCTGAGGAGCCGTTGGTCTTTTTAAAAGGGCCGAATACATTCATAGGTCATAACGCGCAGACGCGACGGCCGGCAGACGTTACATATATGCATTATGAGTGTGAACTGGCGGTTGTAATCGGGAAAAAGGCTAAAAATGTGAAACGTGACGATGCCTATGATTATGTTAAAGGATATACGATTGCGAACGACTACGCATTGCGGGACTACCTGGAAAATTACTATCGACCGAACCTCCGGGTGAAAAACCGCGATACATGTACACCGCTTGGTCCGTGGTTCGTGGATGCTGCTGATATAAAAGATCCGATGAATTTGAAGCTACGCACATATGTGAATGGCGAGCTGAAACAGGAAGGTTCAACGAATGACATGATTTTTGATGTCCCCTACCTTATCGAATATCTAAGCAGTTTCATGACTTTGGATGAAAATGACATCATTTTAACGGGTACACCTAAAGGGACCGTTGACGTGATCCCCGGAGACGAAGTCATTACGGAAGTTGAAGGACTTGGTCAGTTAAAAAATACGATTGTTGGGGATGAAGTTTTTTCTATAAAAAACGACCTTGAAAAAAGCACGGCCAAATAAAATGTGAATAGCGGCATTTCCATTTATCAAAACGATTTGCCCACAGGTTAAGTGAGAATATCGTAAATGAGGAGGTGGAAATCAAATGCCTCATGTCATTGTGGAATACACGGATAACATTAAAGACGAAGCCGAAATCGGCACCCTCCTTGAGAAAATCAACCAGTCATTGATCGACAGCGGCGGCGTCTTTCCAATCGCAGGAATTAGATCCAGGGCCATCGAACTGAAAGATTATGTTGTCGCAGACGGCACGGAAGACGACGCCTTTGTCCATGTTGCGCTCAAAATCGGCGGCGGCCGCTCCGAAGAAGAGCTGACAGTAGCGTGTGACAAACTGTTTGATGTTGTAAAGGAGCACTTCTCTGACCTGTTTGAAAAAAGATATCTTGCCTTGTCCATGGAAGTGGAGGAGTTTTCCAGACCTACCTATAAACAGAACAATATACACAAACGGTATAAAAAATAGTCTTGAACAAGGGGTGAAGGAGCGCAGGCTGCCGGAACGGCGGACTGCGCTCCAACTCACATATAAAAGCTCCAACTCACATATAAAAGCTCCAACTCACATATAAAAGCTCCAACTCACATATAAAAGCTCCAACTCACATA
>NZ_KB894690.1:150919-204275 GCF_000374565.1 Siminovitchia fordii DSM 16014 = CIP 108821 | reverse complement strand
TTGAACTGCACCCCGAATGTTAGACACATACTCGAACATTTGGAGGTGCTTTTTTAGATGGTAAAAATATCAGATTCAAATAAACATACTGCTGTTCTTCGCTATTTAGAAGGAAAGGAGTCATATCAGGATATTTCAAACTCTCTTGGAGTTGATTGTGGAGATTTTCGTCTTTGGGTTAAGCGTTATGAGTACCATGGGGAACAAGCATTTATAAAGAGCTATACAAACTATACAGCAGACTATAAACTAGACGTACTAAACTATATAAATGAACACGGGACGTCTATCCGAGAAACATCTGCGATTTTCAACCTTCCTACCACCAACTTGATACGGAGCTGGAAAAAACTCCTGGAGTCTGGTGGGATAGATGCCCTTATTCCAAAGAAAAAGGGGCGTCCAGCCATGAAAAGAAAAGATGAAAAGCAACTGAATAAAAAACGTTCAGCCGAAGGATCCGTAGAATCTTTACAGGCAGAAGTAGAACGTTTGCGTATGGAAAATGCTTATTTAAAAAAGTTGAACGCCTTAGTTCAAAACAAGGAAAAGTCACCAAACAAGACAAGGCACAAGTAGTCTATGAACTAAGGCATGAATTTCCGGTAAAGGCACTAATCAAACTAGCAGGTATTCCACGCAGCACTTATTATTACAACGTAAAAAATTTTGGCCGGCCAGACCCTGATAAAGAACTGAAACAATTGGTTCAGTCTATTTATGATGAACATGAAGGTCGTTTTGGTTACCGCCGTATACGCGATGAACTCAGAAATCGTGGGTATAAGGTAAACCACAAAAAAGTACAGCGCCTCATGAAGGAACTGGGGATTAAATGTATAGTCCGCATCAAAAAATATAAATCCTATAAAGGGACGGTTGGTGAGATCGCGCCGAATATCTTAGACCGTAACTTCCAGGCTGAAAAGTCAAATGAGAAATGGGTTACCGATATTACGGAATTTAAATTATTTGGGGAGAAGCTGTATTTATCACCCATACTGGATTTGTTTAATGGGGAAATCATCACTTATACAATCGGGCCAAGACCAACCTATTCACTAGTTTCCACCATGCTGGATCAGGCATTTAAGCGACTATCAGAAGAGGATGAACTCCTGCTTCATTCAGATCAAGGATGGCATTATCAGATGAAAAAATACCGGCATACCCTAGAGAAACGCGGGATTACGCAAAGTATGTCACGTAAAGGCAACTGTTATGACAACGCCGTTATTGAAAACTTTTTCGGTATCCTGAAGTCTGAATTTCTTTATCTTAAGGAGTTTGAAAGTGTGGAACACTTTAAACTAGAACTAGAAAAGTATATAAAATACTATAATCACAAACGGATTAAGGCCAAATTAAAAGGCATGAGCCCGATACAATACCGGGTTCATGCCCAACATGCCGCCTGACGAAATAACCGTGTCTAACTTTTTGGGGTCACTTCAGTTCGAGAGGCTTTTCTTAGTTTAATTTTTGTTTAACTTAACACCATGAAATTGAACTGTATAAACATCATTCCGTACATCATTCAACAGCGGTGCCGGGCTATGCTCCCGTGACCTTCTCAAAGCTCCCAAATCAAGCCGCCCGCTTACGATCATTTCTTTATCATTTTCTCCCCTGGCCACAATCCCGTCCTCTGTAAAATATGGATCACATGGAGAATAGATTCCTGCAAAACCAGCATTTGTTGAGAAGTTTCCTAGTTTGGGCAAATTGCTGAGAGTGGCTGTTTTTACAACAAAGACTTGGTTTTCTACCGCCCTTGCCCTTGCACAATGATCGACACGATACACTCCGTGCATCGTTTCGGTCCACGATGGACAGAAAATAATCTCCGCCCCATCGGACACCGCCTTTCTCGACAATTCCGGAAATTCAATGTCATAGCATGTTAACAACGCCACTTTAGCCCACTCAGTCTCAAAGATGTTCAACTGACTCCCGGCGTCCAAAAGACACACGTTTTTTTCAAATTGTGTCAAATGGATTTTATCCTGATGGACAAACTTACCGTCAGGGTAAAACAGGAAGCACCGATTGACCCACCGGCCGTTTTCATCTTTTACTACATGAGAGCCGCCTATAATATGAACATTGTTTGCAATACTTAACCGCCTGAACAAATTGAGATAAAGATCCGTATATTGATCAAGTCTCCTGACCAAATCATATTCCGATCCGTTTGGATGAAGGCAAATCAGCTGTGTTGAAAAAAATTCAGGAAATAAGATAAAAGCCGGATTGTCTTCCATTGCTTTGTTTGTCATTAATTCAACCTGTTCTTCAAACTGTTTTTCATCAACGATTTCTCTTATATAGTATTGAATCGCTGAAACAATAAGGTCCATATGATTCTCTTCCTTTCTGCCAAATTCCACCGTTACACATTAAACAAGAAAGTTTTTCCGGCCCCTGGAAGAAGTGTATTTCATAAATAGCATGATGGATATCAAAACGAGCACTGTCAGGAGAATAGCCAGCGCAGATCCAAGCTGCCAGTTCATTTCCACCATGAAGGTATCACGGATGACATTTCCGACCATAACCAGTTTATTTCCGGTCAACAAATCCGTTGTGACAAATACACTCAACGCAGGAACGAAAGTAATGATGATGCCTGCCAGTACACCAGGCATAGTGAGGGGAAGGGTAACATTTAAAAATGTCTTTACAGGGCTTGCCCCCAAGTCTTCTGATGCTTCCAAATAAGTCTTATCCAATTGTTCAATAGATGAATATATAGGAAGAATCATAAATGGAAGAAATCCATAAACCATGCCGATCAAAACTGCACTGGGTGTATACAGCATGTTGACCGATTCCGAAATTAATCCAAGTTTTAGAAGAATATTATTGATCACACCTTCATTATTCAATAGGATGATCCAGGAGTAAAGTCGTATAACAAGATTGCACCAAAACGGGATCATGACAAGGACAAGCAGAAGGTTTTTCCATTTATCGGCATGAGCCACAAAGTAGGCAAAAGGATACGCCAATAGGAGACAAACAATTGTTGTCATAAACGCCCAATAAAGGGAATTCCAAATGACCTTTAAGTACAAGGAACTGAAAGCAGTTTTATAGGATTCCACGCTAAACTCATAAATGGTTGTTCCATATCCGCCATTCACCGTAAAACTGATGATGGAAATCATGACGACTGGTATCATAAGGAAAAATAGCAGCCAAAGTAAACTTGGCGACAGCATCGCATAAGCACTTCTTACATTTTTAACCATAATCATCACCCCATTATCTACTTTTGTTTGAACTTCCCATACCTTTTCCTGCTGCAATAACCCCGATTACAATCAACAAAATCATAATAGTAGAAAGGGCATTAATCTCAGGGGATATCCCCTGACGGACCATTGAATAGACGAGAACCGGCAAAGTATTGGATCCTGGTCCCGCGGTAAAATAGGATATATTAAACTCATCAAGAGATATCGTAAAAACCAATAAGGATCCTGCAAGAATCGCAGGAAAGATCAATGGAAATGTAACTCTCCAAAACGTATGCCACCCGTTGGCACCGAGATCTTTGGCAGCTTCCTCTATGGAACTGTCAAATCTCACCAGCCGTGCCATGACAACAAAAATGACGTATGAGGTGGTCAACGCTACGTGACCGGGTATGACAGTTGTTGTACCCAGAGTTACGTCCATCCAGCCATATAGAGATAACAAAGCAACAGCGACTACCACGTGAGGGATAACGACAGGAATGTAAAATAAAAAATCAAACAGCTTCTTGCCTGGAAAATCATACCGATGCAAGGCAAGTGCAGCAAGCGTGCCTATCAAAGCAGAAATCACAGTTGTGACAATCGCAATAAATAAACTGTTCTTCGTCGCACTTAAAATTTGTCCATTTGAAAATAATTGTGCATACCATTCAAATGTAAAACCAGTCCATGTAGTCCCCGTCTTTGAGTCATTAAAAGAGTAAACCATCAGTACAAGTATGGGTACGTAGAAAAATAAAAACATAATGAATGTATATATGGAGAGTATCTTCTTTGTTTTTGGCCGCACCTTAACATCTACCTTTCTATGTTGCAGTAATTGAAAATAAAGTGGCTCGACAGGCCACTTTATTCAATACAATATGTTTTGTATTATTGAATTTTCAGCTCGTTATATAAACGATTGATTGACTCAAGAATTTTAGGATCCAAGATTTGATACCATTCTCCTCTTTCAACTTCCTTATCCGTCGGGTAAATGGCGGTATTATTTTTGATATCGTCATCCATCAACTCAACTGCTGCCGCGTTGGGACTGCTGCCGTTTATTTCTTCCGCATTCTTTTTGCTGTTTTCGGGGTCCAGCATAAAATTGATGAATACTTCTGCGGTATATTTATTTTCCGCAGTTTTTGGAATGGCCATATTATCCATCCAAAGCACTCCGCCTTCTTCAGGTAAAACGAATCCTACGTCTGGATTTTTAGCCATTGCCCGTGCAGCATCACCATTGTATGACATGCCAATCCAAGCTTCTCCACTTACAAACTGGGCTTCAGGTGTACCATCATATGTCAGTACATTAGGGTGAAGCTCTGTTAATTTTTCCTTAGCTTCCTCAAGTTGTTTTTCTGTGGGTTTATTAATGTCATAGCCTAACACCTGAAGAGGGACTGTGAATACTTCCCTAGCACTTTCATTCATGGCCACATGGCCTTTATATTCAGGGTTCCATAAATCATTCCAACTCTTTGGTTCTCCAGCTTTTTTCTTATTGTAGGCCAGTCCGATGCTTCCGTAGAAATAAGGAACGGAATACTTATTGCCAGGATCAAAATCCTGGTTTTTCAATGATTCAGATATATGCTCAAAATTCGGAATATTATCCATATTTAACTCTTGAAGAAAATCGTCTTTAATCATTTGTTCTACAAAATAATCGGTCGGAAAAACGACATCATAAGAAACAGCCCCGCCTTTAAGTTTCGTGTACATTTCCTGATTGGCGCTATATGTGTCTAAGATCACTTTAACACCATATTCTTTTTCAAAGCTTTTTAAAAGATCTTGAGATATATATTCTCCCCAGTTAAAAACTTTCAATTCCTTTGCCAGCTTTTTCTCTCCTTCTCCTCCGTCGGATTCCGAAGAAGATTTTGAAGAGTTCCCACATGCTGCCAAAACAAACACTAGCACCAAAGCAGCCATCAGCGATGTAAATTTTCTCAAGATGATTCCTCCTTATTATTAAAATCTATAAAACTATTGAAAACCCTTTCATTCTAACTGTAAACTATAGTATAGTTGATTTTTATATTATTGCAAATATATAATACATATGAATTTAATATATATTACAAATAATTTAACTACTTTAGTAAGAGGAGAAGTAATATGGATCTTCATCGATTACGCTGTTTCATAAAAATAGTAGAAGAAGGAAGTGTTTCTAAAGCGGCTGAAGCCCTGAATATGACACAACCGCCCTTAAGCATAATGATGGGCAAGCTTGAAAAAGAATTAAAAGTTGCATTATTTGACCGTTCCGGGAGACGTCTAACTTTAACAAGGGACGGGGAATTTTTATATTCCCGGGGAAAAGAGCTGATTGCATCGACCGAAAAGATGGTAAAAGAGCTGGTTGAGCATAACGGCGGAATACGTGGGACTGTCACCGCGGGATGCATTACCTCTGCTAATCTATTCATCATTCCCGATGCTGTGAAAAGACTCCGGGACGAGGCACCAAACATCGTCATGCGTGTAAAGGAGGGAAATTCTTCATTTGTACTGAATGAATTGAGAAATCATAGAGTAGATATCGGCATTGTACGTACGATATTTGAAGCGGAAGATCTCCATATTTCCACTTTAATGACGGAACCTTTACTGCTGGCATTGCCCCCCGGGCATCCATTATTGGAAAAGCCGTTGATCAGTATTGCCGATCTGCGGGATGAGAAATTCATCCTGCCTACCTCCTCGCACGGTTCGGGAATTGCTGAAGAGATCATGGAAGCCTGCAATAACAGCGGTTTTTCCCCTGACGTAATTTATTGGGGAACGGAAGTATTCCCCATGCTTTTAATGGTGATGAAAGGAGTAGGAATCAGCTTTGTACCTCAAAATTTCAGCCAGTTCAATTGGGCCGGACTGCCCAACCTTGTTCCTTTAGCGGAACCCACACTGGAAACAAAATTAAGCTTGGTCACACTTCAAAACCATTACCAGCCGTCTATTGTCGAACGTTTTTTGGACATCACCAGAGATGTTGCCAAAGGATTGCAGTTCCAAACTTAAATAGGGCGGGGCATCGCCCCGCCCTATTTAAGTTTATTTTACTCCATTTAAAGTTTCTCTTATGCTCTCATAAGAGTTATTCCAAAAATCAGGGGTTTCTTTGAACGTTTTTGCGACGATTTTAACCATCTCTTTGAATTTCTCATCATAGTTGTCATCTTCTTTTGATGGCAGTTCTTTTTTATACTCGTCGACAAAAGCTTTCGTCGATTCGGTGATCGGTCCCCACTTTGCCACTTCATTGCCATTTTCATCGATGAAAATGAATATCGGAATGACCCGCTTTCCATTTGTTAAATATTTGTCCATCAAATCCAAATGCTGATCACGCGGGAGAAGCCGGACGTCCATATCTGTTTTTTCCGCCAGCCGAAGCAAAACGGGAACATTTAACATACAATGGCCACACCAAACTTCAGCCAACGCTGCAACACGCAGGTTCTTCTCTTTTATTTTATTCAAAAACTCTTCGTCAACAGGCGGTTGGAAGTTCTCAAAAATATGTAAAAAGCTGTCTTTATGGTACTCCAACTTATCCATATATTGCTCAGGCGTCAATCCTTTTTCAAACCAACTATTCAAGTTCATTTTTGTCACTCCTTCGTTTTTCTTATAAAAAAGCTTATCGAATCGTGATTATTCTGTAAACAAAACTGCTTGTTTAATATAAGATAGATAGACAAACATATTTTGAAAAAGGAAGGGGAAGGTAAAGTTGGAAATAATCAATAACGCCATTCAAGACGAATATCCGGATGAATTCGCCCACTGTTTTGGATGCGGGCGCCTAAACGAGGCAGGTCATCATTTTCGGACTGGCTGGGAAGGCAGCAAAACGGTCACCATTTATGAACCCAAAGAAGAACATACGGCGATTCCCGGTTTTGTTTATGGCGGATTACTCGCTTCACTGGTCGACTGCCACGGTACAGGCTCAGCCGCACTTGCCCTACATAGGAAAAATGGCCACGAACCAGGCAGCGGGGAAGCTCCTCCTCGATTCGTTACAGCTTCATTGCATGTCGATTATTTAAAACCTACTCCCCAAGGAACAGCTTTAAAAGCGATTGGTACAGTCGAAGAGATCCACCCTAAGAAATGGAAAACCTCAGTAGAAGTCTTCGCCGGGAACATACTATGTGCGAAGGGCGAAGTAATGGCTGTCGTCATGCCTGATACCTTTAGAACTGAAAGAAAAGCTCAAGACGCACAGCCTTAGTAAGAGGAATCCCTCGGCCACCGATCTGATCCTTAAGCCAATGTACCTGATCGATAAAAGTTCTATGTCCTGTGCCACCGACGGCACTAAGACCTCCTGCCTCCTGTGCATCGTACACATTCTTTCTATTATAGAACTTGATCTATTTTATAAAAAGCATCCTTCTGTGAACTGCCCCGTAATTGTTAGACACAATCTGACGTTTACGGGGGTTTTTAAGTATCAAGCAAAGTTCCTTCCAATGCGTTTATATACCGTTTGGCAGACCTTTGCACAGCTTCATGAGCATTTTTGATGACTGCCTTTTGGAAAGCATTATACAAGCGGTCAAAATGAAGGTCATTCACACGATTGGCCAGCTCCTTTACTTTGCTGGCTGGAAGTGGTATAAGATTCGGATAACTGTACATGAAACTGACCCAGTTTGTATCTGCCACAACTTGAATAATATCGCCGGTCAATAAAATTCCTTTTCCACCGTTTCCTCCCGGCCAATGCAGAACAGATCCACCTTTGAAATGTCCGCCGAGCCGATGCAGAAAAAGATCTTCAGACAATTCCAATTGTTCATCCGACCAAAAAACAATTCGGTTGCTCGGCTCCATCACCCACTTTTTGTCATCCTCATGAATATAAATGGGGCAATCAAACGCTTCTGCCCACTGAACCTGAGTCGAATAATAATGCGGATGGGAAAGACTGATGCCATCAATTCCTCCCAGCTCCCTTATTTGCTTTTGGGTTTCTACATCAAGATAAGAGATGCAGTCCCATAGAACATTGATTCTGTCGCCTTGAACAACAAAGGCGGACTGGCCAATCCCGAATTCCGGCACCGTCGTTATCCTGTAAAGGCCTTCCTCCATTCTCACTATTTCATTTTGATAAATACCACTGGCCCGCATATCATCAAGCGTCGTCCAATCCTGGCCGTTCGGATTCACGTACTGCCTCTCCTCCGTACAAATACTGCAGTATTCAGGTGGCTCTTCGCTCTTATGATATTGAACACCACAGGTTGTACAAATGAATTTTTCCATCCCTATCCTCCACTTCATTTAGATTCCATCTTCTAATTCATGTAAAGCTATGGATATTTCCATGGCAAACGGACTTTATTAAAAACAGGATTCATGGTGACCGTACGATGCGCTTTTATCGAGATTCGCGCTCTTTGAAGTGTGATGATGACTAAATGAATAAAGTTTCCTAGATTCATTTAATCAGAACCGACAAGGGCCTTCTAAAGAGACTCTCCTTTAAAACCTTGATATTTCCCCTCCAATTCCCCTTTACCTTTCTACAGTCCCACCCGTTTTGTCCCCAACCAACAACAAAAGCAGCCAAATTTTGTTTTCTCCAGACGATGCCAGATAATTTTAAAGTTTATACAATAAAGTTAAGTCTAATATACCTAAGGTGGTGAATAAAATGGAAGCGGTAACAAGAAATTTCTTTTTATGTCTTTCCAAAAACAATTGGCTGAATCAGGTGGCAAGGAAAAGAGGCAGCGGTATTGTAACAGGAAAAATCATCGCCGGAATTGATTTTCCAAATTCGGTCCAAATCATCAGAGAGCTTAACAGAAAGGGTTTGTCCACCACTGTTGATCACTTGGGAGAGTTTGTCCATTCAAAAGAAACAGCCATCGAAAGAACAAAGGAAGCCATTGAAACGGTCGAAACGATCGCCAGGGAAAAGCTCGATTCCCACATATCCGTTAAAATGACATCGCTTGGCCTTGATATTGACCGGGATCTTGTCGTCAGAAACATGACAAGCATTTTAGATACAGCTGAAAAACATGGCGTCATGGTTACGATCGACATGGAAGATGAGCCACGCTGTGAGCAAACACTGGAGCTATTTAAACAGCTCAGGGAATCGTACAGTTGTGTCAGTACAGTCCTGCAGGCCTATTTGTACCGAACGGAACAGGATCTAAAAAAATTAAGTGTTTTGAAACCGTTTTTACGGCTTGTTAAAGGGGCCTACAAAGAGCCGGCAACAGTTGCCTATCCCGATAAAAAGGATGTCGATGACAATTATAAAAAATTGATTAGGCAAAGCTTGGAATACGGACTGTATACGGCCGTCGCCACTCACGATGACGAAATGATCAACTATACAAAGGCACTTGCAGAAAAACTGAAGATCCCAAATGACCAATTCGAATTCCAAATGTTGTACGGGATGAGGAGCAAGACTCAACTGGAGTTAGTGGAACAAGGATATAAAATGAGAGTTTACGTGCCATACGGACGCGATTGGTATGGTTATT
The DNA here is from genome assembly GCF_000374565.1 of Siminovitchia fordii DSM 16014 = CIP 108821. GTDB lineage: Bacteria > Bacillota > Bacilli > Bacillales > Bacillaceae_C > Siminovitchia > Siminovitchia fordii. The sequence goes on along the minus strand of NZ_KB894690.1, from coordinate 194,491 downwards.
TCATGAGAAGGCTGGCTGAAAGGCCGGCAAATATTTCATTTGCCTTTAAGGGATTAGTAAAAAAATAATCATATAAAATAATAAGGAGTTGTGGCGGATGATCACTTATAAACATGAACCATTCACTTATTTTTCCAAAGAGGAAAACAAACAGGCATTCAAAGCAGGGCTGGATTTGGTTGAAAGCTATCTTGGCAAGGACTACCCTTTAGTTATCGGCGGTGAAAAAATCACGACGGTTGAAAAAATCATTTCTATAAATCCTGCAAACAAAGAAGAAACCGTCGGCCGAGTGTCGAAAGCTAACCGAGTATTGGCTCAACAGGCGATGGACAGTGCACTCGCAGCCTTTGAATCTTGGAAAAAAGTAAAACCAGAAATCCGGGCAGATGTCCTATTCAAAGCGGCAGCCATCATTCGTCGAAGAAAACATGAATTTTCTGCATTGCTTGTCAAAGAAGCCGGGAAGCCATGGAATGAAGCGGATGCCGATACGGCAGAAGGCATTGACTTCCTGGAATACTATGGAAGGCAGATGCTTGAGTTGAAAGACGGGAAAAAAGTGGAGAGCCGGCCAGGAGAATACAACCGATATGATTATATCCCGCTTGGTGTTGGTGTAATCATTTCACCATGGAATTTCGCCTTTGCCATCATGGCCGGAACAACCGTGGCCGCCATCGTTTCAGGTAATACGGTCCTCTTGAAGCCGGCATCAACCACACCTGTCGTCGCAGCCAAATTTGTTGAAGTGATGGAAGAGGCAGGATTGCCAAAAGGGGTTCTCAATTATATTCCGGGAAGCGGCTCCGAAGTCGGCGACTTCCTTGTCGACCACCCAAAAACCCGTTTTATCAGTTTTACAGGGTCAAGAGAAGTCGGCACACGTATCTACGAACGTGCAGCTATTGTAAACGAAGGCCAGATTTGGCTGAAGCGCGTAATTGCTGAAATGGGGGGAAAAGATACAATTGTCGTGGATAAGGAAGCAGACCTGGAGCTGGCAGCTCAATCAATCGTTCGCTCGGCTTTTGGGTTTTCCGGACAAAAATGTTCTGCGTGTTCCCGCGCTGTCATTGTTGATGATGTATATGATGAAGTGTTAAATCGTGCCGTCGAATTAACCAAAGAGCTGACCGTAGGGGATCCTGCCGATCAGAATAATTTTATGGGACCGGTGAACGACCAAAATGCATTTGATAAAATCATGAAGTATGTCGAAATCGGAAAAAACGAAGGTGAATTGATGATCGGGGGAGAAGGTGATGACTCACAAGGTTACTTCATCAAACCGACCATTTTTGCTGGGGTGGATCCTAAAGCACGCATCATGCAAGAAGAGATTTTCGGTCCAGTCGTAGCATTCGCCAAAGCGAGAGATTTTAAGGAAGCGTTGGAGATTGCCAATAACACTGAATATGGGCTGACAGGAGCTGTCATCTCCGACAACCGCATGCACCTGGAACAAGCCCGTGAAGATTTCCATGTCGGGAATTTATATTTTAACCGCGGATGTACAGGGGCGATAGTAGGATATCAGCCTTTCGGCGGCTTCAATATGTCCGGTACCGATTCCAAGGCTGGAGGCCCAGATTATCTTCTGCTTCATATGCAGGCGAAGACTACATCTGAAATGTTGTAGTCATTGGAACGGAGATGAATTTTTATGACAGATGAAACTTTAAAGCTTGTCACAATTGTTGTGTATATGTTACTCATGCTTGTGATTGGCTGGGTAGCCTATAGGAAGACAGGCGACCTGACCGATTATATGCTCGGGGGGCGGTCTCTTGGTCCGGCAGTCACGGCGCTCAGCGCCGGGGCTGCAGATATGAGCGGCTGGCTCCTCATGGGGCTGCCCGGAGCTGTTTACGCAAGCGGATTGACCAGTGTATGGATTGCCGTCGGTTTAACGATAGGAGCTTACTTAAACTGGATTTTTGTCGCACCTAGACTCCGCAGCTACACACAGGTGAGCAATGATTCCATTACAATCCCCTCTTTCTTTGAAAATAGGCTGAAAGACAATACGAAACTGCTGCGAATTGTTTCGGCCCTTATCATCTTGGTCTTTTTTACTTTTTATGTTTCTTCAGGTCTAGTCGCAGGAGCCGTTTTCTTTGAAACCTCTTTTGGATTCGGTTATCAGCAAGGGTTGCTCATCATCGCCTTCGTTGTCGTGGCCTACACACTTTTTGGCGGTTTCCTCGCTGTGAGCTGGACGGACTTTGCTCAAGGCCTGATCATGTTGACTGCACTGTTGATTGTACCGGCATTGGCAGTTATGAATACGGGAGGTCCGGCAAAAACAGTTGAAACGATTCAGTCTATTGACCCTGAAATTTTTTCATTTTTTAGGGATACAACATTGATCGGAATTATTTCCCTCCTTGCTTGGGGTCTCGGTTATGTAGGGCAGCCCCATATCATTGTAAGGTTCATGGCCATCAGTTCAGTACGAGAAACAAAAGTAGCCCGCCGAATTGGGATGAGTTGGATGATTGTATCGTTGCTGGGAGCTGTATTGACAGCCCTTATTGGGATCGCGTATTTCTATACGACGAATCACACACTGCATGATAAGGAAGCTGTCTTTATCGAGCTGGGCCAAATCCTTTTCCATCCATTATTTGCAGGTTTTGTCTTAGCGGCGATTCTTGCTGCCATCATGAGTACCATCTCATCACAGTTGATCGTTACTTCAAGCGCTCTGACTGAAGACTTATACAAATTAATCTTCCGTCGTGATGCAAGTGACAAAGAGCTGGTCTTTTTCGGACGAATGGCCGTTTTAGCCGTGGCATTGATAGCCTTTATTCTCAGCTCCAATAAAACGGAGTCGATCCTGAATCTTGTAGCCCACGCATGGGCTGGGTTTGGCGCTTCGTTCGGTCCGGTCGTTGTATTAAGCCTCTATTGGAGAAAGCTGACAAACTGGGGAGCGATTTCCGGAATGGTTGCCGGGGCTGTGACTGTACTTGTTTGGCAAAGCTTGAACTCTCCTCTATACGAAATTGTGCCAGGCTTCATCATCAACCTTCTCGTTGCAGTGATTGTCAGCCTGATCACATTTAAACCGAATGAAGAAATCGACAAAGAGTTTGATGAGAGCTTGCGTCTTTTGAAGGAATAGTGTGTTTTCTTGAAGCGGTCAATGAAAAGTGTGATAAACTTTTCATTGACCGCTTGTATTTTGGATGGGGGGAGTTTCAATGGACAGCCTCTTGGAAAAAATCATGTCTCTGACGAGTGTCGAAGAAATAACAGAGATGATCAGTGAATATTTAAAAAAGCCCGTTGTCATAGAAGATGAACAATTTTCCCTTTTGGCTTACAGCTCTTTTTACATCGACCAGTTTGATGAAGCCAACAAGCAAACCATTTTTACAAAACGCTGGACGATTCCTATCTTGGAGAAGTTTATGAGTGAAGGGATTGTCGATCAGTTAAAAACAATTCCCGAACCATTCAGAGTGGAGCAGATAGAGGAGATTGGATTGAATCAGCGTGTTGTTGTAAGCGCTAAATATAAAGATCGCGTTTTGGGTTTCATCTGGGTGCAGGAAACCGACCGACCACTGACCGATAAAGACCTCAACTTTTTGCTGGATGTCTCTTTTCATGTAGGCAAACTTCTCTATCAAAATAAGCAATTGAAGCTGAAAAAAGACGAAGAGAAGAATAATTTTTATAGAAAAGTCCTGGAGGAAGCTTTCCAAACGGAAGCCCAAATCAAATGGGAAGCCGCCAATGTTAAAATTCCCATGCCAGATTCCTTTATTTCCATCGTTTTTACAGTTGGCCCCTCTAGTGAAGAATCTTTTGGAGAGCTACTTGAAAAAGTTGGACTTTTCGCAAATGCGTTAAAGATGCCAAGCCACCTTTTCATTGATCAGCTGATGGTGATTGTGATGATAGGCAGCAGCCTATCTTCCCCGAAAGAACTGTCTATGCACGCAAACACCCTGACATCGTCAGTGTTGGCACAGTTTACTGGGGAGCAGGTCTATGCTGGAATCAGCCGTGAACATACCTCTGTCACCCATCTTAGGAAAAGTTATCTTGAAGCTATGGAAGTCATTAAAGTAGCCAAATTGATCGGGCTGAAGGAACTTCCATCATTTGAATACAAAAACCTTGGGCTTTACCGATATTTGGAGGCGATTTCACAGCAGCAGAAAAAAATGGATGTCGTGAATGAGGACCTTCTGAAGCTGAAACTAAAGGACAAAGAAAGCCAAACGAATCTGCTTCAAACGCTTGAAACCTACTTGGAGGAAAATTGCAGGCTGAAGCAAGCTGCGGAGAAGCTATTCATCCATACAAACACACTGAAATACCGACTGAATCAAATTACGGAGTCGACTTCGATTTCGTTTGATGACTTCCATAAAAATTGTCAACTATATATTGATTTGCAGATTATGAAAGTGAAAGGGTAAGAAGCTGTTTCCAGTATGTTCTAAGAATAAACCATATCGTCATCTTTGGTAACAATTCGTCTCAGCGAAACAATCCTAAAAACTCTCGGAAAGCAATTAACAGCTCTCCAAGAGTTCTTTTCGTTATCTCTTCTCTTTCATATTTACAAAGACGCTTTTTACTTCGGTATAGTTTGCGAGTCCGTATTCCCCGCCCATTTCGCGGCCGATTCCAGACTGTTTGTAACCACCGAATGGCATGGTTTCCCATTCAAGGCCAAAATCATTGATCCAGACTGTCCCGGATTGGAGTTTGCCCGCGATATAATGGGCTTTTTTAACGTTTTCCGTCCAGATACTCGCTGCCAACCCGTAGTCGCTGTCATTTGCCCGACGGATGACTTCTTCCACCGTATCAAACGGGAAGACAGCCATGACCGGCCCGAAGATTTCCTCCCGGGCGATGGTCATATCATCTGTCACATCTGCAAAAATAGTGGGGCGGACAAAATACCCTTTGTCATAGACACGTTCTCCTCCTGCAATAAGGCGCGCACCTTCTTCCTTCCCTTTTTCGATATAGGAGAGGACAGTTTCTAGCTGTTTTTGTGAAACAAGAGGCCCCATTTCAGTCGCTTCATCAAGTCCATGCCCGACTTTTAGTGAATTTGCCCTTTCGGCCAATCCCTGCAATACTTCGTCATACAGGGAGCGGTGAACGTAAACCCTTGTGCATGCACTGCAGTTTTGGCCATGGTTATACATTGTTCCTGCAAACGCCCCGTCAATCGCTTCACTTAAATCCGCATCTTCCAGAATAATCGCCGGGGACTTTCCACCAAGCTCCAGTGTCACTCCCTTGATTTGGTCCGCGGCCTGCTTCATGACCGACTTGCCCACCGCCGTTGATCCCGTAAAAGCTACTTTATCGACACCTTTATGGCGGATCATCCCTTCCCCGGCTATCCGGCCAGATCCAGGGACGACATTTACCACACCGTCCGGAAAGCCGGCTTCTTTAAACAATTGCGCCGCATACAGAATGGAGAGTGGTGTTTCAGTTGCCGGTTTGATCACCACAGTACAGCCGACCGCCAAGGCCGACCCCAGCTTCCATGCTGCCATCGCAAGCGGAAAATTCCATGGGATAATCTGCCCGACGACCCCAATCGGTTCATGAACGATATAGTTCAGATAATCCGGTGAGACTTGGACTGTTTTCCCCTCAATCTTCGTGGCCCAGCCCGCATAGTACCGGAAGTGCTGAACAGTGCCGTCCACATCGTCGGCCAAGGCAACAGCATACGGCTTTCCATTATCCAATGTCTCCAGCTGCGCCAACTCTTCCCTGTGCTCTTCGATTAAATCTGCAAACTTGTAGATCAGCCTGGAACGCGAAGCAGCGTCCATCCGGGTCCATTCCCCTTTGTCAAAAGCGCAGCGGGCTGCGGAAACTGCCAAATCGATGTCTCCCTCCCCCGCCTCATAAACTTCCGCAATCTTCTCTTCCGTGGCCGGATTCAATACATCGAATGTCTGCCCGCTTTTTGATGAGACAAATTCCCCGTTAATATACAGCCCTAATTTATTTTTTAAAAACTCCCGAACTCTTGGCTTCAGCTCTGTTGATTTTGCCTTTACTTCTGTCATTTTCCTTCCCCTCCGTGGATCGTTGATGCTTCCAGAACATCCAACTGCTCCATTAACCTTTTAAGTGTTTCCTGCTCTTCCTGGTTCAATCCAAGACGCGGCCTACGGGCCGGGCCGCCGGCGAGCCCCTTCAAGTCCATAGCATGTTTGGTAATTTGGACATACTTTCCGGAACCCTCAAGGAAGTTCAAAAGGGGAAGCAGTTTATCATACAATTCCCATGCACGATCGATGTCCCCTGCCATATAGGCATCATACATTTCCTTGGCCGTCCGCGGTGCGATGTTCCCCCCAACGGAAATCCAACCTTCCGCCCCGACCATGAACGATTCAAGAACCATATCGTCCGCTCCACAGAATGTTTTGATAAATCCTTTGCCTTGGCGAGAAATGTCACGAACGTTCCTGATTTCTCCGCTGGATTCTTTGACGTGCGTAATATTCCTCACATTTTTGCCTGTCCGAAGGATTGTATCAACCGAAATGTTCACTCCTGATGTGAAAGGGTTGTTATAGATCATAACTGGAAAGGACACAGATTCAGCCACAGCCTTAAAATGTTCGTAAATCTCTTCTTCCTTTGGATGAGCGTAATATGAATTGATGAGTAGTGCGGCATCTGCTCCCGCCTTCTCAGCCTGCAGAGTGTATTCGATCGCATCCTCCGTAGTTTCCGCTGCAGTTCCCACGATAAGAGGGATTCTGCCGCCAACCTGCTCAACAGCCACTTCAACAGCCTTAAATCGCTCCTCTTTCGTCAAACTTACAAATTCTCCTGTGCTTCCATTGATAGCAAGTCCATCGACACCTTGGTTAATGAAATACTCAATATTGTTACTAAAACCTTCCCAATTGATCGTTTCGTCTTGGTGCATCGGTGTAATCAATACTGGAAATACGCCTTTTAAATTTTTCATCATCTATTCCTCCTAATGATTCTATTACTTCATTCTTATCTATCCGCATGACCGTATTTGTTCCCAGATTTTCTCGAGCTCCGCTCGATAAGTTTCCTCTGAGAATCTGTGGCATCCGCCGGAGACCTTGACTTTATTCAGCCGGGGTTTAATCTCTGAATGGAATACCAATATGCATTCACCCTCACCACTTACAGAAGTGGGAGATTTCTGCTGAATGAAGTTAAAAAATCAGGTCCTTAGAATACACACAGTAGGGAGTCAGGGTATTCAAAAAGATTACAAGAACGGTCAGTACAGAACTGGACAGGTAAGTTTTTTCTATCCAATTGAACTCTTTTCTTTGGCTATACGAGCCTGTTTACATTTTTCCTCCCAAAAATCAGCGCCGCTTATGCCAGCCTGAATCGGATCAAAAACAGGATCTTTACCTGCTTTTTTCTGAGTCTCATAATCTTTTAAAACTTTTAAAGTCGGTTTAGTGAGAAGTAAAATCGCAAGCAGGCTGAGCCATGCCATAGATCCGAATCCGATATCACCCAGCGCCCACATCATAGATGCTGATTTAACGCTGCCTATAAAGATCATGAGGAGCATGACAATTTTTAGCGTTGTTTTCAACCAAGGCAATTCTCGCTTTCCGCTCAAATAGATCAACGTTGTTTCTGCGATATAGTAATAAGCCATCAACGTAGTAAACGCAAAGAAGAAAATAGCTATGGACACAAACCCGGGACCGAATCCAGGCAGCACTGTTTCGACCGCCATTTGAGTATAGGCAGGACCCGCCTCGATGCCGGGCAACGTCTGAACAATCGGATCTCTTCCCTCCGGCGTCACATTATACATCCCCGTTACCAGAATCATTAGACCCGTTGCCGTACAAACCAAAATTGTATCAATATAGACTGAGAAAGCTTGAACTAATCCTTGTTTAGCGGGATGTGACACTTCAGCAGCCGCAGAACTATATGTCGCTTCCCCGCAACCGGCAACATTGGAGAATATGGCCCTTCTGACCCCCCAGGCAATCGCTGTTCCTACTATTCCGCCAAAGATTTGATTGGATCCGAAAGCACTAGTGAAGATCAAGGAAAGCATCCCAGGCACTTTGTCATAATTCAAGCCTAATACAATAAAAGTAACGACCACATAGCCAACCGCCATAAACGGAACAACGGTTTGCGATACACTGGCAATGCGTTTTAGACCGCCAAAAATAATTACTCCAAGTAAAGCAACCAAGAATATTCCGGTAACTGTCTTGTTTAAGCCAAAGGCATTTTCCATTCCTGCTGCAATATTATTTGCCTGTACTCCAGGTGTTAAGAATCCGTAGGAAATAGTGACAACCACAGCCATGATTACAGCAAACCACTTGAGATTTAACCCTTTTTCAATAAAATAAGGAGTTCCCCCGCGATATGCATTTCCCACCTTGCTCTTAAATACTTGTGCAAGCGTCGATTCAATAAAGGCACTCGCACCGCCCAACAACGCCATGACCCACATCCAGAAAACCGCTCCCGGTCCGCCGTATGCAATGGCGGTTGCCACACCTGCGATATTCCCTACCCCTACACGGCCTGACAAAGCTAAACAAAATGCCTGAAAAGAGGAGATACCGTTCTCGGAGCTTTTTCCCTCAAACAACAACAGAATCATTTCTTTAAAATACCGAATTTGAACAAAACGAGTCGTAATAGAGAAAAATAGTCCTGCTCCAAGTGCAAAAACAACTAGACCAGTCCCCCATACTTGATCGACCAGCCAATTAATGACTCCTTCCATCATGGGCTCCCCCTAAAATTTATTTAATTAAAAACCCCTTCGGCAACGGATCCGTCGGATCGAGTACAAAGGTTTGCAATCCGGTAATAAATGCTCTTGCATTCACAGAGAATTGAACTTTCCCGTCATAATGTGCCTTGGATTCAAGAAAGCTTCCGTAAACGCTTTCATTTAATAGAGTTTGTTCCACTTCTATTCCATCTCTTGATAAAAGGGATGCAAAACAAGCTGTTGTTGGTCCAAAGCCCGGTGATCGGACAATCCAACCATCCTTCCGAAAGGTGACGGTCTTAATTTTTCCTTGTACCAGTGCTTCATCATCCATCAGTATGATGCCTTGTATGTCAGAATTAGTTTTTAGTTCCTGTAAGTTGTTTTTCCCCCACTTTTTTAAAGCGGAAAGCTCACTGAGCTCAATTTTTAAACCCAGTGCTTTATTATCAAACAGAGCATACCGTTGATCCGCCTGAACGATTGTATACGATTCATCAAGCAGCGGAACATCAGTTTTAATCACAGAACATTCTCCAAGTGCCACTCTTGCAGAGACAACTTGTTCTTTTTCCTTTACTGCAATCACAGGAATCACACCCTGTACCGTTTCGATGTAATACTCACCAGCTGCTTTCTCCTGCAATCTGCCGCTTTCAAGCATTGCAGTAACTATTGCAATAACCCCTCCATAATGAATAGGCAATGTACCTTCATGGTTAAAAAAGACGGCTGCCACATCACCACTCTCGGTGAACGGAGGAACGACCAGACATCCGTTTATCCCCGCAAACCCCCGCGGCTCATTAAGTAAAAGTGCCATCTCTTCCGAGAATACGCTTGGCAGCTGCTCATCGAACTCTTTTAAACTTCCATATTGAACAAAAGGTACATCATTAATGATCCGAAACACTTCACCTGCTATGTGTACGTCTGTTGCAGTGTATATTTTTTGAAGGTTCATTTCACTTCCTCCCTTTCATGTTCCATTGGCGGAATGAGGAGAAAACCTTCTTTTAACGGATCTTCTTCGTTGTAGAAGAAGCGATGCATGCCCATCAGCCAAGCAGATCCTGAGATGTTCGTTACGACTGCTTCCAGCCCATTTACGCTTGTTGTTTCCAAGACGCGTCCTTTAAACAAAGAGCCAACAATGCTTTCGTGTACGAACTCTTCTCCTACGACAATTTCCTGATTGGCATAAAGAACCGCTAGTTTGGCTGAAGTTCCAGTTCCGCAAGGTGAACGATCTATTCCCCCAGGCGGGACGACAACGGTATTTTTCACATCCGCCTTTTCGTTTGTTGGATCTGTAAAAAACTCTATATGGGTTAATCCATTGATGAAAGGATATTTCGGATGGACAACCTCTATCTGCTCATTGATGGTGTTTCTGATTGTAATCGCCTGATCGATTATCGTGGAGGCGTTTTCAGGAATCAGCTCAATCCCGATTGACTTTGCGTCAATGATGGCGTAGAAATTGCCTCCATAGGCTATATCTGCTTTTACTTTTCCAATTCCTTCCACGTCAACTGAGACTCTTCTCAACAAAAAAGCCGGTACATTGCAGAATGACACTTCTTTGGCCTTCCCGTTCTCAACCCTGATTTCTACTTCCACCACTCCTGCTGGCGTATCCAGTTTTAAAGTAGTGACAGGTTCTTTCGCTTCAATGATTCCCGTCTCAATCAAAGCAGTACAGACACCTATCGTATCGTGTCCGCACATCGGCAAATATCCGCCTGTTTCAATATAAATCACACCGAGGTCAGCTTCAGGATGGCAAGGATCCGTAAGCAACACTCCAGACATAACATCATGTCCCCTTGGTTCATTCATGAGCAGCTTTCGAATCCAATCATATTCTTTTTTCATATAAAGCATTTTCTCTGACATAGTGCTTCCTTTCAATTCAGGAAGACCGCTGATCAAAGTCCTTGTCGGGTTCCCTCCCGTATGTGTATCAATGGTTGTAAACACCTTATGTGCCTTCATCGACTCACCACCTTTTTCGAAAACCGGTTATAGCGGAGCGGATCAACAGGAATGCACGTTCCCTTTTCATTAAGCATCTCTTCAAGCACTTTTCCGGTCACAGCCGAAAGGCTGATCCCATCCCCTTCATGGCCTGCCGCTATGTAAAAGCCTGGGACTTCATCCACATGGGAAACGATTGGTAGATGATCTTCTGTGTATGGACGCAGACCGGCGTAGGAACGTATCATCATCATATCCGCCATCTTCGGATAAAAACGGATCGCCCTTCTCGCAATGCACTCAATGACTTCATTTTTCACTCTCGTATCAAAGCCGACAAACTCCCTGCTGCTTCCGATAAGAAAGTTTTGACTTTCCGTCGGTTCAAACACAAGGGCCACTCCGTACTTTTCGGTGAGTGAATCCACTCGCCGCTGCCCTCCAAACTTAGAAATCAAGTAGCCGAATTCCATTACCTTGCGGGAGCCGACATGTTCCTGTCTGGAAGCAACAATAATATGCCCTTTCCTTGGCTGAATTGGAATGGAAAGTCCTAACATTTCTCCAATTCGAGGTGCCCAGACACCACATGCATTTACCACTTGATTAGCCTTAAAATCGCCATTCGAAGCTTCTACTCTAAACCCTCCATCTGGTTCTTTTTTTATACTTTTTACTTCGGTTCGTTTCCAAGCTTCAGCTCCATAGTTTTGTGCGCTTTCCAGTAAAGCAAAAGCGAGCATATAGGGATTAATGGTTGAATCCGTAGCACATTCCAAACCACCTAGCAGATCATCGGCAAAGTACTTTGATTCCTGGCGAATGTCTTCGCGATCCAATATCCGGAAAGGCAGTCCTGCTGCCTTTTGCCTATCTACCCACTGCTGAGCTGCTTCCATTTCTTCCTCCGACTCACAGACAAGAATGCTTCCTGGTGCACGGTATTCAAAGGGATAGTTCAATTCTTTTGACAGTTGATCCACCAGCTTTTGGCTGACCAGGGACATTTGGCTGTCAAAGCCGGGATCTTTATCAATCGCCAAAATGTTTCCGTCACATTTGGAAGACGTCCCACTGACAAATTCCCTTTTTTCGAGAATAGTCACTTGCCGCCCTGATTTGGATACGTAATAAGCGATCGCACAGCCAATAATCCCGCCGCCAATCACCAATACGTCGGTATGCTTCAATACTGTCCCTCCTTTCGTTGCCTAACTATATTTGCAAGGATTGTGCCATTGCGTATGCTCGATCAAATGCGCCTTGGCGTGTTTGCGCCCAGATTTTATCGAGCTCCGCTCGATAAATTTCCTCTGAAAATCTGTGGCATCCGCCGGAGGCTTTAACTTTATTCAGCCGGGGTTTGAACCCCCACTGAACGGAATACCAATATGCATTCATCTCACCACTTACAGAATTGGGAGACTTCTGCTGAATGAAGTTAAACGGCTTTATTTTATAAGAACATTTAAAAAATTAAACAGTGGATGTATAATTAAATAGACACTGTATAAAAAATTTTACTCACGGGAGGCAGCTAAATGGCTTTTTCACTTCCATCCATTGAAGATATTCTAAAAGAAGCATTGAAAATAAAATCAAACACCAACCAGTTTTTATATATGGAAAAGGAACAACCATACAAAACCGTCCACGTAGACGACTCGACGGAAGACTTAATTCAAGCGTTTCAGGAGGCTTCCTCAATTGTCATCCTGGATGAGCAAAATCAGCCGGTTGGAACTGTGTCAGCCTCTGAAATCATCCAAATTTTTTACATCTTATACAGGCAATTGAAAGCTTTTTATACGACCGTTATTCAAACAACCGACTCATCCGTAACCGTCATTGATAAGGAGGAACGGGTAAAAACATGGACCGAAGGTGCAGAAAAGATTTTTTCCATCAAACAAAATGAAATTTTGAGTCGAAAAATAACCGATTTTTTTGAACCGGAAAAGCTTGAAATACTGGAATCCCTCCATAAGGGAAAAAGCATTGCCCATCATCAGCACCAGCCCAGATCCGACTTGTTTGTGCTGATCAACTCCAATCCCGTTCTTTGCGACGGAGAAATCATCGGGGCTGTAGTCTCTGAAACAGATGTTACAAGCCATGTGCTTCTTAATGAAAAGTTATTCAACATGTCAACGGAAGTCCATCGTCTCGAGCAGGAAGTTGCCAAGTATAGAAAAACTCAAGACCCCTTCAGTACCATCAAAGGAAAAAGCCTTGCCCTTCAAAAAACAGTTGAATTTGCCAGAAAAGTTTGCGGAGTAAAGTCCACTGTCCTGATTATGGGTGAAAGCGGGGTAGGCAAAGAAGTGTTTGCCAAGGCCATTCATGAGGCAAGTGAACTGAAAGAGGCCCCTTTCATCCCCGTTAACTGCGGTGCGATTCCGGAATCATTATTTGAAAGTGAAATGTTCGGCTATGAAAAAGGAGCTTTTTCTGGTGCCAGCCAAAAAGGGAAAAAAGGAAAAGTAGAACTAGCGAAAGGAGGAACGCTTTTTTTAGATGAAATCGGTGAAATGCCGCTGGATATGCAAGTAAAGCTGTTACGGGTATTACAAGAGCGTAAGTTTTACCGAATCGGGGGAGAACAAGAAATAGATATCGATTTTCGTGTTATTGCTGCTACAAACCGCGATTTGGCAGAGCTTGTCGAAGACGGGAAATTCCGCGAAGATTTATTTTATAGATTGAATGTGGTCAGCATACAAATTCCACCGTTAAGGGAAAGAAAAGAAGATATCGTTGAACTGACAAGCCATTTTTTTAAAGAATTGTCCATTCGATATAAACGGCCGATTCACCGATTCCCATCAGATATCATGCATGCTCTACTCCAATACGACTGGCCGGGGAATATTCGAGAGCTCCGGAATGTCATTGAGCGCCTAGTTGTTTTTGCAGTCGATGGGCTGATAAAAACAGAATACTTGCCTTTTAATTCAAATGGACGAGTGATTAATCAGGCTCAAATAAATGACGGGCGAACGAGTGAAAAGGAAGAAATTCTCCCTCTCCAGGAAGAGATGGATATACATGAAAAGGGAGTATTGGAGCGGGCATTAAGAATCGCTAAGGGAAATAAAGCCCATTGCGCGAAACAGCTCGGCATCACTAGAGCCACCCTATACAATCGAATGAAACGCCTCGGATTAAGTTAATCTGGTATATTTCTTGCATTATATTTTTGCAACGAATTGAAGGAGGGGATCATGTGAACAGGCTGAAAGAAATGGTTGTTTGTCGGTGCGAGGAAGTGACCTTCGGACTTCTTCAGGAAACAGCCGAAAAACATCAATGCACAGCAAGAGAATTAAAATTAAGAACACGGGCGGGAATGGGCTTTTGTGGAGGACGGACATGCCGGGTTTCCGTAGACAAAATGATTGCAAGTATTGTAAAGGAAGTTTCCTTGTCAGATATTCCTTTAAAATATCAACCTCCCATCCGCCCGGTCACTTTCAGATCAGTAGGTGATAATCATGAATAGAATCATAGACCATCCTATTCTAGGGTCCATCAATAATCAAAACACTATTCCTTTCCAGTTTGATGGAAAGACCTACAATTCTCACGAAGGGGAAACGGTAGCTGCTGCCTTGCTGGCAAACGGTGTCCGTCGGCTGCGGGACCATGAAGAAAGCGGAACACCACGAGGCTTCTATTGCAATATTGGCCACTGTATGGAATGCCGGGTTACAGTGAATGGACAATCCAATGTAAGGGCCTGCTTAACTCTTGTTGAGAAGAATATGAGAATAGAGAGTGGAAGGCAGCTTCCCAATATTGTGAAAAGGATGGTGGAAGAGCAGTGATAGATGTCATTGTGATCGGAGCTGGTCCCGCGGGTTTAGCTGGAGCTATCGCCGCGAATAAGAATGGGCTGAGCGTTATGGTACTCGATGAGTTCATCAAGCCCGGTGGACGGCTGCTTGGACAATTGCATCAAGAACCATCCGGCGAATGGTGGAATGGGATAGAGGAATCAAAGCGGCTGCATGAAGAAGCAATAAACTTAGGCATCGATATTCGTTTAAATGTATCCGTTTTCAACATTTTTCAAGAAGACTCCCTTTGGAATGTTTATACAGATGCGTGTACATATCAAGCTCCGTTTATTTTGCTTGCAACCGGAGCAGCCGAATATCCGATTCCCATTCCGGGCTGGACTTTGCCTGGTGCCATGTCCATTGGTGCTGCCCAGGTAATGACCAATGTCCATAGGGTTCAAGTTGGAAAAAGAGGGATCATCATCGGAGCTAATGTTTTGTCCTTTGCCATTTTAAATGAGCTACAGCTCGCGGGAATCCATGTGGACAGGATCGTCCTCCCGGATAAGAGTCCGCTGAGCAAAGACGCAGCCATACCAGAAGAAGTGATGAAATCCCTGTTAAACGTCGCACACCTTGCCCCTTCCCCTTTTCTAAGAGCGGGAAGCCGCATGATGAAAAATGTAGGGATGAGAAAAATAGGACTGCGCCTTTTTCCAAAAAATGGGGTAAACGTCAATGGAACATCGCTGCAATTGCGTAAAGCGGCAGTTGAAATTGTGGGCAAAGAACAAGTGGAAGGTGTTCGTGTGGTAGATATTGACGCTCAAGGCAACAAAATCTCTGACTCGGAAATTGAGTACGATGCCGACTTTGTTTGCATCGCTGGCGGTTTATACCCTCTAGCGGAGTTGGCAGCTGTGGCGGGTTGTCCTTTTGAATACATACCTGCGCTCGGCGGACATGTCCCCATTCATTCAGAAGCAATGGAAACGCCGCTTCAAGGACTGTTTGTCGCTGGAAATATCACTGGGATTGAGAGCGGAAAAATCGCTATGGCGCAAGGGACAGTTGCTGGCCTTTCTATTGCCAATAAAGTAGAAAAAGAAAGTAAAACAATCACTAAAAAACTAAACCAGGCGCTACAACAGGTACAAACTGTTAGGCAAACATCTTCAATACAATTCAATCCTGAAATCAACAGCGGAAGAAATAAAATGAATAATCTTTGGGCAGCATTTGATGTGAATAACTCCAAAAATATAGTCTAAGAAATTTGATAATAGGAACAAAAAAGCAGGTGAAAGAACTTGTTTTCTCCACCTGCTTTATTTTTATGCCTTTATTCAACCTTTGTCATTAATCGTTTACTCATCAACAGCCTGCATTCCTACAAACTTCCACTCCAGATTAAGTGAATCTCCCTGGAATTGGTTCTGGTCTTCTCCATTGTCCACGAAGGAGAATTTTACAACAAGACGGTCACTGGCTCCGCTTGGGAGGCCATCTTTCCCTATAGCAGGAATGGTAATGTTTCTAGCTACGGCATCCGGTGACATATCTTTCAGTTTTGACAAAGAAGTTTTATAGATTGGTTGGTTGTTTTTGTCCATATTCAGCAAAAATTCCACTGAAATATGCTCTCCGAAATCTTCCGTATTGTCTCCTTTTGCGTCAATGACAGTATAATCTGTCTCTATAATTACTTTGCCTATATCCAGTGAGCCATTGTTTTTAAGTGTAAAACTCCGAAGAAATGAGTCTCCTGGCTTAATGTTTTTTACATTGATCAAGGTATTCGGATTCACTGACAAGTCCAAGGTCCCTGATGCGAATGTATTTTCCGATATCTTATGGTCACTAAAATAAGCGTAAGTACCGCCACCTATCAGAGCGATACCAAGCAGTATTGACATTAGGCCTACTCTTAAGCCTTTTGTTAAGTGCAACATATGCTCCCCCCTAATTGCATCCTTTGCCGGACGGAAGACTTGAATCTTAAGATGCTTCCTCTAAATCTTTTTCCTGACTATTGTGGTCGGTCAAAAAATCAAATATGGCTGTGCTAATGATATCTCCTGCAAATTGCAGTCTTTCAGGGCTAATATTTTCGATCGTATCGTGGTGAGTGTGATATTCCGGCTCCAAACCGCCGTTTGCTGTCCCCATATTAAAGCAAGCTGCGGTAATGCCCGCATTATGGAATGGCACATGGTCAGACGACCCTCTTCTGAAAAGAATCAGTTTTTCTTTATCTTTGCCCAATTTATCAAAAGCGGCATTGGTGTAATCCCAGGCTGTATTTGCCTTGCCATCAACCGTATTGACCGCAAGATAAGAAGCGGGCTCATATTTCGCTCCAAGCATTTCCATCTGGAAGTTAATCAGACTTCTGTCGAAATCCTCTTTCGGAAGGTTGCGTACATAGTAATTTGAACCAACCAAGCCGACTTCCTCGGCACCGAAGGCTACAAACCTCAATTCTTTATCGGTCGGGAAATTCTTTAAAATCCTCGCAAGTTCAACAATTGTGCTGGTCCCTGATCCGTCATCATTGGCTCCTGGAGAATAAGGAACACTGTCATAATGGGAAGTGATGTACACAATTTCCGGATTTACAACATTCGCGGGCTTCTTCACAGCAATGACATTTTGGGATTTTTGATTAGTGTGTGTATGAATGATCAAGTTAGCCTTTACCGCGCCTTTGGAAAGTTGCGCAAGCAATGCTTCACCATCATCTTTTGTGATTCCCACGACCGGAATGGTACTATTATTATTCAGTGTCGGACGAACTGGAGTAAGACTGTCCGTGTTATCATAAATCACAACGCCAATCGCTCCGGCATTGGTCGCATTCACTACTTTTTCCCAATAGGAATTCTCTCCCCTCTGAACCAAAGCAATCTTCCCCTTTGCATCATCTGAGAAGTCGCCAGGCTGCCCAAGGCCTGCATGATAAAAGTCGCCTGTAACACCTTTCACACCAGTTACAGATGATCCTGTAGCGGCACCCAAAGCAAGTTCCTTATTATTGTTTAGGATTTTCAATGTTCTTTCTGTCCGGTTATTAATGGCGAACTCCTGGATGGAGGTTTCGTACCCAAAGCTCTGGAATTGGCTTTTTAAATATTCCGCAGCTTTCCTTTCACCATCCGTACCTGCAACTCTCGGCCCGATTTCCACACTTAATTGATGCAAGTAATCCATGACTCTAGCAGAATCAAATATGGCATCCCACTTGCTGATTAGGGCATCGGCATAGTCTCTTAATAGATTGGCGGCATTCTCGGAAATCATTCCTTTTGTTACATAGTTGTTTAGTAAAACATGAAAGCTTTCCATGTGTTTGATCGCTTTCTTGTATGATTTGCTGCTTTCATAATGTCCTACCGCAGTGATGTGGGTTTTTAAGGCACGCGAAACAGCTGGGCTTGCAAAATCCCCATCTTTTTCCAGGCTGTCAATGATCGCCTGCATGTTGACAATGCTGGCTTCTGTTTCTTCTTGAGTGATTGCATTGCTGCTTGTATGATTATAATCCATGCTTTTTGGTGAAAATCCGACCAGTGTAGAACTAATTAATACGGCCGACATGAAGGCGCCAAAACGGCGTATTCTCATATAAAAAGCCTCCCTTATTCAGTTTTTAAAAATCGAAATATTCCGTTAAACGGAGCAGGATCTCACCCTGCTCCGATTTTACCCCCTATTTTTGTTCGCCTGGTCTTTGCGTTGCATTGAATGTCCATGTCAATTTCAGTGAATCTCCTTGGAACTGGTTTTGATCCTCCCCGTTTTCAAGGAAATTAAATTTGACTACAAGGTCATGAGTCTCCCCAGCCGGAAGTCCCTTATCACCAAACTCGGGATAAAAAATATTTTGGTTTACAGCTTCCGGAGTCATATCTTTCAGCTCTGCCAAAGTGGTTTCAAAAATGACTTCATCAAGGTTATTCACGTTATATAGAAATTCGACCTGAATATGCTCTGCCATGTCTTCGGTATTATCCCCATTGGCATCAATGACTGTATAATCTGTTTCCAGCAGCACCTTATCGATGTCCAGCGTTCCCCCGTTTCCTAATTCAAAGTCACGGATAAATGAATCGCCGGGGGCGATATTGTCAACATTAATAATTTCTGTCGGAGATAGAGTCAGATCAAGGGTTCCCGCAGCAAATGTATTGTTTGTCGTTTCCGTATCACTGAAATATGCATAAGTCCCTCCTCCGATCAACGCCGTACCCAGAGCCACAGTCATCATACCCATACCGAAACGTTTTTTCATTCCCATACTTGATTCCCCCATTAATTTATTTTTTCTATCTCTATGAGATAGGTACTACCCATTTCCAAGATTAATAAAATGCTATTTATTTGACGTTTGCGCTTCTGAATCCTTATATTTTTCCGGAATTCGCATTGTCCGCCATAACGTGATAAGGCCATACCCAACTAGCAATATTCCAGGTAAAAACAATAAAAGCGCCGCCCCCAGTTGTGATTCTGTGATCTTAAATAGATAGCCCGCATACGGAATTGTAATCCCTGTATATTGGCCAACAATATTTTTAATATGGACAGGTTCCAAATCTGGACCATTGTTATTATCGCCTTTTGTAATAAAACGGCTGCCCCCGTCCTTTATCTCTGTAATTCTATGCGTTACGAGGACATTCTCTTTTGTGATAAAAGTGATGACATCCCCTTTTTCAAATCGATCCCCTTCTGACGTTATTTTAATAAAAATGATCGAACCGGTCTTAATATCGGGCTCCATCGAACCAGAAAGGACAGCCTTCATTTGGTAGCCAAAAATGCTGGGATATTCACCCGACATTTTGGATGTAACCACATTGATCAAGATGACAGCCAGGACGATCAGCGAAAGGGTCGAACCAATATTGCTGATTGCTTTCTTTGTTTTTTGCCACTTCATTGTAAAACATCACTCCAACCTGTTTTTGGTTGTAAAAATCCCTTACGGAACTTGTTCTTTCCCCTCTTCTTCGCTGCTGACATCGGCATTATTTGAAATGTCCGTTTGTTGGTCCCCAGGTTCGGATTTTATGGGCTCTCCTTTTTCACTTTGGGTGGCAGCATCATGATCGACCTTGTTCTTCGGATCACCCGCTTCTTCCATGTCTTCTATTTTGTCCTTTTGTTCTTCAATTTCAACAGACTTAGCCTCGTTATTGTCCAAGTCACTTTCTCTGTCTATTTCTTCGTCCTGGTCGGCCGGTACTGTATCATTAGATTCATCTGTTTCTTCCTGCTGGTCATTGACGGACATTACACCAGAAATTTTTTCCTCATGGGTGTAAAGTGCCGTTGTTGGAGAAGTCAGATGAAAGGCGATGCAAATGAACAAATACAGGATAGCAAGCCACTTGATTATTAAATTTTGATTCAAGGAAACTACCACTTTTTTTGCTATTTGAAAGCCTCTCATCCTATTTTCTCCCTTCGATTAAGATGCTTTTTTCGTCTGTGCCCCTTGCTCCTGGGCAGCGAGGTCTGATACGGCTGAATGAATGATACTGCCGATGATTTCCATTCTTTCCGGACTGACGTTTTCAATTACGTCTCCCGGAGTGTGATACCATGGCTCCAAGCGATGAGCGACAGGCTCTTCCCAGATGAAAAGTGCTGCATCAATTCCGGCTTCATAGAACGGAATGTGATCCGATCCGCCTGAGCGGTACATGTGTAAGATTTTTTCATCTATTCCAAGCTTGGCAGCTGCCGCTTTTCCGGTCTCCCATGCCAGATTGGATCTGCCATCTCCGGTATTCACAGACAGTTGTGTAGCCTTGTCCCAATTTGTCCCTACCATATCCAAGTTAAAGTTGACCAAACTTCTGCTTACTTCTTCTTTTGATAACTGGCCAACGTAATATCTAGAACCTACCAACCCAATCTCTTCCGCACCAAAGGCTATGAATCTGATTTCTTTATTTGTTGGCATGTCCTTGAAATTCCTGGCTAATTCCAGGATGGAAGAGGTACCCGTTCCATTATCATTGGCACCCGGTGA
This sequence comes from Siminovitchia fordii DSM 16014 = CIP 108821, assembly GCF_000374565.1. GTDB lineage: Bacteria > Bacillota > Bacilli > Bacillales > Bacillaceae_C > Siminovitchia > Siminovitchia fordii. Next base: position 173,919 of record NZ_KB894690.1, on the reverse strand, counting down.
ACCGGGGACACTATCGTAATGTGCCGTAATATAAACGATTTCCGGATTTTCAATGCCCTTTGGCTTTTTAACAGCAATAACATTTTGTGACTTCTGATTTGTCAGCGTCTGTACTGTGAGATTTACTTCCAATCCACCCGATGAAAGCTTCGAAAGCAATTCTTTTCCATCCGCCTGTGTAATCCCGACTACCGGAATGGTGCTTCTATTGTTCCCCAAGCTCGGGTTGATAGGGGCAAGGCTTTCCGTATTGTCATAAATGATGACACCTGTTGCTCCTGCCTTCGCTGCGTTATCCACCTTTTCCCAATATGTGTTCTCCCCTCTTTGAATAAGAGCGATCTTTCCTTCTGCATCATCTGTAAAATTCTCCGGCTTCCCTAATCCCGCATCATACAAGTTTCCTGTAATGCCTCTTTCATCGGTTTGCGCTGAACCGCTTGACACGGCCAAATGTAATTTTTTGTTATTATCTGAGACGATTTTCAATTCTCCTGCCACTCTGTCCCTGATATTAAATTCCTGAGTCGAAACATCATATCCAAGTCTTTCGAACTCATTTTTAATATATTGGGCGGCCTGCCTTTCTTCATCCGTCCCCGTAACCCTTGGTCCGATATCAACACTTAAATGCTGAAGATGCTGCATCGCCTTTTCAGGATTAAACCTTGTATCCCATTTTTCTATCAGGTCATCTGCATATCCCTTAAGAATACGCGCTGCCTTTCCGGAAATGAGTTTATTCTTTTCCTGCTGATCAAGGAGTGTCTTGAAACTGTTCATATGCTTGATGATTTTATCCGCTTCTTTTTTCTGTTCGTAAAGATCTACTGCAGTCAAGTGGGTTGTTAATGCGCGAGCCGCTACCGCACTTGTTATTTCACCTTCAGCTTCAAAGTGCTTAACAAGCTTTTTCATTGCATTGGCACTTACGCCTTCAGCCAAGTAATCGATGACAATTTTTGCCTCGTTATAGTTGTTTTTATCCCCATTAGGATTGTATCCGTTTTCAATATTGCCGGCTGCATCAACTGAAAACCATTTAATCGTGGTCGTTTCATCGATTTTTAAAGATTCCGCCGCTTCTCTTGTTCCAGCCACTTGAATCACTTTTGACTTGAGAGTTGGCCTTGATCCATCAAGCGTATAATAGACAGTTGCCGGTTCACTCGTTTCAAACTTAATTTCTACAGGGTTGTTATAAGTACCCGCTCCAGGAGTTATTTTGGATTCAGGTTTGACATCATCGTTAGCATTTTCATAGGCCACTTCGAACATACCGATTAGTCCGTTTGCGAATTCCATCGCCTCAGCATGCCCTTCACTGAATGCCGGCTGGAAACCTACGGCTGTCCACCGTTTTGTATCGGCATTCCATAGATCTGCGCCAACTTCAAAGTTCCATGCATAAATACCGTGTTCATACCAAAGGGTATCCGCGGAGTTTCCTCCTGCAGAATATAAAACATCAGGAATCGGTCCCGTCCTGCTTGGCAAAATAACTGTTCCACGGTGTTCTTTGATCTTTTTTAGAATATGTTCGGACGCTTGCCAATAATATGCTTCCTCTCCAGCTGTAGGGCGGGGCAACGTTACCCGGTTTCCATCATATGCACCAGGGGACCACATGAAATAACCGCCGTAAGCATGGATATTCATCGCAAATTTAATGTTTGGATTTTCTTCAGCCAGCCAATTTAAATTCCGTGCCTCAGGTTCAGAGAATGGTTCCGGTCCGGCAAAAGTATCGGAGGTGCAGCTTTTCGAACCGCCAATCCAGCCGTCCCAAACACTTCCAATTTTATAGTTCCGGTTTAAGTCGACTCCCCATGAATTGCGGTAAGCCGGATCAGATGCTTCGGGGCCACAATGATTTGACAAGTTTCTGCGCTGCATGTTGTAGTCATAAAATGAATAGTGCCCTCCATCAGGATTGATGGTTGGAACAATAAAGATATCCAGATTATCTACAAGCTTCTTTGTATCCTCGTCTGTATGATAATTCCGAAGCAGGCGCTCCGCCGTTTCAACAGACACAAGCGGTGTTACCCATTCACGAGCATGTTCCTGTGAATAGCCGAGTACCCCTGGCTTGGAGCCGTCACGCACCTTACCGATACGAATGGCTTTCACTTCGAATGGATCCCTGGATACTTCCTTTGGCGCTTTTAAATTATCAGTCAGCTTTATATCGCTTTGCGGCTCAACTATGCCGGTTCCATTGGAGTTTCTATACCTTGTGGCAGTGACCAGATCACCGGCATTTTCGTTAATGGCTTTAATGACATCCGTAGATGTGCTGGTCGGCTTGCCAGATTGGTCAGTCCCTAGACTTACCTCAATATGTTTTTTGTCAACAGATACCTTTAAATCCGCACTTTCTCTATCAGGTGCACTGATGTCAACCGTAATATCATTTCCGCCTTCATGTCCCCATGATTTTGATGTAAGAACCATTGCCGCATTCACAACATTTCCAACCGTAGCCTGAGCTTTCCGTCTATAGCCGTTTGTTTTTTCAGGAAGTACTACAATTTCTGCTAACTCCGGAAATTCTTTGGCCAGTTGCTCAATCCTTTCTGTCACTTCGGTTGGCGTCATGTATCTGTCAACAAAGTCACTGAAATACTCATCGTCTGAAGGGGTCCCTTCTCCGATCCATTCTTTTAATGCTGTTTCTGCCTTTCCACCTTGGTCAGTTGTAATGACTACCTTTTCTGGAACAGATTCAATATCGGTCAACACGTAGTGATAGAGATATTCACCCGCATCAACTTTCCTTGTCATAGAAGCAGTTTGCTTATTTCCTTTGCTATCTGTCCATTCTGCCATCATGCCAACATTGGGTCCTGCACTTGACTTTACTTCAAGATATAAGAACTGCCCTGATTGATTTTTGAAATAATCTGCCCTGAACACCTTAACATTGTCTGCCTGCTGTGCCAGTTGGCGTTTCTGTTTATCTTTCTCTTCCTGCTGCCTTAAAAGTTTTTCACCTTCTTCAGAAGTTTGAAGGATTGTCACTTTATACCCTTTAAGCTTGAGCATCTCAATGTCAGCCTCTGTAACAACTGCTTGCACTTCAAGCTGCCCGTTTCGGTCACTGACATACCCTGTCAAATCGAAGCCTTTTACTACCAAGTCCTCCACTGCCTTCCGATCTGGGACGACAATTTCTACAAGTGCTGTTTTCCGTTCAAATTCAACCTCGGTCGTCTCCTCTTTCGGGGCTGCTGCAGTGGGGTTAACAAAAAATGAGGAAACGATCAAAGCAACGACGCTTGTCCCCGCTAAAAAATATGACATAAATCGTCCGTATGACACTTAATTCCCCCCTACATAAAAATTTTGAATTTCCATTGTTGATTATATCAGTATTTTTAGAAGATTGTTATCATTTGAAATAAAATGATTATATAGCATTATAAAGATAACATTTTTTACAACGGAGGGTAGTATTTAGGTAATATGGCAATTAATACTTACTGATACATAGTTAGTTCTTTGTTCCTATTTTGGTTTTTCATGGAGAAATACGGATAAAATGATTAAACAATCAAAAAAACCCCTGAATCGTTAAAATTCAGGGGTGACCTCATAGGGAATATCAATTTTAACTTGCCTTGCCGTTTGGCAATTCGGTTTTCTGTTTTTCCAATAATACTTTCAAATAATCGCTATTTGCTTTCAGCATTTGATGTGTTCCATCCGTCATCAAGTTATTCTTTTTATGTTGGTCGAGCAGCTTATTGAAACCGTCTAAATGCTTCATAACCTTCTCGAATTGACCGGTCTCTTCATAATGTTTTAAGGACTCTGCATGTACCTTCAGGGATTGAGCAACACCTTTGTTTGTAAACTTGCCAATTTCCTCGTAGCGTTCGACAAGCGTTTTAATATGATCGGCAGATACCTTTACAGGTATTTCCGGTCTCGGAGGATTAATCGGGATCACCCCTTGATAATCAGTATTGAAGCCGCTGATAGGCCGTATCGGCACTTCATTCCAGCGTTCGGGATCAGCCTTATACAATTCTCCGGAAGCAAGCCCTGATAAAAATGCATGAGTGGCGATGATATTCTGCTGTATCAAAGGCTCCCGTTCTCCGTCAAGGAATTGTCCAGAGGTTTCCAAGAAAACAGCTGGATTGCTGTGGCCATCAGGGTTTAGTCCTTGATAATTGAACCCGAGCATCATCCCTGATGATACTCCACCTCGGATATCAATCACATTGCTGCCGGTGATATATTGGTCAACCGTAAATTCTTTATATGGTTTCATTGCATCATATACAGTAACCATTGCTTGGCGGGTTAAATCCTCAAACTCTCCTCCCTTGATGTTTGGAAGGGTAGGTCCTCCAGGGTTTAAAGAAATACCCAGCGACAGTGTCACAGGAATGTTAGTCCCATAGAAGTTTTTATTGCCTTGATGGTGGATGTCCATCATAAATTCAGGTTTGATTTCCGCCCAGAATTTGTAGTAACCGACTGATTCAATAGCAGCAAACCCGCCATCAACCCAGTCCCTGTTCAAGTCTACTGTGATTGTTTGGCCTCTTTCATTCAACTTGGGCTCCCCAGTTTCATGATCATACAGGATTGTTCCCCGCTGGTTTCTATTTGCACCATCGACATTATACATCGGGATAAAATAAACAGTCAGCTCGTTCAAAATTTCTTTGTAAGAAGCGTCCTTTTCATTTATCAGGTTTTCAATCAGACGCAGCGTCGCATTTGTACCATAAGGCTCGTTGCCATGGATACGCCCTTGAACCCAGATCTTTTTGTCCCCGTTACCTATTTTGGCAACGTAAAGATCCTTGCCTGTTTCACTTCTCCCTTCCTCGATCCCTAACTCCCTCAATGTAAACACATCGAGTTTGCCATTACTTTTTTCTTCCAACTGCCCAAGAATATCCACCATTTCATCGTAGAGAATGACATTGGAGCCAACGATGCTTTCCGACTCTGCTCCAGCAACCCCGCTTGATGAAAAAATAAGAAACAAGGCTGCGAATACAAAAAATACACGTCGCTTTAACAACTTTCTCACTCCTTTCAAAATATCCCTCTTTGTCATTTGATTGAATGGCGAGTTATGTAAGAGGTTGATAGGGTCCAGCGTCAATGGCAGATAACATCCGACTTCTATTTCTTCATAATTGTCCCATCAATTGCCCACATCACCTCCTCAAAATCCAATCAATCTGCCAATTTTTGCTGAAATCAGTCAACCATTGGCGAATAACAAATCTAACCGTAATCTTCCTTATCCGTGTATATCTGTTATATAACGATCCAAAAAAAGGATGAAGATAAAAAAAGGATAGCTTTTTTAAATCAAATGGGCTATCACTCTGAATCTACTGTCTTCGCTTTAAGATTTTATACCTAGGACTTGTTCAAAATAACTGTCACAATCATACGATTGATTACCAAAATTATATCAGATTTGTCTAAATATTTTAATAACATATCCAAAAAATAGTTCATAAGAAATACAAATTTCTTCCCTATCCCTTTCTTATTAGCACTAAGTTACTTAATACAAGCGAAAAAAGGTAGGGCAAAGTGCCCGGCAATACACAGACAATGTCGAAGTATCCTAATACTTACCGAAATACCCTTTATCCAAAAAAGTTGAAGATTCATCGTGAAAAATACTGTAAAAAGAAGGTGTCATCGCTATCTTTTATAAAGAAATTGGGCATAACGACCATTAAAAATAGACGAAAGAAGGCGAACCCCTTTCTCATCTTTTTACACCTTACGCCTACAGTTTCCTCTCGTATCTGGTTCTCGGGCTTGTGTTGCCCACCAGACGGTTTTGTCCCCTTCTATTTTATTACCCCACTTTCAAATAGGGCCTCTGTTCCGGGTATCTCGATTATGACTTCCGCTCCTAAATCTCCGAGTACTTTCGTTACAAAAGGACCAGGGATAAATTTCCCGAACTCAATGACCTGATACCATACAGCGGCCCCTTCTGATTCAACTAAAGCATAACCCCCTCCTCCGACTATTTTTGCACTAGTTAGGGCAATTGGAAAATTCCTATGATAAAAGGTTACAATAAAAAAAGACCTCAACATGAGGAGGGATCCGAGCGTGCATTCAATCATACTATTCGATGGAGTTTGCAACTTTTGCGATGCAAGCGTCCAATTTATTATAAAAAATGATCCAAAAGGGCATTTTCGCTTTGCCATGCTCCAGAGCGATATCGCTCAAGAACTGCTGAGACAATATAATGTACAATCCAATGTAGACAGTATGATTTTGATAGAAGGGAATAAGGCCTATTGCAAGTCCGGTGCAGCCTTGAGAATCTGCAGGCATCTGAAAGGTCTTTGGAAGTTGGCTTATATACTGTTGATCATCCCGGCGCCAGCACGGAATTTTGCATACGATGTTTTGGCCAAAAACCGCTACAAATGGTTCGGAAAAAAGGAAAGCTGCATCCTCCCGTCTTCAGATGTGCGTGGAAGATTTTTATCTTAGATAGCGAGAAATTTGGTATGGGCATGGTTTGATTAGAAACGAGCCATGCCCATATTTTTTCATGAAGTTTATCATTTATGGGAGAGAATAACTTCACCTCGAGTTGGTAAGAAATTAAGTTACGGACTTTTATTAACCTCAAAAAATTGATAAAAAGGCTCCTTGTCCAATTCTTTTAGTTCCAATTCAAAATCAAACCACTTAAATATCTGGTCGCTCATATCGTTTACCCGGAACAGAATTTGGCTATCTTGGGCGATTCCCTTGATTTGCTGAGCTGCCTCTAATGAATCCTTTGATAAACTTCGAAAATGATATTCTACTTTTTCGTTATGATGATCAACAAAAATCAGCTTCCAGGTGAATTCTGTCTCGTCAGTCGGATCACTCAGTTTCGCTTTATGTACGGATGGCTGTACATAAATCCCCTTGATTTCATCGAATGATTTGACTGTCCGCTTTCCGGTCCAAGAATGGGAAACCAGTCCAAGATCCTGATGAATCCCCCGATAATCAGACCACATGACATATTGAAAGCCACTGTACAAGAAAACAGTCCCAATAATAATACCGGTTAAAAGCCGTTTTCGCTTTAAATCGGGACTGAAAAAACGAATCGATATGAAAAGAAGAAGTGCCAGCATGAAGACAAGTGAAAGGGAACTGAGCTCACTGGCTCCCGGTTCATATAGGATATATTTTCCATCCGAAATCGCTTTTTGTTTTCTCTCTTCATAAGTCTCATATGAATAAAATATGAGCGGAACAATGATGATACAGTAAACATAGATAGCGAGCCAGCGCTTTACCTTTTTCTTGAAATCTGTCCAAGATGTACGCATTAATTGGCCAAGCAGATAAAGCGGGAGACTTACGAGAAACAAGATAAAGATGGAAGCGGTCATATTCTCCTCAAATTCTGATAAAGCCCCGAAAGCAAATACTAAACTAAAAACTAAAAAAATGATTCCTATGTACTTTTTTATCTCATTCACCTCTTTCGTGATTGAAAAGACAAGCAGGAGCATCAACTTGAACTACTTTCCTATTTTATTCATTTTCTTCCATATTCACCAGTGCCAGTCCTTCTGATAAACTAGTAATATTATAAAGTTCAAGGAGATTTGATAGTGAAAAATGTTATCTTTGGTATAGCGGTCCTTATAATAGTGGGACAAATCGCCGGATTAATTTTCTACCCTATGTCTCCAAAAAGTACAGTGGGACAAGAACCTAATATTCAGGAGCCTCCTATAAAACAACCCTTATATGCGGACGAAGCAGTTGATTACTCCTTGCAAAATGATGAAGTGAATATCACTTTTGATAATGGAGAGAACTGGCTCCCCATTCCGATTGAAAAAGATGCGCTTTTTAATGGGGAGTACAGTGGGAATCGTGAGGAGCTGATTGAAAATAGCTATGTCTTGACAGAAAATCATGCAGCCTTCCTATACTCGGAAGGAGCAAGTCCAGAAGAAAATTCAATCAAATTGATACACTCATTTGACAAAGGAAAGTCATGGGAAGAAGTGATCATTGCAGAGGATTATCCACCCATCCGTTTTCGGAAAGTTGCTTTTCTTAATGACCGCTTCGGCTACATCATCATTTCCGGTGACCGTACAATGTCACAAGAACGGTCGAGTGTCTTTTTGACGCTTGATAGTGGAAATACTTGGAAAGAAACCAATAACTCCAATGTCACAAGGTTAGTTGCGGATGGCGGCTTTACCGATGAGCAGACAGGTTTTTTATCGTTTGGTATCTTGAATCCTGAACAACCTGAACTTCATGTGACACAAGATGGCGGCGCGACTTGGAATGAAGCGGAAATTCGAATTCCTGCCAAATATCGTAAAATCTTTGTGATTGCAGAAGCCCCCTTCAAAGAAGGAAATCAGCTGGCAATGCTCATAAACCAGGGACCCAGCGGCGATTATGCAGGCGGAGAAGTAAAAGGAAAATTCCTTTCGAAGGATAATGGAAAAACGTGGGCGTTTTCAACGGAGGTACAGGCAAATGAATAAGAAAACCAAACAAATCTGTGGCTGGATTTTGCTTCTTCTCGCCATCGGCTTTTTCGTTTGTCAAATGACATTCTTGTTTTTACATGCCCGATTCCAAGTCGAATACAGCGATGAGCGTTTTTTCTACTTTCTTAATATTTTAAGCATCGTCTTCCTTGGACTATCCATACTTCTTTTGCTTAAAATTGGTAAAAAGCAGAAGCTCATTGGTGGAATGGTAATTGTCCTATTTATCTTAGTCAATGGGATACTTCTCGCTGTTGATTCTACAAGAACAAGAAATATTGTTCGGCTTTCTCCCGATTACAAGCATGTTTTATCCATCAAAGAAAATAAAGAAACGGGGCAATCCATATATTACAGAACGTACTTCCATATTTTTGCCTGGCCAAAAGAAACACTTCCCTATAAAACAACCGGTGATTTTAAGGTGTATTGGCTGGCCAACGATGTGGCCGCCGTAACATATCGGGCGGCTGACCATACCATTCATCAATACATCGCTACGTATGGGGACCGCGGAGACGGTGGCTATTACTATGTAGGTCCATCCATCTACGGCCGCTGGTCGGGAGGTAATATTGAGGTTACGAGCAGCCAGGATGGAATTAAGGTGATCCATAACGACGGAATGGATTCATTTAACTGGGATCAAGTCGTACAATTCGGAACGTTGGCGGTTGTACTGACCAACAATAATGAAGCTGTTTGGACAATTGCTCTTGACGAAAATTTTAAAGTCCAGTCCGAATCGCTCGTACCCCCAATTGGAGACATCAGCATTTATAAGGCAACAATGGAAAAATCAAGACCTGTCACATTAAAGTATGCAGGTTCTTAAAAAAGAGGAAAAAGGCGTTCCGGGTCGAATTAATCAATTTGAAAAAAATGAGAGGATGGACGGTTATGCAACCAAAAAACATTGCCACTTTCGAATGTGAAGTCATTCAGAAAGAATTTAAGCTGATTGGACAAAGTATCACTGTAAACTTCCCGGACTCCTTTCCCGATGCTGCCATCAAGTTGCAAAAGGATTTTTTCAACAGAGTAGATGAAGTTCATAACACAAAAAGTAAAGAAGTGTTATTCAGCCCGTATATGTGCAACGAAATTATCGCAACCTATTTTGCCTGCCTTGAAGTGGATGAGATTGATAAGATTCCTGAAGGTATGATCGGATTCAAACTTCCTATGACGAAATATGCAAAAATATCCTGTTCAAACAAAACGATAAGCGAAGGATACGACGCCGTTTTCGCCTGGATGAAGGAGCATGGATACAAGCAGCGATGGTTTGACCATTCATCTCCTGTGGAAATTTATTATATTGATGAAAATGCCCTGGAAGAAACTGCGGAGATTTTAATACCCATTTATTAAGAAAAATGCAAAGACAGGCAAGACAGTTTCAGCCACCATAGCAGCAACTGACTTTCATTACATCATGTGAAACGTCACTGATAAGATTCATCAAGCTTTACTTTGTTGTTTCCAAAGAATTTTTGCCGCAGGTGTACATTAACCTGGTCCTCGCCTCTATGGGCGCATGTACCCCCATGACGCCGCATCCTAAGATTTCTCCCTGTCCATCAGGCTGAACAAAGTCATATCATCGTTAGAAAAAACTTTGTCTAATGTCATACATGAAAAGATAGGCGGCTTTATATACGAAGGCCGCCTTGAACAATCAAACTGATCGATCATATCACGTTCAACTCTTTTTTCTCTGCTTTATAATGTACTCCTTCAATGATCCATTCATTTCCTTTCCCTTTTTTATAAAAAATGGTCAATGTAGTAGGTCCATATAATTCAATGGAGCTAAACTGCCTGATACTCATCTCTGTATCGCTGATTTTTTTAAATTCATATGGAAGCTTGCTGTTAAACCAGAGCGGGAGCTCGGTCGGAATAAGTTCCATGACTCCGTTTTTTTCTATGAAATATGACTGAAGGAACTTTTCCGCCAAATCCAAGTCACTGATATTCCTATAATAGTTTATATAGTCTTCCTTCGTTTTTAAATCGAGGGTTTCCCCATCAGGTTTAAGCGGAAGGATAAAATCGTTCGCAAGATTTACAGCCACTTCCTCCATCCCTCGTTCATGACTATTCACATGGTTCGCTTCGCTGCTCTTGAGTTGGATGGCTTGTGGAGTATGTATGCTGGAATCCCCTGGGGTATAAGAAAATAACAAACCTGTGGCTGCTAGCAGATTCAAAAAGATTGACGCGGGCATATACATTCCTCCTCTTTACATAATGAAATGGCTTTATTTATGATTTTCCCTAATACTCAGGCGGCAAACCCATTATTCGATTTCGACGAAAAAAAAAGCTGTGCAGTTCGGGAAGTTCCCGCTGCCAACAGCTTTATCAACAAAACTATTTGATCGGTATCCAGATCTCATTATAGGAATCTTTCTTATATGGGTCAGGGTCAATGTATGCTTCAAAAGTAGCTATTTCAGCCGGTTCATAGCTGTTCGAAGGAAACCATTCGGAATATATTTTTTTCGTTGTATCTACGATGGCTTCCGGGGCAGGGCCTATGGCCTCAAACACAGCCCATTTAGCTGCAGGGAAATGTAATTTTGAGAATTGATCAGATGTTTCTCCGCTGGATTCAGCGGCAATCCAATAGTCAGTTCTATTGTTCTCAACATTATGGTTAGCACAAACACCTAACAGACCTTTAATCTGCCCATTGTTCAATTCCAATAATCGGGCAGCTGATCCGTTTCCATTAACTTCTTCCCAAAAGTCCGGTACACCTGGAATTCCCATTTCTCCATTTCCGCACGGAAATCCCCGTTTAATACCTATTACTTCAAATGCACTCCTTTTGACAATACGATAGTTCATTGGTTCTGCTCCTCTCAGATTTACTTGGATCATAAGCCGGTTGTAAGATTGCAGCCTTCCCTGACCTTTCCTAGCTTCACTTGGAGTTATTCCATGCTGTTTTCGGAAAGCTCTTGAGAAAGACTCAGGAGTATCGTAACCGTAATGATAAGCAAGGTCGATTATTTTTCTATCGGTACTGGACAATTCTTGAGCTGCTAATGTCAGGCGCCGGCGCCGGAGATATTCTCCCACGGACATATCAGTCAATATCATGAAAATACGCTGAAAGTGAAAAGGAGACACGTTCGCCTGTTCTGCAATATCGGAAATAGTGATGGGGTCCAGTAAATGTTCCTCCATGTAGTCTATTGCTTTTTGTAAAGATTCGACCAATGCCATGCCAATCAACTCCTTATAAAAATCATATCATTTCGCTAAATTCATTCATGACTTTTTGTGCTCAGTACGGACAGTTTCCATATACATTAAAGCAGTGAAGCTTATCCCTACCCTTCATGTTGAAATGAAAGGTTTTACACTAAAAAAAGTTCGGACAAACCATCCGAACCTTTCCTATTTAAAATTCGACACTCTCCAATGCATCAGGTCTATCCACTCCATCCCTTCGTCCTCGGACTGGTGAAGGACTGTCCATGATCGTTGTATCCCGTGCTTCAAATAAACTTCATGATCAGGAGATTGCTCATGTATTCCGGTAATGTCATAATATCCGCTGTGATGCAAATCAGCCCAAACTTGATAGTCGACGACTGTCAATTCGTCCAAAGGATTTGTAACTGAGTGCTTCAGCACAAAGGAAGCTTTCTCCCCATCCACTGCAACATTTTCCAAATAGATACCCTTGTCGGAAGCTGTCTCTTCATTCTTCAACTTTCGCAGCATCCCGTATCCTTTCGTTTTCCCTATGTCTTTGTTTAACCTGACCTCAGATCCATCTCCCGTTACAACGACTTCGGCCATTGAACGGTAATCAGGTGAGAGTGGATCAAACCCGCGTCCATCCCCTTTAAAATAACGGTAAGGAGATTGGTTATTCGGGTTTTTTATCCAATTTTTGGATAGGAATGTTTTATAAAGAAATTTCCATTCCTTTTTCTCATATAGCTCATCTTCCGGTTTTAAAATTTCTTCCAATGAATCAAGCACCTTTGTCATTTGGAATTTCTCCATGGGAACATTTTGTTCTTTCTTCCCATTTTTTGTTACCCTGAGTTCCGGCTGATCCAAATCTTTTTCTGATACCAACGACCGTTTGGCGTATATCCCATATGTATATTCCACTTGACTTCTGACCCAGCGGTCGACAAAGACGGGCTCTTCCACCTTGGCAATTTTTTTGCCGTTCCGGTAAATGAGATATTCTTCCACACCTTCAATCGGCTCCCACTCCATCGCAACCAGTGACCTGGAAATAATGGTCGTTTGGGTGCAATTTTTCAAAACACTTTCAGGTTCTTTGAATGCTGTGTCCGTTGAGGTTTGGACTTTCATCCTTTCAGGCATACCTCTTCTGGACCCTATTTCGATTGTATAAAGATAAGTAGTCCCCGCAGCCAATTCGTTATCCGTAAAGGATTCATCATCCCCTTCATAAATCAGCCGGCCTTCCCTGTATATTCGGAACGGCCCCTTCCCGCTCCTAAAATGAAAAATGACTTCATGTGTCCTCTGCTCAACCGACTCAATCGGAAAATGCTTCGGATAAGACATCTTCGTTTGAAGCTTTTTACCAATCATTACAAGAGTAGTTCCAATAAAACTGATCAATGGTATCAAATAACGCCTGACCATATTATCGTCCTCGCTTTCCCTTTTCAGTTCGAACCTGTGACAAGAACCCATCATATCCTAAACATCAGGGAGGGTTGGTGATGATCTCATCAGGTGTGTTTTTTCAGGAAATGCTTATTTTATATTGTATCGCCTTTTTAGGTTGGGCCGCCAGGAAAAGGAATATCCTGGGCCAAGGATCAGTAGCTGTGCTGACCCAACTCCTATTATATATCACTCTGCCTGCTCTCATTTTACATTCTCTGAATATTCGACTCTCGCTGGAATTTATGAAAGATTTTATTTGGCTGATGACAATGTCGGCCTATATTTGTATCCTTTCCGCAATTGTTGCGGCCTATTTCAGTAGAAAATCCCGTCTGCCGGCGCAACAAAAATCTGTGTTCGAAAGCCTGATGATTTTTGGTAATCAGGGGTTTATCGGATATGCTGTCAGTTTTATCCTATTAGAAGAAAAAGGAATTATCTATCTCACTATTTTTAACGTATGTTATTTGATTTTTATTTGGGCATACGGTATCCATCTATTTACAAGAAAAAAGGATGCGGTAAACTGGCGAGCTGTTTTTGTGAACCCTGGTATTCTCTCTACAGCAGCCGGTCTCATCCTGTTATTCCTCCCCTTTGGCTGGCCGGCTTTTATTGCAGGAACTCTGGAAAGTGTAGGAAAAATGACCGTACCTTTATCCATGATTCTTGTCGGCGCATTAGTTGCCAATGTTAAGGCGCAAGCCTTCTTTTCATCATTAAAAAACACTTTTCTTTGGAGAGCTTCTTTTATAAGACTACTGCTTATTCCTTTGCTTTTGCTCCCGTTCATCGCAATGCCGGTTCCGCCTCCCGTTTTGCTAACAGCGTTCATTGTATCCGGTATGCCATCTGCTCCGACTATTTGTATTTACGTACAAAAGTACGGCGGAGATTCACTTTTTGCTTCGCTAGGTGTATTAATCACAACGGCACTTTGCATCATGACAATTCCACTTCTCTGCCTTTTTATTGCTTATACCTATCAGTTACTTGCCTCATATTAATGAAAAGATGAAATCATGACAAAGATCCGGCCTGATCATGAAGCTCATCATCCATCTCCTTCCGAAACAAGGACACTCTCACAGATTTCAAAAAATCATAAGGATGCCGCATCTGCAAACGTGAGCGGTTCTCTTTGGAGAAGCTTCTCTAAAATGCATATTTCAAATCCAAGATCGTGGAGGATTTCACCACATCACCGTTTTTTGGATGTGGGCATGTTTTTCCGATTCCTTCACGAAATAAAAGGAAACAGCTCCTTAAATTAGGGTGTATGATCGAAGCCAAACGGAAGGATTAAGCTCTTTTTAAACTTGCGGTGGATTGCAGACAAATAGAAGATGCGCCGACGGATCTTCTTTTTATTGAAATAATCGAAAAGACTGTGAACGTTTCCCTGTATGGACGCTCCCTGAAACAGGTTGTGATACACTTAATTCGAATTGAAACCTTAATGGAGTGTATCGAATAATGAACAATAACAATTTTGAGACTGCTACACATGTGAAGAGAAACTATCGGCCGGCGATCATTACGATTTCAGTCGTGCTTATCGGTGCAATAGGAGTATTAGCCGGGATGCCAGGGGTCGAGGACTTCGATGCCTTTGATGTCACAATTCTTCCTTTAATGAATGCCATTTTAAACAGCTTCACCTTTGTATTTCTGACTGCGGCTTTGATTGCGATTCTAAAGCGCAACATCAAGGTTCACCGCCGTTTCATCTATGCGGCTTTCGTTACCACATTTTTCTTTCTCATCACGTATGTAACGTTCCACTTCCTATCACCTTCCACGCCATATGGGGGATCGGGGCTGTTGGCCGGCATCTATTATTTCGTTTTAATTACACATATCACGCTGGCTGCCGCCATTGTGCCGCTTGCCCTCACTAGTGTTGCACGCGCATGGAACATGGAAAATGATCGACATAGAAAAATCGCCCGCTGGACGATGCCGATCTGGTTGTACGTTAGCTTTACAGGCGTACTGGTCTATATTATGATTTCGCCTTATTATGGATAATACGTTTTAAGGAGTGCTTCCAATAACCGGGGGCATTTTTTATTTCTCTTTTTTCCCCTGTACACTGTCCCCCTCTAAGTACTACACCTATTTGATTTAGGGTATTTCCTCAAAGGAAAACACGGGTACCTTTCTTCACCAATCGTGACCGCTTTTTAGGGAAACCGACTAAAATGGGCATCTTTCCCCACTAATGGTGACCGCTTTTACTGATAACCGCATAAAACGGGAACCTTTCTTCACTAATCGTGACCGTTTTTACTGATAACCGACTAGATTGGGCAACTTTCCTCACTAATGGTGACCGCTTTTACTGAAAACCGACTAAAACGGGCATCTTTCTCCACTAATCGTGCCCGCTTTTACTGAAAACCGACTAAAACGGGCATCTTTCCTCACTAATGGTGACCGCTTTTACTGAAAACCGACTAAAACGGGCACTTTTCCTCATTAATCGTGACCGGTTTTTAAAAAAACCGTCTGGAACGGGCACCTTGCCTCACTAATCGTGACCGCTTTTTAGGTAAACCGCCTAAAATGGGCATCTTTCTCCCCCAATCGTGACCCACCGGAAACAACAAAGAACGGGCGATAAGCCCGTCCTGATGTCCAATTACCTTTATAAACATCCCCTTGTTCAATATTAATCAGCAAAACCGATTCCTATCACTCTCAAGCGGACTATTTAGCCATTTCTCGGAACCAGCTTCGCTTGTACTACAAATCTTCCCTTATCGGGATCCAGCAAGTAATCACAGGTTGATAAGGTGAGGACTTGATCATCAGCCTGCAATTCAACATCTGTCCAATAAATTGATTCATCCATCATCTTCTGTAAAAGAGCGGCATACTCTTCGTCCGAATCGAATTCCGTTTGAATATAGTCAAAATCGGTTGTTGTATGATAAACGGCAAACACTTTCGCATCGTAAGCGCCATACAGCGAATCAAAATAAATCGTTTGATGCGATTCAAAGAAATCTTGATCAAGGAACTTCTTCAACTGATTGAACATGGAACCATCTTTCATAGAATGGCCATAGATAATGGTATTCCGATCATGTGCAGTAATATCATTCCTGTAATCCATGAAAATACTGCCCGCACGAGAGTCTTCCTTTTTATAATTCCGGTACAGATAATACTCATTTGTATCTGCCTGCAAGATCGGATAATTAACCTTCGTATCATCAATGGTGATCCAACCTATTATATCAGGGTTTATCTGAAGCAATTTATGAAACTGAGGACGAATCTCACCTTCTTTGACCTCCTCGATTTCAGCGGAATGTTCATTATAATAGAGTTCCTGGACTTCTGCCAAAACCTGGCGATTTTTGTAATAACCGATGAAAATGCTCGCCAGCTCATATCCCGAATAAACAAGGACGATTAAACATAAGATGGTGAACACCTTTTGTCCGATGCTCCCTTTCTTTTGCCGTTCTCCGCTCATTATCAACACCTCAAGCAAAAAGATTATTGGGTTCCCAAAGGGAGAATATACAAACCGGATTCTTCATCCATTTTGACAATCGCCTGCACTCCGTATATTTCTTGAATCAATTCAGAAGTAACGACATGTTCAGGAGTGCCTTTCTTTATCAGTTTTCCATCTTTCATCACCATGATCGTATCACTATAACGAATAGCTTGATTAATATCATGAAGCACCATCACAATCGTTAAACCATTTTCGCTATTTAACTGTTTGACCAATTCCAATATCTCATACTGATAATAAATATCTAAATAAGTGGTTGGTTCATCCAGAAATAGATATGGAGTGCTTTGCGCCAATGTCATTGCAATCCAAGCACGTTGCCGCTCTCCTCCCGATAGCTCACTGATCATTTTATTCTTCTTATCTATTAAATTTGTTTTTTGTAAAGCCCATTCGACAGCTTGTTGATCATCAGACGTCTGATTGGAAAAGATTGATTTGTACGGCAGTCTTCCATAGCTTGTCAGCTTTTCTACTGTCATATCAGCTGGTGCACTATTTTGTTGATGTACAATCGCAATTTTTTTAGCCAGTGCCTTCGGCTTTATATGATGCAGTTGCTTCCCATCTATCATAACTTGCCCTTTATTCGGTGCATAGCTATTGGCTAATATCCCTAACAAAGTCGACTTCCCTGATCCATTTGGGCCAATAATGGTCGTAATCTTATGCTGATCAATCTTACTGGAAATATTTTTTAGATGATTCGTTTTCTTATCATATGAATAGGTAATATCTTTAATTTCCATAGATACGATCACTCTTTCTAAGTAAGAATATTAAAAATGGCCCACCAATCAATGCCATAATGATCGATGCAGGAATTTCATTTGGAGCTATTAATGTTCTTCCCAGCGTATCCGATAGTAAAATTAATAGTGCACCTAGTAGCGCAGAAAAAGGGATGAGTACTTTATGATCTGTTCCAACCAGTATTCGGCCGATATGCGGTACAAGCAGCCCCACAAATACGAACAATCCAGCAGTGGCCGTAGCGACTGAAGCAAGCAACACCGCAATTCCTGAAATGACAAAACGAGCTAAGTTCACATTAAACCCCAGGCTTTTTGCTGTTTTATCTTCCAATGCCAAATAGTTACACCAAGCATAAACCGTTAAGGCCAGAAGTAATCCGATTGTCCCGTAAATAACCATTATTTCCACATCACTCCACTTCTTCATCGCCAAAGTGGATGTTGTTACTTCTTGTACCATCGATGTTGTATAACTTCCCCGGTAATTAAACGTTTGGCTTAAACTTGTAAAAATCGCATTGATTGCCACTCCAATTAAAATCATCCGCAACGGATCTAAACCTGATTTCCACGAGATGGAATAGACAAGAAAAAATGCCAGGGCACCACCTAAAAAAGCAAACAAAGGCATATAGAAATATAAAGTCGGAAAGATTACGACCATTAACATCGCCATAAAACCTGCACCTGATGAAACACCGATTATTCCTGGCTCTGCTAATGGGTTCCTCATCACTGCTTGCAGCAACACTCCCGAAACCGATAGAGACGCTCCTGCAAACACTGCAATAATAATCCTCGGCAGACGTAAATCTCTAATGACTTGAACGTCTCCATTTGTACCAGTTATTAGCCCGTTTATTAATTCACCGAAAGAAACATGAATACTGCCGGCATTGACCGAGTAGATAAGCGCAATCATTAATAATACAATTATTGTCATAAAACTAAGCCATTTTTTCTTCATTTAGAACATCCTTTTCAATAGACAGCGATCTATTCCACCCTTATTCCGAATAGAGCAGTTTTACCATCACATCTAACGCTTCAGGCGCCGCTAAGTTTCCGGTCGTACCGAAAAGAGTCTCCTCCAAATCGTATACCCGATTATTTTTTACAGCATTAAAATGTTTCCAAATATCATTTTCCTTAAATTCCTTGTCAAACATTTCTACCACTTCATCCGGCATTCCGTGTGCCGCCCGTAAAATAATATCAGGATTTGATTGCTGTAAATGTTCGGTATTAGAGGCGAGATATTCAACTTTTTCTCCAGAAAAAACATTTATACCGCCGCACTTTTTAACCAGGTCGCCTATGTACGAACGATCCGTCGCAACTAAATAGCTTCCGGGGACCCCCATTAAAATGAGTACCTTAGGCGCAGGTTTCCCTTCAATTTTTTTCTCAATTTCTATCAATTTTTCATCAAATTCATTTACTATTTTCTCTGCTTGCTCTTGACGATGATATTGTTCTCCGATCTTTAAAACTTCTGAGTACATATCATCGATACTCTCTAAGTTTACATATCGCGTAGTAATGCCTGCATCATCAAAAACAGACTCCAAATCATACTTTAATGTGGTAACAGACATAACTTCTTTCGGATGCAATGACATAATCAATTCCATATCTGGACTCATCGGATTTCCTACTTCTGTAATCCCCTTGTATCTCTCGGGCAATTTTTTATAGCTTGTTGGAATACCGATTAAATCAATTTCCAATGCATCCATTATTTCAGTTACTGCCACCGTCGTAGCTACTATACGATTATTTTCAGGATCATTATTCTCTTTTATTGTTTTCTTTGCATTTTTTTCAGATGAACAGCCTATGAGTAACAAGATGACAACCATCAACATAATAAGGATTTTCCTTTTCATAAGAAGTTCCCACCCATAGCAAGACATATTTATCAAAACAGGAGTCTTGTTACCAAGAACAAAGGCAACAAGACTCGACTTAACGTACTTCTTAATTATTCGTACCTAGTTTTCTACGCCACTTAATGATTAATAAAATGAGTGATCCCATTAATAAAGTGGCAAATAAAATAATTTTTGCTTTATCAGCTGTTTTAGGATTGATTCCTAGTTTGTTCGTAATGCCGCCGTTATTTTTATTAATGTTATCGCCATTACGGTCAAATGCAGGGACTGTAGTATCAGTTTCATTATCTTGCTCAGACTTAGTTTCTCCATTCGGCTTTAGCTTCTTATCGTCTACCTCGCCTTTAGGCGGGTAAGTTTCTCCCGCTTTTAATAGCTTGATAGAATTTGGATCGAAAGCAAATTGCACATCATACTCGTTGTGATAGCTTAAGCCTGGAATGTCAAAGTCGACTTTTACCCAAGCATCCAGCTTTTTAAATAAATCGCCTACTTCAAATTCTACGACACGAGTATCCGCCTTAGTGTCTGTACTTAATACTGTCGTCGCAGCTAATTTCCCTTGTTGATTGACTTTAAAGTCTGTAATCCATGAACTATTTTTTAGCGTAATCGCTAAAAGTTTCTTTCCATCTTTTACTTTCAGATGACCAGGGCTTACAACATAATCATTCATCACAGATGTTTGGTTCGTATTGTATTTTAATACTTTGTATTCAATTGAATACTCTCCATCTTTTAAGTTTCTCGGGTCGATGACTTGATGTTGTCCCCCATTGCCATGGCCACCATTTTGACCGTTGTTATTGCTGTTGTTATTGCCGTTTTGATTTCCATTATTCGAATGACCGTTATTGTCTCCTCCGATTGGATCTTTGCTATCATCCACAAATCCGTTATCGCCATTTTGTACTAGCTTAAGTTGGTCTGTATGGAACTTAAAGCGGATGTCATATTTGTTGTCGTATTCGAAACCTGGAATTCCTTTGACAATGATGTGGACTTTACCATTTAAAATTTCATCCAAATCTTCGACAGCAAATTGAACGATGCGTGTGTCATCCTTCTTGTTCTCACTTACAGTTTTTACCTCTTTAAATTTGTTACCAAAAGCTGTCTGGAATGACTTCCACCACGAACCATTTTTTAATGTGGTCTGAACCGTATATTTCCCTTTTTCAATTTTGACTGTTGCCGGTTTAATAAAATAACCATCAGCTACAGAAGAAATATTTTCTTTATCTTTCCACACGGCAAACGGTAGCGTGTAAACTCCATCTTTGTATTTCGAATCATCTTCACCCGGATTTTTTCCTGGTCCTTCACCCGGGTTTTCTCCTGGCCCTTCACCCGGGTTTTCTCCTGGCCCTTCACCCGGGTTTTCTCCTGGCCCTTCACCCGGGTTTTCTCCTGGTCCTTCACCCGGGTTTTCTCCTGATAATGGGATTTCACTTGTATCAAATTTAAAGCGGATGTCATACTTATTATCGTAATTAATGAATGGAACGATAATATGCACTTTGGCATTTAGGATTTGATCAAGATCATCTACTTTAAATTTAACAATCCTTGTACCTTTCTTCACATCTTCACTAACTGTGGTAACATCAATAAAATCATTACCTGATTGTACCTTGAAATACTGCCACCATGAACTATTCTTTAATTCAGCTTGGACAGTGTACTTTCCATCTTCTATGGTCAGTTGGGCTGGCTTTTCGAAATAATCATCCGCTACAGATTTCTCATCCTTCTCTGCTTGCCACACGACAAACGGTAGCTTATAAACTCCATCTTTGTATTTCGATTGATCTACTTCTTCGTCCTTGTCATCATCTTCTACCACCGTCACGGTGTCCTTGTTAAACTGAAGGCGAAGCGGTTGGTCTCCATTGTGAGCACCTACCGTATACTGCACTTGCGCGTTCATCATCGTTGTTAGCTCATCAAGTTCATACGTGACTGCTCTCGTATTTTTCGCTTCATTTACTTCTTCTGTTACTGGCTGCTTTCCTTCCACTTGAAAACCAGTGACTGTCTTATGATCAGTTAACGTAAGCGTTAGAAGGGTTTTTCCATCTTTTACTGCTAGGGAAGCTGTCTGGTCAATATACCTTGCCATACCGGATGGTTTATCTTCTTTAGCATGCAAGGCCTCAAGGTCAATTGTATAATTTCCTTCTTCCAAATGTATTGGAGTCGAAGTCTCTTCAGGTTCTTCCACAACGACTTCTGATACACTGTCTTCATCGAATGCTAGACGAAGCGGTTGGTCACCATTGTGAGCACCTACCGTATACTGCACTTGCGCGTTCATCATCGTTGTTAGCTCATCAAGTTCATACGTGACTGCTCTCGTATTTTTCGCTTCATCTACTTCTTCTTTTACTGGCTGCTTTCCTTCCACTTGAAAACCAGTGACTGTCTTATGATCAGTTAACGTAAGTGTCAGAAGAGTTTTTCCACCTTTTACCGCCAGGGAAGCTGTCTGGTCAATATATCTTGCCATGCCGGATGGTTTATCCTCCTTAGCATGCAAGGCATTAAGAGCAATTGTATAATTTCCTTCTTCCAAATATATTGGTTCTGGCTTATTATCCCCATTTTGGAGTTCCATTTTACTCGGATCAAATTTAAAGCGGATGTCATATTGATTATCGTAATTAATGAATGGAACGATAATATGCACTTTGGCATTTAGGATTTGATCAAGATCATCTACTTTAAATTCAACGATTTTTGTATCCTTTTCTTCATCTTTACTTACTTCAGTAACATCAATAAAATCATTGCCAGATTGAACTTTGAAATACTGCCACCATGAACTGTTCTTTAATTCAGCTTGGACAGTGTACTTTCCATTTTCAATGGTTAGCTTAGCCGGCTTTTCGAAATAATCATCCGCTACAGATTGCTCATCCACAAGCTCTTTCCATACGACAAATGGCAATGTGTAAACTCCATCTGCATATTTCGGATGATCCGTATCTCCATCTTCCTCTTTTTCATCTGCTTCTGTAATGCTGTCCTTGTTAAATTGAAGTCGAAGCGGCTGGTCACCGTTATGAGCACCTACCGTATATTGGACTTGCGCGTTCATTATCGTTGTCAATTGATCAAACTCATACGTGACAGCTCTCGTATTGTCAGCTTCATTTACTTCCTCTTTTACCGGCTGCTTTCCTTCTACTTGAAAACCGGTAACTGTCTTATGATCAGTTAAGGTAAGCGTCAGAAAGGTTTTACCAGCTTTCACGGCTAGTGAAGCCGTCTTATCAATATACCTTGCCATGCCGGATGGTTTATCCTCTTTAGCATGCAAGGCCTCAAGATCAATTGTGTAATTTCCTTCTTCCAGTGTGATTGTTTCTGGATCAGTTTTTTCTCCATCCTCATTTTCTTCAGTCGTGCCATCTTCTTTTCCCGGCTCTTGTTTATCTCCGCCGTTTTCTTCAGCGGAACCGTCCTCGTTTCCTGGATCCTGTTCATCTCCACCATTTTCCTCAGTAGAGCCGTCCTCGTTTCCTGGATCCTGTTCATCTCCACCATTTTCCTCAGCAGAGCCGTCCTCGTTTCCTGGATCCTGTTCATCTCC
>NZ_KB894690.1:0-150819 GCF_000374565.1 Siminovitchia fordii DSM 16014 = CIP 108821 | reverse complement strand
CCATTTTCCTCAGCAGAGCCGTCCTCGTTTCCTGGATCCTGTTCATCTCCACCGTTTTCTTGCTGTCCACCTTCAGATCCTGAACCTTCCTCAGGTGTTTGGCCATTATTCGGATTTTCCCCTTCCTCACCATTTTCATTGTCGCCTGGTTGAGAAGCTAATGGGATTTCACTTGTATCAAATTTAAAGCGGATGTCATATTGATTATCGTAATTAATGAGTGGAACAATAATATGCACTTTGGCATTTAGGATTTGATCAAGATCATCCACTTTAAACTGAACAACTCTTTTATCATTCTCATCACTAACTGTGGTCACATCAACAAAATCATTACCTGATTGTACCTTGAAATACTGCCACCACGAACTGTTCTTTAATGTCGCCTGGACTGTATACTCGCCATTTTCAACAATCAGTTTAGCTGGCTTTTCAAAATATTCATCTGCTACAGATGGACTATCTGCATTATCTTTCCATACTTGAAAAGGCAGGTTATATTCCCCGTCGGCATATACCTCATCTTCTTTAGCTTCTGCAAAAACAGTTGGCACCGAAGGAAAAATCGATAGGAATGTTAATGCAAAAATTAACAAAACCGAAAGAATTCTTTTCATTGTTTGCACCCCTTTCATGCGTTACTGATCGTTATCTGACACGTACTTTACGATAAACGATAAAACCTGAAGCAAGCAGAACTACAGAAAGCAATAAAATAGGGGCTTCGTCACCTGTCGGTGGGTTCTTTTCAATCTTTTTGTTTCCAGTTGTTGAGTTATCAGTGCTTTGTTCACTAGTCTTGTTTTGGGTTTGTTCAACAGAATTGCTTTGCTTTTGTTCATCCTTAGGGACTGTTTCGCTGTTTCCTGAATTGGATATGCCAGAAGTATCAAACTTAAAACGAATATCATATTTATTGTCATAATCAATATTTGGTACGATGACATGGATTTTCGCATTAGTTATCGCATTTAAATCTTGGACTTCGAATTGAACGGCTCTTGTGTCATTTCCTTCACTAATTACTGTGACATCTTGTGATCCCACTTTAAACTCTTTCCACCAAGAGCTATTTTTCAGAGTCAATTGAACAAAGTTTTTACCGTCTTTTACAATTAACTTTCCAGGGGAAGATAAGTAGTCATTTGTCATTGACCTTTCGTCACTATCACCTTTCAAAATGGTAAATGGTAAAGTGTACTCTCCATCAGCATAAGTTGCTGCCGCTGCATTATTGATGTTAAATGTAAGGGCGAATAAAGCTAATAATAGAGGGATGACTAGTTTTTTAAATTTTTTCATTTTACATTCTCCTTATCTTTCTTATTTTTAATTCGCCAAATGATTAGGATCATAAGAGCCAATAAAACAACCACTGTAACAGTTACAGTAATTAAAGAAGTATTGTATTTTGTTTCACTGCCGGATTTCGCTTCACTATTAGTCTTCGTTTTATCCTTGGCTTCTGTGGCTTCAGCCTTTTTTTCTGGATCGACAAAATCGCTTTCTTTTATTTCTAACTTTTCGATCTCTTTTTCCTCTAACTCTTCCAAGCTCTCTAAATCAAAACTAAATCGTACAGTATAGCGATGATCATATACAGGATCCATCGACTCAATGAGAACATGCATCTTAAACTCAATCGGTTCTTGCAAATCTCGATCTACTTTAAACTGTACGACTCTCGTGTTTTCCTCTTTATCCTCGCCGATTACATGAACATCAACAAATGAATCACCTAGAGGAAATTGTAATTCTTTCGTCCATTCACTATGATTCAGTTCGAAACGTATGTAATGCTCCTCGCCTCTTACAATTAAAATGGCTGGTTTTTCAAAATAGTCATTGGCGATGGAAGCTGAATCCGTTTCTGCATGCAGAATGACATAATCAAGTGAATAGACCCCGTCCTTCAATGAATCCAAACCACTCGCTGCAAGACTGCTTTCTGGTCGCAAAAAAACGGTTCCTAATAAGACAACCATGATGAAAGTAACAGCAATTTGTCTAAGTAGATTTCTCACTTATGTGTCCCTCACTCCCCCAAAAATGATATGTGATATTGAAAATCATTCTCAATTAATGGTGAAAAAAAAGTCCTTCCTCTCCATACCTTCATTGAAAATGAGTGACCCAAGATGCGGTTTCACTATGTCAGGGGGACCTGCTCTTGTTTTGTCTGATCCCTCCAAGCTTTATTTTGTACTCATAAAATTAGCAGTCCCACATACAATGAAATTGAAAATCATTATCAGTTGAAACTAAAAAAATAACCTCCCTTTGCTTTCTGCGATCTCATCATAAACACTGGAATTGCTACTCTCTTCTGTATAAACACCTCCAAGATATTATAATTCAATTGATAATCATTCTCACTTTGTGCTTCGAATCTATCATACTCAATAAAAAAATATTGTCAAACAGATTTTTTAATTTTTGTAAAAAAAATGACTGAATGGTTACAAATTTTTCATATGCTGATTCGTATGTATTTTTTAGAATTTTATTTTTTTTTTTTTGCAACTCCCTTATTGACAATGAGAATCATTTTCATTAAGATGGATTACAATTGATATTCATTCTCACTTAGGTTTTTATGGAGGATTGAAGCATGAGAAGAAGACTGCTTTTAAGCACTATCATTCTGCCTTTTGTGCTGATGGGCTGCGCTCAAAGCCAAAGCAAGGCAGATAATGGGAAGACCGGCCCCGCCGCTGTTTCCGTTACGGATTTTGCAGATCGTACCGTCGATCTTGACCAAGTCCCAGAAAGAATTGTCGCCTTATCCAACGGTGAAGTGGATATTGTTTATGCACTCGGAGGTGAGGTTGTCGGCAGACCGAATTCAAACGGCCCGCTCGCTGTAAAAGAAGCGGAAAGTGCCGAAGAAGTCGGCTCCACCCACTCTATCGACATTGAAAAGATCACCGCCCTTCAGCCTGATGTGGTACTGGGAGGGCATCCCATGAACATGAAGGATGTTCCCGCAATTGAAGGAACCGGGGCAAAGGTCATCTTAAGCGGAGCAAATTCCGTGGACGATATCAAAAAGCAAGTAAGTTTATTGGGTGAGTTGCTTGGAAAAGAGGAGAAATCAAAGGAAATCATTACTGATATCGATAATAAAATGGCGGAAATCCGATCGGAACTGCCTGAAGAACAACCGAGAGTATTGTTAGTTTACGGCGCACCTGGCACAAACATGGCTGCATTGCCCAACTCATTAAGTGGAAACCTGCTGGAATTGGCAGGGGGGAAAAATATTGCCAGTGATTATCCCGGATTGGACAGCTACCCTCAATACGCCCAGTTAAATACAGAGAGAATCATAGAGTCTAACCCGGAAATCATTTTACTTATGAGTCACGGCAACCCTCAAGAAGTGAAAGACAGCTTTATGAATGAAATGAAGAAAAATGCAGGTTGGAAAGACCTGGACGCAGTGAAAAATGACCGCTTTGTCATATTGCCATCCGAACTTTTCGGTACAAACCCGGGAACACGGGTAATAGAATCACTTGAGTTTCTTCAAAAGACTTTTAAAGAGATGAAATAATGAACATGTCCTTACATAAAAGACAACGAAGAAAAAAATATGCAATTATTGCTACGCCTGTCCTGCTTTTTCTCGCATGTTTGTATGGATTAACTGATGGTTCTGTTCAAATCAGCCTGCCGGAAATGTGGCGTGTGATGACAGGGGACGGAGAGAACATTCATGAAAGAATTTTTATGGATGTCAGACTTCCCAGAGTATTGATTGCTATATTCGTAGGCGGATGTTTGGCAGCATCGGGCGCTTTGCTGCAGGGCATCATGAAGAACCCGCTTGCTGACCCGGGAATTATCGGAGTATCCGCAGGCGGAGGGTTAGCAGCAGTCATCACAATGATTGTCATGCCGCAATTGACTTATTTATTGCCATTGACAGCATTTCTTGGAGCGCTGATCACCTCTATGGCGATCTATTTTCTGGCATGGGATCAGGGCACATCGCCTGTCAAAATCATTTTGGCCGGTGTTGCGGTCAATGCTTTACTTGGTGCAATAACAAGTGGCGTCATGCTTGTGTATAGCGACCGCGTTCAAGCCGTTTTACCATGGCTTGCTGGTGATTTGAGCGGGAAAGGCTGGTATCATTTTGAGTTTATGTCCCCATATGCATCAGCAGGGTTATTATTATGTTTATTGGCTATAAAGCCGGCCAACTTGCTCCTTTTAGGTGATGATACAGCTCAACTCCTAGGCCAAAGAGTGGAAATCCAGCGATTTTTACTGATAATATTAGCTTCCTTTTTGGCAGGCATCGGAGTCAGTGTTGCCGGGTTGGTAGGTTTTGTCGGACTCGTCATTCCACATATCGTCCGGTTGATCCTCGGTGATGACTACCGCTTTTTATTGCCATTATCCATTTTCTGGGGAGCATCGCTTGTCGTTTTTGCCGATACTGCCGCGCGGTCCTGGTTTGATCCAACTGAACTTCCGGTTGGGATATTGCTGGCTTCGCTGGGAGCGCCGTTCTTTCTATTTTTATTAAGGAAACGGAGATTCGCATAATGACAGCTATTCAAACAAAAGAAATTGAATTGGGCATCGGGCATTTCCATCTAAAAGATATATCTTGCTCCATTCCAACCGGAAAGATCACTTCCATTGTGGGACCAAATGGTTCAGGAAAATCTACGATATTAAAGCTGATTACACGTTTAACGAAACAAACATCCGGAGAGATTTTTATTCATGACAAGCAAGCCAATAAGTATTCTTTGAAAAAGTTTTCCCAGACGGTTTCCATGCTTCCTCAATCCAAAGATGGCCTTCCGAATTTAACCGTCAAAGAGTTGGCAGCCTATGGACGATCACCCTATAAAAAGCTCTTTGAACATCGGTTAACCAAAAATGATGAAGAAATCATTAACAGGGCAATGGAAATGACAGGGATGAAGAAATACGAGGATCGCCTGATCCATACCTTGTCAGGGGGAGAACGACAAAGGGCACGAATATCAATGGCGTTGGCACAGTCAACAGATATTCTAATTTTGGATGAACCGACCACCTTTTTAGATATATCCCATCAATTTGAACTGCTGGAAATGCTGAAACACATTAATGAAAAATTTCAAATGACTATTGTGATGGTGCTTCATGATCTTCAGCAAGCGGCAGCCTATAGCCATCATTTAATTGCGATAAAAAATGGGCGGGTTCAGGCCATGGGAAGTCCGGAATCCATACTGGACTCCCAATTCCTGAAAGAAATCTATGGCTTAGATGCCAAAGTACAGTTTGATGGGGAATTTCCAATTATCATACCAATAATGAAAAATTCAAGGAGGAATTAAAATGGTTATTGTAACAAATACCAATCACATTAAAAAGGGTGAAGGGCAGCGCTTGATCGACAGGTTTAACAAAGTGGGCAAAATAGAGTATATGGAGGGATTTTTAGGCCTGGAAGTCCTTTTAACTGAAAATACAAAGGGATATGATGAAGTAACCATCAGCACCCGCTGGGAATCAAAGGATGCTTTTAAAGCATGGACAAAAAGCGACGCTTTCCGTGAAGCTCATTCCCGTGATGGCGGCGGGAGACCTGATTATATCCTGGATAACAAAATCTCTTATTACGAAGTAAAAATCGTTAGGAACCCGATTGTTCCTGCATAAAAATAGGGGTCAGACCCTCTTTAGTATACTAAAGAGGGTCTGACCCCTTATTATGATCTTATTACACCAGCTTCTGTCCACAATTCGAGCAAAAATTCCCGCCGCTCGTCTTCTCTCCGCAATTCGGACAGAAATTCGGGAGTTTACCGTTTTCGGTTACCGGTTGACTCCCGTGATTCGGTGCCTGTTCTTGAGTCGCCTCATTCATATTTTTCATCATTTGCCCAGCCATGCCCATTCCCATCATCATACCGGCCATATCTGCGGCAGTTCCGCCGCCCTTCACCTTTCCGGAAGCAATGCCGTCTGTCATGGACACCTGTTGATAACGCTGCAAATCGCCAATCATTCCATGCGAAGCCGATTTTGTGATCATATCCTGGATTTCCTTCGGATAGTTGAAGCTTATGATGTTAAATCCTGTAATTGTCATTCCGCTATCGATGATTTGCATATCAAGATCTGTCTTGATCCCCTCTGCAATTTCAAAAGAGTTGGCCTGGAGGTTAAACATGTCTTTTCCTTCTTTGGAAATCCACTTCATAAGCAATTGATCCAAAATAGACGTAATTCTGATTTTCACATCTTCCACTAGATAACTGTTTTTTACTCCGGCAATTTTATCGATTAGAGCAATATAATCGTTCACTTTAAAATTGAATGTACCGTTTGCCCTGACAGGAATACCGCCTGGAAGCTGCGGCGAAGGAATGTTGATTGCGTTTTTCGTACCCCACTTTACCGTGAATTCCTTCGTGTTGACAAACAGCACTTCTACCCGCATACCACTGTTGAAGCCGAACTTGAATCCTTTTAATGTCGACAGGAACGGGATAATCTGGGACTCAATGTTGTAGTCTCCCTCTTCTTGAAAAATCCCTTCGATTTTTCCGTTGTTGATGAAAATGGCGTCCTGGCCCGGCTGGATGATGAGCCGGCTTCCTTTTTTGATTTCTCGGTTGTTCCATTTCCAAAAGATCATATCATCTCTAAATTCTTCCCATTCAACTACATTGGCGAGTTGTCCTCTAAAAAACCCCACTCAGATCATTCCTTTCAATACTAGAATTTCCCTCTGCTGCCGCTGTGGGAATGTCCCCCTCTCGTGACGCCGCCCCCACCTCCGCTGAAGCCGCTGCCGCTGCTTTTATTGGAAGGCTTTCTTCTTTTTGTGGTGGATGTGCGGATATACTGGTCACTTCTTTGATTCACTCTTGTATTCTCGTTATCTTGATACGTCCGCGCGTTGACAGTCACTCTTCCACCTGTATTGAAGGCCATGATCCAAACTGCAGCCCCGGCTACCGCGATGGAAGCAAAGATTTGAAACCATAAATTGAATAATATGTTATCCGGATCCACTCCCGGCCTGATTCCCATATACTTAGACGAAGTCTTGATGAATGACTGAAAAGCTTTATAATAATTTCCATCCGATAAATCAGGGGTAATTTTTTCTCGGACGAGGGTTGCCCTGTGATCATCCAGATAGGTTTTCGCCTTATAAAAACCTGCCACATACACATTTCTATTTTTCATATCAAGCGTCAAAATAGCCGTGTTTCCGTGCGGTTTATCATAACCGGGTGCCTGTTCATCGTAAAAATCCTGCATGAACACCATAACGTCTTTATTTTCTTCATTATTGGTCGTCAGTATAATAAAATCGGTATCCCTTTTGGCTCCATGCTTTTCAGCCAGCTTTTCAAGTTCTTTGACCTCACTATCACTTAAAAGTCCTGCATCATCATAGATTCTTTGCTTTGCAGGAGAATCAGCAGCTGCAAAGACAAAAGGCAATAACAGAAAGAGTGCCGCCAATATAAGTATTTTATGGAAGAAGCTGTTCCTCACCACAAGCCACCTCCCATAGTTAAGGCGATCGTCTTCAATATAATAAATGAAGAACCAGCAATACCACCGAACCAAGCAGCCACCTTCTTAAAGCTGATTGGCGGTTTTCCAACCACTTTTCCGGTTTGGCCGTTCATGGCAAAAGTATGCTCTGTCTTATCATAATCATAGTAGACCATCCAGACAGGCAGGAGAACATAATAGCTGCGGACCTTCTTTGTGTTGATATGTTTACGGTTATAACTGACAGAAGAATATCCTGAAATCGTAGAGCTGATATAAGTATCTATGAAATTCTGGATCTTGGATTCAACACGGGGATAAAGTTCTTTATCATCATAGTTATATTTTTCCGCAACATATCCAGCCAAATAGGGAGTTTTGAAGTCTTTTAACTGATCATAAGGAAAAGGCTCCAATTTATCCATGATTCGATCGTCCATTTTTTCGGACGCATCAACGGGGACCTTAAGATAAGACAAGTCTATATCCCGGTAGACATTGTAATATTTCGTTTCAGTGTATTCATAATCTCCTCGTGTATACTTCCTTACCTTCGTAGCGACCGCTTCAACCTTCGCCTTTGTGTTTAAATCATAAAGCCAAAATGGGACATACATCCCAGTGACGCCCTTGATCCGGTCGGCTGTCATAAATCCCTTTGGAGTAAGAAGGCCGTTTTTACACCACTTTTTAAAAGCCTGAATCGCTTCTTCCTTGCTGATGGTAAAAGGAATTACCTTTGCCGGTGCCAAGACCCCGGACAATCGATCCTGCAAAACCACCCCAGCACCGCAGAAGCTGCAAGTAGTGGCTGCGGTTTCGGCCTCGGTGATCAATGCCGCCCCACAGTTCTCACAGTGATATTCCTTTGCTTCATCTTCTGATAAAACAGCCGCCTTCAAGTCCTCGGAGAACTCTTCTATCTGATCCTGTCTTCCGCAGCTATGACAGGTCAACATGCCTGACTCACTGTCAAAAGCCATATCATCGCCGCAATTCGGGCATTTATAATGGATGACCAACCAAGATCCCCCCTTTTTATAAAAAACAGTTTGAGAGCTGTAGCTCAGGCTACAGCTCAAGTCGATTTTTGTTTATTTTCTCTTGAAGCCTTCGCGTCGCAAATTACTCTTTATTCTGGATTTGCGCCTTCAAAGCAGCCAATTCGTCTTCCACATCCGGTGTACTATCATATTTCGACGTCAAATCTTTTATGTCATCTTTTGGAGCCGCATTCAATTCTGCCATTGCATTGGCCTCATCCAGGGCCCTCTCCACTTTTTCTTCCATTCTATTGAAAGCCGACATGGACCGATTTGCACCAGATACCGAGGAACCGATCTTATTCAATCTTTCCTGCGTTTTTGCCACAGCCATCTTGCTCTTGATCATCGTTCTGCGCGCTTCTAGCTCGCCAATATCAGAAACAAGCTTGTCATGCATCTCCCTCATCCGTACCGCATTGGAAGCTGCCAAACTGTATGCCTGCTGCAATTCCGCTTCTTTTTCAGCCAAGGAGGCCTTCTTCTCCAAAAACTTCCGAGCATCGTCGTCATTGCCTGCTTCCAAAGCTTTAACCGCGTAATTCTGCATCTTTTCAATCTCAGCCGAACACTCATTCAATGCCCTTTTTGAGCGTTGCTCCTCCGCCATGACGGAAGCTGTTTCAGCTTTAACCTTGCCCAAATCGCTGTTTAGGTTTCTCATATACTGGTCAATCATTTTCTCCGGATTCTCCGCCTTATCCAATAAAGCGTTGATATTGCTTGACATGATATCTTTAAATCTAGCTAAAATTCCCATTACAGCCACTCCTTAAATTATTTTCTAAACATATATACTGGGGGAGGATAGGAAAAGTTTCATTTTTTCTTAAAAAAGCAGGATTATACAACTGGGTTTGCCCAACACCCTGTCACCAGGATCAAATTTCCACTTGGCCAGGCCATTTGCTGTAAAGGTTTAATTCGCCCGCCTGCTCGATTGGATTCTATGAAGTTATTTTAAATCCCCAACATTTTTCATAATACGAAAAAGCCACAGGGGCGGTGTCCTCTAATTAAGGAAACACCGCTCCCTGTCACCTCCGATAAACAATCTCTCCACCGATGATCGTCATCTCAATTTCAGTATCCAATAGTTTATCCGGATGCTCTATCTCAAACAAATTCCGCGAGTAAACCGTCATATCCGCCAATTTACCCGGGGCAATTGTTCCTTTTCTATCTTCTTCGTTCGTCGCGTAGGCTCCGCCTATTGTAAATACTTCCAAAGCCTCCCGCATGGACAGTTTTTCATTTTTATTCCAGCCATCATGGTTTTCCTCCGGATGCCTCTGAGTAATAGCCGCATGTATCCCAAGCAGCGGGTCAACGGGTTCCACGGGCGCATCCGATCCCCCTGCACACAGCACACCGGCAGATAATAGAGATTTCCATGCATATAAATATTTAATTCTTTCTTTACCCAGTCTATCCTGTACCCAAGGATAATCCCCGACAACGAATCTTGGCTGAATATCGGCGATAAGAGTAGGTTTGGCAAGGCGCCTGATCAAGTCTTCTCTCAGCAGCGATACGTGAATGATACGGTCGCGATGCTTCACACTTGGAAATTGATCAAGTACCCGCAGTACATTTTCGACCGCCTGATCGCCGATTGTATGAATGGCAACCGGCATCGAATGGTCTCTCGCCTCTTTGACCATTTGAAAAAGCGTTTCCTGATTATGCATCGCTTCCCCATACTTACCCGGCGCATCCAGATAGGGCTCCGAAAGGAGAGCTGTCCTTCCCCCGAGCGCACCATCAGCAAATATTTTTATCGCCCCGATCTGGAGAGTGTCATTCCCATATCCAGCATGCATCCCTCTTTCCTTCAAACGATTAAGGAATGGATGATCGATTAAAAGATTGCAACGCAGGCCTTTTCTCTCCTGATTAAGCAATTCATCATACATTTTGTATGTTTGGTCAAGTCCGCCCAAATAGCGGGGATCATTCGTATGAATACTTGTCAACCCTCGCTGCATAGCGTGTTCCATCGCCAATGCCAATCCATTCTTCAATTCATCGTACGTTTTTTCCGGTATATGGCTAGTGATCAGAGTGGAAGCCGACTCGAGCAGAAGACCTGTGGGCCTCTTCGTATCAGGATCAAGAACAACGCTTCCCCCTGTCGTCACTTCCATTGAAGGATGATAATTGGCCATTTCGAGCGCTTTGCTGTTCACAAGAAATGCATGGTGACAAATTCTTTTGATAAAAATCGGACAATGTGGTGCAACCTCGTCCAGTTCTTGGAGCGTAGGCATTCCCCCGTCATCAAAAAGATTCTCATCAAAACCAAGACCTGTCAGCCATTTTTCAGGCGGAGTCACATTTGCCCTTTCTCTGATTTTTTCAAGCATCTCTTTTTTGGATGTAACCCCAGTCAAATTCAAATCCATAAATTGAAATGCAACTCCTGAAAGGTGCATGTGACTGTCGATCAAGCCGGGAGTCACCATTTTCCGCTCTAAATCAACGATTACGGTGCCCTCTCTTCCCCATTGCAGCATCATGTCCTCATCCGAGCCTAAATCCACAATTTTTCCATTTTCAACTACAACTGATTCAACCACCGGCTTACTTTTATCGAATGTATAAACGTTCCCATTTGTAAAAATAATTTTTGTCATGTATATTCCCCCCAAACGGTAACTAGGCAGATCAAATTATTTTCTTCTTAAGAATGATGAACTAAGAATCTCATATTGGTCCCGATTGTTTGGCAGACATATCCGGGTCTATCCCCATCACGCAGCGGGAATTTTATATTGGGACTAATAGACTTAGGTTTTACTGTCTAAAACCGCCTTCAATTCATCCTCAACCGTATCTTCCGCCATTTTTACTTTTGACCTGTAGGCAGCCCGGATAATTAAATGCCCGGATACCGGAGCAGTGATGAAAACAAACACAATCCCCAGAATGAGCCGTACACTGATAAAATTTTCCGTCAACCATATATAGATGAACGCCCCTACCAATGACAACAGCACCCCCAAAGTGGTGCTTTTTGTCGCTGCGTGAGCCCGTGTATAAACATCCGGAAACCGGATAATGCCCAATGCACTGATCACAGAAATAATCCCGCCGATTAAAATTAGTAAAGCTCCTATGAATTCATCGATTTCGCTTCCGTTCAATAATAACACCCCTCTCGATAAATTTTGAGAGTGCAATGGTACTGATAAATGCAAGAATCCCCAAAATAAGAATCACTTCAAGAAAGGCTTTTGTCTTAAGTAAAACCGAAATGACAGCAATTCCCGATATGAGGTTCACCACAATCATATCCATGGCCACCACCCGGTCAGGAATGGATGGACCGCTGATGATACGATAAAGAGCGATAGCTATCGCCAAAGCAAAAAGAACAAGAGCTGTAGTCAGCATCATTTCAATCATTATCGAGTTACCTCCATAATTGCTTTTTCGAATTTGCCTAAAGATCGTAATAACGTATCTTTATACCGTTCTATATCAAGCGCATGAATGTAGAATACATTACCTTCCGGGGAAACCTCCATTACAACCGAACCCGGGGTCAAGGTCAAAAGCATAGCAAGTGTGGTTACTTCCCAATCAGTTTTTAATTCGGTTTTATAAGAAAATATCCCTGGTTTCACATCCACTTTTCGACTGACAATATGCTTCATCACCAAAAACGCGGATAGAAACAGTTCCCAGTTAAAAATACATATCAATTTTATAACATAATAAAAACGCTGCAGATAGAACTGCTGTCCAAAAAAACGGTGCATAAGAAACACAATCACAATTCCAGCCAAGAAACCGATAAAGAATGTAGAAAATCTTAACTCGTCCTCATCATTAAGGACCATCCAAAGGAATGCGATAAATAAATTGAGTATAAATTGA
The DNA here is from genome assembly GCF_000374565.1 of Siminovitchia fordii DSM 16014 = CIP 108821. Lineage (GTDB taxonomy): Bacteria > Bacillota > Bacilli > Bacillales > Bacillaceae_C > Siminovitchia > Siminovitchia fordii. The sequence goes on along the minus strand of NZ_KB894690.1, from coordinate 138,367 downwards.
GCAGGCATTTGCAGCCACCTCCCCTTTTTAAGCTTACTGCTCATTCTGTTTTAAAACCCCTTCGATATAAATATCGGGATTCAAAAGAACTGTCGCCGCGTCACGGACATATCCAGATAACAGTTCCGCCCCTAAACCGATTCCGACCGATATAGCAGCAAGCATGACGCCTGGAATCAGCATGCCTTTTCGAAGTGGAACTTCCTCATCCTCACTGATTGTCGATTCACCCCAAAAGCACTGTTTGAAAATGCGGAGCAGTGAATACAGCACGAAGAGACTCGATATCAAGGAGATGGCCAGCAGAAAATAAGAGCCGGATTCGATCGTCCCCTGACTGATGAGGACTTTCCCTAAAAATCCACTTAATGGAGGAATCCCTGCGAGTGACAGCATAACAATAAAAAATAACCAGCCCAATATCGGATAATTGCGAATAAGTCCACTCATCCTGCCCATTTTTGCAGTACCGGTAAGAATCATCATTGTGCCTGTCAGCAGGAACAATAAAGCCTTTGAAACCATGTCATGAATAAGGTAAAAAATCGACCCCTCAATGGCAGCTGGAGTAGAAACAGCAAGCCCCACAAGAATGAATCCGGCCCCAATGATGACATTGTAGGAAACAATCAAACGAATATCCTTATAGGCTATTGCTCCAAGACTCCCGCCGATCAATGTCAACCCTGCCATGATTCCAATCAGCGTATGAGTGATTTGCGGTTCATGATAAAAAATCAAGGAAAAAATCCGAAACAAGGAATAAATGCCCACTTTTGTCAATAATGCCCCAAACAAAGCAGCAACTGCCGCCGGAGGAGCGCTGTAAGAGCCCGGAAGCCAGAAATAAAGAAGCAGGCCTGCCTTCAAAGCGAATACGATTAAAAATAAAATACTGATCACTGTCAGGATAGGTGTTTGCCCAGATTCGGCGACCCGCTGGGATAAATGCGCCATATTCAAAGTTCCGACTGTACCGTACAGATAAGCCACTGCTACAAGGAAAAACCAGGAGGAAATCACATTGATCGCTACATAAATCACCGATTCTTTCAATTGAACCTTTGTTCCCCCAAGCGAAATCAGTATATATGAGGCCAATAACATCACTTCAAAACAAACAAACAGATTAAATATGTCCCCTGTTAAAAACGATCCATTTACTCCTGCAACCATAAACAATACAAATGGGTAAAAAAACATTTCTTCTCGGGTACGGTCAATGGAAAAGAAAGCGTAAAGCAGGCAAATTGCAGTTACAATACTGGTCGTCAATACAAGCAGTCCCGAGAAAGAATCTGCCACGAACAAGATGCCAAAAGGCGGTTGCCATCCACCAAAATCAAGACGAAGAATTCCCTTGACCTGAATAAGATTCAACATGTATAAGCTGATGCCTGCAACGAAGGCCATGACCCCTATGCTTATCCAACGCTGCAATAGTATGTACTTTCGGAGAAAAACAAGAAAAACCCCGGCTAAAAGCGGAAGAACCATCGGAAAGACAATGATATTATTCATTCTTCGTCCCCCTTAACAAAGCCTGTCGGGAAACGCCTGTTTCCTGATACATCCTGTAAGCCATGACAAGAAAAATAGCAGTAACTGCAAAGCTGATGACGATGGCTGTTAAAATAAGAGCCTGAGGAATAGCATCAGTATATGTATTTGGCTTTTCTCCCAGCAGTGGCACCGTACCTTTTTTCAACCCTCCCATGACCATCAAAAGAAGATGAACAGCATGGGATAAAATAGCTGATCCTAATATGACACGTAAAAGATCCTTGGAAAGAATTAAATAAGTTGCTACTGTAACAAGGACGCCGGACAGAATGGTGATTAATATTTCCATAAACTTAATCCTCACTTATACTTAGAATGATTGAAACAACTACACCCACAACCGTCAAGGCAACACCCGCTTCAAAAATGGTGATCGTTGCCAATTCGGTTTCGCCGAAATAAGGGAGGTCAAAAGCAGAAAAAGTCTGGGTCAAAAAGGGGTTGCCAAAAACAATGGCTCCCAAGCCGGTTGTCACTGCAATAAACACTCCTAATGCAGCCACTCGCTTGAAGTCAAAGGGAATCCCCTTCTGAACCGTTTCAATATCAAAAGCAAGGAGAAGAAGGACAAAGGCGGAGGCAAGGACGAGACCGCCGATAAAACCTCCTCCGGGGCTGTTATGTCCAGAGAAAAACAAATACACCGCGACAGTCAATATAATGAACACGACGATTTTCGTTACCGTCTCTAATATGACATCATTGATCTTCAACGTTTTCTCTCCCTTTCCCCAATTTTAACTTCGTCAATGTAAATACGCCGATTCCCGCGATGAAAAGGACAACGACTTCAAGCATCGTATCAAAAGCACGAAAGTCCCCCAAGATTGCATTGACAATATTCTTTCCGCCGGTCAGTTCATCGGCTTTTTCAAAAAACCCGGAAATAGTATTGAATAATTTACCGCTTTGAACAGAAAGGGCCGTCATGACAAAAATCACACCTACTGAAATCGAGATGAGCAGATTAATCGATTTCATCCTTGGAGTAGTTTTATCCACCCCTCTTTTCCACTTGGGTAAAAAATAGAAACAAAGCAAAAACAATACGGTGGTAACTGACTCAACGACAATTTGCGTAAGGGCTAAATCTGGTGCCCGGAATATGACAAACAACGCGGCGATTCCATAGCCAAGGACTCCATTCAGCAGTATGGCCGTCACTCTTGTTGTTACAAACGGGATAGAGACGCCTGCAGCCAGCATAACCAGAACAAGAACCCATTCATATATGCGGACAGGTGCATAATGTATCTGGTCAGTAGAAAATGCTCCCGTCATAAATAAAGCTCCCCCAATGGCTATTATGAAAAAGAGATAAATATATAAGAAATAATCCCGGAGAGTTCCTGTCATATAGAATCTGGTAAAGGCAGTGGAACTGCTCTCCAGCCTCAGCAGGGTATTGTTATAAAGGGTATCAAGTGACCATGAGGTTGGAAAAAGTTTAAAGATTCCTTTCCACCCGCTCATGTATCTATAAAAGAGAGACCCGAAGGCAATCACACCGATGGTCATGAAAACCTCCATATTAAAACCGTGCCAGACCGATATGTGTTGACCTAATTCAACTTTTTCAGCTAACGACGGAAAAATGCTGGCCATCGCCGGACGTAATAAATAGTCCCCAATAATATTCGGAAAGAAGAAAATAGACAAAACCAAAGCAGCCAAAATGCTCGGTGAAATCAGCATCCCGACAGGCGCTTCATGCACCTTGCGGTCTCCGACTTCAAGCCGGCTTGGGCCAAAGAATGTTTTAAAAACGATAATCATGCTATAAACAAAGGTAAAAATGCTTGCTATCCACGCAAATACTGGGATCAAGACGCCCCATGTGTCAAGTGCAAAAAAATCAAGCTGGGATATATTTAAAACGGCAGTAAAAAACATTTCTTTACTCAAGAACCCATTGAACGGCGGTAACCCGGCCATTGAAAAACTGCCGATCATCGCAATCGTAAACGAAACGGGCATGAAAGACATCAACCCGCCCAGCCTGCGGATATCCCGTGTTCCGATTTCGTGGTCAATAATCCCTACCACCATGAACAGCGCACCCTTAAATGTGGAATGATTGATCAGGTGAAATAGCCCGGCAAATGTCGCTTGTGTAAATACAACAGCCTCAATGCTTGACCCCATATGCATGGATATGGAGCCGATTCCGAGAAGGCTCATTATCAGCCCCAACTGACTGATGGTAGAATACGCCAGCAGCGCTTTAAGATCAGTCTGGCGGACGGCCGTAAAAGAGCCCCAGAAAAGCGTTACAATCCCGACTCCAGTTACAAGCCAAAACCAAAGTTCGCCTCCTCCAAAAATTGGAGTAAACCGTGCAACCAAATAAATTCCTGCTTTAACCATCGTGGCGGAATGCAAGTAAGCACTGACCGGTGTCGGAGCCTCCATCGCATCCGGCAGCCAAATATGGAACGGAAATTGGGCTGATTTTGTGAAGGCTCCTATCAGGAGCAAAACAAGAGCGGGGATAAACAACGGATGATGGATATCAACATCTGTTATGATTTCCCTTATACTCATTGTGCCTGTCATCAAATACAGCATGATAAAACTTGTAAGCATAGCCAGTCCACCAGTCACAGTGATTAACATAGCCTTTTGTGCACCATACCTCGATCTCTTTCTGTGAAACCAAAAAGCGATCAACAGGAATGATGAAATGCTTGTAAGTTCCCAAAATACATATAAAACCATTAAATTATCTAAAAATACAACACCCAGCATGCTGCCCATAAACAGCAGCAAATAGATATAAAAATTCTTCAAAGATTCTTCAGAGGATAAATAGTAAATAGAGTAGAGGATAACAAGACTTCCGATACCGGTGATCAAAAGCCCAAAAATCAAGCTGAGTCCATCAAAGTATGTAGTAAAGTTAATACCAAAGGAAGGGATCCACTTCATCGTGTTCATATAGGTTTCCCCGTTTGCTATGGATGGGACATAACGGGCAAGAATCACGAACAAAGCCGCCGGTACCAGGAATACAGGCCAGCCTATATGTATAGGGGATTTTCTTTTAAATAAAATAGGGATAAGAACAGCGGCCAGAAAAGGGATCATGATGACCAAATTCATAGTTATCAAAACAAGACCTCACTTTCATTATTTACATTTTCTGCAGCAAACTTATTTTATAAACCATTGTCTTCTTGTACACACAAGACAGAACGGACATGCATACAGTACCTTTAATTGGGATTACAATGAAAAACAGCTTTCACCTCTTGACTCTTCAACCTACAAGCGAGATAATGAGAAGCCATAAGGATCTCATAATGGATAGAATGAGAGGTGTTCAATTTTGTCCGGTGCTTTGGAATCTTTTCAAATTGAGGACCTGCTGCTAAATCATGTGATATAATTTTGAAAAAACTTTTATGGGGAACTGCGAAAACTTCAACTTAGAATAAGTAGGGAGTATTTTACCTATTAAATTATACACTAAACAACAGGCACCTGCACTTTACAGAGCTTAGGGACCTAGAAAACAGTGGACCTACTCCAATATAAGTGTAAAAAAGCAAGTTGCGGTAACTGAAGTATTTATTTTAATGAACGGGCCAAAATGAAATACTGCTGGCCAGATTGTGATATTGAGGTGAATATCGTCGTGAAAAATAAAAAGGGTCGTATGGATGAGAGTATTCTCGTTTGTGTTTATTACGGTCCAAATGGAGAACGATTGATCAGGCGGGGCGCCAAAATAGCAAATATGCTGGATTGTCCTTTGTATATTTTGACTGTTGATCCGCTTCCATATGACGAATTCGACGCAGAGAAATCCGGGTATGTCGACCGGTGGGAAGAACTGGCCGATGAATTGGGTGCGGAAGAGTTCATTCTCATGGATAATGAAAAGCGACCAACGGCAAAAGCCATTGCTGAAGTTGCACATAAATATAATATTACTCAAATTGTTATCGGGCAGACTGCCCAAAACAGATGGGAAGAGATTACGAAAGGATCTTTTGTGAATGTCCTATTGAGAGTGATGTCCTTCATTGATATTCATATCGTATCCTTTGACCGCACGGTGCAAACAGAAGAAGATTCCGCCTTTGAAGGAGGAGTCCGATGTTTCCTGTTAAAGGAAGGCGATGACTATGTTCTGAGCTTTTCCTGCATGAGAGACATCTGTTATGAAGGCATCTTTTATAAAGAGATCGGCACTGATTTCAACAATGGGATCTTTAAGTATGTGCATAACGGGAAATCCTATCAGGTTCAGGTCCATGATAATAAAATCACAGAACCGTTGAAGATACCGGGAATCGTAAAGTTTTATGGTGAAAAAAAGCCAAAAAGATAGAGCATGAAAAAGAGAGAAAGGTCTACAATAAAGTAGGCCTTTCTTATTTTTCAATCTGTGGCTTTATTGTTTCTTTATTCGTAACCTCAAGCACATCCAACAGGAACACAAACACAGGAATTCCAATGATCAATCCCCATACGCCAAAGAAATTTTGCGAGAAGATCAGGACAATGAACGTATAAAATACCGGGAGATCGGTTTTTGCCGACATTAATTTCGGATTCAAGATATATGCCTCCACTGCATGAATAATAGTGATGGCAATCACAACGTACACGACTTTGATGAAACCACCGATCGTATAGGCAATCATGCAAAGCGGTATCAGGGAGATAATGACACCGGCAACTGGTATCAGTCCAAGGAAGAAAATTAAGATCGCCAATACGAACAATTGCGGAAAGCCCATGATAGTGAGTGCAATAATAGTCAAAAGCGTGTTAACTAGAGCAATGACAAACTGTGCTTCAATGACTTTCCCGAAGGTACGAGTGAACTTTTTCCCGAAAAATTCAATTTCAAAATAGAACGGCGCCAATTTGCTTTCTTTGAATTTTGCGGTAAACTCCTTTAAGCGAGGTTTTTCCAGCAGGAAAAACAGGCTCAATATTAAAGCTATAACCACTTGAATGCTCGTTTTACTAATATCAGTAAAAGATTTTACCAAGAACGATAATCCATTTTCCAAATAAGCAGCAATCTGGTTTTTGGATATGATTGTCTCGATAAAGCTTAAGATGGCATTTTCATGCGGCTGAGAGTAGAAGGTGGTGATCTGTACAATCAACTGGCTGACTTCCGCGGTAATAATAGGAAAATATTTTACAAGCCCATACGTGAGTATTCCTACGATTGCGATATACATAATCAAGACAAGCACCCGCCTATGGACAGGAATCCGTTTAGCGGTGAATTCTATGAGACGATTCATTAAATATGAAAAAATAAAAGTCAGCAAAATCAAATTGATCATACTTCTCAGACTGTATAAAATTAATACAATCAGCCCAAAGATGATGATGCGTTTTACTCCCTTTTTCTGAAAAAATGCTGCCACATCCGTCAAGTTCATTTCCCCTTGTGTAAATCTTCTTATTATCAATTATCACCCACGCGAGCAAAAGATTACAAGAAAAAAGATAAGAAACTTTTAAAGAAACTTAAAAAATTACCGAATCATGTCGTTTTTCGTTGAATTTTCAAAGTCCCAGATATCAATCATGCGTTTTGATTTCAAGGGGTGATATTATTGGGTTCAAACACCCAATTAGCCAGAAATAAAATTGACCTCATTAGACATTAAGGAGATATTAATCCTGGTATTATACAGGGAAAGGTTGGCGGAGTGATCGACCCACCCGGTTTCGGAACGGATAATGGGCATATATACAGGCCCCTTTTATCAGCTGGAAAATGTATCATTATTCCCAACTTGTAACGATGACACCGTTCATATTATCACCTGATATTTCGTACGTACTGCCAACTCGTGCCTGAATGGAGGGTTGACCGGTTAAATCATAGAATGAAATATCATACTCCTCCCCATCGATACGCACCAACAGGTTCTTTTTCTCCTTTACGTACTTCAGGTATTGTTCCAAAACCATATTTTCTTGATGAATGATAGCACTGTGCGGCAGTCCGACATATCGAAAATGCCACGGTTCATATTTTATCCCTGTAATCTTGGACTTATCCTTTGGATACCGAAGGATAAACCCATATTTCCACGCGTTTTTTTCAAGCCACTTCCCTTCGGGTGCTTTTTCCATTTTCATTCCCGAAGAACCGATATCCAAAGATAAACCTGCATTATGTTCGCTATATCCCGCTGGCAATGCATACTCCGATCCCATATCGAGATACAGCTGATGTTGTTCATCAAAAGTACGGAACCCGCTGTTAATCATGAAATGGCTGATACCATCATTTTTCGCGGCTTTGACCATTCTTGAAAATTCCTCCGCCACTTTTTCCGATAATCTGATATCTGGCTGCAACAATCCATACCCTTGTGTTAGATAGGTATTTTCAGATAAATTAATGATGTCTTTCATCATTCCGGACTCCTGGATCGGATAATCCTGATTGATCAATAATAAGGGCCCTGAGTAAATTTGATGCTTTTCAATTGATATGGTGGATCCATACGCTTTTTCATCCGGTTCCTCGATGTCGATTTCCGCTCCAGAATTTATGTATTTTGCAATGAATAAAAGTAAAATTAAAATGGCCAAGATTGTCTTTTTCATATGATCGTCCTCCTACAAATCCATCGTAGGGAAGAACGTTTAAGAAAATGGGAAGATACTATTAAGTTTTTCTTAAGTTTTCATAGGGAGGCGCACTGCAAATGTTGTATGGACCGGATCGCTTTTGGCAGTGATGGTGCCTTGATGCTGTTCCACGATATTTTTGACAATGAACAAACCAAGCCCTGTGCTGCCATGATTATCAGATCTGGACCTGTCCCCTGTATAAAAGACATCAAAAATATGCGTCAAGTTCTCGGGAGTGATATAATTTCCATAATTGATCACTTCCACGACAGCATCCCTTTCTTCAACATACCCCTTTATGTCAATAAACTCGCCGTCAGACCCGTAGCGTACCGCGTTTGATAGAAGATTTTCAAATACCCTGGCCAACATTTCTCCGTCACCGAATATTTGTAATCTCTGAGCGATATTCATTCTGGCTGTCACTCGGTTATTTTCAAATACCGGGTAAAATTCCTCTTTCAATTGAAAAAGTAATTCTCCGAGATCCAACGGTTCCTTCTCCATTTTTAACATCCCATAATTTAACCTCGACACTTCGAATAATTCGTCAATGAGTTTTTCCAACCTGACAGATTTCGTATGGGCTATTTTCAAGTAGTGCTTCATTTGGTCTTCATTTAGATTTTTCTCCTTTAAAACCAAGTCCAAATAGCCTAATACAGATGTCAGCGGGGTACGCAGATCATGAGCCAAATTGACAATCAACTGATCCTTGCTGCTTTCGGCAAAGTCTCCTCGCTCCAATGATGCCTTCAGCTTTTCTCCTGCTCTGTTAATGTCCTTCGCAATATCGCCAAATTCATCATTCGTCCTGATATGTATGCGGGTATTAAAGTCACCGTTTGCAAGCTGGTGAATTCCTGTGGAAATCTCCTTGAAAAACAAATTATAAGATTTGGTCAGAAAAAAGAAAAACATGACAGCAAGCGGAATAAAAATGATGAGGAAAAAATTGATATCTCCTATACTGGCTATCATCCGGCGAATTTGCGCCAGGGAATCTTCTGCCTTCACCTCTGTTTGATAGTAAACCTGAAGAATTTTATAAAGTCCGTATGTAATGCCTCCGGCGGCAGCCATGCTGGTACAAAGACGGATGATCATCTGGGTTCGAAAACTCCGAAAAATATTACGCATTGAACTTGTACCCAATTCCCCAAACAGTTGCAATGAACTTATTTTTATTTTCAACTTCTTTCAGCTTCTTTCTCAACCCCCGAATGTGTACCATGACCGTGTTACTGTTGCCAAAATAGGATTCACCCCATACATTCCGAAAAATGTTTTCCGTGCTGAATACCTTATTTGGATAGCTTGCCAACAGATAAAGAATATCGAATTCCTTTGGAGTCAATTCAATTAATTCACCGTATAGTTTAACTGTCCGCTCATCTGAATTTATGACCAACCCTCCTGATACGATTTCATTTTTTTCCATGGATTGATCTATCAGTTTAGACCGCCGAAGCTGGGCATTCACTCGGGCTACAAGTTCCATTGGATTGAACGGCTTTACCATGTAATCATCTGCCCCCATGACAAGACCGGTTATTTTATCCAAATCAGATGCCTTGGCGCTTAAAAAAATCACTGGAAGATGATGTTGCTCCCTTAACTTTTTAACAACCTCATATCCATCCATTTCCGGCATCATGATATCCAATATGGCCAAGTCGATATGTTGAGATTGTATGGCCTTAAGTGCTTCTATTCCGTTAAAAGCTTTAATGGTTTGATATCCTTCCTTTTCGATATGCAAGGTCACCAAGTCCGCAATGGCACTATCATCGTCGGCCACTAGAATCGTAGTCACTTACCTGTCACCACCTGAAAATTAAACTATCTTACTTCATATTAGCACATGTATTTTTTAATATTCACCTCCAAAATAGTGTATTTAAGGCACTTCAACACTTTATTGTTTTTTCCGGTGTTCCTATACAACCACCTGTAAAAGCTACTTTAAAACAGCTGCGGTCCCTTCCCTTTCAGGGACGTTCATTTTCAGACACACTTCCTGAAAGTCAAAAAGTTCGGAAAGAAATGCACTGAGAAAGGCAGTGTACTTCTAGGAAAGGAAAAACTCCCGCTGAGCATCACAGCGAGAGTTTTTAACAGGCAGTTTCAAATACTGCATCTGAATACACCACAGCCTAAAACATCCTTATAAACAATCGACAAATGATGATGTTTCTCAAAAACCTCATAGAACGAAGGGTCAATATGCGTTGAAAGTGAGTAATCATTGGAAACTTCTATTTTATGAATATCAGGGTGGAGTTCAACTTCTTCCATTTCGATGTGATTAAATCCAGCTTTTTCAAAATGGGTACGCCACTCCTGTTCATCAAGTAATTGTTTAACCCCATAAAAGTCCAAGATCTCCTGCATTTGATTCTCGGAAACATCAGTGTTTCGAACCATTTCAATGGCAAGTAATACCCCATTTGCCTTTAAGACACGGTTATATTCTGGAACTGTTTTTGTTACGTCTGTAAATGCAGTGACGGATTCGGATAATATGAAATCGAATGTATCATTTTGAAAGGGGAGGTTTTCAGCGCTGCCATGCTGGATTTCTACCGGAAGATTCATAGATTGGAACCTTTTTCCGGCTTTTTCCAACATGATCCTGTTGTTATCTAATGCTGTTACATGACATCCATATTGCTTTGCTATATATGCAGAGGTTTGCCCTGTACCACAACCGACATCAAGAATTTTTGAGTCACCATTAATTTTTTCTTTGGATAAAACCCTTCTTGTAAGGTTAAGACCGCCGGGATGAGCACCTCCAACCCCGAATAAGGCCAAGCAATTTAAATATGTGGTCTCCAATTCATTCCCGCCCTTTTTTTTGAAGTCTCTTTTATGGTATTCAAGAGGGGAGCAAATGCCCCAGAGAAAAAGAAGAAAGTTCTGATCAGCGACTAAGGAACTTCTTTTAAATATGGGAGGTGTTTGTATGACTAATTGTCGTTATCCAACTTCTTCTCCATTAATATGACTATTTCTTGAAAGCCGAGTTTTTGGCATAGATATTTCGAGGGGTTTCCTTCAAACACATTTAACTGTACCCTTTTAAAGCCCTCTTCTTGAAGATGCTTTAATGCTTCATTGCACAGCTTTTCTGCGATACCCCGCTTACGGTATTGAGGAAGCACGTATATTTCCGGAAGAACCCCGACGATTTCATCTGTGTGATAGTCCAATGTACTTCCTACACCAATCCAGCCCTGAACAACGTTATTTTCAACATGAACGAGGTAGAATCCCCCTCCACCCAAAATTGGAGCCACCATTTCACTGGCTTTTTCTTTACTAGGTTTTACATGCCCCATTGTTGCTTCTTTTAATACTTGCAGAGAATAATCCAATATCTTTTGGGTCTCGCGTCTACTGGCTTTTCTAATGGTCATCGACATTTCAACTCCTTTCTTCCCGGTTTACCATGTTCGTTTAAGCAGTGAATTTAAATATTCCGCAGCCTAATAATCTCCTGCTCACTTTTCAGTCCCGCATTTGTTGTAAAGACTGCCTATCTGAAATCTGATATATGGTATTCAAAAGAGATGTTTATGGGAAGCCGCCAAACCATAACTCTGGCGATGTTGGTAAAAACCTTTGCGCAACTCATATATGATCAATGCATACTGTATGTTAAATGGCGAGCTGATAAGGATGGTTGATATGAGCGTGATGAGAACAGACAGATGGTTGTCCGATCTATACGATGACCCTGTAAAAATATGTGAAAAGATAAAAATTCATTTTGATGGGGCTTCCGCCTCCGAAATTTATGATTACTTAACTTTCCATGGAATGTATACTCCTCAAAAAACTGGAAGCTTTGCGGTAAAAAAATTAAAGGAAAATAAAGTATGGGACATTGTACAAGATGAAAAAATGAAACTTCAAAAGGTTTGGGAAGGTCCAAGAATCCCGGTTTTTATTTTTCCGTCAGATACAACTAATGAAATCTTAAACCAGGAATTTCGCGGGAAGTCAGGGCTGGCTTTTAAGGATAAATTATTCCTGTTTGTCTCTGAAGAAAATAATGAGGCAGAAATCAGGTCATTATTTACGCATGAATATAATCATGCTTGCCGCTTATCCAAATATCATAAAGACGAAGAAGAATATGTATTACTAGATACCATTATTTTGGAAGGCATGGCTGAAAATGCTGTCCGTGAAAGATTTGGAGCGGAATTTATGTCCAACTGGACCTCCTACTATTCAAATGAAGAATTGAAGAAAATATGGAGAAGATTGGTATACCCTAACAGAAGTACTTTGAAAGTGAGCGCCAAACATCAGGACATAATGTATGGCCTGCGTTCGTACCCCAAAATGGCAGGTTACTGCGTCGGATATTACTTAGTGAATCAATATATGGAATCTAAAGGGTTATCAAGCAAAGATCTGCTAAGCATACATTCTGAAAAATTTGTAAGCTTTGCATATTAGAAAAGTGCAAGGCGTGCAGGCTTAGTCGAAATTCGAGGAGGCAGTTCCTCAGCCATCACAGTAAAACAGCTGATTCCAATCACATCGTAAGAAACATCTCCGTTTTTTCTTCATGCAGCTTTGCAACGAGGGAAACATGTGCTTCTTTGAAGCTTGTTGACCTTGAGCCGATTGGGCCTGGCCGCCTCAGTTCGCGACATCCTGTCGCTTCGGTGGCACTAGTGCGTCCTGCACGTCGCCGCTTCAGTTCGCGACATCCCCGAAAAAGCTGAAGCTTTTCCTTCGTGCGATGTACGCTCTCGAAGCTTTCCTAGTTCTCTGTGGCTTCGGCAGGATCAGGATGCGACAACCTGTCGCTTCGCTTGTACTAGTACTTCCTGTCCCTCGGAGCTAGAGATAACACCTACTAGCTTTTGAATTTAAGGATTGGTCAAATTTTATACTTTCAAATCTTTATAAAAGATAAACAGTCCAACTAGCATTGTGCTAGTTGGACCGCCCTCATATAATGGGTTGGGCAATAACTACCACCACCAAAGTAAAGAAATTCCGGCAATAAAGCCCAGGGCAATACCCGCACCAAAACCCCACCAGCCATATCCAAATCCGCCAAAGCCATAGCCGAAACCGCCTCTTCTAGGGCCTATCGGCTCTAAATAGACTCTGTGGGGAGAAACATGCCTAATAATGCCCCTGTGGAATCTCCCATCGCGAGTTCTAATTTCTACTGCTCTCCCCATATGTCTGTGACACAATGAATGATAGTGTTCAACCGACATTTGATATCTCCCTCCTTTGAAGTCTATAACATCTTATGTGAGAATCTTATAGACATAAAGGATACAAGCACTAGAAGTATGGCCTCTTTTGGCAAAGCTTGAAGGATTCGGGGCAATATGATTGCTGGACTTTCCAAGTCGGCTTAATCTCTTATCTAATTGAAGCTTCGCTTTGATGCTAAATTTATGCAAAATAAGAAAAGCGCAAGGTGTGCAGCCTTACGCGACAAGCACAAGTCGAATTTTGATGAGGGAGCTTTTCAGCCACCATAGGGAAGCAATTAACTTCAATCACATCATGTGCAACTTCCTTTAATATACTTCATGCAGCTTTGCGACGAGGTGAACTGCGCTTCCTCGAATAAACTATGGCTCAGGAGCACATTCTTCCTGATTAGCTTCATCGCAGGCTTATGACCTCGAGCCGATGGCGCCTGGCCGCCTAAAACCGCCACTTCCTGTGGCTCCTGCGGCACTAGGACGTCCTGTCCATCGGAGCCGGACGTAGCACAAATAAATGTTAAGTAACAACGAACCTAAACGGTTTTTAATTTCCTATACAATAAAAAAACTCCCGCGCAAAATACAAGCAGTGGGAGCTTATTATTATTATGCAGTTCCTAGTACAACTCCGAGTTCCTTTAAATACTGTCTATAAGCAATGCTTACACGGTCGGAAACAAGAGACAGCTCCACTTGAAGATCAAGCGGGAGTTCTTCAGGTTTTTGATTTTGGACGATTGGCTTGTCTTGTGAGAAAATTTCATCCTGGAATGCGACGATCTCCTCATCAGATAACCCTGTTTCATAGTTGAATGATAAAATGCCATAGGCAATGGAAGTCTCTTCATCCACGGGGCGGACAGTCAGCAAAATGGTCATGAGCGTATCATTTTCACGATCCCTTTTTGTAAAACGCACGGTGAAAGGGCGAAGGATTTCGTAGGTGTAATAAACATATTTCGCTTGTCCTGAGCCGTCTGGATCCGGTTGAAAAATAGCAATTTCATCAGAATATATTCGTCCGTCTTTCTGATGAACTTTATAATTTTCTATTTCACGATGGGTTTCCGTTCCTAAGTAACCCTGATGGACAACAGCCAGATGACCGACATCAAGAAAATTTTCAATGATACGGGGCGGCTTGGCCTGTACTTCCTGCGGTCCCCAAATAACATTGCGGAATTGGGTTCCATCCATTTCAGGATATGGGAAAAATTCCGGCTGATTGCCTGCGAGATTCACCCAGATGAAACCATATTTCTCTACACAAGCATATCGGACCGCTTTAGCCTTTTTGGGAATGGGCTTTCCTTCCGGTAACTGTGGAATTTTAATACAGTTGCCGCTCTCATCATATTCCCATGCATGATAAGGGCAAACAAGGCAATCGTTTTTAACCTCTCCCAATGACAAAGCTGCTCCCCGATGGATGCAAAGATCCTTAAACGCATGGATGCCATTACTGTTTCTAAAGATCGCCAGGCGCTCTCCCATTAATATGACCTGGATCGGCTTCTCTTTTACATCTTGTGATCGGCAGGCGACGAGCCAGTCTTCCTGCAGCACTTTATCCTGCAACATGTTTAAAATCCTCCTCAACACAAATCATAATTCTTATTTTAATCAATTCCCTGAGTTAAACACGAACTAATTGTGTATGTTTTGTGTTAATGTTCGCATTTCACATATACAAGCGATTACTTTTTATATATAATTCATTAATAAACTTTAAAATGGAAAAGCAGGGAGCGATACGATTGGAAAAAAAGTCAGAAAGCAGCATCATTATTGGCGTAGACGATAAAGTCAGTTATCCCAAAGCCTTTGTTCTTGGCTTGCAGCATGTACTCGCAATGGATTTATATATAGCACCAATTATTATCGCTGGACTGCTCTCTTTAAGCGCTCAAAACACATCCTTTTTTGTTCAAATGTGTTTTCTCGCAACCGGATTGGCTACATTGATTCAAACGGGAGCCGGAATCAAGCTGCCTGTTGTCCAGGGGCCTTCCTATGTACCTATCGGTGCTATTGCCGCTATTGGCAGCAAACTAGGGCTCGGTGCCATTGCCGGAAGTCTGATTCCCGGCGCTATTATTATTACTCTTCTTGGCTACCCATTAAAAATATTCGCTAAGGCAGTCAGAAAAATTATTCCGCCTCTTGTCGGTGGGACCGTCATCATTATTGTAGGTATTTCCTTGATGCCCACCGGACTGAATAATATTTTCCTGGCGGAAGGGAACATCGGGGATAATGTCATTGTTGCCTCTGTTTCCGCAGGTGTACTCGTCGTTTGTATGCTGCTGGGGCGAAGATTGGCGAAATTGGGGACTTTTTTCAGACTAGTATCCGTCATTGTAGCCATTATTGTCGGAACCATTACTGCCAGCTTCTTTGGAAGCATAGATTTTTCTCCGGTAAAAGAGGCAAGCTGGTTCTCACTTCCATCTTTTTTTCCATTCGGAAAACCTGTATTTGATATGAACGCCATCATCACAATGATCCTTGTCTATCTAATTATATTGATGGAAACAACCGGAACATGGTTTGTCGTATCCTCTATTACAGGAGAAGAACTGGATGAACCCCGGCTGAACCGCGCTTCTGCCGGTGAAGGGCTTGGCTGCTTTGTCGGTTCATTGTTCGGAAGTACGCCAATGACAGGATACTCTTCCAACGCCGGTCTTCTTGCGATCACTGGTGTGGCAAGCCGCATGGTTGTTATCGTGAGCGGGCTTATTCTTGTCTTCCTTGGCTTAATTCCAAAGCTTTCAACAGCCATCACATGTATTCCCGAGCCGGTCATCAATGGTATATTTGGTATCGTTTGCGTGGCCATTGTGACCAACGGGATGAAGGTAATCCAACCGATTCATATCGATGACCGCAATATGATCATAATTGGTGTACCGATTTTAATGACGACTGCAGTGACTGTTTTACCGAAAGAAGTACTAAGTACTGTCCCGGATTGGGCTAATTATATCCTATCATCAGGGATTACAGTTGGGGCTCTTGCCACAGTAATTTTGAACCTATTAATTCCATCAACGAAAAAAGAAGCAGAAACGGAAAACGTAAAAGAAGCTCTTTAATCGAAGAAGCCCGGTCGATGCCGGGTTTCTTTTTTGCTTAGTTTCCAAATAGAATAATTCAGGACCAAGGCTAAGATGACCTATCCGAGCATTCCGGTAGTCCGCTCCACTTTGAAAAAGTCTTACATCTTAAGGCTGATCGCAAGAGTAAATCTCAAAAGTGAAGAATATTTCTCGAAAGTGAAGAGTAAATCTCAAAAGTAGAGAGTATTTCTCGAAAGTGAAGAGTAAATCTCAAAAGCGAAGAGTAAATTTCTATAGTGAAGAGTATTTTTCGAAAAGTGAAGAGTATTTCTCGAAAAGTGAAGAGTATTTTTCAAAAGTAGAGAGTATTTCTCAAAAGTAGAGAGTATTTCTCGAAAAGTAAAGAGTATTTCTCGAAAAGTGAAGAGTATTTCTCGAAAGTGAAGAGTAAATCTCAAAAGTAGAGAGTATTTCTCGAAAGTGAAGAGTATTTTTCGAAAAGTGAAGAGTAAATCTCAAAAGTAGAGAGTATTTCTCGAAAGCGAAGAGTAAATCTCGAAAGTAGAGAGTATTTCTCGAAAGTGAAGAGTATTTTTCGAAAAGCGAAGAGTAAATCTCAAAAGTAGAGAGTATTTCTCAAAAGTGAAGAGTAAATCTCAAAAGTAGAGAGTATTTCTCGAAAGCGAAGAGTAAATCTCGAAAGTAGAGAGTATTTCTCGAAAGTGAAGAGTATTTCTCGAAAGTGAAGAGTAAATCTCAAAAGTAGAGAGTAAATCTCCAAAGTGAAAGAGTAAATCTCAAAAGTAGAGAGTAATTCCCGTTACCATTGCTATTTTTACCAGAGGCCTTACAAAAGGATAGAGTTTAAATATAATAGTAATTAATTATCCAAGAATACGAGGAGGATTATATGGCAAAAAATTGGTTTCTAATGTTACTGTTATTCATCCTTATGGTGGGAGGTTGTTCGCAATCGTCCAAGAAGGAGGAGGATAGTTCTCCTTCGACGTCTCAAGAGCCGGACGTTGAGCGGAGCGAAGAAGTTTCACAGGAAGCGAAGGAAATAAAAACGGACGATTATCAGAAATACGCTACGGAAAATCCGGAAGAAATGGTTCGGTTGGAGCCCGGTCCGTACAGCGGCAACAATTATGATGAAAAGGCTGTCAAGCAGCTGATCGATCAGTTTCCGGAAGGGGAAGAACGACTCGACTACTACTCCCGAATTGCTGCATTGATTGCTGAAGATTATCGGCCTTTTATGGAGTTTTTCGAAGGTTTCGACACCTCTTTTGATGGGCCAACCGAACAGCCTGACGGCAAATCGAGTCAAATGGAGGTACCTGAAGAAAAACAAATCAATGTTCAAATCTTATTCGATGCAAGCGGTAGTATGAGAGCTCCGATTGATGGTACGGAAAAAATGAAGATGGCCAAAGATGCTGTCAAATCATTTCTGGATGAACTTCCAGAGGGGGTCAATGTGTCGTTGAGGGCTTATGGCCATGAAGGCACTGGCAGTGACGAAGACAAAGAACGTTCCTGCAGCAGCATAGAGGAAGTATACCCCTTTGCTCCGTATGACAAGCAAGACTTCCTAAAAGCATTGGATCAATTTTCTCCTGCCGGATGGACGCCTTTGGCGGCTGCCATTGAATCATCCAAGTCGGATTTGGAAAAGCAGTCAGGGGAAAACGTAGAAAATATCATTTACGTCGTCAGCGATGGAGTCGAGACATGTGATGGGGATCCCGTCAAGGCAGCCAAAGAGTTGACGGAAAGCAATATTCAGGCAGTTATCAATATTATTGGTTTTGATGTGGATGACCAAGGGCAAAAAGCGCTTAAAAAAGTCGCTGAAGCGGGGAAAGGCGAATATGCGACCGTCCGTTCCCAACAAGAATTCAAGAAATTTTTTGAACAAGAAAACCATGCTCTCCGCTCTCAATGGCTCGAGTGGCGAAACGAGAACACCAGCCATTATATGAAGTCTCAGAACGAAAGAGTCGAAGCGCTTTTGCAAAAGGAAATCGAGATGAAGAAGCTTACACGGCAGGAGGAAGAGCGCTTTAGGGAACTGCTTCCCTATGCGTATGAAAAATTTTTGGGAAGCACCAATAAGTCCAGCCTAAATTCCAGTATACGTGGGAGAGCCTTACGACAATATGTCACAAGTATTGCTTTGCCTTTAAGAGATGAACTCAGGGAAAAGGGCTATCAAAATAGAGAAGAAGTCAGGGATAAAGCAAGGGAAGAGCGAGAGAAACTGAAGAATGAGGAAGACTAACCTTAAAACATCAGCAGGACAAACTGCTGATGTTTTTTCGATTTACTAATTCG
Organism: Siminovitchia fordii DSM 16014 = CIP 108821; assembly: GCF_000374565.1. GTDB lineage: Bacteria > Bacillota > Bacilli > Bacillales > Bacillaceae_C > Siminovitchia > Siminovitchia fordii. Next base: position 119,526 of record NZ_KB894690.1, on the reverse strand, counting down.
ATTGTACAACCTACAATAAGTATAGGTTGTGAATTGTTCTAATAGAGAGAAAAATATAACGGACAACCGGGGAAAATCCTGGCATGTCCCAGATTGGTTAGGAAGTGATCGGTTGAATGCGTCACCGGCTACTCGAGGAAATCTTCTCTTTTTAATTGTATCGTTTCTCTTCTGGGTTTCGCATTTTATTTATGTTCCCGTTTTAGCCCCATATATCGAGTCACAGGGAGGAAGATATTCCTTTATCGGCTTGGTTTTGGGAAGCTATGGAGTCATGCAGCTTCTATTTAGAATGCCTGTAGGAATCATCTCGGACCTTCTCAAATGGCGGAAACCGTTTATCGTGATGGGGCTGTTTCTCAGTGTACTCAGCTGTCTCATCTTCGCGACGACGGATCATTTAGGATGGATTCTTGCAGCCCGTTCGATTGCCGGCCTTGCTGCGGCCACATGGGTAGTCTTCTCGGTCTTATATTCAAGTTATTTTTCAGACCAGCAAATAGCCAGAGCCATGGGAAGCATATCACTCGTCGTAGTTTTGGCCCAATTTTTCGGGATGGTTGTCAGTGGTTCCATCGTTGACTATTGGGGTTGGAACGCCCCTTTTTGGATTGGCGGAATCATTAGCTTAGCCGGCCTGCTTCTTTCCATGTTCATCTTTGAATCGCCGGATAAAATAGATAGAGAGCCAATCCAACTAATGGCTTTGTCTTCCGTCTTTTTGGAACCGGTCCTGTTGAAAGTATCGGCGCTGTCCATCGTTGCTCACGGTATCCTCTTCACAACAATGTTTGGATTCACTTCTGACTACGCCTTGAAAATTGGGTTTGAAGCAAATCAAATCAGTCTTATTGTCATTTCCTTCATGGTTCCGCATGCGGTCTCAACCATTTTAACCGGTAAATGGTTTGTCCCTCGCCTCGGCAAGTGGAGGACTCTACAAAGTGCATTTGGATCCGTTGCTCTGTTTACCGTTTTGATACCGTTCGTAAAAACAAAGCTGATGCTTTGTATATTACAAGGATTAAATGGATTTTCATTAGGTCTTCTTTATCCGGTTCTTTTGGCGATGGCGATTGAAACGATTCCTCAACAAAAAAGAGCAACGGCCATGGGGGTTTACCAGGCGCTTTATGCAGTCGGCATGTTTGTCGGACCGTTTTTAGGAGGTATGTTAAACTCTTACGCCGGGATTGGAGGAGCATTTTATCTATCGGGAGCACTAGGGCTTCTCGCTCTAATTTTCTCTATTATTTGGAAGCCTCAAGCAGAAAAAAGTAAAAAAATAAAAGAATCGGTTTCTTCCTGACTTCGATTCTAAAAAAGCCGGTGGAACTTAACATTTCATGTTCCACCGGCTCTTTTTCAAGTCCGGCTATTCTCAATCTCTTCAATCATCAACGATAGTTCTTCCCAGCGCTCCATTTTCTTTTCCAGTGCTGCTTCCGTCTCCTGCTGTTCCTGAAAAAGTTCCTGTACTTTCATCGAATCGCTTCCTGCCTCAACAATCTGTTTGCCAAGCTGTTCGATTTTTTCTTCAAGGGCAGCAATCTCTTCTTCGATGACTTCCCATTCCCTTTGATCTTTATAGCTTAACTTAATTGGCTTTTTGGTTTCCGTTTTCGGTTTGTCCGGCAACGGTTTTTCCACTGTTGAAGATTGTGATACCTGCGGAACATCTTCCAGATACTCGGAGTAATTGCCGAAAAATTCCGCAATTATGCCGCCACCCTGAAAAACTAGCAGACGGTCCACTACACGGTCAAGGAAGTAACGGTCATGCGAAACAGCGACAACGACTCCAGGGAAATTTTCCAGATACTCCTCCAGAACCCCAAGGGTTTGTGTATCCAAATCATTGGTCGGCTCATCCAAGAAAAGCACATTTGGCTCTGTCATGAGCACTTTCAGCAAATAAAGCCTCCGCTTTTCTCCTCCGGAAAGCTTTCGGATGTATGTCCACTGAGCTGACCGGGTAAAGAGGAAGCGCTCCAGCATCTGTTCAGCTGTAATGAAATCTCCATTTTTTGTATGGATGACATGAGCTGTCTCTTTTATATAATCGATGACACGCTGATCGTCATCCAACTCCTCATCCCCTTGTGTGTAGTAGCCAATTTTAACGGTTTCACCCGTTTCAATATCTCCGGCATCCGGCTTGATCCGCTTGACCATGATATTTAATAGTGTCGTTTTTCCAGCACCATTGGGGCCAATAATTCCAATCTTGTCACCTGGTTTAAGCAAATAATCAAAAGAGCTGATCAGCTCTCTGCCATCAAGGCTTTTTTCTATTCCCTTCAGTTCAATGACCTTTTTACCGAGCCTGCTTGTTCCAACCTGGAAAGCTGCTTCCTCTTTTTTTGTATTGAATTTGTGGTCCTGCATCACTTCAATCCGTTCAATACGAGCCTTTTGTTTTGTGGAACGGGCCCGCGCACCGCGCTGCAGCCAGGCCAATTCCCTTCTGAGTGTATTTGCGTGTTTTTGCTCGTTTGCCCGTTCTTCGGCTTCACGCTCCGCCTTCTTTTCAAGAAAAAGTTCATAATTTCCTTCATAGGCATATAATTGTCCGTTATCCAACTCATAGATTCGGTTAGTCACACGATTAAGGAAGTAGCGGTCATGAGTTACAAGTAACAGGGCACCTGGGTAGCTTGCCAAATATTTTTCCAACCATTCAATCGTTCCATTGTCAAGATGGTTCGTCGGCTCATCAAGAATCAACAGATTGGCAGGCTGAATCAAAGCTTTTGCAATGGCCACGCGCTTCTTCTGACCTCCAGATAAAGAACCAACCTTTTGATTAAAATGCTTGATACCGAGCTTTGTCAGAATGGTTTTCGCTTGGGCACTGGCATCCCAAGCCTCCAGTTCATCCATTTTCTGCTGCATGGAAAACAGAAACGCTTGCACCTTTTCACTTTCCGGCTCACGTTCCAGCCTTTCAAGTGCCTGTTCATATTGGCGCATCGCCTTCATAATATCCGCTTCTCCATAATAGATTTGCTCTATAACCGTTAAATCAGCATCAAGAACCGGATCCTGTGCCAAATATTCAATTCTGTAATCCTTGGCATGATTGATTTCCCCCTGATCCGGTGCCTCAATGCCGGCAATAATTTTTAAAAAGCTTGATTTGCCCGTGCCATTTATGCCAATTAGTCCAATCCGCTCCCGGTCTTGGATGGTGCAGTTTATGTCCTCAAAAAGAATTTTATCCCCATATGACTTATGTAAATGCTCAACTGTCAGCATGATGACAGCCCCTTTCAAATATTATCCTGCCGGCATCCGGCCTGCTTCCGGCTTAGAAGCTTTACGGTATAATGAAATTCCTAAAGATACTAGCTCTATCAATAATAATAATAAAATAGTGATAAATAAAAATGATAGAAAGCCATTTTTTACTGATTCCACGATCCCCTGCTTAAATTCAAGCATAGAAGTGAAGGTATAAAACATCCCGAAAGTAAACAAACGGCTCCAATGTGAAATATTGCTTTTGAATAAGACTTCCATAAAATGATGTTTTTTCAGCATAGCAAACAAAATGATAAGCTCCATCATTTCCACAATCATAAACACGGCAAAAACCACTGACCAAAAAGCAAGGGCATGGATATTTAGGATTATATCATTATACAGCAAAGCCACGCAGGTGATAGATAAAGCACCGTGAAAAATGCAATTCATTGCATTCCAGTGGCGGATTGAGAAATGGCTGATGATCAATAAAAAGCTGATCATGTAAAAAATGAGTCTCAAGCTGATGATTATTAAGATTAAGCCTACATTGAATCCCGGAAAAACAGTCCGCAGCATAATTGCAACGGACTGTGTACTAACTGTTGTCAAAAAAAGATTCCCGGACAAAATGGTATGTTTCCATTTCCTGAGTCCAATTCGGATAGTGTAAAAGGACATTCCGAGATAACTTAACCAAAGGACAACATTCAAAAGCGCAAGCACGTTCACCCAACCGTGACCGGCTATACCATAAATGTACGTTAAAACAATAAATATGGAAGTACCGGCAATCCATGTTCCAATCGTGAAACGGTTGATTTCAGAACGAATATGCCTTTCAGCAAAAGAATGATTAGAAAGTGCTGCAAGGATATTCATCCAAAACGTAACCCAAATGATAAAAGTCACATAATAGAAAACAATAGTTATAAAAGAATGGTTAACAGACAAATGAAGAACACCGAAATTGATAATGCCCAATGTCATGACAACCGCCATAAACCCGGTGTTTAAATTTATTTTTTTCCGATAAAATACAAGGTTTATAACAGCTGCAAGTGCAATAAGTACAAAAACCATGGAAAATTTCCTCACTGATTGATGGTTTTATTATAATTTAAATTTGAGGTATCTGCTTTAACCCGAATTTGGAAAAATTCAACATACATCATAAGCCGATTGATTTCACTGGTTTTCTTTTATACCAGCCCTCATGAAATGCTTTTGAGAGCCCTTTTGGTAATTGAATTACGAAGGAACACTCGAAATGGCTTTGGAGCTTTCATCAGCGAGCGAATTAGCTGAAACCCCTTCAACCACTTGTCATTTTTTGCTAATAAAAAAACAACGATGTCTAGTTCAAATTATATACATACAAAAACAGGAATGAAAAATTGGTGATCTGAAACCAATTTTTATTCCTGCTTATTATTAATAACGCTTATTTATGCTTTTTCCTAAAATATTCCTTAGCCTTTTCGACTCCCTTGAGTACCCGTCTTTCGTATCATAGCCGATAGCGCACGGAATCTCTGCCATATCATTAGTTCATGCACAGCCGCTAAACCAAAGTTCACCTCCGCATGCCTCAATGCCATTGTTCACTACATAAACGACCGCTTGGTCCGTATCTTCATGAATATTCTCTATTACTTCAACTTTAAGTCTTTCTACCGTGCCTGCTGTTCTTCCGTATTCTCATAATTTACAACACGCGCAATTTCACCATTCAAATGCTGATCCGCGAATTCCTTACCATACTTAGATACGGACATCTTATAGAAAGCGATCCCCAAAATGGTCCATGCAAATACGATCAGCCACTCATATGGCCAGACCAAGGCCGATGGCATGCCCGGTAAATATAAAATGCCTACGCCGATGGACATAACCACCGCAATCCACCCGATAGAAGTACCGCCCTGAAGACGGAATGGGCGTGCCATTCCCGGTTCTTTTTTTCGCAAAATGATAAAAGATGCTGAAACCATGAACCAAGCGATGACAAGGCCAAATCCTCCAGCATCAACAAACCACACAAGAGCTGGACGCCCCAGAAGAGGAGCAGCCGTAGATAGTATAGCTATAAGGAGTATCGCTTTATGTGGTGTGTTATATTTTGGATGCAGCTCGCCCAGTGACTTTGGAAGCATTCCCGCTTTTGCAAGCGCATAAATGGCGCGGCTTCCTCCGACATAGAAACCGATCCAGCTTGTCAGAATACCACCGATTCCTCCCAGCACCAGAATATTCCCCATCAATTGGCTGCCGCCAAATGCTTTGGCCATCGCATCAGCAGTGACCAGATTGGAACCTGCGATTTCAGACGGATTCAACACCCTGGACACTCCAAAGATGACGGAAACATACCAGAGGATGGCCAAAAAGACTGAAAAGATTAAAAGAGAGCCTATCCTTTTTGGAGGAAGGTTGATTTCCTCCGCTGCCTGAGGAATGACGTCAAATCCGACAAACATGAATGGCGTCATGATTACAACCGTTAAAAGCCCTCCCATTCCTTTTTCAAATAAAGGCTGCATATTCTCCATATTCCCGGAGATCGTACTTCCTGTAATTAGTAATATGCCGGCAATAATAATCAATAAGGTCAAAATAAAGTTTATGATGGTTGAAAACTTGATTCCGCGGTAATTGATCCAGGCAATAATAATAGATCCTATAATTCCAACTCCTGCCCAGGTGATCGTGACATCCCAATCGGCAATCGTATATAAATGGCCTTTGCTATACCCAGGAATCAAGTATTCAAAAACAGTCGGAAGTGCCACCGCTTCAAACGCTACAACGGATACATATCCAAGTATGATAGCCCAAGTGGTGACAAACGAAGCGATTCTGCCCATTGCTTTAAAGCTGTATATCAGCTCCCCTCCCGCCAATGGAAGAGCCGCAGCCAGTTCTGCATAGGTAAGTCCTACAAAAACGACAAGCATCCCGCCGATCAAAAAGGCAAGAATAGCACCTAAAGAACCAGCTTCCGTAATCCAAAGCCCAGCTGTGACCACCCAGCCCCACCCGATCATGGCACCGAAGGCCAACGAAAGGACATCTCTGTTCCCAAGAGTTTTTATAAATCTTTGTTCCTCTTTCATCCCCAACCCCCTCCTTTGTATGCGTTTACATAAATGTTTTTTAAAAATAAAAACTTGCGGGGCACCCGCCAACAACTGGCCATAACAAAAGTCCCAACAAGTCAGTTTAAATTTACCAAATGTTAAATAAACAGTCAATATTCAAATAGTTGATATAGATAACCCCATTTTATAAATGAACCGGCTGCTTCCCTTCTAAAGTAGAAATTTCCCATCTCAGTGAATGGGAAACCTCCATTTTTATCAAGATTGACGGCCAATAGCCGCTTCCTCCGCCTGTTTTTCCTCTTCCCAGCCTTTGCAGACATCCACCCATGTAATAGCGGACGAGTATTCATATAATTCATCGCAAGTCAGTTCAATGGCCGAATTTGTACTGCCGCACGCAGGAAAGACTGTGTCAAAGCGCTTCAGTGAAATATCCAAATATACCTTTAAATCATTGGCCAGTCCAAATGGGCAAACACCGCCAACGGCATGTCCTGTCTGTGCCAATACTTCTTCCGGGGAAAGCATACGGGCTTTGAAATTGAATAGGTGACGAAACTTCTTATTATCAATCTTGGTATCTCCCGCAGCAACAATCAGGATTGCCTGATCCTCTTCTGCTCTGAAAGAGAGCGTTTTGGCTATCCGCGCAGGGGTAACGCCGATTGCTTCAGCTGCTTGATCGACTGTCGCACTAGTTGTTTCGAACTCCATTACATCATTTTGCCGGTTCCATTGTTCTAAATGAGTTTTTACACTTTCCAATGACATGTCATTCACCTTCTTCTCTTCTTTTGATTACTCCATAAAGCTATTAATTAGGTATTCATCGCCTAATCAACCAAGTCCCTTTTACTTCCGACACCTGTACACCTATTCATTGATTTTACGTATCACCAGTTTATCATTGTTTTAATTAAAAAAGCATTCGCGGAACTGATCAAATTCCGAGAATGCTTGCAGTTACTTGGAGCTGGCCGGATTAAATGACGGAGAGTTTTCCTTATCCTTTCTTCCGTGCAATAGATAATAAGCAGCGATCCCAGCCAGAATTACTATGATCTATGAGGAATATAAACCTTTAAATCCAAGGATTGGAACGAGATATCCCAATGCGAAAGGCCCAAGTCCAAGACCTAGATCCATACAGATGAAATACGTTGAATTGGCCAATCCCATCCGATGTGGGGGTGTCACTTTAATAGCCAGGGCCTGAGTGCATGATTGGAAATTGCCGTAACCCAATCCAATGATCGCGGCCGCTAGTAAAAAGGAAAAATTGGTGTTAGCTTCACTGAGTATGAACATTCCAATCGCAAATAAAATCAATGCGGGATAGGCAACGCTATTACCGCCTTTACCATCCATCAGTCTACCGGTAAATGGCCGTGAAATAAAAACAATGACGGCATAAACAAGAAAATAGTAGCTGCTTGCTGCCATCAAGTTCATTTCTTTGGCGTAGGAAGTGATAAAAGACAGGATTCCTGAATAAGCCAGGCCCACAATCAACATAACCAGAGAGATGGGTAATGCCCGCATCTCTAAAAAGTTTGAAAGCTTGAATCCTCTAGTGTCAGGGCTTGCTGCGTTTTCAACACTTGGCGCTTTAACTGGAAGCGCAATGATGAAGCTGATAATCCCCATAAGAAGAGAAAAGATAAAAACGCTCGTATAACCTGAATATTTGATTAGAGTAAGCCCCACGAATGGGCCGATAGCAGTTGCCAATACTACACTTAAACTAAAGTAGCCAATGCCTTCCCCGTTTCTGCTTCGCGGTATGATTTGCGCTACAATCGTACCGGTTGCCGTTGTTGCCAGGCCAACTCCAATTCCATGTAAAAAACGGATAAGGACCAAGAAATAAATACCAGCGGAAATGAAATAGCCAACTGTGATAATAACGAAGAAAACAATTCCAGCAATTAACATTTTTTTACTTCCCAGACGTTCAATTTGTTTTCCTGCATATAAACGTCCAGTTAAAGCACCCAAAATAAAGATACTTGCAACCAATCCCGCTGTACTGGCGGAGGCATCGTAATGTTCAGTCGCATACGTTGCCATAATTACAAGCAATAAGTACATTGACAGCATCATTACAAAGTTCACTACCGATATGGATATGAAATCCTTTGTCCAAAGTTTTTCTTTTTGCATCAAACCATCCTTTTATTAAAAATGACGGGAAATTTTGCGTAAAACAAGGGCAGCTGACCGTAGTTCCTTTTCAGATATGTCTTTCACTAAAGATTCCTGATAGCTGCTGATTTTTTCCCGAACTTGCCCGAAAACTTCTGTTCCATGGTCTGTCAATTGAATAATCCTTGTCCTCCTGTCACTCCCGGGCTGAGCCTCAACGATATCAAGCTCCACCAGCCTCTGCACCATTTTAGTTATTGTTGGCTTCTCGACATTTTGCCGATTTGAGATGCCGCCAATTGTATGAGGTCCATCATGAAACAACAAATGCATGATGGACCATAAGGGAACTGACAGACGGAAAGGAGACAATTGCTCATTTAATTGATTAATATATGGGCGATACATCACTGCATACTCCCAAAAAAACTGCCTGTGAGGCTCCATTTAACATTCTCCCTAATTAATTATTTCGTGAAACTAAATAAAATTATACAGGATTTCCTTTATAATTGTCCAGCCCACTATTGGAAAACATGCAAAAGGCCTCGCATCGGAGACCTTTTCACTTAATTTTACATCACAGAAATTTTCCTTGAATTACTGGGGTGTCTCATAGATTGTATTAATGGTCCCAGGTTTATTGTAATCCTATTGAAACCTCGAAACCCCTTACAATAAATCTCCTTTTTTCCAAATATTTTCAACTATATATTGTATATGTGTAGATTACACACAACAACATATGGTATAATCAATTTATCCTAATGATGCCGGGAGGGACCCTTCCTCTACTTTTTATCTCCATTTATTCTTGGTTTTCCTGTGTAGCTTCTTCATCAAATTCCCCAGCTGCACAGTTAATTAAAACTACAAAGGAGAATTAATGAGATGGAGAAAATGCCAAACAATAAAATAAAGCAAACATTGCTGGATGAGATCCATTATTTGAGGAGAGAAATGATTATCAACGGCACTACCAAAGGATTAAATAATAAAAAGACGATCGAATTAAGTCAAAAATTAGATTTGATTTTAAATAAATATCAATTGACTTAATAGAATCCATTCACCTGATGTCCCTCCTGTGAACCTTTGACATAGAAACCGAATTCTTTAGGATTGAAATAATGATACATATCAACGAAAAATTAACCAATATCGATTAAAACACTTCATTATTGCATTGCATGAAAAACTTATTAAATGCATCACCGGCTGAAATAAAAACAAAAACAGGAAAAAAGGGACTAGCCTAATCTTGCAGGCAGTCCTTTTTAAAATTTTATTTCGTAAGAATCAAAGCTTAAACACTGGTAAGTATCCATACATTTATTTTTAGTTTCGGATTTGTTGTTTTTATGGTACGGCTTTCATTTCGCTTTATATACAACCTTCCCATCAACAATCGTATAAGCAATTGAAGTTTCAGAAATATCTTTAGGGTCTACTTTGGTGATATCCTCACCAAGAACTACCATATCTGCCTTCTTTCCAACCATTAGGGAACCCTAGTCCTCTTCGCGGAAAATTTGATAAGCAACATTTTTTGTGTATGACTGCAGCATTTCCTCTACAGTAAGAGCCTGCTCAGCATTATGAACCATATCAGTATCTTGTTCTTGCGGATAAGGCCTGTTTCTAGTAACCCTAGTTTCTATCGCGTTCATTGGTCGATAGTCCGGGGTAGGAGGGTGGTCACTGGCACTGGCGATGGTTATTCCTTTATCCCACATTTCTCGTGTCGGATACATGGCAAGGGCGTGATCCTCTCCATTATCGCCTTTTCCAGTTCATAATGGATAGATATTTTACCTAGAACAAGAACCGGAATAAGGCAAAATAAAAAGGCATGAGCCCAATACAATATCGGGTTCACGCCTGATGAATAACTGTCTAATTTCATAAATCACTTCAAATTGGGGTTTTATTATAAGAATAATAGACCTATTGCTATTGGGAAAAAGCTGTAAATTAAAATGATGACGCAAAAACCCATGATGTCTCGCACTCTAAGCCCAGCGATCGCGAGCAATGGCAATGCCCAAAACGGCTGGATCATATTGGTCCAAGCATCTCCCCACGCGACTGCCATAGCTGTCTTTGCCGAATCAACACCGATTTCAATTCCTGCTGGTATCATAATGGGACCTTGCACAGCCCATTGACCACCGCCAGATGGTACAAAAAAGTTAACAATACCTGCACTGATAAATGTAAATAGTGGATAAGTGAATTCAGTGGAAATGTTGACAAACCATAATGACATACTTTCAGATAACCCTGAAGCAACCATCATCCCCATAATCCCTGCATAAAACGGAAACTGCACGATAATGCCGCCAACATTTTTAACGGCATCATTAACACTGACCAAAAACCGTCGCGGGGTCCGATGTAAAATAATTCCTAAGAAGAGCATAATAAAGTTCACGATATTAATATTTAAGTCAAAACCATTCGTTACAAAATGATAAACAATATAAGCGATTCCGAACAAGCCGATTAATATCGATATAATTTGGCTATTCTCCAATCTGTCTGACGGGGTCAAATTTTCCGCTGGCTCCTCCACTGTTTCCTCAATAGAACCAGCTTCCCAGTTCTTGGGATGGGTAACTTCCAAACCTTCTCTTGATTTCAGCATCAAACGGTTTAGAAGCGGCAAGGAGATTAACAATACAAATACAATAAACAAGTTAAAGCCGCTAAATATCGTTTCTGTAACTGAAATGGTCCCTATCGTCTCTTCCAAAAAATGATCGGGAGTTGCAATAAGTAACGGAATCGATCCTGATAAACCCCCATGCCATACTAAAAATCCGCTATATGCACTCGCGACCAATAAACGATAGTCAAGAGACGGGACCCGTTTGGCAACTTGAATGGCAATTAAAGCACCAACGACAAGTCCAAATCCATAGTTAATTAAAGAAGCGACTGTAGCGGTAAATGTGACTAACATAATCGCTCGTGCAGGAGTTTTGGCGAGCGCGCTTATTACCACTAATCCTTTTTTAATAATGGGCGTGTTTGCTAAAACATAACCTGTCACAACAATCAGTGACATCTGCATGGCAAAAGCCAGCAAATCCCAAAAACCATTCCCCCAGTATTCGACCATTTGAATAGGTGTACTGCCTGTAAAAAGAATTCCCATTAAAAAGACGACAAGCGTTAATATGACAGCAAACAAAAAAGCATCCGGCAAAAACCTCTGCACCATTCGGTCGAAAAAGTTAGTGAGTGATTTTAAGATGATCATCCCCTCCTTTTTCATTACTGCTTTTTACAACATTATTCAGTAAAGACAAACAATATAACGGTATAAAATTAATAGAATAAACGAAATAATTTAATTTTTGAGCACATGGAATGAGTCAAACGACTTTCCATTAGCTTGCCGTTCACCGGGTTCTGCAGTGAAGCTTGGTATATAAGGAAAAACGCTGTGGACAGTATACCTACTGCCCATCAAGTTTGCCTATTCCCAAGAATCTTGTGACTTCGATTCAAAGAGAAACGAAATATTAAAACCCTATTTTTTATATAATGTGAATCAAAATACCCCTTCGGACCATTGAACAGCATTTACAAATTTCAAACTTTGCTTTCTTAAATATAAGAAACCAGGAGAATGTTCCATCTCCTGGTTTCTCTTTTACGTTTTATTGCTTTCCAGTTTCACGGTAAAAGTCTTTTTTTCACCTTTACGGTAAACCTTCACCGTAACCTGATCACCAACGGAAAGCTTTGTATATAAAAATTTCCGAAGGCCGCCTTCATCTTTAATGGACTTTCCATTGATGGATACGATAACGTCCTGGACTCTTAACCCAGCTTTTGCGATTTCCGAATTTTCATCAATGGAAGCAACCATGACTCCTTCTGTTACCGTTTCTGGTAGACCCTGTAAATAAACGGGTGGGATTTTATCCAGGCTGACAACACTCACTCCCAAATATGGCCGGACCACCTGGCCGTTTTTAATGATTTCTTCAGCAATCGTTGTAACTTCATTAATCGGGATGGCAAATCCCAATCCTTCAACACCGTTCTCCGAAATTTTCAAACTGTTAATCCCAACAAGCTCTCCAGAGTCATTAATCAATGCTCCTCCGCTGTTCCCCGGATTGATTGCGGCATCCGTCTGGATGACATCAAGATCCCAATCACCCGCTGAAGTTGTGACTTCAATCGTACGATTGACCGCACTGACAATCCCCTGCGTTACTGTCCTTGACAAGTCAAGTCCCAGCGGGTTTCCGATGGCAATGACTCGATCTCCAGCACGAAGCTTGGTAGAATCACCAATCTGAAGTGGCGTAATATCATAATTGCCTTTAATTCTTAATACTGCAATATCTGTTAAGGCATCCGTTCCAATTAATTCCGCTTCGACTTCCTTTCCATTATATAGAGAAATGCTGATTTGCGAGGCTCCTTCAATCACATGGTTGTTTGTCAAGATAAAAACTTCTTTTTCCGTTTTTTTATAAATGACCCCAGATCCTGTTCCTGAGGTTACCGCCTTTGAAAGTTGGAACCTGTCCGTTTGATTTTTCTTATTGACAACACCGACAATTGCTTTGGATGACTGCTCAACGATGTCAGCAATTGAATTCGAACTCGCCGCAACCTTTTGCGCATTGGTATTTGTTGCAGTTTCGTCCGGCGGATCCGTCTGGTTGGCTGAACCAAAATATTGGACTGACGCTAACGTGATGGCCGCCCCCATAACTGCCGCGGTGAACATGGATAAAAACCGCTTGAACATACTTTCTCACCCTTCCATCATTGCTTCTTATATGTAACTATAAAAGGTCAGTGTGTCAGACAGATGTCAGGTAAACTTTTTCACATAAAAAAAACTGCCGCAAAAACGGCAGTAACATCAAAAACCTAATCTATTTTCGGAAGTCTGATCCGGAAGACAGTCCCCAAAGGTGTACTTTCAATCAACTCTAAATCTCCATTCATTGCCTGTGCCATCATTTTGCTGAAAGGGAGTCCTAGTCCAAGGCCTCCAACTTTATATTTTTTCCCATGGCCTCGATAAAACCGTTCAAAAATAAGCGTCTGCTCTTCTTTTGGAATCCCTTCACCAGTATCCCTGATATCAATCTGAAGTGTTTCTGCAGATTCCGTGATTCCAACTTCGATTTTTCCCGGGGGAACAATTGACTGCTTGGCGTTATTCAAAAGGTTTGTCATGATTTGCTGCAGTCGTACAGCATCAACATGGATAATAGCGTCATTATGAAACAATTTCACTTCAACAGTCAGCCCGTCAACCGTCTGCCCAGCCTCCCATTGGTACACCGAATCTGTTACAAGCTTATTGATTGAATGTTTTTCCATCTTTAAAGGAACAGCGTTGGCCGCAAACGAATTGAAAGCCAATAAATCTTCCACCATTGTTCTCATTTTTGCCGTTTCTTTTAAAGTAATTTTCAAAAACTCCCTTGCCTCTTCCCCGTTTACGACCTCCTCATCAATAGCCTGCAAAAGTCCGCTAATTGAAGTGACAGGCGTCTTCAATTCGTGGGTAACCCCTGCAAGCAATTCTGTACGGATCGTTTCAAGCCTTTGCAGCTGCTGGGACATTTCTTTAAAAGAATGGATCAATTCATCCACTTCTTCCGCCTTTGCATCACTTGGAAGATCTACTTCATAATTGCCTTTCCGTACCTGTTCGGCAGCTTTTGATACTTCTTTGATCGGTTTGGATAATTTCCTTGATAAAATATAGACGGCTCCCCAGCCAAGGAGAGCAAGAGTGACAATCATGATGGTAAGCTGCTGATATTCTTGATTCACTTTTGTCAGGTTGGCTTCCGTCTCAGTGATCACAACCCATCCAAGTGATACAGAATCAAACTCTATCGGCTTCTTCACAACATAAAAAGGCTCGTGCTCTTTTCCTTCCGAAAGTTTTATCACTTCTTTCGAATGATTAAGTAAGGATAAATCAAACTGTTTTAAAGAACTTTGCGGGCGATTATTGGCCAGGACGTTTCCTCTTAAGTCAGCAATATAGATGGAAGGACTGCTCTCCATATCCATTAGATGTCCACGTTCTGAAAACAGACCGGGGACCTCATTCAATGGAGGAATAACCGGTTCCTCATTGGCCACCAACCTGTTTGCGGTTTCTGCAGCCATAAACTCCATCATATGCAGCCGATTTTCCAATGTCGTATGCCGGATCCATAGAGCCGAAACGACAGCCATAATGATCAGGCCGATTAAGATAGTGAGCAAATACCTGGTTGTCCAATACCGTTGCAGCGGTATCTTTTTTTTATACATGCCGGACACTAAGCTGATACCCCAATCCCCGGAGTGTTCGAATTTCCCCATGTTCAGCAGGCCAATCCTTCAGCGACTTCCTTAATCGTTTGATGGATAGGTCTACCGCACGGTCGCTGCCTTCATATTCCCATCCCCACACTTTTTCTATCAGTTGATCCCTTGTGAACGTTTGATTTGGATACTTTGCAAGAAAAATCAGCAGCGATAAGTCCCGGGGCGTCAACTGGATTGATTTCCCATTCAATTCCACACGGTGGCCCTGTAAATCGATCTCCAATCCTCCATACCGTTTGACCGGATTGCCGTTTTTCTCAGTCCTTCGCAACACTGCTTTCACCCTTGCAACAACCTCCTCCCCCACAAACGGCTTGGAAATATAGTCATCAGCCCCTTTATTTAAACCGTCCAGTCTGTAATTCACATCTCCGAGTGCCGTCAACATAATGACGGGGCAATCGCTCTTTCTTCTGATTTCCTGTAAAACTTCCCAGCCGCTCAATTCCGGAAGCATGACGTCCAACAGCACAAGATCGGGTTTGGCTATTTCGAACTTTTCCAATGCTTCTAGCCCGCTTGAAGCAGACTCGGTATCAAAATTCGCTTTTCTTAAATATACTTTTAGAACCTGATTGATGGGATATTCATCTTCTACAATTAATATAGTTTTCATTCTCCACCACCAACATCCTTTGAGAATAAAGCTGCTAATCCATTCACTATATCATGAATAGATGTCAGGAAGATGTCAAAGAACTGTGGAGAAGGCATTTTTTGATTTTGCATAACAAAACAGAGGCACGCCTCTGTTTGTGGGAATAAACATTGAAATACTCAACAAAATTACTTGTTTCAAACTCTTTTCAACACCGGACCATCCGATGTTCGAAATAATATTGCTTCCCTTCAGACAAATGAACTGTCCTTCATTTCAATCTGTATATCTGTTTTTATTGGCATTTTATCCAATAGATTTACAATAGATTTAGAAGTATCTTTGAAAGTTCCGGCGTAATCTTTGTTGAATACTGAATAATCAGGTCAATTTCACTTTTTTCATTTACTGTTTTACTGTTTCTGCGCCGCTTGTCAGTTCAAATCCCACACTGTCAACCCACAAATCCCCTTGGTGTACGTAAACTAGCTTCTCAACTCTCCCTCTGATTTAGATAAGAAAAGTGCTCCTGCCGCCTTGACAGGAGCACTTATAAATTCGCAGGTTTTTTCCAAACAAATGCAATCACGACACCTACCAGTAAGAAGATCGCTGAAAAATAAAACGGATAGTCTAAATCAACATCAAATAAGATTCCTCCTACAACAGGACCCAAGACATTTCCAATGCTTGTGAACATTGAGTTCATCCCGCCCACAAATCCCTGCTCATCGCCGGCAATTTTGGATAAATAGGATGTAACTGCCGGGCGAATCAGATCAAAGCCGACAAAGATGATAAATGTGACAATAAGGATGTGCATATATGAATTGACTGTTGTCATGAGAAATACGAGTATGACTGAAAGGATCAGACAGTAACGGATCAGTCCGATCTCTCCAAGGTATTTCGTCAAACGATCGAAAAATAAGACCTGTGCAACCGCCCCGACTATGGCCCCTCCCGTAATGACAATTGCGATATCCTTGGGAGTAAAGGAGAATTTGTGGTCGACAAACAGGGAAAACAATGACTCAAAGGCGGCCAAACCGAAAGCCGTTATTAAAATAATCAGGAAAGCGTAGAAATACATCGGAATAAAAATGCGTTTGATTCCGGCTTTTTGACCCGTCGCTGCTTCTTCCATATTCCGCTCTGGCTCGCGAAGAGTGACCATTGATAAAACTGCTGCTATCAAGGCAAATACTGCAGCTGTAAAGAACGGAAGGCGCGTCGAGATTTCAGCTAAAAACCCACCAAGTCCGGGCCCGATAATAAAACCGGTCGATATGGCGGCCGACATATAGCCAAGTGCTTTCGGTCTCGTTTCCATAGTTGTAATATCCGCAATAAATGCCGTAACAGCAGGCATGATAAAAGCTGCACTTATACCACCAAGTAAACGTGAAGCAAAGAGAACTTCCACTGTTTTGCCAAGCCCGAATAGCAATTCGGAAAGACTGAAAATGAACAAACCGGAAACAATCATTTTTTTGCGTCCAAATTTGTCCGCCCAGCGGCCGGCAATCGGGGATGTGATCAACTGCATCACAGCGAAAGCCGCAACAAGGTTCCCCACAACAGATCCCGATAAATTCAATTCGTTCATGATGGTCGGCAGCACTGGAATAACTAGCCCGATTCCTAAAAAGGCTATAAAAAGATTTGTAAGTAAAATCGTTAAAGTCATATTATTGTTTTTCATATGCCTTCTCCTTCTTATTTGGAGATATATAAGAAACAATATAATCTGTAAGCCATAGCGAAGTCAATCGTTTTGAAAGGGCGAATTGATGTATTTTCCGAAAAGTAGAGAATTAAATAAACCTGATGGATTTTAGTCGACCGAGGTGCCGCCTCCGAAATCAAGCCGATTGAACGAAAATATACTTAATTAACAAATGAGATTGTCCGGATTTTTCTACTCCCATCACACATGCATAACATTTCTTCGATACCCCGTTCCAGGATGTTCTTCCGGTAAACGTGCATTTCCTTTACCGAATAATTTTTCCCGAAAGGTCCCTTCGGCATATTCCTTTTTTAAAACTCCTCTTCTTTGGAGCTCAGGTGTGACAAGTTCAACAAAATCCTTGAAAGTTCCAGGTGCCAAAGCATATGCGAGATTGAATCCATCAATATCTGTTTCTTCCACCCACATTTCTAATGTATCCGCAATTTGCTCAGGGGTGCCGACAGCTACGGGCCCCATCCCGCCTACTCCTACAAAATTTGCAAGTTCCCTAACTGTCCATTTTTTATCAGGCTTTGACGCAGTCAGCATTTTTAACCATGACTTTATGGCATTTGTTTCAATGTATTCTATTTCATCATCAGGATGATACCCGGAAAAGTCGATGCCGGTCCAACCGCCTACTAAAGCCAATGCTCCATCATAGCTGATATATTTAGTAAGCTCATCATATTTCCTCCATGCTTCTTCCTCAGTCCGGCCCACAATTGGCGTCATCAAGGCGAATATTTTTATGCTTTCCGGATCTCTGCCTTCATATTCCGCAAGCTTCCTCAAATCCTTGACATAAGATGCTATCGGGCCTTGGGCCGGTCCAGAAACAAAGGTACATTCCGCATGCTTTGCTGCAAACTTCCTGCCAGTGGGCGATCCGCCCGCTTGATATAAAACGGGAGTCCTTTGGGGCGATGGTTCACATAAATGGATGCCTGGTACATCAAAATATTTTCCATGGTGTTCTATCCCATGTACCTTATCCGGATCGGTAAAGATACCCCCATCTTTATCCCTTTGGACCGCATCCTCTTCCCAGCTGCCTTCCCATAGTTTATAGCAGACTTCCATATACTCATCAGCGATGGCATATCGTTCACTATGTTGGAATTTGTCCCCAATATCAATATTTTTTGTACCGCTCTCCAAATAGGAAGTGACAATATTCCACGCGATGCGTCCTTTTGTCAAATGATCCAACGTCGACATTCTTCTGGCGAATGTATAAGGATGTTCGAATGTCGTTGAGCATGTAATACCGAACCCTATATGCTCGGTAGCATGTGCCATCGCCGAAACAAGCATCATCGGATCATTTACAGGAACCTGCGTTGCTTCCCTGAGAGTCGTCGCCTTATCATCGCCATACACATCATAAATACCGATGACATCTGCAATGAACATTCCATCGAAGCATCCTTTTTCCAAGGTTTTTGCAAGATCAACCCAATAGTTAAGATCTTTATACCGCTCAGATTGATCTTCTGGATGTCTCCATAAGCCGGGTGACTGATGTCCGACACAATTCATTTCGAAAGCATTAAGATATATTCTTTTTTTGGTCATAAAGCATCCTCTCCTTTGTATGTTTTTATAAATGACTAGGCGTGCTCCTCTACAAACTCATTTACTTTTATTGTTAAGTTTCCCCGTCCAAACTTTATAGCATTTATCTTTTCGTCATACAGATTCTGCTTCAATGAATGTTCAAGAAACCTGGTCAAAATGAACCTTCTCTCATACACATCTGTATAACCTTTTTCATGCAGGAGCGCATCGATTGTATTGTAGATACCCCGATTAATCCCATACTTTAGATCACACCACTTGAAAAAATATAAATCTGGTAAACTGAATATTTCCTTGTTTGGATATGCTCCATCTTTCACCATAATCACCTCAAATCGGAAAGAAAAAAGTTAAAATATAATGGTTTTTAGCCCTTTCGCATGATATTTCTGGTTTTGAAAAAATTGTTTACTTCGGCATAGAGTCTATTCTTCCACTCTTCTCAATAGCCATTTGATAAAAAAAGGCCCTTTGCTCCATCCATTCAAATGGAACAAAGGGCCTCTAGTCGTCTAGTCAGCTCCATGTTAAACGATTTATTTTAAAACATCCTCAACAATTTTCACAAATTCTTCAAGATATTTCTGATCAATGTGGTCAAATCGGTCTGTGATCGGGCTATCGATATCAAGTACCCCGTAAATGTTTCCATTTACGATAATAGGGATGACAATTTCCGACCGGCTTGCTGCATCACATGCGATATGTCCAGGAAACTGATGAACATCTGCCACCCGTTGTGTTTTCTTTTCTTTTACAGCAGCACCGCAAACGCCCTTCCCATAAGCAATTCGCGTACATGCCGGCAATCCCTGGAATGGACCAAGTACAAGCTCATCATTTTTCCACACATAAAAGCCGACCCAATTCACTTTATCCAAAAACTGATTTAATAGTGCTGATGCATTGGCCAGCAATGCTGTTTCGTCCGTTTCACCGTCCAATAAAGCATCTAATTGCTTCAGCAGCAATTGATAGTCTTCCTGCTTATTTCCGGAGTATGCTTTAACTTCAAACATATTTTCCAGCCTCCTCTCAGATGGGGTGTTCAAGATACTTCACAAAGTCATTGGATGATATGACAGGTGCAAAAATACTATTGATCCGCTCCATGGCAGCTGCTTCCTGCTCTGGCTTTTCACATCCTGTCGCATCTCCGATTACAATCGGCAAATAGCCGTTGTCACGCGCCAGACGGACATTTCCTTCTATGCACCAATCGAGGTGGACACCTGTAAATACGATGACCTCCACCCTTTTCCTGGCTAATTCGAGCGGAAAGGGCGTGCCGATAAAAGCGGTCTGCAATGCACATTCATGAAATTGGAGATCATCCGGCTCAACCAGTTCCTGTAATTCATCAACCAACTCATTGTCTCTTTTGATTTTTTCTTCCGTTACATCCAAACCTGCAACCCATGTCTCGTATTGGACTTTGTCGAAAATATTTTGAGGATCATTTCCACGATAAATATTGTAACCGATCCAATTGAATGAAACAAAATTGCTTGCTTTCCTTGCAGCCTTCAACGTTTTGATCGTTGCCGGCAAGCTACCGCGCTGGCGGTGATTTTCGTGTCCGAGAGCCCCGTCGCTCTCGTAGAGGCATTTATTCTGGCTTATAGAAACAAATGCGGCTCTTCTTTTTAAGATTTCCGCCAAGTTCAACTTTTTCCATTGAGGTGCAAGCTCTGGTATTGCATGAATTCCACCGATTTTACTCTGGGTCAATGTCGCCGCTGTCAATCTAATTTCCCCCATTTCTCATAAATCTATCAGACTCTGCTCTTTGAATCTCCCATTCTTTTAATTGTCTGCGTAAAATCTTTCCGCTTATCACTGTCTTTGGCAGTTCCTTCAATACTTCTATTTCCCTTGGTGCAGCGTGGGCAGCCAAGTTGTTTCTCACAAACACACGGATTTCCTCAAGCAGTTCTTTCGATTCAGAAAACCCTGGTCTCAATGTAATAAAAGCTTTCACCAATTCACCACGGATGGGATCCGGCTTCCCGATTACTCCTGCCTCGGCCACTGCAGGATGCTCAATTAATTTGCTTTCAACTTCAAAAGGCCCGATCCGTTCACCGGCAGAATTGATCATGTCATCATCTCGGCTTTGGAAGAACACATATCCATCTTCATCCTGATAAGCCAGGTCCCCAGATACATACCATCCTTCATATCTGAAATAAGCGTCAAATCTATCCTTGTTGCCCCAGATCTCCTTCATCAATCCGGGCCACGGCGTGCGAATCGCCAGCTGCCCTACAGAGCCCCTCGGCAGCTCTTGGCCATCTTCATCCAATATGCCGACTGTAATGCCAGGGAACGGACGTCCCATGGAACCTGGTTTAATCGTCTCTGCCGGCAAATTGACGATTAAGTGTCCGCCTGTTTCGGTCATCCACCACGTGTCATGGATGCGGACACCCAACTGCTCCCATGCCCAGTAGATTACTTCAGGATTTAAGGGCTCGCCGACACTAAGCACATGGCGCAATGAGGAAAGATCATAGTTTTTAATGACGTCGCCTTGTGAAAGCAGCATTCTGAAAGCAGTCGGTGCACTGTACCAGATCGTCACCTTAAATTCATGAATGAGTTGGTACCAGTTTTCAGCTTTGAACCGGCCTCCTTGAATGACGATTGTTGCCCGATTCAACCATGGAGCAAAAAGGCCGTATACGCTCCCAGTCACCCAGCCGGGATGGGACGTGCACCAATAGACATCGTCATCTTTCACATCAAGCACCCACTTGCCTGATACGTAGTGATGGCTCACAACGCGATGTGCGTGCAACACGCCTTTGGGCTTGCCAGTCGATCCGCTCGTATAATGAATGAGCATGCCATCTTCCGGATCCACCCACTCGACCAAGTCGCAATCGTTTTTACCATCAATAATTGTATTTTCAATGTCTTCGACATCCAAAATCGTTTGAAGCGAAGATATTTCTTTTTGCGGAACACGTTTGACCATCTCATTGTCTGTAATCAGTACAGTCCCCTTGCAGTCATTGATCCGGTCTTTGACGGCCTCTTCCATGAAAGCTTCAAACAAAGGACCGGCAATGGCACCGATCTTGATAATGGCCAAAATGGAAATGTAGCATTCAGGAGTTTTCGGGAGAAAGACAAAAACCCTATCTCCTTTTTTAACTCCATGACTCTTTAAAACTCTCGCGTAATGATCTGTTTTTTCTTTCACTTCTTTAAATGTCAGTGAACGCCTTTCGTCACCGTTGATATAATGAAGAGCCACTTTTTCGCCGTTGCCTTCGTCAACATGCCGGTCAATCGTTTCATAGGCAGCATTGAGTTTTCCGGTCTTCGCAAAACTTAGTTCCTTGGCAGCGTCATCCCATGAAAATGTATGTCGTAGCGCATCATAGTTTTCCAGATTATATGTCCCCGGAATTGATTCGATAATCTCCCTTTCTAATACTGCCATCATCTATACCTCCATTACGAAGAAATCAGGGTTTTGCCCGCTTTATTCAAATCTAGACTCTCCAATATCTCTGTTTTAAGTTCTGCCAATACATTGCTTCCTCTTGACCTGGGCCGGCTTTCATCTACTGTCAGTTCCTTGGCAATTTCTCCCGGCTGGCCTCGAAGGATAACGACACGATCGCATAAATATGTTGCTTCATCGATGTCATGCGTGACCAGTACGATTGTCGTCTTATGCTCTTTCCAAATATCAAGCAGCAAGTCTTGTAGCTGCATTTTTGTAAAAGCATCCAATGCACTGAAAGGCTCATCCAGTAACAGGATTTCCGGTGATGTGACGAGAGCGCGAGCGATTGCAACACGTTGTGCCATTCCGCCAGATAATTGCCTTGGATAAAGATCTTCGCATCCTCCTAAGCCGACATCTTCCAAGTATCGTTTTCCAAGGCTGATTTTGTCTTCCTTTTTGCCTTTCAATCCGAAAATGACATTTTCCAGCACGGTGATCCAGGGAAACAGCCGCGGCTCTTGAAAAATAAAGCCCGTTGCATCATGCACTTCTTTTGACGTTTGGCCGTTTATCACGATTTCCCCGTCATACTCATTATCCAACCCGGAAATCGCCCTCAATAACGTGCTCTTTCCGCAGCCGCTCGTACCAAGTATTCCGATAATTTCACCTGGCTTTGCAGATAGAGTGATATTCCGGACCGCTGTTTTTCCAGCGAATGTCCGACTGACATTTTTCAATTCCAAGCCCATCTTATTCCCCTCCGAATTACGACTTCACAAGCCGGTCCTGCCAATGCAATGTACGTGTTTCAATTACCTTAAGAATCCAGTCAGTCAACTTTCCAATGACGGCGAACAAGATGATACTTGCGATGATCGTTTCTGGGGAAAGTGTATTTTGTCCAAGAACTAGCAAATAACCCAATCCCTGACTTGCCCCCATCAATTCCGAAGCGACAACGAACATCCAGCCTAGGCCTAAACCGCTTCGCAGTCCAACAAGAAAGGAAGGGAGTGAAGCTGGCAAAATCACTCTGGTGACAAGCTGAAATGTACTTAATCCATACATTTTTCCAACTTCTATCAATTTTCTGTCGACACCTGCGATTCCACTGACGATATTTAAATATACAGGGAAAAAGACACCGACTGCGATCATCGTTACTTTGGAAGGTTCTCCAATTCCCATCCACAAGATGAACAATGGAACCCACGCCAATGATGGGATCGAACGGAAAGCCTGGATCATCGGGTCAAAAAGATACTCAGCCTTTTTGTAAAAACCGACAAATGAACCTAAAACCACCGCTACAGCCGTTCCTAATACAAATCCCAAGAATACGCGATAGGTGGTGATGCCGACGTGCCCCCATAAGGAACCGTCCTGCGCCATTTTTTGAATGGTTGCCAATATCGCCGAAGGGGCCGGGAGTTGATACGACGGAAAAACCCCCTGGCGGCTTAACACTTCCCACGACAATACAAGAATGATTGGCAGTAAACTTCCAAGTATGAACGGCTGAAAATTTCTCTTTTTTGTCCGAACCTTTTTCTTTTCCAACGTTCTTTCTGTAACAAGTACGGACGCTAATTCACCTTCATGCTTTGCCATTTTACTTCGCTCCTACCCGAGTTTATTTGCCTTCAATTGCTTCTTTTGCAAATGACGGATCAATTAATTTTGAAGTCAACTCTTCAAGATCGGCTCCTGAATCGATAACATCACTTTCTTGTAAAATTTTACCCGCTTCTACAAGCGCTTCTTTTTGAACATCTCCTGGTAAAGGCTCTGAAAAATCGTTGCGTTCAAGCTGAATACGTGCCACATCCTCTGGGATGCTCGCCTCTTCCGCCAATAGTTTTACAGCTTCTTCAGGGTTATCAAGCACCCATTGTCTTGCCTTCTCGTATGCTTTGATCACACGCTCTACATATTCAGGATGTTTTTCAGCAAAATCTTCCCGTACATTTAAAAATCCGTAAGTATTAAAATCAGGATTGCGGTAGAACAGTTCGGCTCCTGATTCAATTTCCAAGCGAGCCATATGAGGGTCAAGACCTGCCCATGCATCTACCGATCCATTTGTCAGTGAAGTCGCTCCGTCACTATGCTGCAGGTTAACAATCTCCACATCATCAACTGACACACCTTCTTTATCTAAAGCACGAAGCAAGAAAATATAAGGATCTGTTCCAAGGGTCGCTGCCACTTTTTTCCCTTTTAGATCTTTTACTGATTTAACTTTGGAATCCGCTGTTGTTACCAGCGCAGTCCATTCAGGCTTGTTAGCGATATAAACGTTTTTAATCGGCGCTCCTTTAGCCTTTGAAATCAATGTGGCAGCTCCTGCGGCTGATCCGAAATCAACACTGTTGCTGTTTAGGAATTCCAAGGCTTTATTACTGCCTTGGCTTAATGTCCACTCAATCTTAATGCCGTCATCTTTAAACTCATCTTCCAAGAAGCCGAATTTTTTCAATACCAGGCTTGTTGGCGAGTAGTAAGCGTAGTCCAATCTGATTTTTTCCGGCTTTCCTTCAGATTTCGCACTGGAGGAACAACCGGTGGTTACTAATAAAACAAGGCCTAAAATGCTGAGTGCTAAAATTGATGAAAGTTTTTTCATTGTTGTATTCCCCTTCTCTTTTTCCCTTAAATCTCACATGCATATGTTGAGATTGTTCCACGTAATCTCTGTGCCTCTTTATACGTACATCTATTATGGATAACCGGAATTCCAGCATCTTGTGCTATTTCTGCTGCCTCAGGAGATATGACTCCTTCTTGGAGCCAAAAAACTTTCGGCTTCACTTCTACAGCCTCTTTGGCAACACCAATCGCTGCTTCAGGACTTCTGAATACTTGAACAACGTCAATCTGGAAAGGAATGCTTTTTAGATCGGGATAAGCTTTTTCTCCCAAAATCTCTGTCTCTCTTGGGTTTACAGGAATAATTTTGTAGCCAAGTCTTTGCATTTTCCGAGCCAAACGGTAACTAGGCCTTGCCTCTTTTCCGCTTAAGCCAACGATTGCCAATGTTTTTTGGCGGTTGATTTCCTGACCATTTTCCAATACTCGTTCCGTTGCGGAGTTTAAGGCCCAGCGGATGATTCCCTCATCATTGATCACAATGGTCTGTTCTTCTTCGGCACCAATACCTGTTGCCTTTGCCAACGCTTGATTGAGATCGTTTTGAATATCACGCAGAGATTCAATTCCAACCGACAAGCGGACAAGCGATTCGCTCACACCTGTTTCTTCCAGTTGTTCTTTGGTCAGTTGCTGATGCGTTGTGGAAGCCGGGTGGATAATGAGCGATTTCGCGTCACCAACATTGGCCACATGTGACCACAATGAAACGTTGTTGATCAAATCTTTTCCTGCCTCTTTTCCGCCCTTGATGCCAAATACAATGATGGAGCCAAAACCGTTATTAAGAATTCTTTTCGCCAGTTCATGGGATGGGTGGCTTTCAAGTCCAGGGTAGGATACCCATTCCACTGCCGGATGATTTTCCAGGTATTCCGCAAGCTTAGCAGCATTTCCGTTATGACGTTCTACACGTAAATGCAATGTTTCAAGCCCCTGAATAAGCTGGAAGGCATTTTGCGGGCTTAATGCTGCGCCAAAATCACGAAGTAATTGAACCCTGACTTTTGTGATAAACGCCAATGTTCCGAAATCAACTGCATATCGAATTCCATTGTAGCTCGCATCAGGTTCTGTGAATTCAGGAAATTTTTCTGTATTCCAGTTAAAGCGGCCTCCGTCAACAATGACGCCTCCAATGGACGTTCCGTGCCCCCCGATCCATTTCGTAGCTGAGTGGACAACGATATCTGCTCCGAGCTGAAGCGGTTTACATACATGCGGAGTTGCAAATGTATTATCGATGATCAGCGGTACTCCTGCTTCATGTGCAACTTCTGCTACTGCTTCAACATCCAGCACTTGCAGGCCAGGATTTCCAATGATTTCACCGTAAACGGCTTTAGTTTTATCAGTAATAGCTGCTTTGAAGTTTTCCGGATCGGTTGGATCAACGAATTTCACATTAATTCCGTAGCGTGGAAGTGTGACAGCAAAAAGGTTATATGTACCGCCATAAAGGTTCGTTCCCGCTACAATTTCATCGCCGGCACTTGCCAAGCTCAAGATGGATAACGTAATGGCTGACATTCCTGATGATGTGGCCACAGCCGCTACGCCATCTTCAAGCAAAGCCAACCTTTTTTCGAATACATCCACTGTCGGATTGCCAATGCGGGAATAGATGTTTCCCGGCTCATCCAAGGCGAATAGCCGTTCAGCATGCTCGGTATCATGAAAAACAAAGGAAGTCGTTTGGTAAATCGGAACCGCCCTTGATCCGGTAGTTGGATCCGGGGCCTGACCCCCGTGTAGTGCTAATGTTTCAAGGTCATACGTTGTGTTTTTTACAGATGTCGTCATTTCAATTTCCCCCTGTTCAGTAAATAAAAAAGCTCTCTTCCTAAGAAGAGAGCCGATTAATTTTTTCGATTTTCTCTTCTTATCTTCCAGGAATGCCTCCTGCAGGAATTAGCACCTTATTAAGCAAGCAAATATGCTTAATGGTTGCCGGGCATCATCGGGCCAGTCCCTCCGCCTCTCTTGATAAGAATCTGCTTATTTATTTTTGATATAAATGCACAATAACGGATTGCAAGGAGGCAGTTCCTCAGCCCCCGCGCGATTTGACTCGATCCTTGCGCCAATGGCGCCTGGAGTCACACATAACACATACTGGTTGAATAGAAAACGTGAGTTAATTTTATACGATCTTCTATCACTACAATAAAAAAACCTCTCATGAAAAGATGAGAGGGTATATCTTAAATCTCCTCTTATCTTTCCGAGCAAAACGCTCAGCTGGAATTAGCACCGTTTAAGTATCAAACTTAAGGTTGCCGGGTGTCATCAGGCCAGATCCTTCCACCACTCTTGATAAGAAAATATTCAATTGGTTTGCTTAATTGTTAAATAGAAGTCTAGCACGGGACTTTTTCGTTGTCAAATGTTTTTTTAAAAGTTTTCCGATTCATTAAGTTTGTTTAATTGCAATACAACGAGTTGGTACCTGCGTCTGACGAAATTTCAATTTGTTGCTGGAGAATCATTCTTTTCCGGTTCATCAGCACGACTTTCCACAATCTCTTTTAACTCCCGTTTATCACCTTTCGCATTGATGATTTCCAATATTTGGTTCAACCCTTCGCTGGTCTGGTCGTTATTATTTTTCAACGCTTTGCCTCCTCGTATTTGCCTATACTTAGCATTCCGCGTTTGGACTTTAAAGATTCTCGTTAAATTCCATTCAGCAGTTCCAGACTTTTCAAAACATGCTCCAAAAATGGGACAATTTCCCTCATATTATTCTCGCTTATTTTCGTCTTGAATTTTACTTCTATCTGATCCAGGTAACCGGAAAGTTCTTCCCCGTATTCGAAGCTCAGTGTTTGCGACAGTTCAATATCATTTTCCCAAACAGCGTACAGGGCCTTCTCGATCTTTCCGCATTGCACGGGCACTTCATGAATACGCTTATAAAAGCGTAGTACAAGAGAACAACCAGGGGTTGCAGCCGGCATTTCAAGAATTTCTCCGGCTAAATCTTCCAGAGAAGCAGTCAAGACGACTTCCGCTGTTACATCCAACTGGCCGGTTAACGCGAATTGTATGGAAAACTTCCTGGAAAGAACGGCATAATCCGTGAGGTCCGCCCTATTAACAATTGTAATTAAGCCGTCGATATTATCCAGATCATATATGCGATTTTCAAATGCCACTTTTAAATTTTCAAAATGGGTCGGATCATACATTTGCGCTATCCCTTCCAGATGATATTTTTACTTTTAACGCCAAGAAAACTGAAACAACCAACAGGACAATTGTGAAACTTACCACCCCATTCCAGCCATAACGGGACCAAAATATCCCTCCTGCCGATCCCCCGAAGCTGGAGCCCATATAATAGGCAAACAAGTAGAGTGACGATGCCTGGGCGATATCGTGCGTGGCATGGCGGCTCACCAACCCGCTGGCAACAGAATGAGCACCGAAAAAACCGAACGTCAACACGACAATTCCAATGATCTTATAAAATAGAGAAGTGGGAAGTGTCAACACAACGCCCACCAGCATGAGAAGCGTGCCTATAATGATAAACAGCGGTCGGCCAAATTTATCACCCAGCATGCCAAACCAGGCGGAACTGAATGTCCCCACAAGGTAAACGATAAACAACCATCCAATGATCGTCATACTTAAATGATAGGGAGGCTCCGCCAGCTTAAACCCCAGATAATTATAAATGGTGACAAAACCGCCCATCAGGAAAAAAGCGATCAAAAACAGCGATATCAGTACCGGATTTTTCACATGGGAAATAAGCGTTCCAAAAAGACTTTTTAATTTTAATGGCTGTGGTTGAAAATGTTTTGATGGTGGAAGAGCCCAAATAAAATAGATGCCTGCAATCAAGCTGATTACTCCCAAAAGGACCATCCCTGTTTGCCAGGAAAATAGATCTGTCATGGTTCCCATGATGACCCTTCCTGAAAGTCCTCCAATCGTATTTCCGCTGATATACAGGCCCATCGCAGCACCGACACTATTCCCTTCTATCTCTTCTCCCAAGTAAGCCATGGCAATGGAGGGGATTCCGGCAAACGTAAAACCTTGAATCACCCTAAGTATCAGATGAAGCTCAAAAGTTGGGGAGAATGATATCACCACAGTTAAAACGGTTGTAATGATAATGCAGACAGACATGATGTTTTTTCTTCCCCAAGCTTCAGAAAGTGATCCGAAAATAAGCAATCCAAATGCAAGTGAGAGTGTAGTCAATGACAAAGACAGACTTGCCATTGTCGGTGTTACGTTGAATTCCTTTGTAAAAATAGGCATGATGGGCTGTGTCATATATAAGTTGGCAAACGTAATGAATGCCGCGGCAAATAACGCAAGATTCGCTTTTTTAAAAGTCTGGGTCCCCTGCCGGATATAGTCTTTTACTTGATTATCTTCATTTATCGTCATCATACAGTTCCATTCTACGATTTATTAAAACCAGAAATTTAAGCTGCTGGCTTTCCCTTTTATAATGGATGATTCATTTTTCTTTGTAAAACAAAAGAGTTTGAATGATTCCTGAGGGCCAACTTTGTTATTCTTTGACTTTGGAAACCACCATTCCGTCACCGATCGGAATGAGCAATGCTTCCAATTGGGGATGGCTTGCGACAGTTTCATTAAATTTTCTCATATACTCGGTGTAACGCTTGGGCTTTGTATCACCATTGGCCACGCTTCCGCCTGCAAGGACATTATCGGCCACAATCAAAGCACCCGGCTCAGCTAATTTAATGCAGTATTCCAGGTAATTTTTATAATTACTTTTGTCTGCGTCGATAAAGAAAAAGTCAAACCGTTGATGGTCAGCGGCCAATGCTTCAAGGCTATCCAATGCAGGTCCAGTCATATAAGAAACCTGGTCGTTAAAGCCGGCTTTAATTAGATTGCTATGGGCCAAATCTGCGTATTTCTCTTCTAATTCCAAAGAAGTCAATCTTCCTTCCTTGCCGAAACCTCTAGCAAGGCAAATTCCGCTATAGCCCCCAAGAGCTCCAATTTCCAATATGTTTTTAGCCCCTGCTATCGATACAAGCATCGTAAGAAGCTTTCCGGAAGAAGGAGATACTGAAATAGAAGGCATGCCTTTTTCTTTTATTGACAAAATAACCTCTTCTAAAATCGGATCTGAATTGTGAAAAACAGTATCGATGTAATGGTTAATTTGTTTCATTGGATTCGATTCCTTTCTCATCATCTTTTTCCAAAGGTCTGTCCGACGCTTCGCTCTCGTGGATGTCAAACAACTGAATGAATTCGTTGATCACCATATCAATAGCTTTTAATTCACCGACCAAGATTTGACGAACAGAATCAAACTCCGGTTCTTCTAACTGCTGCTTAATGGTCGAACGCTTCACCTGCATCATCTGTAAAAAGGCGATCGCCCGCCCCCTGCGGAAAGTTTTTGGTCCGCGATGATGCATTCTATTTGCACGCTGACCGCCGTAATGTCCATTTTTTTCATATTTCATGCCAACCCCTCCTTTGTATACATCTGTATACACTAATGCTATTGTATACAGATGTATACCAAATATCAACTTAAAGAAGAATGCCAGAAGCGCAGCTATGGGGCAACGGCTCCTTAGCGTTCTGTTGCATCTGCAGCTTTAGAACCTCTTGTTCCTTGGTCCGGCAACATAATCCAATATCTTCATTCCCACGATATAGACAATGATCATTTCTTAACCCAAAAAACACATCACAATATTGTGATGTGCTGCACTAAACTTTTACACTCTAACTTTTACTTCAGCAAAAATTCTCTTTATCGCTTCAATTGCTGTGTCTATATCTTCTGTGGCTATCCCTCTGTGTGTAACAAACCTGATTCTATACGGGCCAGCAGAATTTGCCAAAATCTCATGTCCGTGCAGTTTTTTGATAAATTCGTCTGCATCCAATCCGGATCTTGCAATAGAAAACATGATGATGTTCGTTTCCACGCCTTCTGCATCAATATCGATTCCATTAATTCGTGCTAATCCTTCAGCGAGTTTTTTTGCATGAAGATGGTCCTCTTGCAAACGGCCAATTATTTCCTCCAAAGCAATAATACCTGCAGCTCCGACAATCCCCGCCTGCCGGGTCCCGCCGCCCAGCATTTTACGCCACTTCCTTGCTTTTTCAATAAAATCCTTCGGACCTGCCAAAATCGACCCCATTGGGGCACTTAAGCCTTTGGATAAACAAAATTGAACTGTATCCGTATACTTGGTAATTTCCTTAGGATCCACACCTAATCCAACCGCCGCATTAAATAATCTGGCACCGTCCAAATGGACAGGAACTCGATACTTTCTTGATACCCGGTAAACCTCTTCCATATGATGTAAAGGAAGAATACGCCCTCCTGAATCTCCGTGAGTATTTTCCAGACATATTAAAGCAGTTTTGGGACAATGAATATCATCCTCCCGAATGGCCGATATGATGTCAGAAATCGGCATCTGACCATTTACCCCTTTAATGGTTCTTGCCTGAACACCGGCGATTGTCGAAAGACCCGCCGTTTCATAGCTGAAAATGTGAGAGTGTTCTTCTAATATGACTTCGTCTCCTCGTTGTGTATGGGATAAAACAGCCACTTGGTTTCCTTGAGTTCCACTTGTGACAAACAAAGCGGCTTCTTTATCCACTATCTTTGCAGCAAGCTGTTCCAAGTGATTGATTGTTGGGTCTTCCCCGTACACGTCATCCCCAACAGCAGCATCCCGAATGGCATTTCTCATTTTTACTGTCGGCTTTGTCACCGTATCACTTCTCAAATCTATTGGCATTTGGAGGGCTCCTCTCATATTGGCTCTTATATTAATACTAGCAAAAAGCTGATTTGCTTCACATACAAATCTACAAATTAGATTT
Source organism: Siminovitchia fordii DSM 16014 = CIP 108821 (assembly GCF_000374565.1). GTDB lineage: Bacteria > Bacillota > Bacilli > Bacillales > Bacillaceae_C > Siminovitchia > Siminovitchia fordii. The sequence goes on along the minus strand of NZ_KB894690.1, from coordinate 87,763 downwards.
TGAAAATAAAAAAGGTTTTTACATAACTGCCATCGAAATGATATATAGCTTGGATAGGGAGGGAAGAACTATGGATCAGAATGCGCTTCAAGCTTTAAAAGAAAATGTATCAATGCCTGTCATCATGGCGCCTATGTTTTTAGTATCAAGCCCACAAATGGTCATAAATGGTTGCAAGGCCGGAGTCATCGGCTCTTTTCCATTATTGAATGCCCGTACTGCGGATATGCTCGATCAATGGATGGAAGAAATCAAACGGGATTTAAAGGCGGCAAAAGAACAGAATCCCCGGCAGCCGGTCGCTCCATGGGCGGTAAACTTTATCGTACATGATACAAACAAGCGGTATAAGGAAGATTTGGCACTTATCAAGAAGCATCAGCCGCCGATTGTCATAACATCGTTGGGAGATCCAAGTCCAGTGGTTAAAATTGTGCATGAATACGGAGGCCTTGTCTTCTCAGATGTGATATCAACTTATCATGCAAAAAAAGCGGCTGAAAAAGGAGTGGACGGGCTCGTTCTTGTTTGTGCAGGAGCTGGCGGCCATGCAGGGACTATTAACCCTTTTGCCTTTATGGGAGCAGTGAAGGAATTTTGGAATGGCATCACTATTTTATCAGGAGGGATTTCAAACGGAGGTGATGTTCTGGCTGTGCAGGCAATGGGGGCTGATTTCGCCTATATGGGAACCAGGTTTATCACAGCAGAGGAAAGCTCCGCTTCAAAAGACTATAAAAATATGGTAATCGACTCCACACTGGATGACTTGATCTATACGGATGCCTTCAGCGGAGTGAAGGCCAACTACCTTAAGCCAAGCATCAGGAACGCCGGCCTTAATCCCGATACACTGGAAAGCAATGCAAAAGCGGATTTCTCAAGTATGAACAGCACCGGTTCAAAAGCTTGGAAAGATATATGGTCAGCCGGACAAGGAGTGGATACGATACATAAAATGCAGCCTGTAGAGGAAATCATAAGTGAATTAAAAAAATCGTATGATCAGGCAAAAAAAGATTTATTGAAGGAAAGTATAACAACATAATGAATGGTTATTCATTCATTATTCACTAAAACGATGAGCCGACCGGGACTGATCATTTAACCCCCGGCGGCCTATCGTGATTTAATATATCCCCACCCCATCTCGTAACTAACCTCATCTATTTTGAAAAGAAATGGGCTTTCTACCGATTACTTTTTTCCATTTGCTTTTTCTTTTCCTCCATGCTAACATGCAAGTAATCACTTGCATATATAAGGAGTTGAAATTTTTGTCTTCACAATTGACCGCGGAGCGGATTCTTGATGCCGCCATCCAGTTGATCAGTGAGAAAGGCTACGCCGCGGCCACAACCCGTTCAATCGCCGAACTCGCAGGTGTCAATGAGGTGACTGTTTTCCGTCATTATGGAAATAAACAGGGGATTTTAAAAGCCATTATAGATAAATATTCATATGGACCAGTGTTGCAGGAAACGATTCAATTCGATATCACCTATGAATTGGAGAGAGACTTGCTTCATTTTTCCAGTAAATATTTTCAATCCATGCTGCCAATCAAGGACTTGGTTCTGATTGCCTTCAAAGAAGTCGGCACGTTTCCTGAAATCGATGAAGAAATTGCAAATATACCCCGCTTTTTGAAAGAACAATTAATGGGGTATTTCAGTGAAATGAAAAAAAGGGGAAAAATATTGGATGTGAATGTAGAGGAAGCATCTTTATCATTCATTGCCGTTAATTTTGGACATTTTATCTCGCATATCCGCTTGGGATCAAATGTGACTGACCTGGATATTAAGGAATTGTTGAAAACAAGTGTATTTATTTTTTCTAGGGGACTTACCCCCTAGAAAAAATTTTTACAATATATGCAAGTAAGTACTTACATTCAAAGGAGGATAACAATGAAAGGGTTGAAAGCAATTATTAAGTTAAGAGGAACTTATATTGGAATTATGGCAGCCATCATGTTTCAATTGATCTTTTTTTCCGTATGGCTGACTGCTTATAAAGGGGTGCAAGACAGGACAGAAAACTTGTCAATCGGAATTATCAACGAAGATCAAAGCATGGGTATGGACATTGCAGATAAATTTGAACAGGATTTACCTTTTCAGGTAAGGAAATACATGTCTTTTGAAAAAGCTTCCGATGAAATGAATGAGCGAAAAATAGATATGATCATCCATATACCATCTGAATTTTCATCATCCTTGCAAGCGGGAAAGCGACCTTCGATCTATTACTGGATTAACCAGGCAAACGCAACATCCACCAAAACGATGATGGAGCAGACTGCCAATCAAGTGAACAATGAACTCAATACAAATATCTTCGTTCACCAAAAAAATGCAGGTACAGCGATGTTTGAGCAGAAGCTGAAGCAGTTGCCTTTGGAACAGACGATTACCGATGAAATTGAAAAGGCCGTAGGATCGGTCATTGGTTCCATTCATCCGGAACCGGTTGAGGGGATTGTGAAGCAGACGAATGCCGTCCATGATTTTTCCGCTAACCTAGTTCCATTAATGGTGATCATTTCCTCATTTGCCGGTGCCATGGTCATGGTCATGCAAATCCATGAAGCCGCTGAAACAATCCGATCCAATTATTCAAAATGGAGCTTGTTCTTCGCCAGACAATTGGTGAATGTGGTGGTCGCCTTCTTGCTGCCCTTCCTGACCATCGGTCTTATGAAACTGTTTGACGTCGCGAGCCAGGAACCGCTAATGATGGTTTATCTTTTTCAAGGTGTCATGTTCCTTGCATTCCTGATGTTTGCCCAAGTGTTCGTCTTCCTTTTCGGAAATTACGGCATGGTGTTCAACATCCTGGCACTATCCCTCCAACTCGTCACTTCCGGCGTTTTGGTTTCAAGAGACTTGTTATCAAATAGCTATCATGCTTTGGCGCCTTTCCTACCTGCGACATATGGTGCAGACGGGTATTACTCCATTGTCTTTGGCGGAAACAGTGCTATGTTAATGGGCAATATTGGGTACCTTTTGCTGATTGCAGGTTTCACTTTTATTTTGGGGATGGGCGCGGTTGCCCTTCGACGTAATCATCATGTATCGAAGACTGCAAAGGTAAATACGTTGCTGGAAAATTGATTATTTTTGCAGTACATCACAAGAGAATTTTCATACCTACAAAAACCAACCCCTCTGCCGTTTTCGCGGGAGAGGGGGCTATTGTTGGAAATGGAAGCATTGATGAAGCGCTGCTTAAAAATAGAATTCCATACAGTATGCGATATCAAAAAATAGGTATGTTATCTTGGAAAAATGATTCCTTTGCTAACCTAACATCTTAACTAAACCCGTATGTTCCCACCAAGCACAAATAAAGGTTGGCGGTAAAGAAGGCAAAAAAGATGAAAGGAGGCCCATTTAAATAATCCCTTGGACGCGCAAGATGATTTCAGCAATAATTGCTGATCCGATAAATGTCCCTAACATGACCAGGCTTGCAACTATAATTGTCTTCCATCCTAGTTTCATGAAGTCGGTCCAAGAACGACCAATGGCAATGCCTGCATATGCAAGAATTGGAGTTGCCAAAGCCAAAAGCTGGACTTCTCCAGTCCATTCAACAATTTTTTCAGAACCTGGCATCCACGGCATCGACACAACCACTCCAATGATTGAGATATAGGCGATACTTGGAAAATTAATGGGAATTAACTCCCTTAAAATAAATCCGGCCAGGCAAATTAATATAAGAACAACCATCCCCGGGATTGCCGCCAATGGCAAAATATTGTATCCTGCCCAATTGCCCAATATAGCTGTAAAACCAAAGATAACAAGTAGCAACGCCCATTCCTGGATATTTTTCAGCATTAGTACCCCTCCTTCTTACGGGTCATCCAAGAATATATTTTTTCAGTCAAAGGCAGTCCAATAAATATACTGACCCATAAGCCTGTTGACAGTGATAGCAGATTGCTCGCTCCCGCAAAAGCAATAATTTGTTCTTCCATTTCAGGGAAGGCTGCCACCAGTGAGCCGCTTGCCGCCGCCATCATACTACCGCTTCCAACTCCAGACGCCATTGCGAATGATAGCGGACTTAATGGCGTAAGGGTTGCCAGCAATCCAGAGATGAGTCCCAAAAAGGCTGCACCAAACACAGTCCCAAATATATACATCGCCATTACACCACGTCCCTCTGGTGAGTTGATGCCAAACTTGTCCATGATCAATCCCACATTCGGCTCTCTTCCAATGGAATGGGTCATACCGACGGCCTCACGTTTCATCCCAAGCCAAATTGCAACGGGAAGCGCAAGAAAAATGGTTCCTAAGTTTCCCAGTTCCTGCAAAACCAACGCAGGGCCGGCTGCAATGACATCAGGGAGGGAAGGACCGATAATGACTCCGATTTTTGCTAACAGCAGTGCCACCCCCAGGACAATAATAGGTTCTGCATTCATAGCCTGCTTTTCTTTTACAAGCGGTGTAAAATACAATATCAACCCAATGATCAAAGCATAGAGCATGGGAAGTAATAGAATCACTCCAGGTCCAACTGGAATGCTGAAAGTTCCAATAATTTCGGTTATAATAACTACTAATATTACAAGTGCATGCAAGCGCCAATCTTTCCAAAGACCGTATTTTGTATTATTATTTTCACTCATGTTAATCCCCCTTTTAAATGCTTATAAATTGCTCTTCCCTTCCACTCCCAATTTCGAAATTATTTCAAATACAGCCGTCGAATCTTGCTGCCCTTTCTTTAAATACTCAGCTATCTGAAAAAGCTGACGGGCCGATTCACTTGCTACTGTCGGGACTCCTGCACTTTCAGCTAAACTCCGATATAAATTCAAATCCTTCGTCATATTAAAAAGAGAAAATTTCACTTCTTCCGGACTATTTTTCAATAAGTTTGGACCAAATACTTCCATCACTTTTGTTTGGCCGGAGCCTTTTTGTAAAATAGATGCTATTTTCTGTTTCGATACCCCGGCTCTTTCTCCGGTTAAAAAAGCTTCACTTAGCAAAGTGATAATTCCCCCGACAATCATGTTATTGCACAACTTCACTATTTGACCAGCTCCGCTTTCCCCCACATAGTCTATTTTCTCTCCAACAGCCTCCAAAACGGGCAAGATATAGGGGAATTTCTCTTTGCACCCTCCAACCATAATCGTCAATGTTCCTTCATCAGCTCCGGAAGGCCCCCCGCTTAAAGGGCAATCAAAATATTCAAGGTCATGCTGTTTTGCTATTTTAGATAACTTTCTTGTCAAATCAACATCGTTTGTGCTCATATCTAAAACGACAGCACCCTTTTTTAGTGCGCCAAACGCTCCCACTTCAGAATTAAGCATTAATTTTTCAATTAAAACAGTGGATGTCAGTGATAAAATCAGGACATCCACTTCACTTGCCATTGCTCTAATGTCCTTTTTCACCTTGGCACCTATATCTGCCAACTTTTGTACTGCCATTTCGTTTATATCATAGACAGATACATAGTATCCTTTTTTAATCAGGTTTTTTACTAGCCCTGATCCCATCCGGCCACATCCGGCCACTCCAATATTTCTCATCAACATTCTTCCTTTCTGCATTAAACCACTCATCTCCTTCAACCTGGAAGGATTTATTGTAAATGGAGCAAGACTGCTATGAATGAGCCAGCAGCCCTGCCCTTTACATTCACCTTCTTAAGGCTTGATGTATACCGTTTTGTAATCTGTCCAAAAGTCCAATGCGGTCGAGCCCTGCTCCCGAGGGCCAATACTTGAAGCCTTTTTTCCACCAAATGGGTATTGATTTTCAAAGTAGTTGGAAGGAATATTGACATGTGTTACTCCTGATTCTATATTCCGAACAAAGTGAAATGCTTTTTTCAAATCATTTGTATAGATTGTGGAAGAGAGTCCAAAATCGCTTTCATTTGCCAATTCCAACGCCTCTTCATATGAATCGACTGTAGTGATTCCAATAACAGGGCCAAAAATTTCTTCCCGGAATATCGTCATATCCTTTGTTACATTACTGAAAATGGTTGGAGCAACAAAGTACCCTTTATCCAAACCATTATCAGTTAACCTTTTTCCGCCAAATTCAAGGATAGCCCCCTCCTCGATGGCTGAATTGACGTAACTCAAATAAGTATTTAATTGCCCTTCATCAACGACAGGGCCATTATCAACATTTTCACCAAAGCCATCACCGATAACCAATCTCTTAGCTCGAGAAACTAATTTCTCCGTCAATTCTTTTGCAATAGATCTAAGTACGATCACACGGCTTGTTCCCGTACACCGCTGTCCGTTATCCCAAAATCCGCTGATGACCAAATTTTCAACTGTTTCATCAATATTGACATCTTCCAGGATAATGGAAGGATTTTTACCGCCCATCTCCGCCTGCATTTTTGCTCCTCTTGTGCTGACTGCCTTCCCCAAAGCTAGTCCAACGTCTGTTGATCCGGTAAAAGATACAGCTTTAATTTTCGGGTGATTCCCGATTGCATTGCCAATCACTCCCCCAGGACAAGTAACCATATTGATGACACCTGCAGGAACCCCTGCCTCTTCAAACATTTCTATGATCTTGACACTTATGAGCGACGTATTGCTTGCCGGCTTGAAGATGACTGTATTTCCTGCTATGATGGCCGGAGCAATTTTCCATATACCTATACCAAGCGGAAAGTTATATGGAGCAATCACTCCGACTACACCAAGCGGTTCCCTTACTGTGTAGGCAAATATATCGCTTTTATGCGAAGGTACTGTTTCACCTGTCAGCCTTGTCGCTTCACCGCTGAACTGTTTCATGGCTTCGATTGTTTTTTGAACTTCTCCTTTTGCTTCCCGCAGCGATTTTCCAACTTCTTTCGTAATGATGACTGCCAACTCATCTTTTTTTTCCTGAAGTAACTGAATTAGATTGAATAATACATCTCCCCTAGTTGGAACAGCTGTTTTTGACCAACTTTCGAATGCGCTTTCAGCGGAAGCAATAGCTAATTCAACATCCTCTTCATTTGATTGTTGAAAGTACCCTAAAACTTCCTCTGTATTAGCCGGATTGATGCTTTCGAATGTTTCATTTGTACAGGATGATACCCATTTGCCATTTATGTAATTATAATAAATATCGGCCATATGACACTCCTCCTTCTAATGGTTGTTTACATCATCATAAATCTTAAAATTCACAAATTAAATGTGGCAAGCAACAAAAATCAGTCCTCTTTTTTGTTGCTTGCCACATACAACCGAAAGGCGATCACTAAATCGATCCAATCTTTTTCATTGTTAAATTCAATTTGCAATATCTCTTCTATTTTTTTTAAACGATAGTAAAGTGTGTTCGTATGGATATGCAAAATTTCAGCAGTTTTTTTGTGGTTTTTGTTTAAATCGATGAATATTCGCAATGTTTCTATGAAACTTTCATCAAGGATATAAAGTTGTTGCAATTTATCATTCATGAACATATCCAATATCTCTTTATCTACCTCATATAAAAGACGTTCTATTCCCAACTTTGCATACTCGACCATTCGAACATTATGTTGTTTAGCATAGCCAATGGAACGGATCGCTTCATTATAGGATATGGATAAATCACGAATCGACGTTTCTCTTCCAACACCATAGAATATATCTTTTTCATTTTTCCACAGAGCCTGGATTCCATTAATCAATTCATTTATGTTGGTGTGCTTCACCTTAGGTAAAATCATAATTAATTGAAATGCGCGTGTGAAAATTAAACTATGCAAAGTAGCAGAATTTGTAATCCGCTCAATCGATTTGACAAACCTCTCTTTATCAACCAACCTTTCCGCTTCCCATAACGGTTGATCTTTTCCTTCCAAAATAATGCATTGAACAATCCAATCCTCATCCCACTTTACATATCGCAATGCGTGTTGCAGGTCTCTGCCTGATTTTCCTTCCAATAATTGATTAAAAACTTCTTCCCGGAAATGTATTTCTTTTTCATAAATTGCATTATCTTTAATAAGCTATAAAGCAATGGAAAGACTTGCTTGCTCAATTGCTATTTGATCCATTTCAGAAAAGGACTGAAATGGCCTTTCCAATAGCAACGCACCTAATATGTCGTCCCCTCTTCTTATCGGAAAAGCATTGGCTGCATCTTCCAGATTTACATCTGTATAAAATTCAGCGGTAGAAGATATCATTCTTTCCAACATAGAGATGACTTTCTTGATTCCACGCCCCTCAATAATCAATTGGTAAAATCGGTTATGTATGGTGATTGATTGCTTCAGCAATCTATTCTTCTCTTTTAAGTGACTATAGACATGTGCGTTATCTATAGCGATGGCACTCTGACCGGCAACCACCTCAATGACCTGCATATCTTCTTTTGTAAATACCCCATTTTGATTGTAATTATTGACGGCCACCACACCCAAACACCGATCTTTATTGATGATAGGTACACAAAACATACTTTTGATTTTCCTTCTTTTTACCCCTTCATAATAATGGCGATAATTCTCTTCTGTCATATTCCCCATATAATCATCTATTTCTTGTTCAGAGGTGAATAGTTTCGGCTTTTTTTCGATAAAAACTTTTCCAGTAATGGACTCCCCTGGAGAAAAGGCAACCTTTTTTAACTTTTCTTGGTTAACGCCCTCTCCTTTCGCGAATTTCAATTTATTCTCTACATTGTCATACAGATAAATGAGAAGGACATCCGACACATCAATCAATTCTTTCGCTGCAACAATGACATTATGCAAAATTTCCTCCAGCTTTAATGACTGGTTTAAAATTTTGTTCATTTCCAGCAGCTTGTTTGTTTTATAAATATTGATCATATTGTGCGCCATTTTATTTCTCCTGTATATAAATTTTTATACCAAACGACTCTGAGCTTTAAGGTGTTATAAAATTTATAAAGAAACATATTCCACAAATTAAATACCATAATAACAATGCCTGAAAAGCTGCTCAAGCATGTCATTGTCATTTGCATTGATTGCTCAACGGTAACGGCCTGAAAAATCCTCTGAATCCCGCCCAACCTGTTTCCCCTTACCATTTTGTGCCGCAACAGTCTAGTTACTCACTAATTATATTGCAAGCAAGAATGGCCATGTATTTTGATGATACTCCATTTTTTTAAACTTCCTTGCTATAGGAGACATAAAAAAAGAGGCCTCCTTGAAATGGAAGAAAGCCCCGATTCCCCTTAACACATGATCAGAAACCCGTTATACGGATTCTTTCATAAGATATCGTTTCTTTATTTGTGTAGAAGACAGCTCCAATAAAACAGCGACAAGAAGGATCGCATAAGTGATAAACCCTACTTCTCGGAGGTCAAAATAGAAGCTTGACGCCATGAATAATTCGAAACCAATTCCACCGGCTCCTGCCGCGGCACCCATTGCAACAGCAACGGTAAAATTTGTTTCGAAGCGGAGAAATGTCCAGGATAAGAGAGATGTTGCAGAGGAAGGGAGCACTGCGTTCGTAATGACTTGCCACCAATTTGCTCCGCTAGCGCGCAATGCCTCAATAATCCCTAAATCCAGATCTTCAAACGATTCAGCAAAAGCCTTGACTAGGAATGCAACGGTATGAAGCAGCATTCCCAAGACTGCGGCTTCACTGCCGAGCCCTGCAGCAATCGCAAATATCAGTACCCATAATACTGTTGGCACAGACCGAATAAAAGCCATGATCACGATGATTGCATTCGCAATTGGTTTTGGCGCCAGATTTTTAGCGGCAAATAAACCAATGAACAAAGATATAACTGCACCCGCTATCGTGGCTAGAAATGCCAAGCCGATCGTCAAAGTAATTTGATATAGAGCTTCTGGCAAGGAGAAGTTATTGAGGGAAGGCTGCAAAAATACAATCTTTAAATTATCAATTGTAGCGGCAATAGCCTCTAGCAAATGAATATTATTATAGTTAAACGTCAAAAATCCATAAATGGTAAGAAACACCAGGACAATAAAAGTTCCAGTCATCACAATCTTGGGCTTGTTCCAATTCGTAATTTTTATTTTCCCCGAATTGGTAGTCATCATATCAAAAGTCGGGTTGCCTTTTAAGGTGATCATTTTATAAAATAACCCTCCTGACATAGTTTGAAACCAGCTCGATCGCTATAACAACAGCGACAATACTGATCGTGATGAGACTTAGCACGTTATAGTTCATACTTTTGTAATACAAATCAAATGCAAACCCGATCCCAGTTCCGGTTAAAATGCCGATCAGTGTGGAACTTCGGATATTTGTTTCGATCATAAACAGAATCCAGCTGATGATTTGAGGAGAACATTCCGGGATCACTGCTTTTGCTACTACTTGAAAATAATTGGCACCTGTAGCTTGAAGCGCCTCAACTGATGCTTTGCCCGTTTCATCTATGGTTTCTGTAAATGCACGGGTCAAAAACCCTAATGTAGCCAAAAACAGTGCAAAATAGCCCGTTAGAGCATTTTGTCCAAAGGACAACAGCAAAATCAGCGCCCAGGCGACTATAGGGATATTCCTGAATACTGAGGCTATGAGTCGGCTTAATGTACTGAAAATATTATTCACCTTTGTTGTCTGTGATCCTAATAATGCCAGTAATAAAGAAAAGACACTGGCAGTAGTCGTAGCGGCGATGGACAAAAAAATAGTTTCGAATAACTTATCCATAATGGAAGGCATCTTCTCCAATGACTCGCTTGTGATAAAAAGATTTGATGCCATCCATTTAAAAGCCTCGGGGATGGATAAGAGACTATGGATAAAGTCGAAATCTGTCATTTTGGATGAAAGGAGTGTAATCCCGACCATCACGAGAGCAAATATGGTAAATTGCCTTTTTTTCCTTCTGAACACTTCGATATCCATTGATCTCCTCCTACTCCATGATCAGATTTCCCGCCTCGGATCCGTAAATTCGATGGATGACGTTAGAGGTCAAGCCATCAGGCTTACCATCATAAACGACCTTTCCGCCGTTTAATCCGATAATCCGGTCCGAATACCGCTTCGCGACGTCAACCTGGTGCAAATTAACAATGCAAGTGATATTCATTTCCTTGGATATGCTTTGTAAATGGTCCATGATCACTTTGGAAGCATTCGGATCCAACGATGCAATCGGTTCGTCGCACAACAATATTTGCGGGTGCTGTATAAGGGCACGGGCAATGCCTACACGCTGTTTCTGTCCGCCGCTTAACTGATCACATCTTTTATACGCATGTTCCTGCATGCCAAGCTTTTTCAGAAGTGAAAATGCATCTGCCTTCTCTTTCTCAGTGAACCGGGTCAATACACCTTGAAGGGTTGTCTTATACCCCAATCTGCCATGTAACACATTTTCAATCACTGTCAAACGTGATACCAGATTATAATGTTGAAAGATCATGCCGATTTGGGTCCGATGTTTACGAAGCTCCCTTTTGGACAAAGACATCACATCAACATCCTGAAAAACAATCTGGCCATCTTCAATATCCACCATTCGATTGATACAGCGGAGCAAAGTGGATTTTCCGGCTCCGGACGGCCCGATAATTGAAACAAACTCCCCGCTTGTAATATCGAAACTGACATCTGACAATACTTGTTTATCTTTTTCATATTGTTTAGAGATATTGTTCACTGCCAAAAAAGACATTCATACAACTCCTCGGTTTTGTTTTTTCAAATCAAAGGAGCGTATAGGCATTTGGTGAATACGCTCCTTGCAAGCTGTTCCACTAACGTATTCTATTTTGACAGTTCACGGATTGGATCAAACCATGCGTCATCCGTTTCTACAAATTTTTCCTGATCCGTCTTCTTGAAAAGTCCTGTCTCTGCCTCGCCTTTGACAAAAATCTTCTCATTGTTTGCGACTTCATCAGAAGTGAATGCCTCTTGGATTTTTTCGAAATCTTCTTGATTCAAGCTTTCCATATTCGCTACAAACGGGGCATTCAATACAGGAGTGACACTGATTAGTGTGAATTCCTCACCTGGAACAGTGTTGAATGGCTCCGCTGCATTCTCACTAACCTTATAGGTTGAACCTGGGCGATTTTCTTCACCGTCTGCCAGTTCTACATAGTTAGCGACACATGTATCACAGAACGCAGCTACATCTGCACGATTGCTCAGCAGATTTACAGCCGAACCTTGATGGGAATCCCCATATAATACTTCTTTAAAAAACTTTCCTCCCTCCATTAAATCCTCAGGCATCAAGTCCTTCCATTGATCTTGTTTTGAAAAATGAGCAATGATATCACTTGACGGTACTTTGAATCCCGAAGTAGAGCTGTTTGATACGAAAGAGAATTTAGAACCTACAATGTTATCAATTGAGTATTCGCCGTTCGTTTTATACTTATCGGTATCTCCAGCTCTTACTGCAAGCCAGCTATAATAAACAGCATCATCCAAGGTTCCTGATGCACCACTTGGAACCACAAGAGGTTCAATATTATCATTTTTACTTCTCGCTTCTATATAGCCTTGGGCACCCATGAAAGCTAATTCGGCTTTGCCATTGGCGATCGTTTCAATAGCCACTGCATAATCTGTTGTTAATTTATGTTCCACCTTTCTTCCAGTCGCACCTTCTATGATTTTGCCAATCTCATCACGGGCGTCCTTCAAATCATTACCGGATTCGTTCGGATACCATACCATTGTAATTTCTTTTGAACTAGCTGACTTCTCACCTGAACAAGCACCAAGAATCGTAGAAAGAAAAATTAACATTATAATTGATAAAATTGACTTCTTCATGATTCTCTCCTTTAGGTTAATCGTTCTTTTTACAGCCATCATTCATCTGTTTCCCTGTCTACTGAACTACTTCTATCCAATGGATGAGAAGTCCCTTTACCTTTATTCAAACATATTTCCCGGGGAAGTAAGGGCGATTTACACACTCTTTATCAATCTTTTACAATACCTTGATATTTGAAAATAATAATTGAATGGATTTGACAGGACTGTCAAAATCTCCAATCTCTATAGGCGTGCCAAAATCACCATGATAATCACTTCCGCCAGTCATGAACAACCTGTATTCAGCTGCGTAGGACTCTACTTTTACAATATCCTGGACTATGTGATCATAATGATTGCGTTCAATACCATCCAGCCCGCTTTGTACAAGTTCAGGTATCATGTCAAATGAATCCAGCTGGCCCGGATGAGCTAGAACGGCATAGCCCCCGTCGCGTTTAATCGCTTTAACAGCATCATTGGCATCGACATACTTAATATCACGGGCACAAATTCCGTCCCCTTTGAAAAGACTTTTATACATGTGCTTATATTCTTGTGTGGAAAAATGGGCATCAGTCAAACAAGCCATGATATGCTGTTTATAAATGATCCCCCCTTGAGCCGCCTGCTTTTTGACCTCGTCGAGTTCCACCTGAAAGCCGTTCCTCTGGAGCTGCTCCACCTGCCACAAGGAGTTTTCATGCCTTCTTTGAAGCAATGGAGTGCATAGTCTTTGAATATGTTCCGCCTCTTTGTTAAAGGCATAGCCCAATATATGCACTTTTCGGTTTCTCTTAAAATCATAGGCTGAGATTTCAACAGCCGGAATCACCGTAATCCCTCTGCTTGCTCCTGCCTCTTGGGCATGCTCAATGCCCTGAACAGTGTCATGGTCGACAAGACTGATATGTGTAATCCCTTTTTGTTCAGCCATCTCCATGATTTCTTCCACTGTATTCGAGCCGTCGGAATAATTGGAGTGCACATGCAAATCAGCTTTCATGCCCCTACTCCTTCCAAACACTCCCCTTTTTGAAAGTCGAACACTTTGTCGCATAACCCTTCCATAAATTCCAGGTCATGGAAGATGCCAATGAGTGTCGTTCCTTCATCTTTCAACTTTTCAATAGCTTTTCGGACCTTTAACTTTGAAGCATCATCCAAGCTTGCTGTAGGCTCATCAAGCAGCAATAACCGAGGCTTTTTCACAATGGCACTGGCAATATTGAGTCTGAGCTTTTCACCGCCCGAAAAAGTGACAGGATAGTTATCCCATAGCCCTGGATCCAAGTCAAAATGAGTCAGTGCTTCTGCCGCAATCACTTTTGCTTCCTCCTGTGTCCTTCCCATTTCCAATACGGATTGTTCAACAATTTCACGGGCCGTCGTTCTTGGCATGGCACTTAAAAACTGTGAAACATAGCCGATTTCATTTTGGCGTAAATAAATCATGTCTCTTTCAGAAGCTTTCATTAAATCGATTTTTCCGAAACGCTCTGAGTTATACATAATTTCACCGCGCTCAGGTAAATATGTTCGATAAATCAGTTTCAGAATGGTGGATTTTCCGCTGCCGCTTTTACCGATTATTCCAATGAATTTGCCTTCATCCAATGAAAAACTGATGTCATTCACTGCATGTATTTTCTTTCCAATATGATGAACCATGAATGATTTATAGATAGATTTGACTTCCAGTAATCGGGTCATCTATTCTTTCCTCCCGTCATGTTTTTTTATGAACTGTTTAATATCCAGGTGGAAATCATTCAAAGATTCTTTGATTTTTTCGTAAGGCCAGTCCCACCACTGGATAGCTTGGAGACTCTCAATAACCTCAGGGGCAAACCGATATTTAATGACTTTTGCCGGGACTCCGACAGCAATGGCATAAGGAGGAATGTCTTTTGTTACAATGGCACCACTGCCGATAACCGCTCCATTTCCAATCGTGACATCCGGCTGTATAATTGCTCCGTGTCCAATCCATGTATCATGACCGATGAAAGCTGTGCGACTCACACGCCGCTCAAAAAACTCCCAATCATCCTGCTCGCTGAACCCGAACATTTTCTTGCGATAAGTGAAGTGGTGGAGTGACGGCCTTTCATAAGGATGATCAGTAGGGCCGATTCGTACCATTGCTGCAATATTGGAAAATTTTCCTATCACTGCATTTTGAATGAAGCAGAACTGACCAGTATAGGAATAATCACCAAAAGTGACATTTTCAAAAAAGTTATACGTGCCCACTTCATTGTATTTCCCGAACTCTACATTTTTCAGCATCACATGGTCGTGGATAAATGGTTCATTTCCCAATCTCACTTCTTTTGTGTTCATCGATAATTCGTCCTTGTCATCAGTTTTCCATCTACAAAGGCTGCTGTTACCACTGGGAAACCATCATCCATTCTTTCTATAATGATAATATCCGCTTTCTTCCCTTCCTTGATAGAGCCGATTTGATCATCGATTCGCACCGCTTTGGCCGGATTTAATGTGACAAGCTGAAACATTTTGTGCAAGTCCTGTCCTTTTTTTTCGCCAAGCAGAAAAATGGAGTGTAATAGGGCAGGTGGATAATAATCGCTGCACAAAATATCAATGGCATCTTCACGAATAGCTTCTGTTGCGCATAAGTTACCGGAATGCGAGCCACCCAGCATGACATTCGGAGCACCGGCAATTGTCCATAAACCCATTTCTTTTGCTTTCTTTGCCACTTCAAGTGTTGTTGGAAATTCACTGATAGAGGTACCATAACTTTTGACAAGGGACAGTTTCTCCATTTCATCGTCATCATGGGAAGCAATCGCAATATTTTTTTCCAAAGCCAATTGGCTTATTTCCTTAATCTGTTCAAGTGTTATTTTGTCTTTCTTCATTCCATTAGTAATGATTTCATCTATCTCAGCATCAGTAATATCACTATAGCCTTTTAATGTTTCACGGTAGATTTCCAGATTCCGATACTGTCCCTGCCCTGGCGTATGATCCATAAAGGAAATCAAATGCACTTTCTCATCCTGGATGTTTTGTATGAATGCATCCACTTGCTCGATGTTGTCAATCTCAAATCTTGCATGCATTCGATTTCGGATCAAATGCTCGCTTGTATGAGTTTCATTGATTGCATGAATGAGCCGATTCACATTTTTCGGATTACGGATCGGTTTATGGCTGAACCCGTCATCTTTATAGATTGACAGCGAGTGGAACATGGTAGTGATCCCATGACTGATCAGGATGCGTTCCGCTTCCCGAATCCCCATATTGAAGTCCATCAGTGTCGATGGGCGAGGGGAAACAATCCCTTCTATATAATCTGAATGGATATCGACGAATCCTGGTGATATATATCCGCCGTTTGCATCCAATATTTGATAGTGTTTGTACTTTGCAGCATCCTGTTCCGGAATAACGGCGACAATGCAATCATTTTCAATCACCACTGCATGCTTGTCGACAATCCGGTCCTCTAAAACAACTTGGCCATTCATCAGTAAATACACAAAATCCCTCCGTTAAATCAGTGAGTAAACAAGTTGCTGGGTATATTCATGCTGTGGATTTTCCAAAATTTGATCTGTCAATCCCTGCTCTATAATCTTTCCGTCCAACATGACGATTGTCCGATCAGCCAACATACGAATGACTGCCAAATCATGCGAAACAACAATCATGCTGATTCCCAACTCCTGCCGGATCGTTTTGATTAGATCCAATACACTCGCTTGTACAGATAAATCAAGGCCTGTCGTCACTTCATCCAACAATAGAATTGGTGGTTCATTCGATAAGGCCTTGGCAATTTGAACACGTTGCTGCATCCCTCCGGAAAATTTCCTCGGTTCGTCTTTGATACGGGAAATCGGTATGTGAACATGCTTTAGAAGCGCTTTGCTTCGATTTTCCATATACTCCACGTTGCGGTTACCCGCAGCAATCATTTTTTCTGCAATGTTGCCGATGGATGAGAAATCCATTTTCAATCCCAATACCGGATTTTGATAGATCATACCAAGAATGGTATTCCGTATATGGCGCAATTGCTGGGATGACTCTTCAAAGACATTTGTCTCGCCATTATTGTATGAACTGATATATGCCTCCCCCGAAGTCACCTCATTGTCGAAATACAGGCACTTCATCATCGTGGATTTTCCACTCCCACTCTCACCGACGACTCCTAAAATTTCACCGGGATACAATTCAAACGATACATCATTGCAGGCATAGACAGTCCCGCATTCAGGGCAACTGTTTTTCTCCCAAGTAACTTCGTGTCCGTCATCACAATGATCACAGCCTGAACCATATTGTTTTCTCAAGTTCACTACTTTTAGCACGGGCTTATCTTGCATTTTCAACCGTCACCTCAGCTTTCTGTGCTTTTTTGTTCAATGTGGCGAGACAATAGCTCGTATCATTGCATTGATAATATGTCTCGTTGGTTTCGGGATGAACTAATTCATCCAAAAACACATTGGTTGAATGACACAAATGACAATGTTTCCCTTCAAATGATTCCACTTCCATCGCATGATCTTCAAAAGCCAGCGAGACTACCTTCGTATATGGAGGTACAGCATAAATCTTTTTCTCTCGCCCCGCCCCCAGAAGGATTAAAGACTCGGATTGGTTCATCTTGATGTTATCGAAGCGGGGAATGGGACTCGGCGCCATCACATATCGATTATGGACAAGCACCGGATGATCCGCATTTGTTGCTGTTTTTCCATATTTCATAATCTGTTCGAACAGCATAAGCCAGGCACCGCTGTATTCATTCTCGGCATGTAATTGTTTCGTCTTCCATTCACTTGGTTCAACCCAGCGTAGCGGTTCAGGAATGGGGACTTGTAGCACAAGCATCTGATTCTCTGTCAAAGGCACTTCTGGTATTCTGTGCCTCGATTGAATAATTGTCGCGTCTCTGGTTTCTGTAGTGGTTTTAATCCCGGTCGTCCGATTGACAAGTTTTTTAATGTTTACCGCATTGACCGATTCGTCAGCCCCTTGGTCAATGACTTTTAACACATCTTCCTTTCCGATAATGGAGAGGGTGATTTGTAATCCTCCGGTGCCCCAACCACGAGCAATCGGCATTTCCCTTGATGCAAATGGAACTTGATATCCCGGAATGGCTACTGCTTTCAAGATCGCCCTTCGAATCTCTTTTTTCGACCCTTCATCCAGCAGAGCAAAGTGGGGTTTATTTTCCATGTTGTTCAGCCCCTTGTTTGATTTTCCTCACGCTGTCCAATTTCGACTGGAATGTCACGTAATGCGGCAGCTTTAAATGAGAAATGAATCCACTTGATTCAACCGAATCAATGTGCAGAAGGATGAATTCCTCATCATGCGTCGGATAGTCTTTCTTGCCATGCTCCAGCGCTTGATCCAGAATGCTCATCGCAATCGCCTTTGTTTCATTCTGGCCATAGCAAATGCCATAACCGATCTCGAATTCAATCTCTTCTTCGTTTTTTTCATTTTTGGTGGTAATCGGGATAAATGATTCCACTTCTGTCACTTTTATTTGACCTATATAATAATCATTCTCTTCATCATTTGTTTGGTCGGCTGGATCGCTGATAGTCAATGGAAGCATTCCTACACGCAACTCTCCGACTGTCGGGTGCACTGCACCATACCCCCTTATTGCAGCATACCCCAGGGAAGTGACAGCCCCTGTCTGGCCTCTGGTTAAAATTTGCAGCCTCTCACTGCGTGTTGTCGGAAACTGGACGCTGCGCTTCGTTACATCAAGCGGCTCCGTATCATTCTCTTCATAAAACGGGAACAACTTCTCCTTGCGCAGATAATCCACAACCTTGGGCAAATCTTCCAGACTGGAATGGTGGCTCATCTGTACATTTTCTTCCATGTATTCACGAAGCCAGTCCTGTACCGCTTCCTTCGTCTCAGAAAGCAGGTCGAAGTCCATTAGCCTGTGCGTATAATCATAGGTGGCCCCTAAAATCTGTCCCCCCGGAATATCCTTGAAACTGGCTGAAATTCTTCGTTCAACAAACATTTTGTCAGTCTCAATCACCCGGGTATAATAGTTTCTTGGCAATGTGGAACGATGGGCTCGCAACAGGAAAACCGCCTCTTCCATATTTCCTTCTGATTGTTTGATTGCCAGAGCGGCCAACAGTTCAGAATACAGGCTGCTCTCCGACATCACTTGATCAATCATTCCACGCATGCCAGCCATGATCGCCTTGATTTCCAGCACTTCCTCTAATCGAATCCGTTCAAATGTCAACCGTTTAATGGACTCTTCAATCGCTTCCGTCCCACCTTTTACTGCTACATAAGCCATCCGTCACACCCCACACATCTTAATGACCGTTGTTCTCGGTATGCAAACAACATTAGACCGTTCATCTACGAGAATCATGTCGACACCCAACGGATACTCCTTGTTTGCTTTCCGTCTTTCTTCAAGCCATTCTTTAGAATTTGCAATTGAAAGTTCTGCTGTCGTTTTGATTCCTGGCCCTTCCAAAATCAGTTCTCCCTCATCGCTAAATGCTGTCTCCAAAATAATGGTTGCAGATTGCTGCGGATTTGGGAGAGTTCCGGTTTTCACCTCTTGAAAAACGTTTATAACCTGTTCCTTCGTTGCTTGTTTCGTGATAAATACGTAGTCTGCGGCTGATAACTTTTCCTGAACAGACATTGTATAAGCGGCTATTTGCTCTCCAAGCTTATTAGTCTGTTCACCAACAAGAGCAAAGGAGGCTTCCCGGTCAAGCAATGTTAAGGCAGTAATAAAAGTTGCCGGAAGTCCCTCTGAAGAAGCGGAGAGTTCTCCAGTAAGACCTTCCATACTTTTAATCGTTCCGGGTCTTGACATACAATGAAGGATTGTCCGAAATCCTTTTTGAATATCATGTACTAAATCAATCGCCATTTTTTCACCCCTTTATGACTAAACATCCATCGTTTCAAAGTTCACTTTCGTCTTTTGAATAACTGCCGCATCTAACCTCTTTGATGCTTCAATACGTCTCTCTTCCTCTTCTAATAATTGAATCCATTTATTTAATTCGCTTAAGTCGGCTTTAAATGCCGCATCAATCACAGCGAGCTGATAGGCAAGATCTTCTTCCATTCCAATTACAATGCCAATGCCGACTTGATCTTTCACTTTCACTTTGCATTCAGTCACTAAAACTTCCCCTAGGTAGAACAAC
The DNA here is from genome assembly GCF_000374565.1 of Siminovitchia fordii DSM 16014 = CIP 108821. Taxonomy (GTDB): domain Bacteria; phylum Bacillota; class Bacilli; order Bacillales; family Bacillaceae_C; genus Siminovitchia; species Siminovitchia fordii. The sequence goes on along the minus strand of NZ_KB894690.1, from coordinate 67,792 downwards.
GTTTTTTTCGCCGTCTCCCTCATCTTGATCATTGTTAATGCTCCCTGTGGCTTCATGATGATTTCAAGGGAATGGTTATTTTCTATTTCCTGCGCCAGTTTCTTTGGTATATCCCGGGATCCTTCTATTAAAATGCGCATTCTCCTATTCCTTTTCATGAATCTCACCTCCCCACAAACCGATCGTAACATGTTGCCAAGTAAGCCAGTGTAAAGGGTTTATAAAGATATTGTAAAGATATTAATTGGAATAATATGGATTAATCGAATTGAAAGGTTCAGGAGAAAACGGCCGGTTCGGGGAGAATTAAATCAAAAAAGCCGCTCCACATAAGATCTATGGAACAGCTTAGTTGAATTCTATTTTGGTGTAATGGCATACCTGAAGGAATCGCTTCGATATATGATTTTCGTATACTCTAAAACTTTATTTTGCGGTTCGGCAATACAATTGCTTTCCACAATCAACAGCGGTACCAATGCGGTGCATTCAAGCATTGATCGTTCTTCGCTTGTTGGAAAGGAAATACTCAAATGGCTGGCGCTGCTTGTAAACTCCATATATCCCATTTGTCGGTAATACGCGAACATGGAACGCAACTGCGCACCGTCCTGCTCTATATTCGGAAAAGTCGACTTGGCTACATACGAGCTATGCAGCGCAACGGGCTTTTCTTCAATTAAACGCAATCGGGATATTTTAAATACCTCATCACTCTCGGTCACTTGCAAAGCAGAATAGATTCGTGGATGATAGGCAATTTTTTCACAGCTTACATTTTTTGTCTTAAGAGGATAACCGGAACTCAGCATTTTTTCTGTAAAACTTTTACTGCCTGTCAAATGAAGCTCAATCTGCTGCTGACTGTCTTTCAAAAAGCGGCCTTTCCCTTGCTGCGAGTAAATATATCCCATCTCCTCCAGCTTCTGAAGAGCATTCCTGACCTTAATACGTGGCACTCTGTAATCATTCGCCAAATCGTTTTCAGAAGGCAGCCGTTCATTCGGCTTGAATTTATCCTGCATGATCGCTTTCATTAAATCATCTACAATCATCTGCTCTACATCTTGAGTCATCCGGTTCACTCCTATGATTGCGTTTTTCAGCTAAAATTGGTTATTGTCCATGTGCAATATTTTTCAGGTCCAGCTTATGTAAAACACTAAACTTTTCCGGCCATGGACTGAAATAATATAAATATAAGTCAAAGAATGAATTAACAAACTTTCCACCATTCTTTGACAACATTGAATCGGCTCTTAAGTTACCGGGTGTCAGGTAATCAGTGATTACATTCATCTGATCCTATTCACCTTGAAAAAATTATAACAGGGCGCTGTTTGGTTTATCGAGCCTATTCAAAATCTAATATTACCACCCCTCCTTTTGATCTTACAATTCATTGGATATATGTCCGTCTTCATTTCCCATGCTTTCACTTATTATTGAATAAAAGCTGACATGTATTTCACTTTAATTTTGTATCTCTTATACCTTTAAACTGTCATAGCAAGATGGACATGCCGTGCATCCAATAAAAATCTTAACTATATTATAATCTATTTTAATGAAGTTACAGGCTTAACGTTATATGATGAAACCAGTATGAGGATAGACGATGTGGAACACTATTTATCTGGCTATTGCCAGTATTTACAGCATCGGGCGAGTCATCTGGAACCTTTCAAAATCGATCTTGAAGATATATAGGCCATAGACATAGCCCCTCTTGCAATGAAAAAAGAGGGGCTTCTCTAAAAATAAAATAGGGCGGTAGGAAAACAGTTCGTTTTCCTACCGCCTACTGTTAGTCATTTACGGGGGCTCGACTCCCCCTTGAAACAAGTGACGCATCCCCACTTTAAGTAAATAGGAGTTATGTCTCCAATCCCAAATCCGTGCAGACCGCTCCCAGGACCCTCATGAGAACCAACGGAACGACTGATTGTGAGCTCCTCACCCCGATTTTACTTTGGAGAAAGGAAGTCAGGTGTGGGTCCCTTTAAAATGATGCTCCTTCCTTCCAAAGCAGATCCTGCATATTTTTCTTTACTTCCAAAATTCTTAGAACAGAATGATCTTATTCAAGCGATATTTCTGGGATTTGAGACATCTCGAACAATCTTTGCCCCAGAGAATTAAGTCAGTTTATTTATTAACAACGTCTGTATTGGAAAAAACAACTTTCCCGTCAAAAATGGTCAATTCAACCTTTGCATCCGGTATTTCTTCCACGGGGATATTAAAAAGATTCCTGTCCAAAACAGCAATATCCGCAAGCTTTCCCACTTCCAATGTACCTAGTTCCTGCTCCCTGAACACACCATAGGCGGGACCGGCTGTATAAGCTTTCAGAGCATCGGCCAGAGTAATCCGTTCATGTGGATGCCATACTGTCTCTCCACTACTGTCAATCCTTGATACTGCACGATAAATTTGAAGTAGCGGACTTAATACATCGATGGGAAAATCCGTTCCAAAGGCCAGATTTGCCCCGGTTTCTTGTAATGTGCGTATCGGGAAAACATATTTCTCCCGTTCAAGTCCAATCCGCTCAGTGTAAACACCCCGTTCTGACATGGCAAAATGATCGGGCTGCATCGAAACCGTAACGCCAAGCTCCTTGAAACGGTGAATATCGTCAGGATGGATCACTTCTACATGCTCGACGGAATGCCGGGAATCTCGCTTGCCGTTGGCCTTTTGTGCTTCTTCGTATGCATCCAGCGCAAGGCGGATCGCTCCGTCCCCAATGGCATGAAAGCGAATGCTGAAGCCATCTTTATCAGCATCAACCACCCATTTTTTAATGATCTCTGCGGGGAATGATGTCTCACCGCATGTTTCCGGTTGATCCGCATAAGGTTCGAGCAAGTAAGCCGTTCGAGCGGTAATGACTCCATCGATAAACTGCTTAAGACCTGACATCCGGAGTTTATCCGATTGATACGTATCCCGTAACTTTTTGGCGCGTTCCAGATCGCCGTTTAATGCAGGCCATACATGAACCCGCGTCATCAATTCATTATTATCTTCAAATTCCTTGAAAAGCTCATAATCGTATAGCATTTCCATTGCTTCTGTCGCAAACAAATCATGGACAGAGGTAATCCCCAAACTTGCAGCATGGGCGGAGAAATCCCTAAAGAGCTCTTGCTTTTTTTCATGCGTGAAATCATACGCATGCCGGATAATCTTATCCATCGCGCCTTCTTATAAAATACCATTGGGCTCGCCGTTTTCATCTTTTCCAATCATTCCGTACGGAGGTTCTTCCGTATGGCGGGTGATATTGGCAATCTCCAGCGCTTTCGAATTGACCCATGCATAATGGCCTTCTGCATGATACATAAGTGCAGGGCGGTCCGGAAGTACACGATCCAATGAATGACGTGAAGGTAATTGCTGAGTATCCCAATACCCCGCATCCCATGTAGAGCCGATGATCCAAGGTGCTTCTGGCCGTGATTCTGCAAATTCACGAATGATCTCTAAAGCTTCCTGTTCTGAACGGGCTGGGAATAAATCGGCGCTGTTCATCATCACTGCTCCGTCCATCAGATGAAGGTGGAAATCATGAAATCCCGGCATAATCAATTCGTCATGAAATTGATAGATTTTCGTATTCTCGTCAACATAAGGTTCAACCTCCTTTTCAGAGCCGATAGCAATGACCTTGTTATCTTTAATTGCTATGGATGCAGGTTCCGGCTGATCTGAAAGCCCTGTAAAAACAGCATTTCCTGAAAGTATCATATCCGCTGATTGTTGACTCATTTCTCATCAATCCTCTCAATAATAGATTAATTTGCTTCTTCAAAAGAAAGTTCCGGGGGCGGTTGTCTAAACATTTTTGTTAGGTATAACAGGTATAAGAATCCAAGCGTAAGCCAAGTTCCCCCCAGTATCAGCGAATGGATGTCCAACATGACCATAATTGATCCCGTTAGTAAAGCACCAATCAATGGAATAATGAAGTATCGAATGGTTCCCATAACGGATCTCTGTTTTTTTCGGAAGAAATAAAGAGCGATCACCGAAATATTTACCATGGTGAAGGCAAATAAAGCACCAAAATTGATAAGAGATACAGCCGTCGTAAGACTTAAGAATAGAGAGCTCAGAGCAATGACTCCAATAATGATAATGTTAAAGACAGGTGTACGATATTTAGGTGAAAGATATCCAAATATTTTTGTGGGCAGGACACCTTCACGTCCCATAGCATATAAAACACGAGAAGCGCTTGCTCCTGAGGCAACAGCCGATGAAAATCCAGCCATAATACCCTCTGCAAGAACATAACTTGTCAAAAGGTTGCCACCAATAAACATGGCAATTTCCATATAGGCAGCTTCCGGGTTATTAAACGATTGGTATTCCGGCCAAATAAGCTGTAAAAAATAGGAACCAATAATATAATAGAGTCCACCAATGATGGTAACAAGATAAATAGCTCTCGGCAGATTTCTGCGAGGGTTTTTCGTTTCTTCAGACAGAGTTGTTACAGCGTCAAACCCTAAAAATGAAAAGCATAAAATAGGAATCACGGACATGAAATCAGACATTTCCACATTTGAATCAATAAACGGAAAGATGGAAAGCAGTGTCCCTGCACCCTGTCCATTTAGAAGCCCCTTAATTGAAAAGACAACGAATAACGTCAACGTCCCGAATTGCAGGAATAAAAGGGCCGTATTAAACTTCGCTGCAACTGTTATGCCAAGTATATTGATAACAGTAACTATAATGATAAAGAGAATAATCCAAATGGATATAGGTATTGAAGGGAAATATGCCTTCATGGCTATTCCTAACAATAAAGCACTAATCATTGGACTGAACACATAATCCAATATGATTGTCCAACCTACGAGAAAACCCATGTGAGGATTTAGAGACTTTTGCGTAAATGTATAGGCTGCACCTGCATTCGGGAAGGCTTTCACCATTTGTGCATAACTATAGGCCGTAAATAACATCACGATTAAGGCTACGAGATAAGCGGTTGCTACCATTCCGTTCGTGCTATAAGCGGCAACCCCATATGTTGAAAACAAAGTTGTCGGCGCCATAAAGGCCAACCCAAAAAACACAACATATTTTAATGAAAGCGAGCGTTTAAGGGTTGGTGTGTTTGGATCATTCATATGTCATTTCCCCCATGCTGCAATTTTCTATTGTTGTTATCACCCGGAATGTCGGTATTATTTTAAAGATGCCTTAGTTTGATCATAAATGACTCTTCCATCTACAATCGTTAACTGTACCTTTGTATCGGGTATTTCTTCCAAAGGCATTTCAAAGAGATCACGTTCCAAAACAACGATATCCGCGAGCTTTCCTGCTTCTAATGTACCTAGCTCATGTTCTCTGAATGTACCGTAGGCGGGGCCGATTGTATAGGCTTTCAACGCTTCGGCAAGTGTGATTCGCTCATGCGGATGCCACACCGTATCCCCACTGCTGTCGATTCTTGTTACCGCACGATAAATTTGAAGAAGCGGATTCAGCACATCAATCGGGAAATCCGTTCCAAATGCCAAATTGGCACCTGTTTTTTGCAATGTATGAATCGGAAAAACATATTTTTCCCGGTCTGGGCCAATCCGTGCGGAATAAACATCTCTTTCTGACATGGCAAAATGATCGGGCTGCATCGAAACCGTGACACCAAGCTCTTTAAAACGGGGAATATCATCTGGATGAATCACTTCTACATGCTCGACGGAATGGCGAGAGTCTCGCTTACCGTTCACCTTTTGTGCTTCCTCGTATGCATCCAAGGCAAGACGGATCGCTCCATCCCCAATTGCATGAAAACGGATGCTGAAGCCCTCCAGATCTGCATCAATCACCCATTTTTTGATTGTATCGGCGGGAAAGGACGTCTCACCACGTGTTCCCGGTTGATCCGCATAAGGTTCCAGTAAATAAGCCGTGCGAGGGGTAATAACGCCATCTATAAATTGTTTCAGCCCTGACACACGGAGCTTATCCGACTGATACGTATCCCGTAATTGTTTGGCATGTTCCAGATTGTCATCTAATACAGGCCATAAATGAATTCGTGTTGTCAATTCGTCCTTGTCTTCAAATTCTTTGAACACATGGAGTGCTTCTATTGTTTTTAGACCATGTAAATCATGGACGGCAGTCACCCCTAAGCTTGCAGCGTGGTCCAAGAAATTAGAGAACATCTCTCTTTTTTGTGTATCTGAAAAATCAAATGCATGAAGAATAACTGCATCCATTGCTTTTTCATATAAAATACCATTCGGTTCTCCATTTTCATCTTTACCAATAATACCGTAGGAAGGGTTTTCCGTATGGCGAGTGATGTTGGCAACTTCAAGTGCTTTCGTATTCACCCATGCATAATGACCTTCCGCATGAAACATGAGTGCCGGCTTGTCAGGGAGGATACGATCCAATGAATGTCGAGAAGGCAACTGCTTCGTATCCCAATAGCCAGCATCCCATGTAAACCCGATGATCCATTGATTTTCTTGCTTTGATTCGGCAAATTCTTGAATCATTTTTAACGCATCATCTTCCGAACGTGCAGCGAACAGGTCAACACTATTCAGGGCAACAGCCCCTTGCATTATATGAAGGTGGAAGTCGTGGAATCCAGGTATGATTAGTTGATCTTTAAATTGGTAAATTTTCGTATGGTCATCTGCGTACTGCAACATTTCCTCTTCAGAACCAGTCGCCATTATTTTGTTTCCCCTAATCGCAATTGAGGCGGATTCAGGTTGGTTCGAAAGCCCGGTAAACATTTTATTGCCTGAAATAATTATTTCAGCTGATGTTTTATTCATCATCTGCCATTCCTTTCACTTAAGTTGCATGTCCTCATGCTGAAGTAAAATTCCTTCAGCACGAGGAAGCGCTATCAATGCTTTCTATATATTTATCATAAAGTCTCGTCTTACCCGAGAGTCAATAAAAAAGACACAAAAAAACAGCCCCCGAAACGACTATACTGTCATTTCGAGGGCTGCTTTTGGCTCATATAATTTGAATAGGAATTTGTATCTCATAAAAAGCTTCGTCGTATTGGTCTGTCAAGGAAACATCAACCTGCATTATTCTGACAGCGTCACCAACTATAACGTAGTTTTGAGTATCACAATAATCCAACAGTTTTTTAAGCTTGTCCATCATTTTTTCCCTAACGATCCCTCCATAGTAGGAACATACATATAATCCTTTTTCCAGCTTTTGAGTGGGTTGCTCTGATTTTTCATCCTCCACAAGGATAAATATTTTCGATTGATATGCACTTAGATTCTGGGAAAAATCGGAAGTTTGGCGAATTTCATCAAAGTATTCTTTTTTGATAAAATCGCCATATTTATTACTTGCTAAAACCGGTATGATGCCACCAATCATATTTTCAAGTTCCAAAAAACCAAGATAGAGGCTTTCCTTATCGTCCCAATTTACAGGTCTGTCCAGCTGGATGTATTCCCTTTCCTCAAATTGTCTGATTATGATATCCGAGTCTCTATAACTGTTGTTAAAATATTGAATATTACTTATTCGTCTCTTCAAAATATCATGTACTTTTTGCAGTTCCTTTATTTTTTCCTGTATATTATCCATTGATTTCTGAAGCAATTGAACTGATTTTTTCACATTGCGATTTGTAAGAAATTGCTTTATTTCATCTAAGGAAAAGCCGATTTTCCTCAATTCTTTTATCGTACCGAGAACTTCATATTGATAAATGGAATAGTATCGATAGCCAGTATTAGGGTCAGTGTGATATGGCTTTAGCAGACCAATTTTATCATAATGACGCAACGTATCTACCGTTACTTTTCGCAGTTTGGCCATTTCCCCTATACTTAACTTATTTTGCATTGTTTTTTCCCCTTCTAAATTTTACCGATGATAACTTGTGGTTTTGTTTTTGGCACCTTTTTCCACTTGTTTAATTATTCACCAAATCAACTGTATTTAAATGGGTAATGTTACCGTAAACGTTGTACCTTGCTGCGGCTCACTCTCCACTGTAATCATGCCGTCATGAGCCTTAATTAAGTTTTTCACAATCGCCATCCCTAAGCCTGTTCCTTCAGATTTTTGGTCGGTCGTCGTGCCTCGGTAATAACGATTAAATAATTGTTGTTGTGTCTCCTCTGTCATCCCAATTCCGTTATCTTGGATACAAATGTTTAACTTATCCTGTTGTTTGTTAATCGTTGTTTTAATCATAACAGGTGCTTCATTATGGATGACAGCATTCATATAAATATTTTGAAGTGCCCGTTTTAATAAATGTGGATCAAATCCCATGGCCAAATCATGTATTTCCGATTTCAATTCAAAGTGATGCCTTTGGGCAAGCAAATCATTGCTAACATCCGCTACAACTTGTTGGACAAACGCTACAATATTTTGAGTCGTTTTACGAATGGGGGCGGACTGTACGCTGTCAAAACGCATAGCTAAGTTCAAGTCCTGTACAAGCTGCTCCATGTGCGTCCCTTTTGCATCAATTTCCTGAATAAAATTCCGTTGTTCCTCTTTAGACCATTCATAATCGGGATTTAATAACAATGTGGAATAGCCCTTAATATAGGTTAATGGTGTTTTTAAATCATGCGAAATCCCCGCAATCCAGTCGCGTTTTGCTTCCTCCAGTTTGGCGCGCTCAACCTTTGCTTTTTGCAATTGTGCCTGCATATGGTCAAGTTGCATGATCACCTCTTTATATAAGTGAAATCGCATTTTAAACTTTCCTTTACGATTATAGATCTTATCACGTTCTATAAGTGGTGATACATCTTCATTCGCCAGTTGATTAATCCATTTCATCACAAGTAATAAAGGGCTGCCAAAATACCACCCGAACCAAATGATCCATATAACTGTAACAAGGCCAATGATAAGCAATACAATCCATTCATAACGTTCAGCACCAAGCCCCAGTTTGGGCATAATCCCTTCCATCGCAAGGGGCACAGTTAAAGCTAAAAGCAATAGCCAAAAGCCAAACCCCAATATAAGATGCTGAATAAAGCGTTGTTGGATTTTCATTAGGTATCACCTGTTGGCGGTATAAATTTATAGCCAATCCCCCGCAAATTCACGATAATGCTTGGCTTTCTGGTATTATCACCTAATTTTTTACGTAACTTTGCTATATGGATCGTGACGGTTTTTTCTTCACCGAATACATCTTCTCCCCATACAAGTTCATAAATTTGGGAGGTCGTAAACACGCGGTTTGGATTTTTACAGAAAAACTGCAGTAATTCCAACTCTTTTGCAGTAGCTTGAACAGTTTCCCCATGAACAATTAATAAAGCTTCATCGGGGAAGAATGTGAACGTTTCATATACATAGCTTTTCATTTCAGGTTGTACTGTCTTTTTTTCATACACATGCTGCCGCCTTAAAATTGCCCGTATTCTTGCTACAACTTCAAGTGGATTAAAAGGCTTTGTTATATAATCGTCGCCACCTACACTAAGCCCTGTTAATTTATCAAAATCACTCGAACGTGCACTTATGAATAAAATAGGTGCCGTCGTTTGTTGACGAATGGATGAACATAACGCAAAGCCATCACCATCCGGCAACATGACATCCAACAAAATAATATCAAAATTCTGCTCCGCTAAAGCTTGCAGTGCCTTTTCCTTCGTTGATGATGTTGTAATACGAGTAAAATGCTCTTTTTTCAATGTAATCTCAAGCATTTTTAAAATGCCGACCTCATCATCCACTATTAAAATATTTGCATCGTCTATCATGCAATCCCCTCTTTTTTTTCAAGGTAAGAAAATAAGTTTTATAGGTTTAGCATTTTGAACAAAGTGCATTGCTGGGTAAAGATCAAGCCAACTGCTGAAGGCAAACTGTCTTCAGCGCCCATCCGGCAGGCACTCTCCGCTGCGTTTCTTTTATCTTGTCAGAAGCACTCCAGTCTGCACGTTGATGAGCAAGGCGCCTGCACTTTTCTTATTCCATTCTAACAAGTTTTCTTCCGCCATACCTGTCTTTCCAGTAAAAATTACGTACATTTTCCTGCCTGTTTACTTTATTTTTACTTTGATCTTTTACGCTGTAATTAAGCAATTAAACAGGAGGCATATGTATGGATTACATGATTCAAACACATCAATTAACAAAACGTTATACAGGCAAACCTGTCATTAACCAAGTAAGTATGAATATTAAAGAAGGAGAAATTTATGGGTTTCTCGGTCCAAACGGTGCTGGAAAAACGACGTTGATGAAAATGCTATTGAATTTAGTAAAGCCGACATCAGGGGATATTTTCATTCAAAATCACCCCATTGTTACCAGTTCGTATAAATATTTAAAAGACATCGGCAGTCTCATTGAGTATCCCATTTTTTATGAGGAACTAACCGCACAAGAAAACTTGGAAATGCACTGTTCTTATATAGGGTATAAAGACCAAAACCATATCAAGAAAGTGTTAGACATTGTCGGATTGCAACAAATTGAAAGGAAGAAAGTAAAGGAATTTTCCCTCGGTATGCGACAACGTCTGGCGATTGCACGCGCCATTGTTGCTAAACCCAACATTTTAATTTTAGATGAGCCTATTAATGGGCTGGATCCCATCGGCATTAAAGAAGTGAGAGAATTGCTTGTCATGCTAAAACATCAATATGGAATGACCATTTTAATTTCGAGCCATATCGTCTCGGAAATCGAATCCATTGCAGATACGATTGGCGTATTAAATCGCGGAGAATTAATTGAGGAAATTCCGATGCATTCCCTGCGTGATAAAAGGCAATCGACGATCGAAATGGTTGTTAGTGATACGAAAAAAGCGAAACGAATATTAGAGGAAAAATTCAGTGCTAAAGTGCAAATTACGAATCCTAGAACTTTGATTATTCAACAAATGCACGAAAAGCCATCAACATTAACAAAGCATTTGATCATGCATGGTGTTGATGTAGATGAGGTCGAAACTGTACATCAATCGTTAGAAGAATATTTTGTCAATCTTATTAATGGGAGGAAACAATATGCTTAATTTAATCAGCTTAGAATGGCGCAAGCATCAAATGGAACGTTATTTTACAAGCTTCTTCTTCTGTGTTATTGGCATTTATGGCTTTGTGGCATTCATTTCATTAGCTTCAAAAAATGATGCAGACGGGGCGATGCGTTCATTTCAAGAGTTTATGACACTCGTAAATATCTTATCGAATATTACATTTATTATTTTGGGCAGTGTGATTTTATCCCGCTTGATCATTTCAGAATTTCGTACGAAAACGATGCAAGTATTGTTTACCTACCCTATAAAACGTAAAAAACTTTTATTTGCTAAGTTAACGCTCGCTTATTTATTTACTGCAGGCTGTTTATTTGCCGGCGTTTGGCTCATGCAAATAATCACGTACTTTTTACAGCCCTCACTCGGGTTATTTGAAGGCACAGTATCCATGAATGATTTAGCTGCGACGTTTCCAAAAACGTTGACTAACGCAATAATGATGGGCGCAATTGCTTTAATTCCGTTATTTTTCGGTATGCGTAAAAAGTCGACTGCTGCCACAATTACATCTGCCGTCATTATCAGCTTTTTAATTAACGCAACCGTTTCTGATGGCGGTGCAACATTTAGCTTAGCCGATGTTGTATTGATCCCACTCCTATTAGCACTGCTTGGGATTGGCATTGCCTATTTATCATTCCGCAACATTGACGTAAAGGATGCAGGATAAATGATCCGAAAAATATTGTTTGTACTGTTGCTTGGAATCATCACTGTAACCATTATTCTTTTTATGAAACAACCGGCGAAGACAATAACGATTGGTGAATACGAAGCGGTGCCGCATATCGATGTGACACTTGATGAGTTAAATATGGCTATTTCCAACTCACCTGATGATAAAATACATGTTCAAATGCAAGGACATAAATTAAATAAAAACATGCTGACAATTCATGAAGAAAACAATACATTCTTCATGAAAGAGCAAAAGGGCAAGAAAAATTGGAAAGAAAATATCCGTTTTCGTCCAACGGCAACCGTTATCGTACAATTGCCCAATTCTCAAAGCAAAACACTGGCCCTTAATGGTGCAGATGGAGATTTCACCATTCAGGATCTGGAACTCGATACAATACAACTTGAAACGTCAGCAGGCGTAACTTATCTAAAAAATCTTTCCGCTTCAAATACTGAGATTCAATCGGAAGATGGGAATGTGACAATAGCAAACAGTGCCATCGATCATTTAGAAATTACCTCAACTGCGGGTGATGTTGCCATAAAAGAAAGCACTGGCTCAACACATACAATACAAACGGTTGATGGACAAATCAAATTGACAAAGGCTGCAGAACAGCCGAATGTACATGTGAAAAGTGTCTCTGGTGATATTGGTATTCACTATAAAGAATCACCAACTTCACTTCAATTATTGACAACTGGTGAAGATGTCGAGATAACATTACCAAAGTATAATAAGAAAACAGGTAATATCGGCGATGGCTCTAATATCCTTTCAGCCGAAACGAAAGATGGTGTCATTGCAATCAAATAGAAAAGAGGTTGATAAAGAAATATCCTTTGCCCCATGGTATCGGGCATCCTTGCAGCCTATACTGGGTTTCAATGGGACATTTCTTTTATGGATAAAGGGAATGTAAAACAAACTGTGAACCGAGGGGGCTGATACCTCTTGCTCAACAGTTTGTTTTTTAATGGTAGTCTAATCTGATGTCTTAGTGCAGTGTTGCTTATAATTATTGACCTGTAACTGCACTTACTCCTCCTACCTGTTTTAGTGGTTACATGGATGAAGTTGTTTATGAATGAGGGGTTTTTCCAACTCCAGAAGCTGTTTCTTCATCTCAATCCCTCCCCGATAGCCTCTCAATTCTCCGTTTTTTCCTATCACCCTGTGACAAGGAATTGCCATTAAAACCGGGTTAGCACCTATTGCACTGGCAACGGCCCTAACGGCATTGGGCCTTTGAAGGTTTGATGCAAGTTGGGAATAAGAAAAAGTCTCGCCATAAGGTATGTCTAGCAAAGCATTCCATACTAATAATTGAAAATCCGTTCCATGCAGGTCGACCGGAAAAGTAAACAAATTACGTTTCTGTTCAAAATACTCCTTAAACTCATCGATATATGGCTCCAGCTTTTCGTCATTTTGTTCTAAATGAACCTCTTCGAATATAGATTTAGCCCAACTTGTTAGTGGCTCAACCCCCTTATCGTAAGAACCTACATAACAAAGTCCCTTCACTGTTGCGGCAAGATACATCTTCCATTGATCATGCTTGAACAAAGTCCAATATATTTTTTCATTTTTTATTTGTTTCACAGTTGAAATCCTTCCATTCTTTTTTCGTTCTATATTGGTTTGGCGAGCAGCCGGACAACTTTTTGAACTGCCTGTAAAAACTGGAGAAGTTGTTGTATCCTACTTGAAAACAAATTTCGGTACTGCTGTAAGCAGTAGACAAAAGCAGGCCTCTGGCCTTCTCAATTCGTATATTTTCCAAATACATATGAGGGGTAAATCCTGTTTTTTCTTTAAAAATCCGGTTTAAATAATATTGGCTTATGCCAATTTTCAAAGCTAATGTATGTAACATAATTTTTTCTTGGTAGTGATGTTCTAAATAGTTCTTTGTTTGTTCCACAATTTCAAGATGAGGGTCAAAAATGTCAACTTGTAAATCTGGCTTACATCGTTTACACGGTCGAAATCCTTGGTTCATGGCTTCTGTTGCTGTTTCAAAAAAACAAATATTTTTGTGATTCGGTGTCTTTGATTTACAAGAGGGACGGCAAAATATTCCTGTTGTTTTTACTGCATAAAAAAACTTGCCATCATATATTTGATTACATGAAACAACCGCTTCCCACATTAATGCCGTTGAAAGTTTCGTTTGTAATGTCACAAACAGTCTCTCCTTTTAAAGCCAACACTTTTTAAGTATTGTTATTGGAATCTCATTTTTGATTTATAAGAGTATTTTATTATAATGAGCGTGGTCTTCAGTTAAGACAGAAACTTTTTCTGAAACATCATATAGCCGGCATACAATGCAACGATGATAACTGGAACCGTCAAATACAATTCAAAAAACGGAAGGACAAGTATACACATGGTGAGTGATAATAACGAGCACCACCAAGGAAATGTATGTTTGGCAAATAATTTAACACCCGCTGCCATGGATAGAATGTATACTATTACTCCCAACGAGGTAGGTATAAATAATATACCACGGAAAGACATGGATAAAGATTCTGTTAAAATGACTCCGGCTATAGCAATAGCAATGACAAATGCCACCATCCGTCTGGGAATTTGTTTTGTTACATGTAAAACCGAGAGTTTTTTTGGGAAAGCTCCATCTCTGCCCAACGAATACCCGAGCTGAGTCAAACTCGCCACAAATGCATTAGACGTTCCAATACATATCATGAGAGCTAAAATGGCAGTTACCATTTGGGCTCCTACTCCAATTGTCTCTCCCATGATCACACCTATTGGGGAAAAATTGCTTTCAATATTTCCATACGTTCCGGTTCCAATAGTGACAAAGCTTAGCGCCAAGAACAGTAGGCTTATTACCACCGCACTAATAATCGTGCTTTTAACAATATTTTTTTCCGGTTTTTTAAAGTGGTGGGCAAGATTACAAATAGCTTCCCAACCAAAAAACGACCAAAAAATAACAGTTACTGCTTCCCCAATCGAGTACCATCCATTTGAAAGAAAAGGTGTGAAATTCCCCCACTCGATGTTGACTAAGGAGACGAGCACTGTAAGGATTAACAATAGGAGCAGACAAGTACTTATAATTAATGCCACTTTACCACTTACAACAACACCATGGTAATTGGATAGACCCGCAATCAATAAGATCATGATCGCAATACATGCTCTTTCAATATCACTGAGCCCAAAAGCCAGACTGATATAGAAAGCACCAGTCAAGGCTACAACAGTTTGGCCAACTGCCGCAGTGGCAAAGTATAACCAACCAACAATATTACCTAAATGATACCCGAAAGAAAGCCGAACAAAAGTAGCTGCCCCTCCAGCATCGGGATATTTGCGAGCCAGACAGGCAAATGAATAGGCAAGCGGAAAACTAATGAATATCACGATCATCCAGGATAAAATGGATGCCGGACCCGCTATCGAAGCAGTAACTCCGGACAAAAAGAGAACACCCGAACCAAGAATCGCAGCAATATATAACGCAATACCTTCATATAACCCTATCGATCTTCTTTCCATTTGCCACCCCTTCTTTCATACATTACCTTACCAGCATTGTGCTTGATGTTCTTCTCTTTTCTTGCATTCTAATTCTGGCTTTTTAATAAACTATTCAAACTTCAGTATGACCAGGGAGAGATACTAGCAATGAAATCGCTTGGTTATGGGAATGGAAAAACACTTGTAAGAAGTATGTGCATAAATGAAGATCTCTAATAAATAAGGTTTCATCACATGGAGACTAAACTTTTCAACACAAAACACAATTAAAAAACGCAAGCCCTATCTTATTGCTGATTGGGCTTGCGTTTTTTATGATTAACCCGCTGTTTCAAAAACGTTTAAATTAATGCCTATTGGCTGAAGGGGCATCGAGTCGTCCGTTTACCGGCTTATAAACTAGACTCTTATTCTATTAATAACTGCTGTTCAAACAAATCTTTAAAAATAGATATACTCCAATGACTACTAACTATCAAACAATGCCATCAGATAGTATGACAAGACCATACTTTACTTAACGGTATTGTTCATATGATTCAAAGAATTTAATCACTTTTTTACAGCATGAATATAATGAATCGTTTCAAAGGCTGTCAAATAATCTTTTCGATTACTAAAATAAAGCTCATTAATTTTAGCTGGTGATAAATGTTCATAGATAAGCAAGCCTGAACTCTCCAACATTTTCTCCAGTTCAGAGTATGAATAACACGACTTCATTGGTTCTCCGCCCACTGCAGCCATTTTTACCATGTTTTCTACTCTGTTCGAAAATCCTTTCTCTTCAAAAAGTCTTCGGTCGGCATAATCGAAAACAATGGAGCTTCCAGTTGGAACTTTCGCAAATAACTGATCTAGCAAGCTTGAAAGTTCTTGCTTCGTTAAATAATAGGAAACGCCCAGCAAACTAAAAAAGGTTTTCTCATAGCCAAATCCTTTCTCTATCAGTTTCTCGTATGATAATGTGTTCGTTAAATCCATGGGAATAAAATGAAGATTACCCGGTATCTTTAAATCAACTTGCTCTAATCTCTTCTTTTTAAACTCCTGTGTTGCCGGATGATCAATTTCAAATATCTCTAAGGTGCTTTCCAGTTCAGGATGCCGAAAACCGAATGTATCTAAGCCTGCACCTAATATTACATATTGCTTTACCCCCAGCCTTACTTCATTGCGTAATATTTTTTCGCAATAAGCCGCACGAGCCAATGGCGTTGGTGACAGCTGAACTTGTGTAATCCATTTTAATATTTCATCTGGATTACCCTTATATTTTTCCGCTATTTCCTTATTGAAGAATGGTATACCTTGAACCATATTTTCTTTGATATCATTATATTCTTTTGGTGATATTAATTTCTTTGCGATATGGTCATCAAAAATCTTAGGGGTGTCAAATTGACTATGATAGGCTCTACCAAATGCTGAAATGAGTGAAGTCAAACTGGATTCGTCTTTATTCATCCAAATACACTCCTTTACATAAAAAAATGGGATTCCCCTGGCCAGGAGAACCCCATTTTAACCCGAAAATTTTTTATTGTAAATTATAGCATATGTAAATTTTTTTGTCAATAAAAACACCTTCATACATTTACTTATTGAAAAAGGTGGTGACAAGCTCGTTGTCGCAGGAAATGAAGTAGATGAAAAACGGTTGGAAAATTATATGAAATACAAGTAAGTATATATACTCCTTACTCCGTCATTTAATAGCCCACAAAAGTGAGACTATATTTGATTATAACCTCTGCAAATTCTGTGCGGCAGTCTGGCTAATCACTATTTTTTTTTTACGGTAGGCCTTAAAAGAATCTACGATGATCGATTTGAGTTAACCATTTTCGAGCCCTTTTTAGCAGGCTTAGATGTTACACCAGATGACCGAACGTCAATTTATGAAGCAACTCAAGATTTTGCTTTGCTGTGCTTCTGTAATGACTAATGCGATATTGTTTAGCCAGGCGTCCTTAATAATCTTCGGTGCCTCAGCTTTTACAGATCTCACCTGAGTTTGAGGAACATCGACTTTTATATCTTCTCTTTTTTTAACCATTTTGTTCTAAAAAACATTGATTTCACTAAATGTATAGATTTTATACATTATATTGTTATAGTATGAAATAAAAAATTTCGCCGGCAATGTATCCGCAAGAATACGGACAAAAATGGGGAGGGTTTGAAATTGAATATAGATGTTGCTCAATTTAATGCAATTATTCTTGAAAGCAAACTCGAACTAACCATGATGCTAATGGCATTAAAGGATGGAGAAAACATCGAACACCGCATGATTAGATTGATCGAAACCTTAGAGGAATTACCATATAGTAATAAGCCCTGAATGAGGGCTTTTTTATCCCATATTTTCAGTAATGATATCTACTTCACATTGAATATATTGCGCAGAAGTGATCGGTTGCAAAGTTTACCTTTTAAGTCTTTATCCATCCGTTTTAGGAAAGTTAAGTAATATCATTACATCCAGTTATATGTAAAATTCCACCATATTAGGAGAAACGATGCATAAGTGGCCCTACATCCATTTTTCACCAAATTACTTAGAAAATGCTTATGATTCACCATTTATGTTTAGTTCAATTTATATACCAAAACTTAATCTACAATTTTTAAAGCAGGTGAATCCTTTTTTAGTTCAAAATCATATTTTTTTGCATTTTTATATCTTGGATCTAAATAACTGGATTTCTCATCACTGTTCGAGGCTTTTTTAAACCCCGGATAAGTAGTATATTCTTTTTCTTTCCAGACCCATATTCCCTTTTTTCCTTTTTCTTTATGGAATACATTCTTCGTTAGTTCAGTTTCTTTGTTTGTTGTAAAATAGTTCGTGATAAATAGGCGGGATGGGCCAGCAGTCAAAATATTTTTTTCTATCACGATGTTTTTTATATCATTCTGTAATAAAAGCTGCCCCCCATCTAGTCCCTTCGTGTCATTTCGATAAATAATGTTTTGTGAGATAAATGAATTTTTAGTACCTCCCCGATCTTCATCATACCCTCCAATTGATATTCCAGTGTAAAAATTATGATATAAAATATTGTTTGTAATATGAATATTATCTGCATATTTTTTATGATGTTCTGAGGTTGCCTCTATTCCGATATCGCTTTTATAAACAGTATTCTTATCAATGGTTATATTTTTCCCACCATCTACATAAATTCCTCCGGCAGAATAATCTTCCCCATAAGCTGGATTGCCGAAAGATGATATTTCATAAACTACATTATTTTTTACAACGCCATTACGTATAAAGTCTGCTTTTTTATCATGAGAGGTACCTTCGTAACCAATCAGATCAATACCGATATTATTATTTCTGCGAACTAGATTGCTATCCACCGTAAAACCGTCAATATTTCCGTTTAAAACAAGAGATTCACTAGCACCGAGCTTTAAATCTTCTATCGTATTACTCAAAACATTTATATCCCTCATCGCACCTGTCCCGTATATCGCGATTCCATGTCCATTACCGTCATCCGCAAGTGTTTTTATCCGGCGTACATGGTTATTTTTCAAAGTGATATGACTGCTAGAACCCGTTACATAAATCCCCATGACTGTTTCATCTGGTAAATTAGTCGTTACATCCTGAATAATTAATCCGCTAATCATAATATAATTTTTATTATGAATTGCAATTAAGGATGTATCGCCTTCAACATCCTTTAGTTCTTTTCCACTAATAACCACCTTTTCCCTTTTGTATGGTCTAAAAATAATTGGTTTTGATTTTGTACCACTATGTTTTACGACAAGCTTTTCTTTGTATGTTCCTTTACGTATGAAGACGGTCGTCCCTGCTTTAGCTTCTACAGCAGCTTTTTTTAGTGTGCGAAAGGGTTTTGATTTTGTACCATTATTTTGATCATCTCCATTTACAGCTACGTATATAGCCTTATCCTGTTTTACATGAGCATTAATTAATTTCAAAACAATTATGATAGCAGCCGCAGCCAAGAGAATTAGAAAAACCTTTTTCATTTAATCATTCCTTATTGAAAATAATTCCTTTCTTTCATATTGCACTCGAATTAACGAAAATGCTATTTTTTTGTCATAAAATTGAAACCGCATCATTCCATTCAAAGGCTGACTGTTGGTTCAAGCAAGGTTAGTGTTTGGTTGATCGTATTCATGTTGACTAATGCTCCAATAGGAATTGCTGTTTTATAAGTTCCATGTCCAGTTGTAAGATTGGTCATCAGCGGTTTTCCAAGAGGAACAACGAACTCATTAATTAAATCTTCATAGGACTTACCGTAAGCAACTGGGCATCCTGTACACTCTCCCATGATAATTCCGATACAATCCTGAAATTTTCCAGCCATTTTCAAATGATTCATATATCGATAGACCGTATTAACGGGTTCATGCGTCTCTTCCAGGAACAGGATTTTTCCCCTTGTATCTATCTCGAAATCTGTTCCCAAAGTACCAATAAAAGACGTGAGATTGCCTCCGACAATACGACCCGTAACATTTCCTGGAATTCTGCCAACAAGAGGTATTCCTGGGGGATTCACTATTAGCCTGGGTGCTGAAAAGGTGGAAGTTATGGAAAAAAACTGATTATAATTGTATGCTGGGGTTTCAGAAGTAAAGTTGATAAGCATAAGGCTATGGAATGTCATTAAATCTGCATATTGAAAAAGTACGTTTAATAATATCGTAATATCGCTATAACCCGTTACAATTTTCGGATTTTGTCGAATGATATTATAGTCAAGGTAGGGAAGAATTCCGGCTACGCCAACCCCTCCCCTTGTAGGTAATATTAATTTAACTTGTTCATTTTGAAACATATTCATCAAATCGAGTGCTCGCTCTTGGTCAGTGCCTGCAAGAAACCCGTTTTGGGAATATACATGATCCCCTACTACTACATCAAACCCCATATTATTTAACATATTGATTCTAGTATTAATAACATTTGCCTCTAATGGACTACCCAGAGTAACAATTCCAATAGTGTCCCCTTGTTGTAAATTAGGTGGTTTCAATACCATAAGTGTTAGCCCCCTTTTGTTTTCAATACCATAATTTTTTTTGCTTCACCTAACGCACCCGCTCGTATTTTAAGGTCAGAAAAGATATTTCTGACTGACTCATTTTTAATGGAACAAGATTTTTTGATGTCTTGAAATTAGATAGATGTAATGAAGGTTTTGTTTTTCTTTACCATATACTTATAAAGGTTTTTCTGTAATAGAACATCAAATAACCATTAGTAAGAACAAGTAATCATGCTAAAAAAAACAAACAACGAGAAGAACAAACGAAGTGAGACAATAAGAAGATCGAATGAAGGTGTAGAAAACCATCATTGATTTCTTTTATCGGGGAGCAGATCATCCACCGCTCCGAATCCGGTTCATTTCAGCTCGAATCCGAATCGATATTTTGGTGTTTTCCCTAGAAATCAATTAGCATATGCATACTGGACACTGTATTTTTAAATATTTTTTTAGTTGTATTCGGGGCTTAGAATCTAGCTTTTACCAAGTTTCTGTCCACGCGACTTTTTAAAACTTGGCACGAATTGTGCATTATACTTTTTTATAGAGGATAAAACCTTAAGTAATTGCCACAAAGATCATTTACTTCAAACAACCAGCAAGAACCCCATCCATAAGTGACGAAAATGGTTGCCTATAGATGATTATCGAAGGGATGTATGAGGCGCTTGAGATTAGAGTATAAGACTTTGGAAGTGTTTGCAAAAGAAGAACAGGTAAGAATTAAAGAGACTTAAGCGGTCGTTGTCGGATCGCATGTTCATTCTAAACGAATGGAAGCTGTGAAAGTGTAATTGGTTTGTTAGAACGTTAAAAATGATTCGTGATCTCAAAAACAACGAGATTGAAAGCGGTTAACTGGTAGTTTTACTAATGAAAAGGAGGGCTCGGTTTCGGCTGCCGATCTTGGTTAGGTGGAAAATTTACTTTTTGTAGAAAAGATACCAAGGAATTACTTATTGGGAGGGATTTCAACGGATTGACTATATGCCTGATGAAAACACTCGCTGATGAGATGAGTTTCATTGAGCTTCATATTGACCTTAGGGGATTCTTAAAAACATATCGGTGTTCGTTAAGCTAGTATTTATTTTACTTCCTTTACCGCTGTTTTTACCTCAGTGGAAATTCATATTTAAACATTTTATATAGAATAACGGACCGTCTCTCTCATATAACTTACAATCCATACCATTTAAAAATAAACTACTCGGATGAAAGGAATGAAGAAATAGTGAATAAAAAAGCAGATATTATTCTATCAAGTAATGCAGTTTTTACCGGAAAAGAGGATCATCCAATCCAGGCTTCCATCGCTATTTCCAACAATAAAATTATTGCCATTGGTACGAAAGACGAAATGAAGGCGCATACGGATGGTAACACAAAAATATATGATTTTAAGGATCAATTAATTACTCCTGGCTTTCACGACTTTCATTTACATATTATGCAAGGTTGTGTATTCCTGGATAGCGTCAATTTATTTGATGCTCGCTCCGAAATGGAAGCGTTAAAAATGATTCAAGAGTTTGCCGATTCAAAACCGGATGAACCTTGGATTATCGGATATATGTGGGATGCGGGATATTGGGATCAGCAGAAACTACCTACTCGCCATTCACTAGACCGTGTACTTCCAGATCGGCCAGCGATTTTATTTCATGCAGAACTTCATTATGCTTGGGTCAATTCAAAAGCGTTGGAGTTGGCAAATATCGACCGGGATACAGAGAATCCGGAGTACGGCGAAATCGAAAAAGATGCATACGGGGAACCAACAGGAATTTTATACGAAAAAGCAACAAATTTAGTAACAGATATTTCACATAACTTTACTGAGGAACAGCAGGAAAAAATGTTTAAAAATTTCCTTTCACATGCTGCAAGTGTCGGTGTTACAGCAGTTAATGACTTGTACGCGCCAAGTCAAAATACAATAAACGAGTATAAACTATTCAAAAGATTTGAAGACAAAGATGAGTTGTCTTTAAGAGTATTTTTATGGCCAGAGTTAAACGGCGATATAGCGAGAGCAAAACAGTTACGAGAAGAATATCAATCTAACAAACTTCGCGTCTCCGGTTTAAAGCAATTTATCGACGGGGTTATTACACCACGGACCGCATATATGTTAGAACCTTATGCGGACGCCCCAGAAACAAGAGGGGATACAGCATATTCACAAGAAACATACTATAAGTGGGTGACGGAAGCAGATAAAGAAGGGTTTGCGATTCGATTTCATGCGATTGGTGATGGCGCGATTCGTATGGCATTAGATGCCTTTGAAGAGGCACAAATCAAGAATGGAATAAGGGATTCTAGACATGCAATTGAGCACGTGGAAGTTATCCACCCAGACGATATTGAGCGTTTTAATGAATTAGGAGTCATTGTTTCTATGCAGCCAGATCATTTTGCAATGTCAGAAAGAGGCGTCTATACCAACCGTATCGGTAAAGAAAGAGAAAAGTATGTGTTTATCATTAACACTTTGCAAAAAACAGGTGCAAGGATAGCATTTGGGACGGACTTTCCAGTCGATCTATTAAATCCAATGTTACAAATCTATCGAGCAATTACAAGAATTGATAGCAGCGGAAAAGATGTTTGGCACCCACATGAACGAATTACACTTTCAGAAGCATTGAAAGCCTATACATTAGGACCTGCATATGGAACGTTTACTGAAAACGAGTTAGGAACGCTCGAAGTTGGAAAAGTGGCCGACATTACCGTTCTTGACAGAAATCTGTTTGATGTTCCGGCAGAACAAATAAAAGCTGCCAAAACCGTTTTAACGATGGTTGATGGACAAGTAATTTATGAAAGAAATTCGATAAAAAATTAAACAAGATTACTTTGCGGTCAGATGAATGCCAATTCCAGTAAATTGGATGCCCTGGTGGGGAAAAATACTTTGGTTGCACCCAGCGGGGCTCTGGCTCCATACACCGGAAACTACTAATAACATGGGCAAAGGCTGCATCAGCGACTAAGATATGTTTTGCTCAATCAGTATAATGCAGATAAAACGAGTAGGAGGATGTGCTTCTACTCAATCAATAGAGGTAATAAATTAGATCTGAGTTATTATCCCAGGAGGCTAAAATGAGAAAATCTGGAGAACTACAACGAGTATTAGCCTTAAGACACATAGTATTTTTTGGACTTGCTTTCATGGCTCCTCAAACATTTTTTGCAACATACGGTATTGTGGCTGTTGAAAGCAAAGGAATGATTGCAATTGGATACGCTATTGCCCTATTTGTTATGTTATTTACAGCATATAGTTATTCACAGTTAGTTAAAGCATTCCCTTCAGCTGGAGCAGCTTACACATTTACACAGAAAGCCATTAATCCCTATATAGGATTTCTTGTTGGTTGGGCTATATTGCTAGATTATATGCTTAGCCCAATGATTAGTGCATTGCTTTTAGGAATAGCGCTAACTGCTTATTTTCCAGCTATACCAATTTATGTATGGATCATTCTTTTTATCATAATCATAACCATTGTGAATATACGTGGTATTAAATTTGCTGCGAATTTTAATACCTATGTTTTTCTTTTACAACTATTAATTTTTATTTTCTTTTTTATTTTTTCAATAAAATATTTGTTAACTGGCGGAGGAACCGGGACTTTATTTTCCATTAAGCCTTTCTTTGACCAAAATGTAGAATTTTCTTCGTTAATCTCTGTGGTGCCCATTTTATGCTTTACTTTTCTAGGGTTTGATGCAATTACTGCTTTATCAGAGGAGACTAAAGACCCTAAAAAAACGTTGCCAAAGGCGATTTATGCGATTCCACTAATTGGCGGATTTCTATATATTGCTGGTTCATATTTATTACAAATGGTCCATCCGAATGTTAGTACATTTGTAAACCCTGATTCTGCGTATTTAGAAATTGCCTATGACATTGGTGGTATATTTTTAAATACTGCTTTTATAGCAGTAGCACTTACCGCTGGATTTGCTTCTGCAGTTGCTTCGGGTTCTTCTGCTGCACGAGTCTTATATGCAATGGGAAGAGAAAATATACTTCCTAGACGGGTTTTTGGATATATTTCACCTAAGTACAATACACCTGTTTATAATATTTTAATAGTTGCTTTTGTGGCGATGTCAGCTTTGTTTTTTAACCTTGATACAGCAACTTCCTTTATAACATTTGGTGCTTTTTTTGCATTTGTGTTCGTGAATCTCTCAGTTATCAGTCACTATTTTCTGAAGAGTGTAATTCGTACGCCTAAGGGAGTTATTCAGTATTTACTCATTCCATTAATAGGAGCAATTTTTATAGTTTGCTTATTGTTAAGTATGAATTCAAATGCTCTTATTTTAGGTGGAGTTTGGATAATGATTGGATTTTTATATCTTTTAAACCAAACCAAATTTTTTAAACAACCACCTCCGGAAATTTTTGACGAAAAAAGTGAATTAACAAGTTAAGATAATCTTGTGAGGTAGCTATATCTTTTTGACAATCAACTACATTCTTCTAAGGTTTAATGTTCACCTTTGTAATTTGAATTTAAGTGAGAGTTATTGGTCCCAGTGGCTGTCGGCCTTCCTCCGCTCCCACTAAAAAAATAGTAGCACAAACCGTGGCCTTGGTCTGTGCTGCTATTTTTTTAACCAGAAACAGCCTTTTTCTTTGCTAAATAAATTGTTCATTAGGACGTTTTTCAATATCATAAAAGCAGTAAAGAACTGGATTTAACAAAATAGCCTCCATATTAAGACAGAATGGCCTGAGCCTTTTTTAGCAAAACATCTTGAGGGTGCCAACTTAATCGAAACAGAACATCCCCAGCCCAAAACAATCATAGAGTTAAGAGCAATTTCAAAGGGAAAATTAAGTACATATCATTACATCCCTTTGTTAAATTCAATTGCATATTTCCATTTTTCTGATCTAAGATAAATGATCGTTACATCTACAGGATTTGATTTGTTAGCATAAGAAATCCTTGTGCTTTTTAAAATAGGTTGCCCTTCCTCGATTTTTAATTGTTCTGCTAGTTGCACATCTGCTGAAACAGCTTCTAGTTGCTCTTTTATGGTAGTAAATTCAATACCCTTTTCATCTTTTAGTAACTGGTCAATCGATATAAAGGAAGGGTCTTTCTGAAAAATTTCAATTGATAAATCAGGATGTAAGAAATGCTCCAAATAAATCACGGGTTCACCCTGATCTGTACGAATCCGTTTAAGATGAATCATTTCTTCATTGCTATTAATTTTTAGTAAACTTGCATAATAAGGAGACGTTTTTTTTGTAACCTCTATCGTTCGGGCCGATATCTTTTTCCAATCCTTCGTATAAATATGATTAAACCCTGTCATTGTTATCCAATGGCCAATCGGCTTGTAATTTGCTACAAACGACCCTTTTCCCTGAGAACGATAAATTAATCCATCAGATTCAAGCTTATTTAATGCTTGCCTAACAGGGGTACGACTTGCCTGAAACATTTTTTCTAATTCACTTTCCGATGGTAAGGTATCGCCGACTTTATATGCGGAGTTATAGATTTTCTCTGCTATAGTGTCATAAATAACCTTATATATGGGTTTTTTATTAAATAAGTTGTTCATTGAATTATCACTTCCTAGCTACATAAACCAACTGGATAAAAAGGATCCTATATAATTCAAACAAAGTTTTATAGAATAGTTAAAGCTGCATCCATAATATCTACTATAAACATATGGTAATCATTGTATTTAGATTTACTTGCATAGCTACTATTTGAGGTGTTACTCCAAACAAGCCAAAATCCTTAGTGATAGGAACAGCCCCTTTAATATTGTCCTTTATACCAATAATTTCTTGGACCCCCAATACGAATCGCACTGGAATTCCGCTTTTTAACATAGATTTTTCAAACGTATGGCTGCCCCAAAAGGAAAGCGTCGTTTCATTCAGAACATTTACCTGTTGGCAGCTATCTTAGCCAAAAGATTTGGATATTGCTAAAGAGCAGAACAAAGAATGGCAAGCCGCTTGATAAGTTACGCAATATTTTATGACTTTTCCCCTTTATGATAGCGGTTTTACTCCATCTAAAAAAGTATTACTCTCTCTATATCTACAATATTTTTATTCAGAAACAGCAGCAATCAATTGAATCTCAACAGGTGCATTACCTGGCAAGGAGGCAACACCAACTGCAGCTCGGCTTCCGATACCGATCTCACCCAGTTTTTCATATAAGTAATCAGAAGCAAAATCTGCAATTCTAGAATGCGCCTGGAATGCTTCTTCAGCATTAATGAAAACAGTGAGGGAAAGAATTTGCCCGAGCTGTTCACCTTCAGTAAGTGTATTCGAAGCTGCCGCCAGTGCATTGGTCACAGCTTGCTTAACTGCTGCTTTGTAAGTATCTACCGGAGCTTCGGCAAGGACTTTCCCACTTTGTATTAACACACCGTTATTCCTTGGAGTCATTCCAGCCGTATAGATAAGGTTTCCAAACCGCGATGCGGGAACGTAATTTCCTTGGGGAACAGGATTCTTTTTCTCTTCAAACATACTCATTTGCGATACAACTCCATTACTTTAATTACACGCTCCATGGCAGAAACAGCCGCTTGATGATCTTGTGAGAAGTTAATACGGAAGCTGTCCGTGAACTGTGGACCAAATTCTGTCCCAGGTGTTACGGTAACATTGGCCTGAGCACGAAGAACCTTCACAAATTCCTCAATGGTAACATCCAATTCCGGGAGCCTTGGGAATAGATAGCTACCTGCTTCTGTGGCTCTCACTTTAATGCCCTCGATTGCACGCAGCTTTGTAATCAGATCATCACGGATTGCTTGATGCTCGGCAATTCTTCTTGTCATCCACCCTGCTGGTTCATCAAACCATGACTTTAATGCGGCTTGGCTATAACCGGCTGCGCGGAGAGACACAATAGCCTGTAGTTTTTCCATACGGTCGATAATTTTAGCTGAACCAAATGCGACACCCAGCCTATACCCACTTAACGACTCTGTCTTAGATGGACCCATGATCGTGATTAGATTTTCAGAATCCAATATATTCTGCGCAGAAAGATGTGTATAAGCCCTCCCTTCAAAAACCTGGCGTGAGTACAGTTGGTCGACGATGACTGTTGCCCCATACTTCTGTGCCAGTTCGCCTATGCTGTGATCTCCTCCTGTGAATAAATGACACCGGTTGGATTGTTGGGATTTGAGAACAAAAAGAGTTTTACACCTGCTTTAAAAGCGTCCTCCAGCTGATTTAAATCTAAACCTGCACAAGTATTTGTATGAAAATATTCCATCTGAATAGGAACGACTTCGCCCTCAAAGAACTCTACCAGTTTTCGATTGGCAAAATAGTCCGGTACCACAATTGCCACTTTATCGCCTCTGGAAATGGTTGATCCCATTGCCAGGAAAAGCGCTCCTTGTGTTCCTGGAGTAATGATAAAATTTTGGTCTGCGTTAATGGTTGTACCCGTAAAATTAGAAAGTTTTTCGGCTACATTCTCCCGG
The DNA here is from genome assembly GCF_000374565.1 of Siminovitchia fordii DSM 16014 = CIP 108821. GTDB lineage: Bacteria > Bacillota > Bacilli > Bacillales > Bacillaceae_C > Siminovitchia > Siminovitchia fordii. Next base: position 39,948 of record NZ_KB894690.1, on the reverse strand, counting down.
ATCATTTTACTCCCACGATATTCGGTATAAGCCTGCTCGCCACCAATATGAACACCTTCAATGAAGTTATCTAAAGATCCGGGAATTGGTTCAAATGCGTTAACATCACCATGGGAAAAATCAACCGGTGTACCGGGAATTTTTTCACCTCGCAATTTAACTTCATTTGTGTTTTGTCGCACTTCTTGTCCAGGTGCATATTCAGCACCAAGCTTTAAAAACTTTTCTTTTACTAAACTCATGATCAGTCTCCCTCTCCAATTAATAATGACACTTTGATATCTACGAATATTCTACACTTTTAAATCAGATAGATCGCGAAGCAGTCGTACTTCTCTCAGCGATATTTTGTGTTACTTCCAATAACTCTTCTATCTCTTCCACACTGTTACAATGCAAAGGTGATATCCTGATTGAGCCAGTCATTCCGAATGACTCCAGCATCCTTTTAGAATAAATACTGGATGCGACACGTTCATATACAATCACATTTTCTTTTTCATATTGTCTGACTGCTTCTTTATAATCTAAATGATCGATGCTTATGGCAACAATCAAATCTCTCTTTAATAAATCCTCATAATCAAGGTGGACCGTAACTCCTGGAATATTCCTTAATCCTTTCACTTTATCTGTCCCATTAAGCATTATATCTAGAAGTGATTTTTCATGCAGAGCTATCCGTGTCATTCCTTCTACATATAAACTCCTTTTATCTTGCTGATTGGTAAACTTGCTTCCTATCCAGCAGACGTAATTAACAATCTCACTTATCGCAGCAAAATGAGCTGGCGCTGGACTGCCAAGTTGCCAATCACCTTCGTCCTTCCCATTTAGACGGTGATGAGGGAGTTTGGCAGCTCTTTCGGAAAGATAAGCAATACCGCAGCCCCTTATCCCAAAAAATTTATATGGCGCAAAGTTCATAGCATCCACAGGCGTTTTTTCTATATCAATTACACCATGTGGGGCATGCTGTACAGAATCGACAATAATATATAGATCCGGTTTAATCTTTCTTGCCTCTCGTACAATCGTCTCGATGTCTAATATAGCACCTGAAATATTCGATGCGTAAATCACGCTCAAAAGGGATGTATCACTGTCAATGTGTTTTATAATTTCTTCAACATCCACTCCTCCTGTGACAGGATTTGTATTAGCAACACGGAGCTCCTTTCCTAACTTATTGGCATAAAACTTTGCCGAATCAAAAGCAGAAGGATGTTCTAATTCGGTAGTTACAATATTTGTTCCCTCAATATTTTCAGCAATTACACCAGTAATATCAAAAATGGCCTGGGAGGCAGTAAGATAGGTTGCTATACTTCCTTTTTTTCCATTAAAAATGATTCGTGTATCCTCTATCCCCCTCCGTTCAACCTCAGCCAAGTATTTGGCCACTTCGTGTTCCCGCTGAGGATGATCAGGAAACATATCAAACTGAGAAAACTTTTCAATTGCATTCTTTAATCTTAAAGACCCTCCAGCATTGTCAAAAAACAGCCGTTTTTTCTTTGTTAGCGGATCCATATCTATAAAAGCAAACTTCTCCCTAATCTCTTCCATTAATTCGTTACTAAACAATGCTTCATTTGTTAAGTTAACCATTTTTAACCTCCATGCTTTATTATTTGATTGGTAATAATAATGTTGGGTTGGATTAATAAATCCAGCCTCGGTTGTCTGTTCTTTTCTAATTGGACTGAGTATACCTAGTATTAAGTGTGTGAATAGATGTTCTTTTGTCATATTACATACATATAAATCACGAATCTCAAGAACTGGAGCACCATTTCCGTAAAGTCAGGCCCCATTGCAAGCATTTGTAATAGCACTTAATATACTTAGTATTATAAGTTGGATAATACTTTTCCCACTTATTTGAATACTTATATGCTACAACTTTATGATAAAGAATGTCAATCATGAATTTTCGAAAAGTTTTGCTATAGAATGATAGAAGACCTTCAATGTAGGAAATCCACGATAACAATTGATGTTAGACTCAAAAGCAGAACACGGTTTATGACGAAACCAATCTTATCATCAACAACAATAATGATTTGTTTTCTAAAATGATGTAAACAATATCTATGGCGCAAGATCCTTATCATTATTATATCTAGTGAAGTAAAAAACTTTTCTTACCGGTTACTCTTAAAGTTTTGTTAACTCTGTTACTATACGTTCGAGCTTATTTTCCTCAACACCGTATGCACCATAATAGGAAGATTTTTCTCCACATCTAATTTATTGGAATCACCAAAGAAGATATTAGTTTTTGAAAATTTTGTAAGAGAATGCATAGAAAATGAGTAAGACTGAATAGAAAAAAGAAGAGAAGACAATCTCTTAGGCCCGATTCATACCTGAGAGACGTCTTCTCTTTTAGTTATAAATGGTTTTTACCGGAGTTGGGTATCCCCCTATATGCAATGTAATCGCGATGGATCCAAATCCGACTCCTTGAATATATGAATTGAAAAAATTTCCTCACTGCTTATATTATTGCATCATCTCTTGGGTATAATTTTTCATTCTTAATAAAGTAGCCATAAGGAAGATTAGAGCCTTTATACTCTTCCTTTAGTAAAGCTGTTTTTATACGGGTAGGGATCCTCTGACTCTTTTCCTCGTAAAACCAAGCATACAAACCGAATTTATCATCAGTATTATCCTTTATTGTATCAATAGCATCAGCTAAAAACGTTCGTTTTAATTTTTTGCCGGATTTGCATTCTATTCGCAGTCAGAACTAAAAACCGCTCATCCTCGAAAAGAAGTAAGCGGGTTTTAAGCGTTCTATAACTCATTCCGATGTCGTCAGAGACGCCTGGACTTCCGGACTGATTTTCGGGTAAGGATAGTTAATTTTTTCATCAAATTCCACCCAGTCGAGATTTGCCATCATTAGCAAATAGCGTTTTCCACTGGACGGGTCGCTGATGATGATGTGGTCACGACCAGCCGTTTCTATGCGCCCGTGGTAAACCATTGCATTCCATCTTTTGTTACCTTGATAAGTAAAGTAGAATGTACCTACCTTACCTTTGTTGAACCGTATGATATTTTCAATAAATGATTCTTCCGTCGCACCTGCCAGAAGTTGCTGCGCGGTCCCCATCGGGACCACCGGGGCGGCATACGTGGGGCCAGAAGGCATAGCCATCGGAGAGCCAGCAGGTTGTGCTCGACTGGTCCGCATCATGGAAGCTGGATAAAAACCAGGATGATAATTCATTGGATAATAACCAGAGTCTCCACAAGTCATGGGAAGATCAGCTCCTTATTAATTTATCTATAAAACTCTGGGCAATAGCCCGGTACCGCTACATAGAAGCAATGGTTCCTGTACGCAAAATCGAACTTAGTACTAGGGGATCTTGGCATCGTTTCGGTACAAGGAGCTCGGTACTTTTTCCCCGGACTGGGGTTAAAAAACCACAAATTCATCCTTGCACGAGGGTCCCTATCACCGTGTAACAAATTCCTAGCCCTCTGGAGGTCAGCTTCTGTGGGGCGTTGTGTATACAATGTTCCATTTAAGACAGGCTCGAAGTGAGGAATATCGGTTCCAGGTATGGTTTGATAGATCGCATGTCTGATATTGCGCAACCCTTTGAAGTCGGGAGCACAGTCAGCCTCGACTCGATTAGCCACAACCGTTCCTACCATGTTCATCCCTTGAACACCTTCACCGATTGCTTCCGCCAGCATGAGCCTAGCTAACTCCTCCACGTCACGTGAAGTATGTTTTATTCGTCTACCCATTTTCTCACCACCTTCGGCTTATACAGGTAACTTATTACCTGAAGCTGGATTTGGTAACTTGCCTATCAGCCCAAATACTTCACTTCTGAAAAATCATAATATCATGACATATGTTTGCCCGTTTTCCCGAAAAGCGAACATTGCATAACAAAAGCGCAAGCGCCTGCTTATCGACGTACAGACTGGAGTGACTCCAACGAGATAAAGGAAACACGGCGACAAAGAAGCCGATGTTGACTTATCGTAGGCGGAGGCGCGAAGTCTGCTAGTCGATAGGTGCTGAAGCTGGACGTAGCAGAATCCGTTTTTAACATGTACTCCACAGTCGTGAGGATTTATACTTTCCTAAAGATAACAAAAGCGGAAGCGCCTTGCTCATCGACGTACAAACCGAGCCGAAATGCGGAAACGCCTTGGTTAGCCCCGACAAGCATAAGACGATTCCCGAGGAGGCAGTACTTCAGCCACCACAGGGAATTGGCTTGTGACCTCGAGGGGCTAGACGTTGAAGCTAGACTGGAGGGGCTTCCGTAAGAGATAAAGGAAACACGATGAGCCTGATAAGGCGAATCGATGTTGACTTATCGTAGGGAGGAGCCCCGAAGTTTGCTAGTCGATAGGCGCTGGCCTCCTCAAAACGCCACGTCCTGTAGCTTCGGTGGCACTAGGACATCCTGTCCGTCGAAGCTGGACGAAGAAAACTTTTTCACAGAGGTATACACTTTGTACGATTTTATAAATTCCTATACCACTAAGAAAAGCGCAAGGCGCCGCTTAGCCTTAGGAGACAAGCACAAGGCGAATTTTGATCAGGAAGTTCTTCAGCCACCACAGCAAGTTGACTTGATCCTTTCGCCGATGGCGCCGAAGGTAAGATTAGTCGAATCCCCATTGTTTACTCATCAATAGTTATGGTTTCCAAAAAGGATAATGGCAAATAATGAATAAGCTTGTCCCAAGAGTTTTTATACTTTCTCTGAATTAAACAAACCTGCACACTATCTGAATCTTTAATTGCTATCTGTTTATCTAAGCATTTTCAAATTGGTAAAACCGTATAAAACTCCATAATTTTGCTATACCCCCAAGTACGTTATTCTATAAAATGACCTGATATTGAAATTTAGGGCGCTTCTTTTTTCCGTTAAAGCGCCCGTTCGTAATATAAGGTTAGCCAGTTTAGTTATACATAAAGATTTCACATTATATAAATAATACGACAACAAGTAATTATTTTTTATTTTTTAGCTCTAAAAGTATAGGAGTTATATTTAATAAAATCGATATAATCGTCAAAACCCATAACGCTATTTCCATCGTAGGCACTACATCTAATAAAGCAGACCAATCTTCCACCTTTACCCAATCGGACACCATACTGTATTCTGCAACAAGTGTTAGTGCTGTAAAAGATAAACCCATTGCCATTGCCAATTTATAATCTTTGCCTGTTCCATACATATAAAGATTTATAAAAGTTGTTACTATGGCGATTAGCCCTAATATTAACCACATAATTATTACTCCTTTGTCAGCAATGTCCAGCTATCTTATTTTATTCAACAATCTAGCCCTTTAATGGAATATGACGGTTTTAGTTTTTAAACAGTTTCATTATCAATTAAAATATATCAAATGTAGTCAGGTTGTAAACCTTCTTATAAGCATACTTCTTAGGGTACCGCACCCACCCGCATCCCCGCGGCATCTTTAGTCCTGCCCATTGGTTGAAGAAGAATGGGGCGTACGTTGAAGTAAAGCCCCGTCAGTTTAAGTAGAAACCTTCACAATCTCTTCTATACTTTAAACATAATCCAATCTATTAAATAAGTTATTCCAGAATCAGAAGCAATATAAAAAGACGCCTCTTATTAAAGAAAAGCGCCCTTATATGGAAGACTTGATTTCAAGATAATACAATTACAATTTCCATTGTTCCCCTATTACTTAAAAATAAGAAAAAGGGGTTGCTGTTGGTTTAAAATAAAGTTTGTCGATCACCCGACAAACTGAATTAGACTGACTCGTAAAAAAAGCTGTAACGGACTAGGAACTCGAAAGACCTAGACTGCCGCTGCTTTTATTGTGCTAACGTAATACGGTTAGCGTAATCTACTTTAGGTGACAAGGTCATCTAACCGTCTGGTAAACGAGACCTATGGCTCCAGAATCAAATGTCTTGTTTTCGATAAGTTTAAGATTGATCTTCTCCTTGAGACCTTGGAATAACGGCAACCCGCTGCCGACTAGGACGGGAGAAACCGTAATTTTATACTCATCAATTAAATCAAGCTGCATAAGGTAGTGTGCGAATCTAGGACTGCCTAGGATGACCATATCCTTGCCTGGTTGCTGTTTGAGGTTCTTGATCTCTTCCTCAACATCTTCTTTCACCAGTCTGGAATTGTTCCATTCGACTTTCTCCAGCGTCGTGGAAAAAACGATTTTGGCTGTCTTTTCAATCCACTCGGCATGATTCCGTTCATACTGCGAAGCTGATGGGTTCGAAGGCACAGATGGCCAGTAACTGTGCATCATCTGATAAGTCCCACGTCCCCAAATGACAGTGTCGGCACTACTTAGAATTTCTTTCGCGTGTTTCTCCAAATCAGAATCGTAGGAAACCCAGCCAATGTCCATTTCACCGTTTGGCCCTTCTACAAAACCGTCAAGCGATGCGTGCAGAAATAGAACGAGTTTTCTCATTTTCAGTTCTCCTTTGTTCACATTGATAGAATTATTATCGTTATTGGCAGAGTCAAGTTTAGCACACATAACAATCAATAATTTCTTCTCGATTGCTAAATTTCTTTATTCAACAATCTGGCCCGATTCTTGAATAACTAACAATATTTAGTTGGGGGCAATACATTTGTAGCTTTTCCACCCTCTCTCCCACCTTCCATTTTTAGATAATCTAATTGAACCGCCTACAACGACTTATTTTCTTTTATTATTACTTTTATTTATTGCTTGACACATTCTAGTTATGCCTTCTTTAATTTCGTCATTGTTTAGATGTCCATAACCCAAAATAATTTGATTAGGATATTTTCCTTTTTCAATTGTATGATCTTCAACTGGATAAATTTTAACTCCCAATTGTTCAATTTCTTCAAGTAATTCTTTTGAAAAATGTTGTTCATTAAATTCAATAATGAGGTGTAGGCCTGTGGAGTCACCCAAAATATTAATCTTATTTGAAAATGTTGTTTTTAAACAATTAATAAGAAAATCTCTCCGGCATTTATAAGTCTTCTTCATTCTGGAAATATGCCGTTCCAAATGGCCTTCCTTTATAAAACGTGCAAGTATAAGCTGATCTAATGAAGGTGTATGTAGATCCGAAAACCATTTTAGCTTCCGGCACTGTTCAATGAGCTGTAAAGGTAGAATTAAATATCCCATTCTAAGGGCGGGTGATAAGATTTTGCTGAATGAACCTATGTATAATACACGTTCAGGGTCCAATCCCTGTAATGAGCTTACAGGCGGGCCTTCATACCGAAACTCACTGTCATAATCATCCTCAACAAGATAACAATTAGTTTTTCTTGAGTAATGAATCAATTGAATCCGTCGTTGAATTGGTAACACTCCTCCTATAGGAAATTGATGAGATGGAGTAACAAAAACGAATCTTGGATTTTTATTTAATGGCAAACAAGATGTTTTCATTCCATATTGATCAACAGGTATGGGATAAAGCTGCGCACCCATTGTTTTAAATATCGTTTGAATATCATTAGTGATTGGATCTTCCATTATTACCGTATCATTCGGTGATAAAAGTAATTTGGAAACAAGTGTCATTGCTTGAGTTGCACCAGAAGTAATCACAATTTGATCTGGATGACAGTCAACACCTCTCGTTTTCAGTAAATAATGTGATAAAACCTGTCTTAATTCCGGACGCCCCTCAGGAAAATCATATCCAAACACTGAGGGAGATGTCTCGTTCCATATGGTAGAGGATAACTTTGCCCATATCTTACGTGGGAACAAATCCAATGCAGGTATTCCTGAACGAAAGTTAATAATATCAGCATCTTTTTCGTCTTTTTCATCCCTAATAAAAGAGTGTAATGGGGATGCCTTTTTATGTTGTTCTAAAAAAGCTCCTACAGCAACAAATGTCCCCGAACCCCTTCGAGAAACTAAAAATCCTTCGGCCAATAGTTGATCATATGCTTCTAAAATGACATTCCTAGAGACTTTTAATTCAGAAGATAGTTCCCTGGTAGATGGTAGTTTTTCATCCGATTTTAGCTGACCATTTAATATCCGTTCTCGTATTTGCTGATAAACTTGCTTAATTAAAGGTATATCCAGCGAGCGGTCAATAGGTATCCAAAGCATATTTGCATTTTCTCCTTCTATAAAAGTGGTACCATCAAAAAACATAATAAGTGGCACTAATATAAACCAGTTTATCATGATAAAGTGATTCAAATAGTAAAAAGGAGATGTATGATTATAATGAAAAACCAGGAAGCCCAGGTCTCTAAAGCACTTAAATCGATTGCACGAAATCAACATATTAAATCTTATATCCAACAGTCCAATGAACTATATCCATCATTATTGAAGGCTGCCAAACGGTTTGTTACAGGGGAATATAAACAAGATGGAATCGAGATAGCAAATGAGCTGATTTCAAAAGGATATTTTATTTCACTTGAATACATTGGAGAAAATACGAAAGAGTTAGAGGATTGTATAAAAGTCAAAGAGGAATTCTTGAATCTTATAGGAAAAATGGGTTCCATGTCAATGAAGCAAACTGTTTCTCTTGATCTCTCGCACATTGGATTATCTCTGAATCCAGACTTAGCTTATATGCATTTAATTGAAATAGCTGAGCAAACAAGTCAATACGGGATTACACTTATGATCAGTATGGAGGAATCATCAAAAACGGACGCCATTCTTGATATCTATAAAAAGGCGACTGAGCAATATCCAAATGTAGGTATAACGCTGCAGGCACATTTATACCGATCCAGTGATGATATTAAGGAACTCATTCATTATCCTGGGAGAATACGAGTTGTAAAAGGTGCTTATGAGGAATCTGCTGAAATCGCTATTGGTAGATCTGAAGAATTAACCGAACGTTATCTGTCACTTGTGGACATCCTCGTAGCAGCAAATCATCCTGTATCCATTGCAACTCACGATGAGGTAATTATTCAGGAATTACTTCATCGTAAACATGTCCAACAACCTAATGTAGAATTTGAAATGCTATATGGAATCGGTTCTGACTTGATATGTGATCTAAAGGAAAAGGGTTACCAAACAAAAGTGTACTTAACATATGGGAAAGATTGGTATTTATATTTATGTCACCGACTTGCTGAGTATCCACCGAACATTTATACTGCAATCTCTGATATTGTACAGCCGAATCTTTCAGATAAAATATTATACTAACTCTTAACACCCTAGTTAAGCTTAAGGTTCATTTAAATAAAAACCGATGTATAATTAGTCTTTCTGCGTCACTTTTTATAATAGACTCATAAATTTAAAAGGAGGGTCGTTAATGGTGAAAAAAATGACGTAGAACTCAAAAAATTTAAAACTATCTTCTCGAAAAAATCCGGCAAAAATGCCTCAAAAAAGAAGGAATTCTTACCGTACCTCTAATTCTTAGTAACAAAATATTTTTACCAATAAACGGCATACTTGTTGGCGAACCAAAATTTATTGTAACACCAGGAGTGAGGAGTAGCTTTTTTAATACCCCGCCACAAGCTATCCGGAACCGTACAACTAGCGTATGGTTTTCATTTACACAATAATAGACAGGGATTCGAATCATCCCTGTCCATTATTAAGCATCCAATTCGTCAAAGGCAATCTGCGGCGGTTCCTTTTTAAAGAAATCAGTTGTAATTGCAATGTAAACAATACCCAACAGAGCCCAGATCCCTCCTGCTATGATGGAATAGGTATCGAGGTTTGCCCACAGGTAAATGACAAATGCCAATCCGATCAATGGGAAGATAAGGTTTCCAACGATAAGGCCAAACTTACGCGGTCCCTTATGTCTGAAAAAGTTGATGATCACACAAAGGTTCACGAATGAAAAAGCAGTAAAAGCTCCCACATTGATAAGGGAAGAAGCCGCTTCCAGGCTTAGAAAAATAGCCGAAAGTGCCAAAAGTCCGATAAGCAGGATGTTAAAAACTGGCGAGTTATATTTTGGATGCAAATAGCCAAAGAAACGTTTCGGGAGCACGCCGTCCCTTCCCATGGCATACAGCAGTCTTGAAGCGCTTAACTGCGAGGCCAAACCTGAGGCGAAACAAGAAAACAATGCTCCTGCAAGGAAAAAGGATAGGAATAAATTCCCGCCGATGATCTTGGCAATTTCCGGAGAGGCTCCTTCAATATCGTTGAAAATGGAAACGTCCGGAAAAAGAGACTGCATAAAATAAGTAACTCCAAAAAAGAAAACGCCCCCAATCCCTGCCACAAGAAGGATCGCTTTCGGTATGGTCTTTTTAGGTTTTACCGTATCTTCTGATAACGTCGTAATCGCATCAAATCCAATAAACGATAAAGCTAATAAGGCCGCTGCCCCGAATAATCCTGATACATCATCACCGGAAGGAAAAATGTCACCAATGGCCATAAAACTTTCCGGCCCTTTGACGATTGAGCGAATGGTTAAATACGTAAAAATAATCCCGACAAGTGCTTGGAATCCAACAAGAAGCAGGTTTACAGACACCGCAATTTTTACACCAAAGATATTTAAAAAGCTGATGATGGCGATTAAACCCACTACCCAGACCCATCCCGGGATATTAGGAAAGCCGGCGGAAAGATAAATGTCAGCAAGTAAAGCATTGATCATCGGCAGCGCGATGTAGGCAATAAAAGTGACCCATCCGACGATGACACCTAAATAAGGATTGATAATGTTCCTCGTATACGTATAGACCGATCCTGCATTAGGAAATTGCCTGACAAGCTTTCCATAACTGAGTGCAGTAAACAGAATGGCAATAAATACAACAATATATGCAGCCGGCACATGGCCCGATGAAATGTCCGATGCGATTCCGAAAGTATCAAACACCGCCATTGGTGCCATGTATGCCAGGCCGATAGCAACGACATGTATTAGTTTCAGTCTTCTTTCAATTCGATTGGGTTGTTTCATAAAAAATCAGACCTCTCAGCTTTAAATGAAGGAAAGACAGGCATATAGTGAATGCGTTTTTACCATTTGGCCAATCCCTTCTTTCGATACCGAATCCTGACTGGCAACTGAACCCGATTCCCTTTCCTACATTCATTGATTTAACATCTACAAAAAAAGTCATTAGATATTCTTGTATTGGAGGAGCTCAAATTAAGAAAAGCGCTAGCAGCTTGTGACCTCAAAGCTACACAAAAACAGATACTTTTCCGAATAATTTTATAAGGAGTTTTCTAAAAAAACACCATTTATAGTAAAGGGACTGCCTGCAAGATTCATGCAGTCCCTTTTTTATAAGCATTTTGTTTTCCTCTTGTAAAATGCTCGGTTTTATTTTGCATTATATACAATTTTTCCGTCAACAATCGTATAGACTACCGGTGTTTCAGAGATGTTTTTCGGATCAATTTTGGTAATATCCTCACCAAGAACGACTATGTCTGCCTTCTTACCAACTTTCAAGGTCCCTAAGTCATCCTCGCGGAACATCTGGTAAGCGACGTTCTTCGTAAATGACTGAAGCATTTCCTCAACAGTGAGCGCAAAGTCAGCGTTGCGAACCATATCCTTGTCCTGCTCTTCAGGATAAGGGCTGTTTCGCGTGACCCCAATCTCTATCCCGTTAAGTGGACGGTAATCAGGGGTTGGAGGATAGTCGCTGCCACTGGCAATCGTTATACCCGCATCCCACATTTTTCGGGCAGGATACATTGCCAGTGCACGTTCTTTCCCTAACATTGCCGCTTCAGTGTCGAAGTACTGATCTTTGTAAAACCAGAACGGTTGCAGGTCGGCCAAGATATTCAATTCAGCCATACGGGGAATATCGTTCTCATCGATTGAGCTAATGTGGGTGATGGTGTGACGCGATTTACTTTCTCCGTTCACATTGGCGGCATTCTCGTACGCATCGATAGTCATTCTAACAGCAGCGTCACCAATGGCGTGAGTATACACCTGGATTCCTGCTTTATCTAGGGCAGTAACCATTTTCTTGAATTCATCAACTTCCCACTCTGAGTCACCGGCGTGGTTGTGGCCCTTGCCAGCCCCTGCACCGTATGGTTCGAGGAAAAGGGCCGTCGAAGCTTCAGTAACGCCATCGGCAAATAGTTTGGCGGTATTGAACTGAACCCAATCCGAGTTGTATTTTTCACGGTTGTCCTGAATACGTTTAACTGCCTCCTCTGGCGACATCTCCGCTCCTACGTAAGATGTGGCAGCGACTCTCAATGTGAGTTTTCCTTCTTTCTCAAGTTCCGCAAGCTGTTCTCCACTACCATGAGGCTGAATACCAGTAATACCAAAGCTGTTAGCTTCTTCAATGAATTTCAACATGGCTTCTTTTTCCTGCTCTTCTGAAAGTGGCGGTGCCATATCTGCTACTTTGCTGAACAAATGACCCCCTTCGCGTACAACACCACGGGGAGAACCGTCCGGATTGCGAACGATTTCGCCACCTTTAGGATTTGGTGTATTCTCGTCTATCCCAGCTAACTCAAACGCTTTAGAGTTGGCCCATACGGCGTGGCAGTCAATAGAGCTAAATATAACCGGAATGTCGGGAACGACCTCATCTAAGGCCTCTTTCGTAGGGCCAAGGTTCGTACCATCCTTCTGTTCATAAGGCCCGTATTTCCATCCACAACCGCCGTTGATGACTTTGGTGTCAGGATTTTTATCCATGAAATCAGCTATTGCCTTCATGTACTCCTCATGGGTATTAAGACTTGAGAGATCTACTGAAAATAGCTTGTCAGGCCACAGACCCGATGGATGCGTATGACCATCCATAAAGCCGGGAGATACCATCTTCCCATCCAGATCAATTACCTCTGTGTCATCGCCTACATATTGTTCCACATCGTCATTACTACCTACGAAGATGATTTCGCCACCTTTTGCAGCAATTGCTTCTGCGGTCGGTTGATCTTCCTCCAAAGTGTAAACACTTCCATTTTTAAGAACGAGCGTAGCCTTTTCATCAGATACTACTCCCTCTTTTTTATTGGCAGCATCTGAATCTTTCTTTTCGGTTACATCTGATTTTTCACTGCAAGCGTTTACCAAAAGCATTAATGGAATAACAATTAAAATTAAAAAGAACAGCTTTTTGCTACGCAAGACATGACTCACGATATTTCACCCCTCCATTGATTTTTCTTAGATAAAAATTTTACTAATCAGTTAACCTTCCCTCTCCCTTCATTTATGATTGAGCGAAGACATGGGTTGCTTGAAAAATCTGGAATCATAACTTACTAACCTCGTCAAGCTTCCAAATAGATTCGATTTCAGTAACTTTCCTATGCATTCCCCTCATCGATAACAAGATGCAAAAATCGTACCAAAATTAGGTAATCTTTAAAAATCAATAAAATTTCAACTAATTTTGGGCTATTTTCATTCTTTGGACGCCACTTTCAATTTTACTTTTTAGTAATCTTTTTAAAAAAAACGAAGCGAAAGCGAGTAAAAATGATGCGAAAGTGAATCGATTCAACAGCTTTTTTCTCGTAAACTCAGACCGGTAATTTTTTGATCAAAATATAGGTTTTCAATACTCATTAACTAAAAAGCCGCATTCCTTTTGACGGGAATGCGACTTTTAAATCACATAGTTTTTTGGACCATACCTTCAAGTAAGGTAACTGGGGCGTTTATTACAACATGCCACCCAAAACTGCTGTACCAGGGCATCTTTCTCTAAAGAACGGAAGTGGAAAAGCCTCTGCAGGAAGCCATCGATCCAATGATCAAATCTCCATTTGGTTCAGGATGAAGGAGTGGATATCCACTCTTTCTTCTATTTATGTGTTAAATACAGTAAGCTCAATATAATCAATCGAGTTTTAGTTGGTAACAAAATGTACATTTTTCAAAACCATAAATGTCATCTCTGGTAAGAACCGAATCTAAGAACATTGCAGTACACCCTATAACTTCAGCTATTTTTTTAGCATGATCCATCAATATACGCCCGTATCCTTTCCCACGATCTTCTTCTTTAGAAATCATACTAGATACGTATCAAGATTTTCCAATTACCCCTTTCGGTTTTCTTGTATGAGAACATGAAGTCATCTGACGCTGGTTCCAAGAATTACGCCATGTGTAATGCTACGCTAAAATATTGCCAACTAAACCTGGACCCATTGATTCCTTTAATGTATTTCATCGGGCCTTCTGCACCCCATTCCATTCCTTTTAATCGCTTAACAGACTTCTGTATAAGGTTGTAATCTGGCTTGTACAGCTACAGCTGTAAAATGTTAATCTGATACCATTCTGTATAAAGTGAACGAAGAGGGGCACCCTCTTCGTTCGTTTTTTCTCTAATGTTCATTGTTTATGTTTGAATTTATCACTTTTCAGATCAATCGTACTCAGCAAGTTCTTCAGACGTCATGAATCCTATCTTGATGAAAGTTCCCGGGGGATTACGTTTGGGTGAGACTTACTATAACCATCGGCTACAGGACTAACTTCTTTTGGATAAGGTACAACATTGTTTCCTTCATTCTCAACTACGGCTTCAGAGGGTACCTCTCTAGGGGCCACTTCTCTTGGTTGAGCTTCAGAAGGTACCTCTCCAGGGGCTACTTCTCTTGGTTGCGCTTCAGAAGGTACCTCTCCAGGGGCCACTTCTCTTGGTTGAGCTTCAGAAGGTACCTCTCCAGGGGCTACTTCTCTTGGTTGCGCTTCAGAAGGTACCTCTCCAGGGGCCACTTCTCTTGGTTGAGCTTCAGAAGGTACCTCTCCAGGGGCCACTTCTCTTGGTTGAGCTTCAGAAGGTACCTCTCCAGGGGCTACTTCTCTTGGTTGAGCTTCAGAAGGTACCTCTCCAGGGGCCACTTCTCTTGGTTGAGCTTCAGAAGGTACCTCTCCAGGGGCTACTTCTCTTGGTTGAGCTTCAGAAGGTACCTCTCCAGGGGCCACTTCTCTTGGTTGAGCTTCAGCATGACTTTCCTCATTTCCAATGACTTTGGGCGTATAATCAGAAGCCAATGCCGCTGCTGATGTGCTAATTACAGCAACCAAAAACACCGCTGTTATCGTGAGGTACATTGTTTTCTTTTTTTGTTTCTTAACATGAAGCATCATAATTAATCTCCTTTTCAATTGTTTGCCGTCACCCGATAAAGAGGCACAAAATTGTACGGGTAAATTCCTTGATCCTGTCATGACGCTTAAGATCGTCTCCCCATAGCGTTTTCGCTCGGCATAGGACATCTCTTTTACGACTTCTTCATCACAAGACAGCTCGCTCCATATATGAATGTCCTTGCGAAGTATGTGCACCAAGGGGTTAAACCAATGTAAGGCACTTGCTCCGAGAGTGAACGCTTTGACCCATAAATCTTTCCGTTTCAGATGGATCAATTCATGACGGATCACCATATCCACGTTAATGGTATTATCTTTAGGAAGATAAATGGTTGGTTTCCATAGGCCGACAAGAACAGGACTCCGAACGATGGAGCTGTATGCAAGTCTGACGTTGCTTTTTACACCAAGGGCTTCCTTGATGAATGAGAGCTGTTTAGCTGCTTCGCTGCTTATCGGAACGGTGGTACGCGTATGTTCTAGTTTCTTTAAAAATCTGCAATAACAGTACATCTGCCATGCAGCAAAAGCTATAGCGCCGATTGCCCATAAGACAATAAGGGAAAGGACTACGTTTGCTGATATGGTCAGTTCTGGGATGAGTTGCTTCGGATGAATCCCTGAATATTGACCGGGCAGCGCATGTTGCACAGTTGAAGGCAACTCGTTCACGATGGGGACGGTTGATGTTGCATTAAATGTAAAAAACGGTGAGATCCACTGAATACCAAGGACCACGGGTAAAAGATAAAAACCTATTGCCATTTTACTAATGCTATAGCGCCACTTAGTAGGAAAGACATTGATGGATACGATCCGCAGTACAAGAGTGGAGGCTACGACGGCACTTCCAGCAACGGTAAGGGTAAAGAGCATTTCGAGAATAGTATTCATAAACACCTCCTACTTTTGCGAAAACCATTGCTTCAGCTCTGCAATATCTTCATCTGAAAGCTTTTCGCCGTCATACAAAGCTGAAATTAGATTTTTAACCGAGCCTTGATATAATCCGTCCAGGACGTGCTGCGTTTCCATGAGCTTATACTCTTCAGGCGAAATGCGAGGCACATATTTATTTGTCCGTCCATGCCTCGTATACGTAAGTGCCCCTTTGTCCACCAAGCGCGATAAGAAGGTGGAAATGGTCTGTGCCTTCCATTCTCTTCCTCTCTTGGCAAACAGAGCGAGCAATTCGGTGGATGTGACAGGCGGTGTACACTCCCAAATCACCTCCATTAGCTCCATTTCAGTATCCGATAATTTTTGAACCTGGTTCACGGTGAACACCTCTTTATGTCGTTATGCGTCCATAACGAATAGTTACTACACAGTGTAGTGTTTCAAAAATACTACACTGTGTAGTGATATGTCAAGCTGAAATTTACTACTACCTAGAACTTATACGTAAAATTAAAGAACCGCAAGGGAGCGCGGTTCTTGTCTACAATACTGTTTAAATTATCGAGATCACCGAAATTCCCCGGGTCCTGACCCAGACAGCGAGAGATCGTTGCAACGGTACGCTTGAGCTTGATAGAGGCCATGATCTGAGAGAGCGCGGTTGGAGGTGCCGTAAACGATACGAAATGGACAACGTCAGGAATTCTCCCTCCTGCACGATCGTTACGATGTAGAGAAAGTCGATATGAGCATTAGTTGCTCCAAACGGTATAGGGCTCTCACCTTCTTGTTCAGCTTATCGGATAGGCATGCAGCCGGTATACGAAGCTCAGTTTGCGGTACAATTCCAATGCTGCTTCCACATCATAGACAACATGCCATTTCCGTTTGGAAACTTTATGCTTGATTCTTAAAAAATAAATAGCCTAAAATTGTGTTCAATGGTGCAGTAAAATTAAGTGATTATATACTAATAAACAAAGGAAAAAATATTAAGGCTATATAAACTGATACCACTATCATTTATAATGAACTGGACAATCTCATAAAAAATCGAGGTATAAAATGGTTATTATTGGAATTATTACTCTTGTTTTACTCATTATTTTCCTTGCTTCTTATTTAACAGATCCTAGAAGAATAATAAATGGCTTTCTATTTAACGTATTTTTTTGTTCATTTATCATTTTTCTATGTTATTTAGGGTTTAGTTCAGATTTTGTAATTCTTAGATTGATCGCTATTGTTCCAATTGTTATTCTGGCCTTTATATTAACTTTTGGATTATTTGCTCTATGTGTTGGATTATTTTTAAATGCACGAATCCTGCTGAAAAGGGAAAGCCGGAGGTTTGCCAACAGTTTAACGTTAATTTTAGGTATTTTTCTTCTGTTATTCATTCTATTCCGTACGGTGAATCCTGTGCGTTTTTTGCCTTACTATTTTGAACCTTTATACACTGGGATTTCCTTTATCATAGTGTATTTCTTTTTACACTTAACTAACTTTTTAACCGCATATTTGTTATATCAATTTAACAGACCAAAATTAAACCAAGATTTTATTATTGTTCTTGGTAGTGGTTTAATTAAAGATAAAGTGCCACCACTTTTGGCAAGTCGCATTAATAAAGCAATTGATTTTTATTGGAAACAAGCAGCTATAGCCTCCCCGCCTATATTAATTTTCTCAGGTGGGCAAGGCCCGGATGAAGATCTTCCCGAAGCTGAAGCAATGCAGGATTATGCTATAGAGAAAGGGATTCCTTTGGAGCATACTTTAACAGAAGCTCGTTCTGTCAATACATTTCAGAATATGCTCTACTCAAAACAAATCATGGATTCAGTAAAAGGCAGTGATTACAACAGCATCTTTACTACAAACAATTTTCATTTATTTAGGGCAAGCCTGTATGCGAAGAAGGCAGGTTTAAAGAGCCAAGGAATTGGTTCAAAAACCGCGCTTTATTACTGGCCAAATGCCATGATTCGCGAATATATTGCTATTGTCGTGATGCAACGTAAACGTCATACCTTTATAGCTGGGACAATATTAGGATTTTCAGTCCTTCTAGCCATTTTTTCTTTTTTATTTTTATAGCCGATACAAAAAGCCATTCATCAATTTCTGTGAATGACTCTACCGGTTTACTAATTTAGCTAGAATATCAAATGATATAACTTATATTTTACTCCATAATAGTTTAATTAGAATCTATTTTTTTAGTTACAAGCGCTCCAACCTTACACTATTTTAAAAATAACGGTACCATTACTTATTTTTTCTATCCTCTGCATTGTTCGATGTATTTTTATCTTTGCTAACCTGATAATCATTAAAATTGAACACTCAACCTGTTCCAGCAATCTTTTTTCCCCGCGGTTGGAGACTTGATTCATCCGGTTCAGTAGTAATGCCAAGTTCATCAAACTGACCATCATTTTTTAGTTGTAAACTTAGCATGCCGGTACCATTTTCATTTGGTTTGAATCTCCCTGCACTTTCACGCTCACCTTCTTTTATGAACCAAACCTGATATACTTCCATACCTTTCAACTGAGGCATATTTTCAATCTGGACAATCAACTTTTTTGACCTCCCATCTTGTATAACGGCGGCATATCCGGTTAATTGATTGTTCGTTACATCTGATGCCTGAATCGTCATTGTATTCACTACTTCAGTGGGCACAGAATGATCAGGTTGTAGCCCGGTCAAAGAGCTTTGAGAAAAAGGGTTGTCTATTATCAGGAAAAGGGAAATGGCTGTTAGAAAAATCAGGAGACCGCTTGCCAGTGGACTAATTTGATTTTTCGATGGAGTAGTCCAATGTTTCGATTTTCTGATGGCCTTCCGATTATGTTCCCTCATAAAAACATAATCCATTACATCTTTCTTTAATGAAAGGGGGACCCCTTTTTCTTCAAAACCCCATTGTAAAGCATTCCAGGAATCGTTTATTTCTTCATAACCCTCCGAACATAATTCGCACCTATTTAAATGTTTGATAAATTTCCCATTTTCCTTTTCACTTAGCTCTCCCGTCATAAAGAGAAATAACTTCCTGCAATCCCCCTCCATCTATGTATCCCCCAATTCCAAATATTTCTTTAGTCTCTTAAGAGATTGATAAAGTCTGCTTTTAATCGTCCCGACCGGTTCTTTCTCAATCTCGGCAATTTCTATTAATGAATAGCCTTGCCAATACAACAGATCGATCAACCTTTTCTGAGCAGAACTTAATTTGCTTTTTGCTGCGGACAATTCATTCCTGAGAAGGCTTGTTTCAACCTCATTGTATGGATCAGGGATCTTATTTCGGCTGGACGGGTCGACATCAAATTGATGTTTGAGATATGCATAATCTTTACGTATATAATCCACACAAACGTGTCTAGTAATCGTCAAAAGCCAGTTAACAAAACTTCCCTTCTTGGATTGGTAGGTGCTATTTGTTGTCCAAAGTTTCAGAAAGATAATTTGTATAATCTCCTTTGTCATTTCCTTATTACCATTTGTAAATTTAAACGTAAAGCTATAGATCAGTTTGATATATCGATCGTAGATTTCTTCCAAAGCAGGCCGATATTTATCATTGATCAATCTCATTAATTCCTCATCGTCTTTATCCCTCAATCTTGGCTACACCCCATTCTATTAGTTCTTAAAAAGAAGCAGGAACTGCCGGTTAACACAGCAGTCCCTATGTCGTTAGAGACATTACTTAAAATCGGTATCCTTATTGATAAGATACCAAACATCCTTGACACCTTGCCCGTTTACGTCCCCTTTGTTTTGATCCTTTGCAAAATAATACAGAGGATATCCTTTATAAGTAACCTGTTCAGCATCTGTATCCTCTCTTGTAATCGTTCCAAAATCACTCCTTTCAAATCCTTCGGGAACATCGAAATCTTTTTCCGTAAACGGCGGTCAGTTGTCCAAACACTCTCCGCTGCAATTGCTTGTTTCTGGCTCATCCTTTTTGAAATAATAGAGTGCCATCCCTTTTGAATCTGCAAGATATTCTCCCACTTTATCATCCTCAAGTATTTGAAGGCTTGCTGTTTCGCCGCCCATATCACCGCTCTCTTCCGTACTCTTAGCCTTTTCCGTCTGACCCGATCCTTGTTCCGAGGCTGTTTTTCCCTGTGAGGCGTCCCCCCCATTGCCAGCACTTTCTTTCTCGGCGCTTCCACAGGCACCCAATAGCATGGCCGAAAAAAACAAGGCCAGAATGATCATCATTCTTCTCATCATCAATCACTCCTTTGAATTATTTCCATCCCCATTTTTGAAACACCTCATGGGAAGCTTCCGTTTTTAAGAAGGCAATGAATTGCTTTGCGGCTTTCCTTTGATCAGAGTTGGCAGCTATGCTGATAGGCGTACCTCTATACAGCTTTTCCTCATCAGGAAGTTCAACCAGATCGGTCACATCTGCTAAACGGTAATGCCAGGATTCATATGTAATCCAAGCATCATACTTATCGTTCTTCTTCCAGATTTCTATCGCTTCTGCACTGGAGGTTACGGACTGATCAATATTCCTGCTAATCCCGGGGATGAGCCCTTTACGGCCTGCCAAATCCTCCCACAAACCCAGTTGACCTGCTCCATTTACATCGAGAATCTTGATTCTGTTCTTGGTTAAATCCTCCAGTGATTGGATGTTTTTCGGATTGCCTTTTCTCACCAATATTCCGGCTGCCCTGGGAAACAGCTCTGTTTGTGATTGTTCATCAATCAATCCGGGATGGTTCAGCATCATATTACGAAGCATGTATTCAGAGCCTCCGTAGATAAGGTCAGCATCTTGCTTTGCGTCTTCGATCCATTTTGATTCGGGGCCGGCTGTCACTTCAACATGAATTCCAGTTTCCTTTGAAAACTTTTCGGCTAGCTCCTCAATAGGCCCTAAAGGCCCTCCTGGCCCATACACGTGCAAGGTGTTTCCGTTTTCCTTAGCAGCTTTTACACCGGAAGGTCCCATGGACACACATCCGCATAACGAAAGCGGAACGAGCAACATGAATAATACGATTCCTATTCTGTTTAACAATTTTCTATCTCCTTCCAAAAATACTCTATCATTATAAATAACGGTGGATTTAGGCAAACGGTTTGAAGTACCTTGATTAAATAGCCTTATCATAGCGATAAGCCATTTTTATAGAAGAAAGAGCAGGCAGGCGGCGTGCTGTCCACAGCTTGATATGGAGAGACGGGGATTTGAGAGGTCTTACATCTTGATATGAAATATCTAGTTCAAAGAGGCATTGAGTATTAATAGATATAGTAAAGAAATGGATACTAAATCCTATAACTTAAAAAAATACAATGAACGCTGTGAAGCATCCGTTCGTTAATTTTAAAAAAATAATGAATCCGCTACACAAAACTAGTTAAAATGAATCCAAGTAAAAAAAAGCTGATTCAAAAGGGAGTTTTTAAAGACTTGTGGAGTCAGTCTTTCCCTTTTTATATTTTTTTGCTTATTTTTATGCCCTTGATGGGTATACAGTTCTGTATGCAGTACCTTTTAACCAGCTATTTGGGATTTTTAGATCTGCGTTGCCCACTTTTTCAAATTGAGGGCAACACAAACTAGACGCCATTCCACTGTTTTTCTAGCCTATGACCTAGGGCAAACATTAGCAGTACAGTTCCAATCGTTGAACCTCTCAAAAGAAAATAATGTTAAGATGGTCAATTGTCACACCCTATCTATTATTATAAGAATTTACAAATCCTTACTTAAAAACATCCTAAAATTAATATTTCCCTTCTATCTATAAAGATAATACACACACATCAGAGAGAGGATTGTAAAATGTATCGGATTTGGAAGAACAAAATCGCTTACGCGACTAACTCACGACCCAAGTGATGATTAATCAATTGGGTTCTCTCTCGCATCAATCATGGTGCTATTACACTTTGGGCAATGTAATTTCACTTCTTCTCCTTTGTTTAAGTCCACACTAAATTCGCCGATAATATATTCGGGAACTTCATCGGTTGTATTGCAATCCAGGCACCGGAAAATGACAATTTCCAAGTCTTCGTCTAACCCAAAAGGGTCTTCCTCTTTTAGGCAGTCTTCCAGATTCTCCTGTTGATTTTTTCTGCTAGACAAGCCCATATTCCCTCCATTTCTTATACGTTTCGGTTTCTTGTATGTAATGATAGATTCACCCTTAATCACTGTGCCATATCCCAACCAGGTCATTACGGCATGATTACGAAATATTCTTGACATTGGCATATACTGTGATTACGAGTAGGAGAATTGTGCACTTTGAAGATTACAGATGTATTTGAAGAAGATGGCACTTACTTCCTCAATATTAACAAGACTCTCTATAATCCAAAGAACATATTAAAGGATTATAAATTGGTCACAACCAAGAATAAGGCATCGAGAAGAATCATTGACATAGATCCGGTCGTATATGAAGCTTTGCAAAATGTCATAGCATATAACGAGCAATTAAAAGAAGCTACAGGAGAAGATTATCACGACGAAGATTTCATTTTTGTTAATAGCAATAAGTATCCCGGTTATCCTCATTATATTAAATTTGTTCAACATCGAATGAATCGGATTCTACGCATTGCAAATATGAATCCTCATTTGAGTCCACATGCCTTCCGTCATACACATACGTCTTTATTGGCGGAAGCAGGTGTGGAATTAGAACGAATCATGAAACGTTTGGGACATGCGAATGACGAGATTACAAAGAGGATATATTTGCATATTACCAAACCAGTTCGAGAAAAAGATGCAGAACGATTTAGTCAGTTAATGGATCAGGTTATAAATATCGAAACGTAGAAAACAACACGATAATGAAGCTTCAGAAAACCTTCAAAACCATTCGCAAAATGAAACCAACCCGTTTTGAAACAATCGTTCAAAACGGGTATATTCTAAAAAAAGACCACCATTTTTATGAGGGTCTTTTTTAAACCTATATATTGATACTAAAATCTCGTTTCCCAATTATACCGAAAGCCCATTTTAAAAAGAATATCATCGAAGCTTACAGATGTAAATTTATTTTCATATTCATTAAAGAGCAGTTTAATTTCTTTAATGAGTTGCTTATGATCTTTTCTAGGTAAAACAAGTTTAAGGAACGTTATCAAGGTAAACAACCTTCCATTATTTATATGATTTCGTGGAATGCCTAATATTTTTCCAATTTGAGCGTTTCTGGGTGGGTTGTGTACACTAAAGCTATACATTCTTTCTTCATGAGCACATACATTTCTAAAGAAATTCGCCATTTTTAGTACATCCAAAATTATAGCCGGTGTTATTTGGCAATTTTGTTGGTAATCTCTATTAAAGTTTATTGCAAAGTCCTTAGCGATAGTGTTCTGTAAACTATCAGTGAGACACATGTAAAAATAATTGATATTGCCTAATGTTAAATAATTTACTAAAACCCATAGCGGAACACCATCATGAAAATCCAAATAATGTTTTATTGGATTCTCACCTTTTGCTTTACCTTTTTTTGATATAGTATTTGAAATTGTTGATATTAAATCAAGTACGTTTTTTAATTGATCAGGATTACGAGTATAATTCTTCAATACTAAATAAGCATGCTGTTCTTTATACTTCTCCGAAAAACGATAAGAAATTTTTGCTTTAATACTACTTTCAAACATTAATATATATTCTAATATTAAGTTTCTCAAACTTCGATCAAAAGAATAAAGCTGATATATTTCATCAAAGGTTGTACCTTTTTTATATTCCTCTGGATCAAGTGGTTTACCTTGAGTATCTAATTTAAGAAAAAGATCCTTATACCCATTTATCAAAGCATAATATCCTTCTTTTTCGAGTATTCTCAATGCTGTTGATCCATTTTTAACTTCTAAACCACGGTCACGTAAGATTCCCAATTGTTGTCTATGAGTTTTAAAAGGTTTCAAACGTCTTCATCTCCATAAAAATAGCCCAGTCCTCGTAAGGATCTGGGCCTGATCGCTAAGATCATTATATAATATGCACAAAAACATGTCAACATAACCGGTAAAGGTATAGTATAGGAAAAATCTTTGATTGAGCATATCTAAAGAGACAAATCTTTATAAAATCCACATGAAATACCGTTGTCTTTTTCATTACTTCCCAACTTATCTTTATTTTAAACCAGATAAGAAAAACATCCTTCACACAACAATTTGAGTGGAAGGATGTTTTTAAAATGTTGTTGGAATGTTGTTGATTATAATTCGTTGCCGTCAAACCCTTGTGTATCAAGGGGTTCAGGCTTCGCTTACATCATGCCGCCCATTCCACCCATTCCGCCCATGTCAGGCATTCCAGCTCCACCAGCATTTTCTTCTGGCTTGTCAGCTACAACAGCTTCTGTTGTAAGGAGCATAGCCGCTACGGAAGCAGCGTTTTGAAGCGCATAACGAGTTACTTTTGTCGGATCAACAATACCAGCGTCGATCATGTTCACCCACTCGCCATTTGCAGCGTTGAATCCGATGCCGACTTCTTCTTTCTTCAAGCGGTCAACGATAACGGATCCTTCAAGACCAGCGTTTTGAGCGATTTGACGTACTGGCTCTTCAAGTGCACGAAGTACGATTTTTACGCCTGTTGCCACGTCGCCGTCGCCTTCGATTGCAGATACTTTGTTGAATACGTTCACGAGGGCTGTTCCACCACCGGAAACGATTCCTTCTTCAACAGCCGCACGAGTAGCGTTCAATGCGTCTTCGATGCGAAGTTTACGCTCTTTCAATTCAGTTTCAGTTGCAGCACCAACTTTGATAACTGCTACACCGCCAGAAAGTTTAGCCAAGCGCTCTTGAAGTTTTTCTTTGTCGAACTCGGAAGTCGTTTCTTCCAGTTGCGCACGGATTTGGTTTACGCGGCTAGAGATATTTGCAGAGTCCCCAGCACCTTCAACGATTGTTGTATTTTCTTTTGATACAACAACTTTAGCAGCGCGTCCAAGTGATTGGATAGAAGCTGTTTTAAGATCAAGTCCAAGATCTTCAGTGATGACTTCTCCACCAGTCAAGATTGCAATGTCTTCAAGCATCGCTTTGCGGCGGTCACCAAATCCTGGAGCTTTAACTGCTACTGCATTGAAAGTTCCGCGAAGTTTGTTCACTACAAGAGTAGCCAATGCTTCACCTTCAACATCTTCAGCGATGATCAACAAAGGTCTGCTTTGCTGAACGACTTGCTCAAGAAGCGGAAGAACTTCCTGGATGTTTGTGATCTTTTTGTCAGTGATTAAGATGTATGGATCTTCAAGAACAGCTTCCATTTTATCGGAGTCTGTTACCATGTATGGAGATGCATATCCGCGGTCGAATTGCATACCTTCTACAACATCAAGCTCTGTTGTGAAGCCTTTGGACTCTTCAACAGTGATGACGCCGTCGTTTCCAACACGCTCCATAGCTTCTGCGATGAGTTGCCCTACTTCTTCGTCACCGGATGAGATGGAAGCAACTTGAGCGATGGACTCTTTGTCTTCAATTTGCTTGGAAATGTTGTGAAGCTCTTCAACTGCAGTCGCAACCGCTTTTTCGATTCCTTTGCGGACACCTACAGGATTTGCTCCTGCCGTTACGTTTTTCAAGCCTTCGCGGATCATCGCTTGGGCAAGAACTGTAGCAGTAGTCGTACCGTCACCGGCTACATCGTTCGTTTTGCTTGCAACTTCGGAAACAAGCTTGGCGCCCATGTTTTCGAATGCATCTTCGAGTTCGATTTCTTTTGCAATTGTGACACCATCATTTGTGATAAGTGGAGAACCGAATTTTTTCTCAAGTACAACGTTGCGCCCTTTTGGCCCAAGAGTAACTTTTACTGCATCAGCCAATTGGTCCACACCGCGAAGCAAAGAACGGCGTGCTTCTTCGTTAAACTTAATCTCTTTTGCCATTTAAATATCCTCCCTGTCATTTAAATTGATTTCTCTCATATAAAAACGTTCTTTTTATCAGCCGATAACAGCCAATATGTCAGACTCACGTAAAATTAAGTATTCAGTACCTTGGTATTTCACTTCTGTTCCAGCGTATTTAGAGAAAATGATGCTGTCGCCCTCGGATACTTCAGGTGCAACACGCTCGCCGCTGTCAAGAACACGTCCTGTTCCAACAGCAACTACTTTTCCTTCCTGCGGTTTTTCCTTCGCAGAATCCGGAAGAACAATGCCGCTTGCAGTTTTCTCCTCTGACTCCACCAGTTCAATGATTACGCGATCCCCAAGTGGTTTTAACAAGTGAAACAACCTCCTTAAAAAGTGTATGTAGATTTTATCTTAGCACTCTAACTCAACGAGTGCTAACACAAGTATTATATTAAATAATTTGTTTTCCATTTGCAAGCGTTAACCACTTATTTTTTAAAAAAGTTTCTCCAAAATTCGAGTTTGCCTTTAGTGGCAATTTGTCGGAAAGCGGTGGTTTTGCGGCCCAATAAACTATTCTCCGCAAACAATCAATACTTTAGCCCTTCCCCTGCCGGGGTCTGACCCCCGCCGCGGAGACGCGTTAAAGTGCTGATCAGGCATACTGGAACACATTTTTCAAAAATAATTGTCATATTGATTCACTCTATCAATTCGCTTATAATTGTGGTAATCATCTGAAGTGGCAGAAAAATAGTTACCTTCAGATGATGCAGAAAAAATAAGGGGGAAAAGCATTATGAAAAAAGTATCACGCTTTTGGTCACTGGGTTTTCTCTTATTAAGCCTGACTGTCCTATTATTTGGCTGCGGAGGAGGATCGGATGATGCAGAACCCGCCAGCGGAAGTGAAGGCGACAGCGAAGGCAAGAAAAAGCTCGTAGTTGGAACGGATGCTACATATGCGCCAATGGAGTATATGGATAATAACGGCAATATTGTCGGTATTGATATCGACATAGTGAAAGCGGTTGCAGATGAAGTTGGCGTGGAAGTTGAATTTAAAAACATCGGCTGGGAGCCGTTATTCCCTGCGGTAGAAAATGGAGAGGTGGACTTTGCAGTATCTTCCATCACAATCACAAAAGAGCGCGAGGAGACGTTTGATTTCACCGAGCCATACTATATAGCAAACCAGGTCATCCTTGTAAAAAAAGGATCGGACATCAAGTCTTTTAAAGATTTGAAGGATAAGAAGGCCTCTGTTCAAATTAACACAACAGGCCATACAATGATGAAAGAAATCCAAGGCAACACAAGCTCTAAAATCATTGCTGCCGAAACCATGCCGCTTGCGATTGAAGAATTACTGAACGGAAATGCCGACGCAGCTGTCGGAGATAACTCCACCGTTAATGAATATATTAAAAACAACCCAAATGTAGAAGTTGAAATTATTGAAGACGACAGTGCGGAAAAAGAGTACTACGGCTTAATGGTCAAAAAAGGTAACACTGAAATTGTTGATCTATTAAATGAAGGAATTGAAAAAATTAAAGAGAACGGAAAGTTGAAAGAAATCACCGGCTTTGATGTTGAGTAAGAAGTCGCTTCTTAGTCCTTGAACATCGTCTACTCAATCTGGAGGTGGTTATAATAGATTTCTTAGACATTCGGCTGGATATGATTTGGAGCTACAAAGAGCTGTTTATCCGTGGGCTCTGGGTTACCCTTGCCCTGACCGCTGTCGGTTATGTAAGCGGAATCATTTTGGGTCTTTTTATCGGAATGGGCAAACTGTCCAAAAGAAAATGGATCTATTATCCTTGTAAATACTATGTGGATTTTTTCCGGGGGACACCCTTACTGGTACAAATCCTGCTTATCCACTTGGCTTTGATTCCATCTATTTTTGGACATTCCCTCGGTTACTTTGTGTCGGGTTCTATCGCTCTTGCATTAAACTGCGGAGCCTATAATGCGGAGATTATACGGGCTGGGATCCAATCGATCGAAAAAGGGCAGATGGAAGCTGCCAGATCACTCGGAATGCCAAGAAGCGTGGCTATGAAACATATCATTCTCCCGCAGGCGTTCCGGCGGATGGTCCCTCCCCTTGGAAACGAATTGATCGCATTATTGAAAGATTCATCTCTTGTTACTGTTATCGCGGCAAATGACCTGTTATATGCCGGAAAAGTTGTGGCAGGTGCTTACGCGAGATTCTGGGAGCCATATATAACAGTAGCCATTCTATACTTAGTTCTCACCTGGTTATTTACAAAAGTGATAGCCTATGTGGAAAATCGTTTCAGCAATAGCTATATACCTAGGCAAAGGAGACGGGTATTCACATTTGGGCGTTCAGCAATAGAGGTGAACAAATGATTAAAATACAAGGGCTGCATAAGTCGTTCGGTGATCTGAAAGTTTTAAAAGGAATCGACTATGAAGTGAATGAAAAAGAAGTCATCTGTGTCATTGGGCCAAGCGGCTCGGGAAAGAGTACCTTTCTTCGCTGCATCAACCTGTTGGAGGATATCACGGATGGTTCCATTTATATTGACGGTGTCAAAGTAAATGATCCAACCACGGATATCAACGAAATCCGGAAAGAAGTGGGAATGGTTTTTCAGCAGTTCAATCTCTTTCCTCATATGACCGTCCTCGATAATATCACGATTTCTCCGATAAAAATCAGGAGGATGAATCCTCGTGACGCCGAAGAACTGGCACATCAACTGCTTCAAAAAGTGGGTCTCGGCGACAAAGCGAAGGCCTATCCGGAACAATTGTCGGGCGGACAGATGCAAAGGGTGGCCATTGCCAGGGCATTGGCGATGAAGCCGAAAATCATGCTGTTTGACGAACCTACATCCGCACTGGATCCGGAAATGGTCAAAGAAGTCCTTGATGTTATGAAGCAGTTGGCAATGGATGGAATGACCATGGTTGTTGTGACCCACGAAATGGGGTTTGCTAGAGAAATGGGAGACCGTGTGTTATTCATGGACCAAGGCTATTTGATTGAAGAAGGGCCCCCTGAACAGATTTTCGGTTCGCCGACAAGCGATAGAACGAAGGCGTTTTTGAGTAAGGTGTTATAAGTCTGAATCCCAAGAGTGAGATAACAGTATGAATGGGGTACGATACCAATTCCCCGTGAGGCTCTAGAAGGCAGATTTCAGTGGCAACAAAGTATGTTTTTGCTACTGAATGTACGATTCCTAACACTAAAGATGCAGCATTGGTTTATATCAATCACGTACAGCATGTTCATAAATAATAAGTAAGATCAGGTGAGGAAAAAACTATTTATTTTTCCTTGCCTGATTTTATTTTAGATACTTTTAAACAGTCTTTCTTCTTAATTTGATATGATAGAGTAAGTGAAAGTGATGGAGATGAACTGCCCGTGGATTTACTTCTTATCGTTTTACCAGTATTTTTAATATTTTTTGCAGGTTGGCTTGGGCAAAAGCTGATTGGATTTGATATAAAGTCGATTTCAAAAGTGGCGCTTTATTTGATGTCGCCATTTCTTGCCTTCCGAACGTTTTATAAGAATGAAGTCACCATGGACTATATTTATATTTTCATGTTTTGCTGCCTTTTATCACTTGTTCTCATTGTGGTCACATGGGTTGCAGGCTTGATCATGCGGTCTGATAGACCGAAACTTTCGGCGATGATACTTGGCGGAGCATTTATGAACAGTGGTAATTACGGGGCTCCGGTCGTATTGTTTGCTCTTGGAGCGGTTGCCTTCGATTACGCCGTCATCATGATGGTCTTTCAGTCTTTTTTGATGAATTCGATAGGAATCCTAGTGGCGTCGATTGGTGGAAAGGAAAACGCATCAATCCGGGATGCAGTCATGCAGGTGGTAAAAATGCCTGTCATTTATGGAGCGGTGTTCGGTCTAACTTTGCAGCTTCTTTCTATCGATCTGCCCGGAACTATTATGAATGCTGTTGAACTTGTTGCAGATGCTTCCATTCCGACAGTGATGCTTGTACTCGGAATGCAGTTGGCCGCCATGCAAAGAAAGCGTGTCGCTTACCGATTTGTTTCTGCCACTGTCGGGATTCGGATGATTTTGTCTCCTTTGATCGCACTTCTTATCTTATATTTCCTGCCCATGGATGACTTGATCAAAGCAGTGCTTTTCATCCAGGCATCCATGCCGGCCGCAGCCAATACGACTTTGCTGGCAATCCAATTTGATACAGAGCCAGATCTCGTATCATTCACAACCTTCATAACGACAATGGTCAGCCTGCTGACCATTCCATATATTCTCTATCTCATAGGAGTATAAACGCACGATTTGAATCCCTTTGTGTTTATTAGTAAAATGGGATTTGCGGTTTTTATATCGTTGAAAGGGACTAAAACTTTATGAATAAAAAATACGTTTATATTGTACTGACCTATATTGCTATGCAATTGTCCGTTTTTATCGGCATGCCGCTTTTTTATGCGATCGGTGTAAAAGGCTTCGACCTTCCTCCTAGGGAAGCAGAAATCCAAGCGACAGGGTACTGGCTCGTTTTCAGCTTTTTTGTCGGCCTGGCCATCGTGCTACTTCTGCTTAGAAAAAGTGAAAGGCACAATAAAATTGAGCGTGCTGAACCTCTTTCATTCGGCTTGTCCCTTGTTTGGGCGATAGGCGGAATTTTCTTGGCTTTTTTTGCACAGATCATCGCGGTAGCTATTGAACAGATGATTGGTGTAAAGCCGGGCTCGGAAAATACGCAGGAAATTTTACAGTTGATTGACCTTTTTCCTGGAATTGTTTTGATCAGCTCCATTATTGGGCCGATTCTGGAGGAGATCGTTTTTAGAAAGGTCATCTTCGGGACGCTCTATAACCGGCTGCCTTTCGGAATGGCAGCTGTCATCAGTTCTATCATTTTTGCTTTTGCGCACATGGAACCGATCCACTTGATTTTATATACAGCGATGGGATTTGTTTTTGCTTTTTTGTATGTACAGACGAAAAGAATTATCGTTCCGATCATCGCTCATGTTATGATGAATACGCTTGTCGTAGTGGCGCAGCGGTTCATTCCTGAAGATCTGGAGAAAAATATTCAAAGCTTTATACACTTGGTGCGATGGATGGGAGGTTTCTTTTCATGAGGTCACCGTTATTTTCCGGCATGATCTATATCTTGCTTGGAGTCGTGTTCACTTTTTTTGCCGTTCAACAAGTGAAGTTGAACGAATGGAGTTTCATGGTATACTTACTGATCATTTTAGCCACCTTTGATTTTGGGGCAGGCTTCCGACTGATCTCCCTCCACTTCCGTCTAAAAAATCAACAAAAAAAATAAAATTCAGGTGAGAGATAACCATTTTCGGTTTCTTTCACCTGTATTTTGTATGTCCTTGTTCTAAGATTCTTCTGCCTTCATAAGAGCTTCGGTTTGATCTTCTCTTGATATTCAGTTAACAGAGAAATCTGGCAACCGCATTTCTAATCTTCTTCAGTTTAACTTCTGCCGGATACCCGACGCTTGCCACTATAGAAAAAGCACCTCTAAGTTGTATTTGTGTATTCAATACAGAAACTTCAACTCAAAGATGCTTTTATTTGTCTCATTTTATGGGTTATGGGGTCAGTCCCCAGTACTTACTTTTTGATCATTGTGGTTCGTTTAATGCACGCTCTTGCTCTGCTTCTGCGGCCAGTACTTTTTTATAACCGATTTTTGAAATCCAAATACTGATTTCATAAAGCAGGAGCAAAGGTACAGTAACCATCATATGTGAAATGACGTCCGGAGGCGTAATGAATGCCGCCACCACTATTAAAATAAAATAGGCGTACTTCCGGACCTTCCTTAGCAAGGCCGGCGTTACAATCCCGAGCCGTGTTAAAAACAGCACTACAACCGGCAATTGAAATAGTACACCAAACGGAATCGTGATCTGAAAAAGAAAATGGAAGTATTCATTAATTCCAATCGTTGTCTGAATTTCCATATTCCCGGATAACCCGAGCATGAAGCGAATGACAAACGGAAATAAGACAAAATATGAAAAAAGGACTCCCGCCAAAAATAATGTGACAGAGACAGGAATATAACTAAGCGTCACTTTCCGTTCTTTCTCTAATAAGCCGGGACTGATAAATGCCCACAGCTGGTATAAAATGACCGGCGAAGTCATCATAAAGGCCAGCACGAATGCCATTTGCATGAACACCTTGAAAGGGTCGGTCACCCGAAAGGCGTTCATCGTTATGTCATGGGCGATACTTGCATGCTGAAGCCATTTTATGAGAGGCTGTGATAAAAAAAAGCTGACAATGACCGCCAGCACAAAGAAAACGACTACAATCATCAGCCGTTTTCTTAATTCTTCTATATGATCAAGAATCGTCATATCTTTCTGATTCATGTCGTTCATCCTATCGCTGGCTGGTGTCTTTCTTCTTGTCCTTTTCATCGTCTTCCGCCAGCCCTTTTGTTGCATTTTTGAATTCACGCAATGTGTTACCTGCTGCTTTGCCTAATTCCGGCAGTTTTTTGGGACCAAAAATCAAGAGAGCGACAAAAGCGATTATTATCAAACTTCCAGGACCTACTCCCATAGGGGTCCACCTCCTCATATTATTATTTTAACGGAAACTTGTTCGATTAGCCATTTAATTTCGTTTTATCATGTGAATTTTCCGTGTCATCGTTGGGATAATTCTTTAAAAAATAAATGAGCGATTGAAGCTCGACCGCCAAATCAATATGGTGGACGCGAATGGAAGATGGGACATTGAGCCTTGCTGGAGTGAAGTTTAAAATCCCTTTCACATTTGCGTTTTTGATCCGATCGGTAATGGTCTGGGCAGCGTTTGCAGGAACGGTTAAAATCGCAACGGTTATATCTTCCTGCTCCAGCCTTTTCTCCAAATCATCCATATCAAAAATCCGGACGCCGCAAATTTCTTTTCCGACCTTCTCTTTATCCACATCAAATGCCATTGCAATCTTCGTATTATTGTTTTTTAGAAAATTATAATGTAAAAAAGCCGTTCCTAAGTTTCCAACACCGATCAAAGCGACCTTTGAAAGTTCATCCTGATCCAATGTTTTACGGAAAAAAGTGAGAAGGTAGTTTACATTATACCCATATCCCTTTTTTCCAAGCGCTCCAAAATAAGAAAAGTCTCTTCGGATGGTGGCTGAATCCACCTTGACCGCTTCACTCAATTCAGCGGACGATACCCTTTGTTTTCCCGAAGCATGCAAATTTTTCAAAAACCTGTAATAAAGCGGCAGTCGTTTAGCTGTTGCCTGTGGTATTTTTGTTGTTTCTTCATTCATGATCCAATCCTCCAAGACTAGATGTGAGAAAGAAATGCGTAAGCGCCTGTTCATCAACGTACAGACTGGAGTGCCTCTGACGAGATAAAGGATAAGGAAGCGCGAGAGTGCTGGCGAAGGCGTAGTTTGCCTTCATAATCAATTGGCTCGAGCCGATGGGCTCTCGGCAGGCTCACAACTCGACATCCTGTGCATCGCAGCCGGACAACACGGCGACAAAGGCCACCTCAAGCCTCCATCCCCTGTCGCTTCGCTTGCACTAGGACCTCCTGTACGTCGGAACCAATGTTCACTTATCGTTGGGTGGAAGAGGCGCGAAGTCTGCTAGTCAATAGGCGCTGAAACTAGACAATAAGAAGGCGAAAGCACCAGTTCATATTTAAAGCCAACCCGGCATCGCCCTAGCGACGATAATCTTGACTGGATACTCCCCCTGTTTTTTCCATTAAAAAAGTCGGTCCGATCACCATTCCTTTATCAATGGACTTGCACATATCGTAAACGGTGAGTGCTGCAGCTGAAACGGCTGTCAAAGCTTCCATCTCTACACCTGTATTTCCGATCGTTTTCACAGAAGCTTTTATGACAAGCTGTTTGTGATCATCCTTCTCCTCATGCCATTCAAAAGAAATATTAATCCCTTTCAAAGGAATCGGATGGCACATTGGTATGATGTCCCATGTTTTTTTGGCCGCCATGATACCTGCCACCTGTGCAACTGCCAAGACATCGCCTTTTTTTACCTTGTTTTTGCTGATATGCTCATAAATTGTGCCGTTGACTTCAATGCTGGATTGGGCGATGGCCGTGCGGACTGTTTCTGGCTTCCCGCTGACATCCACCATTTGGGCTCTGCCCTCTTCATTAAAATGGGTCAATTTTTCCACGATCAACACCTCTTATCCATCATACACTATTTCATCATGCCTGTCTTTTCCTGCTGAAGAAAATTGTTGATTGTCAAAAACTGAAAAAATGGTACACTGTCTATGATTAGGGGTGTAAAATCATGCTATTGTTACAGGTACAGCAGATCACCAAATACTTTGGTGCCGATCTGATTTTATCAAATATAAAACTTGAACTCCATGACAGGGACCGGACCGCGCTTGTCGGAAGAAACGGCGCTGGAAAGTCCACTTTACTCAAAATCATCGCAGGGGAATTATCCCATGATTCAGGACAGATCGTGAAGCCGAAAGATGTGACAATTGGCTATTTATCGCAGCACACCGGCTTAGAATCCAACCTGACGATATGGGAAGAAATGCTTTCTGTTTTTGATGAGGTCAGGGAGATGGAACAAAAGCTTCGGGATATCGAACAGAAAATGTCCGATCCTGCAAACTATGGACAGGATGGTGCCTATGAAAAAATCTTATCGGAATACGACCGACTTCAGGAGAGTTTCAAGGATATAGGCGGATACCAATATGAGTCCGATATCCGTTCGATCCTTCATGGTTTCAGGTTTTTTGAAGAAGATCACCATACGAATATATCTACGCTCAGCGGCGGACAAAAAACTCGCTTGGCTTTAGCGAAGCTTCTTTTAACGAAGCCTGATTTGCTTATATTGGACGAGCCGACAAACCATTTGGATATTGAAACGATGGCATGGCTCGAAAAATATTTGCAAAACTATCCTGGTGCGCTTCTTCTGGTTTCACATGACCGTTATTTTTTGGACCAAATCGTTACGCAGGTTTATGAGCTCTCCAGACATGAAATATCAATTTTTCACGGAAACTACAGCAAATACTTGGATCAGAAGGCTCAAAGTTACGAGCGGGACATGAAGCTTTTTGAAAAGCAACAAGGGGAAATCGCCAAACTGGAAGACTTCATCCAGCGGAACCTTGCAAGGGCTTCGACAACAAAGCGGGCTCAGAGCCGGCGCAAACAACTGGAAAAAATGGAAATTATGGACCGGCCTGCAGGGGATGAAAAGTCCGCCTCCTTTTCTTTTTCAATCGAAAAACAAAGCGGAAACGATGTACTTTTAGTTGTTGACGGTGCTGTGGGATATAATGGCAAACCTTTGGCCAAAAACGTGGAACTTTCAATTACTCGGGGCGACAGTATTGCTTTAGTCGGGCCAAATGGGATTGGCAAATCCACATTGCTGAAAACCATTATTAAGAAGCTTCCGCTTTTATCGGGGGATATTAAATACGGCTCCAATGTTCAGATTGGATACTACGATCAGGAACAAGCTGATTTGTCATCGAATAAAACAGTGCTGCAGGAGTTATGGGATCACTATCCTTTGACTAGCGAAAAAGATATCCGGACAGTTTTGGGAAATTTCCTGTTCAGCGGCGATGATGTACTAAAGATTGTCTCTTCTTTGAGCGGGGGTGAGAAAGCACGCCTTGCTTTAGCTATCTTGATGCTCCAAAAAGCCAATCTGCTCATATTGGACGAACCGACGAACCATCTTGATCTGGACAGTAAGGAAGTCTTGGAAAATTCGCTTGTGGATTATCCGGGTACCATTTTATTCGTTTCTCACGATCGTTATTTTATCAACAGGCTTGCGACTAAAGTTGTTGAGCTGTCTGAAAACGGCACTGTGGAGTATCTAGGTGACTACGACTATTATGTTGAAAAAAAGATCGAAATGGAGGAACTTGAAAAACTTGCTCGTGAAAAAAAGGCAGAAAAGAGTAAAGCTGTTTTAAAATCTGTGGATAAAAATTCTTATACACAAGAAAAAGAAATGAGAAAACTGGAAAGACAGCGAAAACGAAAAATAACAGAAATCGAGGAACGGGTTGAGCAATTGGAAATGGAGCTTGCGGAAAAAGAAGAACTGCTCTGTCAGCCTGATATTTATGAAGATCATGAACAGTCTCTTGCAATCCATTTGGAAGTGGAAAAGATTAAAGGGGAAATTGAGAAACTGATGGAGGAATGGACCGAGCTTTCAGAGGAAATTGAATCATAAGCGGCCTTGCATATGCGGGCCTTTTTTTTATCGAGAATATCGCTTGGGGTGATGGTGGAACCATGAATACAATTGGATGAGTCTACGCGGCTACTGAAATGCCATCGTTTTAAAAAATCCAACATTTAACGGGAACAGAATGAAGCGTCTCTATATGAAAATAGGAATATGGAATTTTAAATGTCCTTTATTCACAGATTTATTCACATATCCAACTCAATACTTATCAGTTACGAACAAACTTATTAAGATTATCCACAAACACTCGTTAATTAATCCACATTTTCCACAGAACTGTGGATTAGTTATGAATAACTTTGTATAAACATTTCCCCAAGAACAAAGCCTGTAAACCTATTAAGCAACTTGCTCACCCCATAGATTCCTAAAACACAAAAAACAGGCGGACATAATGACCACCTGCTTAAATCAAAAATGTTCTATATCCAATCCGGGATTTGCATTCATGTCCAGTCTGCCCCTCTTACCTGCTTCATATAACATGCTGCCGGCGGCAGCAATCATTGCAGCGTTATCTGTGCATAAATAAAGAGGCGGAATAATCAACTCAGTGTCGCTAATTTCGCAAAAAGCCTTCTCCAACGAAGCGCGCAATCCCTTATTAGCTGCTACTCCGCCTGCGAGCAATACCTGCTTTACTCCATATTCCTTGGCCGCTCGGACTGTTTTTTCTGTTAAAACCTCAATCACACTTGCCTGGAAACTCGCTGCAAGGTTTTCTGGGAGTATCTTTTCCCCACGCTGCTCTGCATTGTGCAACGTGTTGATAACTGCTGATTTTAATCCACTGAAACTGAAATCATAAGATCCTTCATCAAGCCATGCTCGTGGCAAATCAATGTTCGGTGTTCCAATTTGTGCAAGTTTATCAATATGCGGACCACCTGGATAAGGTAAATTCAAAGTTCGCGCCACTTTGTCGTAGGCTTCCCCTGCAGCGTCGTCCAAAGTTTCACCTATCACTTTAAACGACACGTCTTTTTCCATGTAGATCAATTCTGTATGGCCGCCTGAAACGACAAGTGATAATAACGGAAACGTAAAATCTGTGATCAGCCTGTTAGCATAAATATGACCAGCGATGTGGTGGACTCCAACAAGTGGCTTATTCAAACTGAATGCCAGAGCTTTCGCTGCGTTGACACCAACTAGGAGAGCGCCTACTAAACCAGGCCCTTCAGTAACAGCAATTGCATCAATATCATCAAAAGTGACATTTGCTTTTTGAATAGCTTCCTCAATGACAATTGTAATCTGCTCTACATGGTGCCTGGACGCCAGTTCAGGAACAACACCACCGAACCTGCGGTGGCTTTCAATTTGGGAAGCAACAACATTTGAAAGGATCTCTGTTCCATTTTTTACTACTGAAGCTGCAGTTTCATCACAGCTTGTCTCTATTCCAAGCACATTTAAATTTTTTTTACTCATAAATTCACCCACATGACCAGTGCATCTTCCTTATTATCACTATAATAGCCCCTTCTGATTCCACCTTCTTGGAATCCGAGCTTTTTATATAAAGATTTTGCGATATGATTGCTTACACGAACCTCAAGGGTCATTGTCTTGGCTCCCGCATCCTTAGCCAAGCACATCATTTTACAAAGTAGTTTTTCCCCCAGCTTACGTCCCCGAAATTCAGGGAGAATGACGATGTTTGTGATGTGCGCCTCATCCAATATGATCCAAACTCCACAGTAGCCTGCCTGAACATCATCCACTTCGATAAAAACATAGGATGCAAAACGATTATGCGCAATATCGTTATAGAAAGCTTCCTCAGGCCACGGAGCTGAGAACGAGCGGCTCTCAATGTAATGGAGATTGTGGATGTCATCCATCGTAGCAAGACGGAAAGATATATTTTTCGTCAATTCCATACTCCGATCAATCATTGGTCATTTTCCCCTGTCTCTCTAGCCATTTGGCCTCAGCTTCAACAAGCCGGATATAATTTGGAGTAAATGTGTGAATATTTTCTTCAGGCCGGCTGATTCCCAACAAGCCAAGCTCTCCTGGTCTGGGATTAAATTCTCCAGCCGCAGCGAAATGAGCCTTTTCTTCAAGTACAGAACTAAAGGTCTCACTGTGAATGTTAATATCATTACCTATGAATAAGATAGGTTCATTTGTCTCTTTTAAAATTTCAGCCCACTGCGCTGCAGGGATGTTGCAATCTTCTTTTAACACTACAGGTTCATGACCTTGAACCCGATACAGGCCTGTATAAATTAATCCGCGCCTTGCATCAAAAAGTGGAGAGACCAAACCTGGAAAATAGCGTCCGGAAGCTGCCAGGACTGCCAAACTCGATACATTGGATAAAGGTATTCCAAGGCTCCAGGCCATCGTTTTGGCAATCGTCACGCCAATGCGGACCCCGGTATAAGATCCTGGACCGCCCGCTACAACAATTTTATCCAATTCAGAGGGTTTCGTTTCACAGTCCGCAAGAAGGCGTTCAATAGCAGGCATAACCCGTATGCTGTGATTTTTCTTCAAGTTTGTTATATATTCACCGAT
Source organism: Siminovitchia fordii DSM 16014 = CIP 108821 (assembly GCF_000374565.1). Classification (GTDB taxonomy): domain Bacteria; phylum Bacillota; class Bacilli; order Bacillales; family Bacillaceae_C; genus Siminovitchia; species Siminovitchia fordii. Next base: position 1,218 of record NZ_KB894690.1, on the reverse strand, counting down.
TACTTTTGTTTCGTCTACGAGACCAACACCAAGTACATCATTGGAAGTATCAATTGCCAGGATTCTCATCAAAAAACTCCTTACATAAAACTTCATACCTTTTTCCTATCGGTTTAAAAACAATGCGTCTCCTCTCATGGTCCTCGTGATATATATGGACATCCAAATGACTCTGAGGGAGTTGGTCCTCAATGAACTTAGCCCATTCCACTACTGTTACGCCATCACCATAAAAATATTCCTCAAAACCTAAATCTTCGAATGAATCTTCCAAACGGTATACATCCATATGATATAAGGGGATCCGCCCCTGATACTCTTTGATAATTGTAAAAGTCGGGCTGTTCACGTTTCTCTTTATGTCAAGACCGGAGGCCAGCCCTTTTGTAAAAGTTGTTTTTCCCGCGCCCAGATCGCCTTCCAGAAGTAAAACGTCAGCCGGTTCAAGCATATTTCCTAATCGACGAGCAATTTCCAGTGTATCATCTGGTGTATTTGAAATGATTTCGTATGTCTTCATAAAAAGACTCCCTTAATGGATTATACAAAAAAACCTTAGGATCCTCTACCTCCCTAAGGTTGATCTTGTTTATTTTATTGAATAAGAAGGTAATTGCGGGGGCAGGATTTGAACCTGCGACCTTCGGGTTATGAGCCCGACGAGCTGCCAGACTGCTCCACCCCGCGACGATAAAAAAGAGAATGAAATTCAACTTGTCTAAACAATTATATAGAAAAGGAAAGAAAAAAGCAAGGATTCAAGAAAAAAACAATTCTCTTTGCATAAATACTACAATCTTTTTATTATACAGCATTGTAAAAATGCTGGTTGCGTGACTCTTTATTAGAAATTGCAAGAAGTACAGCCATGATGGAGGTAATTTTCCCAGTTAATTGTATGATGGAACTGATTATATTTTCATTATGGACACAAGCCTTATCTTCTCTTACAAGATTCCGAAGTTTCTGTTGTTCGAAAACATCCGTCTAAATTCGGGATGGTGTATAAAACACAAAAAAACATGAAGTCTACTGATTCCATGTTTTTTTATTGCCCGGCGACGTCCTGCTCTCACAAGGGGAAGCCCCTCACTACCATCGGCGCTGAAGAGCTTAACTTCCGTGTTCGGGATGGGAACGGGTGTGACCTCTTCGCTATCGCCACCAGACTATTTATTTAGAAAGGGATTCATTCCCTCAAAACCAGATAAGAGAAGA
>NZ_KB894689.1 GCF_000374565.1 Siminovitchia fordii DSM 16014 = CIP 108821 | reverse complement strand
GAGTTAATTTCATAATCCCGAGCCCTTGGGGCTCAAGGCTTTCAAGACGTAAAAAAATAGGCACCTCCCCAAATCCTGTATAATGTAAGTTACCACACAAACATAACAGACTGGAGAGATGCCCTATGTCCATTATACGTCAACCAAGCCTATTTGACATGCATGAATTATATGAGTTGGAACCTACCCACCACTTTGAGGCTGTTTTTTCGACAATCGATCTGAATCCTTTTTGGAATCTTTTCGATAAACCAAAAAAAGTAGGTGCCCCAAGAGAACTGAATTATGGTGCCATGGTCTATTCACTTATCGCTCGTGTGGTGGAGCGTATCGTGACAATCAAGGACCTAATCAAACGGTTAAAACGTGACCCGGTTTTTCGATATGACTGTGGGTTTCTTCACTCGGACCAAATTCCATCTGAAGCCTCCTATTCAAGGATGATTACTGTCATCAGCGAATCAAATGTGATGACACATATCCATGATGAACTGATTCTACTTGCCATCAACGAGGGGCATATCAGCGATGAAAACATCGCCTTCGATGCCACGCATTTTGAGGCAAGAGATCGTGCGCAAGCCTCCAAAAAGAAAGAAAAGCAGACACCGAAAAAGCGCGGACGCAAGCCGAAGGTGGAACGAGAGCAATGGTTAAAGGAAAAACAGGCTGCCGAAAACGCACGCCCGATTTATGAGAAAGAGATTGTTCACCAGCTATCCGAATCAGTGGAAACGTTGTATAAAGAAGCTCCCATCGAACCAAAATGGGGAATCAAGAAAAACAGTGATGGGAAAAATACCTTCTGGTTTGGTTATAAAGGACATTTAGCCGTCAGCACAAAGAGTCAATACATTCTAACGGGTATAATGACGTCAGGAAATCTCAATGATGGGAAGGCAGCCATCCCATTATTGAAGAAAATTGATCGGGATCTTCCAGCTTTATTTACCGCCGGTCTTTTCGATGCAGGTTATGATTATGAGCCCATATATCAGCAATTAATCAATCAGAATCTACAGGCTGTCATCCCATATAACCAGCGCAATGAAAGGGAAGTAGTTGGATACGATGAACATTTCGCACCTACATGCGTCCGGGAACATTCTTATCGTTACGACAGCTTCGACCAGAAGTACAAGACACTGAAATACACACGTCCAAAAGAATGTACAGTTTGCCCATTGCGACTCGATTCCCTTTGTCAAATGACCTTTAAGATCAGGCAATCGACGGATATCCGCAAGTACACACATCCAGCTAGAGGTTCGAAAAAGTGGAATGAACTTTACAAGGAACGCACAGCTGTTGAACGGGTTAATGCGTACTTAAAGGAATTCTTTGGACTCAATAATGTCCGTCATCGGACCGGTAAGAAAGCCAGGCTTCACTTCCAATTGGTGACGCTTGTTTACAATGCCTCAAAATTAGCCGCAGACCGGATCAGACTAGAAATGGAGCAACATTCGTTAAAAACAGCGTGATTAAATCGCAATACCTTTTTAAAAAAACATTAAAAAACATCGTAGGGTAACTCAACCCATTTTCAAAAACGTCAATTATGAAATCGATTCAAATAGGAAATACCCAATGAATCTTTTTTTCCAATACTACCTCTACTATAAAAACTCATTTACTTATGGTACGGTTCATGGTACCATAAGTAAAATTTTTTGCAAAAAATTGATGAATCCTCATATAAAGTCTAATCCCCTTGCCTCTCTCTCAACTGCTCATACAACTTCTCCACAGTTCCACCCCCGACATTTTCATATTTAGCAAGGATAACAAGTTTCCTTGGCAATTGCCCCACTGTTTCAATCTGATCTTGGTTCAACTGCCTGAAAAGACTGGTACTTCCAGTAATTCATCAGTGGTAAGCGGCACTTTTGCTAATTCTTCTGTGACAATGACATGGAATCAGGCACAGGGTCTTGATACTCAGGTACAGCCAATTCAACCGGGCCATACACTTCAATATACCATTGGACAATGGTATAAATGGCTTCCCATGAAAGTAAAGCCTCTGAGTATCTGAATTTACGGGTATCGTGCGCTGCTTTATTTCCGCTCATTCTGATAAAATGCAACGCATAATAATTTCCTTGTTCAGGTATTCATTTTCGCTGAGCAAGTCTATTCTTTCTTTAAGGCTTCCAACGAATTTATTAGCAAAGTTTTCTTAAGGAACAGGAAACGATCAATCATAACTGTCGTTTTTCCGGTTCCCGCCCCTGCTTGTACAATTGTGTGCCCATCAGTAGAACCGTGTTCGATTTCATATTACTCCTTATTAAACCTTGAACAATAAGCTGCGTCCTTCTGGTTGTTCAATTGATGTGTTCCGAGTATAGATGGCAATTCTAACCTCTTGTAATTGATGATTCTCCTCATTTGCAATCTTATTTTATATAATCTCGCCCCGAAAAATTTCTAATTGTAAAGGATCCATAAATAGGTAATTCATTTAAACTGACCCCTAGATTTTAGGATAAGTTGATACTTTTAAACATACCAATTATTTGCTAAGGTTATCCCATAAAATACATGATGGAAAAGGAACGATTTATATGAGATTTAAACCAAGCTATGCACCAGGACCAACGGACGTACGTGAGAATGTACGCTTGGCGTTAGCTAAAAAAACAAATAACCCTGATTTTGATAAAGAATTCATCGACTATTACCATGAGGTATGCCAAAAGATGGCCCAGGTCATGGGTACTACAAATGAGGTATTGCTGCTTGCCGGAGAAGGGATTCTAGCTTTGGAAGCTGCCTGTGCAAGCTTAACTGAACCTGGTGACCGTGTCCTTGTACTCGATAACGGTATATACGGTGAAGGTTTTCAAGATTTTGTCAGAATGTATGGAGGAGAACCTGTTGTCTTAAGTTTTGATTATCATAAAGACATACCTGTTGAAGAAGTACGCGATTATTTAGAAAAAGATCATGACTTCAAATATGCGACATTTGTTCATTGTGATACACCAACGTCCATCTTAAATGATGTTAGCCAACTCTCTCCCTTACTAAAGGAATATGGCATTCTAACAGTGGTTGATTCAGTAGCTGGTATGGTCGGTGAACCCATCGATGTCGACCAAAATCAAATCGACATTTGCTGTGGAGGTACTCAAAAGGCGATCTCAGCACCTACTGGCTTAGCTATCGTTTCCATTAGTGCGGACGCTAAAAAAGCGATGAATGATCGTAAAACACCCATTGCTTCATATTATGCAAACCTCCAAATTTTCAATGGATATATTGAAAAAGGAACCTTGCCTTATACGATGCCCGCTGGCAATATTGAAGCTTTAGATGTTGCCTTGGACAATATTTTAAAAGAAGGACAATTGGCGGTTTATGAGCGACATGCGAAAATTGCGAACGCCGTGCGAAAATCCATACAAGAATATGGACTATCCTTATTCTTAGAATCAGGATGCTCCAATACGGTCACTGCCGTCATCATTCCGGAAGAAATAGGCGCATTACGATTACAACGACACATCCAAAAAACATACAATCTATACATCGCCACTTCTTTGGCGCAATATGAAGATGTCATCTTGCGAATTGGTCATATGGGGGAAAATGCCTTCATTGAAAAAGTTCTATCTGTATTAACAGTGATCGATAATGGCCTACGTGATGTAGGTTTCAAAGGAAAGGGTAATCTTGGACAACTATTCCTGGATGCCTATAAAGCAGAAAATTAAGGGCATAGTTTTTGGTGATGACCGCTAAAGAACCCACTCTTCCCCAAGCGGTTTTTTAAAATCCCAAATTAATCATAATTCAGGCTGGATTCAACATAGATTCAGTCTTTTTCTTTTGGTTTAATATCTCTTTTTAGTTGTTTTAGGCACTAAATATTTCTTTTAGTATAACAACATGTAGTCTCATCGACTAAGAAACGACTTGCAAATCAATATAAGTCTAAATATCTGTATACTAGTCATCAAGGATTATAATTTTTGAATTTATTATTTGGAAAAACACTACTTTTTCCGCATCTTCCGACAATAAACTCTTTTTCCCTTGATTTATATTAAACTACTATTACAATTATTTATTAAATGTTACACTTTCCCTCATTTTCACATTATTAGTAATATTTACCTTCTTAATTCATTTGGAGGCATACTTTTGCAAAGAGTTTTTCCAATAATTTTGTCGTACTTTTATCTTTTCAATGCGTCCTGCCCGCAGTTAGTGCAACAGTAAATATGGATAAGGATCTCTTTAATATCAACGTTGAACCAAACGCTGCTAGTGAGCAGGCTGTTATTGACATATCAGCATTGGATAACTCAATAGAGAGCATGGAAGTGATGCTGCCTGAGCAAAGTAAGTTTAGTCAAGAAAAACTTGCATCTCAAGCCATCGAACTGTGAAAAAAGCCATACAGTTGCTATTAAGAAGGTTAGATGATTAAACAGCCTTAACTGCAAAAATATGGTTTTTTAAACAATATCAAATAAAGTTGAAATAAGGCTTAAATATCATATACGAGGAGGAAGTAGCTTGATTAAAAAAGAAGATCTTAATTTAACAATGTTAGGAATTCCATATGTAAAAAGTAAACACTTGAATGATATGCAGTCCGAAAAAATTATTAGGGAAATTGAATATGCGAATGAATTTCAAGAAAGTTGTGATGAGTTATATGATGGATTTTATACGCGAAATATTATATCCCGACATCATTATTTAACTAACCAAATAAACAAACATTCTAATTCATTTGAGCAACTGTTAATTCTATCTGTAGGATTAGATACAAAACCAGATACACTCTTTTCCTTAAAAAATAAAAAATGTTTTGGATTAGATATTGCAGCGAATGACATTAAAAATATTTATTCATATTCCAAAACTAAAACTAAGACTAAGATTCTACAGTGTGATCTTGAAAAAGATATTAATTCTACTATTCTTGAGGAACTAGAACAAGAAGGAATGATTCATAGCAAACCAACTTATATTATTTGGGAGGGAGGCACCTTCTTTATTAGTAAATCTAATGTATACAAAGTACTTCAGTACCTCTGTAGTCATATAAATATTGTAGGGTGTAGTGTAGATTTTATGAGTAAAGAAGTATTTTCGCCTCCAAGACACAAAAAAGCAAACGAACACCTTCAATTAATGAAAAAAATTGGTGCTCCATGGAAATCATTTTTCTCTGAAGATGAATTAGTAAAAATGTATGAGGAACTTGGTTTTACTGATATTGATATTACTTTACATGGTGAATATGAAAAGAAGACTCTAGGTACTATTAAACTTGATAACGATATTATGTATATGACTACGGCAGTAAAGTTTAGTTCATGATATATTAAGTCCTGTTGGTTCCATACCAAAAGTGTTGATCTTGTTGACTTCTTTGAACAAATAAATGCATCATCAATCATTTCATCCGATATAACGCAACGTGACGGTTGGCGAAGAATACCCAAAAATCCTTTGCAGCCATGGCAACATCTTTATGCTCTTGATAGAAATGATAACCAAAAGTTTTTCTTAACGTATGAGTTCCAATCGGCCCCGGAATATTACATGCCGATTAGTAGCAACTACATAATCTTCCAGGCTATAAATCCGCATGGAAAATTAAAAGGCCTGAGCCCGGTAGAATACCGAGTTCAGACCTTGGAGGTTGCTTAGGAAAATATGATGCCTACCTTTTTGGAGTCACTTCAAAATGTAATGTTTCTTTTTTCCTGCTTTTATGGTTGAAAGAGTTATATTTTTCACTTACATAAGACTTTGCATTGGTTGAAACTTTATCAGCCTTTATAATCTTTTTTCCTTCCTCATAGGGTTAAACTATGCTGTTGTGGTTCTTCAACGTTTACTTGGTCCATCCAATCTTTTCCTTCTAATTGTCTTGAAACGAGCATACTTGCTACTGTATCCCCAGTAGCGTTGACCATTGTTGCAGGTGGATCTACGACGACACCGATGGCTGAAATAATTGGCAATGCTTGGATCGGCAAGCCATAGAGAGTAACAATAACCATTTCTCCAATGAAGCCCCCGCCAGGAATCCCGCTCATTACAACACCGGACAATAAGGCTATACCAATAGCTGTTAGAAACGTATCTAGTCCGCTATAGTCCATGTTGAACACACCAAATACAAAAGCAATTTTAAGTATGGCTGAAAGACAGGATCCATCCATATGAATGGTTGCTCCAAGAGGTAATACAGTTTCCCGGATATCTTTCGGAACACCTATGTTTTTGGCAGCTTGTAAGTTTACCGGTAATGTGGCAAAACTGCTTCCGGTTCCCAATGCCGTTGCTGCTGGTGTAAGGATATTTTTCCAAAAACGGGTAACCCCCTTTTTTCCTCCTGCAATAAATGCATACAGTGTAAATCCAATAGCAAAGTAAAGGATGGCAACAGGATAATAAAGAAGGAATGCCTGAGCGTAATCACCAATCAACTCCGCGCCCATATCTCCTATCAACGCAGCGAAATAAGCTCCTAAACCAATTGGTGCATAATACATAATGAGTTGAATGACCTTCATAAATATTTCAGATCCACTTTCAAGAAATCTGGCAAACGGTTTGCCAACTTCACCGGTTAACCCTGTTGCTATTCCGATAAGAACAGAAAACACAATGAGAGCCAGCATGTGTTGACGGGAAAACAAGTTAACAAAATCCGGAACTGTGAAAGTGCTTACAAGTTGTTCTGAAAGTGTTAGCTTTTCTAAGTTTTCGGGAGTTTCCAAAGAGATATCCACTCCAGATCCCATCGGAAAAATAATCGTTGCAACAACCATCGTAATAGATGCAATAATACCAGTAATAACGAAAACGGTTATCATCCATCCCATGATTTTACCAAGCCGGCGCATGCTGTCCATGTTGGCTACAGCCGATGAAATGGAAAAGAAAACAAGTGGAACAACGACCATGAAAAGTAGATTGATAAACAAGTCTCCAAGTGGCCGAATGACACCAGCCTTTTCACCAAAAATCAGTCCGATAATGGAGCCGATAATAATTGCCGAAAGAAGAATTAATGGAAAACGATAGGCTTTTAATTTTTTTCCCAAAGTCGTTACCCCCTATGTTTGTTAACTTCTGGTCTTTCGAATTCATATTTAATCCAGTCCCGCCCCTGTCATTTTTTACATGTTTGCTTTAGCCATTTAATCGTTATATCCATACTTAAGCGAACACATATAATATTCTGAATCCGGCAAAACTGCAACAGCCTTCATATGTTTAGCCCTTCGTTCAACACTTTTTATCATTTAATCCACAATCCAAATACATTTGCTCTCCGCTGTATGCGTCAACCCTGCAAAACAAACAAATCTTCATTGAATAATGTATGGTTTGCGTATAGGGAAGGAGAACCGCCTGTATGGATGAACAGTACATTTTCATCCTTCTTGAACGTTTCATTTCGGACCAATTCAATCAGTCCAGCCATAACTTTTCCGGTATAAACGGGATCTAATAGGATCCCTTCTGTACGTGCCAGCATTTGTACCGCTTCAATCATGCCTTCAGTTGGAATCGTGTAACCTCCGCCAACGAACTGATCGTTGCATTGCACCCTTTTGATGGGAATCTCATATGAAACATTTAGAAATTTGGCTGTCTCTTGTACCAGTTGATAGATTTTGGGGATCTGTGATTCATTTGATCTGGAAACATTAATCCCTGTTACCTTAATGGAGGCATTGTTTCCATGTAACCCAACAATTAATCCTGCTTGTGTCCCGCCGCTTCCGCTTGCCACAACAATATGGTCAATCGCAAGCCCGTGTTCAAATGATTGTTGGAGGATTTCCTGTGCACAAGCAACATAACCTACAGCCCCCAACTCATTGGATCCACCGACAGGAATGATGTAGGGATTTCTTCCTGAAGCAATCAGTTTTTCACCTACTGCCTGCATCTCGTCATTTAAATCTGAACCATTTTTTACGACTATAATCTCTTCTGCTCCAAGCAATTTATATAGGAGATTATTTCCATTCGCATTTGGGTCATATGTTGTTGAAACCCCTTCTTCTAATACAAGCTGGCATTTTAATCCCTCTTTCACTGCTGCAGCCAATGTTAGGCGGCAATGGTTCGATTGAAGCGCACCACATGTTACAATCGTGTCTGCTCCCTTTGCAATGGCATCCGCCATTAAAAACTCTAATTTTCTTGTTTTATTGCCGCCCCCGGTCAGTCCCAACAAATCATCTCTTTTGATGAAAATATTAGGCCCATTTAATAAATGAGTAAGCCGATTTAACTTTTCAATGGGTGTTTGTACTTGTGTATAACTTCTTCTCGGTATTTTTGATAATAACATTCAAATATCTCCACCTTTTTTGATGGCCGTATTGTTTCGTCAATTCTATTACAAACAACCGCCGATTTTCTACATCACCCTGTTTATGAATCTTAGATGTCCCGTGTAAATACATATCTTAAGCATCCTCTCCCTTTCCGCTTTATACTCTGACTGATGCTTCTGACAGAAGTTCTCCCTCAGCAACAACAACCGCATTTCCCTCCAAACATATATCTTGAACATAGTCTTCTGTGATTCGAAAGGTAATCGTCAAAATGCCTCCCTTGGTATGAACTTTTACAGGAGAAGATACATTGCCCAACAAACCTGAAATAATGGCCGAAGCGGTCGCACCAGAACCACAGGCCAATGTCTCATCTTCCACTCCGCGTTCATACGTTCTAATCTTGATTTGATTTTCATCACCTATTTCAATTAAGTTGACATTTGTTCCACTTGTACAGATGGCTGGATTGTATCTGATGGCTCTGGCCCACTGAATAAAAGATTGATCCTGTTTTAGATCAATATTCCTTTCAACAAATACCGTATGTGGTACGCCTACCCAAGCAAAATGATAGAAAACGTTTTCATTCGAAGGAAAAGGTTGATGGAGATGGAAATCCTGAATCGGTATGGGCGGAAATTTAATTTGGACATTCTCATTACGTATTCTTCCTTCGTAAATACCATTCAACGTTTCGAAAGTCATGACATCACCGCCTATTCCCATTAAATAGGCGTACTTCACGATACAGCGTGCTCCGTTTCCGCACATCTCCCCTTCACTGCCGTCTGAGTTGAAATATCTCATTTTAAAATCTGCTGATGTGGATTTTTCCAATAACATGAGGCCATCCGCACCAATATGGAACCTCCTGGTGCAAACGGACTTGACAAAATGAGAAAGCTCAAAACTTTTCATTACAGATTCCCGATTATCAATCACAATAAAATCATTGCCGCAACCATGCATTTTTTTAAACGGAACTTTTCTCAAGCCTGAATCACTCCTCTTATGATGATTTCACTCACTTCATTAAGTTCCCTCCCATATTTTCAAGTTGTAGGTCCTGTCGTTTACAATAATCTGTTGACTCTATGTGAGGCACAGTTATATAAGCACTAGCAAGTTTCATGCCTACGCATCATTTTTCTTAAAAAAATAAAAAAACCGCATTTTAAAGTCTTTTCAGAAAGATGTAACTTTACCTAATATTATAAGTTTTATATATGAATAATGCAAAAGCTGCCGAATATTCAGCAGCTTCGTGTCGATAGATTAATTTTGCCAGTATAGATGCAAAGTTTGTTAAGGCTTGTCCAATAATATAGAAAGGTGGCATTTATCTTCAGCACTTAATAACCATAGTTTTTTGTGACTGTTCTTTGGTTAAACTGCACTTACCGTGAACTTCATACATAATTCAAAAGCTACAATAGATAAATTGGAGTGCTCTGGAGACTCTATCATTTTAATAGAGCTTAATTTATCATTAGCTTTAGACTGTAGACAAACTTACATATTGTCTACAGTCTTTTTTCATTTCTAAGGAAACTTATTCACACACAATCACTTCGCGTGTGAATTTCCCTTTGCTGACGACAGCACGATCTATAATGGAAAATCCCTCTTCTAGCAGGATGTCATCGATTGGCTCAACACTTACAAATACGGCCCTCTGGGCAATCCTGCGTGCATGACTGAGTATTTCTTTCTGCTGCTCAGGGGTGATGGCGCAACATAAATTGTAAGGTAGGTCGATAATCGCTACATCATAGTGATTAGTAACGTCACGGATGTCTGTGAAGGTCACTTCTCCCGAAAGCCCGAAATAAGCGATATTCTCTCTGACGCCATCGAGGATAAGAGGGTTCTTGTCACTTCCTACAATATCAATCCCCATGGATAAAGCTTCCACCAGTACAGTCCCGATTCCGCAGCAAGGGTCGATGGCCTTTATTCCGACTGGTTTAGGAACTGCGATGTTTGCAACAGCTCTAGCTACGCGTGTGTTCAGCGCAGTGGAGTAGCTATGAGGCTTTTGTTGATGTCGATGCCAAACCGGTTCACTTTTAACATAATCACCGAAAATCCATCTTCCGTTCACAACCATGACACCGAACAGTCTTTTTGGGTGTTCAAGAGCAGCCTCACCATTGATGTGTAGCCCAACTTCCTTCTCAATTGCACGTCTGTTCTCAAATCCTATCTTTTCCGTTTTTGATAAGCCTTCATTTTTCACATAGACTACTTTAAACGTTTCACCCGTTATTTGTAAGGTCTCCACTTGCTTGAGTAGGTCTTGAAGGCTTTCCCCCTCATACATGACGTGCATTCTTTCCTTTATAAAAGGACTTCGGCTTGGATCAATCATTACATGGCTTTTCACTAGGTTATCTTGGGGCTCGGCTCCAAACAATGTACGGGCCTCCAAAGCACATAAAGAATGTTCTCCACCATTGCAGGAGTAAGTATATAAATAGGTCGGCAATTTTTTCTCTGTATGATTCAATTTTTTTCCACCTTTTAAAAAGCAATAAGTACGACTGTACTCATTGCCGTCTAATCAAGCATTATCTAAAAACCTTGTTTATATTATACATTGTCTTATTAATGATGTATGTTCCTAATTTCCCGATTAACAGGATTTTCAACAACACAAACCCTTTATTACTCATTTGATCTTATTCAGGGAATGTTCAGTCTCGGTTTGCGGGACGGTTCGTGGTGCCAGATTCCAAATTGTTTTTAAAAAATCGGCGAAGTCTCACATAAAATCTATACTCCCTGCCTCTCCCTCAATTGCTCAAACAACTTCTCCACGGTCCCAGTCCCAACATTTTCATATTTCGCAAGGATCACAAGCTCCCTTGGCAATTGTCCCACTGTTTCAATTTGATCTTGGTTCAACTGCCTGAAAAGGCTTGGGCTTCCAGTAAATTCATCAGTGGTAAGAGGCACTTTTGCTAATTCTTCTGTGACAATGACATAGTCCTCTTTATAGAACAAAAAAAGCTCTCCGGGACGGTCCAGCATTGTTTTTCTTCTAGCGATCTCTTCTTTTATGTAAATCTTTAGCTCTTCAAATAGGTTTTCATCATTTTTCTCATTGTAGCGCTTGACGTGTTTGTGCAGGTCTTCCAGGTCACAGGGCAATTCGCTCATGATTCTCGCTTGTTGTTCTGCCCCCAGCTTGACCAGGAACCTCTCCGATTTTTCAAATCTTTGCGGCAGTAAAAATGCATCCCGCAAAAAATAAGGCACTTCAAGTGATTTTTCTTTATAAGTAATTGTCCTGATTGTAGTGAATCCTGGGAGCTCTGCTTCCTGAGGCGTTTCCTCTACCGTTGCCGCAACTTCCTCCTTGGCCGTTCCTTCTTCCTGCTGATTAAGCGAAGCTTTGATCAGGTTCTCCATATTTTTAAGCCTGGCTTCCAGTTCAGCTATCTCAAAGCCATTTCCTGAATTGGGCACAGGATCTTGATACTCCGGTACAGCCAATTCAACCGGGCCATACACTTCAACATACCATTGGACAATGGTATAAATGGCTTCCCATGAAAGCAAAGCCTCTGAGTATCTGAATTTACGGGTATCGTGCGCTGCTTTATTTCCGCTCATCCTGATGAAATGCAGCGCATCGATCATTTCCTTGTTCAGAAATTCTTTGTCACTGAGCAAGTCGATTCTTTCTTTAAGGGTCATATAAGGTGTATCAGTTACCTTTTCTATGAGCATAACCTGCTGAAGAATCGCTTCTGCAAATGTCCGAGCATGTGTCAGCATTGTCCGCGGACTTGAATATATGCTGTTTTCAAGCTCCCTTGCCAAGTAGGCCAATTCCTTTGATATCGGTTCTAAAAATTTATAAAAATAGGTGTTATTATTTCTCACAAAAATCCAACTTTCTCTGTAAGTCATGGTGCATAACCGTTACTATTCTATCATATAGGAATTTTGTTAGATGAAAAAACAAAGAAAGGCGCCTGACTTCCTCAATGAAGAAGCGGACAGGCGGCTCAACAAATCTTTTGTAAAACCCACTACGGTGATCCTATACTGTCTTGATAACAATTATTTAGTACTTGATGAGCAAACTCCAAATGCACTTCAGGCTTTGATAATACTCTAAAATTTCAACATGAAAATACATATTCCGAAATTAAATGAAACTTATGTTTGTGAAGTTAATGGAAGAGAATTTACAAACGGCCATCTGGATATTTATAAGAGAGAATTGGCGGATGCGTTGCAATTTGGAGTGCAACAACTAGAGACTGAGGTGTGGACTTATTAAAATACAAGTTACTCCTTCTATGAATAAAAAACTAAATATTTATGGACATAATGATGTCATATTAATTGGCTCTGAACAAATAAACCATATGAATTGCCCTATTTTTTCAACATGTAAATTAGCATTCTCGCTCCGGGAATGCTTCTTTTATGGTCACTAATTTAAAATTAATTTGCTTTTACGACTACTCGATTGAGAAATGGCATTCGGAAAATAGCATGGAAAATCATTTTGCAACCCTCGTTAAGCTGACACATTAGTTTTGTTATAAAAAATAAAGCGGCTTTTTACTAGAGCAACTGTTAAAAGAAAAACAACTCCGTCAAATCCAAGTAGATTTTATATCCTTTATCCCAATGATCTCTTAGCCACCGGACAGCCTCGAGCATTTCCTCGCTATGAGCAGCTGCTTTCATTTCCATATCCTCAATCTCCAAAAACTTCATTTGGCTCCAGTTTGGATCTGGCAACTGCTTGAACCAATCAAGATCTTCTTCTGTCAAATGTTCAAAAATATCTTGGTAAATGGTTACCGGCAGCATTTTTGGCCAGTCCCATCCCAACCCTGCCTCTTCCATGAACTGTCGCAATTCCAAAATAAATGGAAAAGGCCATTGCTTTCTTATAAAATCCTCTTCTTTCGTCATTATCAGACGGTGATACTCCGGGTAATCTCTTTGGAAAAGCCGTTGCAACAGTCCGCGCTTCACCGGTTGCTCTTTAAAACGTTCATTCTTCAATGCAAATACATTCACAGGGCTTTCCCATTGGCTCTGCCGAATATCGGGCTCATCCACCTCCGCCTCAGTTAAAAGAGACTCCAACTTTCGCTCCTCTGTACTTGATAACCCTTTGGATACCTGTTTCTGCCGTAGCTCCTCTAAGCCGCCATATATCCTTATTAAATCTTCTTTTCTCATTTTCATTTATTCAGCACCCCAAGCCACTCTTTTTATCAATTGTACAAAGCGATGACAAACAATACAAAAGGTAAGCAACTATCTCAAATTATTCATTCCATACGTTGTGCCTGTTCTTCCATTTAAAAAAGCCCCCTATGGGGCTTTTTTCTGATCAGTATGGATCGGTTGACCACACGCCTGCTTCCTAAAAAACACGCAGTTCAACTTCAATTTGTTTCACTTTTTTGAAATTTCCATAGGGATGGACGATTTACTTGCCGACAAGTTCGATATCGGTTCTAGAAATTTATAAAAATAGGTTTATTATTTCTCACAAAAATCCAACTTTCCATATATATTGGTCTTTAGCCGTTACCTATTCGATCATAATATGGAAACTTGCTAGATGGTCAAATCGAGAAAGACGCCTGCCTTCCTCAACGGAGAAAGCGAAGCGTCTTAAAAATTTTATAATTATTTAGTCAATCACATTCATTCTCAGTATCTTACGTAACAATCTTCTAAATTCCCTTTCAAAAACTGCTATGCAGCACATCAAGTACTCATAGTACGCTCTTTCCTATCCGGCAGTTGCCTAATCCTGGTCAAATGTAGTTTTGGAGTGTCTCTCTAAACATGCTCTAACCTTCAACACAGCCTGATCGACCTATTCGGATGAGTACTATATTTAATGTACTTTTATTTTCTAGACTTTCTTTTAAAAAGTTAAATTGTAAGTTTGTTCGTGTAACCGCGACAGACTTAGATATAACCCCTTATCGGTGGCACGCCCAGGAATACCGATCCTGCTCCGTCATACATGCTTTCATTAAGAAATGCGTGCTGGGTCACGACCATTGCGTCGCGAAGATGGCGTTGAAGCGGGTGACCGTCGTAAATCGCTGCAGTGCCAGAAAGCAGGTAAGCTGACTGCACGACACGGGCACCTTCACGGGCAGCTTGAGTGGCGGCCAAACGAAGGATGCTCGTTTGGTCATCGGATACCCCATCGCCCTTTAGAATCGATTCCCACGCGGAGTCAGTGGCCTCGTAGAAGAAGGAGCGTGCTGACCTTAAGGATGCTTCTGCCTTTGCCAAGGAGATTCTCAGGTAAGCACGTTCGGCCATCTTCGGTGCCCCGGTAATGCCGGCACGGTTACCAGCCATCTGAGAAACTTCATCAAGCGCTGCACGGGCTATACCAAGATTGACTACCGCCAGTACCTGTGCCGCATAAGCAATGGATGGGTACTGGTAGATCGGTTCTTCAATAGAAGGCACACCACCTCGGACAAAGGTCCATTCGTCAGAGACGATGGCGTCTTTTACCCGCAGGTCATGGCTGCCTGTTCCACGCATCCCGATGACTTCCCAGTTTTCGACGATGTCCACATCCTCAGGTTTAAGTACAGCAGTAAGCGGTTTACCACCTTCGCCAGCTCCAATACCGACACCAAGAAGGTCGGCTCCCATACAGCCACTTGCAAACTTCCAGAGACCGTTCACACGCCAGCCTCCCTCGACCTTCTCCGCGGGCTGAACTGGAAACAGGCCGCCCGCGAAGGCCACGTCCGGACTATCTGCGTAAATTTGTGAAAGTGTTTCACGCGGTAGAGCCGCTAAGTAGACCGCCGAGGAACCGAAGCTTGCTACCCATCCGGTGGAGCCGTCAGCCTCTGAAATAGACTCAATCAACTTGAGGAATTCCGAAGGCGAAAGAGCATCCCCGCCAAAGCAGCGCGGCGCGTGAGCACGATAGACACCCAGTTGTTTTAGTTGGTCCACCATATCCCGGGGCACATGCCGTTTCGCTTCAAATTCATCCCGTCGGTCGCGGATTTCAGTCAACACACGATTAAGTAGGTTTTGACTTTTTATATCAACAGCCATAATGATTTCCTCCCTGCTTCTTATAAAACTTGCCCGATTGATTTTCTCTAATAAATACATTTAAAACGTATTGAAACTTTATCTCATAAGCCTGCCGCCATTTATATCGAACGTTGCTCCAGTTGTGAATCCGCCTGAATCAGAGGCTAAATAGGATACTAAGTCTGCCACCTCCTGCGGTTCTCCTACACGTTTAAGTGGAATGGTCTCGATCATTTGAGCCAGTTTATCCGGATCCATTTTATCCATCTCCGGTGTACGAACAGAAGCTGGTGCAACAGCATTAACCGTAATTCCATAAGCCGCCAGCGAGCGGGCAAAGGTTTTGCTCAACGCGATTTGTCCTGCCTTAGAAGCAGAATAATGAGCTCCTGAAGTCAATGGGCCTGCTTGCCCTCCAAAAGAAGACATGTTGATGATTCGTCCCCACTTCCTCTCTTTCATTACAGGAATGACAGCTTGTGAAAAAAAGAATGTGCTTTTTAAATTTACAGACAAAACTTGATCCCATTCTTCCTCATTGATCTCTTCTATCGGGGTTTCAAAACGAATTCCCGCATTATTTACGAGAATATCGATCCTGCCCCATTCATTTATGACTTGATCGACAGCCTTTTTAATCCCGTCCATATCAGATACATCCAATTGTATGAACATCACTTGGTTTTGCATTGCTTCCTGCTGAAACAGCTGCTTTGTTTGTTCGAGGTTCTCCTTATTTCTAATTACGAAAACCGTTTTTTTCCCTTCTTTCACGAAATTTTCGGCAATAGCTAACCCTAGACCTTTATTTGCTCCAGTAACGATTGCAACCCTTTGATCGTTCATTGTCATTATCAAATTCCTCTCTTCCCCTAAAAGTAAAGAAACCTATTAACAGCTGCATAAACAAGATTTCGTATTCCTTCAAAATAGCGGAATAAAACATTAGAAATTAATAACGGTACTCTCATCTTTTTGATCTGAATTCTGTTTTCCAGATTTGAACACGTTTTCATAAAGTAATCTGATTCATGCAGGTAGGCTTAGAAGTAACCTCTATTGCAATAATAGAATATTTGAAAAACTCAAACCACATCACATTAGGTTTGAATATTCCGCAAAGTTCAGTACGATTCGTATCGTATAAGGCAGGAGCTAAAAATAGGGAATTGTCTACAAAGGGGGTGCGGTCGGAGTTAAGGAGGTCCATAAAGCAGCCTTCTTCCGGGAGGGACTATCCAGATTACAGAATATCAATCCGATAAGTACTACTGGGCATTTCTTATATACTTTGCTGCTTCATTAAATGTATTTGAGCAGCAATAGCTGACAGTATTAAAACCTCCCGAAGAGGGAGGTTTTTTGAGAAGTTAAATATTTTTTAATAAAGGTTTTCAACAGCAACAGATATTCCTTGACCGACACCAATACACATTGTTGCCAGTCCGCGCTTGGCATTACGCCTCCGCATCTCATACAAAAGAGTCGTCAGTATTCTTGCTCCGCTGGCTCCAAGGGGATGGCCCAGCGCAATGGCTCCCCCGTTTACGTTCACTTTGTCATTATCCAAGCCCAGTTGCTTGATACATTCCAACGATTGGGAGGCGAAGGCTTCATTCAACTCAATCAGATCGATATCATTGATTGTCCATCTCAGTCGATCCAACAGCTTGTTCGTGGAGTTGATTGGGCCTAATCCCATTACAGCAGGCTCCACTCCGGCGGCTGCAGATCCCACGAATCTGGCAAGTGGTGTTAATCCCAGTTCTTTTGCCCGCTTCGCGCTCATCAATAACAGGGCAGCAGCTCCGTCATTCACTCCAGAAGCATTCCCAGCCGTAACCGTCCCATTTGCAAATAAAGGCTTAAGATTCCCCAGCTTTTCCAGGGTTGTCTCTGGACGTGGATGTTCGTCCGTTTCCACAACGGTCTCATTGCCTTTACGGTCCGTGATGGTGACAGGCACTATTTCGTCGGAAAACCGGCCGGCTTCCATGGCTGCTTTCGCCTTCTGTTGGCTGAAATAAGCGAACTCGTCCTGCTCTTCCCGTGAAATGCCAAATCTCTGTGCCACGTTCTCCGCTGTCTGCGGCATAGAGTCCGTCCCGTACATCTCCTGCATCTTAGGATTGATGAACCGCCAGCCGATCGTCGTATCAAACATCTCCATATTTCCTCTCGGAAATTCCGCTTCCGGCTTTTTCATCACAAACGGGGCCCGGGTCATGCTTTCTGTCCCGCCGGCAATGAGGATATCCTCTTCCCCGGCAAGGATCGTGCGCGCGGCCATGCTGACGGCATCCAGACCGGACCCGCACAGGCGGTTGATTGTCGTTCCGCTCACTGTTTCAGGTAGCCCTGCCAAAAGCAATGACATGCGCGCTACGTTCCGGTTGTCCTCTCCGGCCCCGTTGGCATTGCCGAATATGACATCCCCGATTGACTCCGGGGGCAGGCCAGGATTACGGTCCATCAGTGCTTTGATGGCGATGGCTCCCAGATCGTCAGGGCGGACATTCTTTAGTGCGCCCTTGTATCTTCCAATCGGAGTCCGGACAGCATCCACAATGACGACTTCTGTCATAATGTGCCCTCCTTTTGGAGGAGTTCCTTGCTAATTTGGAACGGGGCCGTTGTTTTTTCTTTGACTTCTTCCAAGGTGGCGTCCCCCATCAGCTCAGTCAGCTCATATTCTCCATCTTTCCAATGGAAGACGGCGAGATCTGTGATAATGACATCGGCAACACGCTCAGCCGTAATCGGAAACGTGCAACGCTCAATAAACTTGAGCGAGCCGTCCTTGGAGACGTGGCCCATCGTAATAATGATTTTCTTGGCGCCGGATAACAGATCCATGGCTCCGCCGACACCGATGATATCCTTCCCGGGAATGGCCCAGTTGGCGACATGACCACTGCCATCTACCTGCAGCGCCCCGAGAATAGCGACATCCACATGGCCTCCTCTGATCATCGCGAATGAGTCCGCACTATGGAAATAAGAAGCACCCACGGCTTCTCCGACCGGGAGCTTGCCAGCGTTGACCAGATTCGGATCGATTTCATCCTCTTCAACGGATGTCACACCCAGAAGCCCGTTTTCCGTGTGCAGATAATATTTGCTCTGGTCGAGATAATTGGGAACTAAAGTAGGAATGCCGATTCCCAGATTGATGATGGAATATGGGGTCAGTTCTTGCGCCGCCCGCTTAGCAATCATTTCCTTCCTATTCATGCTTCGACCACCCCTTCATTCGTCAAGATGAGCCGGCTGGTAACAATGGCATCTACATACAGATGAGGAGTGACGATCTCTTCAGGAGACAACTCTCCTTCTTCAACGATTTCATCCACTTCCGCAATGACGTAATCCGCGGCAGTAGCCATGATCGGGTTGAAATTCCGTGCCGTCTTATAGTAGATCAGGTTTCCCTTTGTGTCCGCTTTTTCTGCCCGAACCAGGGCCACGTTGGCCTTCAGGGCTTTTTCAAAGAGATACGTCTCTCCGTCGATCTCCTTTGTTTCCTTGCCTTTTGCCAGCTCCGTGCCGACAGCAGTCTTCGTGTAAAACCCGCCTATCCCCGCACCGCCTGCACGGATCGCCTCTGAAAAAGTTCCTTGTGGAAGCAATCCGATTTCGAGCTTGCCATCGTTATACCACTGGGCGACTTCCCGGTTACTCGTAAAATAGGAACCGATTGCCTTCTTGATTTTTCCCTGCCGCAGCAAAAGGCCCAGACCCCGTCCGGCTTCGCCCACATTGTTGCTGATGATGGTCAGGTCCTTCGCGTCATGTCGTGTGAGCTCGTCAATCAGTGTCAGGGGACTGCCGATCAGGCCGAAACCGCCGACCATGATGGTGTCTCCAGACTTGACGATATTTCGTATGATCTGCTGTGCATCCGTCTGTTTGGTCCCAGTCATGACTTCACTTCCTTTTGAGATAAAAATGATTCCAGTTGCCCGATAATCTCCGGCTGCCAGTTGAACACCAGTTCATAATGGTTGGCCGATGTTACGGCCGTCCGGATGTTTCCGGCCGCCTCTTTTGTCTCGGCATAGCCCTCATCTTTAAAAAGCGGACCCTTGTCCCCGAGGCTGCCGGTCGCCGTCAGCAGAAAGACGGGACAGTCGATCTGCACCAGCACGTTTTCATGTTGGAACGTGTAAAAGCTTTCGAAGTCCCGGGCAATGGTGTCCGGGTCGGATTTGTTTCTCCAGGCTCCGCCGTCTTCTTTGATTTCATAGCGGACCACCTCTTCCATATGCGGTCCCCAGTCGACACCAAGCCCGGTATAAAGCTTTTTCGCCTCCTGTGCATAGTGGTCCGGGCTTGCGAAAGTCTTTTTCAAACGATCCAGGGAAGGGAGGACGAGCTTCCTGGTCGCCTCGTCCGCTTTACCAGCCCCATCCAGAAGGATCAACGCTTCTGCCCCATCCAGCCTGCTGGCGGCAATCGCGCTGATGTACGCGCCCATGGAATAGCCCAAAAGGATGGGATGCTCAATCTTAAGTGTGTCAATCAGGTCCAGCAGGTCATCCGCATGGGTGTCAATCGAGCTGTCCTTCGGAGCCGGATCGCTGTTTCCGCGGCCGAGGATGTCGTAGCTGATAAACCGGTAGTCGGAGAGGGCCTTCTGGTAATAATGGAGCTGCTTATGGTTGCCGGTGAGCCCGTGGGAGCCGATGATCGTTCCGCGCTCCCCGGGCGTTTCATGGATATAAAAGGTACGTCCTTTTTTGGTTGTCACGTACTGTCCCATTGTTCATATCCCCGCTTTCTACGTATTAATCGACGATGTAGATGGAATAGTTCACTTTCCCGGGCAGCCGGATGCCTCTGGAAACGAACAGCCGGCGGTTCAGCCAGTCATATTTGGCAGACGCGGTCTCAAAGATAGGGGCGGTCCGGAAATAGTACTCATCCGGGTCGACCTCTTCATTGTTGTCCAGTCGCTGCAGCACTTCCGGCTCTCCGGTGCGAATGCCTCTATAGGACATCATGATCAGCTCACCGTCATCTGTTTTCAGTAAAATCCTCACGTCCTGAATGATGGTGCCGTCTTCCCGGACAGTGATCCAGTCATCTCCGCCGGGAATCACCTCAGCCGTCAGCCGGTCGCCTCGCAAGGCACCACCGGTAACGCGGATGATCCGCCGATTGCCGATCGGGGTCTTTCCAGGCAGATGGGCCCCTTCGACGGTCAACTCCATATCACATAAAAAAGAAAGGGAGGGGGCAGGCAAATGTCTCATCGGGTCAGCACTCCTTTCTCTTCTCTTCGATATTTTTCCACTTTTGCTTCATCCAGCTCTACTCCAAGACCCGGTCTATCAGGAACCAGAATGGACCCGTCCCTAATGGTCAGCGGGTTTTTCACCGGATCATCGGCCAGCCAGTCAGGACCGAACAGCTCACTGCCGTAATCCAGATTCGGGATGGAGGCATAGGCATGCACGCAGGCAGCGGTTCCGATGGAGCTTTCCAGTGACGTTCCCCCAAAACAGGAGATGCCGGCTGCTTGGGCGATTCCTGCAATTCTCACCGTGTTCTTCATTCCGCCCGATTTATGTATTTTCAGGGAAAAAATATCCGCCGCTTTTTCTTCCGCCAGGCGAAGGGCATCTTGGACAGTGGCCAGGCTTTCGTCGGCCATGATGGGTACTTTTTTCATGGCAGCCAGTTGGGCAAGACCCCGGATGTCTTCTGGTGGAAGCGGCTGCTCAAGGAAGTCGATGCCAGCTTCGAAGAAGGCGTCCATCCATTTCATCACAGTGACCTTATCCCAAGAACCGTTCGGGTCGATCCCGATGGAGGACCTGCCTCTGATGCCTTCGGCGATCCTTATATTGCGCATGGCATCGTCATCAGGACTCTCCTTACCGGACTTCGTTTTGAAGTTGGCATAGCGTCCGGCATCCACGTGGCCGATTGCTTCTTCGACATCCCCTTCGGGCGTTCCGGAAGCAAGGGCCCAGCGAACAGGTATGTTTTCCATGTGCAGGCCGCCCAGCAGCTGATGGACCGGTACGTCATACGTTTTTCCAAGTGCATCATAGAGCGCCATTTCAACCGTGGCTTTCGCAAATGGATTCGCACGGATCTGCCGGTTCAGCTTCTGCATGATCTTTTCAATATAAATAGGATTCTCCTCCAGAAGCAGGGGGACGGCGTACCGGTCGATGACGAGCTTCATCGTTTCCACACTCTCACCATTCCACCAGATTCCCGGCGTTGTGCCTTCTCCGATACCCACGACACCGTTGCTCAGTTCCATTCGGATGAGCACGAAGCTTTTGGCGGCCACCTTTTCGGTCGAAAACTGGTGGGGTCGTTTAATGGGGATGTCCAGCAATTCTGTAGTAATGCGTTTAATTCGCAAGGTTGTCACGGAAAATCTCCTCCTGTACTTATAAAGAACTTCAGGCAAAGAAAAAAGGGGACAGTTTTTATGCCCCCGGCAGCCGGAGGTTATTCCCGGCGCATAACAAAATTTAAAGAAGCTTCCTTGTGATCGCCCTTATCCTCCAGCTTGGTGACCAGTTCTGTTCGTACGCCGTCTGCTACGTCTGTTTCCAGCCACTCATCGCCCTCGAAGAACACCTGGGTGATCAGTGTTTCATGGCCGTCGGCTTCAAACATGAAGTGGAGGTGCGCCGGACGCATCGGATGCTGGTCCATATATTCCAGGAACTCCCCGGTAGGGCCCTGATCCGGAATTGAATAAGGGAGCGGAACAATGGATTTTACTTCAAAGTTCCCGTCTTCATCTGTGAAAAAGTGCCCTCTTAAGTTATATCTGGGTGCATCGGCATCAAAGGCTGAATATTTTCCTGTACTGTCGTTTTGCCACATTTCCACCTTTGCGTTTGCGAGCGGCATACCATCCGTATTGCTTACATTTCCTTTGAAAATCAAAACCTCTCCTGCTTCATCAGGCCGCTGAGTCAAAGTGTAGGGTTTGCCCGGTTCCTTTTCTATTTCCGGCGAGCCTTCAATGAAGTAAGGTCCCAAGAGGGAAGGCTGAGTGCCCGGCTTGTCCGTATACATAGCTCTCAATACATGTGTCTCCAGGAACACATCCGCATAAAGAGGAAGTTCTCCAGCTCTTCCAAGTCGATCCGCCCAGTTGACGAAATTGGTGTATTCCTCGTGGTTCAACTTTGCTTCTTTCAAAAACTCCTGCATATGCGAGATAAATAGATTAAACACTTCTTCGACACGCTCGTTCTTTTTCACTACTTGTTTCTGCAAGATCATTACCTCCAAGTTAACTATTTACTTTCATCTTGTGCTTTGAAGCAGGTTAGATCTCGCTGTTAAGATAGCGATTACATTACAGTGTATATGTATAAAACAAGAAAGATAAGAATAGACTCATACACTAAATGATAGACCAGCTACCTATAACTCTAGCACGAAAGAATCAAGTTATTCAAATTGTAACAATATTTAGTTATGTATTGTACCGCATAATCCTACTAATATATTTGAAATAGCCATATGAATAGGCTAAATACTTTATAAAACAAGGGGAACCCTCTCATCAGGTCCCCCATTTTTTGACATTCCTATAACTAAAAGCCTCCGGCATCCGGAAATTTGTACGGATCCCCATTAAATGGTTCATCAGATATTTTAATAGATTCTGTCGGGCATCCTTCATGGGCATCTTCCAAATCATCCATCAGATCCTCAGGAACAGGTGCATTCCCGCTATTGTCATCTAATAAAACAAACGACAGCCCTTCTTCATTGTAATCATATATATCGGGTGCAGCAGCCCCGCAAGCTCCGCATGCTATGCAGGTGTCTTGGTCAACAATTGTATATTTGGGCATCGGAATTTTTTCCTCCTCGCGTGAAATTTGGTCTGTAAACTTTTCCAGTACCGACCGTCATAAGGTCATTGGCTGCTTTTCTTCCCTTTCCCTTTTTTCCATGATGGTTGTGCTGTGAAGCGACTGTACCTTTGCAGCAGGGTCAATAAATACCTTGGCATTGCTTACAGCTGTAGTAGCTTCTCCAAACCCGGAAGCGATTAACTTCACCTTGCCCGGATAGGTTGTAATATCACCCGCTGCATAAATCCCTTCCATATTTGTCTCCATTTTGGAGTTCGTTACAATCGAATTCTTCTCGATGTGTAATTCCCATTCCAAAATAGGGCCCAAGGAGGATACAAACCCATAATTGATGAGGACGTCGTCTACAGGGATCGTGATTTCGGAGTCACTCTTTGCTTCTTGCAAAATCACTTCCTTCACACGATCATCGCCTAGGAATTGAATAGGATTAAACGGCGTCAAAACCTCCACCGAAGATTGCTTTAGCAGCTCTACGCTGTGTTCATGAGCTCTGAACTTATCCCGGCGGTGCACAACGGTAACCTGTTTGGCAATCGGTTCGAGCATTAAAGCCCAATCTACGGCTGAGTCCCCTCCGCCGAAAACGGCTACACGCTTATCTCTGAATCTTTCAAGGTCAGTAATAAAATAGTGAACATTAGAATCTTCAAACTGACTTACCTCTTCCAACTTTAATTTACGCGGCTGGAAAGCTCCATTTCCCGCTGTGATAATAATCGTTTTTGAATAGTGAAGACCGGAACTCGTCTCGATCCTGAAAATTCCGTTCTCTTTTTGGATAGATTGGACAGCCTGGTTCAAACAGATAGATGTATTGGACTCAAACATGTTCATTTGCTCAATCAAATTGTCCACAAGCTCCTGTGCCCGTACTTTTGGAAAGCCAGCAACATCGTATATATATTTCTCGGGATATAATGCGCTTAATTGTCCGCCCAATTGCGGAAGGCTATCGATTATTTTGGCACTTGCCTGTCTCAGTCCAGCATAAAAGGCCGCAAAGATCCCAACAGGCCCTCCGCCAATAATCGTAATATCACGTACTTCCTTGTCCTCCTGCAAGTCAATCCCTCCCTCAAACTTAAATGAGTGTATATTTTTAATTTTAAATTTACTTTTCAGCTCTCACAACATACCAATAGGCTGAAAAAACGAAGAAAAACCATACGATTCCCCTTGTATCTGTCTCACATCAAGCTTGGCAGCCATAATACTAACTGGGGAAACATGATAAGTAATACCATACAAACAACATTTAATATAATAAACGGGGTGACTGCACTGTATATCTGCCCCATGCTTACTTTATCGGCCAAAACGCCCTTCATCGCAAACAGGTCCATTCCAAACGGCGGTGTGATCGTTGCCAATTGCATATTCAGCAGTAAAATGACCGAAAACCAGATTTTATCAAATCCAACTGCTCCTATTATGGGCATGAGTAATGGCAGGGTCATCATCATAATGGAAACAGGCTCCAGAAAGCAGCCAAGAAAAATGAGCAAGATCTGTAATATGAACAACACCAGAATAGGAGGTATTGAAAGCTCGCTGAAAAACAGGATAAGAGCTTCCGTAATTCCTGTAAAACTGAGAACCTGACTGAATATGGAAGCTCCCGCCATGATCATTAAAATCATAGCAGTTGTTTTTAATGTTCCATGAAGGGACTCCAACAGCAGTTTATACGTCAATCTTTTATAGAAGGCTGCCAGGAGTACAACGGCAACTGCTCCGAGGACCGCCGATTCAGTCGGTGTAGCGATCCCTAACATGATTGAAGCTACAATGATGGCTACAATAAGGCCAATAGGCATGATGTATTTCATTGTATCTTTTATCCTTTCAGCCCAAGACACCTTCTCGACATGGTAAGTAGGAGCCAACTCCGGCTGTAGAGCACAACGTATAGTGACATAAATAACAAAAATTAACGCTAACAACAATCCGGGAATCACGATGGCCACCAGGAAATGCCCGACAGGTATTCCCGCTAGAGAAGCAAGGATGACGCCAAGCGCAGTCGGCGGGATCATTGTGGCTAAGCCTGCACTCCCCAATATGGGTCCAATCGACATCTTGTGACTATACCCTTTTTTCTCCATTTCAGGGACTAAAAGTGATCCCAGCAAGGCGGTACTCGCCACACTTGACCCGCTCAAAGCGGAAAATAGCGTCCCGCTTCCGACCGCCAGCAGACTCAATCGACCCGGCAGCGCACCCAGCCACTTGCCAAGCGCTTCAAACACATAGGCCCCGATACCCGTCCGGAACATAATCTCTCCCATTAAAATAAACATGGGGATAGGGAGCAGAGAGAACAGACTGACAGATTGAAACATATCCATAGTCAGTAATTCCACCCCGTTGGTCCCATTCCATAGAATAAAAACGGCGATCGTATTTACCACCAAGAAGGCAAAGGCAACAGGCATACCGATTCCAAACAAAAATGCCAATCCTATAAATATGAGAGTTAACACCATATACCATTCCATCAATTTTCTCCTTTCTGTTCGGCAGGGAGCTCATTAAAGGAGTCAATCATTCTGAACAAAAATTGCAGTGAGGCAATGAACAGGCCCACCGGCACTATACCGATAAGCAGCGCTTGGGGCAGTTCCAAGACTGTCTCTGTCACAATCCCCCGGGATATTAAGCCCACCACTTTATAAAAACCGAAAATTGTCAGTAAGGCAGTGATCAAAAATCCTATTGATGAACTGAGAATGTTTGCAGCCCTTTTATATTTAGGTGACAATCTCTCCGTAATTAAATCGAATTTGATATGGCCATCCGCTTTCAATAGCCAACCAGCTCCGCAAAAAGTTATAAAAGCAAGCATGTACTCTGTCATCTCAATCGTCCAGTCCATCCCCAAATAGAGAAAATTCCGGTTGATGATTTCAATGATCACCAGGCAGCACAACCCGATAATAAGGACGATGCCGATCATGCCAAATACATCCGTCATACGATTTACTGCTTTTCTCAACATCCTCTGCCTCCTTTGATTACTCCTTTAGCTATGATTCCGTGGTCGTAAGTTCCCGAAGTTTTTCCACTTTATCAGGCACCTTTTCTTCCAGATATCTCCACTCCACCTCGTAGGCCTGGTTGGTAAACTTTTCTCCATCCTCTGAAGACAGTTGAATAAACTCAATTCCTGCCTTGAGCAATTCTTCCTTCTCAACCTCATCTTCTTTCAAGTAATGTTCAACCATTTTCTTTTCATAAGCGGCTGTGGCATGGATGATCGCCTGCTGATCTTCCGGTGATATTTCATTCCATTTACTATCATTCATTAAAATGGTGCAGTTTTGATTCCAGAACGGATGATCCAGCACATATTTAGAAGCATCTGTCCATCCATTTCTCCGGGGTCCTACAAGCCCGCCGTATACAAAGCCTTTCACCACCCCTGTTTGTAGAGAAGTATAGACTTCCGTTGGGGCAACCATGACGGAAGATATCCCTATGTCATTAAAAAAACGCCGATAGTTGGGTGCGGAGCGGATTTGCATGCCCTCTAACTCCTTTAATTCTTCAATCGGTTCATTCAGCCAAATCCGCGGGGAGCCTGAGAGCCATCTGCCAATATATTGGACTCCGAGTGATTGATGCTCCTTGACCATTTCATCGTATAATCCATTTTCTCTTTCCTCCCAAGGAGTAAGCTGTGAGAGCGGTAAAGCAGAGACTGCGGGAGCTTGTGAATGATATTGCCCCGTATATGTAAAGAGCACATCGACAATTCCTGATGTTAATCCTTCAAACTGAAGGTTTACCGGGATGATATTGGCTCCGCCCTTCCAATCAATCTTGACCCTTCCTTCTGTCACTGTTTCAACTTCTTCGATCCATTCATTTAAAGTAATGGTCAGAGGATCATTTTTCGGAAGAAAACTGACTGCTGTAAAAGTGACAGACTCTGATTGTTGTTTACCGGATGTCCCGGTTACCTCTTTATTGCCGCAGGCGCTGATAAAAATCATGCACAACAATAAAAGACCAACGAGTAGTTTTTTCATATAACCACCTTTTTTGCGCAATATTTATTTGAAGCAGGGATTCGATATTGTAAAGGAGTCTTATTAAAAAGGTTCAGCTCTCGGGTAGAGCTGAACGCATATGTTACTCCTTAGTCACTAATGGCTCAACAGCCGGCTTCGGTATTAGTCCCAAATGATCCAATAAATCAATGAACTTTTGAATGGTTTCCAGTTGATACTGATCCATCCTTTTTTCATCGAAGGAATAAAACCCTCTTCCGGTCTTCATTCCGATGTCCCCCTGCTCTATTTTTTCTTGAATGATCTGAGGAGGAGTGAACCTGTCTGTTCCCAATGACAATTGCAGATGGTTACTTGCATGGTAAAGTGTGTCTGCCCCTCCCCAGTCAATGAACTCCAGAAGGCCCAGAACGGCAAATCGCAGGCCAAACCCGACTCGGACAGCTTTGTCAATGTCTTCTGGAGAAGCCACTCCATCTTCAACCAGTCTGGCAGCTTCGTTCATGGCAAGCGCCTGAACCCTGGGGACAATATATCCTGGAGATGGCGCACACTTGACCGGCACTTTCCCAATTCGCTCAAGGAGTTGGAAGACCTCACCCAGAACCTCTCCACTCGTCTCGGTGCCCGGGCTTACTTCCACCAACGGAATAAGATAGGCAGGGTTCAGCCAGTGAGTATTTAAGAACCTCTCTTTTTGTGTGACCATTTCTGCCAGTTCGTTAGCAGAATAAGCGGAAGATGTGGATGCAATCGGCACCTCTTGAGGAACTTTAAGACAGATAAATTCAAAAGCCTCTCTTTTTGCCTCCGCTATTTCCGGTAACGCCTCAAATACTATATCTGCGCGCTCCCATCCACATTTCTCATCCTTCGGACGGATATGTATCCGGTCCAGAACCAGCTCGACGGACTCCTCGGACAGGACACCACTGCGAGACAGAATAGACAACTGGCCTTTGATTTCCTGCTTTGCATCAATTACATATTGCGCAAACTCCCCATTGGTCCTTTGCTTAAAGTCAACCAAATTAACTTCATACCCTTGATAGGCGAATGTCAACGCGATTCCCCTGCCCATTCTCCCTGCGCCGGCAATCAGGATGCAGCCATTAATTGACTTCATATTGAACTAAACCTTTCTGCAGCAACATTTTCAGCTCTTCCGTTGTTTTAGACGACAAGCCGATGTTTTCCATTGTCCGCCCTGTTTTTCTTAAATCTTCTCCAACTATGCTGCTTGCAATAGAAAGCAATCCAGCTGCTGTCGGAACCGGTATATTCAGCCATTCACCGAGGGAGACAAGAAACGCTAAACCGCAGGCAATGTCTTCCCTCATATACCGGTGCGTCTTCAAATCGAGCGGTTCATACCAATCTTCCCCGTCGACCAACTCTTCATGGGCCCCATTCCCATACATCCATTCGTCTCCATCCAAGTTGTAGTGGTCATCCAAAGGAAAGTGCGGAGCTGTATATCCCAGCGCCTCGCGGATTTTAATTCTCTCTGCATCTAGGGCTTTATGGACGTTCCTGACTGATGGCTGCGTCCCTTCATCATGGATATCCCATCTGTCGAAATGCTCGATGGGCCCTGCATTCATAATGATAAGAGGCGGATGAATGATCGGACCGGCATTCATCAGCGCCCCATCCAATGCATCCTGTATAGGCTCAACCGATGGATATGCCTGTTTTAAAATGTGAAAAGCCCTATCTGACTGATTGGAAGGAAAGACACCTGTCGGGAGCCTCGTTGCACGCCCTGAGATCGAAACTGTTTCTTCATCATATTTCCTGGCCAAATAAGGCAAGGTTCCAGTTTCTGCAAAAGCGACATGTGCTTGGCATCCTTCTTCTGCTAACGCTTTTGACATCAGATAGCTTCCAAAGGTACCTGGCGGAAGAAATATCACCTGGCCATCCTCAAGTACGGGAGTCAGTATTTTTGCCAACGAAACCTGAGTGGTGGCGGGTAATGGGATAACTATCAATTCCGCATTCTGTACTGCAGCCTCTAAGTCGCTGGTCGCCAAATGAAGCTGAACTTCCCGCGTTCCTTTTCGATCTTTCACAGTAATGGCCTGCTTGTCCAATACACCCTTGAACAATTCCTGATTTCTTCTCCATAACCTCACCCTGTGTCCCTGTTCTGTGAGATCAACCGCTGCCGCATAACAGCCGTTTCCGCCTCCAAGCACTGCAATTTCCATGTGGATTCCCCCCTATTTTTATTTTCCTTTGTATTTCTCAATCAGTTCGTACAGCCTTTTCTGGTACTCTTTTGCCGGCAAGCCTTTTGCCTCTGCCTTTTCAACCGCTTCCTTCTGCGTGGTCTCCAATAGCTCATTCCACTTCTCTTCATCAGACAGTGAGACTACGCTTAGTCCTTCCTCTTCTTCACTCCATTGCATCGCCTCTTGGACGTGCTCGTCCAGATACTTTCCGGTGAATTCACTCATTTCACTGCTTAGTTCCTCAATGACCTTCTGCACATCCTCTGGCAAGGCATCCCACTTATCCTTGTTCATTACTGCCACAAATGAAGTAATCGTCAGCGGATAGTCAGTGACATGTTTGACAGATTCAGCAAGTTTCAAGTCTTTCAATACCTCTCTCGAAGAAATATTCCCTTCAATGACACCGGTCTGTAACGCTTCAGGGGCTTCATTCTGTGACATTCCGACCGGTGCCGCTCCCAGCTTTTCCATGACCGGAGTCAACCCGCCGGATATTCGCAGCTGTTTTCCCGATAAATCTTTCAAACTGGATATGGCCTCTTTGCTTTGGATGTAGGACGGCTCTGTGGCAAAGGCTGTTATGATTTTAAAATCTTTCAAGGCTTCAGGTGGATACTCCTTGATCAAATCATGTACCACTTGACTCGCGACTTCCGAGTTGGGATAACCGGAAGGCAAGTCTGATATTTCTAATAATGGAAAACGCTTGGGTTCATAAGTTGTCGCGGTAAGACCTATATCAGCGGTGCCGTTGGCAACCCCGTCAAACATGTTGCTGGCTTCAAGGAGTGTTCCGCCGAAAAACATTTCTACTTTGACTTGACCATTAGTTCTTGACTCCAATTCTTCCGCCCATTTTTTCATTTGAACTGCAGGAAATGTATTGTCAGGTGCAAAAAAAGCATAAGACAGGGTAATGCTGTCCTTGCCTCCGGATTTATCTCCCGATGTTTCTTTGTTGCCGCAGGCAGCCATCAGAAATACCATGAAACATATGAAAAGAATAAGGAATTTCTTTTTCTTTATGAACCTCATCACGTTCTCCCCTTTATGAGTGATTTAACTCTAGGTAACTCTTATTCTCTTTTAAAGCTGCCGTCCACGATTCCGACCGCTCGTAACAATCGGCGATTTCCATTATGTGATGATCAGAAAAAGGTTTTCCTATCATTTGAAGTCCTACAGGGAAGTGATCTTTCGTAAATCCACACGCAATAGACAACGCCGGAAAACCCAAAATATTTGCTAACGGAGTTTTTCCAAGTACAAACATATTGCTTATGGCTTGCTCGGGAACCATCGTTCCAATTTCAAACGGAGGCTGTACATTTGTCGGTCCAATGAGAGCGTCTATCCCCTTCATTTGCGTGAGTGTGGATTGAATGAACTTTTTTCTAACCCTTTGTGCATGAATATAAGAAGTTGCCGATATATCCCGTCCATACTGAAAACGATACTTTAGATCATCTCCATATAGATCTCCGTGTTTTTTTAACAGGGGTTCATGATAGGCGACGACCTCGGATTGAGCGATCGTTTTCAATCCTTCAAGAGCACTATCGATAAAAGGTAGATCAATGGGAATGATTTCGGCTCCCAATGATTCCAATTGTTGAAAAGCTTTTTCGATGACACTTTTCACATCCGAATCAATACCTGAATACATATAAGACTCATAGAAACCCAGCTTGATACCTTTTAGATCATCCCGTTCATTAAAAGCAGATGTCTGCCCATTAGATCCAACCATTGCCTCAAGCATGATGGCTGAGTCTTTGATGGTCCTGGTCATTGGTCCTACATGGTCAAGTGACCAGCTGAAAGGAATACTGCCCTCGCGGCTGACCAAGTCATAGGTAGGTTTGATTCCTGCTGTTCCGCACATAGCTGCAGGAAGACGTATGGACCCCGCCGTGTCAGTCCCTACTGCACCGAATGCCATTCCCGCCGCAGTTGCAACCGCCGATCCTCCACTGGAACCGCCCGGAATGTATTTCCCATTCCAAGGATTTCTGGTACTCCCATAATGGGGATTTTCCGTAGTGGCTCCCATGGCAAATTCATGCAAGTTCGCTTTGCCTATAATAATGGCCCCTGCCTCTTTCAAGTTTCGAACCACAGCGGCATCCTCATCAGGCACCCAGTTCTCAAAAATCTTCGAACCCCCAGTGGTAAGAATATCTTTCGTCTGCACCATATCTTTGACAGCAATTGGTACTCCGTGCAAAGGACTCCGAATGTTTCCTTGCTGTGCTTCCTTCTCTAACACTTTTGCTTGTTCAAGAGCTTGTTCTTCCGATACTGTAATAAAAGCGTTGAGAGCAGGTTCCACCTGCCGGATACGCTCAATGGTCAGTTTCGCCAATTCCACCGGCGACACATCTTTCTCCGCAATTCGCCTGCTGATGTTATCAATGGTGTCAAATAAAAGCTCACTCATTTTCATTCTCCTCAGCGCCCTCTAGTGAAAAAGAAAAAGCCGGATCTGATAATAATAGGTCTTCTTTGTTTACATCCAATAACTTACTTGTGTATTCTTCCAACGACACCATGCACACCCCATCCTTATTTTTTTCCAATTCCTTTAGACTAAAAATAGAACGATTTTTGGAAACAGCAGCAGCAAGCCAATGAAAATTACATATGTGACCAAGAAATAGGCTGCCCCTTTAAAAATGGTCGTTACAGGTGTTTTGGGAGTAAGCCCCTGTACAACGAATACATTCACTCCAACAGGCGGAGTGATGGCTCCCATACTGGTCACAACACATAGGACGACAGCAAACCAGACTGGATCATATCCCAGTGCCAAAACGGTTGGATAAAACACCGGGATAGAAATCATTAAAAATCCAAGTGCATCCATGATCGATCCGCCAATGATATAAATGATCAAAATCGAGATCAACACGAAAATCGGCGGGACAGGAAGGTTGGTCACCCACTCAGATACTTCATAGGGCAGCCTCGTAATCGTTAAAAATCTACCAAACACCATGGCTCCAACAACTAACATCATGACCATCGCGGATGAGCGGAGTGCTCCTGCAATAGCAATCTGGAAATTCTTCCGGTTCAGCTTTCCCATGGCCAACGACAGAACAATTGCTCCAAAGGCTCCGAATGCCCCTGATTCAGTCGGTGTGAAAAATCCTTTGTACAAACCGCCGATGACAAAGATGAACAACAGGGCAATCGGGATGACATCTTTAAGGGACTTCACTTTCTCTCCCATGCTGAATCTCTCTCCTGCCGGTCCGAGATCCGGATTTCTTTTGCATAGAAAGACAACGGTTAATATCAGGAGAATGGTGAGAAAAATGCCTGGGACAATGCTTGCGATAAAAAGATCTTTAATCGATTGCTCCATTTGAAGCGCCAAAACGATTAAGACAGTACTTGGAGGAATAATAATCCCAAGAGTACCTCCTGTTGCAATGCTTCCAGTGCTGAGGGCTTTGTTATACCCGTATTTATCTAGTTCAGGAAGGGACATCGTCCCCATCGTTGCTGCCGTGGCAGAGTTGGAACCACAGATTGAGGCAAAACCGGCACTCGCCAAAATGGTCGTGCTTGCCATTCCTCCGCGATAATGTCCAACCCACTTGTATGCTGATTCAAAAAGTCTTTCGGCAATGCCTGTTCGAAAGACCACTTCCCCCATTAATATGTAAAGCGGAATTACACTTAAAGAGTAACTGGAAAACTGGTTCCATAAGTCTGCGCTTAACACGTTGTAGGCAGCTTTCGGAGATGCTGCCAATAGCAAACCTACAAAACCCACAATGAACATAGAAAAGCTTAACGGCATCCGCAGGAACATCAACACGAAAAGAACGCAGATTCCTAATACCGCCAATAGAATCAGATCCATTATCTTGCCTCCCTCCACACTTCAATGGTTTCTTTGATTAATGCCAGAACCAAGCTAAAAAAACCGATGGAACATAAAATGACCAAGGGATAAAAAGCAACCTGCATCGTTTCTGAAACAACACCGCTCTGTTTCAAACCCATGCCATACAAGGTAATTTGCCAGCCAGCCATGGCAAAGAACAAGATGCTGATTACATTTACCATGGAGTGTGTCAGCTTTTGCAATCCTGAAGGAAATTTCACAATGAGCAAGTCAATGAACACATGGCCTTTGTGCAGCTGAGCATATCCGAGGGAAAAGACGGCAGTCATGGCCCCAAGCCAGCTGACCAGTTCAACAGTCCCGGCAATGGGATCAGAGAATAATCGCTTGATAGAATTAAAGACGACCAACAGCATCATACAAATGAGAGATAGACCGGCTATAAAAGCCAGTCCCTGATTTAAAGAATCTGTTATTCTAAAAAAGATATTCGGTTTACCTGCACCTTGTGGAGCATCAGTCGAATCTATATGCGCCGTAATTTTCGGGTTTTCAGTGTCTAATTGGATAGACTGTTCAGTTGCCATTGTTCGAACCTCCTATACTCCATTACTTGAATTGCTCATTGTATTTTTCAATTAAAGTTCTCATATCCTCAAGGTATTCCTTTGCAGGCTGCCCATCCTTCTCTACCTTTTCAACATACTCTTCCTGCATTTTACTCAATTGATCATCCCATGACTTTTTCTCACTCTCGGACAATTCAACAATTTTAAGGTCATGAGTTTCCTGGCTCCATGTGATGGATTCTTGAACATGATTGTCTAAATAATCACCGGTAAACTCCGTCATCTCTCTATTCAACTCATCAATTGCCTGTTGAACATCTTCAGGTAAAGAATCCCATTTATCTTTGTTCATAACAGCTATAAAGGTGTTCAGCGCCAAAGGATAATCAGTCACATAGCCGACCATCTCTGCCAGTTTCGTATCTTTTAAGATTTCTCTTGATGAAACGTATCCCTCGACAACCCCTGTTTGTAATGCTTCAGGAACTTCAGCCTGCGACATCCCGACTGGTGCAGCTCCGAGCTCCTCCATGATCGGTGTAAGTGCACCAGCGATTCGCAGTTGTTTTCCCTTTAATTCTTTAATAGAAGAAATTGGTTTTTTGCTCTGTATATAAGCAGGTTCCGTCGCAAAAGTCGTAATGATTTTAAAATCTTTTAGTGCTTCCGGCGGGTATTTTTCTACCAGGTCAGCTGCTACATGACTCGCCGATTTGGCATTTGCATAGCCTGATGGCATATCTGAAATGGCCAGAAGGGGAAACCTGCCCGGCTCATAGGATGTAGAGGTTAGCCCGATGTCAGCCGTCCCATTCGCTACTCCATCATACATATTGTTCGCTTCCAATAAGGTACCACCTGGAAAAAGCTCAACTTCCACTTTTCCATCTGTCTTCTCTTCAAGCCGCTTTTTCCACTCTTCCATCTGAACTGCAGGAAATGTTCCTGCTGGAGCAAAAAATGCATAGGTCAACTTGATTACGTCATCTTTACTTTTATTAGAAGCTGATTTCTCGGAACCGTCTGCTCCGCAGGCACCTAGAATGACAGCTGCCAATAGCAATGGGATAAGAACGAACAATCTCTTCATTTTTCCACCTCTTCTTTCATATGTGCAGCGAACTATTTTTCCACTAAGAAAAACGGGCGTCCAATCGAGGCTTCCAGTCGGAAATAACGATCCAGTCCTGCCTCTCGAAAGGAATGCGTCATATTTGTAACCGTTTGCAAATCTAGAATATTGAACAGGAAGCAAGCATGCCAGTTATTGGGACCTGCATGTCCGGCAGTAAAAATATCCCTGTCAAAGGTTCCCAATAGCTCCGATCCGTTGCCTCTCCAGCTTTCCAATATTTGATTCAGCGCCGGAAGAATCTCTTTTTCTTTCTGCTCTTTTGATGTATCAAACCACCCTGTGGACTCAAATGTCATAAATACTCTCAGTGGGTTGGGGATCTCAGGTGCCCCATGCTTAATTTCACTCATTTTTACATGCTCCTCTCATTTTTAACGCATTCATACTCCGCCGTTTATATCAAAACTAGCTTCAGTGATATAATCTTTTTTTCGAGTAAAAAGATTACTAGCTTCTCGGCCTCCCCCTCAGTTCCAAAATCGCTTAACATGAATGCTTTCTTTCATTTTTTTAGTTTCAGTGGATTCATTGAAGGTGCTTCGATTGCTGCCGGAGCGGCGGAATTCACGGTGATTCCCTGGCCGGCACCCTGACAACAGCTATCCGATTAGTTACCTGCTTAATCTTAACTCTTCATTATTACTGTAAAATTTCTTCCATGACACGCATGGCATTACCGCCGGCTGCTTTGATGATTTCTGTACGGTCGTATCCTTGTTTTACCATCCATGCGATCATGTTTTTCATGGCTTCAGCGGGGTTTTCAAGTCCCTTTACGTAAGAAGCCTCTTGAAACTCCTCGCCGCTGTGTGAGTCGGCAATTCCTAGCAATTCATCAAACGCATGTTGTATAGCCGTATGGTCCCCGAAGAAGGTGTCTGGACCGAAACCGACATGATCAATTCCCACCAGCTCAACTAGGTATTCAAAGTGCTCCATCACTGATTCAATGGAATGGTTTGAATGGTTTCTTGTCAAGGTGGTATTTGGCGCCGCGCAGACACCAATCAGTCCCCCTTTTTCAGCACAAGCCTTCAATACCTCATCGGGCTTCATCCGTGGAGTATTCCAAAGAGCCCGTGCTCCTGCATGTGTGATAAGAACCGGCTGAGTACTGGCTTCAATCACATCCATGCTTGTCCGGTCCCCACAGTGTGAAATATCGATCATCATCCCTAAGCGGTTCATTCTTTCAATGACTTTTCGCCCAAATTGAGTAAGGCCGCCGTCAATGGTTTCTCCAAGCCCCGACCCAAGTGTATTGGCCTGGTTATATGTAATTCCCATACAGCGAATTCCAAATCCGTACAGGATATCGACACGGTCAACCTCATTTTCCAATGCGCTTGCTGCCTCCAGGGACGGTAGGAGTGCTGTTTGCCGATTTTCTTTCGCTTGCCGGATGTCTCGGAAGTCACTGGCGATATACACTGTTTCTTGCTTCTGAATATCTGCATACCTGCTTCCGAGCAAATAAATCACATCATCCCATTTCAGGCCATTTTTAGAAGTAATAAGGGAAATTCCATCCATAAAATTCTCGAAAATAACATCAATGCCTGATTGGGCAATCCCTTCATAATGGAAATGTGTATGGAGCTGGCTGCAATACGGAATGATATCCTTGTAATTTTTTGGTGTGATAAATCCGTGATCTCGCAGCGATACGATGTACTCCTTTTCTAAAATCTCCTGAAGAACATTCTCTTCTTCTACGGTCATATCCAGGGTAAAACGGGAAACCCGGTCAATTTCATAAGAAAGCTCATACTCTCTAAAATCCTTGCCGGGCTCTAAATAACTAAAAGAGCGGTACCCGTTATATTTTTTCGCGTTCACAGAGCCGATTATTGTTCTACCTTCTTTCTAACCTCAAATGGTTCTTTCATTGGAAAAGCTTCCTGCCATGTTTTCTTGTTATCGTCATACAAGCCATCACTGTATAAGGTTTTTAGAGACTTGTTATCAAGCTTCATCGGTTCTTTTCCATCCCTGAACGCTTTTGCTTGAGCCAGCAGCAGGCGGCGCATATGAATGATTGGCACATCACTTGTTCCCAAGCGCTCGCGTGAACGGTCAACGATTGTGCCCATTGTTTCAGTTGCCGCGTGGTCCTGATTGGCGATTCCGCGGATACCTGTGAAGTTGCCCGTCTTCTGCAGCTCCCGGTCTTGGTGATATTCATTTTCCATGCTGATTTTCTTTCTGTAATTCTCATCCAAGTCCAAGCCGCGTCTTGCATGCTGCGCTTCCACATCAATTGTTCCCTCGTGGGTAAACTGGACATCCCAAGTCCATGTACTATGGTCATCCCTTGGGATGAAGGCATGCCACATTCCATCTTCTCCGCCAAAACGAGGCGGGTACGTATAAAACGGGAAAATGTAATGGATTTCCATGAAGGCATTCTTTTCTTCAGTTCCGATTCCAACGGCTATACAGCGTTTTCCGTAATTTGCATCTTGAACTGCCTGTTTTACAGGCGGGTTTTTCACAAGCGGGTGCTCAGGGTCGATCCCCAGGTCACTGCTTAAAATTCCTTCTTGAACGTTTTGTTCCTGGTGGGCCCTGTGCAAGAAAGCAGCATGCACAAAATCCAGGTCATTTTCCATTGCTTGCGCATAGTTACACTCTTGCCATACACGTTCTATTAATTTACTTTCTTCGGGCAATCCCATCCAATAGAATTCAGGAAACGGAGGCATGTGCTCTTCCGGTCCCATATACGTCCAAATGATTCCGCTGACCTCTTTAACCGGGTAGTTTTTTAATTTAATTGATTGTCTGAACTTGCCGTCCGTCGGTTCGGATGGAATCTCCGTACAGTTGCCCTCAGTGTCAAACTTCCAGCCGTGATACATGCAGCGAATTCCGCAGCCTGCATTGATTCCGTAGTATAACGACGTCCCCCGATGTGGACAGCGCTCATCAATGAGTCCAACCTTTCCCTCTGTATCCCGAAAAGCCACCAATTCTTCGCCCAGCAATTTTACACGCTGAGGTTTTCCGTCCTTCGCTAGTTCTTCAGATCGGAGAGCAGGTATCCAATATCTCCGGAACATATCCCCCATCGGGGTACCGGGGTCTGTTTGAGTTAAAAGCTGATTATCTTCTTTTGATAGCATCTTGTCTTGCCTCCTAATAAATAGATTTGATATATGATTTAATGGATCAGGTTACAGCCAAGTCCTTCATTTTCCGTATTTCTCCCCTGAAAAATAATAGAGGATTTTTTTCCTTGTCATAATTGGCTTTCTTCACTTTACCGGTAATGATATAATGGTCGCCGCCTTCAAATATTTCATCTACATCGCATTCGAGAGTAGCCAGGTTCCCATGGAGAACAGGGACTCCATCTTCAGATAATGTGTAATCGGCATCGGCAAATTTATCCTGCCCCCTTTTGGCAAATCCCCAGCAATCTGCTTCCTGACCCTGTTGAAGAATATTGACAACAAATGGACGGTCCTTTTTAAAAGCTTCAATGCTCCTGGCTTGTTTATCAATGCAAACGAGGATCAATGGCGGGTCCAGCGAGAGGGATGAGAAAGCATTCGCTGTCAAACCGATATTTTCCCCCTCGTTTGTTGTTGTAATGACTGTTACACCTGTGGCAAAATGCCCCAGTGTGTTTCTAAATTCTCTAGAATCCATATTGCATTCCTCCTCTTTTTTTCTGTAATTGGCTAGGCAATTGTTAAGTCATCCACATTGCCAAGCAAAAGCAAGATTTGCAGGGAGAGCTGTACCTGAAACCTGCTGTTGGAATCAGATAAGTCTGTTTCCAGCAGCTCTTCAATTTTTTGAACCCTATACCGCATTCCACTGATGGAAATGCACATTTCTCTCGCTGTTTTATGAAGGTTGAACTCATTTTGGGAATACTGCATAAGGGTA
The DNA here is from genome assembly GCF_000374565.1 of Siminovitchia fordii DSM 16014 = CIP 108821. GTDB lineage: Bacteria > Bacillota > Bacilli > Bacillales > Bacillaceae_C > Siminovitchia > Siminovitchia fordii. The sequence goes on along the minus strand of NZ_KB894689.1, from coordinate 181,863 downwards.
TGTAACAATTCAGCATTTCTTTTTTCATCGTACTCGATCAAAGTTTTTAAGTTTTCACTTGCAAAGGCTTCCAATTCTTCCGGGTCTCTTGCACTCAGGAAGAGGGTCAAGTGTCCAAGTTCATTAGCAAGGACGACTTTATTATCAGTTTTCTTCCAAATGGCCAATTCCACTGCCCGCTTCACTTCCTGGAACTTTTTGTAGAAATCGGATACGTCCTTTGTCTGGTCGCTTAATCCGATATACACGTTGGGCAAGCCCAACTTTTTTATCAGCTGTTCACCAAAGTGTCTTGGGGATTTATACCTCTTATCAATTGAATTTTTATCGATAATGGCTTGTATGCAATTTAATTTGGGCAATAATAATGGCTGATTATCTTCGTATAAAAAGTCTTGATAGATATATTCAGAGATTCTGTTTCTGATTTTTAAATATTCATAATCATCAATCTCTTTTACGCTGGCTTTTTCCTGGATGACAACATACATGACGTAGTGTTCGGTAGAAAGGTTGTAGTCGAGGTATGAAAACCTGTCATATATTTCTTTTCTGTTAATTTCTTTATTATTAAGCAGCTGCTCCAGGAGTTCGCCTTTTAAGCGTTGTTCTGTTTCAATAGCAACCCTTTCATTTTGCATATGGAGAGCTGAAATAATCGCTGCCCTTTCTAACAAGTCCTTGTAAAAATCATCACTCTCCCGATCGATAACGATCGTGATATAACCGAATATCTTACTTTCTATTAAAATAGGGGTGGTTAATAATTTAAAGGTCTTATCTTTGTGTGACCATTCAACAAAAGAATTGCCGGCCAGATCTTTTAATTTTTCTTCTATATTGGTTACACTCATATACTTATGAATCCCCGGGATTTCTCCGTGTTCAGCCAGCTTTTCAAAATGCTTGCCTTCAATCAAGACCGGGCAATGGAGGCTTTTCCCTATCGTTTCTGCAAATCCCGGCAGCCCCTTCCCCTGCAGCATATCTTGGGTAAGATTCTGGCTAAGAGTATATCCGATCTTGAGCCGTTCTTTCTGCTGTTCAATTCTTTTGTACATCTGGTCCAACTCTTTAGCCATATCAGTATCTTCATAAAAGAAGAGCTCTTCCGAAATTTCTTCTCCCCATTCCTCTACTGTCTTACCGATATAGCTGCAATGGTCATCTCCTTTTCCTTTGCAATTGATCTCTTTAAAGATTACCTTTTTACCCATGCATTCACTTGTGTATCCGCTTGCATAACCGATTAAATAATAGCAGACAGGTTCATGGTACTTGCCTGAATAAGTTAAATGCTGGTTCGCCTCATAAGAATCAATCCAGTATCCGGAGACATTAAATTGGCCCTTTTCCATATCCACCTGGAAATTCTTAGGGTATGACAGGACCCTCCCTGTGAGGTGGTGCACCTTTGATCCGGCGATCAGCCATTCAATATCATCTTTCCAATCAATTGCTTCCTTTAGAATCCTTGCTTCATGAACACCGCAGTTCCATCCATATCGGAGCAAAAACCTCTTCGCCCTGCTAATGCCAAGGGCATTGGTTAAATCCTTCCGGAGCAACCCCCATGCATCTGTGCTTGTGAAAGTCAGTTGCAAGTCCTTTAGTTTCATTCCGGATTTTTCCTCAGTCGTTATTAAATGGCTTAATGAGAGTTCATGTGCCTTAATTCCCAAAGATATCACCCTTATTCATAAGTTTGATTCTCATTTAAGCACTTATCGGTGTAATAATAAAGGTGACTTTTGACTCCACCTTTTCCAAACTGCAGATACATCTCACGTTGATCCGGCTTCTTCTTTTCATAAACATAAGCCAAGAATTGTAAAATTGTTTTCCTTCTGGCAGTTATGTTGGTCACCCCATAGTTGAAAAACCAATCGTCAATGACATTAAACACTCCGCGATTGATGGAATACTTTCTTCTGCATAAACTGGTGAATTCCAGATCGGGTAAGTTTAACAGCTGATCATATCGGTCGTATTCAGTTTCAGAAACAATGTTTACCTTATCCATATTCATGTAAGATAACCTCTCCGCCAATATTTGAATTACTCGGAAATGTCTTCAGGTAACCATGTGTGTGTTTCTGCTATTGTCCATATGCTCGAACAATCATGCAGGCGTCTACACTGCTCTTGGTTTTGCATCTCGGCATAAAAGACCACTTTTCATTCTCTCACCCTTTAATGAATAAATTTAAAATGATTGTCATAAATTGTTTTTTCTTAACTATTCCAATTTTATGTCATGAGATTTTCACAAACAATGAATGATTCAGTCTAAAAAGTAACTATTTTCTGTATTATTGTGCTGAATTACGCAAGTGAAATTGAAGCATTTCAAGCAAGGATCCTTTTTGATTTTAATTTTGCAAACATAGTACCTTGCCTTTTTATCCGAAATATCCGAAGATATAAGCGTATTCCCAAACTGTTCTCTAGAGTTTTAATCATTAAGTACCTAATTATTCACCCGTTCAACAAGCTGTAAAAGCTCCTGACTCGGCCCCCAAAAAAGAATCATACGTCCACCTTCAAGTGTTGGCTTAATCTCATCGGAACAAAATTCCACTCTTTTATCCTTTAAATAGCCGATGGCCGCTTCTATATCGTTTACAGTAAATGCAAGATGATTTACAATTCCGTCTTCGTTGTAACCTACTGCTGAATCAACGTCACAAATTAGCTCGATTTCCATATCAGGCTGGGATTCAAGGTAGAGGAAAGCCATTTCCCTACCAGGTTTACGGCCTCTAAGACGTACGTTAAATCCGAGGACATCACAGTAAAATTGAATGGATCGCTCCATATCCTGAACCATGATCGCCGTGTGTTCCATTTTTTGTATCATGATATACCCCTCATTTCATGTAAAATTTCCTTAAAAGCATAAGCATAGGTGCTTTGTTTTTTTGTTGTTTGTATTGATTGACCTTTTTGTAATAGAAGCTTACTTTTAACGCCTTACTCCATGGTAGTCTATCGGAATAATCTCAGCTTCTTATGTCTCTGGCCTTCTCAATCACCTCTCTTGCACATTTACCGTTCCATCAAACATATAAAGTTCATAAAACCGGATTTTTCAACCCTATCAGAAGTCTTGTAATTTATTCATATATGATAGATAAATGACTTTACCTAATCAATGTACGAATCGATTAGACTTCTTTATGTTTCACAACCTAATAGTAGGGATGGCTTATGAATGGGGCAGTTGTCTAGCGTTGAGACTTACCTATACCACGAGACTACTTGGAGGTTTCTGTGACGGTCAACAAACATAAAATCGGCAAACAGTAAAAACTTCTATTTACCATTGCTCTGATTTTTCAATCACTCCTAAAAGCACTAAAATCGAGACTACCTTTTGAAACACAAATATCCCGTATAAGAGTCGTTTTTCTATCAGCGCCCTTATACAGGAATAATCCATTATATTTCCTTTAAAATAGGTCCATCCATCGTTCGAAACAATATAGGCCTGCCTTCGCTGCCGGCATATTCAATAAGCGAAAAAGCCCCATTTTTGGCTTCGACTTGGACATCTACACGAACCTTCATTTTTTCCAGCTCATTTTTTATTTCTTGTGCGAATTTTACGGTAAGTTGATCATTAAAACGGATAACAAGATCGATATCGCTCGTTTTGTTAGTTGTCTCTTTGCCGCTGGCCAGTTCAAATCCCACACTTCCCGTAATCCCCCATTCAAGAGAGTGGTGGTTCATCAAATGAGCAACTTTCTCTAAATGATGAAAGATTTCCTTGTCCTGCTTCTTCCAACCCTGTTCTTTAGCCAGCTCCTCGGGTGTGATCCTTCTTTTAAAGCGCTCAATCGGCAAAAAGGCTGCAAATCGCTCGCTTCTATTGGATCCCCGTATTCCGACCGCTGCAACACCCGGACCTGCCCGAGCTCGTCGCACTACCACGAAGGGCGCATTATCAATCGACGACTCAGCCCACTCTGGCAAAACCTCGTAACATATTAAGTCCTCTGCATTGTTAATTTCCAATAAATCATGGGGCTTTAACTCCATTGTTCACGCAACTTTTCCCTGACCAGGATAGAAGCGGCTCTGCCGGATGCCGCCAAATGAGTTTTTAATCTGGTGCTTAGATCCTTCGATTGATCCTTTTCTACATCCTCAATCGCTTTTTCTATTTCTTTATAGATTGTATTTCGATCCTCTTCTCCCGGATGATCCGCCTCGACATGATCCACCAGCGAGAATAAAGCGCCCAATTTTTCAAATGAATTAATATCATACGCCATGGCCGGCACTTCTTTTGTAGCAGCCTCCAACTCTTCCAGAGTACGTTGAGTAATCCGAGCCGCAGATTCTTTTGACATCACATGTACGTTTACTCCTGGGTCACGTAATGCAATTAATCGGTTCGCCTGCATGCCATGGGATAAAAAGGCGCCGGATATGGCCTTTCCTGGAATGAATGCAACCACTGGATGCCCGTTGAGTCTTGCGGAGGCATAGGCAGATACAGCTGCAGCACAGGCCTGATGAATCCCCAGCAATTCCTCCCGGTAACCGTACGCCTGGCTCGGAACATCTACGATGGCGATAATGGCTCTTTTTTCACCATTTTGGTCCTCTTTAATGGCTTCTTGAACATGTTTTGCTACTGACCAGCCTTCCAGAAGACCAAACTCTCCTTTTCTGGCACGCGGGAATTTGTTTTGTGAATCGGGGACGACCGCAATGAATCGAACTTTCTTATCTCCAATCACTCCATCGGCCACTTGAACAGATGGAAGATCACCTATTTCCGGGGCATTTCCTCGCAATAGGTCAAACCATACTTGCCCTCTTCCAGACGTTTTTCCCCCATTTTCCGGAGACCCAATTTTATTTGGGGGTGTATTATTTTTTTGTTGCCAGAGGGATCTGACCATTTCAGGAGATAATGGTTTAGTTGGATCAATTGAATGTAAGAGAGATTCGTATTGTCCTATTTGATCCGTTCTTGCAGTGTCGACAGCTTGGCCGGTCATGACAGATGAGACTGCGTCTTTCATCTCTCTGATGTCATCTTCAACCAATATATCCGCAAACCCGGAAGCCGTCCGCTGTTCACCACCTATTGTTCCCCAAATTAGAGGTCGGTTTCTTGAATCGAACTCGCGAATCCCTGCTTCCTGCTCGATTACTTCAGGTCCATTCAATCCAAGTCTTCCTTCTCGCGTCATAATAATCGCGCTGCAAAGACCTGCTGTAATGGACATGCCGCCAAAGGCTCCCACTTTCCCCGGTACAACCCCAATGACGGGAACATAATGTTTAAGTGCTACAATCGCTGCACTGATTTCAGCGATGGAAAGCAGACCATAGTTTGCCTCCTGCAATCTGACTCCGCCTGTATCGAATACAAGGACAGGGATGATATGTGCCCCCCTTTTGCATTCCTCCAGAGCCAGCTCCAATGCTCCGGCAATTTTGGCGCCGGAAACTTCGCCAATTCCACCGCCCTGAAATTTGCTTTCGATGGATATGACAATTGATGGTTGGTTATATATCCTGCCCTTCGCCACCACTACTCCATCATCGCTTTGCGGGACAATACCTTGCGGTTCCAGATGAGGGGATTCGAATTCATCCATCGGTCCCAGTAATTCTCTGAACGTTCCCTCGTCCAGTAATCCAAGGATTCTTTCACGAGCGTCACATTCAACAAAACTGGCTTTTATTGTTTTAATCATGACCGCTCACCTCCAGCGCTTGTTCGAGACGGAGTTTGACAACCCCCGGGGTTGCACCAAAATCATTAATTTTTACGGTTGCCGCAATATCATGCCGGGTAAAAAAACGCTGTATCACAGCTTCCCATGTATGTTTATATCCTGATATACCAGTCCGGATCGTAACTTCAGCCTCGGGGTTATCGGATGGTTTCATAATGACTTCCAAATCCCCGGACCCAACCACACCAACATGTGAAAAGCGATCTATTTTTTTTGTGGCGGGAAAAGTATAGACGATTTTTTCCAAGTAAAGCACCCCCAAGATCAAATAAGCTGATATTCGTTTGAGACTTCGTTGAATGATTGCATTTTACCGATTTTATCCAAGAACAGTGTAGCAGCAAGGAGGTCCGCGCTTCCTCCAGGAGAAATATTGCGTTTTATAAATTCTTCGTCGATTTTATTTAATAAATCAAAATCACCGCTGATTAAGAAGAATGCCGTCTGCTCTTTTGCAAATGACAAGCCGTCCGACCCGCCCCGGTGAAGAATGCACGTGTCGTCCAAATGAGCCATTAACGAGAGCAGCGCATATAATTTAGCTTTCTCTTCTGTTAATCCCATGGCACGGGAGTGGTTCAACATGGGAAGGGAAAACTGTCTAATATGTGGAAACCCTTGCTGGGCTTCTCCTTTGGCTCCCTCCACACCAAATTTTTTGATCACCCGTTTTCCATTTGTGTCTGCCACGGGACAATACCGGTCAGGATAACGAGCTAATTTGCCTGCCGTGGAGAGGATTTCCTCAGTCGTGAATCGTCCTTTTCCTATGGAGAAAGCGGATGCAAGCAACCCGATCGACCAAATGGCTCCCTTATGTGTGTTGATGCCGCCGGTAACTCGGAACATTGTTTTTTCCCCGTCCCTGCCAATGGCTGCAATTTCTTCTCTCAAGGATTGCTCCGGGAAACGATCGTAGCTGATCAACGCAATTTCTTTAAAAGTATCCCAAAGTGATTCGGCTGAAGCTCTCATTAACTGAACGGTTAAGTCTTTGTGTGCTCCTGTGTTTTGTTTATCAACGAGGCCAGGTTTAGGAGTGAGTTCCAATTCTTCAATCAGTGAAGAGACGGCCAATTCTGCAACTGCAGTACTGAACGTGTTTTTGTCTTCCGCATGAGTTCCCCACATGTTCACCAGCTCCTAAATTTGGCAGGCGGTTCGTATAACCCGTCCGACCACTCAACAATTTCCTCTATGTTCTTGGCTGCGAGCAGCGATCTTTTTGCATCTGTCCGCCGGATCTGTAAATCTTCCGGATAGGCAATCAACCCTTCTCTGCGCAATTCCTCCGTTTTGAAGGCACTCTGCTTAAGTCCAACAGGAGTAACACCAGCGATTGCCGAGAGTGCTTCTCTTCTTTTTTCGATGCTGTCTGTTTTATATAAATAGGCAATTCCTTCTTCGGTTACTACGTGTGTTACATCTTCCCCGTAAATCATCACCGGCGCTGTAGCGAGATTGGAATCTCTTTTTACATCAATGGCATCGAGTGAATCAACAAATACCGGCTTATTGCCATTTTGAAAGGTCTCTACTACTTGAACCACCAGTTTCCTTCCACGAGCCAAAGGATCATCTGAAGTCATCATATTTAACCAAGCTTGAGAAGAATGGCGGCGTCCCCCAGGATTGTGCCCCATATTGGGCGCTCCTCCATATCCCGCCAGCCGTCCACGCGTAACAGTTGAGGAGTTTGCCTCATGATCCATTTGCAGCGTAGAGCCAATGAACAGATCCACCGCATATTGCCCGGCCATTTGGCAAAGGGTTCGATTGGACCGCAAGCTTCCGTCCGGTCCGGTGAAAAAGACGTCGCGGCGAGCTTCCACGTATTTCTCCATCCCTACTTCTCCACCAAAACAATGGACACTTTCGACCCAGCCGCTTTCAATGGCTGGAATCAAAGTCGGATGAGGATTTAACGCCCAGTGTTTGCAGATCTTTCCTTTCAAGCCAAGCGATTCACCGTATGTTGGCAGCAGCAATTCAATTGCAGCCGTGTTATATCCAATTCCATGATTAAGTGACTGCACCTGATGCTTTTCATAAATGCCGCGGAGAACCATCATCGCCTGCAAAATCTGAACATCGGTAATATGGCGCGGGTCTCGGGTAAATAGCGGCTCAAGCTCGTATGGTTGATCAGCAACAACAACAAAATCAACCCAGGATCCTGGTATATCTACACGCGGCAACTCATCCGTTAATTCATTTACTTGGACAATTACAATGCCATCCCGGAAAGCAGCCGCCTCGACAAGCGTCGGTGTTTCCTCTGTATTAGGTCCCGTGTAAAGATTTCCATTTCGATCCGCTTTATCCGCAGCTACCAAAGCAACAGAAGGAATCAAATCAATAAAAAGGCGCCCATACAGTTCAATGTATGTATGGATTTCCCCCATTGTAAGCTGCCCGTCCTCCAGCATTTGGGCCATGCGCAAGCTCTGTGGGCCGGCATAGGCAAAATCCACTTTCCTTGCGACCCCTCTTTCAAATAAATCGAGATGTTCCGGTCTGGAAATACTCGAGATGATCATGTGTAAATCAAATACTTTCTCTGAATTAAGTTGAGCAAGTGCCTCAGATAGAAATGACGCTTGTTTTTGGTTATTTCCTTCTAAAACCACACGGTCACGGGGCAAAATCAGCTTCTCCATCGCCTCCACTATAGCGTCCGTCGGAATCACTTTGCCGTTTGCGAGGCCTTTTATACTTTCAACTCTTCTCAGCTTTTCCTCAAGGCGGGTTGTCCAGGAAGTCTTCTTGGTTACTGGCTGTTTCACGGTTTCCATCGCTAATCTCCTTTCTTTAATTCACTTGCTCTTGTGTCGCAATGTATGCACAATCGTCGAAGCCATTGCCTGTTACGGAGAATATTCTTGCATCAGGAAATGCCTTCTCTGCTAAATCGGCCAGCACTGTTCCTGGAGGCATTTCGATAAACAGCCTCACCCCTTTTTCGTATAAAACAGTAGAGGCGTCATGCCATTGAACTGGGGTTGAAACACTTTCTGCAAGATCCAACTTGATTTCGTCCGGGTCGTATAATACACGGGCTCTTCGGTTTCCTATGTATGGAATCTTCGGACGGGAGAATGAAATCCCTTGAAGGGCTTCGGCAAGGGATTTAGAAACAGACTGTAAAAGCGGACAATGGGAGGGAATATTGACGTTCAACAGTGAGGCACAGCGTGCCCCTTCTTGCCTTGCATCCTCCAATACCCTTTGTATCGATGGCAAAGAACCTGAAATCGTTACTTGATCCGGTGCATTTTGGTTGGCTATAAATACCGGATTGTCATTATCGGAGTAAAAATCAACCAACCTTTGAAGCCTCCGTGTTTCCATCCCTAATACGACCCCCATCCCGTAACCATCGGGATATGCCCGTTCCATTAACTCGCCGCGTAGACTGACCATTCTCAGAGCATCCGTAAAAGCTATAGCGCCTGTTGCTACGGCAGCACTGAAGGCGCCGACAGAATGACCGGCTACAAAGTGTGGTTTAACTCCCTCCGCTTCGAAGGCTTTATACGCGGCGATACCTGCAATTAATAGGGAGAGTTGAACATTTTTGGTTGAAGAGAGGGATTCCTCCAGATGTAGATTGTATGCGTTTACATTCAGGGTCGCAGAAGCTGTTTCAAGTACTTTATCCACTGCCTCGCATGATGGCAATTCATGCAGCAATCCAGGCTTTTGTGATCCTTGACCCGGGAACAAAAAGGCAATTTTCACAGTACTTCCCCCTTAGCTTAATCAGCTGCCATCATTTTTTGGACACTCAAGATGACATCTTTGTTGTGTTTTCCTAGCAATTCGGACAACTGTTCCATGTTGGCCTCATGGAGCAATTTAACAATACGTTCATGTTCCGCAACAGACTTTTCAATATTTTTCTTATAAGAAAACGAAGCGCTTTGAACTCTCAGTAATGGCCATCCCAGACGGAGATACATGTTTTTGATTGTTTCACTTTTGCTCATTTTAATAAGGCACATGTGAAAGGAGTGGTTCAATTGGGTATAAGAAAAAACGTCATCCGTTTCTTTCATTTCTTCGAGAATTTTTCTCATTTCCTTTAGCAGGTCCTGATCAACCCCATGTCTTTTAATCCGCTCCATCCCCATATTCTCCAACATATTCCTAATCTCCAAGAGGTCATAGATTTCGTTCTCCGTATATTCTTTCACTACTGCTCCCTTTCGGGGAATTCTCTCTACCAGCCCTTCTATGGCAAGCAAATAGATTGCTTCACGAACGGGAGCTCTGCTCGTTCCATACTGATCCGCGTATATATGTTCCACCAATTTTTCACCAGGTTTTATTTCACCAGTAATGATTTGTTCGGTGATGTATTTTGCAATTGAGTTGGATAAAGCGTTGTCTGCTAATTTGGCTCTCATGCTCCACACTCCTTAAGACGGAAATTTAGAATATAGTCGACTGTCGATTATATTATACTAGTAAAAGAAGTTATATTCAATTTTTTTAGAAATTAAAATAATGTTTGATTTTTTAATTAATAGGATTTATGATGTTTCATAGAATACAGTCGACTTTATACTATCTCACCATTGCAAGCGCTTACTTTTTGTGTTCTTCATCAAAATACTAAAAATAGTGAGGTGGACGGATGGTTATTTTCGGTGTAGCTTTGCTGGCGATTTGTATGCTAAGCGGTGTTTTCCTGGGTGAATTGTTGGGACTTTCATTGGGTATTGAAGCAAACGTAGGCGGTGTAGGTATAGCCATGTTGTTGCTTGTGCTGATCGTTGATCACCTCAAAAAGCGAGGGAAATTAAGCCAAGCTGCGCAAGATGGTCTGGGCTTTTGGAGCGCTATGTATATCCCTATTGTTATCGCCATGTCAGCCAGTCAAAATGTTGCCGGCGCACTTGATGGAGGACCCCTTGCTATTGTCGCAGGCGTAGCGGCTGTAGCTATCAGTTGGATAGTTGTACCCATTTTAAGCGCAAGCAAAAGGAAAGAAGTCTTTGATGGGGCTCTAGACGAAAATCATCTCACTGGAGGTGAAGAAGCCAATGTTAGAAACATTAAGTAAAGTCTTTACAGATAATCCACTTATCGTTTCCTTTGCAGTTGTCGGGGCCGCAATGTATATCTCCTATGTTATTTCTGATAGATTTACAAAAGGAAGAATTCACGGTTCGGCCATTGCTATCATTATTGGTCTGATACTTGCTTATTTCGGAGGGATAACGACAGGCGGTGAAAAGGGGCTGTCTGATGTTAGCATTTTTGCCGGAATAGGTCTGATGGGTGGCGGAATGCTCCGGGATTTTGCCATTGTCGCTACCGCTTTTGGAGCCAGTTTTGATGAAATTAAAAAAGCCGGGGTCAGAGGTGTGGTATCACTTTTTATCGGTGTCATACTTTCCTTTGTGGTTGGAGTCGGTATTGCTCTCGCTTTCGGATACACCGATGCAGTTAGTCTTACAACGATTGGCGCCGGAACGGCTACATATATTGTCGGACCTGTAACGGGAGCCGCCATAGGGGCAACCTCTGAGGTCATTACAATCAGTATTGCTGCCGGTCTTGTAAAATCCATTCTCACCATGGTAGGTACGCCGTTTGTAGCGAAATATATTGGGCTCAATAATCCTCGTACGGCTATGGTTTACGGAGGATTAATGGGGACAACAAGTGGCGTTGCAGGTGGATTGGCGGCAACGGATCCCAAATTGGTACCATATGGGGCAGTTACGGCAACCTTTTATACGGGTCTTGGATGTTTAATGGGCCCTTCCGTTTTGTTCTTAATGACTAAAGCTGCATTTGGATAAGTGTATAAGTTTATTTAACGTAAAAAAACTGGTTTAAGACATGGGGCTTGCTAGACCCTATGTCTTTTCTTTGTAGAAATATTCCATAGTTAAAATTTTATTTTGACTGGGCAAGCGCATTGGTTGCCAGAACAGGCCGGGTATTCCCGTACTTTGTTGCCTGTTCAAATGCATACGCAATGCGCAGTACCTCAAAGTCTGCATGATAAGGACCAACAATTTGGAGGCCAAGCGGAAGACCATCAGAAGTAAATCCTGAAGGCACTGATAATGCTGGATTGCCAAGTGCTGAAATATAGCAGCAGGAACGCATCCAGTCTATGTAATGTTCCATCTTCACTCCATTAATTTCTGTTGGATATTCTATATTCACATCAAAAGGAGGAACTTGGCTGACCGGCAGGATGAAGATATCGTATTTCTCAAAAAACACTCTCATTCGGTGATATAGCTCATTGCGAAGCCTCTCTGCCCTGCCTATATCGATCCCGCGCAAGTCACGGCCTTTATTAAAATTCCAAACGTAGCTCGGTTTCATTAGATGACTGAATTTATCAAACAAGTCCTTGCCGCCCATTTCAAATTCCCAGGCCCTTAATGTATGGAACACCTCATCCGCTTCCGCTAAATTGGGACTTGCCTCTTCTACATGACAGCCTAAATCGGTAAATACCTTCAACTGCTCCTGGAGATTTTTTCTTACCGCAGGTTCAACAGGAATTTCCCCGCCAAAATCACAGGTCCATGCCACCCTCAAACCGCTTATATCCTTTTTGAATGGTTCTAAAAATTTTTCACCCGACTCATGGATTGCAATCGGCGATCTTTTATCATATCCTGCAATCACTGACATCAGAAAAGCCACATCTTCCACATTTCTTGCAATCGGCCCCTGAACACCAAGTGTCGAATAAGGGGCCGCTTTCGGATAGGAGGGCACCCGTCCCGGTGATGGTCTCATTCCTACCACATTGTTGAAGGCAGCCGGAAAACGCAACGACCCGCCCATATCACTTCCATCCGCAAAAGGCAGCATGCCAGAGGTTACTGCAGCTGCCGCCCCTCCGCTGCTTCCACCCGCAGTACGGTTGAGGTCATAAGGGTTTCTTGTTGGTCCGAATATCTCATTAAATGTATGGGCACCAGCCCCAAACTCCGGCACATTCGTTTTGCCAATTACGATGGCCCCTGCATTTTTTAACCTTTCCACAATGAGGTCATCCTCTTTGGAAACGTTATCAATTAATGCTAGAGAACCGCTTGTCATAGGGAAACCTTTTGCATTATGTGTATCCTTAATGGCAATCGGGAGACCATGGAATGGGCCTGCCTCTTCTCCGGAAGCAAGTATTTGATCAGCTTGATCCGCAGATTTCAATGCCGCTTCCTCATTTAGCGAAACAATCGCATTGATGCTTGGATTTACTTTTTCGATTTGTTCCAGGTGCGCTTCCATCACTTCACGAGCTGATAATTCACGCTTTCGAACGGCTCTGGCCAGCTCGCGGGCAGTAAAATAACAAATTTCATTCATCTTTAAACAACTCCTGATTCTATTAATTTTTTAAAAATACGGAGAAAGAACTAGGGTCGATTGTCGACAATTAAAGAAATGTTTTTAGTATTATATAAACAAACTTAAATTATTTCAACACTCTTTAAATAATTTATTCAATTCCGAACTTTTGGAGGGTATTTCAATAACTGAATTGAATAGCCGTATTTAATGGGAATTTAGTCACAGAATGACATAAACGCACCGATATTTTAGATAAATTAGAACTTTTGTAATTGTTGACACAATAAAAGAGGTTTTATAGAATGCAGTAAATCGACTGTCGACAATTTATAATACTCCAACCGAGAAAAGAAAGCGCTTCAAAAAAATGACTTAACTCTAAAATTTGGAAAAGAGGGATATGCATTGAAAGAAAAGTATTTTTCAAGATTAGAAGAACTGTATCCAGAGTTAGTTGACTTCAGAAGGGATTTACACATGTACCCGGAGCTGTCTCATACGGAGGAAGACACTCCAAAGAAAATTGCAGACTTCCTGACTTCCATTGGTTTAGAGGTCAGAACAGGCGTAGGCGGGCGTGGAGTTGTTGGAATCCTTAGAGGAAGCAAACCCGGAAAAACGGTGGCTCTCCGTGCTGATTTTGATGCTTTGCCCATTCAGGATGAAAAGGATGTCGACTATAAATCTCGAATTCCCGGTGTCATGCATGCTTGCGGCCATGACTTGCATACAGCTGCCCTGCTAGGTGTAGCTAAAGTTCTCAGCGAGAATCGCGACAGTATCAACGGCAATATTGTTTTTATCCATCAATTTGCGGAAGAGGTCATTCCTGGAGGAGCCAAAGCGATGATTGAGGACGGCTGTTTGCAGGATGTAGATGTCGTTTATGGCGCCCATGTCAGTTCAAGCGATCCCCTTGGAAGGGTTGGGATAAAAGAAGGTTATGCAATGGCAAACGGCGACATTTTTGAAATAGAAATATCCGGTAAAGGCGGACATGCGGCTACCCCTCATTTAACCGTAGATCCTCTTGTTGTAGGGGGTCAACTGCTTTTAAACTTGCAGCAAATTGTCAGCCGGCAAGTCGATCCGATTGATTCGGCCGTCGTTACTGTAGCGTCCTTTCATGGCGGAGAAGGATATAACGTAATTCCTGACAAAGCAAAAATCACAGGTACGGTCAGGACTTTCAAGGAAGGCGTCCGTGACCACATCGAAAAAGCCATTGGACAAATCGCTGAATCAACATGCGGCGGGCTCGGAGCATCTGTCGATTACAAATATACACGCGGCTATCCTGCTGTGGTCAATCATCCGGAAGAGACGGATCGGGTTGAACAAGTGGCGGTATCGTTATTTGGAAAAGAAATGGTTAAACAAAATCCACCACAAATGGGAATGGAAGACTTCGCTTATTATTTGAAAGAACGGCCGGGTTCCTTCTTTTGGGTAGGCGGAGCATTGGAAGACCAAACGAAAATATATCCTCATCATCATCCAAAATTTGATGTAGACGAACAGGCTATCCTATATATTGGCAAACTCTTTATCGGCCTGGTATCGGATTTCTTGTCACTCAATGAAAACAAAACTGCCTTGGATAAAGAAGCAATCCAATAACCTTTTTAAAGAAAGATTGGGAAGGAGAGAGTTCATTGATAAAGGAAGTTATGAAAACCTCCAATTCTGCACCCATTTGGATCATTGCCTTCAGCGTCATATTTATCGTGATTTTCCAAGCTTTGATTTTCATTAGAATGGCAAAGAAAACAGCTCCTGAGGTTGGAATGACACCTAAAGAGGTGAAGACTGCCATCAAGACCGGGTTAATCGGATCAATTGGTCCATCTATGGGTATTGGAATCGTCATCATTTCGCTGATTGCATTAATCGGCTCTCCATTGACGATGATGAGAATCGGCATTATTGGATCGGCTTCAACAGAAGCCGCGGCTGCAGAAATCGGCGCAAAGGCGTTTGGCAGCAGCCTTGGAACAGAATCCTTTACAGTTGAAGCCTTCTCAACAGTTGTCTGGACGATGTGCCTTGGAGGGATGGGATGGCTGATCTTTGCCTTCCTTTTTACAAAGTCCCTCGGGAATGTCCAGAACAAGCTGAAGTCGAAAAATCCGAAATTAATGGGAATCGTATCGGCTGCGGCCATGATGGGGGCCTTTGGATACCTGGCCGTTGAAAAAATGGTGATTGATATCAGTTCGGCGATTGCAGGTCTTATGGCGATCATTACGATGTTTGCCGTATTGTACATCGCTAAAAAAACCGGAAAGTCCTGGTTAAAAGAATGGTCCCTGGCAATATCAATGGTTGTCGGAATGTACTCTGGGTACCTTGTTTCGCTTATTTAAGCTTTAGTAAAAACGATAGAATAGGAGGAGGAAAATCAATGGCCCTTAATCCACAAAAAGTATTGCAGGGAGATGCCAGTATCAATCAAGGTATGGCAAACTTTCATAACAAAGCACATTTTTGGGGGCGCTTGACTCTTTTTATGACAATTTTGGCTTCCCTATCAGCCCCCCTTTATATGTCATTTGTTGTGGGAGCCCATCCTGGTTGGGGGCCAATCCTTGCCGGATTGATTGGATATGCCGGCTTTATAGGCGTCATGTGGGTGATTGAACCGATTACTTACTACCCTATTCTCGGGATTGCCGGAACCTACCTGGCCTTCTTGTCAGGAAACATTTCAAATCTGTGCCTGCCATGTTCAGCTGCTGCCCAAGAAGCGATCGGTGCGGAAAACGGGTCCAACAAAGGCGAAATTGCCGGTGTTTTTGGCATAGCGGTTGCTTGCTTAGTTAACACAATCGTCATTGTCATCGTCATCTTAGGCGGTTCTTATATTATCATGATGCTGCCTGAGGCTATCAAAAGTGCTTTCAACTTTATTCTTCCGGCCATCTTCGGTGCAGTCCTCGGCCAATTTGCCTTTAAAACTCCATTATACGGATTAGTTGGCTCCCTGATTGGACTGGCTATATTGGTTTCTCCTATCATCAGCTTTATTAAAATTGCATTATGCGTAGCAATGACAATAACTTTTATATTGTATATGGAAAAACTGAAAGACAAAAAAAGAGCTTCTTAGTTTGATGACATATAACAAGGATGATCATGAGCACTCCCGCTGACTTGGCAGGAGTGCTTTTAACAGAAGCAATTAGTGCGACAATACCAGCTATTAGAACGACAGGTGGATTATATTGGATTTTAAGAACCTTGGAAGCTAATAAATCATCTGATGAAAACCCTATTTCACAAGCCAAATAAGTGATATCGGTTCTAAAAAAATAGGCGTTTTTATTTCTCACAAAAATCCAATTTCCCATTTTAGCCGTTATTACTTTGTAATAATATGGAAAATTGCGAGGTCATGAAAAAAGACGCCTGCCTTCCTCAACGGAGAAAGCAAAGCGTCTTTAAGCTTTTTTTAATACAGGCTCACCCGTCAAAATATAAAAGACTTGATGAAAATTCTGTGTTTCCAAGTTAAAAAGTTAGAGAGGTGTTTAAGTTCCGATCTGCACGGGTAGAGACTATAGGCAGGCAGGATCCTAGGAAGAATAAATATTTTAGGTTGGATAGCGAGTGTGGCTATCATGGTATTTGGCGAAGGCGGTGCCGATACTCTTTGTTATGTCTGAGCCTGCTTATATGGAATTCCATAAGAACAGATTGCAATCGATAAAAAAGTACAGGTATACCACTTAATCCTGCAATAGCTGAAAAGAGCAATGAGGGAATGCAACTTCCCCACTGCTCTCTTATTACTCACCCTATTTTCTATGATCCCTGTTATCCATATGACATTAAGCTGGATTTGAAAATAATTGTTTCTTCTACCATTCTGTCAGACTTCCTCAAATAGAAAACCCCCTCCACAGGAAGTTCCGACATCTCCAGTACCTCGGCAAACACCCCATCCGTTTCCTATCAAAATACTCATTTTGGTGCCCCCTTTAAGATTCCACCCTGCCTTTAGCAGGAAGGTTTACCCGGAATCTATGCGGGAATAAAAAAACCAAAGGCAAAAATTTCTATAAAATGAGGTGAACACAATGGCAAAAGATGTTTTATGTGATGTGGACTCCTGTAAATATTGGGTTAAAGGAAACAGATGCGATGCGAACGAAATATTTGTCACCTCTCATGTACCTGAAGCTGAGACAGTCAAGGAAACGGATTGCCAAACATTTGAAAGAAGATAAGGTGGATGAAGAAAACGGGTTGTACAAAGGAATTGTGCGGCCTGTTTTTTGATGGCATTGGATTAAACCGGCTATTCAACATACCTTTTATGATTGTCGGCATAGCCAAAACCAATGATAAGTCTTTGTCAAATTGAACCAGCAATTGATTCGACATTCCGTAAACTAGGCGTTGGTTTACCAAAAGAAAAAAGGAGGAAATCGTATGTTACAAGACAAGAAAGGAACTTCCAAAGAAGCCGAGAAGCAAACTAAAAGGACAAAGACATCTTTTCCTACTGACCCTGATAGGGATGCAGCCGGGGCTGGCGGAATGGCACCAGTAACTGAAAAAGATAGTGAAGAAAAAGAGTCATAAGAAGCATTTACCTTCTAAGCAGGTCCCTAATAGGCTGACATATCCCCTTCATGGTTGAGAAAAATAAAAATGATGTCATTCTGGTATCAAAACAATTATTAACCAATCTAGAGCACCCAAATTTAGATAGATCTCGTCCGATTCCTTGAGTTTTTCCGCTGATCGTTCAAACGGCCTCCCCTAAAATTCAAAGGACTGCTACCTGCCTGTAGGAATCTGTAAGCATAATATATTGACAATAAATATTTAGAGTCTTATATTATTATAAAATAGTTAAATTTTAATTAAAACTTTTCTTATCAAGAGAGGCGGAGGGACTGACCCTATGAAGTCTCGGCAACCAGCATATCATTGCCCGGTGCCAATTTCAGAGGAATTGTAAACAATTCCGTAGATAAGAAGGTGGATAAATCTTGAATAAATGAAATTCAAACTCCCCTTCTATTCGTATGTAATGGGGAGTTTTTTTCGTTCAATAAAATTCTTTTGACCAAAAGTAACTTTCCACAAAGTCATCTAATAACCAGGAGGTAATATGAATGTCAGCTTTACGTATAGCATTGTTGGGATATGGCACAGTAGGCAATGGGGTTTATAAAACCATTCAAACACATCAGGAAAAGCTTAAAAGGATACTTGGAAATGATGTAAAAGTTGTTGCAATACTTGTTAAAAATATTGAAAAACATCTTGCACCCGATTCGGATGTTCTTTTAACTGATGATTTCAAGGAAATTATTACACTTGATAAGCTTGATGTTGTAATTGATGCCATCGTTGGTAAAGAACCCAGCTTTAGTTACTTGCAGCAAGCAATTAACAAAGGGTGTCATGTGATAACGGCCAACAAAGAAATGTTTGCCCATCATGGAGCTGAATTAAAGCAATTAGCCAAAGAGCAAGGAGTAACTTTGGGGTTTGAGGCAACTGTCGCAGGTGGAATTCCAATTATCCAAACTCTGCGGCAACTGTTAAATGTAAATAATATACAAAAAGTGCAAGGCATCCTTAATGGAACCTCTAATTTTATTTTGACAAAGATGAGAGAAGACGGCTGTTCATTTGAAACAGCATTAAAAGTAGCACAAGAAAATGGATATGCAGAAGCTGATCCTACAAATGACATCGAAGGATATGACGCCTTTTACAAAGCGGTGATTTTAAGCGAGCTGGCATTTGGAGAGAAACCTGATTGGGAGGAATCGATTCGAATAGGGATTAAATCAATCACACCTGAGCAAATTAATCTATTTACATCGTTCGGTTATCGATTTAAACATATAGCCTCTATAGAAAAGACTGCGGCAGGAATCATATGCTCAGTAAAACCTGTACTGGTAAATGAAACACATCCATTTTATCAAATCGAAGGTGTTCAAAATGCTGTATCGATTGACGGAGATATTGTGGGGAACATTAGCCTCCAAGGACCAGGAGCTGGAATGTTTCCAACTGCAAGTGCCATTATCGAAGACCTGGTTTATATAAATAAATATAATTTTTCACCCACTTTCTTAGATGAACAAAATGGATTAAGTTTGAAACTATCTAGTACTTATTGGGCCATAGGAGGAGATATGGTTTCAGAAAACCTGCCTCCTCATATTAAAATCATTGACAGGCTTCATCCAAACGTTCTCCTTGTCGAAGCCTCAGAGGAGGACATTTATAGTATTCAATCGCCAGATATTTATTGTTATCAAGTTCTTGGAAAAGTATTGATTGAAGAAGCAGCGCTTGTAGACTAATGAATTTGTCTCGATTGTGCAATAAAGCTTAAGAGACAACGATGAACGAACATAATATACAGCCGGATACGCTTTTGAACAGGCTGTATCATTCTAAAAACTGCCCGAAAATACTATTATGGAAAAAATACCTGGCATCCATGCTACAGCGTGGATGCCCAAACTATCTATTGCGCTTTTCAAAATTACCGACCTCTGGTTAATGCATTCCTTTCAAATATATTCATCCATGGCACATAAGCACCTGCCCTGTTACTTTCCAGACAAAAAATTACGTTTAGGTTGGTTGACATAAGGAATAGATAAAAATTTTCTGAGTAAACCGCGCATTATTATTTTGCGAACCATTCACTGTTTTAATAACAAGGACTTCGCATTAATTCCGTATACCATCATTTCTAATAAGTTTCTATACCTCTGTTTTCAAAATAACTTTTCAAACTTTCCTTTTTGAAATATGATAAAAATACATAAAATTTAGTCAAAATCGACTAATTAAGTCATTTTTGACTATCAAAAGAGGTGTGTGGGTCTTGGCTGCTTTTAATATGGAAGAAGGTTTGTTAAAGGATATTATTTTAAACTCTTTTGATGAGATTTTTATAACTGATGGTAATGGGATTGTTCTTGCCGTTAGTCCAACTTGCTATGAGTTGTATGGAGTGGAGTCAAGTGATTTAGTCGGGAAAAGTGTATTTGACCTTGAAAGGAAAGGCATCTTAAATCCCTCTGTATCGGCTTTGGTATTAAAACACCGCCAAAGAGTGAATAAAGTTCAGGAAACGAATACAGGAAAAAGTGTTTTGGTCTCTGCTTATCCTTACTTTAAGGACGGGGAGTTGGCTTACACTTATAGTTACTCAAGAGATATAACTGAACTTGAAACTTTAAAAAGAAGAAACGAAGAAGTTGCTAAAACACTTGCCTATTATAAAGAGGAGTTTAACCAGATAAAAGAATATAAATATCTTTACTTTGAAAATAAAAAAATGGAACAGGTAATGGAAATTGCCAATAAAGTTGCAGACCTTGATGTAACTGTTTTAATCGAAGGGGAATCTGGCGTAGGAAAAAACCAGCTTGCTTATTCTCTACATAAACAATCTTTCCGTTCAAATGAGCCTTTTATAGAGGTAAATTGCGGAGCAATTCCTGAGTCCTTGTTTGAATCTGAAATCTTCGGTTATGAAGAAGGCGCGTATACAGGAGCCAAGCGCGGCGGTAAAGCAGGCAGTTTTGAACAAGCTAAATCAGGTACCCTCTTTTTGGATGAAATTGGGGAGATGCCGCTAAACTTGCAAGTCAAGCTCCTATCAGTGCTGCAAAACAAACGAATTACCAAATTGGGAGGCTCACGAGAAATTGATATAAATTGCCGTATTATTTGCGCAACAAACTCGGATCTAAAAAAATTAGTTGAGCAAGGGAAATTTCGTGAAGATCTGTATTATCGCCTGGATGTGATAAAGATCACCATCCCTCCCCTTCGTGAACGAAAAGATGAAATAGAGCCCTTGATTGAAGAATTCACAAGGGAATTTAATGAGAAGTATCGTTTCAACAAACACTTTTCCTCACAAATGATTACCCGATTAACTGAAAAGAATTGGCCGGGAAACGTGCGGGAGCTTCGAAATTTTGTTGAAAGGACTATGATTACTTCAAATGAAGATATCATTACATTTGATCAAGAAGAAAATAGGAATCATGAAGAGTCCGATAAAATTACTCCTTTAAATGTTTTTATAGAAGCAATAGAGAGCGATTACATTAAAAGGATGTATTCAAAGTTCCCAAACAGTATTGCCTTAGGTAAAGCTTTGAAAATCAGTCAATCAACGGCAAACAGAAAAATACAAAAATACATTAAGTCCACTAGTCAAAATTGACTATTCCCCCAAAGAGAAGCCTATTTTTGTGCGCTATTTTGGTTGGCATAAAACTTGCTCTATCAAAGTATGAAAAACTGACAACGATGAGGAGGATTTTTATGCTAACTAAATACGCACCTATCAACTCGCAAGAATACCCTCGCTTTAGCGGAATTAAAACTTTTATGAGACTTCCACACGTTAAAACAGAGGAAAATATTGATTTTGCAGTTATCGGAGTGCCTTTTGACACCGGCGGAAGCTTTGCTGTTGGCACACGATTTGGTCCAGAGGCAGTCCGTTCCATGTCTTCACTGATCAGGCCATACAATCCCGGTCTGGAAATTGATATTTTCAACTATTGCTCTGGAGTAGATTACGGAGACTTGTCTGTAAATCCTGGTTACATCGAAGAATCTTATCAATTGATTGCAGCGCAATTAGAACCGATTTTAAACAATAATGTCATTCCCGTTTTAATCGGCGGCGACCACTCAGTTTCCTTGCCCCATTTGAGAGCAATAGCGAAGCAATACGGAAAAGTAAGTCTCGTTCATTTTGACTCCCACGGGGACACTTGGGACTCTTATTATGGAAAAAAATATACCCATGGAACGATGTTCAGGCGTGCAGTGGAAGAAGGAATCGTTGATCCGTCAAAATCCATTCAAATTGGCATGAGGGGAAGCCTTTACGGCCCTGAAGATATTAAAAATGCAGAGGATTTAGGCTATCAAGTCATCACTTCCCAAATGCTGAAAGGCATAACGGCAAGTAAGCTCGGAGATGTAATAAAAAATAGAACTGGGAATAATCCGATATTTGTTACGTTTGATATAGATTTCTTGGACCCTGCCTTTGCTCCGGGAACCGGCACTCCCGAAATAGGAGGATTCAGTACTTTTGAAGCACAGCAATTTGTGAGAACTCTCAAAGGGTTAAATATAAAAGGCTTTGATGTAGTGGAAGTCCTTCCTGACAGGGATCCAACAAAAGTAACAAGCTTAGCAGCCGCCAATATTTGCTTTGAGTTTATATCTATAATTGCTTACAACAAGAGGGAGAAACAACAACAAAGAAAGTAGTCTTTTCCAAAGACTTAAATAATAGATACTATGCCGCAAACCATAGTACGACTTCTTCCAGCCAGGATGAAATCTGGCTGGAAGAAGTCGTACAAAAGTTAAATAATTTATGTTCAGAAAGGTGTGAGTGCTTTTTAAAACAGGTCAAAGAAAGTCTTAGTTGGAATTAATTTTACTTTGTAACACATGCTACTAGGCTTAAATCAACGCACCTGAGATCCTTTTTCTTAGAATATATTATTTGGGGGTTTAATCATGGTAAATAATTTAGATTTAGCAGTAATGATATTTTATCTACTCCTCCTGGTTACAATTGGCGTTATTAGTATACGCCGAATAAAAAGCCAAAAAGAATTCTTAATTGCTGGAAGTAGACTAGGATATGGTCTCTATGTACCTGCAATGGCAGCTGTTGTGTTAGGCGGTGCCTCAACACTAGGAGGGTCAAGCCTGGGCTATTTATACGGAATATCAGGCATGTGGTTAGTCGTCATGATTGGACTTGGGATACTTGGAATGGGTGTTTTGTTTTCAAAAAAACTTAGTGCGGCTAATGTATATAGTGTTAGCGAGTTGCTAGGTAAACGTTTTGGCAAAGAAAGTCGTTCATTGAGTGCAGTTGTAATGGCTGTCTATGATCTTATGGTAGCTGTAACCGGAATTATTGCAATTGGTGTAGTCCTATCGACTTTGTTTGGTTGGAGCACGACTTTTGCAATGGTAGCAGGCGGCGTCATTGTTCTTTTATATACCATTTTAGGTGGTATGTGGGCAGTTACCTTAACAGATGTAATCCAGTTTTGGATAATGACTGTTGGGCTTATTTTCATACTTTTACCTACAAGTATTGTTGAAATTGGTGGTGTTAACAGTTTAATTGATAAGGTTGACCCTTCTTTTCTGAGTCTTTCCAATATCGGGGGATCCCAAATATTTTCATACTTCCTTCTATATTTCTTTGGTATGATGATTGGCCAGGACATTTGGCAAAGAGCTTTTACTGCAAAAAGTGAAAAAATATTAAAAAGAGGTACGATTTTAGCTGGATTATACTGTATTATTTACGCAATAGCTGGGGCGATTATCGGTATGGCTGCAAGTGTGTTGTTACCTAACTTGAATGATCCTCAACAAGCAATCCCTGAACTAGCCGTTCACTTTTTACCTATTGGATTGGTGGGACTTGTTATAGCAGCTATTCTTTCTGCAGTTATGTCTACTGCATCAGGAACTATTATGGCATCTGCAACTATACTTGTTAATGATTTAATTTTGCCTTATTCAAGGAAAGAATTATCAGATAAATCAAAATTAAAGTTGACAAGAGTCGTACTATTAATTGTAGGGATACTAGCCATTTTGATAAGCGTATGGTTAAAAAATATTGTTGTTGCCCTTGACGTGGCTTATGCCCTATTGTCCGGAAGTATTTTTCTTCCAGTTTTAGCGGCGTTTTTCTGGAAAAGAGTTACTTCAAAAATTGTGCTGTTTTCGATGGCTATAAGTTCATTTGTAGTTTTGTTAGATTTAATTATAGAAGGCCTATCATCATTAAACGCGATATTGTTTGGAATTATAGCTAGTGGAATATCTATGCTTATAGGCGTCATATTTTTTTCCTCTAATCCACCGGATGAAAATATAGAAAAAAAAGAGTCCATTCTATAAGTAAGAAAACACTAATGTAAGCGCTTTTAACAATTGTCCTTAAATGCATAAAATTTTTAGAGGTTTGTGAGAGATTTTCCAAAAAACATCCAACGGGGTTTTTTTCACTAATAAGGACGAAAGAAAGCGAAGCTTGTACACTTTTTCAGCTAGATTCCTATCATGGAACCCAGATTCAATTAATTTCAGCGAAACGCCAAAACCGCGCGCAACCAATATGCACGCGGCTTTTTTAATTGTTTTCTCAATCAACCGTTCATGGATATCCGCTCGCTCAGCATTCAAATTCAAACTTTTCCACCTATGTGACCTGTTCACCTAAGTCTTCGCTACTTCTCCTGTCCCTCAGCTTTCATTTTTGCTGCCCGGATTTTATAAATGACAAACAAAAGAATGAACCACAAAGGAGTTACAAACAGGGCAACCCGGGTGTCTTTTCCAAGTGCCAGCACGACCAATATAAACGCGAAGAAAGTTAAGATTAAGTAATTGGCAAATGGAAAAAGCGGCATTTTAAACTTACTCGCTTTGGCTAATTCCGGTCTTGTTTTCCGATATTTTAAATGGG
Source organism: Siminovitchia fordii DSM 16014 = CIP 108821 (assembly GCF_000374565.1). Lineage (GTDB taxonomy): Bacteria > Bacillota > Bacilli > Bacillales > Bacillaceae_C > Siminovitchia > Siminovitchia fordii. The sequence goes on along the minus strand of NZ_KB894689.1, from coordinate 157,242 downwards.
CAAGGACGGTGATTCCCCATATAAAGATGAAACAAAATGTGGATACGCTAGTGACAAGCGTGAATACTCCTTCCGGAATGGTATAGTTCAACACAACACTAATCAGTATCGCCACAGCTGAAAAAAACAAGGCATTGGAAGGCACTTTATGGTTCGTTAGTTTTGTTAATGTTTGAGGCGCCTGTCGATTTTTTGCAAGTGAGTACATCATTCGGCTTGTACTGAAAACGCCGCTGTTGCAGGCCGATGCCGCCGATGTCAGAACGACAAAGTTGATAATGCCGGCAGCTGCTGTTATACCGACTGCCGCAAATACTTGGACAAAAGGGCTTTCATCCGGCCTAACGGCTGTCCAAGGATAGATGCTCATGATCACCACCAGCGCGCCAACGTAAAAAATAATGATACGTATGGGAATATTGTTAATTGCTCTGGGAATGACCCTCTCTGGATCTTCTGTCTCACCAGCAGTGAGTCCTACAAGCTCAATGCCCGCAAATGCAAACATGACCATTTGAAAAGAGAGGACGAAACCGGTCATCCCATTCGGAAACATGCCGCCGTGACGCCAAAGATTGGTGAAACTCGATGGACCTGCATTTGTGGAGAAACCTTTCAAAATCATTATGGTGCCTATGACAATCAAGGCCAGTATGGCAACGACTTTAATTATTGCAAACCAGAATTCCAGTTCTCCGAAAAGTTTTACAGTAGCCAGGTTGATCAACAGCAATAAAATTAGTGTGATGAGACCCGGCACCCATTGTGGAACGGCGGGAAACCAAAATTGAATATAAATTCCAACTGCTGTCAAGTCGGCCATGGCAATCGTGACCCAGCAGAACCAATAGGTCCAGCCAGTGATAAAGCCTGCCGTATCACCAAAATAATCCTTCACGAAATCAACAAAAGAATGATAGCTTAAATCGCTTAGAAGAATCTCTCCCAGTGAGCGCATGATTAAAAAACCAATGGCGCCTGTTATCAGATAAGCAAATAAAATAGATGGCCCTGCCAAATGTATCGATTTCCCTGCACCAAGAAACAATCCCGTTCCGATGGCTCCGCCTATGGCAATTAATTGTACGTGTCTGTTTTTTAAACCTCTTGATAAATCTTCCTGCTGCATGTGACTTACCTCTCTAACTATTTAGGATTTGTGAATTGTTTTCAGCTATCCTTAATATATTGATACCCATAAAAGTACTTCAGCTAAGCTAAAAAGGAGCGAATAAGTGATTCCAACTTGCGCTCATTTAGACAGAAATGGAAAGTACTTCTAGTCTCTTTAATGTACTTTACCCGCAAAAGCAGGGAAAAATAGGTGTTTTTCTTTTTTCTTATCACTTTTCGTGTTTTTTGACTGGATGCTTCTTATAAAAGGCAAAAAGTTCAGGGACTTTCCATATCCGTTTGGCAAGGAGCTATTGGAGGGTGCTGCTAAACTGGCGGGCCCAACACGGCAAAAAAAGCAGAGCTTTTATAAGGGAGTTGGAGTTTTTATATGAGTGTTGGGGTTTTTATATGAGAGTGGCAGCCTTTATACGAGAGTTGGGAGCTTTATACGAGGGTTGCAGCTTTTATACGAGAGTGGGAGCTTTTATAAAAGAGTTGCAGCTTTTATACGAGAGTTGGACCTTTTATAAGAGAGTTGCAGCTCTTATTCGAGAGTTGAGCTTTATATGAGAGTGGCAGCCTTTATACGAGAGTTGGGAGCTTTATACGAGAGTTGGGAGCTTTATACGAGAGTTGCAGATTTTATATGAGAGTTGGGGCCTTTATACGAGATTGGGAGATTTATAAAAGAGTTACAGCTTTTATTCGAGAGTTGGGGCTTTTATACGGGAGTTGCAGATTTTATTCGAGAGTGGGAGATTTATACGAGAGTTGAGCTTTATATGAGAATTGTAGCCTTTATACGAGAGTTGCAGCTTTTATACGAGAGTGGGAGCTTTTATTCGAGAGTTGAGCCTTATATGAGAATTGTAGCCTTTATACGAGAGTGGGAGCTTTTATTCGAGAGTTGCAGCCTTTATACGAGAGTTGCAGCTTTTATTCGAGAGTTGCAGCCTTTATACCAGAGTGGGAGCTTTATAAAAGAGTTACAGCTTTTATATGAGAGTTGTAGCCTTTATATGAGAGTTACAGCTTTTATATGAGAGTTGTAGCCTTTATATGAGAGTTGCAGCCTTTATTAGAGAGTGGGAGCTTTTATACGAGAATTGCAGCTTTTATATGAGAGTTGTAGCCTTTATATGAGAGTGGCAGCTTTTATTTGAGTGTTGGGAGCTTTATACGAGAGTTGCAGCTTTTATACGAGAGTGACGCCTAAAATTAACGCGTTTAGATGGATGGAACTACATCCGGTTGACTATTGTAAAAGAGACATTGAAGTGTTAATGTTTTAATAAATTAAAATAAGAGAAAATTAGGAATTCACACAAGATAAGTTCAACCAACAATAAACCCTAGATGTTTTTAAGTTTCCAAAGGAGGTGGGAAATCCCAAATAAGAACGCATCTGCTGTATCGGAGCATTTTTAGGATGACCTAATCTGAATGCAATACCCACCAGTCTGGTTTTCAATCCTGAATGAACTGCCGACTGACCTGAAAAGGAGGAGTGAAACATGAATAAACACACTTTGCAGCGGGCTTATTGGATCACGATGCTGGTTTTGTTTTTTCCATTTATTTTTCCATTATTTCAAGTTGCCAACAGGCCGACACCCATCATTTTAGGTTTGCCCTTTTCACTTTTTTGGATTTGCCTATGGATGGTTATTGTATTTTTAACCGTCCTCATCTTTTATTGGTTGGATCCGGATAATACAAAGGGGGAGTAAGAGTTGGAACAATGGCAAATTGCTTTAATCATGATGATAGCTTATTTGATCATTGCTTTGGGGATTGGAATCCTGTCCGGCGTAGGCAGGGACTCGGGTTCACTGACTGAATTTACCGTTGCCGGCAGAGATTTGAACTTGTTTATCACCTGGTTTTTAATGGGAGGCGCCATTTTCAGCGCTTTCGCATTTTTGGGAGGACCGGGCTGGGCCTTTTCCCGTGGAGCGCCGGCATTTTATATATTGGCCTATTTGGTTTTCGGCATTGTCCCCTGGTATTTTGTCGGTCCCAAGGTCGGCAAAATCGGCCGGAAGTTTGAGCTTTATTCACTTGTAGGTTTTTTAAAGGGGAGATTTGAAAGCAGGACACTTGCCATTTTAATAGGAATTATTTCCTTCTTTGCTTTTATCCAATACTTGGCTATTCAGTTGAAAGGCATGGCCATCATTTTCGACGTCATGACCGAAGGCCGGATCCCCTTCTGGCTCGGAGCATTGATCGCGTACGCCATCGTCGTTATTTATGTAGCAACTGGGGGACTCCGGGCCGCCGCATGGTCTGATGTATTTCAAGGGTTGCTGATGATTATCGTTTCGTGGACAGTCGGCCTTTTTATCGTAAAAAAATTACATGGGAATACAACTTCGATGTTTGAAAGAATCATAGAAGAAAAGCCCGGATTCCTTGAAATCGGTTCAGCGGGGTCAACCATGTCTCCAATGGCCTTCACCACTTTGATCATTGTTTCTTCCATTGGACTGCTTATGTGGCCACATTTGTTCTCACGTTCTTATTCTTCCGGAAGTAAAGCGATCAAACAGACAGTCATTGCTTATCCCATTTTCGCTTTATTTCTTTTACCTTTGCTGTTGGCAGGTTTTGCCGGAATCGGTTTCGTGAGCATGGAGCAATTGGGAGATCCGGATCAAATCCTTCCCTATCTCATCACAACCGTTCTGGATATGCCTGGCGTTGTTTACGGACTTGTCGGTGCGGCAGCGCTTGCGGCTGCGATGTCATCGGCAGATGTCATCACGCACAGTGCTTCCCTTGAGTTCACTGACGGAGTAATCAGAAACATAAAGACCGACCTTTCCGACAAGACCGTTCTCTTTATCATGAGGAGCGCGGTTGTCATGATTGGAGCCTTGGCCTACCTTGTTGCAGTATTCGGCGGACAGGGACTCATTGCATTGCTTGCTGGTGCGTACGGCTCGATTGTCCAGTTTGCACCAGGTATATACAGTGCCCTTTATTGGAAAAGAGCGACAGCTTCCGGTGTGATTGCCGGCCTATTGACCGGATTTGTGGTAAACGTCTACTTTCAAATGATCCAGACAAACACTCCTTTGGATATTCATGCAGGAATTCTAGGGCTCATGGCAAATATCATTGTCTTTATAGCTGTCAGCTATCTGACTAAACCGCTGAACGAAGATGTTGCCAGGCAGTATGTAGAAATAGAGTAGGGAAAGCTTTCAGTCTCTTTAACTCGTATGTAGCCTATCAAGTGATATGGATCCGGTGTATTACAACTCAATATATTACTCATTTTTGAAGATCTATCATTTACTAACGTCCACTCATTTGAAGGTAGTTGTCATAAGATATACCATCTTAGGGCTAAAGGTGGTGTTTGTAATGAGTGATGGCGGAGGATACGGGGCAGGATTTGCGCTTATCGTAGTCCTATTCATCTTGTTGATTATTGTTGGAACTGCTTATGGCGGAGGATATGGAGGTTACGGCGGTTACGGCGGGGGCTGGTGGTGGTAACCCACTTATCCCCCACTTTTATTGGAACGGAGTATCCTTCCGTTCCTTATTTCGTTTTTCAGAGCTTCCGAAGTCATCAGTAGTTTCGTGAGATTGCGCTAGTTCTACTGTAAAGAGCCATAACTGCTTTTCGGATTGAAAGTCGATTCTTGTATCGTATTCGTCATTTGACTTTAAAATAAAGCAATATCCTTTTAAAAGGAGAATATCATATCATGAAGCAAAACAAGATCCACTTTCCTTTGTCATTCCCTGAATTAGAGACAGAAAGGCTATTCTTGAAGAAAATCCGGCTATCAGACGCTTATGACCTTCATACATATTATCCGATGCGGAAGTCAGAAAATATATGGGAATATCGCCTTATACAAAAATAGAAGAAACATATAAGGAGATAGAATGGTACAACAAAATATACAGGACGAAAACTGGGATTAGATGGGGAATCGCTTTAAAGGGTGACCCGACAATTATCGGGAGCTGCGGATTTTTAAGTATGAACCAAGCACATTTCCGGGCTGAAATTGGCTATGAGTTGCATAAGGACTTCTGGAGAAGAGGGATTGTTAGCGAAGCGATGGCGGCCATCATCCAATACGGGTTTGAAAAAATGAAGGTAAATAGGATTGAAGCATTGGTTGAACCTGAAAATACAGCTTCTTTGCTTTTGCTGGAAAGCTTCAATTTTACCCGAGAAGGACTTCTTTGCGAATACGAATATGGGGCAGGAAAATTTGATGATTTATACATGTATGCCTTGCTCATGAGAGATTACAAGAATTTTATATGAAGAGGCTGGGACCAAAGCATTATAGGTAATGAAAAATCCGAACTATGATTCAAATTTCTTTAAGTTAGAAATCGAATCAGTTCGGATTTTCTTGTTTAATATCTATAATATTCTATAATCATCAGCCTTTTTAGTTATGTCCCGGCCCTTCATTTTAAAATCACTTTTTCAATACATCATGATCGACATAACGCTCTCCGTTCAGTTCAGAGATGACATTGATGGCCACTTTTGCTCCGTCACCCGCTGTTACGATGGTGTGGACACTAACACCAGCGACTGTTCCGGCAGCCCAGATACCGTCGATGTTTGTTTTTCCATCGACACCGGCGTCTACGATTGTCTTAATTCGTGGCTCTGTTCCAGCCTTCGTGTTAACGCCAATTTTCTCAGCCAATGTGGCCAACGCACCCGTAGCGAGAATAACATGTTTAGCTTCGTATGTTCCGCTTTCCCCTTCAACCTTTAATCCGTTGTCGGTCTTCGTCACATTCACGACTGTGTCCTGAACAATTTCCGCCCCAAAATTCTCTGCCTGCTTTTTCCCGGTTTCAATTAATTCAGGTCCTGTAATATCCTCAATTCCGTAATGATTTCTAATCCATGCACGCTTAGTCATGCTCTTGTCACTATCAATGACGATTGTTTTCTTTCCGGCTTTGGCTGCAAAGATGGCTGCACTTCCTCCGGCCGTACCAGCTCCGATAATGGCGATGTCGTACATATATATCCTCTCCCCTACCTATTTCTCAGCTTCTATGATGTTCTTCAACAGCTCTGCTCGCCTGCAGTATATCATATTTTCTGAAAATTGATGCGTAAGATGCTCAGTTTAAATTCATTTTCGAACTAATTTTCGCTGTCGAAATGCTTGGAAAAAAAGCTTAAAACCGGCGTTCTAAACGCCCAAAGATTTTTGATTCTTTTTTCCAATGTTTTTTCAGGAATGCTTACACTGACGGTATAATGAAAGGCGAGATCAATGTCCCTTCTAAACCAGGCCCTATTAACAAATTGCAATGACAGTGCGGTCCATATGCTCCATTCCCCAACAATTTTAGCCGTTTTTCTTAAGTATGATCCTGCTTCGGCATTTTCCGCTGCACATTGCTGATGACCTGCTTTCAGCACCTGTCCCACTCTCTTACATCACTCTTATCTGTTCCCTGTTTCATTTTTTCAAAACACCTTTGGTGAAGTAAAAAAACTCCCCTTATGTAGCAATAGATGCAAAAAGGGGTCCGTAAATTCGTTATAATTTTTTCTTCTCCTGGCAGGAGCACCTTGCATTCGCAGATAGTGGTGGTGTCATTGAGCCAGATTTTTCAATGACCTATCATTGATTCCGAGGACTTGCCCAAATAATATGAAACATATTTAACCAATGACTTTCCGACTTGTGGACGTTTAAACCTGAATCTCGGACAAGTTTTAAGATATCTCGGGTATGGTGACAACCGATCATTTTAAATAAAAGTGGATTCAAAACTCTTTGAGCTCCAGAAACCATTATATTGGAACTGATTCCATGTTCCAGCAATAATATTTTTCCTTCAGGCTTGCACCAATGCTGGATCTTTTTGAGCATCTCCAAAGGGTTTTCATAACAACAGAAAGATAAAGTCGACACAATGGTATCAAATGAGTGAGCGGCAAAATCCATTTTCTCTATGTCCATACAGATCCATTCAGCTTCAATATTGTAAGCCGATGCTTTTTTTCGAGCTCCGGCCAGCATCTCTTCGCTGAAGTCTGCAGCCGTCACCTTTACACCTGAAGGATAGTATGGAAAGTTGGCGCCCGCTCCAACAGCCAGTTCAAGCACTTCACCCTCCGCTTGGCTCAAAAGGTTTCTTCGCCACATTCTCAAGTTGGACGGCTCTTTATTCTTTTCGTACCTTTCCGCCTGCCTATCAAAAATACGTACCAACCTCTCTTTTTTCAACTCATCACTTCCCCCGCTCTGGTTTATTTAAATATAGCATCTATTAGGAAGTTTATTCAGATAGAAGAAATGAGGCCGGCGACAAAATCAGCAGATACTGATTTTCTCGGCAGCCAAACGACCATTGGGGAGAAATTTATTCAACAAACGGGAACGGATCCTTTCTGAAGATGGTGGCTATTCGTGACCACTTTTTGGAGAAACGCGCTTAACTCTCTATTAGTGACCGCTTTTTGGGATATACGCACAGAACGGGCTCTAATCCACACGATTCGTGACCGCTTTTTGGGATATACGCTCAGAACGGGCAGCTTTCCATACGATTGGTGACCGCTTTTTGGGATATACGCACAGAACGGGCTCTAATCCACACAATTGGTGACCGCTTTTTGGGATATACGATCAGAACGGGCACTAATCCACACGATTGGTGACCGCTTTTTGGGATATACGCCCGTAACGGGCACCTTTCCTCACGATTGGTGACCGCTTTTTGGGATATACGATCAGAACGGGCACTAATCCACACGATTGGTGACCGCTTTTTGGGATATACGCTCAGAACGGGCACTAATCCTTACGATTCGTGACCGCTTTTTGGGATATACGCTCAGAACGGGCAGCTTTCCATACGATTCGTGACCGCTTTTTGGGATATACGCCCGTAACGGGCACCTTTCCACACGATTGGTGACCGCTTTTTGGGATATACGCTCAGAACGGGCACTAATCCTTACGATTCGTGACCGCTTTTTGGGATATACGCACAGAACGGGCACTAATCCATACGATTCGTGACCGCTTTTTGGGATATACGCTCAGAACGGGCACCTTTCCATACGATTGGTGACCGCTTTTTGGGATATACGCCCGTAACGGGCACCTTTCCATACGATTGGTGACCGCTTTTTGGGATATACGCTCAGAACGGGCACCTTGCCTTACGATTGGTGACCGTTTTTTTGAATAAACGCCCATTACGGGCACTAATCCTTACGATTCGTGACCGATTTTTTGGATATACGCTCATTACGGGCACTAATCCACACGATTCGTGACCGTTTTTTCCGGAAGCAGCTTAGAACGGGCACTAAACCCGTTCTAACATCCGCTTACCTTCAATTAAGGATTTCTGACAGCCCTAATATGCTTCGCCCCCCAAGACCTATACCAGCAGAAAAGTAGATTCTCAAATCGTAGAAAAAGATCTCCTCTATTAAGATGCGGGTTTGCCCATATCCTGAACTTCTGGTTTCTGCTTCCATCTGAACCATGCGACAATAATCGCTGCAATTAATGTAAATCCAAGGTACCCCATAGTTGGGTAGACTGTTCCAACAAGTGTAATAAAGCCGACAAAGCTTGCACCGAATGCGGCAACTCCGCAAATGACGACAAGGACCTTAAACCTTGGCGTATCTGTTTTACTAATCCGTGCGGTAAAAGCATACAGCATCCCTACCGCGGTGTTGAATATCATTCCCAATAAAACAAAGGACATAATGGCACCAAAGACGGGAGAAATTTCATTTGCCAAATGCAGCATTGGCATATCTGTTCCCGAAACAACATCCAATTTTGCAAACATTCCGATATTGATAAAAAAGATCAAAACACCCAATCCGACGCCACCGATAATTCCACCCCATCCTGCTGTTTTTTCATCTTTTACAGTTCCCCCCATAACAGCAAGCATCGCGGCTCCAGCAGCGATATTATAGGAAACATACAATAGTGAGCCAAGCACCCAATTGGAAGCAGCGGGTTTTTGAGTGTTTGCGACTTCCTGCATTTGTGCAAAGGTGACATCCACTGTAGACAATGAATATATAGCAATGATGATAACCGCCAAAATTAGAAACGGTGTGACAATACCTATGGCTGAAATGACCTTTTCAATGTTCAGACAAACGACGATGATGGTGATAAGTGCAAGTAAAATGTTACCGACGATTCCCGGTATGCCAAACTGCTGTTCAAATATGGAACCTGCTCCGGCGAACATGACAACTGTAACACCGAATAAAAAGAAGGTCATTATAATATCGACTGCGATTCCCAGATACTTACCACAAATATGGTAAATGACCTCCTTATGGGAGTTTGTTTGCAGACGGTTTCCAAGCTGGACAAGGTTCATACCCAAAAAAGCAAATAAGAAAGTGGCTACTGCTGAACCAATTATTCCTAACCAGCCAAAACTTGTAAAGAACTGTAGTATCTCCTGTCCTGAGGCAAAACCGGCTCCAACAATTAAGCCGATAAAAGCTCCGCCAATTTGAATGCTTTTTTTCATGATTATCCCCTTTGTTTAAATTTTTTGTCAATTTGACGAACAAGGAAAAAGAAATACTCTTTTTCCTTATCTAAATGTTTTCTTCTCAATGGTAAAACCTTCGATGGCTTCCACATCAGGCTCATAACCAATTCCCGGTTGATCAGGAACAGTAATATAACCATCTGTAACCGTAACTTCCGGTGTAATAATATCTTTCTCCCAGTAGCGTGAAGACGCAGCCGTATCGCCTGGCATTGTAAAATTGGATAAAGTTGTCAACGCCACATTATGCGCCCGGCCTATTCCAGATTCGAGCATGCCGCCGCACCAAACAGGGATATCATGGCTTTCACACAAATCATGGATACGTTTGGATTCGGATAGGCCGCCGACACGTCCAATTTTGATGTTGATAATACGGCAGCTTCCCAATTCAATCGCTTTTCTTGCATCTTCATATGAATGGATGCTTTCATCAAGACAAACCGGAGTGGTAATCGCTTGTTGCAGCTTGGCATGGTCAATAATGTCATCAGATGCCAAAGGCTGTTCCACCATCATCAGATCAAATTCATCCAACGCTTTTAATGTGTCAATATCCTTTAACGTATAAGCGGAGTTCGCATCTGCCATGAGCGGAACATCCGGAAACTCTTTTCTTACCTCTCGCATCACGTCAACGTCCCAGCCCGGCTTGATTTTTACTTTCATTCGTTTATAGCCGTCTTCTACGTGCTTTTCAATAATTCGTAAAAGATCCGAAGCTGTTTCCTGGATGCCGATGCTGATGCCGACTTCTATCTTCGATTTTTTTCCACCAAGTGCAGAAGCAAGGGAAACGCCTTTTTGCTGGCTGTACAAATCCCAAACCGCACCTTCAATCGTTGATTTGGCCATATTGTTTTTACGGATATTGGAAAAAACCTCGGAAACTTCATCCGGATGTGTAATTTCCTGATTCAATAACGCAGGAATTAAATAATCCTCTAACATATGCCAGTTCGTTTTCATCGTTTCTTCACTGTACCACGGTGAATGAAAAGCTACTGATTCACCCCACCCTGAGCGGCCATTTTCGTCTTTCGCTTCAAGTAAAATAAAATCTCTGTCCTGAAATGTCCCAAAACTTGTCGTAAATGGAAACTTCAGCTTCATTTGCAAATGGCGCAACGTTACTTCTTTAATTTTCATGTTTTTCAACTCCCATTAATTCTTGTTTGACCAATTTATAATAATGGACAGGTCCCGTTTGCTCCCGTTCAAGTGCAACTGCCACGAATCCTTTGGCAAACAATGTTTGAAAGATTTTCCGGGTCTTCATCCGCCAATCGATGACAAGCAGTTTGTCTTTCTGTTTCAGTTCCTGGAAAAAGGAAGGAACCGGTACATAGACGGAGTCACAATCCCCAATCCCGGAAAGTGCTGAATCAACATCAGCCAGCTTCGGCATGCCTTCCTGTACAGATTCCCAGGGTATTTTGAATTGTTTTTCACATTTTGGAATAATAAATTGGCGATCAATCCACCATTCTAATTTGAAACGGTCCGTCGGAAGTCCGGCATTCAGTGAATCATCCATGTCTCCATAACAGTTCTCTACGTATGTTGAGCAAATTCCGCCAAGCTTGGATAAATTCAAATAGGCATTTTTGCTTTCAAGAGGATCATACGTCCACGTCATCATAGTGTATCCCAATTTCAACGCGGCTTCTTTTTGTTCTTCTTTTAACTTTCTTCCAATCCCCTTATGCTGGTAGTCCGGATGAACCCCTAGCAGGTGTGAGCATAAATAACTTTTTCCATTGGCATACCCGGGAAAACTGTAGCTGACTCCTACAGGTTCATCCCCAATGAACGCTCCCAACATCAGTCCGCCATTCTTGACTGCGGTGATTGTTTGATGGATTGGAATCGGCTCCATACCCCAAATGGTTTTCTCTAGTTTTTGTACAAGCTGTAACTCATGAGTTGTATGAAGCGTGCGTATTTCAACCATTTCACTTACCTCTTTTTTTAAAAATTAACTCAAGAATAGACCTTCGCTATTCATTCTTTCGTATTCTTCTTTCCGTTTTTCAAACTTAGCTTTGTCTTTGATTGTCACACCTGCCACAACGGCATTGATGAATGAAATCAACGCTGGGGCAATATCCAGGGTGGACATTTCCGCAGAATACAACGGCAACAGAATATCGGCAATGTCCCGGAGCGGTGCAACCGGCGAATCCGTAATCCCAACAATGCAGGCCCCTTTGCCTTTGGCCATTTCTGCAATATGAATTGTTTCCTTCATATATCGATGAAAAGACAGTGCAACAAAGACAGAATCGCTGTTCATTCCGGAAATCATGGATAAAACATCGTCTGTATCTCTTCGGATCAATTGTACATTTTTTCTGACAATACCAAGTGAAAAAGCGAGCCAATTTGCCATTGAAAAAGATGATCTCAGCCCGCATATATATACCTTCTCGGCTGATTCCAGCAAATCAACGGCTTTTTGAAAATCAGCTTCATTGATTCGCATCATTGTTTCCCGGATAAACTGGATATCTTTCTCCATAACCTGCTCAAAAAAGCGAGATTCATCCACTATGTCCAATTTCGAAGAATAATAGTTGGCTAGACTGCTTTTTTCAGAAATAAATTGATCACGTACGTTTTTTTGAAGCTCAGAGTACCCTGACAAGCCAATGGCATAACAAAAACGGATCACTGTCGTCTCACTGAGACCGGCTTTTTCTCCAATCTCTTTGGCAGAATGAAGCGCAAACTCCCTGGGATTCTCAAGCAAATATTTGGCAACCTTTTGCTGTCCCTTTGATAGATTGCCGTATTGGGACTGAACCAATTCCATCAGTTTCATTACTGTTCACCCACATCACATGAAGAAGTTAAAACTTTTAGATCGATTAAATGTGAAGTTTAAACTTCATTTTATTTTATAAACTTATCATATTTGACGTCTTCACACAATTATCTTTTCAGATAACTTATGGAGATTCATCCCCAGCCATAGAAAATACCCTTTTCATTTTGCTAAAAAAATAAAGACACCCTTTTTAATAAGAAAAGGTGTCTTTTCATTTGCTGTTGATCACTGACATGACCGCTTCATCGATTTCCTGATAACTTGTACATCTGCATATGTTCGATGAAAGCCAGCTTTTTATCGTTTCCTTTGATGGGTTGGAATGATTCTGGAGCAATGAGTGGCAATTGATGATGAAACCCGGGGTACAGTAGCCGCATTGGAAAGCGAAATGTTCTATAAAAGCTCGCTGGATTGGCGTATCTCGCAATCCTTCAACTGTGGTGATTTTATGGCCCGCCGCTTCCACCCCCAGCATAATGCATGATTTAAAAGGAAGCTCTCCCACCATAACCGTGCAGGCTCCACAATCCCCGTTCAGGCAGCCAGGTTTCGCGCCTGTCAACCCAAGCTTATTCCGCAGAACATGTAAAAGAGTTTCCCCAGCCAAAATTTCAACATCAACCATTTCACCATTGACTTCCATTTCAACTGTGAATTTTCGTGTTTCCACTAAACCCCCTCCAGTTCGGTCAAAAAGTCCAGTAAGAGATTTCGTAAAACGAACAGACGATACTCCCTGGAGCCCTCGATATCATCCAGGATTGGTTCAGGCACATGTTCCAAAGCTCTCTCTATCCTATTCTCAATAGGCAATTCTGATTTGTTTAATTCATTTTCCATCGCTGATGACCGAAACGGAAATGGACAAAGTCCACTAAAGGCCAACCGGATCTGACCTTCGGTTTTGACCGCCGCGGCGGTTATAAGAGGATAACCGGTCTCCCATTGTTTCCGTATTTTTCGTGCAATAAAAGGCAGATGAAGAAAGGAAGCGTCTGTTTGAATGGATACAAGCAATTGTCCCTCTTCCATTTTTAGCTCATTTATTGGGACTTCCTTCATTCCTTGCAAATCTGCGACGAGGACATGGCTGTCTGCCAAAAGAAAAGGCAATATCGCTTCTCTGTAAAAAATTTTCCCGCAAATATTTCCTCCAATTGTAATTTTATTGCGGGCGGTCAGGTCGGCAACGCCACTCGAAACTTCTGTTAATAATGGAAAACTGTTATCGTCTTCAAGAACGGACAAGGGAACAGCAGCGCCAATCGATAAAAACTGCGATGTTTTTTCTAAAGCCATCGTTTCCGTGATGTTTTTTATATCAATGACGGAACCCGGCGTATCAATATTCAGCCGGCCAAGCGTTAAAATTTCGGTTCCACCGGACCAATACATCGGTTCTTTGTTTGCCTGTTTTAAATTCTGGAACATTTCCACTGCTTCCTCCAAACTTGCAGGTCGGTGATATTCCACATAAGCCGGCAGCAATGTTTACGTCCTCCCTTCTCTTGATCTCCATAACAATTCAGGAGTAAGAGGCAGATGATGAAGATCCACTTGAAGCGCTGCGGATAAACTGTTTGCCAGTGCCGCCGGCATGCCAATCAGGCCATGCTCTCCGACTCCCCGTGCTCCATAAGGGGCATCCAATTGCGGCGTTTGGACAAAGTCGACGATGTATTCAGGCTGCTCGCCATAGCGAATCGGTCGGTACGTCCTGAGTTGGGGATTAAGAACCCGCGCATATTGATCAAAAAGAAAGGTTTCCCGCCCTCCAAAGGACAGGCCCATATTCATTGCCCCCATTACCTGTCCTTCCGCTGTCTTTTGATTTAACACCCTGCCGATATCAATGACAGAGACAGCTTTTAACAACCGATAACGGTATGTTCTTGTATCGATCTCAACTTCGACACCTTGAGCGCCGACAGTCCATTCCGGCCCTGGCTTTCCCGCACCCGTTTCTTTATCCAGTTGAGTCAAATGCCTGAGCGTGTATGTTCCGCTTCCGATGATCTGGCCGCCGACCGCATTTCCGTTGGGATAAACATAACCATATGCAATGTCTTTTACAAGAACGTGGATATCCAGGTCGTCACGAAGAAATACTTTTTCATACCCCACTTCCAAATCTTCAATAGGTGCGCGCAAAATGCAAGAGGCCCTTTCCTTTAGTTGCAAAATCACATCGTCTGCTGCGTTTAGAACCGCCCTGCCTGCCATGAACGTTCCTCTGCTAGCAACAGTCTTCCAATGCTCAGGTGTATTTCGGGTGTCGACCAGCATTTGAACGTGGATTTTCTCAATCGGCATTTTCAATCTCTCAGCTAAAATCTGTGCCAAGATCGTTTTGGTTCCGGTTCCGATTTCTACAACGCCAGACATTAAATTGACGCTCCCATCCGGGTTAAACGTTAAGATGACTCCTGAGCTTGCGTTTGTATCGATTGTGGAAGTTTTCCAAATACAGCTGACTCCTTTGGCTCTTATTATGTTTTCATCAACTTCGACCCTTTGCCCATCCTTCCAATGAATTAGTTCTTTTAACCTGTCCATACATTTTTGTACGTTGCCGACATTGCTTGTATTCAGTTTTACTTGGGTGGGCGTCGTATCGCCCGGCCTGATCGCGTTTATATATCTGAAATCAAGTGGATCCATGTTTAATTTTTTTGCCATCATATCCATCGCACGCTCGAAAGCGAAGTGGACTTCCGAGTGGCTAAAACCCCTGAACGGCGCAGGATAAGGATGATTGGTGTACATAGAAAGTGAATCGCAATAAATATTTTCGATGCGGTAAGGCCCCGTGCAATCAACAGCACCTGCTCTAGCCAAGTCTATCGATTTATCTGAATAGGCACCGCCGTCCCATAAATAAAGCAGCTCTGCAACCTTTATCATTCCATCGCTTGTGCAGCCAAGCTTTACTGTTGCCTCCAAACCGATATGTCCTGGAGAGGTGACCATATCTTCTTCCCTGTCATTCACGATTTTCACCAGCCTGCCGTTTACCGCCTTTGATGCGATATATGCCAGGATTTCAAGCTGTACTGATGCTTTTCCGCCGTAGGCCCCGCCCACCAATGGAGTTTTCACAAGAATGTTGCCTACAGGAATTCCAAAATATTGCGCGATCAGCTTTTTAATCATAAAAGGCGCCTGTGAAGATGAAGTGATTTCGATTGTTCCGTCTTCATGAATTTGCGCAAAAGAACATCGAGTTTCCATCGCTGCATGGTCCGATGGATTAAAGGAAAAGGTGGACCGTACAGAAATATCGCTCTCTTGCCACCCCTTTCGAATGTCTCCTTTGCGAATTTTAATTTTTGATGCAATATTTGTCCCGGGCACCGGATATACACCGGCAATTTTTTCATAGGTGCCAAGTTTTTCATGAAGAAGTGGCGCACCCGGTTGGAGAGCTTCACTTGGGGAATTCACAACCGGGAGAGGAGAATATGTCATGCGGATTTGAGTTGCTGCAAGTTGAGCTGTTGCAAGGGTATCTGCAACAACGATGGCAACAACCTCCCCATAATACCGTACCCTGTCAACAGCTATTGGCGGGCGGTCCCGCATCTCTTCACCCGTGAGCGGAAATTCTCCTCCTGTGATTACAGCGCGCACTCCTCTTATTTTTAGCGCTTCAGACGTATCAAAAAAATCTATTTTTGCGTGTCCATAAGGACTTGTCACAAGCTTACCGTACAGCATTTCAGGCGACTCAAAATCGTCCGTATATTTCGCTTTTCCGGTTACCTTTTCCCAGGAGTTCTTCCTGAAAACACTCTGCCCGATAATCGTCATGATTCCTGTCACCCCCCACCCACATGAGTTCATACTATTTCATCTTATGATGGAGATGCCTGTTAAATGATATTTCCCTGAAGGTGATACCCCTGCATGATCACCCTATACATGAGGAATAGGCAGGTGACACTCATGGAAAAAGACACAGCAGAATAGATTGATCCGGATATTAACCTGATTAATGCTCTCCTGTAGATTTTGGAACTGACTCTGCAGGATTTTCCATTCCTCTTTAGCGTCCCATCACAGGGGAAGAAAGTTGACCTAAAAATCATAATATCCACTTTTCTCATAGATTTAATTGATCTGATCCTGGCGGTTAAATCAGCGTAAGAAGTATGTTAATTGGCTCGGGCTTTTTCAGTTGTTGTCAGTGGCCCCATATTCGATGGTCCAAAAGAGCATAGGCCCTTGCCTCTTCTTCCGTGTTAAAGGACACTGGGCACCATTGAGTTTTAACTGACAAGTCCGTTACGAAAGATTTTTTCAAGTAAATTCAGTTAGAAAATCATGTTAATATCCTTTATATTGATAAAAGGTATATGACTAAAGAGGGTGTAGCAATTGGAGATCCACTTGATAGCAAAAAACGAGTTAGAGGCACAAGGAATACAATGGATGGTGACATCCCATCTTACCGGCGTTCATCTGATTCGATGGAATTCAATGGATGAATTCCAATTTGGTGTAACAAAGCATCAGCCGGACCTGATCATTTTAGATATGGATGGCTGGAAGGATGAGAGCCAAAAGATCGGTGAGATTCTGCAGAAGAAGAACATCCACTGGCTGGGCCTTTCATCTGAGCGGATTTTCCAGACGGTCTATCAAGCGCTCCGTTTCCGGGCGGAAGATGTCCTCTTTCGGCCATTTTCTCCTATGGATCTGATTAAACGGATTCAGCAATTACGCTATCAATTAAGAAATGACAAGCACAGTCTGTCGAAACAAACATCAGAAAATGATGGAGCATCGGCCATTGAATACACTGATCTATTTGTGAGCGGACGGAAATACCACGCTCCTTATATGATGGCTGCTTTTTTGACCCCTAAAGCTGAAATCCTTCCCGTCATATTAAGCGAATTAGAACAATATCCATTTACCGGGAGATACTGGACATTCGCTTTATCGGATTTTATTTTATGTGTGCGTGAAACACGGGAGCATGATGTATTTCAAGAGGAACACCATGCATTTCTTGCACGCTGGAAGGAAATGATGGATGAGTCACTTGCAATTGTCATTAAAAAAGCATCTCAGGAAGATTCATTAAAACACACCTATCAACAGATACGGCAATTAATAAGACGGGTCTTTTTCGAAGGGTACGACATTATCCTGACAGAAGAAGAACAAATTACATATCAAGAGATGGATCCATTTCTTACTCCATTGGAACAACGGGAGTGGATTGAAATGCTTGAGCGAAGAAATATAAAGGCAATCCGTGATTGGATGGAGAGTGAATTTCTGACTTTTCACGAGCCTTATCCAGACCCAGAGGTTGTTCGTGTCCGATTGACCAGCGTACTCGCGCAAATCCGACGTTATATGAAATCACATGATATTAAAACACCCCCCTGGGAATCAGCCTACCATCATGTTTTCCTTCAAATTGTCCAAAACCCGGTCATTTACGACATTATCCAAGAACTGATCAAGTTTACAACAGGATTGCTTACAGAGAACTGGGATAACGGACAAGAAACAAAACAGGAGCTTGTTGAGAAGGCCAGAGAGTTGATTGAATCCAACTATTGGGATGCTCAATGGAACCTGGCCAAATGTGCCGATACACTTCGGGTAAATAAAAGCACCTTAAGCCGCCGTTTTGCAGCCGAATCCAGACATTCATTCCAGAACACGCTCCATCGTGTGCGAATTAGAGAAGCAAAACGCCTATTAATGGAAACAGATTTATCTATGGAAGAAATTGCACGGTTGTGCGGATACTCTCACCAAACCTATTTTAGCGCCAAATTCAAGCAGCTTGAAGGCTGCTCACCATCAGCTTACCGTTCAGGGCTGTAAGGTTCGACCTCCTATCCCTGTACAGTGAGCTTTTTTTATTGGCTCATTTTTCTGAAAGAAAAAATGAAATATTTTATAAATTAACGCGAAATAGCTATGAACTAATCAACATTTTATAAAAATACAAATAAAACAAAAGAAATTTTTGGAATATTTACTATAGAATAAAATTAACAATGTGAGGAGGTAATGAAGATGAATGCAGTCTCAAAAACGAAAGTCATTCGTTACAGAGGGACAACATTAAATACAAAAGGCTGGCAGCAAGAAGCGGCGCTCCGCATGCTAATGAACAACTTAGATCCCGAAGTGGCAGAACATCCGGACAAACTCGTTGTTTATGGAGGTATCGGGAAAGCGGCACGCAACTGGGAATCTTTTGACGCTATTGTAGAGACGTTGAAAGAACTTGATGAAGATGAAACCCTGCTTGTACAATCAGGCAAGCCTGTCGTTGTCTTCAAAACCCATACTGACGCTCCACGCATACTGATTGCAAATTCCAACATTGTTCCCGCTTATGCAAACTGGGATACATTCCATGAACTGGATAAAAAAGGACTTATGATGTATGGGCAGATGACTGCGGGAAGCTGGATCTATATTGGTTCGCAGGGAATCGTTCAAGGAACATATGAAACATTTGCTGAACTTGCGAAGCAACACTTCAATGGTACATTGAAAAATACAATTACTGTTACAGCAGGGCTTGGCGGCATGGGCGGGGCTCAGCCATTGGCTGTGACAATGAACGGCGGTGTAGTCATTGCAATCGACGTCGATGAAACAAGAATTGACCGCCGCATTGAAACGCGCTACACCGACATGAAAGCCCATTCATTGGACGAGGCCATTCATTTGGCTGAGAGAGCGAAGAAAGCAGGTAGAGCTTTATCCATTGGTTTGGTCGGCAACGCGGCTGATATTTTACCAGAAATGATCAAACGTGATTTTATTCCGGATGCCCTTACAGATCAAACATCCGCGCATGATCCGCTGAACGGTTATGTACCATCAAAGATGTCATTGGAAGAAGCAGCACAGCTTCGTGAATCCAATCCGGATGAATATGTGAAACTATCAAAAGCATCTATGGCCGCCCATGTAAGAGCGATGTTGGAAATGATGGAGAAAGGCGCCATCACTTTTGACTATGGAAATAACATCCGTCAGGTTGCCAAAGACGAGGGTGTCGAAAATGCATTTGATTTTCCGGGATTCGTTCCGGCTTATATCAGACCACAGTTCTGTGAGGGTAAAGGTCCTTTCCGCTGGGCCGCTCTTTCAGGTGATCCTGAAGATATTTATAAAACAGACGAGGCCATTTTGCGAGAATTTGCGGATAATGAGCATCTTTGCAACTGGATACGCATGGCTCAAGAGAAAATTGAATTCCAAGGCCTCCCTTCCCGTATTTGCTGGCTTGGCTATGGGGAACGTGCACGCTTTGGCAAAATCCTGAATGATATGGTTGCCAACGGCGAATTGAAAGCCCCGATCGTTATCGGAAGAGACCATCTGGATTCCGGTTCGGTCGCGTCCCCCAACCGTGAAACTGAAGCGATGAAAGATGGTTCGGATGTTGTGGCTGACTGGCCGATCCTCAATGCGATGATTAATGCTGTCGGCGGCGCGACATGGGTATCCGTGCACCACGGGGGCGGAGTAGGTATGGGTTATTCCCTTCACGCAGGGGTGGTTATCGTAGCTGATGGTACGAAAGAGGCGGAAGCCCGTCTACAGCGTGTACTTACAACTGATCCTGGAATGGGAATTGTCCGCCACGTTGATGCAGGTTATGATATTGCAGTTAATAAGGCACGTGAAACAGGTATGAAAATTCCAATGCTAGATAAAGGGAGTGACCGAAATTGACAAAGCCTGTTTGGATCAAACACGCGGCGCAGCTTGCAACGCTTGCTTCTGATGTGAACGGACCGCGTTCAAAAGAGGCAATGTCGGAATTGGGATTAATTGAAGATGGAAGTGTATGGATCGAGGACGGTGTCGTCAAGGCAATAGGCACAACGGTGGAGCTTGAACAGCAATATGCTTCAAGAGTGCATGAAGCGCAAGTTGTGGATGCAACAGGCCACCTGGTGACCCCTGGCCTTGTCGATCCTCATACACACGTAGTATACGGAGGCAGCCGTGAACGGGAATTTGAAATGCGGCTCAAAGGTTCCACGTATATGGAAATCATGAACGCCGGTGGCGGCATACATGCCACCACCCGTATGACAAGGGAAGCGTCAGAAGAAGAGTTGATCGAGCAGTCAACAAGACGCCTGAACTCCTTCCTTGCCCATGGTGTTACAACAGTTGAAGGGAAAAGCGGCTATGGAATGGATCTGGAGACGGAATTGAAGCAGCTCCGCGTCATGAAAAAGCTTCAAGAGACTCATCCGATCGATCTTGTACCAACATTCATGGGCGCCCATGCGGTTCCGCCTGAGTACAAGGGGCATGAAGATGAATTCGTCAACATTGTCATTAAAGAAATGCTTCCTATCGTTGCTGAGGAAAAATTAGCCGAGTTTAACGATGTATTTTGTGAAAAAGATGTCTATACGCCTGAACAATCCGAACGGATTCTGGAAGCAGGCAAACGTTATGGGCTGACTCCAAAAATCCACGCCGATGAAATTGAGCCATACGGTGGAGCTGAGTTGGCTGCCAAAGTTGGAGCGATTTCGGCTGAGCATTTATTGAAGGCATCTGAAGAAGGAATTCGCGCGATGGCGAAATCCGGTACGATTGCCTGCCTTCTTCCTGCAACTGCGCTTTATTTGCGAGAACAAGCCGCTGCTGGCCGCGCCATGATTGATGAAGGTGTTGCCGTGGCGATTTCGACCGATGCCAATCCTGGTTCATCACCTACAACTTCCATGCCGCTCGTCATGAACCTTGCCTGCATTTCCATGCGGATGACACCAGCGGAGGCACTGACGGCAGCTACATACAATGCTGCCTGTGCAATCAACCGCCAGGATCAGGTTGGATCCCTGGAAGTAGGCAAGCTGGGAGATATAGTTCTGTGGAATGTGAAAAACTATCAGGAATTGCAATATTTATTTGGAGTCAATCATGTACAATCAGTTTGGAAGAAAGGAATCCAGGTGGTATAACAGATGGGAGAAAATTGGCTGAGTAGACCAGAGTGGTATTGGAATTCAATTGAAGGGGAGCCTTATTTTGTTCACCAATGGGTTCGCCCGCTTAATGAAGGAACGGAGGCACCTGACCTGCTGCTTTATGGCGCTCCGATTTCACGATCCTCCATCAGCGTGTCCGGCGCTTCTTTATATCCGCAAGAATTCCGGAAAATGTGGAAGAGCTTTACTACTTACAATTTAGATGAGGATATCGACTTATCAACACTCCAAGTATCGGATGCTGGAGATGTTGTCATGCATACAACCAATATTTTGGAATCGCATAATAGAATTGAGGCTTCCACGGCATATCTCTCCCAACAATATTATAAATCTACTATTTGTATGATTGGGGGAGATCACTCCACGACCGCCTGCGCTGTTCGTGGAATTAAGCAAGCTTTTCCCAATGAAACCATCGGCATTCTGCAACTTGATACACATTTGGATGTCCGAGATCCAGCCGAGCTTGGGCCTGCTAATGGAACGCCGATTAGACAACTTATTGACGGTGGCGTAATCAAAGGTAGGGATGTCTATAACATCGGATTACACGGCTTTTTCAATGCGCGACCTCTCGTTGACTATGCGAAAAAACATGAGATTAATATGGTCACACTCAAGCAAGCCAGGAAAAAGGGCGTCTCGGTTCATGTCAAAGAGGCGTTGGATTGCCTATCTAAAAAAGTAGATCGTATTTACGTAACGGTTGATATGGACGTTCTTGATATTACGCAAGCCCCTGGAGTTCCCGCATCAACTCCAGGCGGCATGACGACAGTAGAACTGTTTGACGCATTGATCGAAATTGGGAAATGTACGGAAGTGCAAAATCTCGACTTTGTCTGTTTGGACCCGACGAAAGATTCGTCAGTTTCTGAAACGGTGAAAACCGGAGTATATGCCTGGTTACAGTTTGTGACAGGCAGAGCGATGGTTCACGTCAAGTAAAAGGTTTAAAGTTGTATACATATCGCCGGTTACCGGCGGTATGTGTTATTTTTGCAAGTTCACTAATGTAATTCTGTATGCAAGCGATTACAGGTGTTTTTCGAAATCCAAATTTGATTATCCGTAATAAGGAGGGAATTATCATGCTAAAAGCTGAAAGGGACATTGCTGAACTTGAAGAAACTGATGAAACCGCTAAACGAAAAACAAGAAAGGGAGTATTTTGGCCTGCTTTTTTCATTGTAGGGGGAGGTGCAATTCTCGGTATCGTTAATAACAAATTATTAACGGACATTGCCATGAATGGATTTGTTGGGTCCTTAAAGGGGCTGGGATGGTTATATCAGATTGTTTCTATTGTGGCATTAATAATTGTTGCAATTGTGACTTTTTCAAAACTAGGCAATGTACGGTTAGGGGGTGCAAATACAAAGCCTAAGTACAAGTTTTCAGCTTGGTTTGCCATGGCTTTGACCGGCGGTATTGCCACAGGGTTAATTACATACGGTGTAAATGAACCAATTATATATTTTGGAAATATTTACGGGGAAATGGAAAGAGCCGGAGTGGAACCAGGTACCCCGCTTGCAGCTATTTATGCGATGGGCCGCAGCTTCTACAATTGGTCGTTTATTCCCTATGCTATGTATTCATTAAGTGGTTTAGTAGTTGCCTATATGTACTACAATCGAAAAAAATCGTTATCTGTATCTGCAACGTTGACTCCTTTGTTTGGAGACAGGATAACAAGAGGAATCTGGCCAAGTATAGTCGATACGCTCGCTGTTTTGGCAATTGCTCTCGGTTTAGCATCTTCATTGGGAGCGGGACTTGCCTTGGTAGGATCGGGCATTGAAGCCATCTATAAAATACCTCAAAGTCCTTTTATTTGGTTGACTTTAACTATTTTGATTACAGCTACTTTTACTTTATCGACATTGAGAGGCTTAGATAAAGGAATTCGCATATTATCGGAAATTAATGTGAAGGTCTTTTATATTATTCTTTTTGCGCTCATCCTTTTGGGACCGACGTTGTACAATTTGCGTACCTCTACAGCAGGTATGGGATACTGGTTGCAAAATTTTTGGGTATGGGGGCTTGATCCAATTGACATAGGTGGGGAAGCTCTGGTCATGTGGTGGACACTATATGATTGGGCTATATGGATTGCGTATGCTCCGCTTATGGGGATTTATCTGGCGGTCATTTCTCAAGGACGCACAATCCGTGAATTCATGATTGTGAACTGGATATTGCCTTCGGTATTTAGTATCGTGTGGATCGGCATTTGGGGCGGTACTGCTTTAAACTGGCAGCAAAATAATGTTGCAGATTTAGTCGGAACGATAAAGAACAGTGGTGCTGTAGCGGGGTTGTGGACATTTTTATCCAATTTACCATTGGGATTCATTATCATTCCAGTTATAATGTTAACTCTTATTTTATCTTTTGCAACTGCGGCTGACTCAATGGTCCGTTCTATATCTCAATTGTGTACTGCAAACATTCGCCATGATGAGGAACCGGATCAATGGAAAAAGCTTCTATGGGCTATTTCTATCGGTATTATCGCTTTTGTTATGGTAGCATTTGCCGGTGGAGAACAAGGTGTGGATGGTGTTAAATACTTGGCTGCTCTTGGTGGTACAGCTATTCTGTTTGTTTTTGTCTTACAGGTTGCTTCAGCAATTAAAATGTTTTTTGTAGATGAGGTAAAAAAATAAGAAAGAGGAGGGATATTAAGATGCTGCCTAAAGATATTACAAAAGTAACTCTTGGAGAGCCAATATCACTGGAAGACTTAGTAGCGGTTTCACGTTTTAAGGCCAAGGTTGAGTTTTCAGATAAATACTGTCAAAGAGTATTGGCTTCAAGGCAACTTGTGGAAAAGTGGATAGAAGAAAAAAAAGTCATGTATGGAGTAAATACAGGATTTGGAGCATTGTCTTCAAAAATGATTATGCCAGAGGAGACAGTCCAATTACAAAAGAATATTCTTTTGTCCCATGCTACGTCAGTTGGAGACCCGCTTAAAGAAGAGGAAGTTCGGGCCGTAATGCTAATGGTTTTGCAAAACTTAGGACAGGGATATTCAGGAGTCAGGCTTGAAATTCTTGACATGTATAAAGAATTTTTAAATAAAGGGTTGACCCCGTTTGCTCCCGGAGAAGGTTCAGTTGGATACTTAAGTATCGAAGCACATATTGCACTTGTTTTAATCGGTGAGGGTATGGCCTATATAAATGGAGAGCTTCTTCCGGCAACAAAAGCACTTCGTAAAATTAATGCAGAGCCTATTCAGCTTTCTGCTAAAGAGGGGTTGGCTCTTATCAATGGGACAACCAGTCCCACCGGTATTGGGGCGTTGGCTTTATTTGATATGTTAATGGCTTCGAAAACGGCAGATATTATTGGCGCGATGGCTTTAGAAGTATTAAAAGGAACAGTGCGTGCGTTTGACGATAATTTAATGAGTGTCCGGCCTCATAAGGACCAAAGAGATACAGCTTTTAATATCCGAACGATATTATCTGACTCTTCTATCTCAAAAAAGTTTATGGATTACAGGTTACAGGATGCGTTGTCTCTACGAGCAATTCCACAACTTCATGGGGCAGCAAAGAAAACATTAAATGATGCGTTAAAAACTTTTGATATTGAAATGAATGCTTGTTGTGATAATCCAATTATATGGCCCGATGAAGAAAATGCAAGGGCAATATCCGGGTGTAATTGTGATTCATCCTATATAGGTATTGAACTAGATTCCGCATGTATTGCAGCTACTGCTATCGCAAAAATGTCAGAGAGAAGGAATAGCCGCCTTATAAACAGCAGGCTTTCCGATTTACCTTCCTTCCTTGTAGAGAAGCCGGGATTAAATTCAGGACTTATGATTCCTCAATATACACAAGCAGGTTTGTTAAATGATATGAAGATATTATCGCACCCATCGACTGTAGATAATATTTCGACTAGTGCCGATCAAGAGGATTATGTGGCAATGGGGTATAATGCGGCTAAAAAAGCACGTAAAATAGCAGAGAAACTTGAATTTATTTTAGCAATCGAACTGCTATCAATTTATCAAGCTTTTCATTTAATTGAAGAGGATTTATCGCCTGGATCTGCCTCAAGTGCTGTATTAAGCCGTATATCAGAATTAGTTCCTGAACTCGATCAAGATTTATATCTCTATCCATACATTCAAAGTCTTCGGGAACTTATTCATTCGAACAAGATTATTTATATAGTTGAAGAAACTATCGGGCATCCATTATAGAAGGATAGAATTATTTCTTATTATCTTGAATCTTGCAAAAGACCTGTTGGAAACAAAGTCGTTATATTTGTATTATTTTAAAGATTCACGAAAATAAAAATAACATCCCTTTAATCTTGAAATTGGAAGAGGAAACATCGGGAAAATGCGTATTTACAGCGCTAATAGAGATTGTAAAAAAAGCTTTCTTGAGATTGATATACCCCTTTAAGTAGACAGGTAAAAAAATAAAGCCTGGCTACTTAAAGGGGGTTTTTAGTTTAAACAAAGTTATACAATGGATGCTAAGAGTTGCTGTACACCGCTCTGATAAACTGTCTTTGCAAAAAAATCAAACAGCACGGCCCATCAAAGCTATCAATTGGAAATATTGAATCCTCAAAGTGTATCAGTTACTTTAAAAAGAAAAAGAGCCTGCAAAAGCCCTTAACGTAAGTGTATCTTCATATTTCTATTCTACATTTTTATAATTATCCTAAGTGATTCTCCTTTTGCCAGCTTGTCAAATCCTTCATTAATATCTTCCAAAGAAATGGTTTCGCTGTGCAGTCTGTCAACCGGGAGGCGGCCTTGTTTAAATAGATCTATAAATCTTGGAATATCCCGGTTTGGTACACAACTTCCTACATAAGAACCCTTTAAGGTCCTTTCCTCGGCCGTCAAGGTTAAGTATGGGAAGGAAAAATGATGTTCTGGATGCGGCAAGCCGGTGGTAATAGTGGTACCGCCCCTTTTCGTAATTTGGTATGCAACTTCCATTGCTGATACAGCTCCAGCCGTTTCAAATACGTAATCCAGCCCTCCACTTGTTTGTTCACGAATAGAATGGAC
Organism: Siminovitchia fordii DSM 16014 = CIP 108821; assembly: GCF_000374565.1. Lineage (GTDB taxonomy): Bacteria > Bacillota > Bacilli > Bacillales > Bacillaceae_C > Siminovitchia > Siminovitchia fordii. Next base: position 130,661 of record NZ_KB894689.1, on the reverse strand, counting down.
GGCATCCGGATCCTTTGAATTAAAAGTATGCGTTGCCCCCAGCTCTTTTGCAAGCTGCAACTTACTATCATTTATATCTATTGCAACTACTTTACTCGCTCCCGCTGCAATGGCACCAATAAGTGCACTTAAGCCTACTCCTCCAAGTCCAACGACCGCAACTGTGCTGCCTAACTTGATATTTGCCGTATTTATTACTGCACCTACACCTGTAATGACTGCACACCCAAATAGGGCAAGCTTCTCAAACGGAATATCCTTTTCAACCTTTATTAATGAATGCCTTGATACAACGGTGTATTCGGAAAAAGCTGAAACGCCGACATGATGGTTAATATTTTCCGTTTCTGTATGCAGCCGTCTTCCTCCTGACAATAAGGTGCCTGCAGTATTGGACTCAGCACCTGGTTCACAAAGCGCCGGTCGGCCCTCTTTACATGGAATACACTGTCCACAGCTGGGCACAAAGACGCAAACGACATGATCTCCTTCCGCAAGATCAGTAACGCCTTCTCCCACTTTTGCAACAATTCCAGCAGCCTCATGCCCCAATGCCATCGGCAGCGGTCTTGGCCTGCTTCCGTCCATGACAGACAAATCCGAGTGGCATAAACTGGCCGCTTTAATTTGAACAAGCACTTCTCCCCTTTGAGGGGAGTCCAATTCCAGAGTTTCAATTTTAATCGGCCGACTTTCCGCATAAGGAGTAGGCGCCCCGGATTCACGCAAGACTGCTGATTTAATCTTCACTATCAACCCATCCTTTTTTAAGAGTTTTATCGTTCAGCGACTCAGACTAAATAAGCTTAATGCCAACAAACTTTATGTCCGTCATTCCTTCAATCGCATATTTGATGCCTTCCTTGCCCAAGCCGCTATTTTTAATCCCTCCATAAGGAATGTGGTCATACCGGCGGACCGATGATTCATTAATCCAAACCCCGCTTGTTTCTATAGCGTCCACCATTTGCATCGCACGATTGATGTTGTTTGTAAAAATCCCTGCATGCAGACCGAATTCTGATTGATTCGCTTTCTTAATTACTTCCTTTTCATCAGTAAACGGTATAATGCTGACGATAGGAGCAAAAACTTCAGCGCATACTACATTCATCCGGGGATTCACATTAGTGATTACTGTTGGCTCCACCATTGTTCCTCTGCGATTGCCACCCAAGACGATGTGAGCTCCCTGCTCTCTCGCTTCCAAAATCCAGGTTTCAGCTCTTTTGGCTGCTTCTTCCGTAATCATTGGCCCTAGCTCTGTTGCCTCATCAAGCGGGTCACCCATTTTTAGTTCTTTTAACTCAGTGACCAATTTATTGATAAATTCATCGTATATTTCATTTTGTACATAAATTCTCTGCGCAGAAACACAGGCCTGTCCTGCGAAAGTAAATCCTCCCAGTACAATCGATTGAACAGCATGGTCCAGATCACAGTCAGAAAAGATAATATTAGGAGCATTCGACCCCAACTCTAATGTCACTTTTTTTCTCTTTGCCATCTCATCTATTTTCCAGCCCACTTCATTACTTCCGGTAAATGAAACTTTTTTCACCAATGGATCTGTCACGAGCGTTTCCACCAACTCAGTCCCAAGCCCCATTACGACATTAAGGGCTCCTTTTGGCAAACCTGCCTGGTCAAAAAGTTTATAAAGCATAGCGGAAGACAATGGTGTTTTTTCTGCAGGCTTAAGGACGACTGTATTGCCCGCTGCGATGGCAGGAGCAATTTTATGGAGCGCCAAGTTTAATGGAAAATTAAAAGGGGTAATAGCTGCTACTACTCCTAGTGGGACCCGCTTTGTAAAACCGATCTGGTTTGTGCCTCCAACGGCAATATCCAATGGTATTTGTTCTCCGAAAATATTTTTTGCTCCTTCGGACGCAAGACGCAAAACTTGTAAAGCACGGGTCACTTCTCCTCTGCTCTCACGGATTGGCTTCCCAGCTTCAAGAGTAAGCAATCTTGAAAAATCTTCAAATTTTTGTTCCAATAGGTCGGCTGCATGACGGAGAATGTTTGAGCGCTCATAAGCTGGCATTTTTTTCATTGTTTCATGATAAACCTTATCGGCAGCAGCGACGGCGAGTTTTACGTCATTAACAACTCCACAGGATATGGTCCCAATTACCTTCTGGTTATATGGGTTAAGAACTTCCAATTCTTTTCTACCGAGCCCTTTTATTTCTTCCCCATCTATAAATGAACCAAATTGAAATGCTTTTTCATCCATTCCCATCTTGTCCTTTCAACGTACTAATTCCTGCCTAAAGGAATCAATCTCATGAACACTGCGACACCTCATGAGATTAACCTGAATTATTCATAGAATCCTTCCGTCGATTTTATAAATCTATGAAATTGCTCGGTATCATGCCCATACCATACTTGACTATTTGTTCTTTCTGCATATTTCTTGATTTTCTCAACTGTATTTATATAACCGATGGAATCATAAATAATCCCTGGGGGCTTGACTGGCGGCCCATAGTTTTCTGCTGAATACACGGCGTCGGATGCAAGTAAAATCCCTCCCTCTCCAGGCAGTTCTATGTGAAGCCCCAAAAGTCCCCAAGCATGCCCTGCACCAAAATTCAATATTTTAATGCCACTGGCAAGTTCAATTTCATCCTCATTAGGCATGATTGTTCTCCACGATAGATCTTTTTTAATCCAGGCATCAATATCGGCCCATATATAGGCACCCATCTCTTTCGTCATTGCATATTGCTTCATCGTATTGGACAATTCAGTATCATGGACTATGATCGTTGCATTCGTAAACAGTTCCAGGCATCCTGCATGGTCAAGATGAAGATGGGAGGCAACCACGTATCGGATATCCTCCGGTCTCACCTTCAACTGTTCAAGACGGTTAATCAAATAACAAGATTCATCCTGAAAGAGAGGGAACATTTTTTGAGTAGCCTGCGGCCAGCGGCCTTCCTTACCCATACCTTCCGGGTTACAGCCAGTATCAAACAATATTTTTCCATCAGGGTGGTCTATCAGAACAGCGTACACAGGAAACTCGATAAATTCAGCTGGCGGGTTAGGATTATCAATGTTTGCGGGGTTATGCATGGCAACCATAAAATTTTTATCCATCCTCATTCTCCCGGTATCCAAAACATACAACTTTGTTTGACTCATTTTTATCCCTCCATTTTATCAAATGCGCCTTGGCGTATTTGCGGCCAGATTTTTATCGAACTCCGCTCGGTAAATTTCCTCTGAAAATCTTTGGCATCCGCCGGAGGCTTTAACTTTATTCAGCTGGGTTTGCCCCCACTGAATGGAATACCTATATACTTAAATCTCACCACTTACAAAAGTGGGAGACTTCCGCTGAATGAAGTTAAAAAGATTGACCCAAACCGTTTAAAAGCCACCTCCCTAACATCATAAAAAGTTAATCTTGATTGACCAAAATGGTTGCTCTCGTCACTTCCCTTGATGCCGATTTATCCAGCGCCGTTTTGATCTCATCCAACGAAAACTCAGCATCCAATATTTTGTCAAAAGGATATTTTCCATCATTGGCAGATAGAAACTGTAATGATTTATATAGATACCAAGGGTCATAACGAACAGCTGATATGATATCAATGGATTTCCTTGTCAGTAAGCCTGGGTCGAACTCTACAAGCTTCCCAGGGGTAATATTTCCAATACTTACAAATCTTCCGCCAGGTCGGATGAAATAAATACCTTCTGCAAAAGCCTTAGGATTTCCCGTTAATTCTATTCCGACGTGCGCACCGCTACCGCCCGTTAATTGCTTGACCGCATCGGCCAAGTCTTCCGTTGAGAGATAGTCATTAAAATTCAACGTATAATCCGCCCTGAATTGTTTAGCCTGCTCAAGCCTGCTTTCCACTCCGTCAATCACGATGACAATGGCCCCTTTTTCCTTAGCTACGGCAATTGCGTTCAAACCGAGGCCCCCTGCTCCTTGGATGACAACAAATTCATTGTAAGTAACCCGTGCCTTGTCTATGCCGAAGTATACTTGTGATAACGCACAATTGGCACTTGCTGCCGACACGTCCGAAACATTATCCGGTACTTTATAAAAATACTGGTCAGGGTGGATGTAATAATGCGTTGCATAGGTTCCATGAAAATGCGGTGATTCCTCCGGATCCTTATTCCAGAAGTCGTATGCATGTTCACATAAGTGAAATTTACCTTCTACACAAGGTGTACATTTTCTGCACGTAATGTAGTATGCAGATACAATACGGTCCCCTATTTTGATGGGATTGCCGGCGTAGTCCGTGGTCACGTCTTTTCCGGCTGCATATAATTCCCCTATCATCTCATGCCCAAGCACTCCCTTTCTTTTCGTCGGATGCAGCCCCTGCCATATATGAAGCTCGGAGCCGCATATGTTTGTTCTCCTTACCTTCAGTACAACTGCCCCATTTTCCGGCTCCGGGATTTCATACTCCTGGTAGGACAGCTTTTCCGGCTCAATCATGACCGCCACTTTTCCTGTTTTTTGAATAACCTTAGTCATCTCATAGCCTCCATTCCTCTAATATAGCGCTTACATTTTTTTTAAAAATCTTTACTTCTGCTCCTGTTTGTTTCCTTTTCGGCTTCCAGGATTACCTCGATCAAATTATCCCTAGTCCTTAAAATATGCCTTTCTATTACTTTTCGAAGCTTTTTGGCATCCCTTTGTTTAATCCCTTCGATCATCAGTCCATGTTCCTTATGAGTTTCCTCCAAATGGTCAGCCAATAGGCTTGGCGTATATGGCGGAATCCCTTTCCAAAGTGTATCGATCATGTCATGAATTCTTCTCCAAGGACATCCACGCCGCAAAATATGGTGGAATTCGATATTTAATCTCATATATATTTCAACGTCCTCTTCCGTGTTGCCCAATGATCTCATCATGCTGTCCAACCTAGAAAGCTCCTTGATATCCTCTTCTTCAATATAAGGAAGGGCACGTTCCACCGCCTCCCCCTCAAGCAACACCCTTAATTGGTATATTTCCTTAATATCTTCAACAGATATCGGAGTTACAATGGCACCCCTCCGCGGTTCGATCCGGACAAGGCCCTCCTTTTCCAGCTGAACCAAAGCTTCCCTTATGGGCATACGGCTGACCCCAAGTTTGTCTGCCCACTCTTCTTGAACCAATCGGTCACCCATATTAAAATGCCCCGTTAAAATTACTTCCCGTAGTTTGTTTGTTACCTTGCTCTGTAAAGTAGAACGGTCTTGTTCTGTCAATAAATAGCTCTCCATGCAATCTCCCTCTTGAATTTAAGTTTGTCCTTCCCTGACTCTCTCAAAATTACTCTCTTCTATGAAACTCATAATCGGTCCAATTTCACTCAAATTCTCCAAGTCCATTAGTTTGTCAGTAAAGTTTTTAAGCCGCTGTTTGGGCATCATTGAGGCCATTTTCATAAATTTAGCGAGCAGTTCTTTTTTAGTTACCGGTTTTTCTGGGTCACCTTTCGGAAAGTCGGTCACTCTAGTAATCACACTCCTCGACGTTAGGAAGATCTCAGCCTTCGCTCCCCATTTTTTCGGATATGAGCTTGTCATTTCGGAATCAGTCTTAACAAATACGCGATTCATCAACTTACGAATTTTTGGATCCCAAAGTGTTCTTTGATTAAACTGGTCGAAGTCCCCATTCCCCTGTAACAATGCCAATGCGGTGCAAAATTGGATGCTAAACTTGGCTGCATATTCCGTACTGGGCTGGTTGTTGTCGGTAATATCGATAGCGGTTTGATAAGTATAGATGACTATTTTATCGATTTCTTCAAAGGAGAGTCTATCCTCGTGATGAAGTTCGATCATGAGGTCCATTACGTGGTGTGTATGACGACAGGAGGCATGGATTTTAAAAGAATTTTCCGTGATCTTAAATTGGTTACCAAGCCCTCGGGTAACTTTTTTCACATCATATTCTTTACTCATTGCTTCAAAGAATCCGCGTCGTCCTTCTAGGATTTCACTTGCGCCGGTAAAACCTTTCTGTGCCAGAAGGGCGCTGATTACCCCATTCATCGCAGCTTTTCCGGGATGCAGCTGTTTAGACATTGCTCCGTCCTCGATAAACTCCCACAAGCCCGCGGCTTGGGTTCCGGCGCTTCCAAGTGCATGAATTAATTCCTCTTTATTTAAATTTAGTAGCTTTCCTGCTGATGCAGCAGCTCCGAACGTACCGCACGTTGCGGTATTATGCCAATAGTAATAGTGTGACGGCGTGACTGCTTCGCCTATTCTATAGGCAACTTCGTATCCTGCAACAATAGACGTGATTAAATCTTTTCCACTTGATTCTTTCCACTCTGACACAGCTATAGCAGCAGGAATGATGACAGTTCCGGCATGGATGATGGATGTTTTATGGATATCATCTAATTCCATGATATGACTTGCCGCCCCATTGACAAGCGCCGCGTTGGTTATGGAACTTCTTCCGCCTGTCATCAGAGTTGCCTGGGACTCTCCACCCAGTTCCCGTACCATTTCCTCAATCATTTGTATGGGCTGCTTAGTTGACCCGGCAATAGCAGAACCAAAGTAATCCAAGATACATAGTTTAGTAAATTCAACAACGTCTTTTGGCAAATCTTCATATTTGATATCGTGAATATATTCAGCCAGCCTTTGACTTATTCCCACAACACACACCTCTTTCTTTATAAAAAAAATCGCAAGCGCCTTTTTATCGCAGATTGGAGCACTTTCGACGAAGTAAAGGGTGAGAAGGCGCAACTTCTGCCAGTCGATAGGCGCTGAGTTGGACAAAACAAAGCTTTTTAAACAAATATTCCAAAAAACCGGCGTACTTTAAAAAGAACGAGGCAACCCCAACACATGCTGTGCGACATAGCTTGTGACAAGATTATTCGTAACTGGCGCCACCATAAAAAGGCGTGCCTCACGAAATTTACGCTCTATATTATATTCAGAAGCAAATCCGTAACCCCCATACGTATTCATCGCTGCGTTCGCAGCTTTCCATGAAGCCTCGGACGCAAGGTATTTGGCCATGTTTGCTTCCGCACCGCAATTTTCCCCGGCATCAAACAATTCAGCAGCTTGATCACGCATCAGCTTAGCCGCTTCTGCATCCATATATGCTTGTGCTATTGGAAATTGCACCCCTTGGTTTTCACCGATCTGACGGTTGAAAACAACACGTTCATTTGCATATTGAACGGCCTTATCCACAAAATACTTTGCATCCCCTATGCATTCTGAAGCGATTAGGATACGTTCAGCGTTCATCCCGCTGAGGACTTGTTTAAAACCATTTCCTTCTTCACCAATTAAATTTTCCACGGGAATTTCGGCGTTTTCAAAAAACACCTCCGTTGTTGAATGATTGATCATCGTATCTATGGGCCTGATGGTTATGTTATTTTTTTGATCCTGCATATCTAGAATGAATAAGCTTAATCCTTCTGTCTTTCTTTTTACCTGGTCTTTGGGCGTGGTCCTGGCAAGCAACAGCATCAGATCAGAATGCTGGGTACGGGAAATCCATATTTTTTGTCCATTGACTAGATATTTGTCCCCTTTTCTGACAGCTCTTGTCTCTATGCTAGTCGTATCACTTCCCGCAGTAGGCTCGGTAATTCCAAAGGCCTGAAGCCGTAGTTCTCCGCTGGCGATTTTCGGAAGATAGCGCTGCTTTTGATCTTCGTTTCCATATCTAAGAATGGAACCCATCGTGTACATTTGAGCATGGCCGGCTCCTGCATTCCCGCCCGAACGGTTGATTTCTTCGAGAATAATACTTGCTTCCACCATTCCGAGGCCAGATCCACCGTATTCTTCTGGTATTAAAATGGATAACCAGCCTTCGTTTGTCAATGCTTGAATGAAATCTTCGGGATAAGCTTTTTTTTCATCCATCTCTCTCCAATATGATTCAGGAAACCTTGAACATAATGCTTTTATGCTTTTTCTGATCAGGTCCAATTCCTCAGGCGCACTTACAGCCATATTCATCATGCCTCCCGCTTTAAACAATTTATCTATAGCTTAATCCTTGTCCTTTTCCAACACCCGCTTTAGCAAATAACTCTCTCTGTTTGGAGCCTTATCTCTTTTATAGACCATAAACGTTCGCTTATAGGTGATGACAATATCGCCTTTTTGGTTATATCCCACAGTTTTCACATGAACAATGCCAACATTATTGCGCGACTTGGATTCACGTTTATGAAGCACTTTAGAATAGGAATAAATCGTATCTCCCTCAAACACAGGATTTGGCAAGCGTATTTCATCCCATCCCAAATTTGCCATCGCATTTTGAGATATATCAGTGACTGATTGACCTGTAACAAGTGCAAGCGTAAACGTTGAATCAACCAATGGTTTTTCAAACTCTGTCTGCTTTGAGTAATAGTCATCAAAATGAATGGGATTGGTGTTTTGTGTAAGCAAAGTCATCCAGATATTGTCTGTTTTTGTGACGGTTCTCCCCAAAGGATGCGGATAGATATCTCCCACCTCAAAATCCTCGTAAAATCGGCTTGTCCAGCCTTCCTTTATACCCATTTCCATCCTCCCTCTTCGAAAAAAATTAATCTGCTTCTATTCGTTAGAAAAAGAGCTTAATCCCAACTCCGTCAAAATAGCATCAGTATGTTCTCCCAAAGCCGGTACCGGATCCATGACCGGTTCGAATCCTTCCATTGTAACCGGGGGAATTAAAGCAGCAATACTGCCGGCTGTGGTTTTAACCGTCCTCCATCGTTCACGTGCTTCCAACTGTGGATGTTCAAAGAAATCTTTCAGTGTGTTTAGTCTTGCATTGGCTATCTTTGCTTTTTCCAATTTTGAAATAACATCATGAATAGACATTTCTTTAAATTGGTTCTCTATGATTTCTTTTAACTCTTCTCGATTTTTTGATCTGTTTGTATTGTTCATAAATCTCGCGTCTGTCACAAGAGAAGGTTTTTTTAGTACATGCTCGCAAAAGCTGGCCCATTCCCTTTCATTTTGTATGCCCAGGAAAACTTTTTTCCCCTCTTTACATGTAAAAGGTCCATACGGATAGATCGTTGAGTGACTAGCACCCGTCCTTTCTGGATCTTTTCCTCCATATGCAGCATAATACATCGGATACCCCATCCATTCACCAAGGGCCTCCAGCATCGAGACTTCCAAAATTGTACCTTTACCTGATTTTTCACGGTTTAAAAGTGCTGTAAGAATCCCCGAGTATACATACATGCCCCCGGCTATATCGGCGATTGATATTCCCGCCTTAGAAGGGGTGTCCTCGCTTCCCGTTATTGAAACAAGGCCAGATTCACATTGAATAAGCAGATCGTATGCTTTTTTGTTCTGATATAACCCTCCGCTCCCATAGCCGGATAAACTGCATATAATTAACTTTGGGTGTTTTTGAATCAATTTTTTTTGGGCATACCCCATTCTCTCCAATGCCCCAGGAGCAAGGTTTTGAATAAAAACATCGGCTATTTCTAGCAAGCGATCGAATACTTCTTGATCTCTTTCATTTTTCAAATCTAGGACAATGGACTCTTTTGAACGATTGCACCAAACAAAATGACTTGATAATCCATTTACTGTTGTATCATAATTTCTTGCAAAATCACCCGTCACCGGACGTTCTACTTTAATGACCCTTGCCCCCAGATCGGCCAATTGGCGCGTTGCAAATGGAACTGCAATTGCTTGCTCCAATGTAACAACGGTTATACCTTTTAATGGAAGCATCCTTTTTCACCTCTTTGTAAGGTTTCACGACAACAGTGACTCTTATGTTGTTTTGTTTCTTTCAGCATAATCAAGAATCCTTTTTGCCTTTTCCACAATAGGAGCATCTATCATTTTTCCATTAACTTTTGATACGCCAAATCCTTCCACTATCGATTTGTGGTACTTTTCTATAACTTCTTTCGCTTCGTTAATCTCTTCAATTGTTGGTGTAAAAACTTCGTTAATCGTTTCAACTTGGTTTGGGTGAATCAATAGCTTCCCTTGAAAACCCAAATTTCTTCCGTTTTCCGCTTCCTTCCTCAGCCCTTCCATATCAGCTAAATTCGGATAAATTTGATCAATAGGGGGACCTATGCTTGAGGCTTTGGAGACCTCTATCATCTTTGAACGTGCATATAATGTTTCTATTCCATTACTTGATTTGATATTCATATCCAACATCAAATCTTCAGCCCCAAATGCCAAGCACTTGACCCTATTGCAAGAGGATGCAATATCATATGCATTATGAAGAGCCTTGGCAGATTCGATAATAGGAACAATCGTTACCGACTTAGGCTCAAGTAAGTGTTTCTTTTCAATTTGATCCAACATATAATCGGCGATAATCATATCGTCCCTTTTGTTGACTTTCGGAAGAACAATGCCAGTTAAGCCAGGCCTTACCAATTTTTCGAGATCATCTATGAAAAATTCAGTATATATTCCATTAACCCTTACAAAATTTACTTTTGTCCGCATATCACTGATTGCCTCTGAAACTTTGACTCTTGCTTCGTCTTTTTTTGCCTTAATAACGGAATCTTCCAAATCAAAAATAATTACATCTGTCTTAAGCTCCTTTACTTTTTTTAGGTATTTATCCTGGCTTCCCGGTACAAACAACCATGACCTATGCATAAAATCACCTTTTTGTAGGTTTATTTTCATTTTGGATATTGGATACAATTATTATCATAATACATTAAGTTTTCTGTGTAAAGTAAATAATCTGAATACAATTGACAAAATTAAATACATTGGACTAGACAACTTTATCAACCAATCCTTTCATAACGATTCTTGGCGTGATCATGCACACGGTTATCATCATATTGTCCTTCATCCTTGAACTGCGGATAACCAAATTTATTATAGGGAAATGAAATTATAAAAATAGTAGATTTAGAAGCTATTTAATCAAGAGGAAATTCGATTGGTCATTCCCGGCCTGCTCAATTTCGGAAGTTAACAACTGCTTTTTTAAAACAAGCCCACATTTCAGCGATGAGCCAGTAGCGATAGGAAAAAGAAAAAACCCGAATCTCATGTATTCTACGTTTCAGGTCACTTTTTTTGTAAATAAAATAAGGAGAGAACCTAATCTCTCCTCCCATCGATTTTAATTTATTTTTACACTGCCTTTTCTTCCTCTATATGGGCAAATGGTTTGTCCTGAATTTTAATTGATTCAGTTGGGCATCCATCCAAAGCATCCATCAAGTCATCCTCCAATTCGCCTTCTACGGGGGTGATTCCCTGATTATCGTCTAATATGCTAAAAGAAAATCCCTCATCATCGTAATCGAAAATATCGGGAGCCACTCCTCCGCAAGCACCACAGGCAATGCAAGTATCCTGGTCTACTCGTGTAAATTTAGCCATTCGATCATCTCCTTCCGTAAAATACGCCGCTGTTCAGTTTGTTAACCCGAAAAGCTTCACATAAATTCATTGACAAGCTCTTGGAAAAGTTCTGGTTCCAAGTTGGTCTGGGACTGCACCAAAGGTTTGTCAGCATATCCTTTCACCATTTCCTGGTACGAAGGCCGCTCTTCTTGGTAGATGATTCCCGTTACAAGGCTGTTGTTCTCCATTAAAGTGTTCATGGCCATTGTACGATTTGTTGGATCATAACCATCAATATCCGTCAGCTTGGTCAAGTTCTCTTTAAACCACTCGTACGTATTCACCTTATTGTAGGTTACGCAAGGACTGTACACGTTAATGATGGAGAATCCTTTATGCTGAATCCCAGCTTCAATTGTGGCCGTCAGATCTATTATATCTGACGAAAAACTCTGGGCCACAAATGTTGCTCCACTGATCAATGCCGTCTCCATTGGCGAGAGCGCTCTCTCAATGGATCCATCCGGAGTGGAAGAAGTAACAAATCCATCATCCGAGCGTGGTGAGGTCTGACCTTTTGTCAATCCGTAGACTTGGTTGTCCATCACGATATAGGTGATATCCATATTACGGCGCATGGCATGGATTGTATGGCCGATTCCAATAGCAAACCCATCTCCATCACCACCGGCTGCAATCACAGTGAGGTCACGATTGGCCATCTTCACTCCCTGGGCAATCGGCAGTGCACGTCCATGCACCCCATGGAATCCATAAGACCGGATATAACCCGAGATCCGGCCGGAGCATCCGATGCCAGAAACAAGGACAAGTTCTTCAGGTGTCAGTCCAACATTGGCGGCTGCGCGCTGGATGGCCGCTTGAACCGAAAAGTCTCCGCAGCCAGGGCACCAATTGGGCTTTACACCATTTCTGAAGTCTTTAAATGTTGACGTAGCCATGCTCCAGCACCTCCCTGCTCGCTTTATAGACATCCTCTGAATAGAATGGGTCACCATCAAACCTCAATTGGCTGTGAATTTTATCAATATATCCCACGTTCATTTTGATGATATTGGCCAGTTGGCCGGTCGCATTATTTTCCAGAACCAGGACATGTTTGGCTGAATCAATATAGAGCCTTACCTGATCTGCCGGAAACGGATGGATTAACCGAATATGCACATGGTTTACTTTGACTCCCTCTTTTTCAAGCCGCTCCATCGCTTCTTCAATGGCACCCCTTGTGGAATTGAAGCCGATAAGCAGCAAATCTGCTTGTTCATGAGGCGAGTGTACAGCAATGGGATTCGGGAATTTTTCTACAAAGTTGCTTAGCTTGCGCATCCTTTTGACCATTTGCTTTTTCCGGTTCGGGGCCGTTTCGTTCGGCCGTCCTTCTTCATCATGCTCCAGTCCTGTCACATGGTGGATGCCATTTTTTGTCCCCGGAAGGACTCTCGGTGAAATCCCGTCATCAGTTATTTCAAAACGTTTGAAATAGATCGACTTATCTTCTTGAGCCTCCACTTTTTTCATCAGTTTCCCCCGTCGGATCTCTACTTGGCTCAGATCAAACGGATTGACTGTCTGCTTGGCCAAAGAAAGCTGCAAATCGGACAAGAGAATGACTGGACATTGGTATTCATCCGCAATATTAAAGGCTTCAACTGTATCATAAAAAGCTTCTTCCGCTGTGCTCGGAGCAATGACTACTTTTGGAATCTCCCCATGTGTTCCATAAATCATTTGCATCAAATCAGACTGTTCCTGCTTTGTCGGCAACCCTGTGGAAGGGCCTCCCCGCTGTGTATCCACGACAACTAGCGGTGTTTCAGTCATTCCGGATAGTCCAATGGCCTCCATCATCAGTGATAATCCCGGACCTGCGGAAGCCGTAAAAGCACGGGTCCCTGCATAATTCGAGCCAATCGCCATTGTTACAGCCGCAATTTCATCTTCTGTTTGAATAACGGTGCCGCCGACTTTCGGCAATTTTTTAATCAAATATTCCATGATGTCAGAAGCTGGTGTAATTGGATAAGCAGGCATCAGACGAACTCCTGCAGCTAAAGCCCCCAGAGCAATGGCATCATTTCCGATCATGAACATTCTTCTTATGCCATCAGCTTCAGCAAGAGATAATGAAGACCCTGAGCCTCCCAGGCTATCTTTCATATACAAATACCCTTCCTGCATCGCCTGCATATTCTTCTGAACGATCTCTTCGCCTTTTCTTCCAAATATTTCTCTGATGACACTGCTGAAAACCTCAACCTCCAGATTCATCACAGCACATGTAGCGCCAATAGCAACCATATTCTTCATTAAAGAAGTGCCCAGTTCAGAAGCAATTTCCGTAAATGGGACGGCATACAGCTGAGCTTTTGAGCTTTCCGGCTTCGTCGGGTTGAATTTAGCATCAGCAATAATGATGCCTTCTTCTGTCAGTTCATGTTCATTCAAATCAATTGTTTCTTGGTCAAAAGCCACAAGGATATCTAAATCACCCGATACTGCATTTACCTTCTCTGTGCTCACACGAATCTTATTATTCGTATGACCGCCTTTGATTCTGGATGAGAAGTGGCGATATCCATATAAAAAATAACCCAGCCGGTTCAGGCCGACGGAAAAGATTTCTCCCGTGCTTTCAATACCTTCTCCTTGCTGGCCTCCGACCTTCCATGCAATTTGTGCTTTCATAACAATCCCCATTCCTAAAATTTGGCCTTTAATAGACAAATACAGTCCATTCAGCAAGGCATTAACTATACTAATGGTGACCGAAATCAAATGCGCCCTGGCGTATTTGCGCCCAGATTTTATCGAGATCCGCTCGATAATTTCCTCTGAAAATCTGTGGCATCCGCCGGAGGCTTTGATTTTATTCAGCCGGGGTTTGATCCCCCACTGAATGGAATACTAATATGCATTCATCTCACCACTTACAAAAGTGGGAGTTTTCTGCTGAATGAAGTTAAAAACGCTCCAATAATTCAATGATGACTTTAAAAGTGGAGGTCGTATCCATGTATGCATATCGGCCTTTTCCATTATAAAAGTTACCTGTTTGTATAACCGGGTACCCCATCTCTTCAAGCATCTTAACTTTTTCATCCATATCATTTACTACAAATGATATGTGATGAACACCTTCCCCATACGTATCAAGGTGATCTTTCCACGTACTCGGAGAGTCGCCAGGCTCAATCAATTCAAGTTGAATCAATGGAGTCTGAATAAACAAATATTTCGACTTGGCTTCTGTAGGCTCCCCTTTATAAATGACATTCGTCAATTCCCTTGGAGCCGAGTAAATAACTTCGGGCTTCTCTACACCAAGTAATTGACAATAAGTATCTGCCGCTGCATCAAGATCTTTCACAACAATTGCAAGCTGCTCCACTTTATTGGTCCCTAACAAAGGCCCCCTATTTTCATCCTCTGGCTTCTGCCATTCCGTATCTCTTGGTTCCTGACTTTCAAGCAGCTCAATTAAAGTTTTATGATCCTTTTCTGTATCGACATATACGTATCGTCCTTCACTAAAGGTAAATTCACCAGTTTGTAAAACGGGATATCCCTTTTCCTCCATAACCGGAAGATAGGTATCAATTGAATCGACATCAAAAGCGATATGATGAATTCCTTCACCAACCTTGTCCAGAAACTCCCGCATGGTTCCGGGATTTTCATCCGGTTCAATAAGTTCAAATTGAACAGTTGGTGTATTCAAAAAAACCAATTTAGATCTTGACTCCGTAGGTTTTCCTTTGTATATAACCTTGGAAACCGAGCTGTCTCCCGTCAAAAAGGGTTCCGTTTTTTTAATTCCCAATAACTTTGTGAAGGCTTCATTTGCTGCCTTAATATCTTTGACGACAAAAGCCAATTGGTTGATTTGATTATTTCCAAATAACGGTTTAATCAAGCGGAATTTTACTCCTTTTCAAGGAAACTTCAATTAACCCAGTCCACGGACTGACAATCCTCCATCACTGGAAATGATTTCCCCAGTGATAGCCCTTGATTCATCCGAAGCCAGAAGGACATAGGCTCCAACGTGATCTTCAGATGACATGGCTATTTGAAGAGGGTTTCGTTTCCTTATGTTTTTTGCCTTAGTCTCATTATCTATCAATTTTACGTACGGCTGTAATGGAGGAATGACAGAGAGTGCTGTTAATGTCCCTCCAGGAGCCACTGCATTGACACGAACATCTGGAGCCAGTTCGAATGCAAGCTGTCGCAGCAAACCGATTTGTGCATGCTTGCTTGCCGTATACCAAACGCCGCCACCATCAGGGTAGAAGCTTGCCCCTGAAACAGTAAAGATGATGCTGCCTTTGGTTTTCAATAATTCATTGACCGAGGCCTTTGCTCCAAGAAACGATCCTTTGACATTGATATTAAAGAGATAATCGTATGCTTCTGACACCGACTCATGTTCAACATCTATAAACTTTGCAAAACCATCAAATACCCCTGCATTTGCGATGAAAACATCCAGTTTACCGAATTTCTCTACGGTTGCCTGAACTACTTTCTCATTATCCTCGTATTGACTTACATCCCCTTGAACCGCGAGCAAGCTGTTCCCTAATTCTTCAGACAATCTATCCAGCTTGTCTTTAGATCGGCCGATAATACCAACCTTTGCTCCTTCCTGGATGAACCGGCGCACAACCGCCTCTCCTATACCAGATGTTCCTCCTGTAACAATGACCACCTTATCCTGTAAAGCTGTTCCCATCATCGATAACCTCTTTCGCACTTGGAGCTTCAACTTCTAAGATGAAGCTCCTTTCATGACTTTTAGTTTGACTGTATTGATCCAACCATTAGACAAAGATTGCCAGATTCCTAGTATTAATTGTCGACTGATCAACAATGAAATCACGTTTCGATAATTTCCACTGTCCATCTTCATATAAGAACTCATCAATTCTTTCGCCGGAAATCAAATCATGGTGAATGTCCGTGCTTCTGCTTCTATATATGAGCAAATAACTTCTCACTTTGGCTCTTTGCTCTTTTTTATACTCATCCACCCGAACATTGCTGACAAAACGGCGGGTTCTGGAAGGCGGAATCTCCGCCCAGGCATAATCCGTTTTCAATCTGTCTACTCTGAGTTTCAGTAATTCAATATCATCATTAAAGGCGAACATTTCTGTTGAATAGTCAGGTCGCTCAGTCCCCTCCTTATTTACCCTGACAGGCATCCGATAAAGAAGGTTGGCATGCATCAAATCAAACCATTCATCAAATTCTATGTTGTCTAGTAAAGCCGCTTCGTGATACAGCCACTGTTCAAACTCGGCATTTGCCAACAACCTCTCCAAATCCATGTCCCTTCCCCTTTCTAATCACTTTATTATTCGGTCATCAGCTCCAACCAATATTTGTAGAAATTACGCTGGTTCGCTTCAGAAAATTTATCACCGTATGCCACACCAGGACCTACAAAGTCCACCGGTTCACGATGAAGGCCCATGGTATAGTTATAGTTAAAGTTCTTTTGAAAAGGCATTTTTCCAGAGGCTGTCAATGTGATATCTGTGAAAACCTCTGTATCATCCTGTTCAAAAATACCGGAAGGACTGAATGTCAGGATAAATGCATCTCTTGAACGGTCTTTCCATTCTTGTGGAGCATTTTTTTCAACTAGCATCCATGCCGTTACTTCCATTTTATTCACTCCGATCGGTCTCCACATTCTTACAGAAGTATTGGAAATCGGCTGACCTTTTATTTCGGTATGTGAAATCAAGAAAGATAGATTTGGAAATATATTACCAATCATATTTTTCATATTGCTTAATATTTCAAACTGCTCTTCCGTCAAGTTTGACTTAAATTCTTCTTTAAGTTCTTCAGGAAAAGCGAAAACAGGGTTGGGTAATCCCAAATTTAATCCATGTCCATTGTCAGTATAGATCTGGTATCCTTGCTTGGAGTAAGTTGCGCTTGGAACCATCCCGAGTTTTGCAATTGATCCATGTGTTACCATCGTATGATAAGAATCACCGACAAAGTTATCGGAACCTACTTTCCAATTGGCATTAACAATAAAACGTTGTGGCTCTCCGATGACTTCCATTTCTGCGCGCCCTACAAGCAAATCGATGTACCATTTGAATTCGCCCAGAAAGTCGTCCAAAGACTCGGCTTCTTCGTTCCATGTTGCAAACAGAAGGCCCTTATAAGATTCTATCCTCACTTGATTAAGTCCCATGTTTGAACGATCAAAATCTTCGCCGTAAATATCCTTTTGTAAAGGGACACCAATACATTCACCGGTATTCTTGAAGTTGAAACCGTGATATGGACATTGGAAAGTACGTTTATTTCCCCTGTCTGCACGGCATAGCTTCATACCCCTGTGAGTGCACATATTATAAAAAGCATTGATTTCATCTTCCCCACTTCGGGTAATGATAATAGAATAACCGGCTAGTTCACGAGTTATAAAATCATTTTTCTTTGGAATCTCGGATTCGTGGCCCACAAACACCCATGTTTTTAAAAATACTTTTTCATGTTCCAAATTATAAACATCTTCATCTCCCAGGATATAAGCAGGAATGATCCCTTCCTCCGGGAGCACAGTTTGCTTCAAATGGTCGATGATCTGGCCTTTTGACTTCTCTTCTAAATTTTTTTCCGTTTTAATCATTGTTTATATCCTCCCTGCTCTTTATCATCCGACCTGAACACTTTGACCCTTATTTTGAAGTGCGGCAAGTACACTTAAGGCAGCCAAAAAGCTTGTTTTTGGATTGTTTGGCATCGGATTGTTTTCGATTTCAAGCTTTAAGGTTCCGAAAGATCCCGCCGCTTCAATCAAATGTATGTTTTTGGATACATTCGGGTCAGCGATAATTTTCACGCTGGTCTTATCCGGGCCCAGTCCGGCTAAAGAGAGAACAATCGCCACATTGATATTTCTGGGAAACTTTTTTATCGCTTCGCTTGCCGGCCCTTCAAAGAGGATTCTTTCTTCTTCCAAAGTCTGGTCTGCCGGCAAAGCGGTTGGAGGCTTCCTCGTAGTGATGGAAACTGAATCAAGGCCATCCATCGCTTTTGCAGATTTGAGTATATCCAATCCGCCAACCGCACCAGAAGGAAGGGATATCGTTACATTTTTACTTCGGCAAACTTTTTGGACCTTTTCAACGTACTCTCCATCAGCCATTGCCCCGATGCTGCTTAATATTAAATCCAAGCCGTTCTCAAGCACTTTCAATCCATATTCTTGGGCGGCTTCGACTGTTGCCGCTTCAATGACCGTATCTATTCCAGAATTGAGAAATGAATCGATATCCCCATAGGACTTTGCATCGAACTTCTGTGCAATCCTGGCTGCGACTTCTTCCCGTCGGGAAAATACGGAAATGATTTCCCCTTCCGACAAAAGTCCATCAATATTGATTGCCTGCAAAAGAAATTCACCTATATTTCCGCATCCGATCAAACCCAATTTCATGTAATTCCATCCTTCCTAATCAGCAAACCCATATGAATCCGCGAATAGTTCAAGGCTGCCATGTCTTGTTTCACGGGAGAGGCCACTTTCTTTTAACCCAGGAAAATCAAGATTCAAGTCTTTAAAAATAGTGTGGTTATTGTGGAAGACTGCCCCTGCCTCAAGTCGATCAGCCACTTCGATTGCTGTTTCTTCATTTTCCGTCCAGACAGAAGCTCTGAGCCCGAATCTGCTGTCATTAGCCATTTCTACCGCTTCATCAACAGTGGAAAATGGCAATATCGGGATGACAGGACCGAACTGCTCCGCTTGAACGATTTCACTATCCTGTTGAACTCCGGTTACGATAGAAGGGAGCATGAAATAACCCTGATTCCATGTATCCGGATCCAACTGAATTCCTGCTGTTACAACATTCGCACCTGACTGGGAGGTTCTTTCAAGCAGTTCAGTGACGTAGTTGAATTGTGCTTCGTTATTTAATGGACCCATCGTTACCTCAGGCTGGATACCATCGCCTACGACCACTCTTTCAAAAGCTTTCGTCATTTTCTCCACAAGCTCATCATAGCGGGATTCATGGACATAAATCCTTTTAACAGCGGAACAGACTTGTCCGGCTGCACGTAAAACCCCCATTTTCAGGCGCTCAATTGCTTCTTTATCAAGATTGGCATCCTCAAAAACAATAGCTGGATCGTTGCCTCCCAACTCCATGTATAATTTTTGAAGAGTACTGGACGACTTCCGCATAATATCTTTTCCGGTTTCAGTGCTTCCAACAAATGCCACAGTTCTTACACGGGAATCAGAACAAAGAATGTCCCCGATCACCCTTCCAGAACCTGTCACAATGTTTATGACACCCGCCGGAAAATAAGAGGCCACTACTTTCAGAAAACTCATGATGGTCAGTGGGCAGTTTGTTGCAGGCTTCACGATAACTGTATTGCCTGTAAGTACGGCAGGGATTACCCGTTTAAAAGTTAAGATCATTGGTGAATTCCACGGAGTGACAACCGCTGTTACTCCCTTTGGCCTTCTTCTGACCTGAACATTTTGTTTACCAGTGTATTTTTCCGGTTCCCACCATTCAAGTAACTCCTGTGCCGACCCTCTCATCACGTCCACACATCTGAGCAAATCAATTTTGGCCTCAACCAATGCTTTCCCATTTTCTCTGACAAGCAGGGAAACGCTTTCTTCTATGATTCGCTCCAACTCTCCAGCTGCTTCATTCATCCGGGCTGCCCGATCGTGTATGTTTGAACGGGACCATCCCTTGAACGCCGCTGCCGCAGAATCGATCGCCTCACTGACCAATTCAGGAGAACACAAAGCGACCTCGCCGACTACTTCATTTGTATGGGCAGGATTAATGACCTTTGCCGTTTTTTCTATTTCTCTCCATTCCCCATTTATCAAGCATTTTCCTGATGTATACGGGTAAGTTTCAATCATGCTCTTGCCTCCTCGTTATAATTTTTTCGGTTTAAATGCCTCTGCTGCTCCTGGAGGCCCTCCAAAAGGCTTTGCCATAGGTCCAACCTTATCCATATCTACAACAATCATTGAAGGTTTACGATTGTCCAAGGATTTTTTCAGTTCTTCCACAAACTCATCTGCTGAATGAATCCGCACTGCATCAAAGTGCATAGCCTCAGCCATTTTTACAAAATCAGGGCTTAATAAATCTACCGCCACCTGGCGTCCATATGCCGCATCTTGTATGTTGCGAAGAACACCGTACCCTGAATCATCGAATAAAATGATGATCAACGGAAGCTTTTCTTCGGCTGCTGTCACCATTTCCCCTGCATTGACCATAAATCCTCCATCGCCTGCCATTAGTACGACCGTTTTATCTTTACAGCCAATTTGTGCTCCGATAGCCGTGGGAAGCCCCTGTCCGATTCCTCCTCCGGAAGCATGGATCGAAGTGCCTGGTTCATAGATTTCATATAACCGGCTGCCCCAAACATTCGCCTGAACCGTTACGTCCCGGACCAAGATAGTGTCACGAGGCAGCACTTCCTTCATTCCATCCAAAAATATTTCATAAGGTCCAAGTGTCTCCCGTAGTTGGGTCCGGACTTCATCTCTTAACTGGCGGACTTCTTCCAGATAGGAAGACTTTGGCTCTAATGCTTGTCTTTCCAGCATATCAACCATGCTGCTTAAAATTTCTTTCGCATCTCCAACCAATCCGATGGTCGCATGATAATTCCTGTTCACCGCTAACCAGTCTGCATCTATTGAAATATGTTCTTTGGGTACAGGCACTTTCCAATTTGAAGTTTCATTGCCTCTGAATCTGACCCCGACACTGATGAGTAAATCCGCTTTTTCCATAAATGTTTTTGTTGATTCATAAGCAGCAAAGTGTCCAATACATTGTTCATGATCTTCAGGGATGGAACCTTTACCTGATTGACTTGTAATAACGGCAGCTCCAATCAGTTCAGCCAGTCTTCGAAGTTGCTTCGAAGCTCCCGAAGCATTGACACCGTTTCCTGCCCAAATGACCGGTCTTTTCGATTTAGCCAATACCGCAGCAACTTTCTCAGGAATAATCGGTTTTGTGTCTGGTAAACTTTCAACTTTTATTTCTTCAAGAGTTACATCTTCAATGATGGCAGATTGAAAGTCTATAGGTATTTCAAGAGATACCGGGCCGGCAGGCGCTGCCAAAGCCTCTTGAATCGACTTTTTCATCAAAGAGGATGCCTGTTCAGGCTGTCTCAACCGAACCGCGTTCTTGCAAGCTCCGTTCATCATCGACAATTGGTCTTTACATTCATGTATGTATCCTTTTCCTGTCCCAAGATACGGAGATGCCACCTCACCTGTCAGATGAAGCACCGGTACTCCTGCAGCCCAGGCTTCGACCAGTGAACCGGCAGCATTTCCTGCTCCGGTACCGGTACTGGTGATGACGACCCCCAACTTTCCTGTCGCCCGTGCATAACCGTCGGCCATATTGACAGCTCCGCTTTCTCCCCTTGAACAAATAAGCTGGATGTTCCCATCTCTGAGTATTGCGTCATAAATAGGCATATTATGAATGCTCACTATGCCAAAAGCGACTTCAACACCAGCATTTACCAGCTCTTTAACAACTGCATCTGCAACTGTATATTCCACATGTTGTTTCGTTTCCATTACACATCCAACCCTCGATCCAATATATTTAAAGTGCTTTCCCAAGTGCTCCTGCCGTTTCAATCGTCGAACCTGCGACATAACTCGCTTTATCAGAAGCAAGGAAAACAATCACATCAGCCACTTCTTCCGCTTCTCCGACCCGTCCAAGCGGGATATTCCGTTTCTTTGCCAATTCTGCATAGTATTCTTCCGGCTCTTGCTCCGGTGCATTTTTTAATCGTCTTCTCTCCCATTGATCAGTCCTAATGAGCCCAAGACTGACGGAATTTACCAAGATATTATTCTCAGCAAGTTCCTGAGATAATGTTTTACTTAAGTTCAAAAGTCCAGCACGTGTAGCAGCTGTTGCTACCATGTGCCGCTCCGGCTCTTTCGCAAGTGTCGCATTGATATTAATGATCCTACCTCCCCCTCTCATGACTAAATGAGGGTGTACCGCACGAACGGCGTAAATGATGGCAAAATATTTCAATTGAATTTGCTCTTGCCACTGCTCATCTGTGATATCGAAGAAGTATCCCATAACGCTTTGACCCGCTGCATTCACCAAAATATCGATGCCTCCGAAATACTTTGCTGCACCATTTATAAATGTATCGACATCTTCCTTCGATGTAACATCGCACTGCCCGGTAAAAATATCTCCTTTATTTCCGAATGACAATAACTGGTTGCTCGCTTTCTCTATCCGCTCTTTACTGCGGCCGCAAATGGCAACTTTGGCGCCTTCCTGCAGGAATGTTTCCGCCGTCTTCAAACCTACCCCTGATGTGCCACCCATGATTACGGCCACTTTGCCTTTAAGACCCAGATCCATTTGTTCTTTCTCCTTCCTTGGGGATCCTATGGAAGAAATAAGCAAGAAGACAATTATTGAGAAAGCCTCTTGCTTTTTATTCTTCAAAAAACGCTTTGAATGAAATCACTTAATTTGTATTGATCGTGGTCACCCATCCCGGATCCGGTGTACCGCCCATCGCCTTCCGTGCTTCAGGGCTTGGAGGACCCGCTATGCCCCATTGGTCCATAAGATGAGGTACACGTTTCCATACCCTTGCCCGCCACTCTGATTCATCTTCAATCGTTTCAAGATAACAGGTATACTCCATTACAAACCCACCGGGATCTTGGAAATAGCAAAAAATATTATCTCCCGGACCATGTCTTCCCGGCCCCCATAATTCTTTTAGACCAGCTTCCCTTACATTGGCAATTCCTCTCATGACCTCATTCACCGAATCAAGTTCGTATGCAATGTGATTGACAGAGGCATGTTCCCCTTGGTTAAAAGCAATCGAATGATGTTTTTTGTTACATCTTAGAAATGACATTTGATGTTCACTCCAATCCGTAACTCTAAAACCAAGCACGTCCGTATAAAACTCCACAATCATGTCCAGATTTTTTGTATTCATGACAACATGATTTAATTTAACAGGGTCCACATTCTTTTTACTCCAGATGGAGGTGTGTACTTCAACCCATGCAGACAACTCAATGAGACGGTTCTCAGGATCCAGGAAACGAAGTCCGTAACCGCCGCCTGCTTCATTGAAGTAACCCGGTTGATCAACGATTAACACGTTTTTAGATTGGAGAATTTCCGCCGCCCGGTCCACCGCATTTTTATCCACCATTCCAAAAGCGATATGATGCAGTCCAGTCTTTTCTCCTCTGTGAAGACTTAGAATATGATGCTCAGGTCCTGCACCTCGAAAATAAGACGTATCTTTTTCTTGGGGGGCATCCACTTTATCCAAGCCCCATATGTTTTCATAAAATGCAACTTGCTCATCAAAATTAGGGGTGAACAAGCTGATATGGCGTAAATGAGTAATGCCTAGCATACGTCCGGACCTCCTATTAATAGTAAGAGAGCTTTGACTCTTTTAAGGTCTTGCCTCACTTCTTCAAAATAAGACAAGACCCATCTTGTCACCGTTCAATCACTGTGAATATTTACTTGCTAATGATAGCTTCTCTTTCCGCGGCACGCTGCTTGCGGAGTTCTTCGAGTGCACTGCCTTCCGGATAGGTCGGAAGATTAGGTTTATTGGCACCCAGCATTACAAGCATTAACGCTTCCTCTTCTCCGTCATTGCGGATTCCGCGGTAAACTCCAGGAGGGCTGCTGATGCAATCCCTTTCATTTAGTTTGATTTCATGCACTTCATCGGAGTCAACTTCTTGAATAAGTGCTGTAACCTGCCCTTTTAAAATGAAGAACACTTCTTCAACATCATCATGCAAGTGAAGAGGGCCGACACATCCCGGAGGCAATACCATTGTGCTCAATGTAAAGTGCTCTGCTGTGATTACATTGGAATCCGCATTTGCAGTGGCTCCCCGGCCAATGTAGCGCATCTGTGCCCGCTTGTATTTCGGGTCAATTTCCTCCTGAAACTTCAATACGTTCCAATCAAGCGTGCGATCCTTCAGCCTTGCTACGTACTTTTTCTCAAACTCCTCAACCGAAAATTTCTCTTTTGCCATTTCGACATCCTCCTTTTCCACACACAAAACCACCTTTTGTTTTGTATATGAAACATTGTTTTGTTTATAAACCAATCCTAATTGATTATGATAGCGTTGTCAATATTTACTTTTAAGAAAATTCAATAGAAAATAAATAAAAAAAACGTACAGACGCCCAGATAATGCGTCCATACGTTTTTTGGCTAAACCGCTTTATTGAATAGGCGGGTTTCGGCAGCTTCTTTTTTGAGTGTAAAAAGATAAGCCAGCAGTCCGAGTAGTGAGGCAACAATCAGCATAATGATTGAGGAACTGAAGCTTCCACCTGATGCATCACGAAGCCAGCCCATGATATAACTGGAGAAGCCCCCCATGATATTCGTAAATCCCATCAAACCGGCAGCACGCCCTGCAGTTTCAGGTGTAGAAAATTTAACAATAAAAAGGTTACTCAAGTGAAAGACCCCTCCTTGCGCTCCCATGGCAAGTCCCATACAGAGGCCGGCAACAATTGCATTCGGCGCCGCGATGGCATAAGCAAGAAAAAGCGCTGTCATACCGAACAATATAGTGGCCATTAAACTGGGTCTTCTCGTCTTGTCAGATAAATATCCGCAGGCAAGGACAAATAACAGAGCAAATAACCAAGAAATTGATGTAATGTTTTTCATGCCCTCTTGAGCAAATCCGCGTGCCTCAACCAGATACGTCGGCAGCCATATGCTAATACCGAAAAACAGGAAAGAAGCGATTAGCATTCCGAACCAAACGATCCAATAGCGGAAATCCTGAGTGAATTTCCGGTCAGTCACCTCGTCCTCTTCGTCTGTCAAACGAATGTAGGCCAACTCTTGTTCACTTACTCCCGGATGCTCTTCTGGTGTATTTCTTGTTAAATATAAAAACATAGGGATATTAATAAACAGATTAAAACCGGCAAGGATAAAAAACGCTGCTTGCCAATGGAGAGTAGCAATGAGGAACACAAGAATCATAGCCCCCAAAGCCGGACCTAAGTAATTGCCTGTGATCCATGACGCTTGGGCTTTTCCCAATTCCCGGCGGTTAAACCAGCTTGATATGAATTTTCCCGATACCGGAATCATCATACCTTCTCCCAACCCCAGGATAATTCTGCTTATCAGAAACATTTCATATGTATTTGATAATCCAGCCATAATCATTGTGACTGTCCAGACTCCCAACCCCAAAATGGCTGTTTGACGAGCTCCAAGTTTATCAATAATAACTCCCCAAAAAAGATTTGAAAGCGCATACGAAACAGTAAACACAAATGTAATCATACCTATTTTGGCACTCTTGTCCTCACCAGTCAGTCCCAGTGCATTTAAGAATCCTGGATCCGTCTGGATGACGGAGATCCCCATCTTGTCAATTTGGCCAAAAAACCAGAAAAAGAAAATAGGTACGGCTATATACAGCCATCGTTTGTTGTTTTGCAACATAGTTTCATCCTCCTTTATCGAATATTTTTCAGGTTGAAAACACATGAAATATTCAGAAAACAGAAACCCCTTTCATTAAAAATTATTTTAAAACATTGTTTTGTATAAGAAAAATGGTAATATTTCTGTCGAGGATTGTCAATAGATTTTTTTACCGGAGAAAATTTGTTTTATATATAAAACAAAGAAATCTTACAAGCTATTATGCCTGTAAGATTTCTTTGTTTCACTTTTTATAACCTAAATGACCAGATAACTCTTTTGCTGCTTCAACCACTTTGGGTAAAGCTACTTTCTCAAGAAAATTTTCGTGGAATAACGGTTCTGATGCGACAACATTCAATGCCGCTTTTATGCTCCCAGTATAATCAAATATCGGCGCTGCTGCTGAATGGACACCCGGAAGGAAGTCACCTTCCGTAAGTGCATATCCTTGTTTACGGATAACCTCCAGCTCTTTTTGAAAAGTAGTAATATCTTTTGTTGCAGTGGACCCAGCATCCAGACTTTTAAGCTTATCCATTAATCTTTCTTCCTGCTGATAAGCAAGCAAGACTCTACCATTTGCCAAAGCCTGTGCCGGAAGTCTTGTTCCTATATTGACATTGATAATTGATACATTCCTCACTGGTGCCGTTCCAATGTATACGACCTCTTGGCCATCCAAAATAGATAGATGGCAGGACGTTCCAAGCTCGTCCCTTAATTTTTCAATATAAGGTTGTGCGATCTCAGGCAGCTTCAGACTATTTAAATAAGCAAAACCGATTTCCAACACCTTAGGATTCAGGCTATAACGTTTCGTATTCTCATCTTGATCAAGATAACCCATACTTTGCAATGTGTACAATAGACGATATGGTACTGTTCTACTGACACCCAGACTTTTTGAAATTTCGGAGAGTGATAAAGTCGGGTTGTCTGCATTGAAGAGTTTCAGTATTTCCAAACCTCTGACCAAGGAATTCGCACTATATTTTTCTTTCTCTAAATCACTCATCTAGAAAGCATCTCCCTAAATTGTTTATCATCAAATATCCTCCTTAATCATATGATTAAACTGGACAAGACTCAAGATTTTACCGAAAATTCATGTAAACACCAATAAAAAACGGCAGAGAACCTCACTTCTCTGCCCAGTTTCAAATATACACACTTTTATTTCCCCAAAAAATGAATGACTTTTTCATTAAATGTTTCAGGGTCTTCCTGATAACATAGGTGGCCTGTGTCCGGGATAATCTCCAATTTTGAATTCGGAATGGACTGATGGAAAATTTCCGCTTCGGAAACAGGTGTCACCTTGTCCAATTCACCACATATGACAAGCGTTGGGACGGAAAGAGTTGGTAATATATTCATTTGATCTAAATTCCCAAGTGAATAAGATACAGAACGGTAGCCTGGTGGTCTAACTTGAGACATAATTCGTTCTGCTTCTTTGATCACCTCTTCAGAAGCGTTGGGAGAGAGAAGATTTCTAACCCTTTGATTCGCCAACTCTGACGGGTCTAGATGATCGATTGAATCCAAGCGCTCTTGGAGCCTCTTTCTGTTCTCTTCTTTTGATAGACCTGCCGCACCTCTGGTAGGATCAGCAATAATCAGCTTATCTACTATATCGGGGTACCGGTGAGCAAAATCCAGGGCAATGGCCGACCCCATGGAATGCCCCAAAAGATAAATGGATTTGTATCCTAATTGATCCACAAATTCCTTAAGTATATCCGCGAATTGAGAAAAATGCTTTAATTCTTCCTTAGGATCCGAACTATTCCCGTATCCTGGTGCATCCCAAGCAATTACAGTATAGTATTCTTTTAAGGAGCTTAATTGTTTTTTCCATGACTGGGAATTATTCCCCAATCCATGCAGTATGATAAGAGGATGTCCATTCCCTTCTTTTGCATAATGAATAGTAAACTCACTAAGTTGTATTGTTGGCATAGAGTAAAACCTCACTATCTTTGTTGTTTTTTCTAATATGGCCCAGTAAGACCGGGCCAATTATATCTTTCTTTCACCAATAAACCAATTTTTTTCGTACAAACAATAACAAACGATCTAACAAGTATCCCAGAAGAGAAACAATGATTACAGCAGCCAATACTTTGCTTTGTGACAAAGAAGCTGTTAAATAAGTCAACAAATAGCCAATCCCATCGCTTGAGCTGATCATTTCCGTCAGGACTGAAATGACGACTGCAATAGGTAAGGCAATTCTAAAGCCTGTAAATATAGCAGGCATCGTTCCGGGTATAAAAACTTTCCAAAATAACTGCCGATCGCTGGCTCCCATATTTTGTCCAGACCAAATATGCAGTTGAGCCACCCTTTTTGCCCCGTAGTATGTGTTTACAACGATAGGGAAAATACACTCCAAAAAGATGATAAATATTTTTGACGCTGAACCA
Organism: Siminovitchia fordii DSM 16014 = CIP 108821; assembly: GCF_000374565.1. Lineage (GTDB taxonomy): Bacteria > Bacillota > Bacilli > Bacillales > Bacillaceae_C > Siminovitchia > Siminovitchia fordii. Next base: position 102,285 of record NZ_KB894689.1, on the reverse strand, counting down.
AGTCCAAAAAGTAAAACGATGATCGGATAAATAGCTACCCGAGGAATTGGATATCCAGCTGTAAAAATCGGCTGCATGATGTTATCAAATATAGAAGAACGACTCATTAAGATGCCTATTGGAACCCCAATAACAGCAGCCAGGAAAAAACCTCCTAAAATTCGATACAATGTCACTAAAATATTTGACCATAAATCCGAAGAAACGATCAACTCGATAAAAGAAAGGAAAATCACCTCTAGGCCTGGAAATAACTGCTCCGGAAATAAACGGGACATAGCGATGACTTGCCATAATATTGCTATAAGAATAATAGACTGATATTTATTGATGCCTTTCCATACTTTCCCCATCAATTGCCCTCCCCTTGGCTATTCCACCAAAGTGCCCGTGATCGAATTCCAATTAAAAGTCGGTCAAAAATAAAGCCAAGGGCTGCAATGACAAAAACCGCTGCCAGAACAATATCTGTCCGGCCATACGAATCAGCATTCAAGATTAGAAATCCCAGTCCCGTTCCAGTTGTTGTTCCAATCATTTCCGAAGAGAACATCATGACAAAACAAAGGGCCAAGGCAACCCTCCACCCATCAAATATTTTTGGAAGTGCTGCTGGCAAGACCACTCTCCTGAGTATTTGGAATTGATTAGCTCCCATATTTTCAGCCGACCAAAAGTGCAGTCTGCTTATGCTTCGAACACCATCAATTGTTGCAATAAAACACGGGAAAAAAGCAGTTGTAAAAATAATGAGAACCCTTGTTGTATCGCTCACTCCAAACCACACTAAAAAAACGGGCAATAGCGCAATCTTTGGTATGGGGTTAAAAAAAGATATAAGGGGGTCAAAAAAATTTCCAATTACTTTAAAGTAACCTGCTAAAATACCCAATCCAGTTCCAATTATGACTACCAATAGAAAGCTGATTAGTGTGCGATAAAGACTTATACCTATATGCGGAAATATCTCCATTGTCACGATCATTTCTTTGATCTGACCAAAGACAGATGAAGGACTGGATAAATAGGCTGGAAACCACGTCTGAGCAGATAAAAGTTGCCAAAGCAATATGAACAAAAGCAGTTCAACCAAGGCATAAACGGTAAACTTCAGCGCATTCATACTACTTTGCATAGATTGAACCTCCCATGCTCTTTACATTTTCCTCACCATGTAACAAGTCCCATATATCATTTCGATAATCAACAAACTCATATGATTTCCTTATCTCAATTTCCCGAGGTCGGGGGAGCTTTATAGGGATAATCTCTTTGACCTTCGCCGGCCGCTTCGTCAAAACTACTACATAATCACTTAAATAGACGGCTTCTTCAATATCATGGGTAACAAAAAGCACACTTTTTTTCGATTCCGACCATATCCTTTGAAGCTCCGATTGCATCGTCTCTCTTGTTTGTGCATCCAATGCACCAAATGGCTCGTCCATTAGAAGTACGTCGGGATTAAAAGCAAGAACTTTTGCCAAAGAAACCCTTTGCCTCATACCTCCTGAAAGTTCTGAAGGAAGGTGATTGCGAAATTCCCATAATCCTACCAAAGTTAAATAATGTTCGACACGCTCTCTTATTTCCCCTTTGGAATATCCTTGAACCTCCAGCCCCCATGCCACATTTCCATAAACCTTCCGCCATGGAAACAGAGCTGCCTCCTGGAACATCATCCCACGATCCGGAGCTGGCTTATCAACTTCTTTCCCTCGAACCGTGACTGTTCCTGAAGTTTTATTTATAAACCCTCCGACGATATGCAAAAAAGTGCTTTTCCCGCAGCCGCTTGGGCCAACTATACTGACGAACTCGCCTTCTTTGATGTCCAGGTCTATCCCTTTAATAACTTCTATTTCCTCGGATTTCCGCTTGAAAAGTTTACGAAGGCTCTCAATCTTGATGGCAGTTTCTTTATTCGTCTCCATAGGAAAACTCCTTTTAACCACTTTGTTGTTCGGCATGACCGCACCCCCGAAATGATATATGCAGAACCTATATTTTCATATACTGCAACGTCCCTGCCCTGGAAATTTCTTCAGAAAATGATTTATTTCACATATGTTTCATTAAGAAGAGCGTCCAAGTCCACTTCTTTCGTAATCCATTTCTCTTGTAACATAATTTCCTGAACTTGTTCCCAGCTTTCGCGATTAAGAGAAATATCCTCAGCGCGGTTGCTATCTTCCATGTTTAGATAGACCTCTTTTTCTGCCAATACAAACTCTTTATCCAGTAACTTTTGCCTGGCATCCTGTTCGTTTTCCAAGTAGTATTTCATCGTAGTTTGGTAGTCTTCGATAAAAGCTTTGAAAGCTTCCTCGTGCTCTTTAATGAACTCAGGATTGAAAAAAAGTGATAAAAAGTCCTCATCTATAGGGACTCCATCTTTGGAAGTAAAGACCGTTTTGAGTTCTCCCTTTGACTCAACTTCGGCATAAAAGGGCTGTGGAATAAGGCCTACATCAATTTTTCCGCTTTTTATGGATTCCTCTACAGCTGGAGTTGGCAATACAGAAAACTTCACATCCTTATCCGGGTCCAACCCCGCATTTCGCAAAGCGGTACGTGCCCACATATCAGTCGGAGATTTAAAATCTGGGATACCGATTGTTTTCCCTTTTAAATCTTTAACCGATTTTATCCCTGAGTCTTTCTTCGCCATGAAAGGAAAATTGAATCCCTTATTTGGAGTATCTTTTGCCACACTTGCAACAACCTCTAAATCGACTCCTTGATCCGCAGCCATGATCAAGGCCCCTTGTCCCAGTGTCCCACCTTCAAGCTGTCCTGCCCGATAGGCATTTAGGCGATCTGCATTTGCCCTGAACTGCTGGAACTCAAGCTCGTATTTCTTTCCATTATTTTTTGCAAGCTCAGGAGCAGCCTCCATAAGCCATAAAGGCTCTTCTGTCGCATAACCAATTCCAATTCTTATTTTTGCTGGTTGCCCTTCTTCCCCACCTCCGGAAGAACTTTCTTTACTTGCAGAACCACACCCTACCATCCCAACTGCTAAGAAGGCCATGAACATAAACAGAACCGGTTTTCTCATTTTGCTCCCCCTTTTAAATGATCAATTCAGAAATTCGTTACATGTCCCATCAACTTTTTTTGTGTATCAATCCTCCCTTTGAATTGAAACGCTTACAATTTGTTTCAAATATAAAACATTGTTACAAATAAAGATATTCTAATTATTATTGTTAAATTCAGATTTGTCAACATGAAGTTGAAACACTTTTTTACATCAAAAGTCGTGTCAATGAACAAGTAATATATTCAATAACAGTAAGGGGGCTTACCTTGTCCCAAATCAAGATCCGACAAAATTCTCTCTTTTTTCTCACCTTATTTCCTATCACTTATCGGTATTTAACTTATATGAATAGCTTTTTTTCACTAAAGACCCAATCATCCCAAATGCAAAAAAATATTGACAATTATATCAGGAGCAAGATACAATTACCCAAAACATCGACAAAACGATGTTTTGCATACAAAACAACAAGGATAATAAACAGGAGGATGGCCATATGTTGAGAAAAAAGTTGGGTGTTCTAGCAGCTATATTTTGTTTAGCCATAACCATGTCTGCCTGCGGCCAGGAGAAAAAAGAAACGAGTTCGAAGGGTGAAGAACTAGAAGAAATCACCTTTGCCGAACCAGCGAGAATTTTGTCGGTAGCCCCGTTTTACGTAGCGATCGAACAGGGCTTTTTCAAAGAGGAAGGTATTGAAGCCAAAATAGCCTCCGGCGGTGGGGGAGCCCAGGTAATTGCTTCCCTATTATCTGGTGAAGCACAGTTTGCAGTCTCGGGACCAAGGAGTATGTTTGCTCCTCTCGATAAAGGTGAAAACTTAGTCGCAATCCAATCTTTAAACTCTGCCCTAACTTTTCAAATCACTTTTTCTAAAAAATATATAAAAGAAAACGGCTTGTCTAAAGATTCACCGTTTGAAGATAAAATAAAAGCATTGGCCGGCAGTACTATCGGTACAAATCTTGTAGGTGATTCCGGTGATGTCTATGCCAGATACTTAATGAAATTACATAACATCGACCCAAAAGATTTTAAAACAGTCAAGCTATCGGGTGATGGATCAAAAATCGGCGGTATGCAAGAAGGAATTGTGGATGGAGGGGTTGCCTCACCTCCGATGGGCCTACATGCAGAAGATAAAGAAGTTGGTGAAATCATGATTGACATGATGGAGGAACCGATGTACAAGAACATGGCATGGGAAGTTGTGTTTGCCGATAAAGATTATCTAGAAAAAAATCATGAAACATCTTTAAAAGTCGTAAGAGCTATTGGGAAAGGAATGGAGTTTACACGTGATAATCCAGCAGAAGCGGCAAAATCAATCTCCCCTTATTTTGAAGGCGTCGATGTAGATATTATTGAAAAATCGTTAATCGGATTGAAAGATACTTTCAAAGGTTATGGAGAAATGAATCAAGAAGCATGGGACAACGCCCAAGATCCGTTAATTGAATATAAAGATTTATCTGGTGTTACTAAAAAACAAGATACAGCGGAAGACGTTATTTGGACAAACAAATATATAGATGAAGCCTTCAAATAAGCCATTATTAAAGGAGACGTATGAAATGGGAACTGCAAATACGTTAGAAAATGTAAAATTGTCCACCCGCTTTTTAAATGTTACCTATATAAATAATAAAACTGGTGCAGAAGTAATAGCCTTGGAGAATATAAATCTAGATATTAAAGAGGGAGAATTTATCTGTATCGTCGGCCCAAGCGGTTGTGGAAAGACAACTTTTTTAAACACAGTGGTGGGATTGCTAAAGCCAAGTAAAGGAGAAATATTATTAGATCAACAAAAAATTAACGGTCCGGGCAAAGACCGGGCGATGGTATTTCAAAATCCTAGTCTTCTTCCTTGGCGGACAGTTTTAGACAATGTGCTCTATGGCGTTGAATTACAAAAAGAAATCTCGGAAAATAAAAAGAAAGAAGCCAGAGAATTCATAGAGATGGTTGGCTTAAAAGGCTTTGAAAGTCATTATCCTCATGAATTATCAGGAGGAATGCAGCAAAGAGTGAATTTGGCTCGTGCCTTAACAGTAGACCCATCACTATTATTATTAGACGAGCCATTTTCAGCATTGGACGCACAAACGAGAGAATTTATGCAAGTAGAATTACTTAGAATTTGGAGCGAAACAAAGAAAACCAGTCTCTTTATTACACATCAAATTGACGAAGCGGTATTTTTGGCCGATAGGGTATTTGTCTTTGGAGCTAGGCCCGGACGCTTAGTCAAAGTTATAGATGTGCAGCTGCCTCGACCAAGGGATTTACGTGTAAAGCGTGACCCGCAATTCTTACAATTAGTGGACCAAATATGGGCAATTATTGAGGATGAGTCTTCCAAGCAAGGTTTTGAAAATAAAGAGAAGGGAATCTAATGAACATGACTAAGAGTGCTACCCAATTCGCAGAGTCAGGAATAAAGCTAAATAAAGAAAAGAAGATTAAAAAAGATAAAAAACCCTTGATTATTAGTGTCATTTCCGTCTCAATGTTTCTCTTACTTTGGGAAATCGCCTCGCGAAACGCATGGATAAATCCATTATTTATCAGCTCGCCGATTGAAATTTTGCAAGCATCTGTTTCTATGGTTCAGGAAGCTTCCTTTTGGGATAACATGAAAGTAAGCGGTTACGAATTTTTGGCAGGGTTTGCTTTGGCAATATTGGTCGGTATACCCATAGGAGTGTTTTCGGGATGGAATAAATATTTTAATGCGATAGTCAACCCCTTCATTTCTGGTTTGTATGTAACACCAAAGGTTGCCCTTTTGCCGGTCATTGTGATTGCCTTCGGAATTGGGCCCGCGTCAAAAATTGTGATCGTATTCTTGATGGCTTTCTTCCCTATTGTAATGAGTGCTCAGAAGGCAATGGTTACCTTGGATCAAAATCTGATCAAGGCAGCACGTACATTCAATGCCAGTGAGTTTCAAATCTTTAAAACAATCGCTTTACCATCGACAGTGCCATTTCTTTTAAACGGAATTCGATTAGGAATTGGCCAAGGCCTAATTGCTGTTGTTGTAGGTGAATTATTTGCTTCAACCGCAGGTATTGGATATCAGTTGACAAGCAATGGGCAAAACCTGCAAACGGATCGAATGTTTGTTGGCGTATTGATCATTACGATTACAGGATTAATTCTTACATCCTTATTGGGTCTTATTGAAAGACGATTTTCATCTTGGAAGCCGGATCATCATTAACATACAATTGTGCAGCATGATGATATCCGTCTTGGTCAAATCTCATGACAACCTTATCTAACGCGTAAACCTATCTAGGATATAATTAAGAGTGATGCATTGCCGTTTACTGTAGAATTGTTCATGCTGGTTCACTTGATTCACCATGATCATAATGGGAATACAATCGAAAATTTTCCTCTTCTTTTAGAGGCAAGAAACAGTGGGCTGGGTATCAATTCATAAAAGGGACAAAAAGAAAGAAGCCTTAAATAGTTTCCAAAATCCTGCATGAGCAGGATTTTCTTTTGGGGCATCTTTATAAAGCCATCCAGCCCCATTCAGTTCCCTTATTTAGCTACTCCTTTATTTAACCAAATAAAAAATACGATGGTTATTACCGCAGTCGAAATGATGGATACGCGCAATCACACCAAGACCGTTTGAAAAATAACCTGTTTACTGATTCTTAGCACCCGATCATTAACAAAATTAACAGCGCATTAGAAATAAAAGATTTCCGTTATATCCAAATAAATTTGGTATCCTTCTTTCCAATGCTCCTTCAGCCACCTGATAGCTTCAAGCATCTCCTCACTATGGGCTGCTGCCTTTTCTTCCAGATCGTCAACTTCTGTCATCTTCATGTGGCACCAATATGGTTCCGGCAGCTGTTTAAACCAATTAAGTTCATCCCTGCCGAAACCTTCCCACATATCCATATGTATGGAAACAGGAAGCACTTTCTCCCATTCCACATCAAGTCCAGCGCCCTCTATGAACTTCCGGACTTCCAAAGCAAACGGAAGCGGCCACTGGTCGCCGGTGAAATCCTCTTCATTAGGCACATCAAGACTGAAAAACTCAGGCATCTCCCTTTGCAGAAGCCGATCGAGCAAACTGCGCTTGACTGGCTCCTCTATGAAACTGGCATTTCGAAAGGCAATGATATCCACGGGGCTATTCCATTGGAATTCCCGGATATCAGGAATATCCTTCTCTGCCGCTTCATCCAGCATTGCATTCAATTGGCGCTCTTCTTGATTCGATAATCCCGTGGAAACTTGTTTCAATCTTAGTTCCTCAAGGCCCCCGTATACTCTTATTCGGTCTTCTTTTTTCATTTTCATTTCTGTTGCATCCTTTCTAAAATGGAAAACGCAGCCGGACACTGTCTCCTGCCGCGTTTCAAATTATTGCTCCTCTTTATCCAACACATAATATCCCACGTCGTCTGAAGGGATTGCCGCCACAAGCACATATCCATCTGAAAATAGCTTTTGAATGGTGTTGCGGATCTTCATTCTCCAATCAAAAGCCAGTCTAAACGAATGATTCTTCAGCTTCTGAATATCTTTCGGCACTGGAATAAGAAGGACTTTTTCTTCGTCACGCTGAACGATATCTCCTGAAACCGGCAGTGAATCCTGAATGGAAAACTCCAACGCAAGTGGATAATCTTTGATGTTACGGTACTTTTCTTTTTTCATTCCGACATGGACGACTGGTGCGCTCAATAGGTCCCATTCCAGCAGAAACCTGTCCGTTGGCATCCCTTTATTGATTTTGTCCTGCATGATTCCGTAGTAGGAGACGTAATAAGTCCTGACGTATCCACCCAGCTTTGTCATGTTTAAATAACCATTTTTAATTTCCAATGGATCAAATGTCCAGGTGATTTTTTCAAAACCTTTATCAATGGCCCATTCCCTTTGCCTGCGTTTAAGGCTTTCCCCAATCCCCTGATTGCGATATTCGGGATCGACGGCCATCATATGGGAAACAAGATGAGGCTTGGCGTTAATATCGGTGATTCCTGGAAAACCGTAAACAAAGCCGATCATCCGGTCTCCATCATATGCCCCGATTACACAGCCTCCATTATGGATTGCCGCAACCAATTGAGCGAGGGCAGTGACAATTTCGTTTCCCCATATATCTATTTGCAGATCGACCGCTTTTTGCAGCTCGTCATGTTGCGTTACAGGTTTAAACAGGTATGTTTTCGACATGGATTCCCTCCGATTTTAAACGGTTTTTGTTCTTGTAAAGGTGTCGGTATGGACAACGTAATCATGAAACGCTTGCACATTTAATCCATAACCTACTCCCGGTCCTTCCGGCACTTTGATCACACCCGGCTTGTAAAATTCAACTTCCGGATCGGTAATGTCCTGGTCCCAGTAGCGGTCAGACGGAGATGTGTCTCCCGGGATGGAAAAATTGGACAGTGAAGTGATCGCAATATTGTGCGCTCTCCCGATACCTGATTCCAGCATGCCGCCACACCAGACAGGGATATTCATCGACTGGCAATAATCATGGATCTTTTTGGCCTCAGCCAGCCCTCCTACCCGGCCAACCTTAATATTGATGATTTTAGTTGCTCCAATTTCAACCGCTTTTCTCGCATCCTCAACAGAATGGATACTTTCATCAAGGCAGATAGGCGTGGACAGCTCCTTTTGCAACGTAGCGTGGTCAATGATATCATCATAAGCCAACGGCTGCTCAATCATCATGAGTTTTAGTGGATCAAGCTGTTTTAAAATCTCCACGTCCTGCAAAGTATATGCGGAATTGGCGTCCGCCATCAGTGGAACATCCATTCCAAACCTTTCCCTGATCGCTTCCATCGGCTTGACATCAAAGCCAGGCTTGATTTTCACTTTTATCTTTTTATAGCCTTGGTCGATGCAGCTACCAACACGATCGAGCAGTTCCTCGATCGTCGGTTCAATCCCGATACTGACTCCAACATCAATTTCTGTCTTTGTTCCTCCAAGAGCTTTTGAAAGAGATACGCCTTTCCTTTTACAGTAAAGGTCCCAGACAGCCCCTTCCAGTGCGGCTTTCGCCATGCGGTGCCCCTTGACGGATTGGAATATTTGATCCAGGTCCTCCGGATGCTCGAGTTTCTCCATTTTTAGAACTTGAGGGATGATGAGTTCCTTCAATATATAGAGAACGGTTTCAGTTGATTCTTCATTATAAAAAGGGAGCGGGAATGCAGTACTTTCCCCATATCCGGTGATGCCATCGCTTGTTGCGCTCACTACAACAAAATCCCTCTTCATCAATTTTCCAAAGCTTGTTTCAAATGGATGCTTCAGCGGCATTTCCAGACGGTCCAGCCTGATTTCTTCAATTACCATATTGATTCTCCTTTTTACATGATCATATCCGACAGAGTCCTTCTAGATGTTTGCCCCCATTTTACCTTGAAAATAAAGATAATTCTAATATAAACTTCTTAACTCTGCAGCATTCATGCTCATCTTGCCTGCTTCCTGCATCTGACCAACTAATGCTTGGATGCTTTGAATTTTTTTCAAATAACCATTAATAGAATTCATGTCAGAAAAAGAGAGAAATACCTGGAAAAGTAGTGAAAATGATGATAAAACTTTTTTAGTTACATATACAGATAATTAAAAAAGATGACCTCCGTTCATACAGAGATCATCTTCCTAAAACTGCCTAGTCTTTAAAAAACGCCTTTACAAAGGGTACATTTTATTATACAGGAGGGCTCTTTCCTTATGGATTCGTTGACCACAGACCTGCTTCTTTAAGAAAGACGCGCGGATGCAACTTTAGCTGGTATACCATGAGTTCGGCCAAGTCTTCAGGCTGCATCACTTTTTCAGGGTTGCCGTCTGTCAGGTTTTCAGCAAATGCCAAATCAGTGGCAACTGTACTTGGAGTTAAAGCAGATACGCGGATATTATACTTTCTGGCTTCCTGCATGAGTGATTCCGTCAGCCCCAAGACAGCAAATTTCGAAGTGCTGTAGGCACTCATGACTGGTCCGCCTTTCTGGCCGGCAGTGGAAGAGATATTGATAATATCTCCTGACTTTCTTTCCATCATGCCTGGTAAAACTGCCCTTGTCACATGATACATTCCCATTACGTTGACATCAATAATCCGCTTGAATTCTTCGGGGGTAAGCTCGAGGAACTTTCCAAATTTAGAAATTCCCGCATTATTGATCAATATATCAATGGAACCGAGGTCTGAAATGACATGTTCGACTGCTGCTGTCACAGCAGCTTGATCTGATACATCCGCTACAGCAACTGCTACATTTACATCGAATTTCTCAAGTTCTTTGGCCACCTTCTCCAGATGATCAAATGTTTTTCCGACAAGCCCTACGTTAATTCCCTCACGAGCAAAAGCAATCGCGGTTGCCCGGCCGATGCCTCTTCCCGCTCCGGTAATCAGAGCATTTTTTCCTTTTACATTTTGCATGTGCTATTCTCCTTTTTACATCTTTTTAAAAATAGCCTGCCAGCCATCCCTCTTTAACCAACCATCGCAAGAATACTATTGGAATGATCTACGGTCAAGTATTCCACTTTAGCTGAAAAAATCCCTCCCATAAGAAGGAGGAATTCTCGTTTTTTCTCAGGCAGCAGGAAGTCTCCTGGAAAGGAAAACCGTTCCGCTGCTTCAAATTACACCAATAATTAGAGCGATCATGACTAAGATGATGCTTAGTCCCCACATCCAGAATAGGGAATAGCGCAGGTATTTTCCCATTTCCAATCCTGCCAATCCGAGTGCCAGCCAAACTGCCGGCGCCAATGGGCTGACAAAAGTACCCACTATGTTTCCAATAATCATTGCATACGCTGTAGATAAAGAGGATACGCCAACACTTGCAGCAATTTGGTCAACAACAGGAAACAATGCGAAGTAATAGGCATCTGTACTTAATACTAAATCAAACGGTACACCTAATACCCCAATGATTATATGCAAATAAGGGGTAACGGTTTCAGGCAGTACCTTTACCACATCATTTGCAATTGCATCTAACATCCCTGTTCCATTCAATATCCCTAAGAACAGTCCTGCAGCCAAAATGATGGAGGCCATCGTAAGTGCATTGGGTGCATGGGCACGCAATCTCTCCATCTGATCATTAACCTTTCTAAAGTTAATGGGCAATGCGATACTTACACCAATCATGAAAGCCAAACCTGCCGGGATAATCCCTGCAACGAGTACTCCAATAACGCCTAATGCTAAAAGTGCGTTTACCCAAATTAATTTAGGGCGATTTAAAGAATGATCTCTTGTAGAATGGGCAGTCTCGTGATGATCTTCTGCCGAAGCATCCAGTGCTGCTGCCATTTCCAATGCTCCATAGTTCGCAATAATTCTTCTCTTTTCTCTTATTCCTAGAAAAACCGCTAAGACAATCATCAATATTAATCCAATCATTTGTATTGGAATCAGGGGTCTCCATAATTCTGTTACATCCATCTTTAATACAGAAGCCGTTCTTCCTAATGGACCTGCCCAAGGAAGCATATTCATAATGCTTGCGCTCCCTCCAACTAGCAGAAGAAGCAAATATGGATTCATTTTCAATCGTTTATACAATGGCAAAAGTGCCGGAATTGTTATTAAAAAGGTAGAAGCACCCGATCCATCCAACTGCGCAATCGCTGCAATTAAAACGGTTCCAACACTCACTGTAACTACATTTCCGCGTGAAAAAACGACCATTTTATTAATGAGCGGGTCAAAGAGACCTACATCTTGCAAAATTCCAAAGAAAATAATCGCAAAGATAAACATTATGGCAACATTAATAACAGACCCGACACCACTTTCAAAAAAGCCGCCAATTTTCCCCATACTATACCCCGCAGCCAACGCACCGAGAATAGGTGGTATAACCATAGCAACAATTGGGGTGACTCTTCCACTGATTAGTAAAGTGACAATGACTAAAATCGTCATAAGACCAATTAAACTAAGACTCAATTGATATTCCCCTTTCCGTAATTCACTAATTTTCTTTATCTGGATACGTTTTCATTTGGTGCTATTTTTTTGTTAGTAAAAAATTATCACGGAATAAGGAAAGGGTAAATGTTCTACTCATAAAACAAATAATTATCATTTTTAGTAATTTTGTTCATAAGTTTCATAACAAATATATTGACGTTCTGGCCTCCCGACAGTTCCGTAGTTGAGCTTTGTTTTTACCTTTTTTATCGAAACTAAATATTCCAAGTAACGGCGTGCTGTCGAACGGCTTATTCCTAATAATTTGCTCAATTGTACAGCTGTTACTCCAGCAGCCATCTTATCGTTTAATAGTTGATTAATTTTGTCTAAAGTAATCGAATCAATGCCTTTTGGAAGCTCCTGATCTGGACTATGTGAATCCAATAAACGGCGAAAACCCGTCAGATAGTCAATATCTGCTTGTTCCAGCTCTTTTTTAGACTGCATATAATTTCTATATTTTTTGTACCTAGATAAAGTTTGTGCAAATCGTTCATCGTCCACAGGCTTCACGATAAAATCAAAAATTCCACCGCGCAATGTTTCTTGTATGGCCGATGTATCTTTTTCGGCACTTACGATTACAATATCAACCTCATGATACTCATGGCGAATTTGCCAAAATAGCTCCAAACCCTCAACATCTGGAATATATAAATCCAGCAATAGCAAATCGGGCATGTTTTGACAGTTTTCAAGATATTGCAATGCCTCGTTTCCGCTTTTTACAACCTTTTGAACATCAAACCCTGCTACTTTTTCAACATATTGACGATTAATTTCCGCCACTCTAAAATCATCCTCGATAATGAGTACCGAATATATTTTCTTCATCCTTCTCTCCTCTAATCTTTTGGTATGATGATGACGAAACAGGCCCCTCCAAGTTCCCCTTCTTCCAAAACAATGTCACCGCCGGCTTCATTCAGCACGAATTTAGTGAGAGCCAAGCCTGTGCCTCGATTGAGACCTTTCTTGGTTGAATATCCTTGCTGAAAAATCCGGGACATATTTTCTTGCGGCACACCAATACCAGCGTCATCAATTTCAAAAATACAATCCTCTCCTATATCAGTAAAAAAGATGGAAACCTTACGCTCACTTTCACCTTTAGTTTTTACCGCATCAAATGCATTTTCAATTACATTCCCCAGTGCGGTTAGCATGGCATCCTGCTTTTTCTCAGAAAACTCGTATTCCAGGTGACTATCCGGATGAATCGTCATCGTAATCCCCAGTTCATTTGCCTGATTAAATTTCCCTTGCAATAATGCATGAATTAACGGATCAGAAACCTTTTCTTTCAAAAGGTTCAATCTATTCTGTTGAATATTGCTTTCTTTCTTTATAAAATCAATTGCGTCTATCTTTCTATCGTTCTGTATCAATCCCAGAATGATATGAAGTTTATTAAAGTATTCATGTGTCAGGGCGCGCTGCGTATTGGCATATTGCTTAATTCGTAATAACTCCGCTGTCATTTTTTCCAATTCCGTTTTTTTACGGAAAGTATAAACAACTCCGGTAAAAACATTTTCGCTGTATATCGGAGTTTGATTAACAAGGGCGATATTTTTCCCGAGAACCATTTCCCTGTCGTAGTAATGATCTTTTTGTTTAAATAAAGCACTTTTATATAATGAGGGGGCAATCTCTTTGATTGATGTACCCAGATAATTTACTTCTTTCTGCTTCTTTTTGGAAAAAAGAATGTCTTTTGCCGCCACATTCATGGCTGTAATCATCCCTTGGTTGTCCACAGCGATGATTCCTTCATGTGTCGACTGTAAAATTGCTTCGTTTTGTAAATATAAATGGGATATTTCCTCCGGCTCCATATGATGCAGTAAACTTTTAATATAATGGGAAATCAAACTTGCTCCTAAAATACCTAAAAGCATAATATTACCAAGGGTAATCCACAATGTTTGGTTTTGATTTTTGATCATTTTTTGGACACTGTCGTTAAGAAAACCAACCGATACGATTCCAATAATTTTTCCTTCCGAATAGATGGGTACCTTCCCGCGAATAGATAGACCAAGTGATCCGTTTTTTTTCGATACATAAGATTCCCCATGAAGCAATGCTCTATCATTATCCCCGCCCACCATTTTTTTCCCTAGTTTTCTAGTATCGGGATGCGAGTACCTAATTCCTTCTGTATTCCCGACAACGATGAACTCAGCACCCGATTCCTTTTGTATTGGCGAAACGATTTCTTGAATCACCAATGAAGGATCTTCCGATTGGAGTGCTTCTTGAATTTCAGGGATATTTGCTACACTATGGGCTAAACCAATGGCTCGTTCTCCTATTTGATCTTCTATCATATTTACAATAAATTTATGAAGAAATATCGAAAAAATAATGCAAATTCCAATGATCAACAAACTTATTAATATGATCATTTTTATTTTCAAGCTATACTTCACCTTTGGAATTCTGCGCTTTCGATGCATATGACAAATCCCCTAAAAATATTTTAAAAGTTTATTATAACATTTCCTTTTAAGCAGGAAGAAGCCGGGGAAATCCGTGGTGGAACTGGCAATATGGTGAAACAGATTCAAAAAATACAAAAAGGACTTCTATTCAGGAAGTCCCGTTACGTTAACTCAACGAACAATACATTATCGGTATCGATAAGTCTAAAATTAATATCTTAAACAAGAAAATTAGCGTTATTATATTTTGAAGCTACGAGCATCACCGCTTCTCCTTGAAAAGATTGAATTTGGTTATTTACAATTTCAATTGAGAAAAAATCGATAACCTCTCTGGATGAGGCAATCATATAGTTATTTAATTCCACTTTGTCTTCAATCGAAAGGTTTATTGTTTGACACCAATCATCAAAAACAAATCTTTTTGTAAAGGTAACAAACATTTGAATAGAAAATCCCTTTTCCTCAATCCAGGAAATCCACTCCGATTTCTTATATGCCCGGTAATGACTGGGATCTCTTTTTTTCTCTAGCTCATTATAAAACTGGTCGTAAACACTTAATTCTGGTGCCACGTTATCGACTAATATGAACATTCCTTCATCTGTTAGGACCCGAAAGCCTTCGCTGATAAAGCGTTTAACGTTCGGGAAGTGATGGGGAGCCACTCTGCACGTAACCACATCATAACTTTTGTCTCTAAACGGCAAATTTTCAGCATCTCCCTGTACAAATGAAACGTTTCCGTGCCCGTTTGACTCTATAAATTCTTTTGCCTTGGCTAACATTTCTGGGGTTAAGTCAAGTGCTGTTACAGTTTCAAATAAGGGAGCCAATGCATTTACTACGTGACCTCCGCCAGTGGCGATGTCAAGCAGATCCTTATTGTTTCTGCCCTTCAATATTTCTTTAATCATATCAAGATCTTTGCCTCTTGCATGCATTTGGCTTGTCACATAATTTCCCGCATTGGAGCCGAACTGTTTGACAACCTTTTTTTTATTATCCACATTCTCACCTCTATTTTTAGTATAGATTATTTGCTGTAATCTTTTTCCGAGTGTTCAAAGATTTTCAATAGTAAAGGCAGCAGTAAGAACAAGGTAATTACCCTGATAATATGTAAACTTGCTACAATTGTAGGGTTAATTTCAAGGGCTACGGCTGTAACCGTCATTTCAGCTGCACCGGCTGGTGTAGTACTGATTAAGCTGGTTGCATACGGAAGATTCGTGGTTAATTTAAAAATGAACGCTGTCAATAAGGTTAAACAAAATAGCAGCGAAATGATCAATAACGTGGCCGGGCCAAGTTTCCAGACCCTTCTGAGTACCTCTCTATCAAAGCGGATACCGACAAAAGCACCTATCAATGCCTGGCCAATCCCTGAAACATTTCTTGGCACCGGATCAATTTCGACAACAAATACGGTCAGTAAAAAACCCGTTAATATAGAGAATAGTAATGTTCCCCCGGGCACCTTAACTCTGGCATCAAGATAAACTGTAATCAAGATAACCGTAATAAAAAACAATATTTGTGATGGTTGGAGAAGGATATTCGATTGGACAGTTGCAGGATCAACCGAAACAGGCTGCATATAGCCTATCATTAAAGGGATGGATATGGTAAAAAAAGTGATCCGGATTGTATGGAACGCAGCAACCAATCGATCATCTGCCCTGTATTGGCCACTCATCCCAATAATTTCAGAAGCTCCGCCCGGAATACAGCAAAAAAAAGCGGTAAGCCTATCCATGCTGGTTATTTTATACAACAGGATACCGAGTAAATATCCGGCAGCAATCAAAATAATAATGGTTGCAAACAAAGGTATAAACAAATAGTGCATCTGCTTTAATGTATCCAAACTTAATAACAGGCTAATATTTGCGCCGGCAAAAGCCAGGACCAGTTTAAAAAGGTTCCTGTCAAATTGAAAGCGTGTAAAAAATATCCCAAAAACAATCCCTGTGGTTAATGACCCGATAAGCCATCCAGCAGGGATATTAAGTGTATCAAAAATGAAGCCTGCAAATACTGCCAATAATAGATAAATCCCTTTTTGCACTGCCATAAAAAATCCTTTCTGTTCATCATAGAGGTACAGTTATAAACTGATGGACTGCTTTCAGTCTCATTCGTCCCCTTCGGGTTTGCGCTTTGATTGTCGCAATCACAACTGCATTATTTTCCTTCCCCGTCTCAGGCCCCATATAAGCAGGTCAGAAAAGCCCTCATGAGTAGTCTATATTAAGCTTACAATATAATCTGTAATTGATTAAATAGAAAATTTGAATAACCTGCCATTAAGAAAGATAATGGCAGATAAGTAAAATCGATATTTCTTCCCCCTCTTCCAGCTAGAAATTCAAGGTTAAATCCTTCCATTCAGTTACTGGTAATGAGAAAGTTGGATGGCCGAAAAACTGCCAGATTTCAACTCAAATAGACTGATTAATCCGCTCTAAGATCGCTTCTGCGAAATCGGAAGTTGACGCACTGCCTCCAAGGTCTTTTGTTTTGACACCGTCTTCAAGCGACTGATACAAACCCTGCTCTACAAGTCTGCCCGTTTCCTTCAGGTTGGGGTCATTATGGCGTTCTGCCAGCCAGTCCATTAGCATAACAGTGGAAAGTATCATACCAGTTGGATTGCCAATATTTAAGCCTGCAATATCCGGTGCAGAACCGTGCGCTGCCTGTGCCATCGCAAGGTGATCATTTGAGTTGATGGATGGGGCCAGCCCCAGACTTCCTACAAGTTCACCTGCAAGGTCAGAAAGAATGTCCCCATACATATTTTCCGTCACAATCACATCAAAGTCTTCGGCACGGCGTACCAGGTGGGCTGCCATTGCGTCAATATGGTAATCGTCTACGGCAACTTTAGGGTACTGCTGCGCTACTTCCCGGCAAACTTTTAAAAATAACCCGGTGCTCAAGCGGAGAACATTGGCTTTATGGACAATGGTTACTTTTTTACGGCGCCGCATGGCCATTTTAAACGCAGCATGAGAAATACGTTCCGCTGCTTTTCGGGTAAAGACACCGGATGTCAAGACTACATCTTCAGTAATCTGCCATTCTCCATGCCCGCTGTACATATTGCGGTCCGCGTAAAAACCTTCTGTATTTTCACGGTAGATCACTAGATCTGCTTTTTCCACGACACCCTTAATACCAGGCATTGTTTTAGCCGGACGGATATTGGCGTACAAATCAAGTTTGTGGCGAAGAGCACCGCTTGGGTTCAGCTTCATCTTATGCTCAGGAGGATAAGCGGCTGAGTCATGAGGACCGAGAATCCACCCATGCGTATTTTTTAACGTTTCTGTTGTAATTTCCGGAAGAGGGTCATTGTGATGTTTGATTCCTTCCCACCCCATTGGCAGGTCAATCCAGTCAATGTCGACGCCCGTTTTGCGGGCAGCTGTTTTGAAAACCTCTACTGCAGCTCTTACGATTTCCGGTCCAATGCCATCTCCAGCAAGTACTCCCAGGCGATACATATTCATTTCAAAAACTTCCTCTCTTGAATAAAGTAGATGCTATGTTCCGTAAAGCAACAGTGAACTTTCTATATCTAATGTAAAGGATTTAAAGAAATAAATATAGAATAAGCAAAACCCGCTTTTTAGAATTGGCAATGGCAAGAGAATTTGACAATTTTGCAATAGGGTACTACTTTTGCAGTTAAAACAAATAAAAAACAGCCTTTAACCCACATAATTGGATTCTTTGGCTGTTTTTGCTTGTCGGAAAGTTGAAGTGTAAATTACCCTTTTTTGAAAAAAGGAATGATCATTGAAAGGTGGGATCATGAGGCTTACCGCACAAAAAAAGCTCTCTCTTGGAAAGAGAGCCCGTTTGGTAAGTATAGAAGTGTTCGATTGAAGAATTTTTTGAAAGCGCTTTAATAGAAGTGAGACTAAGAAAGGAATGATAGATCAATAGCCAAATTCAGAAAAAAGATTGTATGCACAATCGCGAAGATAAGTCCAGCTTTTGTTGATTTGTTCATAAATTTGTCACTCCTTTTTTTTAGTGTTTTTAGTATATACCCAAAAAAGGGCAGTTGTAAATAACTTTTTACTTATCTTCAAAAATGATTTTTCACCTCGGAAACTTATCTCCAAGCAATAAAGGCGGATCTCCATTCCCTGTGCGTACTTTTTTCCAGCTATTAAGAGTTTATCGCTACTTCCCTAATAAAACATATGTTGCAAAATGGATATCATGCAGAGCGTATTTATCTGCGTGTAGCCATAGCCGTTAGCTAAGTCAAGATAGGAAGTGGAAAAATCAAAGGACGGACTGCCAATAAAAAATAGGGTTTACTTGGAGATACTTGTTAAAAACGAGATCAAGATGTTCCTGTTCACGCTACCGTCGTCCGTCCCGGAAGGGTTTAGGATATACGTGGACAGGTAAGACGGTCAAGTTCAATGGGCTTATTTAACATTTAAATTTTTGATTGGATAACATCTTTGGAAGAGTCAGACCACAGGTCATGTTGTGCCCATAGACTATATATCATGGAAACAGTTCATGTGAGGCATTCAAAAAAAGGCTCTCAATTGACGGATCCGAACCCGCATCGTGTAAAAGATTCGAATATTCATGGAAAAATTTCTTGGAAGGAAGCTATTGGAACAATCCCGCTGTTCTTTACACAAACATTCCTTCCCATTCTTTCAGAAAATGGGCCCGGGTGGAAAAAAGTCATTGGAACATTGTCATGCATGGCGGAATTTTACAGCACACAGGCACAGGAGGATCTGAAAGGGTGGCATTGCCTACTCCGATTTCAAGGAAGTCCTCCCGCCTATGGTACAATTTTATAAAGATAAAAATAACCCGAATAAGCGTATCAAGATCAGATAAGGAGACTGCACATGGAATCCTATCAATCACTAGTCACAAGCCAGCGCGAATTTTTCCGGACAAATCAAACAAAGAATGTCGCCTTCCGCCTGAATGCCCTTGAAAAATTGAGAAGTGCCGTCAAGCTGTACGAACAGGAATTTATCACGGCACTCAAAGATGACCTAAATAAATCCGAATTTGAAGCGTACTCGACTGAAATTGGGATCATATTGGAAGAACTCCGGCTTACAATCAACAAATTGCCTTCGTGGGCGAAGCCTGTCAAAGTGAAGACACCTATCACGCATATTGGATCTGCCAGCTATATTTATTCCGAACCCTACGGAACAGCATTGATCATTTCTCCGTGGAATTACCCGTTTCAACTAGCTGCCGCACCTTTGATTGGAGCAATCGCCGCCGGGAATTGCGCTGTCATAAAGCCGTCGGAGCTGACTCCACGGACGTCTCAGGTTTTCGCAAAAATGATCCGAGAGCTTTTTCCGGAAAAATACATTACTGTTGTCGAAGGCGGAGTGGAAACGAGCCAGGCCCTTCTTCAAGAAAAGTTTGACAAGATTTTCTTCACTGGCAGTGTGTCTGTCGGAAAAGCGGTGATGGAAGCTGCCGCGAAACACCTCACACCTGTCACATTGGAATTGGGTGGAAAAAGTCCCTGCATTGTCCACGAGGATGCAAATTTGAAATTGGCCGCCAAGCGGATTGCATGGGGGAAATTTACAAATGCAGGCCAAACGTGCATCGCACCTGATTATTTGTATGTTCACCAGCGGATCAAGGAGCCATTTTTATGTTTATTAAAGGAAGCCATTCAGGAAATGTACGCCGGGCGTTCCTTGACTCGAATTGTAAGCGAAAGACATTTCAGCCGGCTCACTTCATTTCTGAATCAGGGGGACATTCTCACAGGGGGAAATGCAAGCAGAGAGGAATTATCCATTGAGCCCACTGTTCTTACAGGCATCACATGGGAGGATCCCATCATGGAAGAGGAAATTTTCGGACCCATCCTTCCCGTCATGGAATATACGGAGCTGGATGAAGTAATCGATGGCATCCATAAACATCCGAATCCGCTTGCGTTGTATCTTTTTTCCGAAAACGCAGGGACACAGAAGAAACTCCTAAGCTCCATCTCTTTTGGAGGCGGGTGCATCAATGACACCGTTTATCATGTCGCCTCTCCCTATTTGCCGTTTGGCGGAGTCGGTACAAGCGGAATCGGCGCCTATCATGGAAAGAGTAGTTTCGACATTTTTTCCCACAAAAAAAGCGTCCTGAAGCAGACGACTTTGTTCGATATTCCATTCCGCTATCCACATGTAAAAAATGCACTAAAGCGAATCAAGTTATTTCTAAAATAGGCCAGCAATACAGCTGGCCTTTACAATTCGTATTCCCATTCGTCCTTTAATATCAAGTATAGAATAAGAAGTGAATCTTCGAGTTCGCGAGAGTTTTTTCCAGTCGTATCCCATCCGAGCTTTGGAAACAGAATTTCCGCCACTTGCTTCGTCAAATCGTGGCGTTCTTCTAAAGGCAGCTGCAGCAGGCGGCTGCTGTATGTACGGACCAGATTCCAATCTTGGGCGTTCAATCCGCGAAGTGAAAATTCTTCGACTAAAATATCGTGCTTTGAGAGCCCTCTTTTTTGAATTTCCTTTTCAATAGGTGTAAGCTTTCCTAGGCGTTTCGCTTTCCTTTCATGTACAACGATCGTTCCGGCAACCAAATCCCCGACTCGTTTATGCTTCGGATGGAAAAAGATCATCAGCAATCCTGTTAAATAACTTGCAGGGAGGGAGTCTACTATACGCATAAAATTACGGATGAAGCTCGATAACAGTGTCAGACTGTGCCCGTTATCCTGGATCACCCTAATCCCAAGGATTTTTTTTCCGATTGTTTTTCCCCCAAAGTAAAATTCCATGAAAATATAATAGCCAGAGTTGAAGATAAATAATCCGATAATTGCAATTCCAAAAATAATGGAGCTTATCTCATCATCCAATGCAGAAAACGATGTACCACCACTTAACAAAATTAAAAGAACGATGATAACAAGTATATTTACAACTGCCAGAATGAACTGGTCCAGCAAATAGGCCGCTGCCCTGCTTCCTAAACCAGCAAGTTGAAACTGGAGGGACACGAATTCCGGTGTTTTAATTCCAACCTGTTCTTTTTCCATGTTTTTTCCTCCTTTCCCAAGTTGATGTTTCTATTGCTCAAGAGTGTTACTATAATAGTAGAGTATATCTTCAATAGATACCGATCTTTTCAAGAGGTGAAGAAATGTATGAATGTAAAACAGTTTATTAAAAAACATCGGGATGACTGGAAGCAGCTGGAGCAGCTAGTTACGATGATGCATAAACGAAAAAAAGAGGTGGCAGGGTCTACGATCGACCAATTTTATAGACTGTATCAAAAAGCCGCTCAAAATCTTTCGTACTCTCAAACTTATTTTCCGAAGGAAGAGGTAACCTTTTATTTAAATGGCCTCGTTTCCAAATCCCATAATGTATTATACAAAGATCAAATGTCGAGCATGCACCAGGTGCGACATTTTTTCAGTACCACATTTATCCGCTTGCTTTGGGAGCAATGGAAATTTGTTGTCGCGGCTCTTGTTCTTTTTACAATCGGAGCTGCCGGCAGTTACCTATCGGTGCTTCAGGATCCCCAAAATATGTACTCCATCCTTCCGCCTGAAATTGCTTATGGCGTCGATCCGGATTCCCTCGGAGACGACAATGGATATTGGGATTCTTCCGTGATGTCGGCCAGTATCATGACAAATAATATCCAAGTCGCCATCTTGGCTTTTGCCGGAGGGGTCACTTTTGGATTGCTGACCGTCTATATCCTTATTTATAACGGCATCATTATTGGAGCCCTTGCCGCATTGTTCTGGACCCACGGTAAAACCTACGAATTTTGGGCGTATATTGTACCTCACGGAATGATCGAACTCACGGCCATCTTTATCGCGGGCGGTGCCGGACTACTGATGGGATACAAACTGTTCGTTCCGGGAGATTACTCCAGGGGATACCAATTAAAGGTGAACGCGAAACGGTCCGTGCAGCTTTTGCTTGGTACAGTGCCTCTGTTTGTCATTGCGGGAATCATTGAAGGTTTCATCACGCCGGCTCCCATCCCGCTTGAAGCCAAATATTTTGTCGCTTTCGTAACGGTCATTGGATTGATCTTATATATAATCATTGGAAAAAGGCTTTTCCTCCGTGAGAGCGGAAGATTGGAACAAATTAGAGCCGGGGCGTGATACGCCCCGGTATATTTTGTTTGAGCTAAATCACATACTCACCTAATTTTCTGTTTACAGTATTCTGACTTGATCGGATCGTAGCTGCATCATCCTGATCTCTGGACCGATCCCCTGTTACAACAGATTTCTGTTCATCATATCAATATAATAAGAGACAGCTGAAACCGACAGCTTTTCCTCTTCGGCTTCGGTCATAAAAAGCCCCTGATTTTCCCATTTGGCTTTTTCCCTCTTTTTAAAAAGCATCTGCTGTTGGGCAATGCTTTTAATCATGGCATGCTCCACTTGATCCGGCGCTTCATTAATTCTTCTTTTAATGACTTGATCCTCAACGCCTATCATTAAAAATAAATTTCGCTGCCTGATCCGCATCAAATAGGTAAGTGTGCTTTCTTCATACAGAAACGTACGGATATCGCTGAACAAAAGAAGAAGGCTGCGCTTTTTCTGCATGTTTTCCAAAAAAGAAAAGACCGCACCGTAATTCGGCTCTACCGGATCGACCTGCAAATCGTAGATGGATTTCAGGATAGTCTGCATATGTTCCATCCCTTTTGCCGGCGGAATAAACACCTTGACGTCCTTGGAAAAAGCAAGAACAGATACATAATCCCCTTTTCGCAAAGCGGCAGCAGTCACAGTCATAGCTGCTTCCAATGCCCGCTCCAAACGGTTGCCTTTTTTAAGTTCTGCACCCATCATTCTTCCACAGTCTATTAAAATAGTGATATATTTTCCATGCTCGGGCTCATATTCGTTCGTCATGACCTCCTGAAGTTTCGCAGTCTGCCTCCAGTTAATCATGCGCGGATCATCTCCCGCGGCATATTTTCTGATCTGCGCAAACTCTCCCGCTCCACTTTGATATTTGCGAATCTTCATGCCTTCATGCAATAAATACCTTTGTGCATCCTGCAGGTATTGCTTCGTTTCGGTCATATCCGGGATGACTTTCAAAGCTTGCGGCAGTTCTGCTGTTGTTTGCTTTTCCCACAGACCCAGGGTACTTTTATAGCGGAAATAAAGACGCGTGACATCATAATCTCCCCTGACCGGAGCGCTCGTCTCATATGACACTTCCGTCAACGCTTCTTTCCTCCCTATTCCCCGTACAGGGAACGGGCGCTTGAAAGACTGCGGCAAGTCGTCAACAAACGCAAATGTAAAAGGATGACCGGAACGGTTTTCCACTTCTACCCCTACTGTATAGGGAAGACCCCGTTCCATTTCTTCCGGCAGTATCCGCTTGAAATCCAGATCTTTTTTTTCTGGAGAAAAAAGCAGATCCAAAAAACTTGCCAACAAAACAATCAGATTCATCATGATGATGTATGTCCATGATACATCCGTCAACACGCCAAGCAGGATAAAGAAAGCGGAAATGCCTAGAAAAACATACAGCAGCCGCTTTGTCGGCAATATTCCCCTATCTCGGAACAGGAACCGAGCCCACAAGTTCTTCAATGACTTGGTCAACGAATCCTCCCTCCAATTCCACGTACGGGGCTAATTGAATCCTATGTCTGAGTGACGGTTTCGCAACCATTTTCACATCGTCCGGTGTCACATAATCACGACCATCTAAAAAGGCCCACGCCTGAGCGGCTTTCCCGATGGAAATGGCAGCCCTTGTACTGGCTCCGAAACGGATCGCTTCCGTTTCCCTCGTCCTTCTAACAATTTGCATGATGTATTCCAGAACACTGTCATTCACCGTGACCTGTTCAATTTCTTTCCTGGCCTGTAAGAATTCGGTCATGTCCAGCACTGGCTCAGCGGCGGTCGATTTAAAATTGTTCTCAATCACATTTTTCAATATGTTTTTCTCTTCTTCAAATGCCGGAAAATCAATCATAAGCTTAAATAAAAATCGGTCTTGCTGTGCTTCCGGCAACGGGTATGTCCCCTCAAATTCTATCGGGTTCTGAGTCGCCACAACGAAAAACACATCGGCAAGCGGGTATGTTTTACCCTGAATCGTGACCTGTCTCTCTTCCATCGCTTCCAACAGGGCAGCCTGCGTTTTGGCAGGGGTCCGGTTAATTTCATCAGCCAGCAGGACATTTGTAAAGATCGGCCCCTTCAGCGTTTCGAAGGTACCTTCTTTTACATTGTAGATGACACTTCCGGTAATATCGCTTGGAAGCAGATCAGGAGTAAACTGAATACGGTTGAAATTTCCTCCAAGAAGGTTGGCAAGCGTCCGTACTGTTGCTGTTTTACCTGTGCCCGGCACCCCTTCCAGCAATACATGGCCCCCTGCCAGAATTGCAGAAAGCAAGAGTCTGAGATTTGTGCTCTGCCCAAGGATTCGGTCTTCGTATTTCTCCAACAACGTCAATACTTTTGTACTCATCTCTCTTCCACCACTTTCCTCATCCGGTCAATTTTCTTCGACCATAGTAAATATTCCTGTTTGCTCAGTTTTTCTTTGTTTAAAATATCTGTTAAACCTGTCAAAAAAGCATCGATTTCCTTTTTGCCCATCTGCCCCTGACTTTTGCGTTCCAAAAGTGAAGACAGACCTTTCCACTCTTCGCGGTAAGGAATATGCCACTTTTCCTGCAAAATAAACTTTAAATAATCAGCCTGGATGACGATTGAATCATGGTAGCGCCTGCTCCTCATATACCAGGCGGCCAATGCACGAATCCCCTCGTCACTGAAACGGACAGTTGCTTCCCTCGGGCTGAATATCGGTCCAAAACGTTTCCCTTGGTACCAGATCCAAAGAATGGCAAGAATTCCCCCTTGGAACATGAAGAGCAAAAACCACATCGGATAAACGTTTAATGCTTTTTCCCCGCCTTGGGGCTGGTGCACATACTCGTCGAACAAAAATTCTCCGCCTTCTGTTTCATTAAACAATGAAACGAGGAGAGGAACGTGGTCCTTTTTCAGAATTTCCCCATTGGTCATCCATTCCGGAAATAGGGAAACAATCAGGCGGCCTTCCCCAAATGGGCGTTCAAGCGCAATTGTTCCAGCATCATCATATAAAAGAACGTCATCTTGCTGCTTAGTTTGCATACGGCTCAAATATGAGATATCAGCCTTATGTTGAATACCCAACTTATCGTAAAGAACCCCTTCTTCGGTTTCCGCCTCGACCGGATCTGTCACAAGATCAAACATCCCCTGCGGATTTTTTTGGAATAATAATATGGTGTTACCTTCTTCCATAAACTTTTCATAAGCCTTCATTTCTTCACTTTTTGGCATGAATTGCGGCTCAACCATGACAAGTATCCGGCCGCCTTCACCCTCCAAACGTTCCGGTGGTTTCTTCCACCTTTGAACGGATTCCGATTCTTCCTTTATATATGTATAAATAGCCTTAGTACCAGTAGGGGAAGGAGAGTCGGAAACAAATGGGGGGTAGGCGACTGGTTGCTTTGACTGTAAAAAATATCCGGCAGTCAAAAAACATAGCAGAAGAATGATGAGCAAAATCCATGTTCTTTTTCCAGATTTCTGCATACTTGCCCCCTCCTATCCTTCCATCGATTTCCGCGGCTCCTCCAGCCACGTCATCGTTTCCTTCCGGAACTGAGCGTATTCTTCTTTTTCCAGCTTCCGCTCTCCATAAGTCACTTCGTCAAAAACACGCGCCAAATGATAAAACTGATCTGCCCAGTTCCGATTGATCCTTTTTAACTCATCGTAATATTCCCAGTTTGTTTTCCAAATTCTTGCTTCCAACCATTCTTTTTTATGGAAATAAAGAAGGGTCGCCAAAAACAAATGGCGTGCGGCCATTGAATATTCTTGCTGATTTTCCAGCTTCAACGCCTCCGACAAATGCATGTCTGATGTCCAATCCAGCTCCTTCATCGATTGGAGAGGCGATTTGTCGCGATATCGTCTGGACCGCTGGGTATTACGGATGATAAAATAGGCGGCTATAGCCAACGCAACGACCACCAAAACAATGATAACCGTCAGTACCGGACCAGCGGCTGCGCTTGTCGCTTCATAGGAGGGAAACAGTTTTTCAAGTTGTTTTGCAATCCATTCCTTGGCCTGATCCCACCAGCTCTGAAGCAATCCTTTGGACTGGTCTTCATAAACTTTGTATTCAGCTCTATTTAAAATCTCCCGAAGCCTTTCCTTGGCCTGATCGGTATCCAGCATTAACCATCACCTGACTTAGATTTGTGGTGTGTGATATTCCCCAATCATTTCTTTCAAATCGTCCGCATCATGCCTGATTTTCAGGTCAAAATACATGACGGCATATCCCACGGTAAAAATTAACGTTGTAATGATGCCTACCACGTTAATAATGAGTGTAAGAAGTACACTATTCCCCAGAAAAATTCCAAAGGTCAATTCCAATGTCGCACTGATCATCGTGATAATCAAAGAGAAAATGATGAACAGCCCGAATAACACCCAGGTGCGGCCTTTTGTCAACTTCCAGCTTCGTGATAATCCCGGCGTTTCCTCCCGAAAGACGACAGACCCGAAATAAAAACTCCAACGAGTCAACAAAAGAAAAGCCCCCACTGAAAATCCCACAAAAAGTAAAATGGCCAATATGACACCAACGACTGGTAGAACCATCGCCCCGATAACGCCCGCAATCGTTACGATGATCATCGGTACAACTAACAGACCGAACCCGATTAAACAAAACAAAATAGTACTTCCGAGCATCGGCCAGTAACGTGAAAATGCCTGCTTGATGACGGATCCGACTGTGTACTCTTCGCCTTTTCTCAAATGATCGATCGCAAACATGACTGCTGCTGTAGCAACAGGAGCCAGAAAAATCAAAATGAGACCTGTTAACGCAACCCCTAGATCGGCTCCCAGATTTACAGCCTCTGTATCATCGAAGCTCATGATCACCTGTTCGAACCAAGTCTCACCTGCTCCGACTTCCCTGAAAAAGCTGACGCCTGATGCCAACTGGATCAACGCCTGCAACAAATAAATCGGTCCAAAAAAAATAAGTAGTATTAAAAAGAAGTCCTTAAAGTGTTTTTTGCTTAAACTGAAAGTATGGTCTAGAATCTGGCCAAAACCTTTCGGTCTATTAAACTTCTCATCCATCAAAAGTACCCTCCTAAAAAAGACTCATCTTGCCTATTTTAACACTGTTCTAATATAATTTGAGCATTTTCGTCGTTACAACTCAAACCTTTTCAAAAGTGAACACCACCCTTCATTAATAATAACTCTAGCGCCTTCCACATCAGCCTGCTTTTCGGAGGAGTGCTGAGCATATACACCAGAGTATTTGCCGAACACTTGAAGGAAACATTTAGCTTCTTTTCATAAGAGCCCCTTAACTGTCTTTTTTCACAGAGTATAGCAGAAAACAAACCCAGTAACGGTCAGATCATATATAAAACATAAAAATAGAACTAGGGATTCATGTCTTTTTCCCCATTACACTTCATTCTTCCTATTAAATTCACATGAATGGTTGGCCAAATATGAACTACTCAATCCAACATTCTTACGCGGCGAGCACAAAAGAATTACGAAGAGAAGTTCCATTTTCCCCATAAACTATTTGGTTATTCCACTTTTAACAAAAGTGAAAGTGTGGTGCAAAATGGCCAGAAACCGTAATATGGCTGATGAGATAACAGGTTTTCATTGTGGCCCATTCGGCATTAGGGTCCAACAGCCGTTCAAAATACATACACATTTTCTTGATCTGGCAGTAATCACATGGCCAGAATACAAGTTGATGCTGTGTCATCTTCAAGTTATATTGAAACAAAGTTGTTTTACTATGTTTCTGTTCATAAGTATTAAAGATGACCTAGTAGAAAGCGGTGACCTTATGTATTATCAATCTCCATACAGAGCGGTAAAAAGCAAATCGAAAATAATTAAAGTGGCCGGCAAGGGAAAGGTTTCAGCTGAGCCGGATATTGCTGAAATCAGATTGGGTGTTTCTATAGAAAATGTAGCATCGGCCAAGGCACAGGAAGACGCTGCAAAAGCTGTTGCTAATATAATAGAAGCGTTTGCCAAAGCAGGCATTCCTGAAAATGAAGTCAAAACGGTCGATTATTCCATTCACCCACAATATGATTACGTGGAGGGCCGGCAGGTTTTTAAAAATTATAGAATTGAACATATGCTTTTGATAAAAACAAACGAAATCAACCGGGCGGGAGCCCTTGTAGATCTCGCCATAAAGAACGGAGCCAATGTGGTTTCAAGTGTAACCTTTGAAACGTCTAAATATGAAATGTTTTATAGAAAGGCTCTTTCTCTTGCAGTCTTGGATGCCCTTCGGAAAGCAGAAACCATTGCCGAAACGTTCAATACCCAACTATCAAAAGTGCCGATTTCGGTTGCTGAAATCACCGGCAGTGATATCTCCCCTTATCAGACAAAGACTATTGCAATGTATGAAGCAGCCACATCGCTTCATCCCGGCAAGTTGGAGATTATAGGCCATATTCAGGCAGAATTTACTTACGCTTCTTTGTAAAC
Organism: Siminovitchia fordii DSM 16014 = CIP 108821; assembly: GCF_000374565.1. Classification (GTDB taxonomy): domain Bacteria; phylum Bacillota; class Bacilli; order Bacillales; family Bacillaceae_C; genus Siminovitchia; species Siminovitchia fordii. The sequence goes on along the minus strand of NZ_KB894689.1, from coordinate 73,129 downwards.
GCTTTCCCTAAATATTTTGAAAACTCCTGTATGATTTTAGGCTTGCTCATGTTATAATATAGAAATGTTTATATGAAAGCGGAGGTTGGATGACGCCATGAGTACAACAGAGGAAAAGACAAAAACTTTGAATTTGGAAGATATTCTCATTTCGTATCAGTTTTTAAAAGATGTAGTGGCACATACCCCTTTGCAGAAGAACGATCGGTTATCTGAGCAATATGATTGCCAGGTGTATGTAAAAAGGGAAGATTTGCAGCACGTTCGCTCATTTAAGCTTCGTGGTGCCTACTATAAAATAAAAACGATTGAAAATGAGGCCCGGGAAAAAGGTGTCGTATGTGCCAGCGCCGGAAACCATGCACAGGGTGTTGCTTACGCATGTGCCCACCTTGGAATTCAAGGGACGATCTTCATGCCGCAAACAACACCTAAACAAAAAATCAACCAAGTGAAAATGTTTGGCCGCGACTATATAGAAGTCGTTTTATCTGGCGACACTTTCGATGAAAGTTCCGCCCAGGCGAATGAATACGCAGAAGAAGAAGGCCGGATCTTCATCCATCCATTTGACGACCTTGGCATCATTGCTGGACAGGGAACTGTTGCAGTTGAAATGATGAATGATATCCATGAACCAGTCGATTTTGTCTTCGGCAGCATCGGCGGCGGTGGATTGATGGCAGGCTTGGGCACTTATATAAAAAATGTGTCTCCTCAAACCAAAATGATTGGCGTCGAACCAAGTGGTGCATTGAGTATGAAGGCAGCCTTTGAAAACAATTCAGTGACCATGCTTCCGACAATCGATAAATTTGTAGACGGAGCTGCTGTCCAATGTGTTGGCCAAAAAACATTTGAACTGTGCAAAAAATATATCGATGATATTGTCTCTGTTCCGGAAGGTAAAGTATGTACAACCATTCTGGACCTCTATAATCAGCACGCCATCATCGCTGAACCTGCGGGTGCACTTCCGATTGCGGCATTGGATTTTTATAAAGACCAGATCAAAGGGAAGACCGTTGTGTGCGTGATCAGCGGCGGCAACAATGATATCAGCAGAATGCAGGAAATCAAGGAGAAATCATTGATTTATGAAGGATTGCTCTATTATTTCATCGTGAACTTCCCGCAGCGTGCAGGTGCACTCCGGGAATTCCTGGATGAAGTGCTAGGCCCTGACGACGATATCCTTACATTCGAGTATACGAAGAAAAACAACAAGGAAAGAGGGCCGGGTCTTGTCGGCATCGAACTGAAACGGCGCGAGGACTATGCAGGGCTGATCGAGCGGATGAAGCAAAGAAACATTTCTTATATGGAAGTAAATAAAGACAGTACGCTATTCCATTTATTGATATGATTAGAACTTGAACGTTTGAAAAATATGCATGAAAGTTAAAAGCAATTCAACCAAAAATCTATACAGCTTTTCTTATCCGGAGAGATGGAGGGACTGGCCCTATAAAGTCTCAGCAACCGTTCTTGCACAAGGAACGGTGCGAATATCAAATGGATAAGAAGATTATTTTCATGTTTGAGGACTTCCTTTTATTTGGAAGGTCCTCATTTTTTTATTCAACTCAATAGAAAGAACAAAACAACAGCCCTTTTGGCGGAGCCATTGTGTATAGCTTGAAAACAAAGATATCTTGTTGAGCGGTAATGGCAAAAAAAAAACGAGGCAGAAAATATAATTTCTGTCCTCGTTCTTCAGGAAAAACCTTAGTATGAATCAGTTTCGCGGCCTTTTTCCTCAGCCATCTCAGGCGCTTCTTCCCCGCCTTTGTTTCCAAGGGGATGCATACTTGAACCTTCTTTACTTGCATTTTTTATTCCTTCTCTTAGACGCCGTCCATATTCTTCATCCGCCTCTTCGGCCAAAGCGATCATTTTTTCCTGTATCCGCGGATCACATTTGGAAATATCATTCACCAAGTTTGTAATCAACTCATCTTTTTCCCAATCCTCAAATGCCCGGTATGTTTCCCCTGCTTGTTTTGTGTTGTCATTGCGATCAATTGATTCCCGCACGAGATTTCCTTCAATTTTAGGTGTATATTCTTTTCCCGGTTGTTCCGCTTCTTTCAAGCCTCCCAGAATGGACGGCTCATAATTAATATGCGGGTTCTGTCCGGACGCCCGGTCAACTTTATATTGCATCTGGCCTCCGGCTTGATTTGTAGCCACCCTTTTCTTCGGCGCATTGATCGGCAGCTGCAAATAGTTGGGTCCCACTCTGTACCGTTGTGTATCAGAATAAGAGAAGGTCCGACCCTGAAGCATTTTGTCGTCAGAGAAATCTAGCCCGTCCACTAGTACCCCTGTTCCGAATGTCACTTGCTCTACTTCATTAAAATAGTCCTCCGGATTCTTATTCAGTACCATTCTCCCAACAGGCAGCCAAGGGAACTGATCTTTCGGCCAGATCTTTGTGTCATCAAGCGGATCAAAGTCGAGTTCAGGATGCTCATCATCACTCATGATCTGTACAAAGAGTTCCCATTCCGGATAATCCCCACGTTCAATCGCATCATATAAATCCTGTGTGGCATGATTGAAGTTTTTTGCCTGTATTTCTTCTGCCTCTTTTTGTGTCAAGTTTTTAATCCCCTGCTTCGGCTCCCAGTGATATTTGACGAGAACGGCTTCACCATCACTATTTACCCATTTATAGGTATTGACCCCTGAACCTTGCATTTGCCGGTAGTTGGCTGGTATTCCCCATGGGGAATATACCAAAGTTACCATGTGAAATGACTCGGGAGAATTCGCACAAAAATCGAAAAAGCGTTCACTATCCTGTATATTGGTCACTGGATCCGGCTTAAAAGCATGGATCATATCCGGAAACTTGATGGCATCCCGAATAAAAAAGATCTTTAAGTTATTTCCGACCAAATCCCAGTTTCCATCCTCGGTATAAAACTTAACAGCAAAACCGCGGGGATCCCGAAGCGTTTCCGGGGAATGTCCGCCATGTATCACTGTTGAAAAACGAACAAAAACTGGAGTTCGTTTTCCTTTCTCTTGAAATAGCTTTGCTCTTGTATATTTGGAAACCGGCTCATCTCCCGCTCTTCCATAAGCCTCAAAATAACCATGTGCCCCTGCTCCTCTGGCGTGAACAACCCGCTCCGGAATTCGTTCCCGGTCAAAATGGCTTATTTTTTCAATGAAATCATAGTTCTCCAAGGTAGCAGGACCTCTGTTGCCAACAGTTCTAATATTTTGATTGTTAGTGACAGGGTGCCCCTGCCTGTTTGTAAGGGTCATATCATCTTCTTGATCTGATTTTTTGTTCATTGTTTCTCTGTTCTTGTCTGTCATGTTTTGACAACCCTCCTAGAATTATGTAATCCCTCAAACATAAAGCTGTTAAGCTTGATTTTAATGTTCCCAGTATTTTAAAGTTAATCCATTTATAGTAGGATTTCCCTGATCACATCACTTGAAAGACTATTTCAAGTACATCCACAATTGGTATTCTTTTTCGATAAAATTACAAGTTGTTTTTCCCTCCCTTTTCCCATAAAATTAGCCATAATAAACAAGTCCAGGAAAGTGAGGACACGATGAAAAAAATTTACAGCGATATTATCCAATTTCGTGGCAGCCATTTTGATTTTGGCTTTATGCAGGGGCAGATTTTAAAGAACTCTCTTATTATCAATAACCGGGAGAACCAGTGGAAGGTTCGCAGGCCGAGATTCACGATCGACGCAGCAGAGGTGAAAAACGCGATTTTCCCGATTGCACCGGGGATTTGGGAGGAGATTCTTGGTCTGCAAGAGGCGCTGGAATGGCCTCTAGAAAGAGCCTTGACTGAGTTTGGCGGGTACCGGCTGGAAATTCCGCGTTCAGGATGTTCAATTGTAACAGGTGACGGATTTATGGTGCGTAATTATGACTATCACCCAAAGACGTATGAAGGACGATATGTTTTCTTTCAGCCGGACAAAGAGGGATATGCGACGGCAGGGCCAAGTCAAAGAATTACCGGACGCTCAGATGGCTTAAACGAGAAGGGGCTTGCCATGGGCTACAACTTTATGAACAGGAAAAACCCCAAAGATGGATTTATTTGTGGAATGATCGGAAGGCTTGTATTAGAGACTTGCGCAAATGTGCAAGAAGCAGTTGCTTTATTAAGAGACATTCCACATAGACATTCGTTCAGCTATATTGTGCATGACCGAAGCGCCGAGACGCACATCGTTGAAGCAACACCAAGAGAGGTCACTGTAAGACAATCCAATGCCTGTACGAATCATTTTGAAATACTAAAGCATGAAAATCGGCATCATCTTACAGATTCAGAGCGAAGGCTGGAAGCGATTCAAAAGAGCCTCTCCGCTGATGCTTATACAGCTTACCGGCTGCTCAACGATACGGACAAGGGCGTCTTTTCAAATTTATACAGCAGCTGGGCTGGAACGATTCATACATCCGCTTATTTTCCACTACAAATGAAAACATGGATGGCGCTAGGTGGGAATCAGGAACCGATGGAATTTGATTTTGGTAAGTGGCTGGAAGGTGAGGATTTTGCGACAAAACGAGTTACAGGTGAAGTGGACACAGATATTGCATTCGTACATATGGATAAACACGCAGATTGGTATAAAAGATAGAGCCTCCGACCAAAGCGGAGGCTCTACCTTTATTTATACCGGAAATACGGACTACTCTACTCATATCTTAACGCATCAATCGGGCTGAGCTTGGACGCCTTATTTGCCGGAAGAATTCCAAAGATGATCCCGATAAATGCTGAGAAACCAACTCCAATCAACACAACCACAGGGCTGATTGGAGCGGTGATCGGCGCAAATATCGTGATGAGCATCGCTCCTAATGCTGCCAGACCGATTCCAATCAATCCGCCCAATGAGGTCAGTGTGACTGATTCAATAAGAAATTGAAGCAGTATTTTTCCTCTGGTGGCTCCAAGAGCCTTTCGGAGACCAATTTCCCTTGTTCTCTCCGTGACAGATACGAGCATGATGTTCATGACCCCGATTCCGCCGACCAATAGGGAAATGGCAGCAATACTGCCAATGAATAGCGTCATCATCGTAATGACTGTTTCGACTTCCTGTTCATATTCAGAAAAATCATGAGTGGTATACGCTCCGTCTTCAAGCTTCTTTTGCTCTGTCAGGGCGTTTGCTGCCTCCATCCCGATCTCGGAAATCCGTTCCGGATCATCTGCAATAACGGCCAAACTTTCAATTTCCCTGTTGCCGAACATCATAGAGATAACTGATCTTGGCATGACCATTTCCCCGTTTTCAGACCAGCGGAATTGCTCGGGTATCGGAGATTCATAAACCCCCACAATTTTATAGGGATTTCCGTTTAAATCCATAATTTCCCCGATAACGTCATCCGTGTCTTTGAAAAACTTGTCCCTGGCAACCATATCAATCATTACGACCCGGTTTAAACCATCATTATCCTTGTCATTCAACGGACGGCCTTCCACTGTCTGGATATTTCGGGCAGTAAAAAATTCTCCGTCCACACCAGTGATGTCCATTTCAGCCTGTTTGTCGTTGATCATGGCTGTACCGAATCCTTGATTGGTAGCTAGTACAGATTTCACTCCCGGTACTTCGCCCAAAAACTCCAAATCCATTGAGGTCAATTCAGGCTCTTCCCAGAATGTCTCCATCTCGTCTTCCGTTTGTGTCTGTTCGTAATAAAGCTCGACCACATTTTTATCAGTACTGAACAACTCATCCGTCATTTGCTTTTTCGCACCCTGTCCAATTGCTACAATGACTATGACCGCTGCCACTCCAATAATAATTCCAAGCATTGTCAAAATGGACCGGACTTTATGATTCCAAATGGACGACAGGGCTACTTTGAAGCTCTCCCACAAATTCATGGCCTTGTCCTCCGGTCATCAATGATTTTTCCATCCTTTAAGGTTATGATTCTATCTGTGTATGCTGCGATTTCCTCTTCGTGGGTAACAATGATGACAGTTTTACCTTCCTTATTCAACTGAACAAGCAACTCCATGATCTGTGCACTCGTTTTTGAATCAAGTGCACCCGTTGGCTCATCAGCTAAAATCAGGGTTGGGTTGTTCACAAGGGCGCGCGCAATGGCCACCCTTTGCTTCTGTCCTCCCGAAAGCTGGTTGGGCAAATGTTTCACGCGGTCCCCTAATCCAACCTTTTCCAGCATTTGCTTGGCCCTTTCAGTCCTTTCCCGTTTTGGAACACCTGCATATATTAACGGGGCTTCCACATTTTTCGCCGCATTCAGTCTAGGCAACAAAAAGAATTGCTGGAATACAAACCCGATATGCTTATTTCGCAGATTTGCCAGTTGCTTCTCTTTCGCAGAGCTAATATTTTCTCCATTCAGCTCAAATGTACCTGCTGTGGGGTAATCCAAAAAACCGATAATATTCATCAGTGTTGATTTTCCGGATCCCGAAGGACCCATAATCGCGATAAATTCACCATCTTCAACGTTTAAATCAATTCCATGCAACACCGGAACCTGGAGTGACCCGTTTCCATAAACTTTCGTAATCTCACTCAATTTCATCAAAGGTGGTCACTTCCATTCCATCATGCATGTCTTCATGAGGAGCGATAACGACAAGCTCGTCTTTTTCCAATCCATTTTTGACTTCGATAAATTCGTCATTGGATGTCCCGGTCTCAATTTCGCGCATTTCCAATTTTCCATCTTTCAGTACAAAAACCGTATTGCTATCGCCTTCCTCTAAAATGGCGGCATGAGGGATGGCTATCTTTTTGCCATCTCCGTCTATTTTAATTTCCAATGAAACATGGAAACCTTGGCGAAGTTCAGACGTATCATCCGTGATGGCGACCTTGAATGGATACATAGTGACGCCACCTCCTCCACCGCCGTCAACAAATTCCTCATCTCCGCCTTCCTCATTCGGAAATTGGGAAACAGATTCGATGGCACCTTTCCATTCTTTATCCTTATAAACTTTTGGACGTATGATGACTTTCTGCTTTTCCTTGATTTTTACCGCGTCAAACTCACTCATTGTACCGATAACCTTGAATGGCTGGCTTGAAATGATATGTACAGCAGGGTTTGTTTCCGCTCCCTCAGTACTCACAGCATTTCGGTCCACTTTCACAACAATTCCATCAATCTTGCTCGTGACTGTCATCTCTTTGATCTGTTCAGTCAAATCGTTGATCTGCTCCTGAGCGGATTCAATTTCTGATTTTGTACTTTCATGCTGGGTTTCCATTTCAAGCTTTTCGCTCGTCAAAGAATTCGCATCTTCTGTTGCAGCTTCGTCATCCTCACCATCCCCAGATGGAGCCGGATTTTTTTTCGCATTCGCAATCCGCTTGTTCAATTCAGCTATCTGGTTAATTTCCGTTTGGGAGCGTTTGTTCACCAAATCCCTTTCTCTGACAGCTTTATTATACTCTGATTGCAATTTGGAAGAATCATAGACAAACAGAGGGTCTCCGGCCTTCACCTTTTGGTTTTCCTTTACTTTGAACTCCGTTACCTCTCCTTTTTCCGCATCCAAAAATACTTTTTGCTCATCCTCCGGAACAATCTTTCCGGTTACCAAAATAGTTTCGCTCAGTTCCTCTTCAGACACTTTCTGAACAGTCACAGGCTCTTCAACATCGGCTACTGCCATTTTTCCAGCTTGAGTCCTGATTACAAATGTGACCACAGCCGCCAATACCAATATCCCAACAATAGATGCGGCCCAAATCCAGCCTTTCTTTTTCACAATATTTCCCCCTAGTAAATGATGGCGTCATCCCTTTGCAACTACATTTCTATATGTTTACATTTGCACAAGGAATTACGCAAAAAACGACAACAATAATAACGATCATACACAACATAAAGATTCAAGTTTTCGGAATCTATCTATTTATCCTATAAAACCCCTCCATTCTATTAGACGATGCAAGAAAATGAAAATACTACAAAAAGAAATATTAAGAACATATAACAATAATATTACAAAATGTTTAAAAACTGAAATATGGGTTAAAAAAAGAATATATATTTAAGGAAAGACATGATAAGGTGAATCTGCACTAAACCAACTGTTCATTGCTACCTTGTGCTTTTCTATTTTCCATAAACTCGTTAATTGGGAGGCACCTTATGTCCATTAAAGATGAAAAACTACTATTCTTAAGAGAGATGCGTCGTTTACTCGATGACTATGAACGCTCTCCATGGAATAAAAAGGCGGATATCATGGAAGATGTTATGGTGCTTGCCCATGCACTCAATAAAAGTTACCATCAACGGCCTTCTTAAAACCCGTTTTCTTTATTGCCCCACAATCATACTCCTGCCATCTATAAAATTACAACCAGTTGATTCCCCTTTTCTAAGAGCCTATAATTTATAATAGACTATTCAATTTGACACATTTTTTCGTGAAACACGGCTAACTGCTTTTGAAGGGGTGATGAGAACTCGCCTTTTCACCAAGTGGTATTGAATCAAGGGCCACTTACATGCCCGTATTTCATATACTGTAGCACAAATTATATTTGTGCGTTTTTTTAAAAGGCGATTTTGGACTGTTCTCACACTAATACGTTTATCGGGAAAGGAAATTACCAGGTATGCATGACGAACAATTTAGGCAACAAGTTTATGAGACGTTTAATTATCTTCACGCTCATCCCGAGCTTAGTTGGGAGGAAGTAAACACTAATCAGTTTATTAAGGAACAGCTAGAAAAAGCAGGCTGCAAAGTCCGTACATTCAATGATTGCACGGGGGCAATTGCTGATTTTGGCGATCCTGAAAACGGAAATCCGGTTGTAGCCATCCGCGCTGATATGGACGCCTTGTGGCAGGAGGTTGACGGAAAGTTCCAAGCTAATCATTCATGCGGCCACGACGCTCACATGACAATGGTGCTCGGTGCACTGTGGAAGCTTGCGAAAGACCCTTCCATCAAAGATCGGTTGACAGTCCGCTTCATTTTTCAGCCGGCTGAAGAGGTTGGGGACGGTGCATTGAAGATGGTTGAAAAAGGTGCAGTTGATGACGTTGATTACTTATTCGGTATCCATTTGCGACCTGTCCAGGAGGCACCGGACGGATATGCGACTCCGGCGATTATTCATGGAGCAGCCAGTTCAATCGAATGTGACATCATCGGGGATGACGCCCATGGAGCCAGACCACATCTAACAAGCAATGCAATTGAAGTTGGAGCGCATATTGTGAATGCCATTAACGCCATCCACTTGGATCCGACCGTTCCACACTCAGTAAAAGTCACAAAGTTCCATGCTGGTGGAAAAAGCACCAATATTATCCCGGGGCAAGCATCATTGGCATTTGATTTGAGGGCACAAACAAATCAGCACATGAAGATGCTGAAAGAAAAAGTATATGAGACTTTAGAAGCAACTGAACAGCTTTTTCAATCTAAAATAAAAATCACGGACGACTATGGAATTCCAGCGGCCGAAGTGGCCTCAGAAGCAAAGGAAATTACCAGACAGGCCATTTCCAATATTTTGGGCACTGAAAAAACAATGGAACCACTCATGACACCTGGTGGAGATGATTTCCATTTTTACACCATTAAAAAGCCGGAACTGAAAGCAACGATGATCGGACTCGGATGCGATTTGAAGCCAGGACTGCACCATCCGCACATGACTTTCAACCGCGAAGCTCTGTTCAATGGAATTGACATTATTGCAGAGATCGTACAAGTGTTGGCAAAAAAAGGAGAGAACTAGCATTGAAACCAGTTAAAATTAAAGAAGTTGTCCTCCACACTGTAAAGATGAGGCTAATTGCACCTTTTACAACGAGTTTTGGCACGTTTCAGGAAAAGCATGTCTGCTTAGTAGAGGCTATTGATGAGTCAGGCATCTCCGGATGGGGAGAAACGACAACAAGCGACGAGCCTTATTATAACGAGGAAACTACACATACAGCGGTTTATATGTTAAAGGATTTTCTTATTCCAAGAATCATCCACAAAACCTTTAATCATCCGCTGGATGTCCATGACATGCTCACATTTGTCCGAAGAAATCAGATTGCAAAATCAGCGATTGAAACTGCAATTTGGGATGTATTTGCAAAGAAGAATAACTTGCCGCTTTCCGAATTGATCGGCGGTATGAAAACGGAGATAGAAGTAGGGAAAAGTATCGGTATCCAAGAATCTCCGGAAAAGCTTGTCGAGAAAGTCGGCGAATATGTGAAGGAAGGATTCCGAAAAATCAAAGTGAAGATTGCTCCCGGCGCTGACCTGGACTATATTGAGGCCGTACGCAAAGCATTTCCTGACGCCCCATTAATGGCAGACGCCAACTCAGCGTATACATTGAATGACATTGAGCATTTGAAGAAGCTTGATCAATACAACCTCATGATGATCGAACAGCCGCTTGCTCATGACGACATTATTGACCATGCCACTTTGCAAAGGGAAATACAGACGCCGATCTGTTTGGATGAAAGCATCCACAGCCTGGAGGATGCACGTAAAGCCTTGCAATTAGGCAGCTGCAGAATTATCAATATAAAAATCGGCCGGGTCGGGGGACTTGGAGAAGCTATCCGAATTCACAACCTTTGCAGGGATAATGGAGTTCCAGTCTGGTGCGGCGGAATGCTTGAAACCGGAATCGGGCGCGCTCATAACATTGCCCTGACATCCCTTTCCAATTTCACGATTCCTGGAGATACGGCACCATCTTCCCACTATTGGGACGAAGATATCATCGAGCCTGAAGTAACAATGGATCTAGGAATCATTCAAGTTCAGTCAGGTCCTGGAATCGGCTTTGAGGTTAATCGGAAGAAATTGGAACAGCTCACGATAGAAAAAGAGAGAATTACTACAGCTGAGACGCCGCATCCGATTCCTTGAAAATAAGAAAAAAGGCGCACGGCGTAAAGCCTTAAGCAACAAGAACAAGTCGAATTGCAAGGAGGCCTCAGCAATTTGACTTGGTCCTTGCGCCGACGGCGCCTGTTAATTACTTAATGGTGACACCCCTTCTCATCCTACAGATCACCCACGAAAGAAACAGTTAACCCCTCCTTAACTCAAAATAGGGACAGATTACTAATGCTTTTTTAACTAGTCTATAATCCTGTCAAACTTTTAAGACAGGTAGATTTTCTAAATCGTTTGTTATTCAGTCCCGTCATGAAATGAAAGTAGAACGTTGATGGTCTCCAAATATAAAAGATAAAATCTGTTATCATTTCCTTACATCAATCATGAAAATCCAATCCGGAATGAACTTGCTTTACATAACCTGCGCGAATCACGAAATCTCCGAAATGTTCCCGCTCATCACGTTCTTTTGCATAGTGATGGATAATGGGCCTCAGTTCTTCCAGAATTTCTTTTTCTCCTATATTTTCGCGATAAAGCTTGTTTAGTCGATTTCCTGAGAATCCAGCCCCCAGGTAAAAATTATACTTTCCAGGTGCTTTTCCAATGAAGCCAATTTCCCCAAGAGCTGCACGCGAACAGCCATTAGGACATCCAGACATACGGATGACAATTTCTTCTTCCCTAAGGCCGGCTTCATCTAAAATTTCTTCGATTTTATCTAGCAAAGAAGGCAAATAACGTTCCGATTCAGCCATGGCAAGTCCGCATGTCGGAAGTGCAACACAGGCCATGGCATTTCTCCGCAATGCGGAGTACTGTTTCCCATCTGTTAATCCATACTTCTTGATTAACTCTTCGACTTGAGCTTTGTCCTTTTCCGCTATATTGCCGATCAACAAATTTTGGTTGGCTGTCAGTCTAAAATCCCCTTTATGGATTTTGGCTATTTCCAAAAGACCAGTCATCAGTTTATAGTTATCACGGTCCTTAATTCTTCCGTTTTCAATAAATAATGTAAAATGCCATTTGTTGTTAGTACCCTTTACCCAACCATACCTGTCTCCATTATGTGCAAATTCAAATGAGCGGGCAGGCTGAAGCTCCCAACCGAGGCGCTCATTAAGCTCATCAGTCAGCCACTCTAAACCTCTGGCATCTATTGTATACTTAAAACGGGCATTTTTTCTTACAGACCGATTTCCATAATCCCTTTGTATGGTAACGATTTTCTCAGCCACGTCCACTACCTGGTTCGGTAAGCAAAAACCGATAACCCGGCCCAATTGAGGGTAAGTGCTTGTGTCCCCATGGGTCATGCCCATTCCCCCGCCTGCAACGACATTAAAACCTTGTAATTGTCCATCCTGCAAAATGGCAATAAAACCCAAGTCTTGTGAAAATACATCTACATCGTTGGAAGGAGGCACCGCAACCCCGATTTTAAATTTTCGCGGCAAGTAAACAGGCCCATAAATAGGTTCAGTCTCTTTATCACTTTGAGAATCGCTCGCCACCTTTTCACCATCCAGCCAAATTTCATGATAAGCGCGGGTTTTTGGCGTAAGGTGTTCACTTATTTTTTTAGCCCATTCATATACCTCTCCATGTACATCTGATTGATATGGATTTGGATTACACATTACATTTCGATTCACATCCCCACAAGCAGCGAATGTATCCAATAGTGAATCGTTAATTTCCCTTATACTTTTCTTCATGTTCCATTTTAAAATACCATGCATTTGAAATGCTTGCCTTGTTGTTAACCGCAAGGTTCCATTTCCATACTTTTTGGCAATATGATGCATGCTTATATACTGATCTGAAGTGACGACACCACCGGGAGCCCTCACTCTAACCATAAATTGATAAGCAGGTTCCAACTTTTGCTTTTGCCGCTCATTGCGCACATCCCGATCATCCTGCATGTAACTGCCATGAAACTTCATCAATCGATTATCTTCATCCGGTATACCTGCAGTTAGCGGGGCTGCAATGGTTTCAGCTATTGTGCCGCGCAAATAATTGCTTTCTATTTTGATTTTCTCAACATCACTTGGTGGACCATCCTTAGATGGGACAAGCTTTGTTTTTGACATAATGAATCCGCTCTCCCTTCACTTTTATCGAATGCGCCTTGGCGTATTTCTGTCCTGATTTTATCGAGTTCTGCGCAATAAATTTCCTCTGAAAATATAGGGCATCCGCCGGAGACTTTAGCTTTATTCAGCCGGGTTTTGACCCCACTGATGGAATACCAATATCTTTTCATCTCACCCCTTACAGAAGTGGGAGATTTCTGCTGAACGAAGTTAAATTAATACACATCTCTTTGATAACGTTTTTCTTGCTGCATATCCGCTAGATAAGCTGATGCTGCTTCAGAGCTCATGCCGCCTTCTTTTTCAAGAATCTCAAGCAATGTCGAGTTTACATCCTTTGCCATATTTTTTTCATCTCCACAAACATAAACATGGGCTCCTTCTTCAAGCCAATTATATATTTCACGGCTCTTTTCAAGCATACGGTGTTGAACATACACTTTTTTCTCCGTATCCCGTGAAAAGGCGACATCCATATTGGTTAACACGCCATTTTTAAGCCATCTTTGCCATTCAACCTGATAAAGAAAGTCTGTAACAAAATGCTGATCTCCGAAGAAAAGCCACGACTTCCCTTTTGCTTCAATTTCCTCCCTTTCTTCAAGGAAAGACCTAAATGGTGCAACACCAGTACCTGGACCAATCATGATAATCGGAGTATCCGGATCCGAAGGGAGCCGGAAATTAGGATTTTTTTGTACATATATTGATAAAAACTCGCCATGTTTCCCCTTCTCTGCACAATGTACAGAGCAAACGCCGTTCCTCTTTCTCCCATTCGCTTCATAGCGGACAGTCCCTATTGTCAAATGGACTTCATCTGGATTGGATTGATAACTGCTCGCTATGGAGTATAGGCGCGCAGGCATTTTACGCAGTATTCCAACCAGTTCTACAGCTGAGATGTTCCAGGAAGAGAAATCACGGGCTAAATCCAATAAGTCTCTCCCTTTTAAGTAATCTCTGACATCTTCTTCTGATTCAATAAATGCTTGTAGTTTTTCATTAAATTTAGAAGCTTTTTCTAATAATGGTTTGGATAGAACCGTAATCTCGTAATGGTTCTTTAAGGCTTCTAATAAAGAACGGACCTCACCTTGATTATTGATTGGCACAGATTCATTTGGATCAAGCTGGAGTTCCTTTATGATCAGATGAACCAGTTCTTCATCATTTTCTGGATATATCCCAATACTGTCCCCGGGTTCGAACTGAAAATTAGAGCCTTCCAGAGATAATTCTAAATGGCGGGTTTCTTTATTAGAGCCACGGCCATTCAAATTGATATTCTCTAATATTTCCGCACGAAAAGGATTGGTTCTTGAATATTTTAGCTGCTCTGGAGTGGAGCTTGGCACCGCCGATACAAATGCCCCTTCACCGGCCGATTCGCCTGATGCAGCCTCAACCAATTTTTTCAGGCTTTGCGCGACATCTTCAAACCATTGCGCCGCTGGTTCATCATAATCCAAGTCACAGTCGACTCGGGGACTTAAACGTTTAGCCCCCAGCTCCTCTAATCGTTCATCCAATTGCTTTCCAGTCTGGCAGAAAAACTCATAGGAGCTATCACCCAAAGCAAGCACGGAGAAGTGTAAATCATTTAATTTTGGAGCCCGATGACTCTGAAGGAACTCATAGAAAGGCAGAGCAGTATCTGGCGGGTCTCCTTCACCATGTGTACTGACAATAATCAATAAAAGGGTGAGCTTCTTCAAATCTTTCACTTTGAACTCATTCATGGGTGTCAATGTGACTTGGTATTCCATATTTTTCAGCTTTTCTGATATTTCTTCAGCCAACCCTTGCGAATTACCTGTTTGAGAACCAAATAGAATTGTTAATTCTTTGGTGGCCTGTACCGTTCCAGATTTCTGCAAAGCAGTTGCAGAGGGATTTTGCAGGCCAGTGGCTGATACTGATGCTCGATTGTGATAGCCACTTAAATAGCCACTCAGCCATAATTGTTGACTTTCCGATAAAGATGGAAGGACACGGTTCAAAAGTTCCGCCTGTTTTTCAGTAAACGGACTATTCATGACTTGCAGTTGCAATCATTTTCACCTCTCATGGAAAAATTATTTCAATCTGATTTTTTCATTTTTGTCAATTTGGATTACTTGGCTATCTTGTATAATCAAAGTGATGGAACCGAATTGTATTATCTAGCAATGATTTCACTTTCGTTAGAGCAGCTTCATGTTTATACTTCCTTTCCCTCATTGTTAGACTTCATCCTTTCAAAAAATTTTCGTTGATTCCCTGCATTCTGATAATCTCTTTCTGCTATTTCTGTTAATAATTGCGTTCTCATTAGCGTGTTTTTCTCTTTGGAATAAACTAGTTTTCTAGCATCTTCAAGAAAATGAAGATAGTCACGATAGGATTCATCATAAACACCCGCAAGTTCATCCCGGATGTTTTTTGCCAATATCGGACTGGCCCCCTCTGTTCCTACGGCAATCGTCAGTTTACCCCTGGTGATTTTTGCAGGGACGTGAAAATTACTGATTCTTGAGTCATCCACAACATTTATCAGCTGATGGTCAGAAGCGAGCTGGGCTATTTCCCTATTAATTGATTTTTTATTGGTTGCTGCAATCACAATCAAGGCGTCCCTTAAGTCACTCTCCTCAAACTCCTTCTGTTTCCACCTAATTTGGCCTTTTTCCAATAAAATATGAAACTCGGAATAAATATCGGGGCTGATCATCGTGATCTCTGCGCCTGCTTTTAAAAGTCCTATTGCTTTCCTATAGGCTATTTTCCCTCCACCGACTATCAAAGCTTTCTTTCCGTGTAAATTAAGCATGACAGGATATGCTTCCATGCCTCAACCCACTCTTTCCGTTTCGATTGCTTCTTTAACACGTTCTGCAATGACCTCTTGAATATTCGGATGATCCCCTATACTGTCACACAGAATAATGGAATGGTTTGGATCAGACAGTCTCTTTATCTTTTTTTCCACCCCATTCTTTAACAGACCAGAAAATAATAAGTATGGAATCACAAATATTTGCTTCTTTGCAGAGTTCAATAATAGGTTGAGGGCCTCATCAACATGAGGACTTGCCCCGTAGAGAAAGGAAACTTCAACTTGTTGAAAGCTGTAATTCTTTTTTAATAGGTTTCCAATTCGGGTTAAATCCTGCTTGACTAAAGGGTCGCTGCTGCCCCGTCCAACTAGTAAAACAACGGCATCTGCATCTAACGCTGTCTTTTTTTCGATTATACGGTCATACAGGCTTTCAATTATTTTTGGGTGAACTCCAATTGTTGTACCGTATGTAAATCGGACATGGGGATATATCTGCTTTCCCACTTCAATTTTTTCAGGAATATCTTTCTTAGCGTGAACTGCAGTTAACAACAAAATAGGAATAATGGCAATGTGTGAAGCTCCCCGTTCTACACACTTTGATATACCTTCTGAGATACCGGGCTCAGCAAGCTCCAAAAAACAAATTTCTTGGATAGGGGCATCGACATTGAATTTGACCTTTTCAATAAACTCAATCGCTTCTGCAACACCTGCTTTTAACCGGCTCCCATGTGCTACATATAAGACTGCCTGCATAAGAGACCACCTGTTCAAATTACCGTCATATGACGATACTCCTGAGTTTGTTCAAACCATTGGATTTCATTACGCAATGTAACAACTTCACCGACGATAATCATACTGGGATTTTGAATTCTGGCGGCCTTGGCAACGTCAACAATCGTTGCAAGGGTTCCTGTAACCGTACGCTGCTCTTTTGTGGTACCCCAATAAACCAGAGCGACCGGAGTATCGCTCGACTTTCCATATTTCGTAAGCTGCTCACAAATATAAGGCAGATTCCCGACTCCCATATATATGGCTAGTGTATCTACACCTTCAGATAAATTTTTCCATTGAATGGAATCATCTTTCCCTGCTTTCACATGACCAGTCACAATCGCAAAACTTGAGCCCAGCTCCCGATGTGTCACAGGAATTCCTGCATAAGCAGGAGCGGCTATGCCTGATGTAATACCCGGAACAATTTCAAATGGTATGCCATTTGCCGCGAGTACTTGTGCTTCTTCGGCTCCTCTCCCAAATACGAAGGGATCTCCTCCTTTTAGCCTCGTAATGACTTTTCCTTTTTGGGCGTACTTTATTAATAAATCATGAATGATTTCTTGTTTATTTTGATGAAAACCTGGCATTTTACCGCAGAAAATCAATTCTGCCCCTGTTTTCGCATAGTGCAGCAGTTCCTTATTAATTAAACGGTCGTACAGGATCACATCCGCTGATTGAATACATTTCAAGCCTTTTACTGTTATTAGGTCCACATCACCGGGACCCGCTCCTACTATATAAACCTTTCCCAAATGTTCCACCTCTTTATTTAGGGTTATACTTTTACTTCTTCTTGCAATCCAGCAATCAATACCTCGACCACTTCCGGTCGACTGAATGTTTCCGGTAATGACTCACCGTTTCTAAGTTTTTCCCTTACTTTTGTTCCTGATAATATTTCATGATGCTTTGAATCATGCGGACATGTTTTATGTGTCGCCATGCCGCTGCACTTATGGCAATAAAAGCTATGTTCAAAGAATAATAAAGTAATACCCAGTTCCTCTGACGTAAAATTGCTGAAAATCTTTTGGGCATCATAAGTCCCGTAGTAATTTCCCACCCCCGCATGATCGCGTCCAACAATAAAATGGGTACACCCGAAATTTTTCCTAACCATGGCGTGAAAAACAGCCTCTCGGGGCCCTGCATATCTCATGGCCGCTGTAAAAACGCCTAAGAATACATGATCTTTTGAATAATATTTATTTAATAGAATTTCATAGCTTTTCAATCGTACATCTGCTGGAATATCGTCCTGCTTTGTTTCACCGACCAATGGATTTAAAAACAGTCCATCCACAATTTCCAACGCAGATTTTTGAATGTACTCATGCGCCCGATGCACAGGGTTTCTCGTTTGAAAACCGACAACAGTATTCCAACCCAATTTTTTGAATTCCTCTCGTGTCTCAAGAGGGTCGAATATATATGCTGAAAATTGGCTGGGCGGTGTACGGCGGATCAAAGTTATTCTTCCACCGACATACACATTTGGCCGTTCAAACAGCTTTTTTACTCCTGGATGTTCAAGATCATCTGTCAAATATACAAGCCTTGCCTCTCTTTCCTTGCTTGGTGTAAAAATATCTGCAATCTCCAACACACCATAAACCAAGTGGTCTTTGACAAGCTTCACTGTCTCCCCTATAGAAAGAATTCGTGCCTTTTCCTCTGTAACCGGCAAAGTAATTGGAATTGTCCATGGCTCTCCTGTAGATAACCTCATATTTTCCAATACGGAATTATAATCCTCTTCAGTTAAAAATCCTGTTAAAGGACTGTAGGCACCTGTACCAATCAGTTCTAAATCACTTAAGGATATTTCATCTAATTCAATCTCTTTTTGAAAGGATTCCCCTTGATAATCTGGATTCCAGCGATTAACTAATGCCCCTCCATGCGGTTGACTTAGTCCCATCTGTATCTCCTCCTCATCACTATTTATTCATTTGTGTCCTTTGATGCAAACCACATTCTGTCTTCTCTTTGTTTGCCCAACGCCCGGACCTGGAACCTGTCGACATATCCCCTCGTAATGTACAGGGTTGGCAGCCGATACTTGGATAGCCTTGGTCATGAAGCAGATTGTACTTTAGCTGATGTTTTTCAACGTAATCCCAGATGTCCTTCCAGGTCCAATGAATAAGGGGACAAACTTTTACAGAACGAAAATTTTCATCTTTATTAATGAAGTTCGTGTTTTGCCTTGTTACCGATTGTTCCCGCCTTAATCCCGAAATCCACGCAGTTGCATCAGACAATGTTTCTTGCAGCGGCAATACCTTCCTAATATGACAGCATTGGTCTGGTCGTGTCTCCCAGAGTTTTTCACCATATTTGTCAGCTTGTTCTTCCAATGTCATTTCTGGATTTTTCATTTCAATATCTAATAAGGGATACATCTTTTTCACCGAACTAATTAAGTCATAAGTTTCTTGAAAATGCAGCCCTGTATCAAGAAATATTATCTTTGCCGTCGGGTTGACGCTGGATATTAAATCAATCAGGACTACACCTTCTACACCAAAGCTACAGGCATATACCAGCTCTTCTTCATACATTTCAAAAGCCCATTCCAATACATCCAGAGCACCCTTGTATGCATCATCAACAATAAAATTAGGACTGGGGTCCGCCCATGATTCATATGTTATCTTCATTACTTTTCCCCCTTTACACATTAATTTGATAATACATATACATTAACTATGATTTTATGCTGGAAGGATCCGTTTTTTCTGGTCTTTATAGATAATCGTTTTGCTTAAGATAATCAACTATTGTCTCAACTGATTCTTCTATGCTCAACACATCTGTATCGATTGTGACCTCTGGCTGAAGCGGAGCATCATACGGTGCATCAACCCCTGTAAACCCTTTAATTTCACCAGTACGCGCTTTTCTGTACAGTCCTTTCGGATCGCGTTTTTCACAGGTTTCCAGACTGGCTTTTACATAAATCTCTATAAACTCTTCTGTTTCTACAAGCTCACGGACAAGCGCGCGGTCGTTGCGATATGGAGAAATAAAAGCTGTTAGTACAAACAATCCGGCATCTACCATTAATTTGGATACCTCACCTATTCTCCGGATGTTTTCCGTCCGATCCTCCGGACTAAATCCCAAATCTTTATTTAGCCCATGCCGAATATTGTCTCCATCCAATCTATACGTATGAACACCATTGATATATAATTCTTTTTCCAAAGCCGATGATAGAGTAGACTTTCCGGATCCTGATAATCCTGTAAACCAGAGAACGGCACTTTTATGCTGTTTTAATTCTCGTCTATCCTGCTTTGAAACTTCAGATTCATGCCACACTAGATTAGTAGCTTTTGTCATCTTCAAAACCCTCCTAAAACCATACAAAATAAATAACAGTTATGGATGTTATCATTACAAGAAAACTTAAAGGGACTCCTATTTTAATATAATCTTTAAATTTATATCCGCCCGGCCCGTAGACAATTAAGTTTGTCTGGTAACCTATTGGCGTAATAAAACTTGCTGAAGCGGCAATTGCAACCAGAACCGCAAAACCAATTGGATCTAGATGCAAAGAATCCGCAACCTCGAGACCAATCGGCAGCATTAACGCTGCTGCGGCACTATTTGTAATTAACTCGGTGAAAATATTTGTCAGTATATACATAATGACCAAAACGGCTATAAATCCGATGGGTGCGGATACTGCCATTAAAGCATCAGCTATCCATTGTGCAAGGCCTGTTTTTGTCATGGCTGTGCCTATACCGAGGGAACACGCGATAATAAGCAGAACATGAAATTGTACATATCCCTTGATCTCCTCTGCGGAAATCATTCCTGATATCAGGAGTATAATAACCGCCAGGGCCATTGCCTTCAGCATTGACAATACGCCAACCGCTACAAGAATAATCATCACCAATAGAATGGCAATAGAACATAAACCTTGGAAATTGTTTTTATTTAAAAGCTTTGGAGTTTCCAGTCGGGAAACGACGTAGAAATCATCGGATTGTTTATATTTTTGAATAAAATCTTCTCCCGCCAGCAATAAAAGTGTATCTCCGGGTTTTAAAACAATGTCGCCCACCTTACTTTGTATTTTTTCATTTTTTCTATGAACAGCAATCACACCGGCATCGTAACGGGAACGAAATTGTGACTGCTTGATGGATTTTGATAATAAAGAAGAGTGATGGGAAACAACAGCTTCAACTAAAAATGTATTGCCATTTTTCAGATCATCCAGCTCTACATTTGTTCCTGTTTCTAATGTTAGTCCAACAATATTTTGTAATTCGGCTATCGTTGAGATCTGTCCTGTAAAAATTAATCTGTCGCCAGCCTGGATAATGGTCGAGTTTCGCACAGGAGAGACCCTGCCATTCCTCCTGATAATTTCAATTAAGTACAAACCGTTCAGATCTCGTAATCCAGCTTTTTCAACACTATGATTGATATATTGAAAAGATTTCTCCACTTGCAATTCAGCGATGTACTCTTTGACATCCTCTTTTACTCGCTGACTGAAACCTTTATGATCCGGCAATAGTCTATTTCCAATTGTTAATAAGTAAAGTATTCCTACAACCGTTACAGGTACCCCAACAACGGTGATCGTAAATAAAGAAAAACCTTCAAAGCCATAATCCAGCAGCATACCATGGACGACTATATTCGTTGAAGTTCCCATCAATGTAATCGTTCCGCCCAAAATGGTCACATAAGATAATGGAATTAAGAATTTGGACGGTGCAATACCGCGCTTTTCACACCAGTTTTTTATGATAGGAGTAAATGCAACGACGATCGGAGTGTTATTGAGAAAAGCGGATAATCCGGCGATCGGTACGAAAAAGCGTATTTTTGATTCTTGCTCTGTCTTGCTTTTCTCAAGCCACTTCTCAATGACCCCATCTATCATCCCGCTCTCCTGTACAGCGCCCGCTACAATAAATAAGAGTGCGACAATCAGCATACCCTCATTGGAAAAACCGCTTAGCGCTTCCTCAGGTGTAATAATTCCAAGTAGCATTAAAATCGCAAGTACCAGAAAAATAATTAATCCCGGTTTTGCTATTTCTAAAAGCAACCCCAATAGCATCATCACAATCAGTACCAAAACAATGATCATTTCCAGATTGATTATGATCACCTCCAGATAAAGTCTTCAGTTACAAGAAATGATGAAAACCAGATCTTGAAGAAGGAAAAAAACCACTGCCCGGTGCCAACAAATCCAAATAACCCAAAGCTTCCGGGGTTTATGCAGTGATGCATGGGAATTAACTGTTATCACCTCACAGGCGATTTTTATAAAATGGTTCATTCTTCCCAAATCATCATACGTCCCGTGCAACAAGAGTTGCGCGTCCACGCCCAAAAAATAGCTAAGAATCCTTCCTTACTTACAAAATAAAAAGGACTTCCCACAAGGAGAAGACCCCATAAAGCTCAGGATTCTTCTCATCTTTCAAGTTGGGTACAACTTGTAGGATTTAGCACCTTTCCGCTTTGATACGGTGGTTGCTGAGGTGTCATAGGGCCATTCCCTCAACCTCTCTTGATAAGAAAAAACTGCATATGCAATTTAATAAAGACTGTCCAAAGCAAATAAAAACCGGAGACACAATCCCTTTTAAAAGGTTGTATCTCCGGTTAACCGGTCAATACTGATTATTCCGCTTTGTTAAGTTATACAGTATTATACGTACTCACTTTATAACTGTCAACTCTTACTTTTAAAAATTTTCCTTCAATAACCCACTTCAATATCATGGGTTTAGTTACAAGAAAAAGCAGACAATTGGCTTTTTGAAAAGCGAGCCCCCAGTTGAAATTTCCCGCTGGAAGAGAAACATCTCTTCTATTTTTGGGAGGTATGAGAATGGACAACACTTCATTCTTCTTTTTATCCAGTTTATTTGAATTTGCTATAGAAAAAGCTCCGATTTTTTTATAAGCATATAATGATGCACAGGCCCCTCTTCACTTCTTTCAAGAGAAACTGCCGCATAACCCTTTTGGAACAGCTCCTGAAATACAGCTCTGGTTTTCAATCTCCAATCCAGTGCAAGTTCCATATCATCCTGCTTAATTGTTTGGAATGCTGCAGGAACTGGGACCATTATTTGTTTCACATTAGGGATTTTACCATTAATATCAAGGGTCGGACCGCTTGCAGCCTCTTTCCATGGGATATAAAAGATATCGTCCTCAATAGGAGTTTGAAGCTGTTCATTCACATGCCTGCTTTTTACCCACCACTCCACTTTAAAGCGGTCCGTCGGTAAGCCTGCATTCAGTCCGTCATCGAATTCTCCGTAGCAATTTTCAATATATGTACTGCATACCGCACGGAGTTTCGACAGATTCAAATAACCATTTCGTGTCTCCAGCGGATCATATGTCCATGTCAGCATATCGTACCCTATTCGGACCGCTTCCGTCTTTTGTCTGTTTTTTAAAGAAGCACCGATCCCTCTGTCACGGTATTCGGGATGGATTCCCATATTGTGTGAACATAGATAGACCTTACCATCCTTGAATCCTGCAAAACTATAGCTAAACCCAACAAGCTGATCATCACAATATGCACCAATCGCAAGGCCTCCGTTCCGAATGGCCGTAATTGTCTGGTGGACAGGGATTCCGCCTTCCCCCTGCCAAATGAATTCTTCAAGCTGATACATTTGTCTCATTTCTTCATTACTGTTCAGAACGCGAATATCAATGGTTGATGTCATTGTGCAGCCCTCTTTCTGTCAAAATTTCTTTATGGCTGCCATCATTATATCAGCTTTTATTCTATCCCGTACAACTATCGTTGTGATACAAGCTCCCGCAGTTTGACCTTCATGATCTTGCCACTAGCCGTTTTAGGAAGTTCTTCCATAAAAGTCACGATTGTAGGACATTTGAAATGCGCCAAGCCTTCTCTGGTAAAGTCTATGATTTCCTGTCCAGTTACCTCATGTCCATCTCGCACCACAACGATGGCATGTGGAGTCTCTCCCCATTTTTCATGTGGTGCAGCGATAACCGCCACTTCTTTCACTGCTGGATGGTCGTATATGACATTTTCCACTTCGATGGTAGAAATATTTTCTCCCCCGCTGATGATGATATCTTTTTTACGATCAACAATTTGGATACGGTGATGTTCATCCATCGTCCCCATGTCTCCCGTATGAAGCCAGCCATTGATGATCGTTGCATTTGTCGCTGCTTCATCTTTCCAATATCCTTTCATGACACCGGGGCCCCTTACAATCACTTCTCCGATTTCTTTGCCGTTTTTTGCAACATCATTTCCACATCCATCTACCACTCGAACTTGAGTTCCAATCATCTCCAAGCCAGCTTTGACTTTAAGTTCATAATACTCACCATTGGAAGCGCATTCATTTTCAGATGAAATATAGGACGCAAGACTCAATGGCGACGTTTCCGTCATTCCATATACCTGATAGAATTCCCAGCCGATTTCTTCTTCCAACTTCCTTATGAATGCCTTAGGCGGTGCAGAACCTGCTACAACGATCCGGACATTTTGATTGATTTGCGGATTTACATTCTTATATTGGTCCATGATGGATTGTAGTACAGTTGGCGCCATATGCATCACCGTTACACCATATTTTTCAACCTTTTCTAGGATCTCCTTCGGATTAATCGTTTTTTGCATAATCTGGGTCGCGCCATTCGCCGTATAATAAAAAGGCGATCCCCAACCGTTCACATGGAACATTGGTAAAATATGCATTAAAACATCACGGTCATTAACCCGCAAATGATGCATGGTGGATAAAGCGTGCAAATAATTGTTGCGATGTGTCAACATGACCCCTTTTGGATTTCCGGTTGTACCACTTGTATACAATAATGTGCTGACATCTTCTTCATGCAAGTCCACACGTGGGAAGTCAGTCTCCGGAAAGGAAGAATGCCAGCGATCATATGCAATGAGCCTGCCCTTGTCCTTTTGTAAACCATGAACAATGATTGTCTCAACAGTTTCAAGCTGATTGCGGATGGGTTCAATTAGATGCAACAGTTCTTGGTCCACAAAAATCACCTTGCTTTCACTGTGGTTTAAAATATAAACGTAATCCTTCGGTTTCAGTCGCGTATTCAATGAAACCATGATGCCCCCAACCTGAAAAACTCCATAAAACCCTTCGTACATTTCCAGCGTATTTGGAGCTAAATAAGCGATACGTTCTCCTTTCTCCACCCCAAGCGAAGCCAGTCCAAAAGAAAGGCTGTTAACCCGCCTATTTACATCTTCATAGGTGTAATGCTTGCCAAGTTCATCAATAATAGCTGGTTTTCTCCCATATAAATGGACTGCCCGATCCAAAAATTGCGTCAATAAAAGAGACATCTTTAAATCCCCCTTCCTGCAAATTTGTGAATAATCAAAATTATACCACAAATTGTACAAATTGTGAGAATTGCATCTCTATGCTTCCTCTTTTTTACAAATGCTTTATAATAAGAAAAAATTGTAATCACAAAGGAGCTGGCGACTTGAAAATCCTTGTTGTCGACGATGATCCTCATATTTTGGAGCTTGTGAACATTCAATTGACGCGATCAGGATATAGGGTCCGAAAAGCAGCGAATGGTTATGAAGCCCTTGAATTTTTAAAAGATGAGATTCCAGACCTAGCAGTTGTTGATGTCATGATGCCAGGAATCGACGGCTATACACTGACGAAAAAATTAAGGGCGGAAGAGGATATTCCTGTCCTTCTCCTGACTGCAAAAGGAGAACTGGAGGACAAGGAGAAAGGCTTTCTGGCAGGGTCGGATGATTATCTTGTCAAGCCATTTCAACCGAAAGAACTGCTTTTTAGAATCAACGCCATTTTGAGAAGATATGACAAAACGGTCGATATTTTGATCGAGGTGGGCCCCCTCACTATTAACAGGCAGAGCTACGAAGTGTCTTCCGGAAAAAAAGTGGTCCTGCTGCCCTTGAAAGAATTTGAATTGCTGTCTCTTCTTGCCTCTCGTCCAAACCAGGTATTTACGCGCGAAATATTGCTTGAACGTGTCTGGGGCTATGATTATGAAGGTGACGAGCAAACTTTGAATGTACATATCAAAAGACTTCGCGATAAACTGAGAAAATTGGCGGATAATGTCGTGATTACTACAGTACGGGGAGTCGGATATAAACTAGAGGTACTGCAAAAATGAAATCTCTTTATGGCAAATTCGTTGTCTTTACACTCGGAACGATGATCATGAGCGCTCTCGTCGCTTTTCTAGCTGTCAACACATTTTATCACCAGCTTTTAAAAGGAAAAAATGATGAAAAAAATATGGAAATTGCTTTATCATTGGCTTCCTTCATTGAGTCTGAAAAAAATCTGGATTTGAACGAATTTCTCCAAACCCAATCTGCAACAGGTTATAAAATTTATGTTGTAAACAAGAAGAAAGAAACGATTCAATATGGAGCGCCTTTTCGCGTTAACAACCTTTCTCAGGAAGCCGTCAGCCAGGTCTTGAATGGGCGTGTATATCACGGAATGAGGGATTTTCCGACCGAAACATTTGTCACTGGTTTCTTCTCGGACGAGCTGGCAAATACGGTTGGAGTGCCTTTCAGCTATAATGGAGCTGACTATGCCCTTTTCCTTCGTCCCGACATCAAATTTCTTTTTACAGAGGTACATTATTTGCTGGGCGGAATGGTCATCGTCATGGCAATCATCAGTGTACTGGTCATGTTAATCGTAGCCAAAAAGCTCATAGATCCGATTACAAAATTAACCGAAGCTGCCAAAAAAGTGGGTGAGGAGCAATTTTCCCCTGAGTTGGATATTAATCGGCGGGATGAAATCGGGCAACTCGCCAAAAGTTTTCAACACATGACGGTGCGATTGAGTGAGAACGACCGAATCCGCAAAGAATTCATCAGCGATGTATCACATGACTTCCAGTCTCCGCTTTTAAATATAAAAGGATATGCTGAGCTGTTAATGGACAGTAGCGTTCCAGAGGTGGAGAGGAAAAATTATGCTAAAGTGATCCAGTCGGAAACGGAACGGCTTTCTTCGTTGACAAAACAGCTCATGCTTCTCACTTCGCTGGATCAGCTTGCCTCCCCGCTCCGAAAGGAAGCCTTTAGGCTTGATAAGCAAATCAAGGAAGTTACCTTGAGGTACAGATGGCTTATGGAGGAAAAAGGAATTTCTTTGTCCATGTATTTAGACGAAGCAAAATTCCTTGGTGATCCGTCTTTCCTTGAAAAAGTGTGGGAAAACCTTTTATCCAATGCTTTAAAATATACCGAGGCAGGCGGCACTATAGACATTTCACTGACTAACCGGAAAGATCAACTGGCCGTTTCCTTTTGTGACAGCGGCATTGGAATAGATGAGGAACATTTGGAGCGGATCTTTGACCGCTTTTACCGGGTGGATGAATCAAGGACTAAAGAAATTCCTGGAACAGGACTTGGACTTCCTATCGTACAGCAAATCGTCCAACTGCACGGCGGTACCATTCATGCCCAAAGAAATTTGGATCAAGGCATGACATTTGCAGTGAATTTGCCCAAGGCATGATGATTAATCTAAAAGCTTGCAGGGAAAAGATTTCCCTGCAACTTTGACTTTATTTTTTTGCATAAGACCAAAACCAATCCCCGTAGGGTCAACTAAATAGGCAAGAAAAAAATTATCAAATTCCATTTTATCTCTAACCACCGTTGGACCATTGTCTATTGCTTTGGAGATGGCAGCCTCTATTAAATCAACCTCTATTTGAATGCGTGTCCCATGTGGATAATCATGGGGCCCTTTACTTATCCCGCCTACGATTCCGGTCTCTCTATTACCACCGCCCGCTGTAACTGTCCAATAATCCTATTTTGGCTCAGAAACTTCCCATCCAAAGACAGTTGAATAAAATTTTGCAGCTTTTTCCGGTTCCTGACTGTTTAATTCAAACCCGACAACCTTTCCCACTTTTTCCCCTCCTCTTTTAAACAGCTAAAATATTCCTTATGAAATCATTCTCTATTTCCTATAAAATCCTGTATATTGAGTTTGACATCTTACCAGGGATGATTTTTATCAACTGTCCTGATCCCTGCTTTCATTAAGAAGATAGCAAAAAACAGTTTGTAACCTTCCGTTCATCTTGCGTTCATGTTGCATTATTAAGATAGGCATATAACATGAACAAAGCAGGAGGAATCTACGATGTCACAAGAAAGATGGAGTATCCGTTTCATTCGAATTGCATCGATTTTCGGTTTAATAGGAACAGTCTTGGGTTCGCATATGGCGGGTGCAGGATCTTATGCATTCCGCCCGGTTCACGCGCATATTCTCTTGGTAGGCTGGTTATCGATGTTTGCATGGGGAGCTTTTTACAGGATATTCAAAGTGCGGGCAAAAAAATTGGTCACATTCCACGGTTGGACGGCCATAACCGGTTCGATCGGTTTGACAGCTGGTATGTGGTTTCAATTCATCCAGCCGTTCGGAGTGAATAAAAGTTTTTCTCTGATTTTTTATATCGTCGGCGGGTCCATTCTTCTGATCAGCTTTGCCCTATTTATTTTTGTGACCTTCCTTATTGAGAAAGAGGGGAAACAATAATGTCTGATGGATTATTAAAAGGAAATCGTCTCTGGTGGTTTTCACTTATTATATGGGTGGCTTTGGCTGGCATATTGTCAAGCTTTGCACCCGGTGCCAAGGATTTTGTGTCTGGGAATAAAAATGCAGGTCTCCCCCCGGATGCCGAATCTATCATCGCCGACCACCAGTTGGAAAAGTATTTCCCTGATGACGGTGGACTGCCGCTGTTTGCTGTTTTTTCCAAAGAAAGCGGCCTGTCGGATGATGAGATATTAATGTTTGCCCAGCAGGCCGAGGATCTGAAGGTGGATAAAAAATACGGAGACATCGAGATAATTCCATTATCCAACATGCCCCCGGAAGTCAGAAATTCGTTTCTCTCTGAAAATAAGAGGACATTCTTCCTTCCCATCACGCTGCCTGAGAACCTTGAGAGCAAGGATTTACATGGAGCAGTAGATCAAATCAAAAAGCAGATTACCGTAGATGATGATGTAAAGGTATCTTGGACAGGACCGGCTGGCATTGCAGCAGACGCAGTTGAACTGTTCAGCCGTGCAGATATTGTCCTATTGCTGTCAACTGTCGGATTGATTTTGGTATTGCTGCTATTCATCTACCGTTCGCCGCTGTTGACTCTAATTCCGCTTATTGGTGCCGCCATTGTTTACACGGTTGTAGACAAAGTGATCGGGCTAGCTACGAAGGCTGAATTGTTTACTATTGACAGTCAGGCTGTTTCAATCATGACTATCCTTTTATTTGCGGTAGTAACCGATTATTCGCTGCTCATATTCTCCCGTTATCGCGAGGAACTCCGTACCCATGAACAAAAAGATTCGGCTATGCGCGAAACAATGCGCCATGTAAAAGAGCCTATCTTTTTCAGCGGAAGTACGATTGTTCTTGGGGTAGCCACTTTGTTTTTCGCTTTATATGAGCCTTATCGGAATTTTGCTCCCGCGTTTGCGATTGCAGCAGCCTTCATGCTGATCGCAGGGTTGACTCTCTTGCCGGCCTTATTCGCATTGACAGGCAGAAAAGCCTTTTGGCCGGTCATTCCAAAGTATGGGGATGAAAAAGCTGAGAAGAAAACAATTTGGGGGAAAATTGCCAACAAGGTGACCAAACGTCCGGTTGCGTTTCTCATCCCGATCACTCTTCTTTTGGCACTTGCGGCATGGAATATGACGAAAATAGAAGAGTCATATGATTTAATTGCCTCCTTCCCTGAAGACTTGTCTTCACGGATTGGCTATGAGCAACTCGGGAAAGATTTTTCTGAGGGAAGTTTGGCACCGGGAACTCTGCTTTTTGTATCTGATCAAAAGCTTGACATGCAGGGTTTGCAGTCTGCGATTAAGAATCTTGAGAACATCAAAGGTGTTGACCAGGTGACTGCGCAAGGCCACCCGTTGTCTGAAGACGGAAAAAGCGCCAAACTTTCATTGATTTTCAAAGGAAATCCATATGAATCTGAAGCGCTGGATACTGTTAACACTATTCGCGGAAAAAGCAATGAAATTTTAAAAGACGCTGGTTTGACGGACACTGAGCTGTTCGTTGCAGGTGAAAGTGCAAAAAATGCTGATCTCAGAGACATCAATAAACGTGACACCCTCGTGGTCATGGTATTGATGATCGTCCTGATCTCCATCATGTTGGGACTGCAAACCCGTTCCGTTGTCGCACCTATCTATATGATGGGGACCATCCTGCTCTCTTACGCAGCAACAATTGGCCTATCACTATTGCTGTTTAAAATCTTCCTGGGCCTGGATTCCATCAGCTATCGAATTCCGCTGTACGCTTTAGTGTTCCTCATCGCACTTGGCGTGGATTATTCGATCATGCTAATTGCAAGGATACGCGAAGAAATGAGATTAATACCGTTTGCTGATGCTGTCAGAAGAGGCGTCGATCGAACAGGCGGTGTCATCAGTTCCGCAGGATTGATTTTGGCTGCAACCTTCCTTGTCCTGGCAACGATGCCTATCTATGAATTAAAATTGTTCGGTTTCATCATGGCTTTGGGGATTTTGATCGATACATTTATTGTTCGTCCGCTCCTCATACCAGCTATTTTGATGCTCCTTGGCAAATGGAGCTTTTGGCCGAAACGAACAGTCAAAAGTAAAGAAGCTACTTAAAGTATGAAAAAACCGTCATTCCATCCTGTGGAGTGACGGTTTTAATTTTAGGTTTTCCGGACTCGTCCTTTGGCTCCCAAGACGTATTGCCGCCAGCAAACTGAGTTTATGAAGTGCGAGCATCAAAAGGCCGCCAAAAACTTGATCGACTTTTGCATTGATTTGAAAAGGAAGCAAAGCTCCTCCCTGATCGGCAGGAATACATAATTTTAGCATAAGCTGAGTGAACAATGGACTGGTATTCTGCCCATCTATTAATCCATTCAATATAAGCAACAGACAAGCTGGCATTAATAAAATACTGCTCCACCAAGAATATCGCTTTGGTCCTGAACCGGGTGTAATGACAGGAAGCCACATCAGGAAAGACAGAGCAAACAGGAAAAGTATGAAGCTTGTATGGATAACCGGATTTTTATAAAGAAATGGAAGAACTTGCGGTAAATGATACAGAAAGAATAATGTTG
This sequence comes from Siminovitchia fordii DSM 16014 = CIP 108821, assembly GCF_000374565.1. Taxonomy (GTDB): domain Bacteria; phylum Bacillota; class Bacilli; order Bacillales; family Bacillaceae_C; genus Siminovitchia; species Siminovitchia fordii. The sequence continues at coordinate 42,312 of NZ_KB894689.1, read as the reverse complement.
AGAAAATGATGAGGGCTGAAAATGATGATATGTTTCGCTTTTTCCATCTTTGTCCTATCCTTCCGGGCATCCCGAGCAAAAGGAGAGGTGATACAAAAAAATAAAGAATACTCATTTGCAGCATATGTGTACTAAATGAGAAATGACTGATTACATACAGTGGGCTGCCAATTAACAAGTAGAACAATCCAATCCCCGCATGAAACAAATAAAAATGACTGAACCTTACGTCTGGATGTTTTTTTGCCCAAAAGCAATACATTGCCGATATGCACGCAAGGATGATCAGAAGCGGCATATTCCAGGCAGCCATGCCGCCCAGTACCATCATGATGTTCTCCCCCTTTGTTCGAAAACCCCTGCATCTATTCATTTTATTACGGAGCTTTCCCACTTATGACTTCGCCTATTTTCAAATATTTTGCTGGTTTGCATTGACTTTTCATTACAATCGTTATATGGTTAGTTACATAAGTAACTAACCAATATGGTGGTGAAGCAGTGAGTAATTTAATTGATGATGGGCGCCCTATTTTTATTCAAATTGCCGAGAGAATCGAAGATGATATTATTTCGGGCGGATTAGCTGAAGAATCTCAAGTACCCTCTACAAATCAGTTTGCAGCATTTTATAAAATCAATCCTGCTACTGCCGCTAAAGGAGTCAATTTGTTGGTGGACGAAGGAATTCTCTATAAAAAACGAGGGATTGGCATGTTTGTAGCGGAAGGAGCAAGAGCAAAAGTGATTGAAAAAAGAAAAGAGCATTTTTTTGAGCAATATGTTGTTACGATGATCCATGAAGCGAAAAAACTTGGAATCACAACTGATCAATTGACCGAAATGATTCGGAGAGGAGATGAAGAATAATGGAGCAAGTAATCGAGATAAAACAATTGGAGAAATCATACGGTAGCTTTAAAGCTGTACAAAACATTAATGTTTCAATTCAAAAAAATAAAATATATGGTCTTCTCGGAAGGAATGGCGCCGGTAAAACCACATTGATGAAAATGATTACAGCACAAATTTTCCCCACAAGCGGTGACATAAAGGTTTTCGGTGAAAAACCTTATGAAAATAGAAATGTACTCAGGCAAATCTGCTTTATAAAAGAAAGCCAGCAATACCCGGTTAATTTTACAGTCAAAGATGTATTGGATGTGTCCAAATCCCTTTTTCCAAATTGGGATGCTGATTTTGCCCACTCGCTTATAAACGATTTCAACCTGCCCTTAAAGAAGAGGATTAAAAAGCTGTCACGCGGAATGCTCTCTGCAGTCGGCATTGTTGTCGGCCTTGCAAGCCGTTCGCCTCTGACCGTATTCGATGAACCTTATTTAGGGCTTGATGCGGTTTCCCGAGGTGTTTTTTACGATCGGTTAATGGAGGATTATGTAGAAAATCCGCGAACGGTGATCCTTTCATCCCATCTTATTGATGAGGTCAGTAACTTGCTTGAGCATGTGTTAGTGATTGGTGACGGTAAGCTTATAATTGACCAAGACGCTGAAGAGCTTAGGGGAATGGCTTACACGGTTACTGGCAAAGCGGCCCAAGTAGAAACATTCCTGGCTGGAAAAGAGGTTGTCCATCAGGAACCCTTCGGAGGATTGCTTTCAGCTACTGTCATTCGGGCTGAACATGATTCCGGACAAAAGCAAGCCGAAACATATGGTCTTGAAGTAACGCCGGTTTCATTACAGCAGTTAATCGTACATTTGACGACTGGGAAACGCAACCAAAAAGGAGTGATGGCCAAATGAATATCCAAAGTGTTGTAAACATTCATATAAAGGATAAATGGGGCTGGTTCTATATCCCTTCACTCATTCTATCTTCAAGCTTTTTGGTCAACCTGCTTGTCAGTTTACTAATCAATAATGATGAAAAATTCTATTCAGGTGGGGTAACATCCATTCTTGTATACGCGCTTGTGCTTGGAATCATTGTGGTCGCACAGTCCTTTCCATTTGCCATCGGGATGTCTATCACGCGAAAAGATTATTTTTTCGGTACAGTTTTGATGGGCCTGGCAACAAGCTTTACTATCGGTGCTTTACTAGGTGTTTTTTCTTATATCGAATATATCAGCAATGGTTGGGGAAACAGATTCCACTTTTTCTACTTTCCTTATTTAAATGATGGAACCAATTTCCTTGAAAAGTTGCCCATGTTTATGATTTTAGCAGCCTTTTTGTTCTTTCTTGGATTTTTCATTTCAAGCTTTGCTCGACGTTATGGCGGAAAAGGTATACTGATATTATCGTTGTCTACTTTGCTAGCAGGGAGTATTGTTGTCCTGTTGTTTCATCATTATCACGTTTGGTCGGACATTTTCCAGTGGCTATTATCCCAAACAGCAGCCGAGCTTTCCTATTGGTTGCTGCCGCTCATTCTCATTAATATGGCTGCCTCCTTTTTATTGCTTAAAAAGGCATCAATATAACAGAAAAGAGATTTGGACGATCAATCCGTCCAAATCTCTTTTAAGGCTTAATCCATTCGATGAACAGCATTTACTGATGGTGCGCACTCCATTTTTCCCATACTTTGTTTTCTAGTTAGAGATAGGCCGAATGTGCACAGCAGGATAGCCCCGCTCGCAATAAGAATGGTGACTTTCGAAGTAAATGCATCCGTCAGGACCCCTCCCATAAAAGGCCCGATAATTGCTGCAACAGCAAAAAATATGTTGAATAAACCATATAACGCACCATAGGAGTTTTCTTCTCCGTCTCCCTGTGTATTGCCGAGCATTGTTAATGTAGGTGAAACGGCGAGTCCCATACTTGCCCCTAAGAACAATAGGGCAAGCACCATTTGCAAGGTAGATTTAGCGATAACAACGAATGGCAGGATGATCCCTGAAAGAAGTAAACCGAGCAGCACAACCCGGCTCGGAGTATATTTACCTATTAAAAACCCCGATACCGGGGCCATTATTCCATAAGCCAATGTGATGACTCCAAACATCAGGCCAATGAAAAATGAATTTCCGGTGAAGGTACCGGATAAATAAATCGGCAATATAGGTTCCAGCATTGTCAACGTTCCTTCACTTACCACCATAATGGTCAAGATCCAAATGACCTCGCGCTGCCTTAACAAGTCTACAACCTTCTTTGGTTCCTGAAGAATCGGCCGCTGTTCATCCTGTAAATAGATAGCCGCCAGGATCATAACAGCGATCATCAGCACTGAAATTGTATAAAACGGAGTCGCATACCCGCCAAATTCAATTAGAAAGCCCCCTATCGGCGCCCCTAGCAATGTTCCTGCTGACATACTGGTCATGGCAAGCCCCATAGCAATCGCCCGTTCCTTTTTGACGAACATATCAGCAAGGAGGGCAAGCGAAGCCGTCCAGGTTGCTGCCGAAGCAACGCCTTGCAACGCTCTTGCGAGAATAAGGATTTCGAAATTTACGGGATGCGCAAATACAATAGTCGAAAGAGTCATTCCGATCAATCCAATGACGATCGGTTTTTTCCTGCCGATCTTATCTGTCAATTTTCCAAAGTATGTTGTGCATAGCAATAAAGTTATGGAATAGCTGCTAAACAAAATGCCGATCAAAGTTGGCGAAGCTTTGAAGTTTTCTTCATAATATGGTGTCAGCGGAATAATAACGCTGTATAGCAACATATCTAGAAATAAAATGGTGATCGCGAACGTTAATCCGAGTCTTTTTTTCATGCTCATTTGCTTCATAAAGTTCATTTTCGCACCTCCATAAAACACGGAAACTATTTAGGTTTTTTAAGTTTTTTTCAAAAAAATATGATTGATTGCCGAGACAAAAACTAAGGCTCGGCATTTCTTTCAACCATTCCAAATAATAGAACATTCACGATACCATTCATTGCCTCTTCCACGGTTATTCTGTTCTCCCAAATGAAACGCCGGTCCAATGTAAGGTTCGTAGCATCGATGACTAACCGCATTAACAACTCTACATTTTGTTCTTTTATAAGACCTTCCTCAATCCCCTGTTCAAGCAAGTTTTTTAAGGCTTCCCATTCGGAAAGAGAATGGTTCATTCTTTCCCATTGTTTGGGATAATACTTTTTCATCTGTTCCAGTATTTGTAAATCATAAAACTCATCATATTTCGGAACAACCATAATGGCCGCTTTTATCTTTTCTAAAAGTGATAAACTGCTATCCTCAACAATCGCCTCTGTTTTTTCATCAAATTCTGTAATCGTTAATTCGATAATAGCTTCCAGAATTTCAACTTTTGAAGAAAAATTCTCATATAAAGTGCGTTTGCTGATGCCTAGCCTGCCTGCTAGATCATCCATTGTAAACTTAATTCCTTTATCTTTGACTTCATCAACAAAAGCCTGCATAATTCGATCTTTCATTAGATTACCCCTTCAAAACCAAATAAACAAAATAAGTTTTATCCGTTTTTTAAAATTATACAGGCAAAAACTATGAACGGCAAGGGTTATTTTAGCAAAATAAAAAAGCCCCTGGTAACTGGAACTTATCCATTACCTGGGAGCTTATCACTTTTCATATATTAGTTGTGATCTATATAAAACTCAGCCGGAATAGACCCAAATTTTCTTCTATGATATAACATTGGATCCCGCTTCTCAACATTAATATCAACGACTTTTCCAATCAAAATAGTATGGTCTCCGGCTTCAATGGTTTGATGGACTTCACATTGCAGAACAGAAAAAGCCCCTTCAATAATCGGAAGGCCGTATTCGGATGTATTCCATTCACATTGACTGAACTTTCCGCCCTTTGATGAAGCGAAAGCTTTGCATGTCTCAACCTGATCCGCAGCCAAAATATGAACGGCAAATTTATTCCCTTTAGTGAATGCCTCAAGGGATGATGAGCGGTGATCAATTGACCAGAGGACAAGCAGCGGATCCAGAGATACCGATGCAAACGAGTTTACCGTCAGACCGAACGGCACTCCCTCGTCATTCGTAGTAGTCACGATTGTTACTCCTGTAGGATAGTTGCCGAGTGCTTCTTTGAACAATTGTTGTTTAGCTTCTTTTGTTACAGTCATTTCCTCTCTCCTCTTCGCTTTACCATGTATGTATAAAGACTGTCCCCGAATTACCGACCAGTCTGTTCTAGTACATTCCATTTTTTTAATTCCAAGCGACGAACTTTCTCCACAACATGCGGATCATTTTCTGCAAGAGCAGCAGCTTCTTCCAATGATTCAGCTAAATATATTACTAAGCCGCCTGACCCATCTGCAAAGGGCCCCCTCGCGAATACCTTTCCTTCTTTATCAAGCCTGTCCAGGTATTCAATATGTCGAGGGAGGACTACCTTATTCTTTTCAGGATCCAACATATAAAGCATTGCGGCATAATACCCCATCATTACGCCTCCCACACATAATAGTTAAATGGCCATTTCATCTTTTGGATATAAATAGTTATTTAATTTAATTTTCAAACCGCCGTTTCCGAATTTAATTCGCGGCTTATTTTCATATCTGTCTTTTTGAATATATTCTAGGAATAAAATAATATTTTTCCGGCGTTCAAGGATGTTATCCATGCCTTGTTCATAGAACCAACGATCAATGGTATTATATACTCCGCGATTAATGCCATATTTCTCAAAACAGTAATTGACAAAATATAGATCTGAATAATGAATCGCTTCTTCTATATTCATTAGATTACCTCCTGACTTTCAAATAGCTGCCTGTGGCATCAGGAATAGATTCTTAACCATAGAAGTTAGATGTTTCCAGCATTTGATGTGTAAGAGCACGGCTCATCCTCACCATTTCTTCCCCCAAATTCGACATCCGCTCTAATAGATCGAGATCTACAATTTGATTATTGCTGTCAAAGTGATCATTGTGTGCATAAACGAAGCCTGGAGCCACATAAGAGCGGAAATAACCGGCAATGGGCTTTAATTGATTTTCAATAACCAAATAATGTTGATACGTACCGCCTGTTGCGATAAAACCCATTACTTTGTTCCGAAAAACAGGTGGCGGAATCAAATCGAATAAATTTTTTAATGCCCCTGTAATTGACCCTTGAAATATTGGTGTTCCAACCAGATAAAAATCTGCGGATGCGACGATCTCTATTACTCTTTTTGTTTCCTCCTCATATGTTGAAGGATCCCGGCCGTCACAAAATTGAATTTGATAGTCTTTCAAATCCAATAGTTCGGTCATAATATCAGGATGATTTTGCTTTATTTCTTTCAGGATTTTTCTAATTACAATCCCAGTTTTTGATCCCGTGATCGTTCCTGAGATACCCAATAGTCTCACTGATATCCCTCCACATTCGTAATCTTGGATTATCTCATAATAAACGGATCCGGAATTGGCTCTGAGGATGTGTTCACCCAAACGACTTTACTTTGTGTATAATCATATATTGCTTCATAACCGCCTTCCCGGCCATAACCGCTGAGACCTGAACCTCCAATGGGTGCGATAGGTGATATGCTTCTATATGTATTAACCCAAACAATGCCAGCACGGACTGCCTTCGCAACCCGATGTGCCTTACCGATGTCTCTTGCCCAAATTCCTGCCGCCAGCCCATAATCCGTACTGTTTGCGAGTTGAATTGCCTCCGCTTCATCTCTGAAAGGGATTACACTTAGGACGGGCCCGAAGATTTCTTCCCTTGTAATTTTAGATTGATTATCGGTATGCTCAAAAATTGTTGGCTCAAAATACCATCCTTTTTCAAGTCGCGCAGGTTTTTTTCCGCCATATATGAGATGTCCACCTTCTTGCTTTCCAAGTTCCACATATTTCTCAACACGTTTTAGCTGCGCTTCTGTTGCAAGAGGACCCATCTCGGTTTCATCCTGAAGAGGATCACCGATTTTTATGCTTTGCACCCGATCTATTAATCGCTCAATCACTCTGTCATATATATTAGTGTGCAAAAATGCCCGTGAGCCTGCAACACAACTCTGACCCGAAGCACCAAAAATACCTGCGATAATCCCCATAGCCGCGTTATCCGGATCAGCGTCTTCAAAAACGATATTTGGTGACTTTCCACCAAGTTCAAGGGAAAGTTGTGCGAAGTTTTCTGCCGAATTGCGCACGACATGACGGGCTGATTCTTCCCCGCCTGTAAAGGCAATTTTCCTTACTAACGGATGTGTCGTCAGTGCTTCCCCGGCTGGTTTGCCGAATCCCGTGACAACATTGACAACTCCCGGCGGAAAACCAGCTTCTTCCACCAGCCGAACCAGTTCCAAAAGAGAAGCAGAGGTTACTTCAGAAGGTTTAATAACAATTGTATTTCCTGCTACGAGGGCAGGTGCCAATTTTAAAGTTGTCAAATAGAGTGGTGAATTCCAGGGAGTTATGGCAGCTACAACTCCTAATGGCTCCCGTGTTGTAAAAGCGAACATATCCCGTTTATCAATGGGCAGTGTACTACCTTGAATTTTGTCTGCCAAACCGCCGAAATAGTAATAGAACTCCGGCAGATAGCTTAATTGACCCCGCATCTCCCGAATAAGCTTACCGTTATCAGTTGTTTCAAATGTTGCCAGTTCTTCGACATTATCGGCAATAAGATCTCCCAGTTTTGATACAAGGCGGCCCCTTTGTGTATATGTCATGTTGGTCCATTCTGAATTTTCGAAAGCATCCTGTGCTGCCTTTACCGCCCTATCCACGTCTTCAGCAGTTGCCTCTGCAACCTCACACCATGCTTCCCCGGTTGCCGGATTATAGCTTTTAAAATACTTTCCATCAGAGGAAGGAGTCCACTCGCCATTTATATACATGTTATATTTTTTAAGCTCTGTCATAACCGTTTACTCCCTTCTTTAACTAGAAGAACTTTTCTTTATAAACGAGAGTATCATTTCATTTATTATTTCTGCTCCCTCCATTGGAAGCATATGCCTCATATCTGGAACAATTCGAAGCTCTGAGCCTTTGATTTTTTCATGCATCTGTCGGGACATATCCGGAGTAGATCCTACATCATATTCACCGGTTACAATTAAAGTGGGAACATCGATCTGATCCAACTGCGGCCATAATTCTTTATCCGCAGTCGCAAATAAAGTGTAGGCCGCTAAATAAGAAGCTGAATTATTTTTCTGAAGCCTTGTTCTGATCTCATTGACAGCTTCTTCATTTGCTCCGAGAAACCCATGATTGAACCAACGCTGGATTGCAGGTTCTATAGTACTGGCCGCTCCATTGATTTTTACTTCATTAACTCTTTTTAAGATGGCACTTCTTTGTTCGTCTGTTCTGTTGGCCACCGCACTCATAATCGTAAGTGTTTTCAATTTTGTTTTGTTTTTTATTGCAAAAGACTGGGCCACCATTCCACCCATTGAAAATCCGACAAGATGGCATTCTTTAATATTTAAGTAGTCTAGCAGGATTGATAACTGCTCAACAAATTGGGAAAGGGAATAGGGGCCTGGGAGTTGTTCAGACCTCCCATGCCCTATCATATCGTAGACAATTACTCTATAATATTTAGCCAGTTCATCAAGTTGTCCATGCCACATTGTATGATCCAAACCTACTCCATGAATGAAGACTATAGGCTCTCCTTCTCCCTTTTCCTCATAAAAAATATGTCTATGACCATACTTAGCTTCTGGCATTAAACGAGCCCCATTTCAACCATATCTGAATGGCGGTTACCAGTCCTTGGATGCGGTCTGCCTCCAGTTGAAGCTCCAATTGCTACTACAATCTCATCCGCTCTCGGCGCATCAGGAATTGAAGCTTCAAAAGTAATGTAATGAGAGCGCTGTGATTCATCATTTTTATGGACCATTGGGATGGTTACAGGCGAACCTGATCCACCTCTTTTATTGGTAAAGCTCAGTATGCTTTTCCCTTTAACGGCATCTCGGAATTTGTTTCCAAATTTCAATGTATGTATAAAAGCTGAAGCATGTTCAACTTCTCCATCTACACCTACGACTGCCGCTTTTCCGAATGCCTCCACATCATCTGCAGATTCAATATGTTTAAAGAGTTCATTTACCAATACTTCACCGATTTCGGGAGCGTATTCATTAATTTTAGGCATCAAATCCTCTACAAATCCTTGCCCTGCCCAAGGATTTTTCATCACAAGCATTGTGGTGATCATTCTTATGGGATTATCTAATTCTTTCCCGCCTTCAATTCTCGTCTCCTCTATTGCTGTGTAAACTTTACGAATTTCTAACATGAACTTTACCTCCTGTTGTCTCTGAAAAATTCGGCATTACTTCTTCTGTGAATAATTTTAAGCTCTTCATCATCTTTTCATGAGGTAAACCATTATGATTTACCCAGAGCAATAAGTATTGAAGATTTAGTTCTTCTTTTAGCTCCTTAATTTTTTCAGTTACATATTCCGGTGTTCCAAAGAGCAGGTTACGTGGATGTAAAAAATCATAAGAAAGCTCTTGGCCCGGCTTCACTTCTTCCCCTGGATCCATTAAGTTCCCAAGACCTCTCCAATGGCAGATCCAGCGATAGTTATTGAGCACTGCCTCAGCCGCATCCTCTCGAGCCTGTTCCATAGTTTCAGCAACATAAACGTCTCGGACAAGCGCAATGCCTTCTCCCATCGGAACCTCATAGCCACGAGCCTCAGATGCCTTTTCTTGATAGAGCTTAAAGCGACCTTTCAACTCTTTTACAGTCGGCATCCAGAAGATTCCCTTAATATTGTTCTGTGCGGCAAGTTCTATAGAGCGAGGTGAGTCAATTGTTTGCCATAAAGGCGGAAATGGTTTTTGATATGGCCCAGGCATAATAGAAATTTTATTGATTTCATTTTTCTCCATATCCATAAATTCTGGAGAAGAAGGGCTCATTGGATGATTCCACTTAAGTCCTTCCGGTGGAAACTCATAAAATTCACCTTTATGTGAAAAGAATCGGTTTGACCAAGCTTTCTTCAGAATTTCAAGTGTCTCGTCAAACAACGCTCGGTTTTGCGCTTGGTTTTTAGGATCTGCTTTTGCATTTAAATTCGCTGCTTCCCGGCCGTAAAGACCTCGAGCTAGTCCTACTTCCACGCGCCCCTTGCTAAGTTGATCCAGCATCGCAATATCTTCCGCCAAACGGAGAGGATGCCAAAATGTAATGACATTTGCGGCCTGTCCGATTCTGATTCGTTTTGTATGTGCGGCAATATCAGCACCGATCATTAAAGGATTTGAAATTAATTCATTGCCTTCATGTCCAAAATGATGTTCTGTATACCATATGGAGTCATATCCATTTTCATCGCAATAAATCGCCTGCTCGCGCGCTTCATCTAAAACCTTGTGATATTCCTCATGCCTCCCCTGACCAGAGAGGTTAGCAAATATTCCAAATTTCATATCACATTTCCCCTATCTCTATTTGTTTTTTAAAAGTTTTTGCGCTATTCCTTTTTGCAGCTGCTGACCGCTCGCACTTACATGCTCACGCATTCTTTTTTCAGCTAATTCTTTATCCCCAGCTTGTATTGCTTTTAGAATCTTTTCATGTTCCTCTAAGGACTTCTCTAAGCGATTAGGAACTTCAATGCTTAAAAACACATATCGGTTATAAGGAATTTGATTTAACAAGATGTTTAGTAAGTAAACTAGCTTAGAGTTGTCAGAACCATCCAAGATCACTCTATGGAAAATATTATTCGCCTCTACATAAAGTTTGTGATTATTTGTGCTAACAGCTTCCCTCATCATGTCAACTGATTCTGCCAATTCTTTAATTGTCTCGGCATCGCCAACTTCCGCTAAGAGTCCGGCCGCAAGCCCTTCCAATACTTCTTTGACTCTAAATAATTCAATCAATTCTTTTTCAGTAGGCTTTGTCACACAAGTCCCCACTCGCGGAATGATTTCTACCAATCCTTCCCTTTCGAGTTGTTTGAATGCCTCCCGAATTGGCGTCCGGCTTACTTTGTAATATTGTGATAAAGCAGATTCAGATAGCTTTTTTCCAGGCTCATATTCACCAGTAACGATGGCATCCCTGATAGCATTGGTTACTTGAGCAGTAATGCTGATAGTCGAAATCATGTACCCATTCCTCTCTTCTTCCATGTACCATGGCAGAATTATGATGTCTCTACCATGTACCATACAAGTTACCTCAAATGTTAAAGGAATCATTTTTGAAAGTCAAGCAGGAATTAAAATTTTGGGAATTATTTCGCTTCTGATTTAGAATACTGATTGGGTGCTAATAATTGATTATCTATCGATCTGGGCTTTTGCTCTGCAACAATTCCCTGTTCAATCGCCAATTTCTTAGCTATCCTCGGAGCATGCCATAAAAGAGGCAGCATAATCAACGATACTGGTACAGCCGCAATGACAACAAAGGATTGCAAAGCACTAATTCCTCCACCGCCGATTTTTATTAAAATGACAGCGATGGCTGCCATAATGATGGACCAAAATACCCGAATCGCCTTAGGAGGATCTCCTATCCCCGTCACGCTCATTGAGATGGAATATGACATGGAATCAACGGTTGTGACTACGAATAAAATTGTTAATAGTAAGAATATACTGGGCATGATTGTCCCCAATGGCATACTTTGAGCTATTGCAATGATTGCAGCAGGCAAACCGCCTTCTGTCAGTGCAACGCTGATGGTACCTTTTTCTTGTAATTCATAAAATATTCCTGTTCCACCTAAGACAGTAAACCAGAAATTTGTAGTCAGTGGAGCAATAATTGCCACTACTAGAAAGACTTCTCTGATTTTACGTCCCCTCGAAATCCTTGCAACAAGAAGTGCAACCAATGGACCGAAGCCGATAAACCATCCAAAGAAGAATAACATCCAGTAACCCAGCCACTCTTGATCCCCACGGTAAGTGCTGATGTTAATGAATTCAGTCGCATACGTTCCCATGGATGAAATAAACGAGTTAATAATAAATTCACCCGGCCCAAAGAAAAGAAGGAATATGGCGATAAGAACAGCCACATTAACATTTAACCTACTGAGCCATTGGATTCCTTTATCTATACCGGTAATGGTGGATACCAAAACAACCGCTGTGAGCCCAATGATGATCATAACCTGCGTAGAGAAAGAATCTGACCAGCCAAAGATAGCGTTTACACCGTAGCTTACCTGAAGCCCCAAAAATCCAATTGGTCCTATCGTTCCTGCTGCAGCTCCAATGATGCAAAAAACATCTGCGAAGGTACCCCACTTGCTGTCTTTAATTTTTTCTCCAAAAATAGGATACAACAAGGTTCTGGGCTTAAGCGGCATTCCTTTATTATGGTGTGCATACATGATCACAAGGGTGCTGATTGCACCATATACAGACCACGCGGTGAATCCCCAAGACATATAACTCTGCGCAAGCGCCGGTCCAATTGCTTCTTCTGTGCTTGCTGCTATGCCTGTATGCATTGGTGGTACTTCAAGAAAATAGTACATCGGCTCAGCTGCCGCCCAAAAGACTCCTCCTGCTCCAAGTCCAGCAGTCACAATTATAGCTACCCATTTGAAAAAACTCATATCAGGCTTACTTTGCCCAAGAGTTGCCTGTCCACTTTTCGATAAAGCGATAAACGCTCCAACTGCAAACGTCGCAAGCATTAAGATTTGCCAATATGCACCAAAGAATCGTATGGACAAGTCAAAACCGATATTCACGTATTTACTAACAAGATCCACTTTAAAAAGTGACATCAGGACAAAAAACACCAGAGTACCACCACTGATAATAAATACCTTCCAATCTACTTTTTCCCTTATGGAACTCCAACTTTCAAACATTTTATCCCCCCATTTCTAAATTTAGTTGATTTACAGAGGTTCTGTTGGCAATCGCTTTCACCTTTCCTTTCTTTTTCTGCCATGTAACATGGTAGTTTAGTAAAAATACTATTAGAATAATTTGTGAATGTCAATGTTTTTTTAAATATTCATAGTTGAGAACACCCATTTATTATCTCAATAAATAAAAAAAGCCCTCTCATTAAAAATACGTTGGGCTTAAAAAGGAAAGAGTATGATTCTTTTTTATTTGGGGGACGGGCACTTTAGTTCATCTTTATTACATTAAAACTTCCGGTGTATGATGATCCGGTGATGTTTAATATATGTCACAAGGCCAATGACTGCAATAATAATGACAGCACCATTGGCAGCCGTATTTACGATGTTAACCTCCGGAAAAAGCGTGTCTGCATAATTGATCCAACTTTCCATCCATGGATCCTTTGCTAATGCCATAATGGCATTTTGAGCAATAAAGCCCCCTGCAACAACATTCATCCAAGGAACAGCAATAGCCAATTTTATAATCAGCCTCAAAAAATAGAGAGAGATTAAAAGACTGCAAAAAATTCCCAATGAAATGATTAGGATATGATCAGAAATATTTGAAACGATGAGAACACCATCCCAACAAATCAGAAAGTCAGTAGCAGCAAAGGTTGCCAATATCTTCATGTTGTGAAACAGCGAACGCGGACGGCGCGAAAATCTTTGTGTTTCTACGCCATAAATAAGCTTTGTAACAAGCTTATAGGATATGAAAAGCAAAATGAATCCAGTTAACAAGTGAAACATCGGGACACCTGACAACCCCTCCACGATACAAACATATACAGTTCGAGTAAGGGTCAACAGAACAGCGGCTAAAAAGGTAACTTCAAAGTAAGATTGCCTTCGTAAAACTGCTCCAAGGATCAACATGTTGTCAATATCACTTACAAGGGTCATAAAAAACACTTGCAGAAAATCTTGGATCATTTAGGGCCAGTCTCCTTGTTTTTCATACGTCTTTTTCACTATTTGTATGTGGAAAAGCCCGAATCATTACCCAAAGGAGACATTTGGCATCGTTCAATAATGAAACTGCTGCTCCCACCGCTTCTCGCTTTCGTATCGTTAAAATGTCCATTTTCTATTATGTCTTTTGAAAGAAAAATGGGTGCTAGTTGCAGGAAATTTTAACCGGTACGGTATGAAAATGTAAAAGAAAAATTGAACGTTGAAGGCAACTTTTCTGTACAAAAGCGGCTTCCGATCATCACATATTATGAACTTAGAACTAATTGTACTCTCTTTAAAAACTGTTTCTAGATTCAGTCATAAGTATGTCTTTTCAGTGTGCTACCATTGAAATTATTTGACTTAATTGGCATATCACAAATACTTCCTGTCCCTCTTTTAAGCTTTCGTACATATACTTTTATCGGGTTCAATCTGGAGATTAGATTATTAATAGCTGCTTCCGGATCCACTTTGCCTCCACAAGTATAGCAATCAACAGCAATGAAAGACTTTTCCGGGTAACTATGAATGGATAAATGACTTTCCGATAACAGAATAACAACGGTCATTCCCATCGGTTGAAATTCTTTAAATTGAACGGATACTATAGTTGCTCCGGAAATCTTGGCTGCAATCTTGGCTAAATCTATCAGCAATAAATTATTTTTGATTATTGATGACTCAATGCCCCATAAATCTGCTGTTATATGAATCCCTTCCGTTGTATATTCCATACGGCTAATCTTCATCCTTTAATTAACTTAATTATTAATTTATCTAAACTATTTTTCAAATTTTTTTACCTGTCTTTTTATTAAGTTGAAGGTATTATGTTGACAGGCACTACACCCTTCCTCTTTCAATTGTTCGATTGTTGTAAAGTTTTGTTCCAAACCGACATGATAAATTCTACTGCATCTCTTACAAATATACTTGCGCAGCGTCTGTTTTATCTCACCTGTATACAACGGTACTTCAAATTTATCGGTGTGCAACGAAGTTGTTTTATTTGTTGTAGACAACGTGATAAGTTGCCCGCTCCCACCCAGTATTTGTGCTCCTTCGTATTCATTAAAATTTGGAATAATTTCAGTTGCGGACAAACCCAAGTTGGTAAGTTCTTCTTGAATATTTAACATGAAATTAGGATGTTTATGCGAATAGGATAAATATATTTTCAATCCAATTTCGTTTTTCAGTGCTTCAATCCCCCTAGAAAGAAACAGTGAAAGACCAGTCAGTGTATATGGCGGATCTGTAAAAATACAGTCAAATTTCCCCATCATTTCTGTTGGCAGCGGTTCTCTCAAATCCCCCTGCAAGCAGTCAATCCCCAAGTTGTATTGTTGAGAGATGTCCCCAATATATTCCAAGACATTATTATCCATATCTATTACCTGTATCTTTGTATGAACATTCCTGTTCGGTAATAGCTCTTTTAGAATGATTGCAAGTGAAACACTGACTAAATCATCATCTCCTAAGCAGAGTATTTTTTTACCGATAACAAAATTGGATTGGAGGGCATGGATGGCACGTTTAAAGCTGGTTTGAGAGGTACACTTTGACTGATCAATGGCAGCGTTTATTTGGGGCCTTAGATTATAAATATCTTGATATCTTTCCAACAGCTCCTCCAGTTTGAAAGAGTGCCCACTGTTCTTTATTTCATTCCACAACTCTTTTTTAAAACTTTGATACCCCAGTTCAAACTCTACAAATCTTTTGCCATGTAAAGTACATCTTGTGCCCCGACTAGATATCAGGGCACCCGCTTTTGCCAGTTCATTCCTAATTGCAACCGTGATAGGGACAGGTATTTTCAAGGAGCGGGAAAGTTCTTTTGTTGAAATACCTGGTTTTAAATAGGACTCAATCAGCAATTGTTCCACTACTTGCCTGCCTTCTTCTAATTGAACGTTTCTACATGCAATATCAACATAGTTCATCGAATGACCCACCATCTTTATAAATTACCGGTCATCACCTTCTCAAGTTTAACGGTGATGTTTTTCAGTGTTATGATCTCTTCTAAACTAAGCTTTGAATAATATTCTTTAATGATCTTGAGTTCGATATTATCCATCTCTCTAAAATAATCTTTCCCTTTCTCATCAAGAGACACGATGATCTCTCTTCTGTTAGCAGGGTTGATTGATCTTTTAATATACTTTTCTTTTTCAAGCTTCGAAGCAATTTGGCTGACGGCACTGGAAGTTACTTTCATATTCTCAGCGAGTTCCTTAACTGTTAAGTCATTATATTTCCTAACAATTTTCAATAGAAATTCCTGCTTTGATGTTAAATCGTATTTCATTAACGGTTTATATTCATCAACGATTAGCATGTTACAATTCTCTTCTGCTTGATGAAGCTCTTTAACGTGTTTGATATATTCAGTCAACATTTTGCCAAAACTCCAGTTATAAAGATTAATTATTTAGTAAGCTTAATTATATAGTCTTTTAATGATAAGTCAACACATGATGTTGGGGAAAACTTCGAAAAGACGACTGTTTTTTATAAAGGGCGGTTAGATTTTCTATATATAAACATCGAATTTCGTTCAGTTCACTTGAGGATTGCGGGAGCTAAGTAAAACCACTTTGTTCTCTAAAGTCTTTCCTTTGCAGACTACCTTCCCGATAAAACTGTTTTCTTTTTCAGTTCCGTTCTGAAGTAGTAACACATTTTAAAACATTTTGACCATCTTCCTATATCGAATAACAATAAATCATTATTACAAGCTTTGCAAAAAAAATATGTCCGCAGGCACGATGCCTGTGGACATTTCTTTATCTGGCTATAGAATTTTCATATGCAGTAATTTCATCCTCCAATTGCAGCGTTAATGCAATTTCATCCCAACCGTTCAAAAGCATTTGACGGCGGTAAGGATCAATGGAGAAGGAATACGTTTTTCCGTTCTCCGCCACAATTGTTTCGGTTTCGAGATTGACGGTAATCTTCAGAGGATTCTCTTTCCCTGCCTGAAGAAGTTCTTCGATCTCTGATTCTTTCAATTGTATTGGCAGAATGCCATTTTTAAAGCAGTTGCTATGGAAAATATCAGCAAAACTCGTAGCAATAACAACACGGAAACCATAGTCGCCCAAAGCCCAAGGAGCATGCTCACGTGAAGAGCCGCACCCGAAGTTTTCGCGGGAAACAAGGATTTCGCTGCCTTTATATTCCGGTTTGTTTAGGACAAAACCGGCTTTTTCAGAGCCATCGTCATTGAAACGCCAATGATAAAATAAAAATTTTCCGAACCCGGTCCGTTCAATTCTTTTTAAAAATTGCTTTGGAATGATTTGGTCAGTATCGACGTTCACGCGGTCCAATGGTGTGATGACACTTGTTACTTCTTTTATCGGCTTCATGCGTGAACCTCCTCCTTCATCATGTTCCTTACATCCACAAAGCGGCCTTCTACAGCTGCAGCTGCAGCCATTGCCGGGCTTACAAGATGTGTACGGGATCCGTTACCTTGGCGCCCCTCGAAGTTCCGGTTGGATGTAGAAGCACATCGTTTGCCTGCGGGAACCTGATCAGCATTCATCGCAAGACACATGCTGCACCCTGTCTCCCGCCATTCAAAGCCTGATTCACGGAAAATCTGGTCCAAGCCCTCTTCTTCGGCTTGTGCCTTTACAGTACGGGAACCGGGAACAACGATGGCTGTTACCCCTTCACTCACTTTTCTTCCTTTCAGTACTTTAGCCGCCGCTCTCAAGTCTTCGATACGAGAATTTGTGCATGAACCGATGAACACATATTGAATATCCACATCGGTCATTTTCATGCCGCCTTCCAAGCCCATATAGTGCAGAGCCTGCTCGATGGATTCTTTTTCGGATTCACTTGCCGCATTTTCAGGTTTAGGTATGCTTTCTGAAATCCTGACACCCATAGAAGGATTTGTTCCCCATGTTACGAATGGCTCAATTTCAGGAGCATCTATCTCGATGACTGAATCATATTCAGCATCCGGATCGGATGCAAGCTGCTTCCACTCTTCTACTAACTTATCAAACTCATCTCCGGATGGAACATGTTCGCGCCCTTTCAAGTATTCAAAAGTTGTCTCATCAGGGCTGATGAGACCTGCTCTTGCTCCAGCCTCGATGGACATATTGCAAACAGTCATCCGTTCTTCCATCGTCAATTTGCGGATGGCTTCACCCGTGTATTCAATGACATGACCTGTTCCAACGTCTACCCCATACTTGGCAATGATCGCCAAAATCAAGTCTTTGGCAGTAACTCCGGCTCCGAGCTCTCCGTTCACCTGAACTTTCATCGTTTTCGGCTTTTGCTGCCATAATGTCTGTGTGGAAAGTACATGCTCCACTTCACTTGTTCCAATTCCGAAAGCAAGGGCACCAAAAGCACCATGTGTGGAGGTGTGGCTGTCTCCGCAAACGATCGTTTTACCTGGCTGCGTCAATCCAAGTTCTGGTCCGATAACATGGACAATCCCTTGATCAGGATGACCCATTCCTGCTAAAGGAACTCCAAATTCAGCACAGTTTTTCTCCAACGTAGTCATCTGTTTCTTCGCAATTGGATCTTTTACCTCTTCATTCGTTCTTGTTGGAATGTTATGGTCCATTGTGGCAAATGTAAGATCAGGCCTTCTCACTTTACGGCCGTTTAAGCGCAATCCCTCAAACGCCTGCGGTGAAGTTACTTCATGGACAAGGTGCAGATCGATATAGATGAGATCCGGCTTTGAATCTTCACTATGAACAACATGTTTATCCCATATTTTTTCAATGATTGTTTTGCCCATTTTCCACACCTCACTTATACGCTGCTAAAATATGGTCAGAAACTAATTCACTTTCAATTTCGTTAATGACTTTTTCTGTCATTTCCGTAGTAGTCAATACTTTTCCACCGTGGGTTTTAAATTCTCCCGTGCTAAACCCGGCTTCCAATACTTTTTTGACCGCTTCTTCGATAGCATTTGCTTCCTGATTCATTCCAAATGCTGTTCTAAGCATCATGGCACCCGATAAAATGGCTCCCAGCGGATTCGCTTTGTTCTGCCCTGCAATATCTGGTGCAGAACCATGTACCGGTTCATACAGACCGAATCCGTCCGCACGAAGACTTGCTGAAGGCAACATTCCAAGGGATCCGCAAATAACGGAAGCTTCGTCGCTTAAAATATCACCGAACATATTTTCAGTTACAATCACGTCGAAAGAAGCTGGAGAAGTAATCAACTTCATGGATGTGGAATCTACAAGCATATGCTCATACTCTACGTCAGGATAGTCAGCCGCAATTTCTTCCACAATTTTGCGCCACAGCCTGCTTGACTCCAACACATTGGCTTTATCTACTGATGATACTTTCTTATTACGCTGTTTAGCCAATTCAAAAGCAAATCTGACAACTCGCTCAATTTCCTCACGTTTGTATATTAATGTGTCCACTGCTTCTTCATCCGTGTGATAACTCGGTTCTCCGAAATAAAGACCGCCTGTCAACTCCCTGACGAACACCAAGTCGACGCCTTCTGCAACTTCCTCCTTTAAAGGAGAGGAGGAAAGCAACGTTTTGTATGCTTGCACGGGTCTTAAATTCACACTTAATTCAAAGTGCTTGCGAAGCTGAAGAAGCCCTTTTTCCGGCCGTAGTTCCTTTGGATAATGATCCCACTTCGGCCCTCCGATCGCTCCGAGTAATATGGCATCACTTTCTTCGCATTTCCTGATGGTCTCTTCAGGAATCGGGTGACCGGCCTGATCAAGAGCATCCCCGCCGAGTAAGCCATGCACCCACTCAAATTCGTGATGGAAGCGGCGGCCGATTGTATCCAAAACAGCCGTTGCCGCATTCGTTACTTCTTTGCCAATACCGTCTCCAGCGAGTACAGCTACCCGTTTCTTCATCCCGTTTTCCTCCCAATTGTAATATTATTCTATGTCCAGTGACGCATAGGATGTGCTAGTGCAGGCGAAGCGACAGGACGTCGCTGACTGAGCCTGCCTTCAGCGCCATTGGCTCGAGGTCACAAGCAGCGAGGAAGCATATTCAGGAAGAATATGCTCCTGCGGCATAGCGAATTCGAGGAAGCGTATGTTTCCCTCGTCGCAAAGCTGCATGAAATAAATTCAGAGATGTTTCTCATGGCGTGTTTAGAATCAGCAGCTTTGCTGTGGTGGCCGAAGAGCTCCCTCATCAGAATTCGTCTTGTGTTTGTCGCCTAAGGCTGCGCGCCTTACGCTTCTTCTGTTTAAACTGTTGTGGAAATAAGCTGTTTCATCCTTGATTGAAGCAAGCTTCTGTTAATTGCATTCAAATATGCTTTTGCAGATGCTTCCAATACGTCCTGTGCTGCCCCTCGCCCTGTAAATTCATCACCATTGAAAGTAAGGTTGATGACTGCTTCACCTAAAGCATCCCGGCCTTTTCCGATGGAAGAAACCCTGTAGTCCAATACATGGACTTTTCCGTCAATAATACGTTCAAGTGTATTGAAGATCGCTTCGACGCTTCCAGCCCCGTTGCAGGCATCTTCCTGAATTGTTCCATCAGGCACTTTGACACGGGCTGTGGCCATTGGGCTGTCCTCTGTTCCATAATGGACTTGAACGGATTCAAGTTCGTAGACAACAGCATCTTCATCCTTCAACTGCTGTTGTGTCAATATGGTCCATAAATCTTCAGATGTGATTTCTTTTTTACGATCAGCCAATTGCTTGAATTCCTTAAATGCCTGGTTGAGTGCTTCCTTGTCAAGCTGGAACCCCATGGACTTTGCTCGGTCATTAAAGGCATGGCGGCCTGAATGTTTGCCAAGAACCAAATTGTTCGATTCTTCCCCGATCAACTCTGGGGTAATGATTTCGTATGTTGTCGGCTCTTTCAATACGCCGTCCTGGTGAATTCCCGATTCATGTGCAAACGCATTTTTACCGACAATAGCTTTGTTCGCCTGGATTGCCATACCAGTCAACTGGCTGACAAGCTGACTTGTACGTTTAATTTCATTCAATGTTAAATTGGTTTGGACCTTGTAAGCGTCTTTTCTTGTATATAGAGCAACGCCTACTTCTTCAAGTGCGGCATTTCCGGCTCTTTCGCCCAACCCGTTGATTGTTCCTTCCACTTGATCCGCGCCATTTTCAATAGCTGCAAGTGTATTGGCTACAGCCATTCCCAAGTCATTATGACAATGGGAAGACAATTTCACTTGATCGACGTTCGGTACATTGTCTTTCATGTATTTGAACATTGCCCCATATTCATGAGGTGTTGCATATCCGACTGTATCAGGAAGGTTGATGACAGAAGCACCTGCTTTTATCGCTTGTTCCACGATATGCGCAAGGAATGCGGGGTCGGAACGGAATGCATCTTCAGCAGACCATTGGACAATCGGGAAAAACTGTTTAGCATATTTAATTGACTCAACTGCTGTTTCCACGACTTGTTCCGGTGTCTGTTTCAATTTATAAGTCATGTGAATGGGTGATGTTGCTATGAATACATGAAGTCTTGGGCATTCAGCCACTTTAAGGGCTTCCCAAGCTGCATCGATGTCTGATTTGACGGAGCGAGCCAATCCGGTGACAGAAGAATTTCTAATTGTGGAAGCAATTTGTCTTACTGCATCCAAATCGCCAGGAGAGGCGGCGGGGAAACCCGCCTCCATTACATCCACTCCAAAGCGCTCCAACTGCTTCGCTATTTCAAGCTTTTCGGCTGTGTTTAAGTTAACTCCTGCCGACTGCTCTCCGTCACGAAGTGTCGTATCAAAGATGTCAATTTTTCTCACTAGTTACCACTTCCTTGCCGGCTTTCTTTTTGCCGGCTTTGACAAACGGCATCATTTCGCGAAGTTCTTGACCGACTTTTTCGATTAAGTGCTCGCTTTCACGCTGGTTGATTGCGTTAAATTCAGGTCTGTTCAATTGGTTCTCAAGCAACCAGCCTTTAGCGAATTTTCCAGTCTGGATGTCATCCAAGATGTCTTTCATGCGCTCTTTTGTATCAGCATTAACTACACGTGGACCAGATACGAAATCTCCCCATTGTGCTGTATCGGAGATGGAGTAGCGCATACCAGCCAATCCGTCTTCATACATAAGGTCAACGATCAATTTCAATTCATGCAAGCACTCGAAGTATGCAACTTCTGGCTGATATCCAGCTTCTACAAGTGTTTCGAACCCAGCTTTTACAAGAGCTGTAGTTCCTCCGCAAAGTACTGCTTGCTCTCCGAATAGGTCTGTTTCTGTTTCTTCTTGGAAAGTTGTTTCCAATACGCCGGCGCGGGCACTTCCGATTCCTTTTGCATATGCTAAAGCGATGTCTCTAGCGTTGCCTGTAGCGTCTTGGTAGATAGCGAATAGAGCCGGTACGCCAGCACCTTCCTGGAATGTACGTCTTACTAAGTGACCAGGTCCTTTAGGTGCAGCCAAGAATACGTCAACGTTGGACGGAGGAACGATTTGGCTGAAGTGTACGTTGAATCCGTGAGCAAATGCCAATGCTTTTCCTTCAGTCAATTCTGGTTTGATTTCATTTTCATATACTGCTGTTTGCCTTTCGTCCGGAAGAAGGATCATGATGATGTCCGCTTGGGATGCTGCTTCTCTAACAGTGTAAACTTCATGTCCGTCTTCTTTAGCCGCCTCAGCAGATTTTCCTGGTCTGATACCGACGATTACGTCAAATCCGCTTTCTTTCAAGTTGCTTGCATGTGCATGTCCTTGGGAACCGTAACCCATGATTGCGATTTTCTTTCCTTGGATTGCTGCCTCATTGATTTCGTTATTGTAGTAAACTTTTGCCATTTGTAATACATCTCCCTTTTTATAATTGTAATATTGATAGTTGTGGTGTATCTTGCTTTTGCTGCTCCCGGACGAAGGCGGTTGACCCTGTCCTTGAAATATCTTTGATGCCATAAGGCTTCAATAGTTCGATAAATGCTTCGACTTTTGAAGGTTCGCCAGTGACTTGGACTGTGATGATATTTTTGCCAATGTCAATGACTGTTGCCCTGAACGGTTCGATGATGCTGTATACTTCGCTTCGAGCCGACGGTGGGCAAGATACCTTGATAAGTGCCAGCTCACGGGTCACCGCCTTATCGGTGATATCCGTCACCTTAAGCACATCAATCTGCTTTTGCAATTGTTTTGAGAGCTGTTCCATTTTGGCTGGATCATCAATTGGAACAATCAGAGTCATTTTGGAAATGCCCGGGTTTTCTGTAGGGCCGACTGTGATGCTCTCAATATTGAACTGTCTTTTTGAGATTAGTCCGGTAATTCTGTTTAACACGCCGCTATTATTGTTGACTGTTAATGTTACAACGCGTTTCATTCTCCCACCCCGATCATTTCATGTAGTCCTGTGCCTGGTGCAACCATTGGATATACATTCTCTTCCTGTACGACGCGGCAGTCGATTAAAACCGGCTCTTTGCTGTTCAGCGTTTTTTCAAATACATCTTTGGCCTCTTGCTCATTCTCGACTTTGTATCCTTTGATTCCATATGCTTCAGCCAATTTAATGAAGTCAGGCTGATCAGGAATGAGGGACTGGGAATATCTTTCATCGTAAAAACTCTCTTGCCATTGGCGTACCATTCCTAGGGCCTTGTTATTTAAGATGACAATCTTGATTGGAAGATTAAATTCTCTGACAACAGATAATTCTTGCAGACACATTTGGAATCCTCCATCTCCCGAAATGGATACGACAGTTTTGTCGAGATCAGCTAACTGAGCGCCGATCGCCGATGGGAAACCAAAGCCCATGGTGCCAAGTCCCCCAGATGTAACCCAATGGTTCGGCCTGCTGAATTCGTAATATTGGGCGGTCCACATTTGGTGTTGCCCTACGTCCGTTGTAACAATGGCATCGCCGCCGGTTATCTCATGGATCATTTTGACAACATGCGGTGAGGAAAGCTTGTTACCGTTGGACACCGGTTTTTTAAATGGATATTTTTCCTTATACTCTTGGATATGCTCTGTCCAGGCAGAGATATCAGACAATTCAAAGTCCATCTCAACAAGTTCTTTCAAAACCGTCTTTGCATCCGCAACAATCGGGATTTCAGTAGGGACATTTTTACCGATTTCTGCCGGATCGATATCGATGTGGGCAACTGTTGCATTCGGTGCAAAATATTTCAAATTCCCAGTTAACCGGTCATCGAAACGCGCTCCAAAGTTGATTAGCAAGTCGCATTCCGTGATAGCCATGTTGGATGCATAAGTTCCGTGCATACCAGCCATTCCCAAAAACTGGTGATGGTCTCCGGGAATGCTTCCAAGCCCCAAGAGAGTATTTGTAATCGGAAATCCTGTCTTTTCAACGAATGCCTTTAACTCGTCAGCTCCTTTTGAAAAGATGACGCCCGCACCGGCCAAAATAAGCGGCTTTTTAGCTGTCGACATGACATTGGCAAGCTTTTGAAGTTGTAAATAGTTAGGCTTTGTAGTTGGCTGGTAGCCCGGCAAATGAAGCGGATTATCCGGGTATTCTCCGGCCGTTTCAGTCGCGATGTTTTTAGGAATGTCAATCAATACAGGCCCCGGTCTTCCACTGTTGGCGATGTAGAACGCCTCTTTGATGATTCGGCCGAGATCTTCAAGGTTCTTCACTTGATAATTATGTTTTGTGATCGGCATTGTAATTCCGATGATATCGGATTCCTGGAAAGCATCTGTTCCAAGGACTGCGCTCGCTACCTGACCTGTGAATATAACAAGCGGAATAGAATCCATCATCGCATCTGCAATACCTGTAACAAGGTTTGTGGCACCCGGTCCTGAAGTTGCTATTACAACACCAGGTTTACCGGTTACCCGTGCATATCCTTCCGCTGCATGGATGGCCCCCTGTTCATGTCTTGTCAGAATATGTTTGATGGGGTTTTTATATAATGCATCGTAAATCGGAAGTACGGCGCCTCCCGGGTAGCCGAATATTAATTCTACGTTCTCTTTTTGTAATGCTTCAATAAACAAGTCTGCCCCTGTCTTCACTTGTTCCTTCGCGGCCGTGTCTGACTGTTGGCTGCCTGCTTTTATCGGGAAACCTATACTCACCACTAGCGCCTTCCTTTCAATTTTTATTTTTTTGCTTGTACTGACGGTATGAGGACTGTTTTTATTGCAAATAAAAAAGTTTTTTCAGCCCACACAAAAGGAGAACCTTTTATGCAGGGATGAAAAAACTTTCATGGTACCACCCTACTTTACAGTGTCAATCACTGACTTAAGAACAACTACACAGCTGTTCATTGATAACGGGAACTCCTAAGTATCCCCGTGAATCCCTAATCACTTCCGCTTTCAGGATTCCGGCTCCAAGGCGATGTCGCGAATGACTGCATTGCCGGCTTCCAGCATTACCGGCTCTCTGTGAATGCAGGGATTCATCCACTTTTTCCTCATCATTGCCTTCAATTTTATATTTTCATGACTCCGCCTGTACTTGCGGATGTAACCAATTTCGAATATCTTGCCAAATAGCCTTTTTTGATTTTCGGCTCAAATGGTTTTAATTGATCTTTACGTTCGGCTAGTATCTCATCATCTACAAGCAATTGAATTGTACGGTTCACTAAATCTATGAAAATTTCATCGCCGTTTTCAACCAATGCAATCGGTCCGCCTTCAGCAGCCTCTGGTGAAATGTGGCCAATTGAAATTCCGCGGGAAGCTCCGGAGAAGCGTCCATCAGTAATTAAAGCAACCTCTTTGCCAAGGCCTCTCCCAGCAATAGCCGATGTAGGAGCGAGCATTTCCGGCATTCCTGGTCCGCCTTTCGGTCCTTCGTACCGGATAACCACTACATGGCCCGCCTGGACAGTCCCGTCATTGATGCCTTTTTGGGCATCTTCCTGGGAATCGAAAACAATCGCTTTTCCACGGAAAGTTTTAATGGATGGATCGACTGCTCCCACTTTGATGACCCCGCCGTTTGGAGCGATATTCCCGTAAAGGATAGATAACCCTCCAACTGGACTATATGCATTTTCCCTTGGTCTTATGACTTCAGAATTTTTAATTACGCTGTCTTTTACATTTTCGTAAACTGTTTTGCCTGTGACTGTCAGGCGATCTGCTTCAACCGCGCCCATCTCACATAGTTCGCGGATGATGGCACTGATTCCGCCGGCATCATGGATATCTTGCATCGTGTAGTCTGAAGCCGGAGCGATTTTCGCCAAATATGGGACTCTTTCAGCCACTTTATTGATTCTAGATAAATCGTAATCTATTTCAGCCTCATGTGCAATAGCCAATGTGTGCAAAACTGTATTTGTTGATCCGCCCATTGCCATATCAAGCGCAAATGCATCGTCAATGGTTCGTTCAGTCACAAGGTCTCTAGGTTTTATGTCCTCTTTTACCATTCGGATCAAATGGCGGGCCGCCTCTTTGATCAAACGGTGCCGCTCATCAGAAGTGGCAACGATTGTCCCGTTTCCTGGAATTGTCATACCAAGCATTTCCATCAAGGAGTTCATGGAGTTGGCTGTAAACATTCCGGAACAGGAACCGCATGTCGGACATGCATTTTGTTCAATGTCTAGAAGTTTTTCGGCAGTCATTTTTCCGGCATGGTACGCACCGACACCTTCAAAGACCGATGTCAATGTTAGTGGTTCTCCTTCGGATGACGTACCGCCTTCCATCGGTCCACCTGATACAAATATGGAAGGGACATTCGTTCTGAATGCAGCCATCAGCATGCCGGGAGTGATTTTATCGCAATTCGGAATATAGAATACTCCATCAAACCAGTGTGCGTTGATGACTGTTTCTGCGGCATCAGCAATCAATTCGCGGCTTGGGAGTGAATAGCGCATTCCGATGTGTCCCATCGCAATTCCATCGTCTACTCCGATTGTGTTAAATTCAAACGGTACTCCGCCCGCTTCCCAAATCGCTTCTTTGACAACTTCCGCAAATACATTCAAATGTTTATGTCCGGGAATAATATCGATATATGAATTACAGACACCAATAAATGGTTTGTCCAGATCCTTTGTTTTAATACCGGTAGCATAAAGCAAACTTCGGTGAGGGGCACGATCGATCCCCTTTTTTATCATATCACTGCGCATCGTCATCCCCCTCTAATCTTAGCTGACATGTAATGATTCGCTGTAAACTTTTACTCCATCTGTCAAGGTTATCTCTCTGAAGCTTGAAAGCAGATCATTTGTTACAGGACCTGGCTTGCCTTCACCGATGACACGTCCGTCCACTTTTACAACAGCAATGACTTCCGCTGCAGTTCCTGTCAGGAATACCTCGTCAGCTGTATAAACCTCATGTCTGGTGAACATGGCTTCTTCAACTTCATAGCCTTTCTCTCTTGCAATTTCGATGATGGTATTTCTCGTAACTCCCACGAGCGCTCCTACATGCCCCGGAGGAGTCAACAGTTTGTTACCTTTCACAATAAATATATTATCAGCAGAACCTTCAGCAACATATCCTTGGTCGTTCAGCATTAACGCTTCTTGTACGCCAGCAAGGTTTGCTTCTATTTTTACAAGAATATTATTTAAATAGTTTAATGATTTGATCATCGGATCGAGTACATCCGAACGGTTGCGCCGGCTGGCTACTGTAGCAATCTCGATTCCTGAATCATACAGCTCTTCAGGGAAAATTCGAAGAGGCTCGGCAATCACTATCACAGAAGGCTTCCTGCAGTTTGCCGGGTCAAGCCCAAGATCTCCGACTCCACGAGAAACGACCAGGCGAATATACCCATCTTTCAGATTATTTCTTCGGAGAGTTTCCACAAGAATTTGTGTCATTTCCTCCTGTGTATACGGTATATCAATCATAATGGATTTGGCGGATTCATACAGGCGTATGAGATGCTCATTCAGGCGGAATATATTGCCGCCGTATGAACGGATTCCTTCAAAAACACCATCCCCATACAAAAATCCATGGTCATATACCGAAATAACGGCTTCTTCCTTTTTCACATAGCTGCCGTTGAGGAATATCCACTGCTCACTCACCTTTGTTCGCCCCTCTCGCACATTTGTCGTTTGTGGATGTATTATATTGTTCCTAATCATAACGCTGATTACATGTTTCGTCAACCATTTTTCAGAATCTTATAGCTGCTCATAAGCAGCTGCAAAACCTGTATCCGTTTACATATTGATTATATCAACCTTTCCTATTTTAAACTTTTTTTGAAAGCTTTGTTAGAAAAGAGTTATATTGTTTTCAGGGCTATATTAACGTGGTTTTT
Source organism: Siminovitchia fordii DSM 16014 = CIP 108821 (assembly GCF_000374565.1). Taxonomy (GTDB): domain Bacteria; phylum Bacillota; class Bacilli; order Bacillales; family Bacillaceae_C; genus Siminovitchia; species Siminovitchia fordii. The sequence goes on along the minus strand of NZ_KB894689.1, from coordinate 14,278 downwards.
CAGTAAATAATTCGAATAATATCTTATTTTTATATTGAAGATTACAAAAATATAAAATATAAGGTAAAATGAAGGAAATTGAAGGTTTCAGAGACAGGTGATCTGAAGTTGATTTATCAGTTTAGGATATTAAAAGGCTTGATTTACCCTAAAAGAAGTTTTTTCCAACTGGAAAAAGCAGAAACCGTTTATGGTCTACACCCGAAAATATGGCTGCTCTTTTTAATAAGCGCTCTTGTTTTTGGCATATCGGGTTTTGTAGGCATAGGGTCTCATGTATTTTCCTCAAAATTAACGGAAGTTCCCAATGAAGAGTTTGAATGGCTGAAAATCTACTTTGTTTCGGGACGGTTGATTCTTGGATTTCTCTATGCAGCCTTAATTATTTTCTTCCAAGCACTTTGGTTCTGGACACTTACCGACGTCCCCTATACCAAACTTGTTGCATTACAGGCTTTTGTATTTCCCATTTTTCTATTTGAGCAGGTAGTAAATATTGTGCTTGCCGCGCAAATGAATTTGCCCTGGTTCTCTTCCCCATTTTCTATGGGTCCGGCTGCTCAGCACATGACTGAAAAACCATTTTTGATTTATTTTCTTGGATGTATCTCTTTATTTAAAATTTGGGCTATTTCGATCCAGCTTTATGGCCTGCGTATCTTAAGCAGCCGGAGCCCAGTGACATCATTTTTTATCACTCTTGGTATGCATGTCATTTTTTGGCTCGGTACCGCAATTCTGGCTCTACTTGATTTTAATAAGATCTTATAATGAAAGTGTGCTGTGGCAATGAATAAGTGGCTTCGCTTACTAGTTGTAATAGGAATAACAGTTTTTCTAACAGCAAACATTGTGCTAATCGGCAGGGAGAACAGCAAAGTCAGCCGGGTTAATCATATTACAGACTGGTCCCTGATACGGAAAACGGACATTGTTCATTCAATGCCCGTCGATGGAGTGATTACAGAAGCCGAGAGACACTATGTAATGGCCGATAAGGATGAAACCATAAAGGAATTCTATGTCAATGAAGGCGATTCTGTTGAAGCGGGAACCCCTCTGTTCGCTTACCAGGGTGAAAAAATTGACAACCTTGCCGCTCAACTGAATGCGGAGATAGAAAGCCTGCATTCAAAGAAAAACAGTATCCAGATTCTTATCAACAACTTAAAGTCCATGCCTCCTCCCGTTTCATCGAGACCAACTTACACAGATTCATATTACAATATCGATTCCGATACTGATTACAACGATCCACAGCCTCTTCCTGAAACTTATCAGGATTTTAATCAGGCTGAATGGCAGCAGACCATTGATAAAGAAATCGGTGAAAAAACATTGGAGATGGAAAAGATTGAAGCGGATATTAAGAAACTGGAGAAACAAAGAGACACGTTTCTAATTGACAAGGAAAAGCTGTCAATTACAAGTCCCATCGCAGGGATTATCAAAGAAATTAATCCAGACTCAAACAAAATCATGACAATCGCTTCCAATGAGACAGTGCTGAAAGGGGAACTAAACGAGGAGCAGTTGGGCAAAGTAAATGAAGGGATGAAAGTGAAAGTCCTTTCTCACTTGTTCGAAGGTCGCTTAACCGGGGAAATTAGTCAAATCGTCAAACTGCCGTCGGACAATCCCGATCATAAAAACAAAAGTCTTTATCCCTTTATGGTTACCTTTGAAAAAGAAAACAAGGATGTACACATCGGTTACCATGTTACTGCGGATATCATTTTAGAAGAGGCAAACAACGTTCCGGCCATTTTCGGAAAAAGCATTAGGGATGAAGATGAAAAGTCTTATATTTGGATTTTAAACGAAAAAGGATTGACTGAAGAGAGGGAAATTGCCACGGGATTGAATGTGGGAAACCTTTATTCAATTACAAAAGGAGCACAGGAGGGGGAATTGTACGTTACGGATCAGCGTGACGCAGTGAAGCAGGCTCCATTCATAACCCCGTTGGACGTTTATCAATTAAACAGAACTGCATTAAAAGACATTACACGAAAGCAAGTCATCAAATATATTCTTATGGGGATATTGCAGCATTAAAAATAAATGCCGGGCACCATAACTTGATGCTCCGGCCTTATTTGTGTTTACTCAGACTTTAATTTACTTGCTGCCTCTGTATCTAGGATGATGATAGCATTTGAATGTTTTTGCAGTACAGAGGCGGGGCAATCCACCGTAACAGCCCCCTCAATCATACTTCTTACCGCTTCCGCTTTACCTTCCCCAAATGCCAGCATCAAAACCTCTTTTGCAGACATAATGGAAGAAATCCCCATTGTAATAGCTTTCGTCGGAACGTCTTCCTCTTTTTCAAAAAATCGTTTATTGGCCTCTCTCGTGGATGGAGTCAACTCGGCAATATGCGTTACTGAATCAAAGGAGGTGCCCGGTTCATTGAAGCCGATATGGCCGTTTGGCCCCATACCTAATATTTGTAGGTCAACGGGATGTTTTTTGAGAATTCCCTCATAGCGTTCACACTCTTGTTCAGGATCCTCAGCCACACCATTAGGGACATAAGTTGCAGCGAAATTCATATATTTGAATAATTCTTCGTTCATATAATAATTGTAGCTTTGGGGATCAGTCGGTTCCAACCCAACATACTCATCCAAATTAACAGTTGTCACATGAGATACATCAGTATTCGTATTACGGAGTTTTTCATAAAGCTTCAAAGGGGTGCTTCCTGTAGCAAGGCCGATTGTTCTCAACCCACTTTCAAGGCGTTTCATTACAATCTCAAAAGCTGCTTGTGTGGCTTCTTCGGGGCTTTCGAATATTAACACATTCATACTTTTTCCTCCTAACAAGTATCGGCGCAAAACAATTATTCTTTTATCTGTTTTCTCATTGGCCGGTCACTGCTATTCATACAGCAACCCTTAATCAGTATAAAATACACCCTGTTCTATACTTCAATGGGGCATTCTTAACCATACATCGAACATCTATTAATTATAAATGTCATTTTTTTCGGTTACAATAAAAAAAAGCCGATACCCAAAATTTTTTTAGCACCAGTTCAAGACCTTTTGATTATGGACTCAAGCTTCTTCATGTATATGTTAAATTTCGATTTCACTACATCCCGACCCAAAAAACCTTGCCTTATTTTCAATGAAAATGGCAAGGTTTTTTCTCTATCAGATTCCATCCAGAGCCTGTTTCAGGTCCTCCCAAATATCTTCCCATGCTTCAAGACCAACAGACATTCTGATTAATGTATCAGTTATTCCCATTTTTTTCCGTTCTTCCTCAGGTACGACAGCATGGGTCATCGTAGCCGGATGCTGAATCAATGTTTCGGTGTCACCCAGACTTACCGCAAGGCGAATGAGCTTTACTCGGTTTAAAATTGCTTGTGCATCCTCTTTGCTTCCCTTTACTTCAAAGCTGATCATCCCTCCCGGCAGTTTCATCTGCCGCTTGGCAAGGTCATATTGCGGGAACTCGGAATCCCCAGGGTAGAACATTCGCCCAACCTTCGGATGCGCTTTTAAATTGCCGGCAATTTTTTCGGCATTTTCGCAGTGGCGGTCAAGTCGTACTGCTAGTGTCTTCAACCCGCGCAACAGCAGCCAGGCATCAAAAGGAGACATAATTCCACCGATATCTTTTCTCATAGTGACGCCCATTTCAGCTATCTCATCTTTATCTGCACCAACTACAAGACCCGCAACTACATCACCATGACCCCCAATATATTTGGTGGCGCTGTGTACAACATAGTCGCATCCCAAGGCAAGCGGCCTTTGCAAATACGGTGAACAAAATGTATTATCAACGACAACACGTATATCGTGTTCCTTTGCTATGCTTACAATCATTTCAAGGTCGACCAGCTTCATTGTCGGATTGATTGGGGTCTCAACATAAATCACTTTCGTGTTCTCACGAATAGCTGACCTGACCGTTTCCTCACTATCCATACTAATCAAATTGTGATTGATCTTATATTTCTTCTCCATCAATTGTAAAAGGCCGAATGTACATCCATAAATACCATCAGAGCATAGAATATGGTCGCCTGTATTCGTCAAATGGAAAAGTGTTGCACTTACAGCCGCCATTCCTGAAGCAAATGCAAGAGCCGCCTCCCCCTGTTCAAGTACTGTCATTCTCTCCTCAAGAGCTTTTACAGTTGGGTTTCCCAGCCTTGAATAAATGTGCCCTTCAGATTCCCCCGCAAATCGTCTCTCCCCTTCTTCGGCGGAAGGAAATGTATATGTCGAAGTTTGAAAAATGGGCGGGACGAGGCTTCCATGGTGATCGGATGGTTTATACCCGGCATGTATGACATCCGTTTCAAATCTATTTATTTTTTCCAAGTCAATAACCTCCTGAAATACTTATTATTCATATTCTATGATATTGACCCACAGATGAAAAGAAAATCATTTATCTTGATTGGAAAAATATGGTTACATTATTAAAAAAATGTAACATTTTGTATTATTAACATGAATTGTGAAATTTTTATGCTAGACTTGCTTAAAAGCTACATATTTAGGGGGAATAAATAGTGAAGAAAAAGTTAGTGGGCGGCGTGGCTACAGTAGCATTAGTAGCAACTTTTTCTGGAGAAGCTTCTGCTGCAAGCCACGAAGTAAAGCCTGGGGACACTCTTTGGAAGATAGCAAACCAATACAAAACCACTGTCACTAATATAAAAAATTTGAATAAATTAAACAGTGATATCATCTACCCAAGGCAAGTACTCAAAATAGATGGAAACAAAAAAACAGGCAGTACGTCAACTGCTCCGACTGCCAAAACCTCAACAAACAGTTCGGCCACTGCCTCTAACTCGAAAGATACATACGTTGTTAAATCAGGAGACTATCTGATTAAGATTGCGAATTCTCACGGCATTTCCCTTTCCCAATTAAAGCAATGGAACGGACTGACATCTGATCTTATCAGACCAGGACAGGTTTTAAAAGTATCAAAGAGAGGCGGCAGCAGTTCATCTGCACCGACCGCTGGATCTCCTTCAAATTCAAGGCCGGCAGCAAACAGTAGCAACAACAACACTGCAAATGCAACTACATATAAGGTTGTCGCTGGCGATACACTCGGTCGCATAGCAGCAAAATACGGTACAACTGTTGCAAAGTTGAAACAGGCAAACGGATTAAGATCTGACTTGATTTATGTTGGACAAGTCCTGCGTCTGAGCGGCCAAGCTCCTACCGGGAACAATGTCAAACAACCGGCTGCTCCTTCGAAACCAGCCCCATCAAAAGTCGGTAATGTAGTCCAAGTGGCCAAACAGCATATTGGAACTAAATATGCTTGGGGTGGAACATCTCCTTCCGGATTTGACTGCAGCGGATTCATTTACTATGCATTTAAACAAGCTGGCCACAACATCAGCAGAATGGGAACAGACGGATACTACAATCGCTCGTATTATGTAAAAAGCCCACAGGCCGGTGACCTGGTCTTCTTTAAAAATACATATCGAAGTGGTATTTCACATATGGGAATCTACCTGGGAAGCAACCAATTTATCCATGCGGGAAACAATGGAGTTGAGGTATCCAGCTTGAATAATTCCTATTGGAAAAGCAAATTCGACGGATTCAAGAAGTTTTATTAATACGAAAACCGTAACGCGGAAAAGCGTTACGGTTTTTTATTTTAACTTGCTTTTAATATCGAATAATTTCATTTTTGCTTCCAATAATAAGACCATTCACTAGCATAGACTGGAGGTAAATGATGTTTAAGAAAATGGTCATTGCAGTTCTTTTATATTCTATTTCTTATGCTGTCCCCCATAACGTCGATGCCTCTTTGAACGTGGATAGCCGAAAAAATGTCATCTTCATGGTGATGGACGGAACAAATTCGGACGTCATTACATTGGCCAGGCATTATAAGGGCAAAGCACTTGCATTGGATGAAATACTGTCAGGAGGAGTCCGTACCTATTCTTTGCGATCGGCCATTACCGACTCAGCAGCTGCTGCAACCGCCATGGCCACTGGTCAGAAAACGATCGTGGATTTTATTGGAATGGTTCCCGTTGAAGAAAAAGACGGAACGTTCAGAGGACGGCCAGTGGCAAACGTTTTAGAAGCTGCAAAAGAAAAAGGGCTGGCAACAGGCATCGTTGCCACAGCTCCTGTTCAACATGCCACACCTGCTGCTTTTTCAGCGCACTCTAACAGCCGCCATCAAATGAAAGAGATCGGTATTCAGCAAGCCCATCAGAATTTCGATGTCATGCTTGGCGGCGGAAAAAAATATTCATTTGCCAAAATGGAAGGGATGCTAGATCATGTTTCCACTAAGAATGAGTTGATGGATTCTAACAGCCGGCAGCTCATTGGTTATTTTTCCGAAGAAGACATGGCCTATGATTTTGACAGGAAAAAGCTGCATCCGAAACAGCCTTCCCTTGCTGAGATGACTAAAAAAGCCCTTCAAACACTTGATCGAAACCCTAGTGGTTTTCTTCTCTTTATAGAGGGGAGCAAGGTTGATTTTGCCGGACACAAAAACGACCCTGTTGGAATGATCAGCGAGGTCCTGGCATTTGATGAAGCTGTTAAAGTAGCTCTGCAATTTGCCAAAGAAGACCAAAACACCCTTCTAATCGCTGTCGCAGACCATGGAAACAGCGGATTGACAATGGGAAACAGACAAACGGATCAAACGTATCCAGAAACACCATCAGAAGAGTTTACAGAACCTTTAAAGAAAGCTTCCCTTACTGTGGCAGGTGCTATATCCCAATTAAAGCAAAACAAGTCTAATATTGAAGATGTCCTAAAAAGCTATGGCCTGGATAATCTTACAAAAACTGAAATTAAGCGGTTAAAAAAAGAAAAAGATATAGAAAAAGCGATGGTTCAAATGATGACCCAACGTGCCCATTTAGGTTTCACCACCCGCGGGCATTCAGGTGAGGATGTCTTTCTCTACACCTATGGGGGTAAAGGCGTCTTGCATAAGCCGCAGGGTCTCATTAATAATACGGAGCTGCCTGGATATGTCATCAAGCATCTCGCACTTCCCCCACTTTCCGAGCTTACAAAAAAAAGATTCGTCCCTGCAAAAGAGCATTACATCAATATGGGATTTAAGACAGAAATAAAAGTGAAGGAAAACAAACAAGCCATCTTTATAGCGAAAAAAAGCGGCACATTCATCCAATATCCTGCCAACCAAAATATCAGGATAGTAAATGGCAGAAAAGAGACTCTCAATGGGATTTCCGTATATAATGGGAAAGATTTTTGGATACCGATACAGTGATAAAGACAAGTACAAGGGCCCTAGCCCATAGCGGGCAAATAATTGGATTCACGAGGAAAGAGTTTGCAGGAGAATAGTGATACACGTGGGGCTAGGCTATACCTCTTGCCCAAGGACAGCCTTTTTGTTTCAGTTGGACTAAGCATACACACATGTACTTTATTTATATTTTATTCTTTAAAAAAGACCAGCCATTTCCGCTGGTCTTCCATTTTGGGGTGGTCAAACGAGGATACATTTGAATCGGACTATCGGGGATGAAAATCGATGGATCTCTCTCTAGGAGGTTTTACGGTTTGTTGAAGAGAAGTGTTCGGGTGTACGTTGTTTTAATAGAAGTTCAAGGTGATGGATCCGTTGGGATAAAGAATGGATTTGCTGGTTGGCTTTTCCAAGCTTGAAAATGAGGTCACTAATAAGGAGTTCCAGGGAATCACCTTGACCGGCTCTTCTCAAATGTTCACCTCCTTTAAGTCATTAGACTGGCTTGATACAGCAGGCCTCTCTACTGGTGTTCTTTCTCCCATGAACTTTACTGAATCTGCAACGACCTCTGTAACATAAATTTTTCTTCCATCAGGGTTCTCGTAATTTCTCGTTTGTATTTTCCCAATGACTCCGACTATGGAACCCTTACTGCAATACTTGGCAGTATTTTCAGCAATCTTGCTCCAGAGCGTGCAAAGGACAAAATCTGCATCAATTTCACCTTGGGAATTTCGGTAATGGCGGTTAAGCGCCAGCGTGATATTTAAAACAGCTTTCCCTTCCACCGTATACCGAAGCTCTGGATCTTTTGTCAGCCTTCCGACCAATGTAACCTGATTGATCAATTGATCACTCCTTTATGTTTTAGTACCCATATTTTATAAGCGAACCTTTATAATGTAAAATCCCCAAAAATCACTTTTCCTCAAAGAATTCATCTCAAAATAAACTGTTCCCTATAATCAAATTTAGAGTTTCATTCGTTTTTCTGTACCTATATAAGAATATTGGATGTTTTTAAAAAACATCAAACTTTGAAGGACCATGTCGAATAAAGAGGTCTCTTATAGGTATGAAGGGGAAATGGGAAAATGATATACTTTAAAAAAGAACATATGGAGGAGACTCGATTTGAAAACTTTTAAAATCGTAGCCCTGCAAATAGTCGATGATCACCTTGAAACCAAAAATATTCCACTTACAGATGGATTGATCATCAACAAAGAGAATGAGGAAGGAAGCTGGATAATTGAGGCTTATGTCGACAACCGGTTTCAATCTTATTTCGAGTCTATTCATGAAAAGGGAGAGCCTTTTGAAATTCGGGTGATCATCACCCATGCTGCTAACGATCCAGCCCCTTTCACTGTCTCGATTCATTCCATCAAACAGGTGAAAGACCATATCAGTGTTTTGTTTATAGGGCGTCTGAGCAAGCGCAGAAACGAATACTTGGAATTACTACTGGCCGATTTGATAAAAGAAGGATTGAGCGGAGAAGAATTGCTAAAAGAGTTCAGAGCAAGAATAAGAATAAAGCAGCCTGTTTCCAAGGAATAAAAAAAAGCGGGTAGCCCCGCTTTTTATTTGTTATCGTCTTCATCCATACGATTGTTATTGTTGTCCAAATCATTATTGTCTGTATCAAGACCGTCATTATTGTCCAGGTTGTCGCCGTTATTCATGTCATTATTGTCGTTGACGCCATTGTTATCATTGACACCATTGTTATCATTGACGTCATTGTTGTTCTGGACTCCATTATTGTCATTTGGCGGGGGTGGCTCTTGGTCATTATTTGCACATCCCGCAAAAAGCAATGATGACAGGGCTACTGCCCCCATGATTTTTCCAAACTTTGGATTCATTTGGTAAGCTCCTTTCAGATTTTTTAGGCCCACTTCAAGTGGGTGGATTGGCTTATGCCAATTTCCGTTTGTTATAGGACCTGATTGGTCTGATTTTAGCTTTCCCAAATTCCCCAAATTTCTTCAATCTTTTTTCGAATACTTTTCCATCAATACCCTAAATGTCTCTTTACCACTATTCCCCAAGGGCAAACATAATTTCTGTTTCGCAAACAATCTCTTCACCCACACGGGCGACGCCTTTTCCTTTGCCGATTGGTCCTTTTACCCGAATGATTTCCACTTCCAAATGAAGCTGGTCGCCCGGTTTCACTTGACGCTTAAAACGGCATTTATCAATTCCAGTGAAAAACGCAAGCTTTCCGCGATTTTCCTCTCTTTTGAGCATGGCTACTGCCCCCACCTGTGCAAGTGCCTCCACAATCAAAACCCCAGGCATGACTGGATAGTCCGGAAAATGCCCATTGAAATACTCCTCATTTGCTGTGACGTTTTTTATTCCGACAGCACGTTTGCCTTCCTCAATTTCGAGAATCCGGTCAACAAGTAAAAATGGGTATCGGTGTGGGATTATTTCTTTTATTTCCTGAATATCCATTATCATTCATTCCTCCCAAAATTAAAAGTATAGAAAAGCGCAAGGCTCGCATCCTTGGGTGACAAGAACAAGGCGAATCTTGTGAAGAAGTTCCCTCGTTTCACCACAGGGAACGACTTGACCCTTGCGCTGATGGTCCCTGGAACTAGACATAACAGATACTAGTTCAATAAAAGAAAATAAGGCTAAATTTATACTTTCATTCCTTTTAAAATAGCTGACAGCCTTCACTTTTTCTTATTCACTAAATCGACAATGTGGGTCCATGTTTCTTTTTTCAAAGCATCCTGCGGTTTTCCATCACCCAGCACAGCATACCCTGTTATGATACCGGCAATCAAACTGATGACGGTTAAGAAAATGACAATCAACACTCTCAGCCAAATGGGGATGAGCCGAACTTTGATTTTTGTTAAAGACTCTCCCGTATTTTTTTCTTTGTTTCGCTTTTTATCGATTTTCTCACGTGTCTTAGATTGATCTTTACTGATAAATTTAGCCGACATAGAAAAAAACTCCTTTTGGCCGTTCGGTTACATGAATGAACGAAAAAAATTAACGTATTCCATTAATTAGACCCATCATTTGATCGGCAAATGTAATGGATCTGGATTGGAACTGGATAGACCGTTGTGCTGCCATCAAGTCAGTCATTTCCTGTCCAATATCAACATTTGACGCTTCCAATACACCCTGCTGAAGTGAAATCTCCTGTCTTCCTGCTCCAGTCAAATCAACATAAATCAGATTTTGATTATTATTCGTTCCGTCCGGCAGCCCTATAAGTGTTTCTCCCTTTTGCTCCATGAACTGGGGTTTGTTTAAAGCGATGACTCCCAATTGATATGTAAGAATCTCTCCATTGCCCAATGTTGCTTCCAGGGTTCCGGGCTGAATCATCTTAACGTCATCAACTTTCCCGGAAAAGGTGATGACTTGGTTGTTTTCATCTAAAACCGGATGACCATCTTTCGTCGCAAGCATCCACTGGTCTCCCGCGTTAACAATATCCAGTTCACCATTACGGGTAAAACGGATTTGTGGGACTCCGCCTTCTTGGACTCTTACTTTTAAATATTGATTCTCTTTAGTAAAAGCCACATCGAGAGAACGTCCGGTTGTTTTCAATGATCCCTGCTTTGAAAGCATAGCTGTCTGTGAAATCATCATTCCGGGACTTTGGCGAATACCCAATGGGGATTGTCTGCCAATCTCGGAACCGGCAGAAGAATAGTTGTTGATTTGCTGAGCCATCAAATCCGCAAAAGAAGCTTCCCTTTTCTTATACCCTGCAGTTTCAGCATTTGCTATGTTATGACCGATCAAATCCACTTGTTTGTGTAATTGTCCAAGTGTATTAACTGCGGCTACCATTGTTCTATTCATTCTTCTTCACCTTCTTATCCGTTTACCCGCCCAACTTCATTGACTGCTTTATCCAGGCTCCGGTCATATGCCTGCACCACTTTCTGGTTTGCTTCAAAAGTCCTGTAAGCAGTGATCATGTCAGTCATTGAGCGTGACATATCGACATTCGATTTTTCAACAAACCCCTGAGAAATTGTAAAATCGACATTTTCGGCAATTGGAAGAGCAGCGTTATTTTCCGTCCGGAATAGTCCGTCTCCCTCTTTTGCCAGATTTTCGGGGTTATCCGCTCGTACAATTCCAAAACGGGCGATTTGTATCCCGTTTTCTGTAATCCATCCGGATTCATCTACCTCAAACCGATCGCTGGTCACCCGAATTTGATTTCCGTTCATATCGAGAACAGGCCAACCGTTTTCTGTCGTTATTGTGCCCGATGGATCAACTGTAAATCTGCCATTTCGGGTATATTTTACCTGACCGTCTTGTTCCACTGAAAAAAAGGCGGTTCCCTCTGCCCTATCAAATAGAGCGAAGTCGGTGGGCCGCTCCGTCTGAATGCTATCCCCCTGCACAAAACGTGGAAGCATCTCCTGGACATATACGCCGGTATGCAGTGTTCCTACCCGTTCTGACCGGCTTTTGCCTGCATTGAAACGTTCAATAAGCATTTCCGGAAAAGCACGTACATTAGAATGGTCCGCTTTGAATCCCGGTGTCTGGGCGTTAGCCATATTGTTCGTCAACATTTCCGTTTTTCGCTGAGAAGCATACATTCCTGATGCTGCTGTAAAAAGGCCTCTTAGCATTGATCATGCCCCCTTATCAAATGCGCCTTGGCTTATTTGCGCCCAGATTTTATCGATCTTCACTCGATAAATTTCCTCTGAAAATCTGTGGCATCCGCCGGAGGCTTTAATTTTATTCAGCCGGGGTTTGAACCCCCGCTGAATGGAATACCATTATGCATTCATCTCACCACTTATAGAAGTGGGAGATTTTTGCTGAATGAAGTTAAACAATACTGCGCCTGGCAATCCGATCGATATTTTCAAGCATGATTCCCGTACCAATCGCAACGGCGTCCATCGGCTCATCTGCCACTAAAACCGGAACTCGCAACTCCTCTGCAAGCAATTGGTCAATTCCATGGAGGAGCGCTCCGCCGCCTGTTAATATGACACCTCTGTCAATAATATCTGCAGAAAGCTCCGGCGGTGTTTTTTCCAATACATTTTTTGCAGCCTGAACGATGACATCGACCGACTCTCTTAAAGCGCCTTCTATTTCTTTAGAAGTAACAGTGATAGTCCGCGGAAGACCATTTACCAAATCACGGCCGCGTATTTCCATTTCCTCATCACGAGCACCTGGGAAAACTGTACCAATATTGATTTTGATATTTTCAGCTGTCCTTTCTCCGATCAGCAGCTTGTACTCTTTTTTAACGTAATTTAAGATATCGTTGTCAAAGTTGTCGCCTGCCATCTTTATAGAAGCGGACGTCACAATGTCGCCCATCGAAAGCACAGCCACATCCGTAGTGCCTCCACCGATATCGATGACCATGTTTCCACTCGGCTGAAAAATATCCATTCCCGCACCGATTGCTGCAACTTTAGGTTCTTCCTCAAGGTAGATTTTCTTCCCGCCGCTTTTTTCCGCCGCTTCTTTGATCGCTTTCTGTTCAACGCTTGTAATATTTGTCGGGCAACAAATAAGAATGCGGGGCTTTGATAAAAATCCCTTCACATTCAATTTATTGATAAAATGCTTCAACATTGATTCCGTAACATCAAAATCGGCAATGACCCCATCCCTTAAAGGACGAATGGCTACAATATTTCCCGGCGTCCGTCCAACCATGCGTCTGGCCTCTTCGCCAACCGCAAGGACTTTACTCGTATTCTTATCTATAGCCACAACCGATGGCTCATTCAAGACGATTCCCTGCCCCTTTACATGAATCAGAACATTAGCCGTTCCCAAGTCAATGCCGATATCTTTTGCAAACATTTTTTATCCCTACCTTCATATATTCAAACTTCATTATGTACATTTCCGATGAACACACATATCCCTAATTATATATTTTATCATACCCTAGCCCTAAAAAGGAATGAAGGATTGACAAAATTATAGGTTTTTTGACATAGAGGAAAGCAAAGTGTGACTTTTAGCGATGCCTTTTTAAAGTTAAAAAGTAAAAGAAGAAGGCCTACAACTTCCTGCCTTCCTCTCGAGAATTATTTTTGAAGCTCGGCTTTCTTATATTTCTGCTTGGTCGCTTCTCCTCCCCTGAGATGTCTGATTGATTTATGATATTCCAAAATGCCTTTCACCTGGTTTGCAAGCTCCGGATTAAGTTCCGGAAGTCTTTCAGTCAAATCTTTGTGGACAGTACTTTTGGATACGCCAAACTCCTTCGCAATCATGCGAACCGTTTTTCTCGTCTCCACGATATACTTTCCAATCTTGATCGTTCGCTCTTTGATGTAATCGTGCACACCACTCGCCCTCCCTGAATTGGATGTGAGGAGTGTGAAATGAGACTCGTCTTTTGTATATACATGCTGGATCTGCTTTTTTGGAACTTTCCTTCTGTTCCACAGCATACTGTACGGATAGGAAATCATCTTTTACAAATCAAGCTATTTTACAGGAATTAAACAAATATCGAATTGAATGTAGGCTCTATTTAAACGATTGCTCACCTCAAGCACTCTCTGTTTTTATCGTGTTGCTATCATCTTATTTGTCCAGTTGAAGATATATGCTCGAAAAAGGCAATAAGGACAAGGCGGTGGACAAAATATTTTCAGTAAAAGCTGGTATTGGAAATGCAGTCTTTTTTAATTCAAAAAAAGAGGCTGGGACAAAACCCAGTAAAAAAAAGAGTGGCATCCACCAACATAAGTTGGTGCAGATGCCACTTTTTATTTGTTTTAGAAAGTAAAAAAGGATACCTTCTGATAAAATTAAAGTCACCACAACAATAAATTAATCGGAGGTATCCTTATGTTTAAACATTATAACATGAATCAGATCGTTTTGCCGTTGGACTTGGAAATAAAACTTCAGGAGAATGATATTGCCTATGCCGTCAACGATGTGGTGGAAAGAATTCCGGACGAAGCTTTCGCCGGTTTTCTGCGTGAAACGGGCT
>NZ_KB894688.1 GCF_000374565.1 Siminovitchia fordii DSM 16014 = CIP 108821 | reverse complement strand
GGCCGAGGCATCCGGGTGGCCAAAACAGAAGAAGAATTGGTCAAAGGAATTGAAATTACCCAGCAGGAGGCAGCAGTCGCATTCGGAAATCCCGGGGTATATATTGAAAAATATATCGATGATTTCCGTCATGTCGAAATTCAGGTTTTGGCAGATACCCACGGAAACACCATCCATTTGGGAGAGAGAGACTGTTCCATTCAGCGGAGGCTGCAAAAGCTGTTGGAAGAAACCCCGTCACCTGCAATCAATGAGACTATGCGTGCAAAAATGGGACAGGCGGCTGTAAGAGCGGCGGAGGCTGTTGATTATACTGGTGCGGGAACGGTTGAATTCATTTTCGACCATAGAAATCAGGAGTTTTATTTCATAGAAATGAACACACGCATCCAGGTTGAACATCCTGTGACAGAAATGGTGACAGGAATTGATCTGATTAAAGAGCAAATATATGTAGCTTCAGGGAAAGAGCTCTCCGTCAAGCAGGAAGAAGTGGAATTCAATGGCTGGTCCATAGAATGCCGGATCAACGCCGAAAATCCGGAGAAAGGCTTCATGCCATCTGCAGGAAAAATTGAAATGTACCTGCCGCCAGGAGGGATGGGGGTACGTGTGGATTCGGGCGTATACCCTGGTTATACGATCCCTCCTTACTACGATTCCATGATTGCGAAATTGATTACTTACGGTTCTACAAGGGAAGAAGCCATTGCGAGAATGAAACGTGCACTCGAGGAATTTATCATTGAAGGAGTGCACACGACGATCCCTTTTCACTTGCAGTTGCTGGAAAATCAAACGTTTGTGAGTGGGGATTTCAACACGAAGTTTCTTGAGCTGCATCCTGTGATGAATACAGATTGATACATGAAGAAAGCCGCAAGGCGCCGTCCAGCGACGTACAAACTTTTGACAATCGCCGTGCGCCTGGAGCTGGACAAATCAAATCATCATTCGAATTACACTTTCTTAATCGTTAAAAAGACGTTTCCAGTCTGAGAGATTGGAAGCGTCTTTTCATTGGATAGATACTTTAAAAAGTGCCATGATACCCGAACTTCGAAGAAATGGCAAAAGCCGCAGCTTGAACCTCCTCAATAAGTTTCGGTATTTCCTTCTCCGTAAAGTCCGCAGTGATTCCCGCAATGGTGATGGCTGCGAATGCCTCGTTTTTATGATTGAAGATCGGCGCGGACAATCCTGTCGTATGATCATTGACTTCTGAATGGCTGAGGACATATTGGTCTTTAACGTTGTTTTTTAAAACTTCACATAACTTATCCTTATCTGTAATTGTATTGGACGCAAGCTTTTGGAGGGAGATGCTGTCTAAGTATGCTATTTGCTTTTTCTCTGGCTGGAAAGCTAAAATAATCCGTGCAGGAGAACCAGCGTAAAGGGGCGTCTGTCTACCGATACTTGAACCTATCTTAATCGGATGCTCAGTTTCCAAAGATGCAACCGTAATCACTTTATCCCCTTGCAGAAGGGATAACATGATGGTTTTTCCTGTCTTTTGATATAGCTCCTCCATTGTCGGCATAGCAATCTGGTTGATATCTAACCTTTCCGAAACCAGATGTCCCAGTTGTAGAATCTTCAACCCGAGGGAATAATCTCCATTGTTGTCTCTTTCCAAAAAACCAATAGTCTCAAATGATTGCAGTATTCTTAATGTTGAAGTTTTGGGTCTGCCTGAAAGCTGAATGATTTCAGTCAAGCTTAATTTCGGGTGAACAATGAAAAGATCAAGAATATCCATTGCTCGGACAATCGTTACATTCATTGGCTTGTCTCCTTCAAAAGCACATATAAAATCTGTATAAGTATAATTATCATAATTTATTGCTTATTTAGTGAATAGTTTAGCATATTTTTGACAATCTTTTAATATCACAAATGAGTCGGGGCTGTTTCTGCAGTTCGAATAACCCGCCTGAATTTAAAATGAACCACTTTTAGATACCTTGTTCCTACTGTAGTAGGATTTCCGGCAGCAATGAGTAGAATTGGGACTTTCTTATACAGACCGAAAAGATAAAACTTGGTTATAAGCTCCTAAAAGCCTTCAACCTCTTTTGTCCAAGGTCCCCAAGTTTTAATGTGACCCACCTAGTTGTGCAAACAGTGACCCACTTCCTGCCAATATTACAACCAATACAAGGGATCAGTTTCGCTATACGAATAGTCTTTTTGCAGCTGCCAGCTTATTGTTTGTCTTGCCGGGAGGATTGACTTCAGTAGCTTGAACAGACTTTATATGAAAAAGTTCTAAAGCCCCAATATCATTGATTCATAATTCATTTCGTTTGTAAAAGTTCACATTACGTATAATTTAAAGGCCAGTCATGACGGCTAGTCCGAACTGTTCCGAGTGAATCTGATCTCCAAGATTGGTGCGGGCCGATTTAAAGTGATAAGCTTATAGGTGGAGGCACTTTGATTTGAAGACAAAGACTCATTACCTTTATAAAAAATTCACGTCAAAAAATTTGCTATTTTAAGACATATCTGTTACTCTTAAGAGGAGTTATTTTTGCTCTTGCAGATTGAGAAGTGATTTGGTTTTCGTCTAAGGTATTTGAGCAAGGATAGTAACAAAAGTGCGATAACCGCACCAGGAGGCAACAATTATGGAACAAGGTACAGTTAAGTGGTTTAATGCAGACAAGGGTTTTGGATTCATCGAACGTGAAGCAGGAGAAGATGTATTTGTTCATTTCTCAGCGATTCAAGGAGAAGGGTTCAAATCTTTAGACGAAGGTCAAAGTGTAACTTTTGACGTTGAACAAGGACAACGTGGTCCACAAGCAACGAATGTTCAAAAAGCTTAAGTGCTTGCCAATGACAGGCCCTGTATGCAGGGCCTGTTTTTTTTGTGCTCCATTTTTCAGATGATCAATCCTGTCTTTCTACAGTGATTTCAAACCCTTTACATAGAGATCCCCGGTGTTCACGCCCTTTCCAGAAACCCTCATGTAATTAAATTCCCACTATTTTTGGCGTTTCTTCCATCGATGTCTATGCCTGTTTTCAGAGGATGACCTCATAAATATAATTGTTGCAACCTCAAAGAGTGAGACATTTTTTTTTTCATCATTATTATGGAACTAAAACAAAATGACTAGTAAGCGTTTACATGATAATTTTAATTTAAGATATTTCAATATACAAAGGAGGGTGGAAGGAAAACAATGCTAGTTACATCAAAAGAATTGTTTGACATCGCCTTAAAGAAACGATTTGCTATTCCAGCTACGAATTTTGTAGATCAGAATACTTTACGTGCTTATATGACTGTGGCTGAAAAACGACAGCTGCCGCTTATCATCTCATTTGCTCAAGCTCACAGTGAAGTGATGAGTTTGGAAGAAGCTTCCCTGCTTGGCAAGCATTATGCACATCATGCTAGTGTTCCCGTAGTACTCCATTTGGACCACGGCCAAGATATAGACTTTGTCAAAAGAGCAGTTGATCTTGGATTTACATCTGTGATGATTGATGCCTCTCAAGATCCCTTTGAAGAAAATGTCCGCAAGACAAAAGAAATAATCGAGTATGCGCACCCAAGGGGAGTTGTTGTAGAGGCAGAGATTGGACACGTTGGGGCAGGAGAAAACTACGAAAATCACGAGCATACGGAATCCTTTTATACTACTGCAGAAGACGCAAAACAATTTTATGAGGAAACCAATGTAGATTCTCTGGCTATATCTATCGGTACTGCACATGGAAATTATGTTGGAACACCAGAGATTAACTTTAACAGGCTAAAGGAAATTTCTCAGGTCGTACCAGTCCCTCTTGTATTGCACGGCGGATCTTCTTCCGGAGATGCAAACCTAAGGCGCTGCGCTTTAGATAGAATTGTAAAAATCAATATCTTTACCGATTTAATGAATGCTTCCACTAGGAATCTATCGGCTGAAGAGCGGGATTATTTTGAAGTTCAAGAACATCTGCGTACTGGTATAGAATCAGTTCTTGATCATTACTACAATGTCTTTAACACTCAAACAGTTGGTATCTGACTGGGAAAGGATGACAGTAGATTTGTCGAGAAAGAAAATGAAAGCACCTTTTTTTGTTGTCAATCCTAAAAGTTTTTTATTCGGGAAGCCCCTGATGGATTTGGCTCATTATGCTGATCAATTAGCCAAAGAGCATCGTATAGATATCTTGTTTACAGCTCCTTTGACAGAATTGGCAATAATCGCTCAAGAGTGTCCAAATCTAATTGTCACGTCACAACATATGGATAACATTGTACCTGGCGACTCAATGGGACGAGTGCTCCCGGAATCTTTAAAGCAGATTGGTGTCCAAGCAGTTGTCGTGAATCATGCTGATAAGCCTATACCATTTTCAATCCTTGCCAGCACAATACAGCGGGCAAAAGAAGTTGGATTGCTGACAATCGCCTGTGCTGACTCCATTTCAGAAGGTCAAGCTATGGCACTATTAGGACCAGATATTGTCTTGGCGGAACCAACGGAACTTATTGGCCGGGATCAAATGAGTGATCGGGTCTATGTGACATCAACAATTGAAAAAATAAAAGAAATTAACCCTGCCATTTTAGTGGAACAAGGAGCTGGGATTCGTTCAGAAAAGGACGTTGCTGAGCTGTTGCAACTTGGAGCCGATGGTGTTGGTGTAACGAGCGGCATCGTTAAAGCTGAGAATCCCAAAGAAATGATGAAAAGAATGATACAGGCAGTAGCCCTTCATCAAAAAGAAAGGAAGTAATTATGACGGTTTATTCTGGAAAGTTGACTCTTACATCTCACGGCGACCGGGTAACCTATCATGAAATTACCGAGCAAGTAAGAGAACATGTGGCAAAAAGTGAGATTAGAGAAGGTATTTGTGTCGTCGCTTCTCCCCATACAACATGTTCGGTTATTTTCGAAGAATTATCGCACGATACAAACTACTATGGCTATGAATATCTGCAAGTGGACTTAAACAACCTTTTGGATAAGTTAATTCCGCGCTGCACATCGGAAAGACAATATTATCATCCAGGACCAAACCATATTAAAGTTGGATTAGAAGACTTTAAAGGAAAAATTAGTCCGGACGCCTATACTATGCTGAACACAGATGCTCATCTAAAAAGCACGCTTCTTGGCGCAAGCGAAACTTTTGTAATCGAAAATGGAGAATTACAAATTGGATTAGTAGGCTATATCTATTTTATCGACTGGGACCAAATTCGTAAGAGAGATCGTACATGTCATATTAAAATCATCGGTGAATAACCGGGGTATGAATGATCTTTGGGGCAGGAAAAGGCATTAAACAAGAATGCCAGTTTTTAATAAGGCCTGTATGTTCTATCAATATCAATACTATTTTTCCAGACAAATGAATGTAAGAATAGTAATGAAACTGTAACTACATTAAATGGGGAAGTGTCAATATTGTTTGATATAACAGCGCGTCAAGCAAAATTGATTGAATTATTGTCTAAAAATGAAAAATATTATCCTGCTAAATATTATGCTGATTTTTTAAACGTATCAGAGCGAACCATCTTTAATGACCTGGCAAAGCTGGAAGGGTTATTTAAAATTTTTGATATTGTCATTGATAAAAAACCGAATCAAGGCATTAAGCTTCGTGGAGACATCACTTCATCAGAAAATTTCATTCATCATATGATCAATAAAGTAAAGGCAGATGAATCCACTAGTTATTCGTCATTGGATCGGCAAGTATTAATCACAAAACGGCTGTTAATAGAAAATAAGACGGTCACCTACCAGTCTTTATCAATAGATCTCTTTATCAGTACGACTTCGATTATTAAAGACATAGATCGGATTCGAAGCTTCATGGATGATGAAGTAAGACTCATTTCAGATGTTAAAGGTACACGGGTTCAAGGAACAGAGATTGGTATCCAAAAAACAATCAAGCGTCTGGCTTATTATTTGATAGAACAAGAGATGCATCATTACTCCTTATCTTCTTATGCCAAAATACTTGAACGCCTATTCGACAAAGATGTTATAAATAGAGTTTTTCAATCCATGCAGGAATTAGTAGCAGTATTGGATCTCAGTATTTCCGAACAATACTTGAAGTCCCTTTTTATTTCCTTATTGATACTAACGGAGCGCTCCTATCGGGGCTTTCATTTACATGATTTACCCGACATACAGTTGGAGGGGACCGAATATTTAACAAACTATCCATTAGCAGTCGAAATTTGCCATAGCATTTCTTCTCACCTGGGCTTTCATTATACAGAATTAGAGCACAGATATATCAGTAATCAATTGCTGGCACATCGTATAGAGGTCAAAGTGAATAACAAATACATTGAGAAACTCTTTTCTAAGGACGTTCAGCAAATGATTGCAGATGTAAGCAAAGCAATAGACATCGATTTAACTGCTGATGACAAACTTTACGACTCACTTATTTACCATGTGTTTCCTATGATTTATAGACTCAAATCAGACATCTACGTCTATAACCCCTTATTAGATGAAATTAAAGGTAACTATGGTGTTATTTTTAGAATCATATGGTACGTAATGGAAAGTTTCGAAAAAAAGTATGATGTTAAGCTAACGGACGATGATATTGCCTTTATTACCATTCACTTCCAAGTGGCCATTGAACGGAAAGAGCAAATGTCACAAATTTTGGTTGTTTGCCAAACAGGGCTCGTGACATCCGATTTGATTATCAATCGCATTAAAAATCTTTTACCTGCCAATATACAATTTAAGCTCATTGCGAAGCCGCAATTAAAAGATGAAGATCTATCTAAAGTTGACTTTATCATTTCTTCAGTTCAACTGGATGATGTCACCAGGCCTGTTGTTTACGTATCTCCATTAGTTAGAGATACGGATTTGATGAAAATTTACTCTTACTATCTGGAATACTCGTCCAACAGGAAGAAAAAAGAAGATAGTGAATTGGCCTCCAGCATGATTTCAACTTATTTAAACAGACGGTATATATTCTTAAACGAAGAAATGGCCACAAAAGAAGAGTGTTTAGATAAAATGATTCATCTGCTTGAAAAGGACGGGGTTGTAAAGGAATACTTCAGGACTTCGGTCTACGAACGTGAAAAACTAGGGAACACGTTGGTTCAAGGATGGGTTGCTGTTCCCCACGCCCTATCATCAATGGCGAATGAAACGAAGATTGCCATTATGACGACCAAACAACCGATTAAATGGAACAATGAATCATACGTATCTTTAATTATATTATTGGCAGTAGCGGAAAAGGATATCGTCCATATTCGTGAATTACTGGGACATCTCTATAAAATCATTTTAAAGTCAGAGAGTCTGGAGAAGAGTCATTTTATTAAGAATCTAAACCAACCCGATGATCTGATCGCCTTATTCCAAGGCCAGTAAAGGTCCATCATCTTTAATATATCTATTCTTTGGAGGAAACAACATGTATGTGGAAGAAGACTTGGTTTTCTATAATCAGCCTTTAGTTAATCAGATCGAGGTCTTTGACTTTATGGCGGATGAACTGGAAAAGAAAGATTATGTAACGACTGGTTTTAGAGAAGCTATAAAAAAACGTGAGCAAAAATTTCCAACTGGTCTGAAATTGAGTGATATGAATGTGGCCATTGTCCATACGGAGGCCGTTTTTTCTAAAACAGAGAAACTAGTGGTCATCAAACCAGAGAAACCAGTTATGTTTAGAAATATTGAAAACCTTGAGCCGATTGATGTGGATTTAGTGATAGGACTCATTTTAAATGATAGCAACAAACACTTGGAGATTCTAAAAAAAGTCAGTCAGCTTTTTCAAAATCAAGAAATGATGAAAGATATTCAAAACGTTAAATCTCAAGATGAATTGTCATCTTTAATGCAAAATTACTTTAATTAAAAGGAGCAAGTATGATGAAAAAGCACATTGTTATTGCATGTGGAGCAGGTCTGGCCACTTCGACTATGATTCTAAAAAAAGTAGAAGAGCTTCTGGAAGGGACAGGGATTAATTATACGATTACCCAATGTCAGATTTATGAGTTGGATTCTTACGATGGAAAGGCAGATTTGTTTGTTACCTCTATGAAAATAGATGAAACAAAATATAAGACGCCAATCGTTGTCGGAACCCCATTTTTAGTTGGGATTAACGAAGAAGCAGTGAAAGAAAAAATCACTCAGATACTTTTAAAATAAGGAGGTGTCCATATGGTAGTCATCGATTATTTCCTATCTCTGGGATCAAGCGTGTTTGTCCCCCTTGTTTTGATTTTAATTGGTCTTGTTTTAAGGCAAGGGGTGTTAAGCTCTATCCGCAGTGGTATTACTGTCGGGATCGGATTTATCGGTTTAGGCTTGGCGATTTCCTTAATTTCCAATACGCTGGAACCGGCAGTGAACCAAATTGTGGAACGTTTTTCCTTTAACTTGACTGTTATCGATATCGGTTCCGGCGCTGCGGCAGGGGTTGCTTTCTCCACATTAATCGGTGCTCTTATTATTCCCGCGGTGTTTATTCTAAACCTTGTCTTATTAGTTATTGGTTTTACGAAGACCATGAACATTGATATCTTTAACTATTCTCATTATGCTTTTACAGGTGCTGTTGTCCACTTGATGACCGGCAGTGTTGTGATAGGTGTTGGAGCCAGCTTGATTCAAGCAACTTGGTCGCTTTTGTCAGCTGATTATTCGGCTAAAAAAGTTCAAGAAACACTCGGTGTTGATGGAATTTCAATTCCACAAGGATATGCAGCAAGTACTGTCCCCCTCTTTAGCATTTTAGATAAAGTATATGACCGTATACCATTTTTGCGAAATTCAAAACTGGATTTGTCTCATTTACAGGGACGTATTGGTATGTTCGGTGATCCTGTTATTATTGGAGCTGCACTTGGTATCATTTTAGCCTTATTGGCGGGTTATAACTTTGTTGATGGAGCAAATTTACTCATGGGTGTGGTTGCCATTATGGTCTTATTCCCCCGTATGGTAAAAATCA
The DNA here is from genome assembly GCF_000374565.1 of Siminovitchia fordii DSM 16014 = CIP 108821. Classification (GTDB taxonomy): domain Bacteria; phylum Bacillota; class Bacilli; order Bacillales; family Bacillaceae_C; genus Siminovitchia; species Siminovitchia fordii. The sequence continues at coordinate 264,539 of NZ_KB894688.1, read as the reverse complement.
TCGTGGAAGGGTTACTTCCAATTTCTGAAGCGGCAAAAAGTTTCTTTAACAAGCGTTTCAATGGAAAAGAAGTCTTCATAGGATTAGATTCTGCGATCACTCTAGGTTTACCAACCACACAAATCGTTGGTACTATGTTGATTCCTATCACACTGATATTAGCGGTGATTCTGCCTGGCAATAAAGTATTGCCGCTGGGTGACTTAGCTTTTGTTGCTTTCTTTACATGTATGGCGACCATTATTCATAATGGTAACATTTTAAAGACCATTATTAGTGGTGTTATTAATATGATTGGAGTCCTTTATATTGCAAGCTGGTTTGCTCCCTATTTCAGCAAACTTGCTGCGAACAGTGGGGCTACCGATATTAAAGGGCAAACAACCGCTCTTTGGAATGGGAATGTATTTGATTTCATACTAGCCAATATAGCCCGCTTTGGAATTGTCGGACTTATTGTGCTAATCGTTATTACGATACCGATTGGCCTTTATATTAAGAAAGTGACGTCCACCCCAAAATCTGCTGAATGAAATAGAAAGTGAGTGTATCTATTGATCGTATCTACTTCTATATTAAGTGCTGACTTTCTGAATTTGGAAAGAGATATCAAACGTTTAGAAACGGCTGGGGCAGATTCTATTCATATTGATATTATGGATGGTGTATTTGTTGCCAATCCGACGTGGGGGCCATCGACTGTAAAAGCCATTCGACAAGTAACTTCCTTGCCTCTAGACGTCCACTTGATGATCGATAAACCTGAACGCTTAATAGATGACTATTTGAGAACAAGTGCAGACTATATCATCATTCATCCTGAAAGCACAGTGTATTTGAGAAAAACACTCCTTCAGGTTAAAAATTATGGTACCAAAGCTGGAGTAGCAATAAAGCTCGAAACCCCAATTGATATCATAAGAAATTGTCTGGATTTGGTAGACATCGTTCTCTTGCTAACTTGTGATGAAGGTTTCGGTGGACAAACTTTTCACCCATTTTCCATAGAGAAAATCTCGCAAGTGGCAAAGTGGCGTTCTGACCAAGGGTTACACTTTAAAATTGAAGTTGATGGAGGAATTAATCCTGAAACTGGAAGGCAGTGTAAAGATGCCGGGGCTGATATTTTAGTTGCTGGGTCCTATATTTTTAACCACGAGTTAGATAGGGCGATTAGGGCATTGAAAGAAGTATGAAATTCTTGATTTGTAAATATCTAAATATTCAAAAATAACAGGGCGAAGATCAGGATTTTATCAAAAGCATCGTTGTTATTCAGGAGGCTTTCTAGAACACTCCAGTACAAAGTGGATCTGTTCAAAACGGGTCCACGAAGGGCTTGTATAAGTTTTATGATGATGATGGGGGTATATAATGAAACCTTACCAGTTGTTTCGAACTACTTTAGGCTAGTATAAATCAATCATGAAATGGAGGTCCTTTATAATGACTCAGACTATAAAAATATCTAAAAAGGTGTCAGATTTTTTAAATGGTACAAAGAAAATGTTTATTGGTGGAAATTTTGTAGAATCTGTTTCAGGTAAAACATTTGAAACCTATAATCCTGCAAATGGAGAAGTATTAGCTCATGTCAGTGAGGCCCAAATTGAAGATATCGATAAAGCGGTTTTATCCGCCAAAAAAACTTTCGATGATGGCCCATGGTCTAAGATGAGTGCAGCTGAACGCGGAAAACTAATGTATAAACTTGCGGAGTTAATTGAGCAGAACAAACAAGAGTTAGCTGAAATTGACTCTCTTGATAACGGAAAGCCGCTTCGTGAAGTGTTGGAAAACGATATTCCTAATGCTATAGGTCAATTCCAATATTTTGCGGGATGGACAACCAAGATCCTTGGACAAACGATCCCGGTCTCAGGATCATATTTCAACTACACACGCCATGAACCTGTTGGTGTTGTCGGACAAATCATCCCATGGAATTTTCCGTTGATGATGGCTGCCTGGAAAATTGCTCCGGCACTTGCAACGGGCTGTACTGTTGTATTGAAACCGGCTGAGCAGACACCACTATCTGCACTCTATCTTGCGCAGCTTGCAGCTGAAGCAGGTTTCCCTGAAGGAGTGATAAATGTTGTTCCAGGTTTTGGTGAAACTGCGGGAGATGCACTTGTAAAACATCCACATGTCAACAAAATTGCATTTACCGGTTCTACTGCTGTCGGAAAGTACATTATGAAAACAGCCGCGGACACAATGAAACGCGTGACACTTGAGCTGGGTGGAAAATCACCGAACATCATTTTGCCGGATGCAGATCTAAGCAAAGCGACACCAGGAGTTTTTTCAGGTATCATGGCTAACCAAGGAGAAGTATGCAGTGCCGGATCAAGAGTATATATCCAGAAGAAATTGTTCGATAAAGTAGTGTCTGATTTAGTGACATATGCTAAGAATGTCAAGCTGGGAAGCGGTTTATCTCCTGACACAGATATGGGTCCACTTGTTTCCAGAGAGCAGCAAAACCGTGTTGTCCATTACATCAATAAAGGGAAAGAAGAAGGAGCAGAGATGTTATCTGGGGGAGGCTATACTGATAAAGGATATTTTGTAGAGCCGACAGTCTTTGCCGATGTTGATGAAACAATGTCCATAGCAAAAGAAGAGATTTTTGGTCCGGTTGTGGCAGCAATGCCTTATGATGATTTGGATGAAATCATAGATCGTGCAAATGCTTCACCATTCGGTCTTGCTGCCGGTTTATGGACGGAAAATCTAAAGAATGCACATTATGTTGCGAATCGTTTGAAGGCAGGTTCAGTATGGGTAAATTGCTACAATTTAACTGATCCGGCTTCACCTTTTGGCGGCTATAAGGAGTCTGGGTTCGGGCGTGAAATGGGATCATATGCTTTAAACAATTATACAGAGGTTAAGAGCGTTTGGATCAATTTGGACTAACCGGAAAAAAGGAAATCCCGATTTTGAATCTGAGTGGTTACAGACTGAGTTTAATGTGGCAGCCTTGACTCCACCAAATCCGAAAAAAGGGACATCTATATCCTTGAACAGGGAGCGAATATGGAGAATTCGTGTAAGGAATAGAGCTAGGTCGATGTAAACACTGAAAAGTGTCGAACTCACTATATCAAAGTGATCTTTTGTATAACCAGGATTTCTGTTTTTATAAGACAGTTTCAAATCAGAAAGCCCATCCTGCTTTATCACTCTATTAAATTTAAGTACTCAACAATAGATTAAGACATTAAGGAGCGATTGGTTGAAATGAAAGAAAGAATTTTTAAAGTGATTGACAGTACAGGAATTCATGCGCGCCCAGCATCTATTTTAGTCCAGTCTGCAAGCAAATTTGATTCAGAAATAAATATTGAGTTTAACGGTAAAAGTGCAAACCTGAAATCAATAATGGGTGTCATGTCGTTAGGGATTCCTAAAGATGCTGAATTTAAAATTATTGTCTCTGGTTCAGATGAAGACGAAGCGATCTCTGTACTTTCTGAGACAATAACACAACAAGGATTGGGTGTTTAAATCTTGATCACTTTAAAGGGAATCAAAGCATCAGCTGGTATTGCCATTGCCAAAGCTTATCGTTTGGAAGAATTGGTTTTAAAAACGGAAAAACGAGAAATAGAAGATAAAGAATTAGAAATACAGCGATTTAAAGATGCGATCATGAAAGCCAAAAACGACCTTAAGGAGATAAAAGAGCATACTCAACAAAAATTAGGCGCTGATAAAGCAGACATTTTTGCAGCACATTTGCTTGTTTTGGAGGATCCTGAGCTATTAAACTCCGTTGAGCAAAAAATCATTAACGAAGGCTTAAATGCTGAATTTGCTACCCAAGAAATTGTCGATATGTTTGTTTCTATGTTTGAATCTATGGAAAATGAATATATGAAAGAGCGGGCAACAGATATTCGGGATGTGACAAAACGTGTTATCGCCCACCTTTTAGGCGTCCATGTCCCAAACCCAAGTATGATCAATGAAGAAGTAGTAATTGTTGCAGAAGATTTGACACCTTCAGATACAGCTCAATTAAACCGCCAATATGTAAAAGGGTTTGTAACAAATATTGGAGGGAGTACTTCCCATTCTGCCATCATGGCGCGTTCAATGGAAATCCCGGCAGTAGTCGGAACTAAAGGGGTAATGAATCATGTTGACAACGGGTCAATCATCATTATTGATGGGCTCGATGGAAAAGTTATCATCGACCCACACCCTGATATCATGACAGAATTTGAAAAGAAAAAAATAGCCTATGAATCTCAAAAGATTGAATGGAAAAGGCTGGTCAATTTACGTACAGTTTCAGCAGATGGATATCCTATTGAACTTGCTGCAAATATTGGCACTCCTGAAGATATACAAAGTGTTCTTGAAAATGGCGGAGAAGGTATTGGTTTATATCGTACAGAGTTTTTGTATATGGGGCGTGAACAGCTTCCAACAGAGGAAGAGCAATTTACAGCCTATAAAACAGTATTGGAATGCATGGAAGGAAAGCCTGTTGTAGTTCGTACTCTTGATATTGGAGGGGATAAGGAACTGCCATATTTAAACTTTCCAAAAGAAATGAACCCATTTTTAGGGTTCCGAGCCATTCGATTATGTTTAGAAGAACAAGAAATGTTCCGCACTCAGCTCCGGGCTTTGTTGCGTGCCAGCGTGTACGGCAACTTAAAAATCATGTTCCCAATGATTGCTACGATTGAGGAATTTCGTCAGGCAAAAGCAATTTTATCGGAAGAAAAAGAAAAACTTCAATCTCTGGGGACAGCTGTTTCTGAAAGTATTGAAGTGGGAATGATGGTCGAGATTCCTGCTTCCGCAATGATGGCAGACCTGTTTGCGAAAGAAACAGATTTCTTTTCCATTGGAACCAATGATTTAGTACAGTATATGATGGCTGCAGATCGTATGAACGAGAGCGTTTCCTATCTTTATCAGCCGTATCACCCTGCCATTCTCCGATTGATAAATAATGTGATTGAAGCTGCACATAAGGAAGGCAAATGGGTTGGAATGTGTGGCGAAATGGCTGGAGATCCAGTTGCGATCCCACTCCTTTTAGCATTAGGATTAGATGAATTTAGTATGAGCGCAACTTCAATTTTGCCTGCGCGTTCACAAATCCAACACCTTTCGAGAGAAGAGGCAATCGGTTATAAAGAGAAGATCCTGGCAATGAGTACATCTGATGAAGTTGTAAATTTCGTAAAAGAACAATTCTTATTAACAAAATACAAAGGTTGAGGGGTCTGACCCCCTTTACCATAGTAAAAGGTTATTGTTTAACCTGTTTACGATTATTCGTAAAAATCAATGATACAGGTGCTCCTTCATTAGCTTTTTCTCCTCAGAAATATTGTCCTTTTATAAAGAATACTAGTAGTAAATACAGCACGTTTTGATCAATCAAAACGTGCTCTTTAAGTTCATTAACGTTAATATCTTTATTCTTAGTATCTAGAGCCTATATATTATTTTTGTATAATATGGTCATTTAAAATTATCTTTGGGTTTCCTGAAGGTATCTTTAGAAGCACAGGAAGTTGTTCCTTCGCCCCAAATATCTGTCATTTCGTAAAATGATATACAATCTCAGCAATAGCGTTACCCAGATTATCTTTAATCCAAACGCCTCCCGTCATTTAGAAAGAGATTGCGCCACTGCAATAAACCTTTTTACCCCTTCACTTAGTTGTTTTTCATTTGCGTAAGAATAACTTAGACGTATCCAAGATGATAGTTTTTTTAATGGATCACAAACTTGACCGGGCACAAAGGATATAGATTGTTCGATACTTTTGGTTAACAATAATTCAGTTGGAAGTTTATCTGGGAGCTGCACCCATAAATTAAGACCTCCTTTTGGACTGGTCCATTTCCAATCTGTTACCACTAGCTCTTCCTCCATGATTTCTTTTCGAATCTGTAGGGCGATCCGGATTTTCTCCAAGTGCTGCTGCAATCTTAGTCATGAAAAGTAATGGAGAAAGATTTTTTGATTGAGAAGTGGTGAACCATTATCAGCTAACGATTTTACTGTTAGAAGTGAATTCATTAATGATGATTGACAAATAACAGCCGCAATTCTCAAACCAGGAGAGATATATTTGCAAAAGCTTCGGATATAAATGACTGTCCCAGCAGTATCATATGTGTACATTGGCGGTGGTGGGGCATGAGTAAAATATATGTCGTGATAGGCATCGTCCTCAATTAATAGACATCGATATTGTTCAGCCAATTCTACTAATTTTTTGCGCTGCTCTACTGTAACAGTGTAGCCAGTCGGGTTATGGAATGTTGGGTTGAGATAAAATAGGCGTGGTTTATATTGTTTCATATATAATTCAACCTGATTTAAATCGTATCCGTCTGGATGAATATCAATCGTTATAAACTGTGCTCCTTGTGCTCTAAAAATATCAATCGCAGCACTGTAGCTTGGACGTTCAATTAAAACGACGTCTCTTGGCTTAATAAAAGTTTGAGCGATTAAGTGAATCGCTTGCTGTGAGCCAGAAGTGATTAACAGATTATCTGCATTGAGATGAGTTTTATACTGGTTGATAAAATATTGAGTGAGTGTTTCACGCAGCTCTAAATCACCTTGCACAGTTGAGTAGGTTGCAAGTACTTTTGGATAAAGGTCAAACACTTTCTTCACGTAATCTGAAAAATAATGATTAGGCAAAAGATTTGGATCAATTAACGCCTGAGAAAAATTATAGGAAACAGGTGATTGATGGATCTCAGATAAATGATTTTTTTGTACGTATGCAGAAACAATTGGATTGTCCAGATCTAGATATTCAAGATTTTTCGTCACATTTGATTGGACAAAATAGCCTGCTTTATCTTTTACATAAACTTTGTCATGCTGTTTCAGTAATTGATAAGCCTTTAATACTGTTAATCGATGAACATTCAATTCAGATGATAATTGCCGGACGGAGGGAATCTTTTCATGTTCTTTCCATTCATTACGCTCTATTCGGTGCAGTACATAATCATATACTTTCATAAAAAGATAATCCCTATTTTGAATCGCTTGGCTCACATCGATTCCTCCTATTCAAGAAGATTGTAACACGATCTAATCTAATCTGTTCTATCTTTTTCCATCTGTTCTATCGTCTTTCTTTTAGGATAGAAAAAGAGGAGGAGTTTTACATGATTATGATTAATTATTTCTTCATGTGTTTGATTTTTGGAACAACATTCTTAGCGATTAAAATGGGTGTTGATGCAGGTGGGCCTCCATTTTTATCAGCTGGTCTTCGTTTTTTCATAGCTGGTTTGCTGCTGTTTAGTTTAATGGTTTGGAGAGAAAAAACGGCAATACGGTTATTATTTAGGAAGGAGATGTTTTTTTCAGGAGTAGGTTTAACCTTTGGGACATTTGCCACATTGTACTGGGCAGAACAGTATGTGACATCAGGGATTGCAGCTGTCTTATCTGCCACGGGTCCGATGATGATCTTACTTATTCAGACATTCATAATGAAACAAAAAGGAAATCGGACATCATTCATTGGTTGTGTCGTCGGAGTCATAGGTGTCACATTTTTGATCTTACCTAGTTTTTCAATTGAGATTAGTCCTTTATGGATGCTTGGTTGTTTCGCTATTATAATGGGTGAAGTTTTTTACGCAGCTGGGACGATTTATACGAAGCATGTCATCCGAAAATTTGATAAGACTTCACCGATTGCTTTAAATGCAGCGCAAATGATGCATGGTGGGATTTTATTAATCATTTCATCATTTTTTACCGAGAACATTCGGCTTGAATATCTTTTAAGCCCAGTTTCAATTGGCTCACTTCTTTATTTAACTATTTTTGGCTCAATGATCGGCCATAGCATTTATTATTGGCTTGTCTCACGGACAAATCCTATTTTTCCTTCTACATGGCTGTATATCTCACCATTAATCGCCGTTATATTAGGTGTGATCTTTTATCATGAATATATTTCTTGGATAACAGGCATAGGTACTTTGACGATTATTGTTGGGACGGTTTTAGTCAATTTCGATACATTACGGAAGCTGCTTTGGGGGAAGGGGGCTGTTCTTCAGGATGTTAAAAATTAACCTGCTAAATGTTGTTCAAGTAAATGAATGACTAATTTTTATCAAACTCTATGATTCTAACTTCTTGAAATGAAATAAGATAGCAGATTATTCAACAGTCTGGCGCGATTGTTGTACCAATTTATGCCGGAATAGGGCCAGATCGTATTATAAGGTCAATCAGAATTTTATTTTCTGGTTGGCCATTTTTATTGCTTTTACAGAGGAAGCCTGAGGGGAACGAAGGGCTAGTGGGACTACAATTGATTCCATCCACAAAAATGTTTCCCCTCTACTAAAGGGGTAAAGGTGGCATCCGTAGATTTTGCCGCTATTTTTCCTAAAAAGTCCTCCCAAAAACCTTCAAAAAAAATGATATTTATCATTTTAAAAAAGTGATATACATAACTACCGGACTCCGCCGGCTTTTCGATATGCTTTTAATACAATAAATCAAGGAGGCACAAGTAATAATGAGAAAAGGTTTATTAGTCGGTTTATATGCGGGAGTTATTTCAGGAGCTGCCGGTGTTGCCACGGCTTACCTGTTAGGTGCTGTAACTGGCCTGTGGTTTTCCCAGTTAAATTGGATCTCCATTGCTGTTGCTTCGATCATCGCAAATATCGCCGGGGCAATGATTTTCGTAAAGTGGCTTCAAAAAACTGCAAGACCTTCAGTTTATTATGTTCTTCTGACCGGAGGTGTCACTCTGTTGTCGTCGCTCAATGTTTTGGCTAATCCCCCTGCAGATAAATTCGGAGTTATTGCACAGCCGGTGCATGTGGTGGTCTTCTTACTTTCGATCTGGTTGGTTCCGATGTGGCTGAAACGAAGGAAGCAAACTCAAGTTTCTGGAACCTCGATAACAAATAATAAAGGTTAAGGTCACTGGCTCAAAACCATATGGTATGATAAACCAAAATGAAAAAGGGGGTTAAAAATGGCTCGCATCAGACTCCCGTGGGAAACGATGATGTTGCTTCCCCCGTTGATTTCTATGATTATTTTTCCGCAACAGACGGGGTACAACTATCTTTTGTTTTTTATAATCGCAACGGCTCATTTTATCAGCATTATGAATGCGAAACACCGAACTTTTTTCATCATTGTTCAAATAGTCGCGGTTGCTTTATGGGGTGCCTTCATCTCCCCATGGGAATTAAGCTTCGGCTTTTATCCTGCTTTGGTGATTGGCAAGTACCCATCCTACCGCAAAATTACTGGGATGACTGTACTCATGGCTGTGCTTTTTGCCGGGTCGGCCGGGTTCTATTTCTTGCGAGAGTCGAATTCATTGTACCTTGGTTGGTATTCGATTCTTTTCATTCTTTTCTTGTTGCCCTATATGGTGAGAATGATCCGGAAATCACATGAAATAAAATTGAGGTTACAACATGCCAATGATGAAATTTCCCGACTGATTAAAAATGAAGAGCGCCAGCGGATTGCCCGTGATCTTCATGATACGTTGGGTCATACCCTATCTCTGATTACGTTGAAAGGTGAATTGGTGGAGCGGTTGATTCCCCGGAATCCCGACCAAGCCTCAAAAGAAGCGCGTGAGGTCCAGAATATTTCAAGGTCTGTTTTATTGCAGGTGCGGGAACTGATCAGTGATATGCAGTCCATCGATCTCGACGAAGAGTGCCAGCGGGCGGCCCAAATTTGCGAGTCAGCCGGGATTTCATTCAAATTGGAACGCAATGATGAACTTGGTGGGGGCCCGCCGATTATTCGAAATATCCTGAGCCTGTGTCTTCGTGAATGTGTCACCAATGTTGTGAAACACAGCGGCGCGCGCACTTGCGCAATCCGACTTGAAGAAGAACCCGGGAGATACATTCTACAGGTGAGGGATGATGGCGTTGGCATTGTGAAGGAAAATCACGACCGGTTCGGCAGCGGCCTGTTGGGTATGAAAGAACGGTTATTGCTTATCGAGGGAAAACTTGAAATGACAATCGGGGGAACAAAAGGAACAAAAATCACGATTATCGTGCCGAAAGTCAAGAAACCGGCGATCACGAAGGAGGGAATCCAATGAGAATTGTCATTGCGGAAGATCAGGGAATGCTACGTGGCGCGGTCAGCCAGTTGCTTGCCCTGGAAGAAGATATTGAAATGGTCGGGGAAGCCGAGAATGGTAAACAGGCTCTCCGGCTGATACGGGAAAAAAACGCCGATATTGCCGTTCTTGATATTGAGATGCCACTGTTAAGCGGACTGGAGGTAGCGGAAAAGTTGAGAGATGAAGGCAGTAAATGCCGGGTCGCCATCGTAACTACCTTCGCTCGAAGCGGGTACTTGCAACGTGCAGTGAAGGCAGATGTAATGGGTTATTTGTTAAAGGATACACCTGTTTCTGAATTGGCGGAAGCGCTGCGGAAAATTAACGCTGGCCAGCGTGTCTTCAGCCCACATCTGACTTTTTCCATGATGGAGGAAATCAATCCACTCACGAAACGAGAATCAGAGATATTGTTGCACCTAAGGAAGGGGGATTCCGTCAAAGAAATCAGTAAGGCTCTATTTATCTCCCCAGCTACGATCCGCAACTATATCTCCGAAATTATTCAGAAGCTGGAAGCCAGAAACCGGATGGATGCCGTTGCCATTGCCGAAAACAAAGGGTGGCTGCCGGAATAACCTTTTTGTAAAACAAAACCGATTTTATAAGGTAAAAAGGGTAATAAATTCATTTCACCCACGAGTTTATGCAAATCTGTCATCTGACTACTGATCTCTTAAAGACGAATAGCTTTTTTTCTTATGATTGACGCAAGACTGAAGAGCAAAAATCGATTCATTTTTTATGAGAGAAGGAGAAAAAAAGATGAAACATGTCATTGAAGTTGAAAGCTTGACCAAAAAGTACGGGGAAACTCGAGCCGTACAGGGGGGGTCGTTTGCAGTCGAAAGAGGCGAAATTTTCGGTATTATCGGTCCGAACGGAGCCGGTAAGACCACAACTATCGAGATTCTGGAAGGATTGCGAAAAAGAGATTCCGGAAACGTGCACGTACTCGGCCATGACCCCGGCAAGGAATCTGACCGCTATCAATTAAATAAAAAAATCGGGGTGCAGTTCCAGTCTACATCCATACAGGAGTTAATGAAAGTCAAGGAAGCGCTAAATCTGTTTGCCTCTTTTTATGACACACATCATGTCCTGGTGGACATCATTGAACAGTTGCATTTGAAAGACAAACTCAATTCTTATTTCAAGGATCTTTCAGGTGGCTGGAAACAACGTGTAACTCTCGCTTTATCCGTTTTGCATCAACCCGAAATCGTATTTTTGGATGAACCGAGCATGGGGCTCGATCCGCAGGCACGCCGCGAGTTGTGGGAAGTCATCCATACCCTGAAGGAACAAGGAAGCACCATCCTTGTCACGACGCATTATATGGAAGAAGCCGAAAAGCTGTGTGATCGAGTGGCGATGGTGTACGAAGGTAGAATTCGGGCACTTGGAAAACCGAATGTGTTGCTCGAGGATCTCGCGACAAACTACCTGGCATTTGAGAGTGCTGATATTAATCCAGATGTTTTGACCGCCCTCCCCAGTGTGATTCATGTGGAGAAATCCGGGGATCGGGTGAGAATTCAAACAGAGGACCTCCAGCGTTCCGCCTACCTGGTTTTAAAAGAATGTGAAGAACGCGATTGGAAAGTGACCGCATTCCGTTTCGAGCGAGGCACTCTGGATGATTTGTTTGTCCACCTGTTAAAGGAGCGATCAACATGAATAAAATTGTGAAACTGTCGGTAATGGAAACAAAGTTGTTTTTTCGAGAAAAAATGGCCGTTTTCTGGACCTTTTTGTTTCCGGTTCTGATGATCTGGTTATTCGGGGCAATGTTCGGAAGCGTAAAAATCGGTGGGATGACTTACAGCAATGCTTACATCCCCTCCTGGATTGCCGTGAATATCTTGAGTACTGCATTTTTCGGAATCGGAACGGTGATGGCCAATTATCGTGAAAAAGGCATTTTGCGACGCTATCAGGTCACACCCATGCGGTCCTGGATGGTGTTAATGGCGCAAACCGTGCAGGGAACCGTCATTTTTACCATCAGCGCCGTAATTATTCTCATTTTTGGATTCCTTGTGTTCGACTTACAAGTACCGAAATATTTGGGAAGTACCTTGTTGGCTATCCTATTAAGCCTGGTCGCCTTCTTCCCGTTCGGACTGTTGATCAATTCAATTGCCAAAAACGTTCGGACTGCCTCAGCCATCAGTTCACTTGCCTTGAATTTGATGATTTTTCTATCGGGAGCCACCTTTCCGATTGAATGGATGCCACAAGTATTACGTGTTATCGCCCACATCCTTCCGCTATATTACGTTATTCATTTAATAAGGCAGACTTGGAATTTTACACCGATTTGGGAGAATGGCGTGGATGTCGTGGTCCTCATTGGTGTCGCCATCGTGTCGATCATTTTGTCCTCACGGTTTTTCCGCTGGAGCGGGGAATAAGATGATCATGTTTGAGAAGTTTTTATAAAAATTCGTTTTTTTTGGTTTTGTAACGGACAGTAAAGTCGTGGATTCGGGTACGTTATTACTCATGTTTCCATAAATGTTTTTATCAGGAGCGATTGTACCGATCAATCATTCGACCGGAATGTAAATACCTTATTGCTGAAACTACAGGTATCTCTCCTTCAACGAGAAGCAACTACCTTTTATTATTATTGTCAAGTTATAGCCTCCATCTAAAAATAAGATTAAATAAACAAATGAAAGTAGTATATATACAACAGAGGATAGTTAGTTATCATATTAACCCAACTATCCTCTGTATATTTAATTTACTCCCTTGGGGTCAGATCCCTTACTCATTTACTAAGAGCAACAGATATGATACCGATGACCATGATCGCAGCAGCGGCCGGTCTTCGTAAACCGATTCCTTCAGTAAGCATTCTGGCCCCCATTACCGTGCCGATTAAAATACTGATTTCACGAACAGGAGCCACGTGGCTCACGGGTGTAAATTGCATTGTCATCAATACGAGAATATAAGCCAGCGGACTTAGAATTCCTACCCCAATGGCTTTCTTTTTGTTCATTTCCCACTCATTCTTCACCTTTTCCCTATTCTTCAAAGCCAAAGGACTCATGAGCAGAAACTGGCCCAAGATGGAACCATAGTTTAACAGTAATGGAGACATGAGCAAAACACTGACCGCACCTTTATCCAAAAGAGTGTAGAAGGAAATCAGCAAACCTGTCAACAATCCGTAGAAAACCGCCTTTCCGTTATTCGGCTGCTTAAAGCGACGAAGGTCGCCCGTCAAAATGAAAATGCTGAAAACGATAAAGCTGATGCCGATGATCCCGATAATTGACAGCTTTTCTTCATAGAGAAAAAAAGCCGCTCCTGCTATAAGGATGGGAGCAGATCCACGAGCTAATGGGTAAACGATGGAAAGATCTCCTACTTTATATCCCTTTTGCAGCGTCAAAGCGTAAACCATGTGTATAATGGCACTCCCCAATATAAAAGCAAATTCCATCCAGCCAAATTGAACTTCGCCTATAAAAAAGAAACCGATAACAAAAGGGAGATAAATAATGGTACTCACAGCCATATAAAGCCAAACGAAGATAAATCCACCCTCCGATTGTTTAGCTAAATAATTCCATGTGGCATGCATGAAAGCTGAAATAAGAATTGTTATAAATGCTAATAATGACAATTCAAAAACCTCGCTTTCGTCAGGAGTTTTCGGCAGGGATTTTTTTGAGTAATTTCATGGTACCAAGTTCTATATGATACGTCTATGAAAGGGAAGGGAAAGAATGGACGGGGAACAAGATAATCAGCCAAGTGTTAAGATCATATATTCAGTTGACGCGGTATCGAGTCAAACGGTGTCCGAGGATGGAAACGCAGATGAGTTCATGAGATACATGTAAATACTTTATTTTCAAAAGAGCATCAGAAGCTCCTATTTAGTCTTGAGAGCTTCTGATCCGAAAGACAATTCATCTGAAACAAGACTGATCTTTTTTCACTTTGCAGTTTCATGGAATTTGGATGTGGAAAATCCTCTTCCAAGGATTTCGGATGCGTTGAGGAAGACGACAAAGGAAGAGGGTTCCAGTTCCTGCAGTACTTTTTTCAAATAAACGGCTTCCTGCTGTTCGACAACGCATAATATCATTGTTTTTTCTTGGTTGGAGAAACCGCCGATGGAACGGATTTTTGTCAGTCCCCGATCAATTTCTTCCTTGATAATGGTTTGGATTCGTTCTTCCTGCTCAGTGATAATGAGTACAAGCTTTGATGGTGAGGTTTGCAGCTGGACAAAGTCAATCACTTTGCTCGTCACATAAATGGCCATCATCGCATATAGAGCAAGTTCAAAGTTAAAGATGAACGCGGAACTTACGACAACCAATCCATCAACAATTAGCTGTGAGTAGCCGCTGGACAGGCCTGTATACTTTTTAACAATTTGTGCAACAGTCGCCAGCCCTCCAGTAGATCCTTTTCCCCTGTAAACAATTCCTAGACCAATTCCTAGGAGAATCCCCCCATAAATGGCTGCCAGCAAAGGGTTATCAATTGAAAAAGGAATGTCTGCACTTAGCCAAATGGTGAACGGGACAAAGAAGGTTCCGACCAGTGTCTTAAAGCTGAAATCCTTGCCTAGAACCAAAAAACCAACAATAAAGACCGGAATATTAATGAGCCATTGAACATAGGCAGGGTTATATTGATACAATTCATAAAGAATTGTACTGATGCCGGAAACTCCGCCTGCTGCCAGCCTAGCCGGCAAAAGAAAAATATTGTATGACAAACCGACCAACGCGGCTCCTAAAATAATGTAGAGATATTCTATAAACAGTTTGGTATGGGGTGTTTGCTTCGGAATTTTTCATTCAGTCCTTTCTTTTCAAAATACCATTGCCATCTTAACATAGAATGGAGGAAAACAAGAAAGTTTGAAATGGTTTAGAGTGGGGGGGGACTTTACACACTTTTTACTGAATTTTTTACAAGATGGAGTTGATGGGTTATGCTCTAATTTGGAAAGTTCGTCTTTAATAATCCGGAAGGAAAAGGTAAAAAGACTACTTCAAATACTTTAATTTCTTGGTTTTAAACAAATAGGAAGAGCAAAGTAAAAAAATACCTAAACAAGCTTAGCTTGTAGAGAGAAAGTGGTATTTTCTCGACAGGCTTTTTGGGCATCCCTGAAGATACACTCTTCCGGAAGCGGCTTACATCAAAAATAGAAGGTGGAAGAATAACATGAAATATTTTGCATTCATACTTCTTGGCGTACTTGTCATGCTAACAGCAGCGTGCAGCTCAAAAACAGATCCCCCTGCTTCAGTAAAAGAGACTACTGAGGTTGAAAAAGGATCAAGTTCTAAGAAAGAAGAGGAAACCGAACAGGAGAAGGAAGATGGGATGATTTCAGAAGATAGTAAGAAAGAAACAAATAAATCAGATGAGAACAGTGAAAATCAAGATGATGAAGCCTATATTCATCCGGAGTTGGCAAATAATGCAAAGTACATTGAAGTGATGAATGGCATTCATGAAAAACCAAATCAGTTGGCTGTAACAAAAGAAGAGCAATTTGCTGCAGTAACAAAATTATTTTTATTGAACCCGGAGGTGTTGGATGTTAAGTCCAGGGGGCTTGCTCTGAGTGACGCTCAATTAGGAGATGGGACAAAATTGATTTATTTAGCAGCTGTCGGGGAAGGAATGGGAGCCTTTTACTTTTACCATCCGGGTATGGATGAAATAGCAACTGAAACAAATGCAGAAGAAGTATTTGGTGAATCTCCTGAAGTCATATATGAATGATCATTGTAAAATTCTTCAATTTGTTGGATAGGGACTTTCCCGAGTGCCTGTCCTTTTTTATATAAAATTCCCAATTTTTAAACGAACTGTCTTATATTATTGACGGACAACGTGGTAAAAACTTGCTGTTGTATGTTGGGAAGAAATACTGTTTTTTGGTATTTTCCTATATACTTTAGAAAAAGAATAATAGTTAAAAGGGGAATGATATGAAGGTTGGAAAATGGATACTAATTGTTTCGTTTGCGGTCATAGTTGTGTCTATCGCTGCTTGGGTTGTCATCGCTTTTTACGGCCTCCCCTGGAAGGAAAAGGCAGTAGATGCGAAACTGGAAAAATATCTGGAGGAAAAATATGAACAGGATTTTACCCTGAAAGAGTCTTTTTACAATTTTAAGGCTGGAAGTTATGGTGGGCAATTTTATCCTGTCTCGGATCCGGAATTAGAATTTTACGCAGAGGAAGGCTTTGCAGAGTATACATATGTTGATACATATCCTGAAGTTTTGTGGGCCCGCCAATTGAAGGAGGCGGTACAGCCGATTGCAAAGGAAATATATCCTGCAGCATCGATTGATACGAATTATACTACGTATGAAAGCCTGGATATTGTAAAAGGACCTAAAATTCCTCCTTTCCATGAAGTTAACGTCATGCTTGGAGTCCATTTGGAAATGGAGGAGGCTTTTTTGGATTCTAAAGAGGAATGGAAGCAGCTAGTCTCTCTGATTGAAAAAGTACAAGGTTTTTCATCTGCTATTGATGTTTCGTTCAATTTTGCCGATAAGGAAAAAAATATCGAAACCTTCATCACTTGCCCACCAAAGACAGAGGCTGAAATCAAATCTGTCCGGCAAGCCAAGAAATTCTGTTCTGTAAGTAAATATGATATGGAGACGGATATGGCTTTGGACGAATAAATCTGTAATTTTTTTTATGTTGAACCGTCTAATTTAGAAAGGAGGATTAATGGAATGAAAAAGGGATACTTGTACAGACTGCTCACTTCTCTTCTGATCATATTTTTAGTGTCGTGCAGCTCTAACGACACTGAGGAATCCAAGTCAACCACCGAAATGGCCCAAATGGATAAGTCTTCCGGGTCGAATGAGATTGCAGTTATTGATAAGGAAGAGCAGCCTGCTGATGAAGCGACGGTGGATGAACAGATTAAAGAGAGTGACCGCATGATCATTCACCGAGCAAACATGGAAGTCCAGGTGAAGAGCCTTGAAAAAGCCCAGCAAAATATCGAGAAGAAAGTTAAAAAATATGGCGGCTATGTTGTTGAGTCCAATGAATATCGGGATGAAAATCATCTGATGAGCGGACATTCAATTGTCCGGATTCCAGAAAAACACTTCCTGGCTTTTCTTGAGGATGCGGAAAACACTGCAACAGAAGTTTTGGGCAGAAATGTTTCGGGACAGGACGTGACAGAAGAATATGTTGATTTGGAGTCCCGTTTGAAATCGAAGCGAGCGGTGGAGGAAAGGCTCCTTGGTTTTATGAAGGAGGCCCAAAAGACAGAGGATTTGCTGAAAATATCGAAGGATTTGTCGAAAGTGCAGGAGGAAATCGAGGTCCTTGTCGGCAAGATGAAGTACCTTGAAAATCAGACGGCTTATTCGACAGTGGAAATATATATGCGGGAAAGTAAAGTCGTTGTTCCGGGAGTGGGCGACAACAATTTAGATACATGGGAAAAAACAAAGAAACAGTTGGCTGTCAGTCTGAACTTTCTGCTTTCCGCAGCATCAGGGTTGGTTGTGCTGGTTATAGGTAATTTGCCAATCATTCTTCTTTTCGTGTTGCTTGGAGCGGGGATTTATTACTTTATTAAAAGAAGGAAAAGGCCACCAAGGTCAAGGGAATGATGTCTTAAATGATCATAATGTATAAAAAAGAACAAGGATATGACTTCATAAAAGGGTGGCAGCGGTCGCTTACTCATAAGAAGTAGGTGGCGCTTATTGCTCTAACAATGACTGTCCGGCTTCCTTACGTCAAAAGTATTTCCGTGCGGTAAAAGCCTTGCCTCCTCGGGCTTGTCGGGGTTAAATGGGTGCTTTCACTAATCGCCAAGGTTGTATGAAGTGGTTATAAAAAAACTCTCCTATTCTATAACCAATGAGGAGAGTCATGCTTCTATTTTGGTTTGCTGCACTTCATGGAGTCCAGCACATATTGCCGGGATGCCAATTGCCGCTGGCGTCCCTATTTATTTTTGAAATTAATTGTATTCGTACCGGTTAGGTTTTAAAATAACCAGTCATGAATACAAAGCTTGGAGATTGACCCTTTCCCCTTTTTTTCATTTTGTATTCAATGATCATTTCTGCCAATAATAGAATTTTCCCATGTGGGCTAATTCGTATTAAATTCCCCGATTTCCTCTCCCGGCAACAAAATGAGTCTAAAAACAAAATCCTCTTTTCTCAATCATAAAGATCTAAAAAATTGGTCAACTTTTATATTTATGAAAAGATGATCTGCTTCTGACCCTTACAGGCCGGTTCGTCAGTACACTTAATGCATCACGGGTCTTTCTTGCAAAATTCAGCGGCCGGTCGATTGAAACCCAGTGCATATACATGAGGCGTGGATGATCAAATAACCAATGGTTGTGAATAGCTGTTACAATAATTCCATGCTCGCGAAGTTTGCTGATGAACGGATTGATCTCTTCCTGTAAAATGACAGTTTCCCCGCTGCAGAGTGCCCGCCCGTCTGCCGACATTGATTCAAAAGTAAACATCTGCGGGATCAGCAGGAATGAACGTCCCTGTTTTCCAAGAACAACCGGCCTGATATTATGGCGTGACCTCATTACGATGCATTGCCCATCTTCAAAAGTATGCATTTCTCCATTAAGAATACGGCTGAACTGATCACATAGGCTGCTGTTAGACTGTCTTTCCTTATTGATCTTAACACTTTGGTCTTCGCTTTCCTGATGATGTGAACTTGATTCCACATGGATTTGTCGTGTGGTCAACACCCGCATGGCATCCCTAACCTTTCGTGCGAAGATAAGTGGCTCTTCGATGGATTCGAAATGCATATACATCAGGCGGGGTTTATCGAAAAGCCAATGATTGTGAACTGCTGTGACAATAATGCCATGTTCTCGAAGCTTGCTCATAAACGGATTGATTTCCTCTTGAAGAATTACCGTTTCACCAAGGCACAAGGCTTTTCCACCTCTGCCGACATTCTCAAATGAAAAAGCCTGGGGAACAAACATAAAGGATTCCGCCGGTCTGCCAAGTACGACAGGATGAAGATTGGTTCTCGACCGAGTTGCTGTACATACGCCATTTACAATACTGGGAGTGGAGCCAAGTATTTTTGCAAATTCTTTGCAAAGTCTGGATGGATCCGTGCCCATTTTTTTCACAACTAAATCCCTCCGATGATTGATAGTAATTTACCTATGTTAAGGTATGCCCCCCAGGATGTTTGGAAAGGGAAAAAGACCCATTCTTTGCAAAATAGGTATAGCTGTTTAGTGAAACTAGCTAAAGGATGAATCTTATGAAAGTAGGATGATAAAATGATTCTGAATACCTCTTATTAAGGGGGGAGTAAGGGGGAGGCTCATGATTATCATCGAACAAGACCCACGGGGCACTGTATACGAGCAGCTGATAGATCTGGCATTTGAAATATGCGATGAATTCCACTTGGTTGTCAGGAAAGACTTGGGTTCCACAAGAAAGTTCGCCCCTTTGTTAAAGGAGCTGGAAAACTCCCTAAAAGTGGTGAAGAAAACGAATGAATGGACAGGCACAATGTTGGGAGGAGGGCAAAAAGCGAAGGTTTATTATTATCATGCGGATAGTCACGCAAAGAAGATTGTAAAAAGGGCGGCCAGTTCCCTCTATTCGTGGCTGCAGCCCGACCTGCCGGAGGATTTGTCTTTTCTTAAAAAGGGAGAGCCATGGCTTGTAAATATCGCCCATGAGGAAGAAAGTTATATTATGACAGAAAGTAATTATTGGATTGGCAAAATAATGCAGATAGAGGGATTGGACATAACAATTGAGTCCTGAAGAAGGCGATTTTTGACGTCTTCTTTTTTGAATGCCAAGTGAATGAAGAAGCCTATTGGGTTACACTAGATTAAAGAAGCGAATTGATCAAGTAGACAAGAGGTGCAGCACAAATATGATGAAAGTTTTTGAAGCAAGATTGAAGAAGCACAAGTTGATTGCTGCCATTAAAGAGCCTAAATCGATTGAAAGGGCAATCAAGTATAAAGATCATATATCAGCTGTGATCTTGATGACTGGGAATATTTTAAATGTGAAACAGTATGTGGATGTGCTCCAAAGCGAGGGGCTTCCGGTCATTATGCATGTGGAGAAGATAGGCGGTCTGCAGGTGGACCAGTATGGGATTGATTTTATTGCTGACTATATCAAACCGTTTGCGATTGTCACTACGAAATCCAGCATCATTAAACGGGCAAAATCCAAGGGGATGTTTGTTATTCAAAGGGTGTTTCTGATCGATACAGAGGTATATGACCATCTGCTTGAGAGCTTGGACCACCTGCAGGCTGACATTGTTGAAATTATGCCAAGCAGGGCTCCCGATTTCTTGGAAAAACTGTCTGAGGTTTCCCATGTCCCTGTTATAACCGGTGGCTTGCTGGCAACCGCCGAGCATGCAAAAGAAGCGTTGGAACGTGGAGCTGCAGCTGTGACTACCTCGAATACAAAGCTCTGGAAATTGGATTTCAATCATCTTTAAGGAATCTTTACATTCAATTAATAGGAACTAAATAATAGATCGGTATATTAATAATTGAAAAGTACATAGCAAACAGGCGCGATGAGAGAGGCCGCAAATATCTGTTGATGAAAAACAGTATATTTGTGGTCTTTTTATGGTGGAAAAGGAGGTGAAATCGGGATTAAGAAATGCTGTAAAGATGAAACAGAAACAATATCTCAATAAGAAAGAGGTTGAAATGAATGAGGAAAACACCTATATTCCTGGCACTCCTATTATTTGTTTTTACCCTATTAAGCGCGTGTGGCAGCAATTCTTCCAATTCGGGCGCAGACAACAATTCAAGTGATGGCAAATCCGGAAAATCCAATGAGGAGACCATTGACCTAACCTGGTATTATCCGGTGAATGTCGGCGGCGAAATTACTAAAGTGATCGATGGATATGCTGAAGAATTCAACAAAGAAGGAATTGAAGTAGATGGAAAAAAAGTCACTGTCACTCCTGTATATAGCGGTAACTATGATGAGTCTATGACTAAGGTTCAGACGGCAGTGAAAAACGGAAAATCTCCGGATATGGCCGTACTTCTTTCTGTGGATCTATTTCAGTTGAAAGAGGCCATTCTTCCTCTGGATGACATGATTGAAAAGGATCCGGAAGTCAAACAAATGATGGATGATTTCTTTCCTGGTTTCATGCTGAACTCACAGGCAGAAGGGAAAACATGGTCTGTCCCGTTCCAACGGAGCACCGTTTTGCTTTATTACAACAAGGATCTATTCAAGGAAGCAGGTCTGGACCCTGAAAAAGCCCCTGAGAATTGGGATGAAGTTGTCGGCTACGGTAAGAAGCTGGCTAAAGACGGAAAATGGGGTATTGAGCTGCCTGCTACAATCAGTGGTTACTGGATCTACCAGGCATTGGCCCTGCAAGCCGGTGAAGGGAACTTGATGAGTGATGACGGAAAAGAAGTTTATTTTGATTCAGATGCAGCCAAACAAGCACTTCAATACTGGGTTGACTTGTCCCAAAAACACAAAGTGATGCCGGAGGGAGTTCTGGACTGGAATACAGTTCCTGCTGATTTCATCGAAGGAAAGACGGCTATGATGTTATCAACTACAGGGAACCTGACGAATGTTAAAAATAACGCTGACTTTGAATTCGGCGTGGCCTATTTGCCGGAAAATGAGCGTGCAGCCACTCCGACAGGTGGAGGAAACTTCTACATTTTCAAGGATATTTCCGAAGAGAGACAGCTCGCTTCAATGGAATTTATCAAATGGATTACGGATACTGAGCGTGCGGCTCAATGGAGCATTGATACAGGGTATATTGCGACCCGTCAATCAAGCTATGAAACTCCTGAGTTAAAAGAGTACACGGATTCATTTCCACAGGCATTGACTGCGATGCAGCAATTGGAAAATTCCCATAAAGAAATTTCCGTTTACGAGCAAGGCAAAATCATCAAGATTTTATCTGATGCCATCCAGGCGGCAATTGACGGTGCGGACGTAGACAAAACGCTTGAAAAAGCCCAAAAAGAGGCTGATGCGCTGTTAAAGCCATATAAGTAATTGTTAGATGAGGTGAAGGAATTGGGAAAAATCAATCAAATGAAAGAAAATGCAGCAGCCTGGCTTTTCCTCTTTCCGTCCCTCATTTTCCTCGTCATGTTTACGCTGTATCCGATAATCAAGACATTGATCATGAGCTTGTTTCAATCGGACTTATCAACGGCAGATCCGGTATACATCGGTTCGGGCAATTTTAAAATGATGTGGGAAGATGAGGTATTTCGGAAGGCTTTTATAAACAATTTACTATTCGCGTTGGGGACAGTCCCGACGAGCGTCTTGATCGGGATGGGGCTTGCTGTGCTAGTTAACCGGACGATGGCAGGTAGTGGTCTGGCACGGACGTTCTTCTTTTATCCGGTAGTCATTCCGATGGTAACCGCTGCATTTATCTGGCTGTTCTTTTATACACCCGAGTACGGAATGATCAACAGCCTGTTCAAGTTTTTTGGTGCAGGGGAAATGAACCTTCTGGGAAATTCAAATACGGCTCTTATTGCCATTATGGTGATGGTGATTTGGAAGGAAGCAGGATTCTTTATGATTTTTTATCTGGCCGCCCTTCAAAATATTCCGAAGGAATTACTCGAAGCTTCCTATATGGATGGGGCTTCCAAGTGGATTCAATTCAGAAAAATCATCTTTCCACTGCTCATGCCGACAACCTTGTTCTCATTTGTCATTGCAACTACAAATGCGTTTAAAACCGTGGATCAGCTTGTCGTTATGACACAAGGTGGGCCTAACAACGCTAGTAATCTTCTTCTTTATTACATTTATGAAAGTACATTTCGTTTCTTGGATTACGGAAAAGCATCGGCAGCGACAGTGGTTGTACTGATTCTGATGCTTGTGATTGCCTCCATTCAGTTCTTTGGGGCAGATCGGAAAATTCATTATAGTTAAGGTGGTGTTAAGTTGAATCGCCTCATTAGTATTTCTACTTATGTTTTAGCTCTGCTTTGGGCACTTCCGCTTTTTGGAATCATATACATGGCTTTTAAAGATACAAAAGCACCAGGGTATTCACTTACGTTCGACAATTTTAACGAGGCTTGGAATACAGCTCCTTTCGGTCAATATTATATCAATACACTTTTGATTGTGATTGTGATTCTTGCTGTGCAGCTTGTCACGATGACACTGGCGGCCTATGCGTTTGCCCGGATGAATTTTATCGGCCAGGGAATTGTGTTTCTTCTTTATCTTGTACAAATCATGATTCCTATTGAGTTGTTAATTTTTCCGAACTCAAACACGATTGCCCAATTGGAAATATATGATACGAAACTTGCCATCATGGCACCGTATTTCATTTCCGCTTTCGGGATCTTTCTCCTAAGACAGACATTTAAAGGAATCCCGTATGAACTGGAAGAAGCTGCAAAAATGGAGGGCTGTAATCGACTTCAGACGATCTGGCATGTATATGTTCCATTGGCGAAACCAACATACATTGCCTTTGGACTTATATCTGTATGCCATCAATGGAGCAATTTTTTATGGCCTCTGATCATCACTGACTCCGATGAGAATCGTCCACTGACTGTTGGACTTTCCATGTTTGCCAAAGCGTCCGATTCCGGCGCGCAATGGGGAGTTGTTGGTGCAGCAACTTTGTTCGTCGCCTTGCCGCTATTAATGGCCTTCTTCATTTTTCAGAAGCAATTCATTTCAAGCTTCATGCATTCGGGAATCAAATGAACAGAAAGGCGGGAGAGATGTGAAATACTCGGTTTCGACATATACATTGTTTGGACTGCCAATCGAAGCGGCCATTCGTACTCTCATTGCAAAAGGCTGGAATTCGATTGAATTAATGGGGGAAGGAATCCATCATGGCAGGTCGCTGCTGGACATGGATAGGGAGCATTTAGAGAAGATTGCAAGCCTAGGTAAAAGAAATAGAATCTCGTTCGGTTTTCATCTTCCGATTGATGGATTCAACCCAGCATTGCCAAATGAAGAGACAGAGCAGCTTTGGAAAAAATGTTTGTTCATCGCTGAAATATTGGAAGTGGACTATGTTTTATTTCATCTTGGAACCAATCCATCAGTTGATAACGGGGTTGAATCAGCGGCCCGGTTTTCGAAGAAAATGCTTCGGGATTTACCGGAAAAATCGAAGCTTGTGATAGAGAATGTTCCCCATGCGGAAATGGCTGTAGGTACCTCTATGGATGAGCTTATAAAAGTTATACAAATGATTGATGATCCGCGTGCAAGCATCATGTTAGATACAGGGCACTGCTATATGAATAAGAAACATCAGTTTTTAGAAGAATGTCAAAAAGTCTTTCCTTATTTATTCGGACTTCATATCAATGACAATCATGGCTTAAGTGATGAACATTTGCAGATCGGTGAAGGGACCATCCCTTTTCAGCCTTTATTATTTGCTTTGGAAGACAGGGAGTTGAAGTACGTATTTGAAACAAATACTCTAGAGCGTGCCGAGAACTCGAAGAATTTTGTAAAAATGAAAAGCTGGAGGATAGAAGATGTTGAAAATTCAATTAAATAAAGTACACAAAAAATATCCTGGCAGCTCAAATCATTCTGTTAAAAATTTCAATTTGAATATTGAAGAAAAGGAGTTTATTGTGCTTGTCGGTCCTTCGGGATGTGGTAAGTCAACTACTCTAAGAATGATTGCCGGATTGGAAGATATATCTGATGGAGATTTATTGATTGATGGCCGCAGGGTCAATGAGATAGAACCAAAAAACCGGGGGATCTCCATGGTTTTCCAGAACTATGCGTTATATCCTCATATGACCGTTTTCGAAAACATGGCTTTTGGATTGAGGCGTCAAAAGATGCCTAGGAATCAGGTGAAGGCAAAAGTGGAGGAAGCTGCCAAAATCCTGGGTTTGACAAGCCTGCTAAAAAGGAAGCCGAAAGAACTTTCAGGCGGTCAGAGACAAAGAGTGGCCTTGGGGAGAGCGATCGTCCGGAATTCAAGCATTTTTTTGATGGATGAACCGCTATCCAATCTGGATGCAAAATTGCGTGTACACATGAGAGCTGAGATTATCAGGCTGCATCGGCAGTTGGGAACAACGACGATTTATGTCACTCATGATCAAACAGAAGCCATGACGATGGCCACAAGAATTGTCATTATGAAAGATGGGGAAATTCAGCAGATCGGTACACCTTCCGAAGTTTACAGAACACCTGAGAATATGTTCGTGGCTGGGTTTATCGGATTGCCGGGCATGAACTTCCTGCAAGGGAGAGTACAGGGAGATCGATTTGTATTCGGTTTAGGCGAAGCATTTTATCAGTTTTCACAAAGTCAGAAAATCCTTATAAAGGAAAATACGAATGAAGATATTATTATGGGAATCAGGCCGGAGGACATTTCCATAGCAAGTGAAGAAACCACTTTAAAAGGAGTAGTGGAATTAATAGAAATAAATGGTGCAGAAATGCTTGTTCATACACGGCTGGCCAATCAACAAATTGTAATTAAATGTAAAACGGACGATGCCTTGAAGATCGGTTACAAGGTCAATCTCTACTTTAATGAAGAGGCAGTTCATATCTTCGATAAAAAATCAGAGAAGCGTTTAATGAATAAAGAGATTCAATTTGAGGCTTTGCTTACTTCTTCTTGACAACGGGGGAATGAATCGATGAATATTGATGATTTTGAAGCATATTGTTTTGACTTAGATGGGACGATTTATTTGGGGAATCAAATTTTGCCCGGAGCAAAAGAAACGCTCGAAACGTTGAGAATGAATCATAAAAAAGTATTATTCATTACAAACTCACCTACACAGACAAGGGAAGAGTGCCGGAGAAGGCTGGAATCCCTCGGTATAGACGTATGCAGCAATGAAATATTGACAGGACCTTTCATATCGGCTTTGTATTTCTCGGAGAATTTTCCAGATGCTCTCATTTATGTTGTAGGAGAAGAAGCAATCAGGACAGAGTTCAATCATTTTTCATTAAAGGTGACGGAGGACCCTTCGGAAGCGACACATGTATTGGTGGGATTGGATCGATCCTTCACGTATGAAAAATTGAACATGGCCATGAATGCTGTTAGAAACGGAGCGAAACTCATAGTGACCAATCCGGATCCGACATGCCCGGTTCCGGGAGGATTCGTTTCCGATACCTATGCCATCGCCCGTGCCATTGAAGTCGCATCAGGAAAGTCCATCTTCCAGGTAACCGGGAAGCCTTCGGCTTTTTACGGCGAGCGGATCCTGAAGGAATTAAATGTGGAAAGCGACCAGTGCTTGATTGTGGGTGATCGGCTGGAAACCGATATTCTATTGGGCAAATTCAGCAAAATTCGTACGTGTCTTGTTCTGACAGGGGTAGCAAGGAAAGAGGACGTCGATAAAACAAAGATTTATCCGGATTTTATTATCAAGGATCTCAATTCTTTGTTTTTTAAAGTAAAACAGCCATGCTGAAATCCAAATAAATCAAGAGCAAGAAAGAGCGGCGTTTATGTCACTCTTTTTTTATTGGTAAATGAACCTGTATCATCCAGTTATCGGGATCAATATTCGGCCTTATAACGGAATCCTTGGAAAAAACAAATGACCAAGGCAGTGCAGATTCCGCTTGCAATCGAAGATCGAGTTCAAATTCTTCTTCAGCGATCAAAAGGTTATCTTTGTCTAAGATTTTGGCTTTCACACGCTCGATATCCATTGGTTTTTCAAAACCATTCCTCAACAACACAGTTGCAACTGCACCGCCATTTTTCTTATATTTTCCTCTGACAAGTGCAACACCGAATTCCTTATGTATCGGTGCAAGCCCTCCAAGAAATTTGTTCAGATCATCCTTTTGCTTTTGCGGCAGTCTGTCTTCCCATACGGAATGAAAGTGCAATTTGCTCATGAAACCCTGCCTCCAATCAAAGTTGTCCTATCTTAAAAAGGGGATAAAGTGTTCCAGCAATAAAATTAAAATGATAATAGCTGAAGCTTCAAATATGGAAACGGGAATAGATACATTTTTCTTGTTCTCAAATAAAGATGTATGATTTTTGATAAACACAAAAAGTAAAATGACGATTGACACGCCAATAACACTAATGGGAATTCCCTCCCGTATTTTTTATCCATATTTTATGGGATTCAATCGAAATTGTACAGGGATAAAAAAGTAGGGGGTGCATTCGACATATTTCCCGAGAAATAATTCTGAGGTTCCTTAAGAAATTCCATCATTTTTCGGGGGCGGTTTCATTCGGCAAGTGAGTAGAAAGGCAATACAGATTCATATGATGCCAGCGTACCGCAGTTTGGAAAACATGTGACAGGCAAGGAGGTTGGCTCCCTGCCTATCTTTGATGATATAGACTATATCTGACTCCTGGCAGACCCGTTGCATGACTGTTCTTTAATTGAATGCAGATTCTCGGACCACCCCTTTTTTGATTAGAGTCATTTCCATTTTAAGATTATCCAGTGATTCCTGGTGAGACAAATTATGGGCGAACGTTTCAACCAAATTTCGGAACGTAATAGTTGTAATGATTTGCAGAACATGAAACAGCTCCTTTTCGCTGGAGATGTTCAGGTTACTCTTGTCGATCAATGCCGCTGTCGCTTTGAAGTTCTCGCTGTTTTTATTGTTGTCGTTGATCGTTCGGGTAAAAGAGCTTTCTATTTTCTGCGTCATATTTAGGAATGCATTCTTCAAAAAGTGAAAATGCTCCTCCTCTTCAAGCATCCGTTCATAAAAGGCAATAGCTGTCTCAAACAGGTCCCCCTCACATTCATTTAATATGGAAAGGAAATTGTATTTTTCTTTTTCTGCCAATTCATCGAGCAAGAAAAAAAAGGCATCGTCCTTATCATCGAAATACTGATAGAAGCTTCCTCGCGGAATTCCGGCTGCTTTTACAATGTTGGAAATGGAAGCTTCAAATAAAGGGACTCTTGAAAATTCACTTTTGATCGCACGAATCAATACTCGTTTTTTTTCATCAGGTAAATTATAAAACGTCAACTTTGGCATAATGTCTTTCATCCTTTATGAATTCTCTTTATTTTCCGCTTCCAAGAACTGTACAAAGTGGTTGATGGCCAGTACCGGCGACTCTTTTACCATTGTTGTGTATTTCCTTTTCAGGGAAGCCGAAGCGATGTCACTTTTTTCAATTCGGCTGATGACGTAATCGACACTGATCTTTTGAATCTCTTTCCTATGGTGTTTAGCTTCCTTGGACATCGCCATACCAAATGCTCCTAATACTGCGTAAAGGATGATTGTCAGCACCATGTTTTGCCTGTCCGGAATGAAAAATAAGATGGTCACTAAATTAAAAACAGAGATAAGGATCAAAGGAAGGGACCAAAATCCATATTTTGATGCCTTTTTCAATAAAGGGGATATGAGTTCATTCAACTTTTCAAGTTCCCTCTGTATGAAAGGAGGGAGATTTGCCATTGGAAGCATAGCTTTTTCACTCCTCATTCTTTATTTCTTTTAAAATCTCTTCGGTGATTTGGAACCGCCCGTCAAATGGCAGGCTGCTTTCAAATTGGTTATGCTCTTTGATTTTGTTCACCTGATCATGGATCTTTTCCATTTTTTCATCAAGCTTCAAGGCCGTAAAGGCAGCTTCAGTTAATTCTTCCTTCAGTTCACTTGGTATTTCGCCATCATATTTATAGTAGATTTTATGTTCCAGGCTTGCCCAAAAATCCATTGCAATTGTCCGGATTTGTACCTCTACAAATACATGATCTACCCTGTCGGACATGAAAACGGGAATCTGGATAATCAAATGTACACTGCGATAACCATTAGGTTTCGGATTCTTAACATAATCTTTGGTTTCAATCAAGGTAATATCTTTTTGGCTTTGCAACATGCGGCTAATTTTATATATGTCGGAAATGAACGAGCAGGTGATCCGGATTCCGGCAATGTCCCGGATGTTTTCCTTGATTGCCGAAAGTGTAAGACCAAATCCTTTTCTATAAGCTTTACTGATAATACTTTCGGGTGACTTTAGCCGAGATGTGACGTGTTCAATCGGATTATAATCGTCGGCGTATTGGAATTCCTGTTTTAAAATATTAATTTTCGTATTCACTTCATCCAAGGCAAATTTGTAAGTCATCATGAAACGGACCAATGAGTCCTTCAGATTTTTCACGTTGTCAAGTTCTTTTGAAGCTATCGATGCCATATTCAGACTCCTTTTGTGACACATTGTCATATCTATAATATAAGTGTAAGTGACAATGTGTCATTCGTCAATTGTCATGCAAGCATATGCATAAAAAGAACGCATCAAATAAATAGGTTGATATATTTGTAAAAAAAAGGGAGTCATTAAGCCGAATGGACTATTCATCTTCATTTGAAGTGTTAGGCCATTTGTTTCGTTTTCCCTTAAAATGCACCAAGAGCAGTTTGTAAATGCTATGATACGTTTGAAAACAAATTGTAAAAGGGGAAATTAAAATGAAATTTAAAAAGCTGGCCATGGTTATATTGGCTGTCCTTTTGCTTGGAGCGTGCGGAAGCAAAGCCGATGATAAAAAAGAAGAGGCGAAACCTGCTGCAACAAAAGAAAAAGCAGATGAGACCGAAACAGTTGAAGCGGATGCCGAAGAAAAAGATGAAGATAAAGAAGAAGAGAAAGACGAAGAAAAGGATTCCGCAGACAAAGCAGACGACGGTTCTGTTTTAAACACATATATTGAGGAGAAAACAGGCGGGGATGTTGAAGTTATTTATACAAATAAAAACCCTGGACTAAAGCATTCATACAGTGATGATGTTACGATTGAAATTGATGAATACCAAATTGTCCATGTAACAAACATGAATGAGTCGAGCAAGGTCGATTTCGAAGACGAGGATGAAGGATACGTCCTTACATATAAAATGACATTGGATAATAAATCTGATGAAGACGTGTATTATTCAGGGGGCGTTTCATTATTGTCGGATGATGGTGGAGATTACATCATTCCGAGACAGCACTTCGTTGATCGGGAAGAATGGCTGAAGGATGAAAGCACAGAAAATGCATCCCAGTATTCCAAGGGGAAAAGTTTTACAGGGATGAATGCTCACTCGATGACCAAAGCACAATATGAGAGCTTAACTTCTCCGACTTTGAAGATTGACGGATTATTCCTGGATGATGATGTAAGTAAAAAACTGGGTGAAGAAGCAGTGTTCAAGCTGCCATTTAATGAAAAAGGTGCTGAAAAAGCTGAAACTTCATCAGAACTTTATCAAGATAAAATGGTGACAGACAATATCGCGGACAAGGAAATCTTTTTCGAAAAAACCGATATCAATGAAACGAAAGAAATCGATGGTGTGAAAATCACCCTAAATGGTGTTCAGTATGCCAATGTCACTCCGACAGCTGCCCATGCTGAAAGGTTCAGGAACTTTGGAGATGGCGGCTTGGTGGCACTAACTGTAAAAACAACGATTGAAAACGGAAGCGACACTCCTTTTGATAAATTCTTGGTCGAAAGAAAGCTGACAATCGATGATGACCGAGGAACAATGTTTAATCAGGGAATGCTTGAGCCGAACTATTCCGGTACATCCAACCCTGGAGACAAAGACGAGTTCCTTACAGTTTTCCTATTCAGAAAAGACGAGTTCGACATCTTTAAAAAGTTCGAGCTTCAAGTCGGGCCGCTTAAAGATGATAGCGCCAAGGCATTATTTAAAGAGAAATCTGTTACGTTCGAATTGCCTGTGAAGAAATAATATCAGGCCGCTATAAGAAATCCGGTTCAAAATGTTGTATTCATTTTGAACTGGATTTTTTTAAATGAACGCTGCCAGTATGAACTCCTTGCAAAAATCCGCTTGGTTAAAGGATAATGTTCATAAGATTTTAATAGAAAAAAACGGACTTTAGCTTGATACATCAGGCCAGAGAGGATTGATCACATGAGTATACCTAGAGCATTATCTATTGCAGGTTCTGCAGCTAGAGGTGGAGCCGGAATCCAAGCGGATCTAAAGACGTTCCAAGAAATGGATGTTTTTGGGCTTAGCGCCATAACAGCGATCGTCGCTAATCACCCTCATACAGATCAGGGTGTTTTTCCCATAGAATTGAACTCCATTGAAGCGCAGGTGTATACGGTGTTGCGTGATATTGGAGCGGATGCGATAAAAACGGGCATGCTTTTTACAGAGGAAATTATCAACCATGTGGCCAAGTGGATTGAGGAATCAGATACGCCCAATATTGTCGTGGATCCAGTCATGATCGGTAAAATGGGCTCGGCGTTGTTAAAAGATGACGCAATTGAGGCTGTAAAGACAAAATTAATCCCATTAGCCACAATCATTACGCCCAATATGCCTGAGGCTGTACGGCTGTTGGAAACAGGTCAGCCACTTACAACGGTTGAGGACTTGAAGGAAGCGGCAGTGGAATTGCAGAAGCTCGGCCCGAAATATGTCCTTGTAAAAGGCGGCCGCCTTGAAGGCCCGGCTGTCGATGTATTATTTGATGGCGATAAATTCCATTTGCTTGAAGCCCCGCGCATCGATACGATTCATACAAATGGAGCGGGATGCAGCTACTCAGCGGCAATCACAGCCCAGCTTGCGAAAGGTAAATCGGTGCAAGAAGCTGTGGAAGAAGCGAAAAGATTCATTACTGCCGCCATCCGTCACTCCATTACTTTCAAGCGGGGTGTTGGTCCAACATACCATGCCGCCTATCAGAAATACGGTGAAACAGGGGTCAACGTCATTGTAGAATAAATGAAGGAGCCAGTTCCGGTTGGAGCTGGCTTTTAAATGGTGTTGATTAAATGGATGGTCTCCTGAAAGTAGGCTGAGGTCATCGAAGCTAGTACCTGAAAAGAAGTTTCGTTCTTAAGGTAGGATGTCACGTTACCAGAAAAATTCACTCTATCCTTATTTCATTTTTCCATTATAATTAAACAAAACAAAAAGCAGCAAAAGCATCACGATGTCCAATCTTGCTCCGAAAGCAAAGTTCATAAATCCAGATGAAATTAAAGGGATTTTCGTTAACGCCAGCGCAGCTGCCATAATTCCCATCAACGGGATTGCGGCAAGCCTTGCTCCCCTATTGATTAAAATCAGAAATCCGCACACGATTTCAGTCACTGCTACTGCCATCATCAGCTGTTCGGGATACGGCAGCCTTAATTGAATAAATGTGTCTGCCAGCTCCTGATTCATCCATTTCATTGTTCCAGAAACGACGAATACGTAGGCAACCGCCCATCTTACCAAAGTGATCATTGCCATCCCCCCTCATTAACTATATGTTTCGAGATGGACAAACATTGCATTTGTTTTACGTTTATTTATGAGTACATAAAATAACAAAATGATTCGGTAGCGCATCAATTTTAAATGAAATCGGTTCGTTTTATATCCCGGCGAGGGCTCACATTTTATAAAAGGGTCTAAAGTTGTGCTAATTTACGGAAGTTTTAAAAGTGGCATATATATTGCATATAAAAAAATATTGAATAAACCAAGGAACATGTGAACTGAAGTAAAATATCCTTGGCTATTTGAGAAGGGGGCTGAATATAGATTAATTTTTAGCTGATGAATCTCACAAAAAGCAGGGCGGATTTTGCTCAAATGATCAATCCTGGCATTTGGGCTTGGCTTGGAAGCGTCATCATCTGTCAGGGCAGCAGCATAGTTGAAAAATGAATAAAATCCGCTGTAAAGAAGTACTCTTTAGGAGGTGACAACCACTTAGATGAAAAAGGGGTCCATTTTTTATCCCTTTGAAAACTCTTAAAACCATAAAAGTTTTATAAGATTATTTTGGAATGGGAGGGAGTATATGAACTTGAATGAGGCAAAAGATTTAAATGGTTCTTTGGAAAAGGGAACAATCTCTGACGGAGGACAATTGAAGAGATCACTAAAACTGAGGCATGTCGTTTTTATTGGTTTGGCGTATATGTCACCATTGGCAGTCTTCGATACATTTGGTATTATTTCCGATATTACAAAAGGGCATGTGCCAGCGGCCTATTTATTAATTATCGTGGCCATTTTATTTACGGCGTACAGTTACGGGAGAATGGTAAAAAAATATCCGTCTGCCGGCTCGGTTTATACGTATACAAGGAAAACGATGAATGCACATTTGGGTTTCCTTGTCGGATGGTCCGCCATGCTGGATTATCTTTTTCTTCCGATGATCAACGCGTTGCTGGCAAGTATTTATATGTCATCGGCTTTTCCAAGTGTTCCTTCGTGGATATGGATTGTCTTGACTATTGCTATTACGACGGCACTTAATCTTATGGGAGTCAAACTGGCGGTCATCTTTAACTACCTTTTGGTTATTCTTCAAGTAATGGTCACAACCATTTTTGTCATTTTGACTATTAGAATGATCATGTACGGTGACACCGGAAGTACATTTTCACTGAATCCGTTTTATTCCGAGGATCTGTCCTTTTCAGCAGTTTTTGCAGGAGCATCCATTTTGGCACTTTCCTTCCTCGGCTTTGATGCTGTAACAACGTTGGCTGAAGAGACTATTGAACCAAAGAAGAACATCCCCAGGGCGATCTTTATCATTGCCTTGAGTGCAGGGGCCTTCTTTGTTACGGTAACCTATTTCATGCAATCTTTATTTCCGGATGTATCCGTTTTCGGCGATGTCGAAGGCGCTTCACCGGAAATTGCGAAGTATATCGGTGGAGCCTTGTTCCACTCAATCTTTATTTCAGGTTATGTTGTTGCCGTCCTTGCCTGCGGAATAACCCAGCAAATGAGTGCATCCCGCTTACTATATGGGATGGGAAGAGATGGAGTCCTACCAAAAAAGTTTTTCGGATATGTTCACCCGAAGACTGGATTGCCCGTGTTTAATATTCTTCTTGTAGGGGCTTTGGCCATGACAGCGGTATTTTTGGATTTAATGGAAGCGGCTTCTCTTATTAACTTTGGAGCATTTGTCGCATTCACTTTTGTTAACCTGTCTGTTATCGTTTATTTTTTCAGGAAGGAAAAAAACAGGTCTGCCAAATCGGCCATCACTTCTATCGTCATACCTGGTGCGGGCCTGGCGTTCAACTTATACCTTTGGTACAGCCTTGAAACAAGCGCAATGATCCTTGGTGCTATTTGGGCGGCGATCGGCTTTGTCTTATTTTATATTTGACGAAGTTTTTCAGAGTGAGTCCGCCGGAACTCAATAATGAACAATAAAAGCGTGCGGCCTTAGGCGGG
The DNA here is from genome assembly GCF_000374565.1 of Siminovitchia fordii DSM 16014 = CIP 108821. Taxonomy (GTDB): domain Bacteria; phylum Bacillota; class Bacilli; order Bacillales; family Bacillaceae_C; genus Siminovitchia; species Siminovitchia fordii. Next base: position 230,071 of record NZ_KB894688.1, on the reverse strand, counting down.
CGCCGAAGAAGTCGTAGATTGTTGGCTTATCCTTTTGCTCGCGGCGTCTAGCCGCCTAAAGCACTGCGTCCTGCGACATCCTGTCCGTCGCAGTTTCAACTAGGTTTTTACTTTTTACACATATAAAAACGACATCATTTAGAAAAGAGGAGAATGATTATGGCAAGAACAATTAAAGACAGCACACCGAAAAAAGACGGATTTAGAATTCCGGGAGAGTTCGAACCGCATAAGGGGTCAATCATCATTTGGCCGGAAAAAGGCTTTGCTTTCCGGAATGGGGGAAAACCTGCGCAGGAAGTAGCTGTAATCGTAGCAAATACAATCGCAGAATATGAAGAAATGACAGTGATCTGTTCTGCAGCCCAGTATGAAAATGCAAGAGCAAGATTATCGGAAAAAGTCCGGGTTGTGGAAATGTCGACGAATGAATCATGGGTTCAGGATAAAGGGGCATTTTACGTTATCAACGATAAAGGGGAAATGAGAGGCGTCCAATTTGGATTCAATGCATATGGTGGACTTGAGGAAGGTCTGTATTTCCCATGGGATTTGGACCAGCAGTTTGCACAAAAGCTTTTCGAACTTGAAAATATAGATTCATATGATGCCAAGCACTTTATTCTTGAAGGCGGGGCTACGCAGGTAGATGGAGAAGGAACGATTATTTTAACGGAGCAATGCAATCTGAATCCGAACCGGAACGGAGACATGTCCAAAGAGGAAGTCGAAAGAAATTGTAAAGAATATCTCGGTCTGGACAAGGTGATTTGGCTGGAAAGAGGAATGCTTTATGATGAAACGGACGGGCATGTGGATGATATCCTCTTTTTCATCAAGCCTGGCGTCATCGCTCTTTCATGGGTTGACGATGTCAATCACCCGCAATATCCGGTGTTCAAAGAAGCGTATGATGTTTTGAGCAAAGAAACGGATGCGAAAGGGAGAAAGTTTGAAATCCACAAAATCCATATCCCTGAAGTCATCCATATAACAGAAGAAGAAAACAAAGGCTTTGATATTGCTGCAGATGCGGCTCCTCGCGAGCCAAATCAGCCGTTGGCGGTTACTTATATTAACGGATATTTTGTTAATGGAGGATTTTTAGTACCTCAATTTAATGACCCTCGAGATGAGGAAGCTGTTCGAAAACTTCAAGAATTGATGCCGGATAGAAAAGTGATCGGCCTTCCGACTAAAGAGTGGTCTCTGAGCGGCGGCAATATTCATTGCATGACGATGGTCCAGCCCAGACCATAATTAGCCGGAAACGAAAAAGCTTGTAGGAAAAGTACATTTTTTCTACAAGCTTTTTCTGTTGTTATGCCAGGGAAATCTCATTTTGCCTAGCCCTGTGTCCACCTAAATTTGCCGAGTCCCTCCTTGCAGCCTCTTTGCATAAGCTAATAAATAAATTTAAAAGCAAGGAGGTGTATAAGCGAAATGGGATTATACTTCAACGAGGAGGAACACCTTTATATTTATAAAAATGATGAAGAAATTGACGCGCCCAACCAATCGGTTGTTGAAATAGATGAGTGGACAGAATTCATAGAAGGCCAGAAAAAAGCTAATGTTACCTTGCATCGATCGTTTTTGGATTTAAATAAAATGGTGGAACATCAGGAGCGGATACGAAAAAATCAATGGAAGAATATTACCTATCAATTGAAAGATTTAAGAAGATATGACCGGAAGCATGATGAGATCCATGAAGATGTAAAGGACAGGTTGACTGCGATTGAGGACAAAAACCAGAAGCAGGAGGAAATGCTGGGAGAGGAGAAGCTTTTTAAAGAAGAAGTGATGGAAAAGCTTTTGGAGGCCAGTGGAACGAATGAGGAAATCGAAAAGCGGTTAAAGTCAGTTGAAGTCGACAATGAGAAGCTTTTAACAAAATTGAATGAACAGTATGAACTTCAGAAGGAGATGGCGGTACAAATTTCGAAGCAGGAGGAAAGGCATCGGGAAGTGATCAGCCGATTGGATAACCAGGAAGCGATCACTGAAAAAATCTTGAGACAAGTGACAAATATACGCTCCATCCTGTTTGAGAGGGCCAATTACCTCGCTGAAAAAATCGAAAACAGCTATCAGCTCACCTCATCTTACGTTTACAAACTCTTGACTGGTTCCGTGGAGCCATTGCAGCTCTTTCTACTCAAACAAAAGGGGGAGAAAAAAGAAAGCAAAGAAGAACAGAATCAGTAACGATCCAAACGTGAACTGCCCCCTGTCAAGTAGACAGGTAAAAAATAAACCCTTGATGCTTAAAGGGGAGCATATCATATCGATGCCGGTTTCGGCATTCTTTTTTTATTTAAGAAAAAGAATTCAGGTGAAATGACAGATATGCAAGACAAGATCTCCATATGCCTTCTGTGCTATAGGGACGTGGAGTTTTTAAACTGGCAAGGTGATATTGTTAGGGTCAAGCTGACTTAAGATCAATCCCGGCGGATCGTTTTTAAAAATAAGACGTTATTGCTTTTTATTATTCATGACTATTTTGCAAAAGGGCATGCTAAAGATGAAGTACACACTTGAAGGAGGAACTCATAATGAAGAGGCTGACTACATATCTTTTTGCGGCCATCCTTGCGTTTGGGGTCTTTGTTGGTATGGAATCAGTTGTAATGGCTGAAATGCATGACTCTGAATTTGGTGAGCGTCAATTTAAAATGGACCCGGAAATGACAAAGAAATATGCGGAAATGCTGGGGATTGACACGGAAGGCAAGGATACGGAAACACTCAATAAGGAAATCCGCGATGTTTATATTAAAAAGCATGCGGAAGGATTAGGAATTTCAACTGAAGGAAAAACCACGGACCAATTGGAAAAAGAGATTCAAAAGATTTGGGTAACAAGAATTGCTCAGCAATATGGAATCAGTACCCAAGGCAAGGATATCAAAACTCTAAAGAAAGAAATCAAAGAAGTGAAAGTAAAAAAGGAAGCCGCGGAAATGGGTATTCCTAGTGATGGCAAATCTCTGAAAGAGCTCACATACGAGGTGCGCAAAGCGCAAATACTGAAGTATGCCAAAGAATACGGCATTTCAACCGATGGCAGGGATCTTCGTGAAGTGGCTGGGGATGTGCGAAAAGCAATGATTCATAATGCGGCTGAAAAATTAGGAGTTAACACAGACGGAAAAAGCGATCAGGAAATTTTTCATGAAATCATGATTAACCACGGGGAAAAAGCGAGGGAAATGAAACTGTTCCCATTTAAGGAAGAGATCATTTTATTCCCGAAAGGGCATCCCGGGATGTAATAGGCTATAAAAGAGTGTTTTTCTTTTATGTAGCTGAGAAGTGACTTCAAATCCTTTTTAAGAAACGCTTATATAAGAAATAAAAGAGCTAAATAGGATCATTCTTGGAAAACGGTCACTAATCCATCGTGTTAGTGACCGTTTTTTGCTGTTGGAATAGAACTCGGTCACCAATCGAGTGTATAGATGCCTGTTATCCGTAGTTGCCCACGAAAACGGTCACTAATCTAGCTTATTAGTGCCCGATTTTTGCTGTTAGAAGAGAACCCGGTCACTAATCGAGTAAATAGATGCCCGTTATCCGTAGCTGCCCACGAAAACGGTCACTAATCTAGCGTATTAGTTCCCGTTTTTTGCAGTTGGAAGAGAATACGGTCACTAATCGAGTAGATAGATGCCCGTTATCCGGTATAGCAACTGAAAACGGTCACTAATCAGGCATAATAGTGCCCATTTTTTGCAGTTGCAAGAGAACCCGGTCACAAATCGAGTGTATAGATTCCCGTTATCCGTAGTTGCCCACGAAAACGGTCACTAATCTAGCGTATTAGTGACCGTTTTTTGCAATTGGAAGAGAATACGGTCACCAATCGAGTAGATAGATTCCCGTTATCCGTAGTTGCTCCTAAAAATGGTCACTAATCCAGCGAAATAGTTCCCGTTTTTTGCTGTTGGAAAAGAACTCGGTCACCAATCGAGTGTATAGATTCCCGTTATCCGTAGTTGCCCACGAAAACGGTCACTAATCTAGCTTATTAGTGCCCGATTTTTGCTGTTGGAAGAGAATTCGGTCACTAATCGAGTGGATAGATGCCCATTATCCGGTATAGCAACTGAAAACGGTCACTAATCCATCGTGTTAGTGCCCGTTTTTTGCAATTGGAAGAGAATTCGGTCACTAATGGAGTGGATAGATGCCCGTTATCCGGTATAGCTCCTGAAAATGGTCACAAATCCAGCGAAATAGAGCCCGTTTTTTGCAATTGGAAGAGAATTCGGTCACTAATGGAGTGTATAGATTCCCATTATCCGTAGTTGCTCCTGAAAATGGTCACTAATCTAGCGTATTAGAGCCCGTTTTTTGCAGTTGCAAGAGAACCCGGTCACTAGTGGAGTGTATAGATTCCCGTTATCCGGTATAGCAACTGAAAACGGTCACTAATCAGGCATATTAGTTCCCGATTTTTGCTGTTAGAAGAGAACCCGGTAACTAATCGAGTAGATAGATTCCCGTTTCCCGCTCTTGCTCCTGAAAGTAGTCACTAATCTAGCGTATTAGTTCCCGTTTTTTGCAGTTGCAAGAGAACCCGGTCACAAATCGAGTGTATAGATTCCCGTTATCCGTAGCTGCTCCTGAAAATGGTCACTAATCCAGCGAAATAGAGCCCGATTCCCGTTTTCCGTAGTTACCCATGAACCCGGTCACTAACCAATCATATGAGAGCCACTTCTAATAAACCATTAAACCACTAATCAGTTGAAATTTATGAGGAACGAAGAATACAATTTTCCCACCCGAATCAGTCGTTAGTTTCCCAATCAGGTTGCCTTTTCAATTTGTAGATTTTCCGGTAAACTTAAATGAGTAATACAGCCTATAGAGACGGAAGGAAATGACATTGAAAGAATCATATATTATTCGACTGCCGGAAAATAATCGTGAAGTTTTGCCATACTATTATGATTACGGTGTGGCACTGGACAAAGTCCATGGATTTATTTTAAAACAGACCGGACTCATCTTAAAAATGTATCTGGACAATGAAAATGTGGAAGAAATCTGGAATGTACTGGAAGAGGATTTGGCTTCCGGAAAAGCACAGCTTCTTTCATATATTTATGATCACGTGGAAACCGGGTGCATTGATTATGAGCAAAACGACGACAAGTATGGTTTTGTGATCAAACCATCCATTAATAATGCCGTTTATTTTTATCCAGACTATGAAATTGCGTTGGTCAAGCTGCCAATTTTTCAAAGCTTTACGGATTATCAGCACGAATTCATCTATGCTAAAGACGATGAGAGCCTGCTTACATTTTTACAGTACGTATATGATCGTCAAAAGGAAATCATGAAGGATTGCGTTAGTGTCTTCACTGATACTGAAGAAGGAGTCGAACGTGAAAAGGAGAAGGTCACTTCTCTTGTAAGCAGAGAAGATGTACTGTTGGAAGAGGGGCTGAAATCGGAGATTTACCGTTCGATTGACGAGTTTTTCAACGAAAGTGGAGACTTTTTTAAAACTTATAACATCCCATATAAGCGAGGAATTTTGCTTTACGGACAGCCCGGGAATGGAAAAACAACGCTCGTGAAATCCATCGCAGGAAGTATTGATGCTCCTGTCGCGTATTGGCAGATTACGGAATATACAACGAGCTACTCCATAAAAGAGGTATTTTCCATTGTAGCGAAGATGGCACCAATGGTTTTGGTGATTGAGGATATCGATTCCATGCCGGAGTCTTCAAGGTCTGTGTTTTTGAATACGTTGGATGGGGCCACTTCAAAAGAAGGCATCTTTTTAATTGGAACGACCAATTATCCTGAAAAAATCGATCCGGCTCTGATCAATCGTGCAGGCCGCTTTGATCGGGCTTATGAAATTAAGCGGCCTGACTTCGAAATGCGCCTTCAATATCTCCTGAAAATTAAGAATATGGAGCGGTTTATGTCTAAGTCTGATGTTCTGTATATCGCCGAGCAGACAGAGAAGTTCTCAATTGCTCAATTGAACGAGTTGTACGCATCGGCTGCCCTTCAGTGGCATTATGATCAAGCTGTTGATATCGATGGTATCATCCAGAACCTGGAAGCAGCCAATGAAAAAACCCGGACACAGGAGTGGGGAGAAACGGATTATTCCAAAGTGGGATTCGATTTTTAAAAATCATACCGGAGGATGTCACGATGAACGAAGCTTCTTTAACATATTGGAATGAATTTTGGGGAAGTTCACAAAAACCTTCTTCCGTTAGTGCTTGGCAGTTCGGAGCTGAGCCCGATAAGCTGGCTTCACTGGTAATTGCAGGCAAAAAACGAGCAACATGTTCATGCAAGCTTCTGTATGACCTTGAAAATGAGCCTCTCCCAAAAGAAGGTGATTACAGCATTATCCTCGATAGTGAGGATCAGCCGGTAGCCATCATTCGAACAACCGAAGTGGAAATCCTACCGATGAATGAAGTGACGGAGGATTTTGCCATTTCAGAAGGGGAAGGCTCATATGAGGAATGGTGGGATATCCATGTCAAATTTTTCACAAGTGAATTAAAAGAAAAAGGCCTTTCATTCTCTGATGAAATTTTGCTTGTCTGTGAGCGGTTTGAGCTGATTGACTGCAATGAAAAGGGAAAAACATTGGCGGGAAGCCTTTGAGTGAATTGTTCGCTCAAAGGCTTTTTGATTTTGCCGGAATTTTACTTATATAGCCCCCCGGCATATAGTTCTGACAGGTTTTCAGATACGGCATCCAAGTCCTCTTCAATTTCCCCTAGAACCAGATCCCACATGACCTGCTCATTCATGTAAAACCATCCTTTTGCGATAAGGGCAGCGTCAAACCTTTCAATTGCCAGTCCTGCATCCTGGACAAATTGAATATCTTTTGTGATTCCTGAAATAAAGCGGGCCCGGATGCTATTCCACTTTTCTTTAACGATTGCCGAAACTCCGATTGCTTCTTTTACGACCTTCATCATTTCTTTTTCTTCCAAGGCTGACTGCATGAAAAGGCGCGTCTGTTTTAGAATCTGTGCATACGCTTCCTCTTTTGTACGGGGATGAAAAGGAAGTCCTGCGACATCGTACATTTTTTGCATGATGGTTTCCATCAATTCTGTAAACAGGTCGTCTTTGTTTTTGAAATAGACGTATGCCGTTCCGTAACCTGTATGTGCCAGCTTATTGATTTGTGTCATAGTGGCTTTTTGAAACCCCTTTTCTAGAAAGACCGCCCGTCCTGCATTCAGCAGGTTCTCCCTCGTTTGCAATGCTTGGAGCTGCCGCTTGGACATTTGCTCAGAGCCGTCCATTTTATTTGCTCCTTCCTTGGTGTTTTAGCCCTATTTTACCGTGTTAAAGGTTCCTAGGCAATCGGATAGGTGATATAATGTCATTGACATTATATCATTGACTAATGATAAACTATTCAGGTATAGTAAATTTATACTGAAAATTCAGGGGCGAAGGAGTAGGTAATATGACTGAGAAATCATCATTGGAATATGCTCAGCAGTTAGACCGGGAGGATGACCTTAAGCAGTATCGCGATGAATTTTACATCCAGCCGGAAACGATTTATTTTGACGGTAATTCCCTCGGACTGTTGTCAAAAAGAGCGGAAGAATCACTATTATCCATGCTGGAATCGTGGAAGCAGTTCGGCATTGACGGTTGGTTAAAAGGAGACAATCCATGGTTTTATTTTTCAGAAAAGCTTGGTGAAAAATGTGCTCCGCTGATTGGCGCCGATCAAAATGAAGTCATTGTAACCGGATCAACGACAGTCAATCTTCATCAGATCCTTTCGACTTTTTTCAAACCGGAAGGGAAGAGAACGAAGATATTAGCAGATGAATTAAACTTTCCAACCGATATTTATGCTATAAAAAGCCAGCTTCGGGTCCATGGACTTGATCCCGAAGAGCATTTGATCCAAGTAAAAAGCCGGGACGGTCAAACGCTTGATGAAAACGATATCATTGATGCGATGACGGATGAAGTGGCGATTATTGTTCTTGCTGGTGTCTTATACCGGAGCGGACAGATTTTGGATATGGAGCGATTGACGAAAGCGGCTCATGAACGCGGAATTCTAATTGCGTTTGATCTATGCCATTCCATTGGTTCTGTTCCCCATTCTCTGAGTGACTGGGATGTGGATTTCGCTTTTTGGTGTACGTATAAACATTTGAACGGAGGACCGGGTTCCGTTGCGGGCATGTATGTGAACAAGAAACATTTTGGAACAAGCCCCGGACTTGCAGGCTGGTTCAGTTCGGATAAAAATAAGCAGTTTGATATGGAGCATGAGTTGTCGGCAGCACCTGATGCAGGGGTGATGCAAATGGGAACTCCCCATTTGCTAAGTGCAGCTCCGCTTCTGGGATCATTGTCGATGTTCGAGGAAGCGGGTATTGAAAAAATCCGTGAAAAATCATTGAAAATGACGGATTATATGATGACGTTGATTGATGCCGAATTAAATGGATTCGGTTTTACCATGGCAAATCCCCGGGATGAAGAGAAAAGAGGCGGCCACATTTTCCTAGAGCATGAGGAAGCTGCTCGTATTTGCAAAGCATTGAAGGAAAACAACGTCATTCCGGATTTCCGTACACCGAATGGAATCCGTTTGGCACCAGTGGCCCTTTACAATACGTTTGAAGAGGTATGGCAGGTCGTCAAGATTCTGAAAAAGATCATGCAAAATGAAGAGTATAAGAAATTTGAAAACAAACGGGATGTTGTTGCATAAGCAGGGATGTAGGCCGGCTCAGCCGGACATCCCTTGATTTTTGATCGTCTATGAAGGCGTTCACACGTTAATGAAAAAAGGAGGAGAAGACATTGTCAAAATCCATATCGGAGCTATATAAAAAACTGGAGAGCGAAAAGGGGATCCATACTGATTTCAAGAACAACATGACTTACGGGGAATATTTGAACCTGGACAAAGTTTTATCGAGTCAAAAACGGCTTTCCGACCATCATGATGAAATGCTGTTCATCATTATTCATCAAGTGAGTGAGTTGTGGATGAAGCTGATTTTGCATGAAATGACAGCTGCCATTAAAGCGATTGATGAAGGAGAGCTGCACGCAGCTTTCAAAATGCTGTCCCGTGTATCCAAAACTCAGACTCAGATTATTCAGGCTTGGGACGTTCTCTCCACATTGACTCCGGCTGAATATTTGGAGTTCCGTGATTCTCTTGGCCAGGCTTCAGGCTTTCAATCATATCAATACAGGCTGATTGAATTCGCACTGGGTTATAAATCAACCCATATTTTAAAAATCTATGAAAAAGATCCTGAGGTGCACGAAGCCCTTATGCTGGCATACAAGGCTCCAAGCATTTACGATGTAGCTATTAAAGCTTTGGCGCGCGCAGGTTTCGATATTAACCCGGAACTGTTGGACCGCGACTTTTCACAAGTCTATTCGGGTGATCCTACCGTAGCGGCAGCTTGGAGAGAGGTTTACCGCAATGTAGACAAATATTGGAGCTTATATGAACTTGCGGAAAAGCTAGTTGATATCGAAGACTGGCTGCAGCAGTGGCGTTTCCGCCATATGAAAACAGTTGAAAGAATCATCGGATTTAAAATGGGTACTGGAGGGTCTTCAGGAGTCAACTACTTGAAGCAAGTATTGGACCATCGATTTTTCCCTGAACTTTGGGATTTGAGAACTGAATTGTAATACGGTTCCGGACCATCATCAATGATGTACATTGATGATGGTTTCAGATAAAAAATTATCAGAAGGTTTAGAGTAGGGGGGAAGAGTAATGGAGAATAGAAAGGATCAATGGTCATCCAAGCTGGGCTTTATTTTGGCATCGGCTGGTGCTGCAATCGGGCTTGGCGCCATTTGGAAATTTCCTTATGTAACTGGAATGAGCGGTGGAGGGGCCTTTTTCCTCATCTTTGTCGTATTTACTTTGCTGATTGGACTGCCGATGCTGGTCTCAGAATTTATCATTGGACGGGGATCTGGGGCTGAAGCCATCAGTGCATATAAAAAACTGGCTCCTGACAGCTTTTGGGTGTGGGTCGGAAGACTGGGCGTTCTTGGCTGTTTCCTGTTGCTTTCATTTTACAGTGTTGTCGGCGGCTGGGTATTGATTTATACAGGAAAGTCCGTTGTTGGAAAGGTGATTGGTGATGGGGTCAATTATCCGGAACTATTCGGATCAGTCATTGGCAGCCCTTCCATGACCCTTCTTGGTTTATTGCTATTTTCATTGATTAATATCTTAGTTATTTCAATGGGCGTCCAAAATGGGATTGAAAAAGCGAATAAATATATGATGCCGCTTTTGTTCATCTTTTTTATCATTTTGGTTATACGTGCCCTGACGCTTGATGGTGCGATGGAAGGAGTAAAGTTTTTCCTGGCTCCGGACTTTTCAAGTATAACAGGTGAGTCCCTGCTATATGCATTAGGGCAGTCGTTTTTTTCACTTGCAGTCGGATTTTCATGCATGGTTACGTACAGCTCCTATTTAAAAAGGGATGTCAGTTTGACATCTTCCGCAGGTTCTGTTGTCGGAATGAACATTTTCGTTTCCTTGCTTGCAGGTTTAGCAATTTTTCCAGTGGTTTTTGCGTTTGGATATGAGCCTGCCGAAGGGCCGGGTTTGTTGTTCATCGTACTGCCTTCGGTATTTGCACAAATACCATTTGGAGAATTGTTCCTGAGTTTATTCCTGATTCTATTTTTATTTGCCACATTGACATCATCATTCAGCTTGTACGAGATTATTGTAGCTGCATTTACGTCCAACGGGAAACGTTCAAGAAGGCCAGTCACTTGGATTGCAGGATTAGTCATCACCCTGGCTGCGATTCCTGCTGCTCTTTCTTCAAGCAGTCTGGCGGAATTCATGATTTTTGGAAAAAGTGTGTTCGATGCGACCGACTACCTTGTCAGCAACATCATGCTGCCGTTTGGTAGCCTGCTCATCGCACTATTCATTATCCATCGCATGGATAAAGCGCTTGTAAAAGAAGAATTCCAATTGAACGGATCGCGTTCTGGCGTTTTGTATTCTTCTTGGCGTGTCTTGATGACCTGGATTGTACCAATTACAATCGTTGTTGTATTTTTAAATACATTAGGGATTATCTAAAAGATGGTGGTGGTTTATCATGGGAAATCGGAAATGGATTGATATTTCGCAGCCGCTGACTAATGATATTGGCGTTTGGCCCGGCGATACACCTTTTACGTTTACATTGAGCTTCACGAAGGAGCAGACGGGCTCTGTAAACATTGGCCAATTTACAACAAGCGTCCATACAGGGACGCACGTTGATGCTCCGTACCACTTTGATGAGAACGGAGAAAAAATACACGAACTTGATGTCAACATCTATATCGGAACAGCTCGAGTAGTGGATGTGACTGGCTGCGACATGATAGGAAGGGAAGAACTGGAATGCTTCGATCTGGATGGTGTCGAGCGCCTGCTTCTCAAAACATCGGATGGGCGGGGTATAAGCCGATTTCCGGAAAAGTTTACGGTTTTCCGTAAAAACATCGGTTCCTTTCTTAAAGAAAAAGGCATCCGCCTTCTTGGAACGGACGGCCCGTCCGTTGATGCAATTGACAGCAAAACCATGGATGCACACCATTCGCTGAATGACAACGGTGTTTATATTCTGGAGAACATCGTGTTGAGTGAGGTAGAGCCGGGAGACTATGAATTAATCGCTCTACCACTGGCCATTGAAGGAGCGGACGGGAGTCCGGTAAGGGCAGTATTGAGGCCATTGGCGTAAAAGTAAGAGGCATTGCCTGGAGGGCGATGCCTCTGTTTTTATAAAAAATTACCTCTTCAACCAATTTTTTTATTGTCCTGATGGGGGATCTGCATCCCTTTAAAATGTACAATAAGATTGCTCCAATGTAGGCAGCTCATCTCGGTTCGCTGCAATATGTATTCTTTCTGTGCTTGGAATGATGTTGTGGAAAGGGGATTCCAATAATGCTCCGTTTCTTCAGCATCTATTTCGAGGTTTCACTCCTCTTTCAAGATACCTCTTCTTTCTTCATGTGGTGACAGATGCCGAGTGTGTAAGATTCTTTCCTCACTTACATGAAAAAGCTTTTCATGACTATATATATTAATAGATGACCCTCAATTATTTTTGGCTCTTTAAATCGTTTCAACTTTTAAACTCTCAATTGACAAGGCTGTTACCCTTTTTTCTAACAAAATCTACTGAATTTCATACTTTGAAACTATGCCATCTCTTTAATAGAGAAACCTGTTAAGGTTAAATAATAGAGTCTTTTTAAAAACTTGTATAGAAAAAGAGTTGATTGTTCATGACAGATTTGTATAAAGAGTATGCTAATAGAGTACCTTGGAAAATGCTAGGGTGGCTCCTGCTGATACAGACACTTGTGGCTTTTGTGGGAAGAAGCCTGGCTCCGTTAGGTTTGTTGATAGGGGAAGATTTAGATCTGACAAAAGCGCAAATAGGCTTGCTCCCTGCAGCTTTATTTTTGGGGCAGTCGTTGGTGTCGATGCCAGCAGGATTGCTTGCAGATAAAATTGGATCGAGAAAATTACTCATTTTGTTGACTGGTTGCCTGGGAAGCAGTTTTTTTCTCATGACTTTCACTTCATCGCTTATTCCGTTGCTTGCAGTTGTGGTGATAGGGGGCATCGGCTATGGTGCATCTCACCCTGCTACAAACCGTGGAATCATGTTTTGGTTTCCGGCTGAAAAAAGGGGAACGGCCATGGGAATCAAACAGATGGGCGTTACGTTTGGTTCCGCGATGGCGGCCCTGTTGCTGTTGCCTTTGGCGGGCTACTGGGGATGGCGTCCTACAGTTTTAACGGCGAGCTCGATTTTACTTGCAGCAGGAATACTCACTTATTTTTCATATAAGGAACCGGGAGAGAAAAAAGCTAATGTATTAACTGGAAAGAAAAATAATACTCTACTGAACTTTAAAAACTTGCTAAAGAATAAGCCCTTGGTATTAGTAAGTGTCAGTGCGTTGATTTTAAGTGGAGCACAAATGATTTTAAACACTTACTTAGTGTTGTTCTCCTACGAAAGACTCGGCATCAGCCTATTTCTTTCAGGCACATTGCTTGTTATTTCAGAAGTAGGCGGCTCTTTCGGCAGAATCGGGTGGGGAGTAATCAGTGATCGCCTATTTAAAGGAGAAAGGATTATTGTATTATTCATTATCTCCTTGCTAGCTGCTAGTGTGTCCGTTTTAGTGGCGCTTCTTCCGGCTAATACTTCTTATACAATGATGATTCCCATCGCATTTTTGTTCGGCTTTAGTATTTCCGGGTTTAATGGGATCTGGATGAATGCCACAACTGAGCTTGTGCCGCCACATCAGTCCGGACTGGCTACAGGGTTCAGTATTACGATAGGCTCGTGGGGTGTGATCATCGGCCCCCCTCTGTTTGGGTTTGTTTTGGATGTGACCGGGTCTTTTAGAACGGGTTGGTTTTTTGTTACTTTGCTCATGATCATCGTAATGATGCTTTTATTATTTACCATGTCATCTTTACAAAATAGGGATGATCGCATGCATGGCTTTTCTTAAATAGAGTTTCACTATTTTAAACTTCCTCCTTGTGAGGGAGTTGTTTTGTCATTATAGTTATGTTTGATATTTAGTATTTAAAGAAAATGATAACGCTTTCTTGGTTGGGAGGTGAGGGACAGATAGAGTTATAGTATGTATGAAAAAGAAGTCTTCGGTATTACAAATAAAAAGGAGTGGTCCGTATGATTGCTTCAGTTAAAAGGGCATGCGCAATTATAAGCTGTTTTACACGCGAAGAGCCTGTGTTGGGAAATGCAGAGATAGCTGAAAAACTCGGATTAAGCAGAAGTACTACGCACCACCTGATTTCGACACTATGTAATGAAGGCGTTTTAATAAGAGACATTGACAGGAAATATAGATTAGGATGGAAACTGCTTGAATGGAATAATAGCGTGATGTTCCAACAAGACTTTTATAATAGGGCGATGCCTTTAGTAAAAGAGTTGACTGATAGATTCAGGGGGACAGCACATATTGGCATGTTCGATAAGGGGGATGTTGTTTTTGTGTTAAGAATCTCCTCGGAAGATGCCGATTCGGTTCCCACCTATCTGGGAGCGAGAAAACCGGCTTATTGCACAAGCGCAGGAAAAGCTCTGCTGGCTTATAATAATGCCTACCTTCAGGAAACAATTGATAAAGGATTGTTGCAACAAGGGCCAAATACGATAACAGATATCAGAATACTGAAAAAAGACTTAGAGTCTGTAAGAAAACAAGGTTATTCAATCAGCAACAATGAAAATGACACATGTACCTATGCCATTGCCGCTCCAATCATGTCGTATTCCGGGGAGACCATTGCATCGGTTAATTTAGTAGGTCCGACAAGTTACATGAAAAGCCTTCACAGAAGCCATATTATTCAAAGTGTAGTAAATACGGCAAAAGCGATTTCGCGGGAGTTGGGCTATATTGAAGTGAATGGTTCATATAGTGAATATTCTAAGAAATTTAAATACTCTTAATTATATCGCTGATATACGCATCAATAAATGACACACATAAAAACTAGGGGGGAATTTGGTTATGAAGAAGTATAGATTCCGTATTCTTGTCATGTTCATCGCTGCAGTTATGTTTTTATCTGCGTGTGGCAGCGGAGGCTCCGTGAAATCATCCGGCAATGGTGGAGAGGGTGGGGAGAAGACCTACGAATTCAAGCTGGGACATATTGCTCCTCCTGACCACATATGGAATGAAGCAGCTGAAAAGTTGGCTGAGGAGTTGGAAGAGCGCTCTAATGGGAGAATGAAAATGGAATTATATCCTGGCGGACAGTTGGGAAGCGATTCTGATATGGTACAACAGTTGGAGACAGGGTCATTGGATTTTGCGTTCATTACAAACGCATTCCTGACATCCAAATCCGATGCGTTCAGCGCGTGGTTTGCGCCTTACCTTTTTGGATCATACGAAGATGCATTGGAAGCAAGTAAAAGTGATGTGGCTAAAAAAATTCTTGCGACACTTGATGATCAAGGATTAAAAGCTTTAGATTATTTCTTCTCAGGTCACCGTACGATGATGTTTAGAGAAAAAGTAGAAACACCGGAAGACATGGACGGACTGGCTCTGCGTGTAACCCCAAGTCCAGCTTTGGAAGATTGGTACCGTTCATTGGGAGTCAGCCCTGAGTCAATCTCTTTGCCTGATGTTTATCAATCTGCACAAACAGGTGTTATTGACGGAATGGATATGGACTTGGATGCTGCAGTCACTTCCAACTATAACGAGGTGACGGGTTATGGAGCTGTGACCAATCATATGGTATGGCCTTCCGTGATGATTATGAACAAAGATCTATACGAAGGAATGTCTGAAGAGGACAAGAAAATTGTGGAAGAATCCATGGCAGCTGCTTCTGAATTTGCCACGACAAAGCGTGCATCACAGGAAGAAGAGTTCATCAAAACTCTTGAAGAAAGAGGTATGGAACTTTACGAAATTGATCCATCTTTGTTTGAGAAATATACAAAAGAATTTGATGAAAAATACAAAGCAATAGATCCTCTGATCGAAGAATTTATTGACACGTTCCGAAAATAGGGGGAGGCTGCTTTTTATGAAGACATTGAGCAACTGGATTGAAAAGATTGAAAAACTTGTCTCGATTATATTAATGGCTGCAATAACCCTTGTTCTATTTGTTGCTGTTGTTTACAGATATTTTTTAAACGCCCCACTCTTCTGGGCGAATGAAGCAAGTATTTTTATGATAACTTGGCTGACTTTTCTGGGAGGGAGTTTGGGACTTAAATATAAGTCCCAAGCTTCTATTACTTTTTTAGTTGATCGTTTTTCTGAAACTGGAAAAAGAATTCTCATGATTGTTACCCATGTTATTATTTTAGCAGCTTTGGCAGTACTAATGTATTTAAGCTATGAGTGGGTCTTAACTTTATCACCTCAGAAGTCAAGTTCCATGCGGATTCCAATGTGGATTCCATATTTGTCTGTTCCGGTTGGCCTGACTTTTGCTTTTATCCACCTGCTAGATTACATGGTGGAACTGATCAAAAAAACACCGAAGAGAAGTGATGTATTGTGACACTTGGCTTAACATCAACCATTATCGTTTTTATTTTGTTGTTGATTATTGGAATCCCGATTTCTCTCGTTTTGGCCATTACGTCTCTTGCTTATTTATTTTTAACCGACAATATCACGTTGTTGGCAACGGTCCCTCAAAAAATGTTTTCGGGGATGGATAACTTCGGGCTGCTCGCCATCCCGCTTTTTATGTTGGCTGGTGAGTTGATGAACTTCGGGGGAATTACAAGCCGGCTGATTCAATTCGCAAAAGTGTTGATTGGTCATTTCAAAGGCGGCTTAGCCTATGTTTCTATTATAGCGAATATGTTTCTGGCCTCGATATTGGGTTCGGCAAATGCACAAGCTGCAATGATGAGTAAAGTCATGGTGCCTGAAATGGAAAAGGAAGGATATTCAAGGGAGTTTTCTTCAGCTTTGACTTTGGCCTCTTCAGTAGTGGCTCCGGTAATCCCGCCAAGTATGCTGTTTATCATATACGGAACCCTGACAGGAGCTTCAATTGGTGATCTGTTTATAGCCGGGATTGTTCCTGGAATTCTGTTGGGCATAGGGTTTATTATCGTGATTGGGCTAATGAATATGAAAGAAAATTTCCCGAGAAGTGAACGGGGAACGCTGAAGGATATCTTCAAGGGACTTTTAAATGTCTTGCCTGCATTGCTGATTCCCTTCATTATTATATATGGCATTTTAAGCGGGATTTTCACACCAACTGAATCTGCTGCTGTTGCCTGTATCATAGCCGTCATTATCGGGTTTTCTTATAAGCAGTTAAAAATAAAATATCTTCCGGAAATTTTGCTCAATACGGTTGTCAATACAGCAACGATAACCTTTTTGATTGTAACAGCCAGTCTGTTCGGTTACATTATCGCTTATGAGAGAATTCCGCAATTAATGGCACAATCTATGTTAAGCCTATCTGATAACCCATTGGTGTTCCTTTTACTTGTTAACATCCTCCTGCTTTTATTGGGAACCGTACTGGATGGAATTGCTGCTTTAATCATTCTGGTTCCTGTTTTGGCACCTCTGCTGACGACCTATCAAATCGATCCTGTTCATTTTGGTGTCATCATTACCATAAACTTAACAATTGGTCTATTAACGCCGCCGGTTGGAACAGGCTTGTTCATTGTTTCCTCAGTAGCAAAGGTCAAAATAGAGACTCTTGTAAAGGCTATTATGCCGTTTCTGCTTACAACTATCGCGATATTGATGATGATTACTTATTGGAAAGATGCCGTTTTATGGCTGCCAAGCCTTTATAAGTAAGGAAAAGTGATCTGCATGGATCACTTTTTTTAATGGAAAAAAGCTCCATTGTTCAGAAACTCTGTGATGATATAAAAAATAAATACAATCATTTTGAAAAACTTTTTTGACGATTTCATCATGAGAAATCTTGAGATTGAGCATTGATAGCGTTTTCAATATATTGATAATACAAACGTTACGATAGGAGGAAGGAACCAAATG
The DNA here is from genome assembly GCF_000374565.1 of Siminovitchia fordii DSM 16014 = CIP 108821. Taxonomy (GTDB): domain Bacteria; phylum Bacillota; class Bacilli; order Bacillales; family Bacillaceae_C; genus Siminovitchia; species Siminovitchia fordii. Next base: position 212,434 of record NZ_KB894688.1, on the reverse strand, counting down.
GATATCAGAGAGTTAAGAAATTGCTTTGGCTGTTTTGGCACCGGTGTCACAGTGGTTACCTGGGTGAATGATGAGGGCCAAAAGCGAGGGATAACTGTCAATTCTTTTACTTCAGTATCTTTGGATCCACCACTTTTGCTTGTTTCAATAGATAAGAATACTAAGGCTTTCGAAGAATTGAAAAACAAATCTTTTGTCATCAATGTTTTATCTGCGGATCAATCAGCTTATGCTATGCAGTTTGCAGGCCGTCCTCAGGAGAACCTTATGGTCGAGTGGGAGGAAGGTCTAAGACTAAAAGGGGTATCAGCTCACTTTGAATGTACTCCATGGGCGGAGTATGAAGGCGGGGATCACCTGTTGTTTGTAGGGCAGGTAGAAGATTTTTCTTATAATGACACGGAAAGTCTATTGTTCTACAGAGGGAAATTTTTCGAAACAGAATATAAATCTCTTTTGGCAGAAAATTAACATTTTACTATATGGAGGGGAAGAAAATGGGTATCAGAACGGGCGCAGATTATATTAAAGGCGTTAAAGCAAGAAATCCGGAGGTATGGCTTCGCGGTGAAAGAATAACGGATGTCTATCATCATCCGGTTTTCAATCAGCCGATTAAAGAGATGGCCAAGTTATACGATATGCAGCATAACCCCAAGTATCAGAACGATATTACTCATATTTGTGAAGAAACAGGTGAAAGGGTCAATAATTCATTTTTGATACCAAGAGATGGAGAGGATCTTCAAAAGCGCAGACGTGTATTCGAAGTATGGGCTGAAGCCACTTTTGGACTGATGGGCAGAACCCCGGATTTTTTAAATGTGGTGCTCACATCTTTTGCGACGAATGATTGGTTTTTCAGACAGTATGGAGAAGACCGATACGGCGAAAATATTATTAATTATTACAGGTATATAAGAGACAACGATTTATTCCTCACGCATGCGATTGTGAATCCGCAAAATGACCGAAGTAAATCTTCGCATGAGCAGGAATCTGAATATTCTCACCTGGGAGTGGTAAGAGAAACGGAGGGTGGGTTGATCGTCCGCGGTTCAAAAATGCTGGCAACACTGGCGCCAATCACGGATGAAGTCATTATTTACTCTTATCCGAGCTTTAAGCCCGGTGATGAGAAGTTTGCTGTATCATTTGCGCTGCCGATCGACGCACCGGGCTTGAAGATCTACTGTCGTGAAGAGACACAGGATGGAAAGCGCTCTACGTGGGATCATCCTCTTGCTTCAAGGTTTGAAGAAATGGATGCAGTGCTGGTTTTTGATGATGTATTAGTTCCTTGGGACCGCGTCTTCATCAATCAAAATGTGGAAGCCGGCAACTTGCTGTATCCGAAAACAGGAGCTAACTTGCAGCCTTCCCATCAGTCAGCTGTAAGGGGATTAGCGAAAATCTCTTTTGTGACTGATGTGACATGTGCCATCGCGGATTCCATCGGTGTGGATGGATTCCTGAATGTTCAAAACCAATTGTCTGAGTTGATACAAGGTGTTGAAACGATAAGAGCATTGGTCCGCACCGCTGAACGGGAGTATACTATTACGGAACAAGGCGAAGCGCTTCCTAACATTGTACCGTTAGAAACCATCCGTGGCTTGCTGCCTAACATGTATCCGAGAGCAATTGAAATTCTCCAGACGATCGGAGCGGGCGGTCTTTTGATGTCGCCTACTGGAGCCGACTTTATGAATCCGGAAATCTCTGAAGATATGAATAAGTATTATTCCGGCCGTGCAGGAATCTCATCTGAAAAGAGAGTCCGTCTGTTCAAGCTGGCCTGGGATCTATGCGGCGAGGCATTTGGACAAAGACTTGTACAGTATGAACGGTATTATTCGGGTGACCCGGTCCGCAAAATGGGGATGTTCTATAACGTTCATAAGAGAAATAATCCTTCTTATCCTCGTGTGGAACGTGCTTTGGAGGAATCCCTGTTGATGTCAGAGGAATATCAAAAAAGTTCAAAGGAATTAAGCAAGTAATACATTTTAAATTCAAAGAAATGAGGGAGTCAGTTGAGGGTTCACCAGAATGAAAGACTTACATTACCTGGATCGGTTGTTGCTATAGGAGCTTTCGATGGAGTACATCGCGGACACCAAACCGTTATCAGTGAAATGGTAAGGACAAGCCGTTTAGAGGCAGTTCCAAGTGTGGTTTACACATTTTATCCTCCTCCCCGTGCGTACTTTCAAGGTGCTCAGATACTGACCAATTCGGATGAAAAAATTCAGCTGCTCAAGGATTTGGGTGTTGACCATGTCGTGTTGGCAAGGTTTGATGAAGCTTATCTTCAACGGACAGCAGATGATTTTATTAAGGAATTATCATTGATCAATCCAAAAGCTGTAATAGTGGGAAAAGATTTCAGATTCGGCAATAACCGTGCCGGGAATTTGACCTCTTTGAGAGGACACTTCCCGGTCCGGTCAATGAATTCTATTTGTTGTGCTAAAGGAGAAAGAATATCTTCCACTAGAATAAGAGAACTTATTTTACAAGGGAAAAAGGAGCAGGCATTGCCTCTCCTCGGGTGGACATAATTATTGGAAGCGTGCAGGAGGGGCCTGCACGCTCTAAGTGTATAAAAAAGATGATGTAAAATTAGCATTCGGTATTTACAGAAAGGTCAATTGTTAAAGGGGAGTGGCAATTGAAAAGAGATGATCAAATTCAGAACATTATTGATAGGGAAAAGGGATTAAGCAAAAAGCTGACCACCGGCCAGCTTACGATGATTGCGATAGGCGGAGCGATTGGAACGGGGTTGTTTTTGGGCAGCGGGTTCGCGATCAGCACAGCTGGACCAAGCGTAATCATCAGTTATGCCATCGGAGCTTTGATTGCCTTGTTATTGATGGGAGCTCTCTCCGAAATGACTGTGGCGCATCCGACCTCCGGTTCATTTGGAGCTTATGCGGAACGGTATCTAAACCCGTGGGCGGGATTCACCGTCCGTTATTCGTATTGGTTCTGCCTCGTTTGTGCGGTTGGTACAGAAGTAACTGCCATCGCGATTTATATGAAATACTGGTTTCCGACAGTTCCGGGAATTGTGTGGATTCTTCTTTTTGCCGGACTTCTCATTTTTGTTAACGTAACCAGTGTAAATTTGTTTGGGACGGTTGAATATTGGTTGTCTCTGATAAAGATTGTAGCAATCACAGGATTTATAATATTGGCTGTTTATGTAATTGTAGGAGCGGACAGTACCGCGGGAATCGGCGTGCAAAACTACACGAACGATGGAGGCTTTTTCCCAAATGGCTTTTGGGGAATGTGGATTGCCATCTTTATCTCGCTATTTAGTTATTTAAGCATTGAGATGATAGCGGTGAGTGCGGGTGAAGCGCAGGATCCGGAAAAAGCAGTTCCCCTTGCATTAAGGTCGGCTGTTGTGAGGCTCATTTTGTTCTATATATTAACTTTATCTCTTATGCTGATGATCGTTCCCTGGGGTGCTGCCGGGATTGAAAAAAGTCCATTTGTAAAAGTGATGGAAATCTTGAATATTCCTGGTGCCGCAGGAATTGTAAACTTTGTCGTTCTGGTAGCCGCGCTGTCTGCGATGAATAGCCAGCTATATGTGTCTACACGTATGATGTTTTCTTTGTCCCGTGCCGGCTATGCTCCAAAGAGGTTTGGGATGCTAAATAAAAAGTCGGTGCCGGCTGCCGCACTGGCCACCTCTGCTGTTGGAATTGGAATTGCAACAATATATACGGTTGTTTCGCCGGACACAGCTTTTGCGACAATGATATCAATTTCCAGTTTTGGTGCTATGTACACATGGTTTATGATCTTCGTTACCCATCTGTCATTTAGAAAAACATGGAGCAAGATAGGTGGCAGGAAATTACCGGTAAAGATGATCGGTTATCCTTATACAACGATCCTGGGTGCTGTATTGCTTCTGTTGGTTGTACTATCCACATGGTTCTCGGCAGATTTTAAGGAAACAATGGTCCTTGGAATACCATGGCTGATATTAATAACCCTCGCCTATTTTGTCTGGAAAAAGAAAAATGAAAGTGATGCTGACATGAAGCCCGGGAATAAGAGTGATGTTCTGTGAAACGATGTTCTGGTTGATGAATTACTGAGATTTCATTGCTTAACAAAAAGGGGATCCACTTTGTAAAATTTCTGTACAGAAAATAAGCATTTTGGCGAAGGAAGGGTTAATCAAAATACAATAAAAATAAAAAGCGAGAAATTTTCGCCTATTTCATATCGTGAAATAACCTTAGAGTTTAAAAAGTACCTATTCATTATACTAATTTTAAATAGAAGACTCCTAATTTGGAAACGCTTACTGAATTGAGTGCGTTTTAGTTTAGGAGAAATTTAGAATGGAGGTATAAAATTATGTCAAAAGACACAATCAGAACTTTTAAAGCATCCAGCCTAAAAGGTTGGATCGAAGAGAACAAGGATCAATTGCAGCCGCCTGTTAATAACAAGGAAATGTTTCCGGGTTCCAATATGATTGTCATGATGGTAGGAGGGCCGAATAGACGACGTGATTTCCACATTAGTCCAGCAGAAGAGTTATTCTATCAAATCAAGGGTGACTGCTTTGTTGAAATCATCAATGATGAAGGAAAGAGAGAGGTAGTTACAGTTAAAGAAGGAGAAGTATTTTTACTTCCTGCAAATGTCCCTCATTCCCCGCACCGTGTTGCTGATACGATCGGAATGGTTATTGAAGAACCCCGTGGCAAAGGGGTTGAAGAGCACATGGTATGGTACTGTGATCATTGCGATCATGAGATGCACCGGGTAACACTTGAACTTACAAATATTGCTACACAATTAAAGGCAGCCATTGAAGAATTTGACAGCAGCGAAGATCTTCGTACTTGTGAAAATTGCGGCCATGTTATGGCTGAGGAAGCAGGGTTGTGGAAATGAGAGTAGATTTCCATACTCATATCATCCCGGAAGATATACCTAATTTTGCGAAAAAATACGGGGGCCGCTGGCCTGTATTAGAAAAAACTTGTTCGTGCGGAGCCAATATTATGGTTTCTGGAAAAAATTTCCGCGAGGTCACCGAACAGGTCTGGAGCCCTGAAAAAAGAATTGAAGATATGGACAAGGAAGGTGTTGACATCCAAGTTCTATCACCGATTCCTGTCACTTTTTCCTACTGGGCTGATACGGCTCAGGCTGAAGAATTTGCCAAGTTACAAAACGACTTTATCGCCGAAACGGTAAAAGAAAATCCAGACCGGTTCATCGGACTTGGAACGGTTCCTATGCAGGATGGAGAAACTGCAGTCCGTGAAATGAAGCGCTGTATGTTTGAGCTTGGCATGAAAGGAATAGAGATTGGTACAAACGTTAACGGACAGAACTTGGATGATCCATCCTTCGCAGAGTTTTTTGAAATGGCGGAGAAGTGGGATGTTCCACTATTTGTCCATCCTTGGGAGACTCTAGGGAGGGAGCGGTTCCCTCGCCACAACTTCATGTATACAGTCGGCATGCCGAGCGAAACGGCTTTGGCCGCAGCAAGCCTGATCAATGGCGCAGTGATGGAGAAACATCCAAACCTGAAAGTCTGTTTTGCGCATGGAGGAGGTTCTTTCCCTTACATCCTGCCTCGCTTGGATCAAGGGTGGAATGTCTGGCCAGATATCCGCAAAATTGAAAAGCCGCCGAGCTTTTATGCAAAAAAATTCTACTTTGATTCATTGAACTATGACCCGCTCAACTTGCAATATATGGTCGACCGTTTCGGCTATGAAAAGATTGTCATGGGATCGGACTATCCTTTCCTGCTGCGTGAGATTCCGCCTGGAAAAGTGATTGACGATACTTCCGGGCTTACGGAAAAACAAAAGAAAGCCATCTTGGGCGAAAACGCATTGACCTTCTTAAATATCAATGTAAAGGAAGAGTTGCTGAAATGACGAATCGGACAGAAAATGTTGCAGATATGACCGAAACACCCGAAGAAAGACTGGAGCAGCTGGGGCTGGAGCTGCCGTCCCTAAGACCGGCCGTCGGCAGCTATATCAGCTGCGTTCGGACAGGGAATCTGCTGTTTACCGCAGGGCAGGGAGTGGATGAGTACCACGGAAAACTTGGCAGGGACCTGACAACAGAAGAAGGCTACAAAGCTGCACAGCAGTCGATGCTCAATCTGTTGAGTGTAGTCAAAAATGAACTGGACGAATTAAGCAAAGTAAAGCAGATTGTTAAAGTGCTGGGGATGGTAAACTGCACGGAAGATTTTACTGAACAGCCTGTTGTCATGAATGGAGCATCTGACCTGCTAGGGAAAGTGTTCGGCGAAAAAGGCAAGCATGGCCGATCTGCGGTAGGAATGCAGCAACTGCCCAACAATACAGCAATTGAAATTGAGATGATTTTGGAAGTGGAAGACGAGGAGGAGACAAAGTGACGAAGCAGGAAGTATTGGAAAAAGCAAAAATACAAGATGCCAAGCTTTTTATTGACGGCCAATATGTAGATGCTCACTCCGGAGCCACGTTTGATTCCCTCAATCCGGCAAATAACCAAAAGCTGGCTTCTGTAGCCAATGCAGATGAAACCGATACGAAACGTGCTATCGACGTGGCCCAGCGCACTTTTACAAGTGGTGCATGGAGTAACATGGCGGTTGAAGAACGGTCACGCATACTGTGCAAAATGTCGGATCTCATTTTAGAAAAGGTGGATGAGCTGGCATATGTAGAAACGCTTGATGTCGGCAAGCCGATCAAAGAGAGCCGAGATTTTGATATCCCGCGTGCGGCTGCTAACTTCCGCTTTTTTGCAGAAATGGCCAAGTATATGGTGCATGAACATTACGATATGAAAAACCATATTTCGTATACCCATTATGCACCTGCAGGAGTCACTAGCCTGATTATTCCTTGGAATCTGCCGTTTATGCAGATGACCTGGAAAGCCTCGGCAGCTTTGGCAGCAGGAAACACAATCGTCGTCAAGCCTGCCTCCTACACACCGCTGAGCGCTGTCATGCTTGGAGAAATTGCCAATGAAGCTGGCCTGCCTCCTGGTGTCTTGAATATCATAACTGGACCGGGCAGCACGGTAGGAACGGTCATGGCTACCGATCCGTTTGTCCGCCGTCTGTCCTTTGTAGGAGAATCGGAAACAGGTAAAACAGTTATGGCGAATGCCTCGAAGAGTCTCATTCCTGTTTCACTAGAGCTTGGCGGAAAATCAGCCAACATAGTATTTGAAGATGCAGATCTGGATGAAGCGGTAGCCGGCTCAATCGAAGCGATATTCCGTAATCAGGGAGAAATCTGCCTGGCTGGTTCCCGGATCCTGGTTCAGGAAAGTGTCTATGATCAATTTATGGATAAATTCGTAGAGGCTGTGCGGAACATCCAGGTAGGAGATCCGTTGGATGAGTCTACTGATATGGGGGCACTTGTTTCCCGCAGCCATTTGGAAACAGTGAACAAGTATGTACAAATTGGTCTTGAAGAAGGAGCCAAGCTGGCCTATGGCGGAAAAAGGGTAGAAGGGCTTGGAGGAGGAAACTTCTATATGCCGACTGTTTTGTACGATGTTGACAACAAAATGCGGGTGGCACAGGAAGAAATTTTTGGGCCGGTGCCGGTGATTATTCCTTTTAAGACGGAGGATGAAGCCGTTGCTATTGCTAATGATTCCATCTATGGCTTGGCAGGGGTGGTCTGGACAAACGATTTAAGAAGAGCTCAGAGGGTCTCTTCTTCCATCAATTCCGGACTTCTTTGGGTGAATTGCTGGTATGTCCGTGATTTAAGAACTCCATTTGGAGGTTCGAAAGCAAGCGGCATTGGAAGAGAAGGCGGAAGGCACAGCTTCGATTTTTATACAGAAGCAAAAACAATCACAATCAAAAAGTGACAAAACAAAAGAAAGGTGATTTCCTGTCACCTTTCCTTTGTTTTACTTGTTGGAGGGATAAAATTGACTACATTAGCGGCTTACGCCAAAGAACTATTAAATGCGGAAGAAACCCGAAAAGAAATATCTCCATTAACAGAGCGTGATCCGTCATTGACGGTAAAGGACGCCTATCAAATTCAATTAGAAACAGTCAAATTAAAAAATGAACAAGGTAAGACGGTTATCGGCAAAAAGGTTGGACTAACGAGTGCAGCCATGCAGAAGATGCTGAATGTCGATGAGCCGGATTACGGACACTTATTTGATGATATGCAGGTAGAAAACGGCAGCACGGTAGATACGGCCGAAATGATTGCCCCGAAGGTGGAGGCAGAAATCGGTTTTATGTTGAGTGAAGACTTGGTTGGCCCAAATGTTACATATTTGGATGTTCTAATGGCCACCAAATATGTTGTGCCTACCCTTGAAATTATCGACAGTCGTATTGAAGACTGGAGGATTAAATTGATCGATACCGTGGCGGACAACGGATCTTCGGCCAAGGTCGTGCTGGGAGACCGTCAGACCGGGTTGGAAAATACAGATCTGCGGGCAGCGGGTATGGCTCTTTATAAAAACGATGAGCTAATTGCCACAGGGTCAGGGGCAGCAGCTTTAGGGCACCCGGCGGAAGCGATAGCTTGGCTGGCCAATAAATTGCATGAATTCGAAATCACTTTGAAAAAGGGCGAATTGGTTTTACCTGGAGCCCTCTCCGCTGCCATTGCAGTTGAAGTCGGTGACACTGTAAAAGCTGACTTTGGACCTTTCGGTTCTGCAAGTGTGACATTTAAATAAATGAAAGGAGAATGGTTATGGGGAAAGTAAAAGCCGCCATTGTTGGATCGGGAAATATTGGCACAGACCTCATGTCTAAACTGGAGAAAAGTGACGCTATCGAATTGACCGCCGTCATTGGAATAGATGAGGGCTCTGATGGACTTAAAAAAGCGCGGGAGAAAGGATATCAGACTTTTTCCAACGGTATCCAAGCGTTAGTGGATCAACCGGAAATCGCTGACATCGTGTTTGATGCGACATCTGCCAAAGCTCATGTTCGCCATGCAAAGATTCTAAAAGAGCTGGGAAAAAAAGTGGTGGACCTTACACCGGCGGCGGTCGGGCCTTTTTTCAGTCCTGCAGTAGGCACTCAGTTCGGGGATGCGCCAGCGGATAATGTCAACATGATTACCTGCGGAGGACAAGCGACGATTCCGATGGTGAGAGCTGTGAATGATGCCGCGGATGTGGCTTATGCAGAAATTGTGGCCACCATCTCAAGCAAAAGTGCCGGTCCTGGAACACGCGCCAATATCGATGAATTCACCATTACGACTCGACGCGGCATTGAGGAAGTCGGCGGAGCGGACAAAGGAAAAACACTGATCATCTTGAATCCGGCAGACCCTCCGATTTTGATGAGAAATACTATTTACTGCGAAGTTAAAAATATGGACGAGCAGGCCGTGTGCGAATCAATATATGTAATGGTCAAAAAAGTACAGGAGTACGTGCCGGGCTACCGGTTAAAGCAGGAACCTTTATTTGACGGCAACATCGTCACCATTTTCCTTGAAGTGGAAGGAGCTGGCGACTATTTCCCTCCATATGCAGGTAATTTGGATATTATGACCGCGGCAGCAGCGCGAGTCGGAGAAGATATTGCCCGTAGTATGAGCGTTGTTTCTTGAATTTTAAGATAGCATAAAATTAGACTGGATTTCTATCCAATCAGGATAAGGTATGTCTAGCTCCGACGCACAGGACGTGCTAGTGCAAGCGAAGCGACAGGATGTCGCGCCTGAGCCTGCTGACGCACAGGACGTGCTAGTGCAAGCGAAGCGACAGGATGTCGCGCCTGAGCCTGCCGACGCACAGGACGTGCTAGTGCAAGCGAAGCGACAGGGATGTCGCGCCCTGAGGCGGCCAGGCCCCATCGGCTCGAGGTCACAAGTCGCAAAGAAGCTTACTCTTGATGAATGTGCTCCTGCGGCATAGCAATTTCGGGAAAGCTTAAGTTCACCTCGTCGCAAAGCTGCAGAAGAGTACTCAAGGATGCTTCACATGAGATGAATGAAATCAGCAGCTTTGCTGTGGTGGCTGAGAAGCTGCCTCATCAAAATTCGTCTTGTGCTTGTCGCTGATAAGCGGGCGCCTTGCGCTTTTCTTAATACGATATCAACTAAGCAGAAAGGAGCAAATCCTTTATGAATCAATCTGGTAAGGATATTAAAATCACGGAAGTCTGCCTGCGTGATGGCAGCCACGCTGTAGCTCATCAGTTTACCGAACAGCAAGTGCGCAATGTAATTCGTGCCCTTGATGAAGCAGGCATGCACTATATTGAAGTCAGCCATGGTGACGGACTTGGAGGGTCCACGATCCAGTACGGCCGTTCTCTTGTGGATGAGATGAAACTGATCGAAGCAGCCGTTGAAGAAGCTAAGCAATCTAAGATCGCAGTGTTGTTGCTGCCTGGGATTGGTACGGTACATGAGTTAAAGGAGGCCTGCAAGTGTGGCGCCAAATTGGTAAGAGTAGCGACGCATGTAACGGAAGCGGATGTTTCGGCCCAGCATATTAACATGGCCCGTGAACTGGGAATGGAAGCTTTAGGGTTCTTAATGATGGCGCACTCTGCACCAGTAGAAGTACTGGTTGAACAGGCCAAATTAATGGAAAGCTACGGAGCTGAAGCAGTCTATGTAACCGACTCCGCCGGAGCTTTGCTTCCTCACGAAGTGCGGGAAAGGGTTAAGGCTCTTCGCGATAATCTGGATATTGAAGTAGGATTCCATGGACACAACAACTTGTCGGTAGCGGTGGCTAATACTCTTGCTGCTATTGAGGAGGGAGCCACCCGGATTGACGGCAGTGTCCGCTGCCTCGGAGCCGGGGCCGGCAATACGCAGACGGAGGTGCTTTTAGCGGTAATGGACCGCATGGGCTATGTTATCGACATTGATTTATATAAAATGATGGATTTGGCCGAAGATGTAGTCGGACCACTGATTCCCGGTTCTCAGGAAATTAAAAAAGGAAGTCTGGTTCTTGGCTACGCCGGAGTTTATTCCAGCTTCTTGCTTCATGCCGAACGGGCAGCGAGAAAGTTCGGTATCGACCCTCGTGATATTTTGATTGAACTCGGTAAAATGAAGGTCGTCGGCGGGCAGGAGGATATGATATTGGATCTGGCAGCCAACTTGGCAAAAAAACAAACAGTGGAGGCGGGAACATGATACTGAAAACGAAAGACGACCAAGAAATCATTGAGTATCTGTTGGAGGCTGAGCGGGAAGCTCGGGAAGTAGTCAAAATTACGGATTCTTATCCGGATTTAACAATTGAAAAGGCCTATGAGTTGCAGGATAGACTACTCAACCGCAGGTTGGAAGAAAACCATACAAAAACGGTCGGAATCAAACTGGGGTTGACCAGTAAAGCCAAACAGGAAATGATGGGAGTCGATGAAGCCATCTACGGATATTTGCATGCAGATATGTTGGCGTATGAATGGGAGCCGATGAAAAGATCGGAATTGATTCATCCTAAAGCCGAACCAGAAATTGCCTTTTTCCTGGACAAGGATTTGGAAGGAGACAATATAACGGAGGAAGACGTCCTCTCAGCAACTAAGTATGTGGCACCAGCATTGGAAGTGATTGACAGTCGTTATAAGGATTTCCGCTTTACCCTTACGGATGTCGTAGCCGATAACTGCTCATCAATCAAGTTTGTGGTCGGAAGCCAGTTGGTCAGCCCGAAAAACCTGGATCTTGGCAACGTCGGTATGGTGATGTCTAAAAATGGAAAAGTGGAACAGACTGGTTCAAGTGCGGCCGTTCTCGGTCACCCGGCAACAGCAATTGCGTGGGCTGCCAAGCAGCTCAGCAAAAGAGGCAGAGGATTTAAGAAGGGTGAAATCATCCTGAGCGGTGCTATGTCCGAAGCCATTTCTTTTGATTCCGGAGATACGATAGTAGCCCAATTTAACGGGTTGGGCAGTATCTCTTTCTATTGCGAATGAGGATGTTGATATTATGCCGATTTTTCAAGTGCAAGTGTTAAAAGGCAGAAAACGTGAACAGATAAAGGGCTTAATCGCAGATGTTACGGAAGCCGCAGTAAAGAATCTTGCTGTCAAACCTGAACAAGTTCGGGTCTTGGTAACGGAAATCGATCATAGTCATTGGGGGGCCGGGGGCCTACCAATGGAAGAAATCAGGAGGGAGAGGAATCAAAAATAAGTATTGTGACAGTGTTTTAACGATAGGATAAGCTGTTCGGATGGTTAGACTTTCGAATAATTTTATCGGAAAATTCAATATGACGTTGCCATGGTGAGCTGATATTTCCGCATGCGAAAGGGAAACCGTGCAGCAGTTTTCCGGCAAAATCATAGTTGCGACTAATTTAACACAAGCTGAAGAGGCGCTCGTACTCTAAATAAATGCTCCCCGCTGTAAAAAAATAGCGGGGAGTCTATAGGTAGTTGCTAAGGTTTTGTTGAGAGTGACAATAAAATTGTTTAATTTACAACAAAGTTGTTCAAAAACTTCAATTATTCTAGGATCACATTTTGAACTTAATGATCGAAATCAGGGCTAAGAAGAATGCTTTAGGAAATGTATGATTCATCCATAGGTATCCTTCAAATCCGGCATGGCCAGCCGACTGCTCCTTATTTCGAATTCACTAGATTTAGGATGATCTATCAATAGATTGCGTATTGTATTTGACGTTTACTCCATCGCCATCAAGTGCAGAAGCATCCGGCCTTTCCGCTAAAGGTATTTTCCAGTACCACCATTTAAACTTGATAGATATTACAATACATAAGATAGAAATTACAGCGAAAATACCAACAAACGCCCAATGTTGCCCTCCTAGTAGCATGGCTGGACCTGCCGACCATGCGAATAACTCTATAGGCGTATTAAGGGGACCAACAATAGCCGTATCTGTAATCGTCTTAGATTTATTCCTTGGATCAACTACCCTTAATAGGGTCAGACCGATCGCAAAGACTCCTGTTGCATATCCATAAACAAATATTGAACGTTCAAACCAACTTTCATAATTCATAGCAGGCCCAGCAACCCACAATAATAAAACAACAATGATCAATCCTGAAAGCATTAACAATCCAAGTGGAAGTGCATATTCGAGAACGATGGGCAGCTTAATAGAGGCTACTCCAAAAAATACTAGGTAATCGGTAGCTGAACTACCTAACCTATTTACTACTTCTTCGTCTACATACTTATATACACCCTTTTTTCCCTTACCTAAGAGCGCATACATGACCAATGCAACAATGAATGCAATTGTAAATGTTGGAAAGTCGAGCCCCCAAGTATCCGCAATATATGTATTTAGCAAGTAACCTAAACCGGATGGAATAAGTAAAAGCCCTAAATGAAATGCTATTGGATCCAGCGCTATGGGTGAAATCGTTCCCTTCCCAATTGAAGGTCGATTCTCTGGCTTTACTAAACCTGTCCTCATGTCTTCTGATATTTGGGAGAAGTCTTTAACATACTGTGTATATCCTTTTTTGGTAGCCATTTTTATAAATATGAGTCCACCAAAAATCCCTACTAAAATACCAACGGTGGCGGAAGTCATAGCTAAATCCGTTGCGTTAGAAAAACCTAAACTTTCAAAAGTTGATCCTACTGCAGCTGCTGTTCCATGACCACCATAGAATCCCGTTGCTAAGAGTAGTCCAAAACCATAATTAATTTCCGGTACCCATTTAGAAATGACTAATATTGAAAATACAACGGGAATAAAAATAATGGCACACATGATCAATATTTTGTATGAAGCATATGCTCCCATTCTATTCAGATCTTTCTTCATATTCCCTGGGGAAAATGAGAATCCATTAATTCCTACCGAAGCAAACACAAAAATTATGATCACTCCTGCATATGAACCGATTTCCCCTGAAAAAGGCAGGATATTTAGGAATCCGGGGCCTAACGCCAAACCCAAAAAACCCGCCAATAAACTTGCTGGAATAAAATTCTTTTGCAAGAACTTGATCTTTGAACGCATTAGCATACTTAGTAATATAAGTATGCTGGCGAGAGTGAAGTCAACCAATAGCGTATATAACGTCATCAATGTATCCTCCTTTTCAGATTATAACTTTAGATAGTTATTTGATCTTGTAACTGTAGCGGGCGGTGCAATGTCCAGATTATCCTTATCCGTAATATCAAGAATATCTTCCGGTTTTATCCATGGTCTGTTTTGAATAGCACTTGTTTCTTCATGTGTGAGATACCCTTTATATGCCGTCAGACTCCGTCTTAAAAAACCATCTTTGATACAAGCTTCTGTGACACCTAAGTTTAAAATAGATCTAAGATGGCCTAACACAGAAGCAGCATATGCTACGGATGTTGAATTTGCAATAGCCCCGGGAATATTACCCACACAATAGTGTACAACACCGTTTTCAATATATGTGGGATGATCATGAGTGGTTTCACGGAAAGACTCGATTGCCCCATCAGCATCATTGCTAATATCAACAATGACGGATCCTTTTTCCATGAGGTTGAGCATGTCTCTATCTATCAAATAATCCTTACTCTCTTTTGGCCATTTCACACAGTTAATGACCATATCAATTTCCGGAAGTATTTTTTTGATATTTTCCTTGGTTGATAATTGAGTATTTACTTTTTCGTTGTAAACCTTTCCAATTTCTCTTAAAGTACCAAGGTTTACATCCATTACAGTACACCAAGCTCCTAACGACTGTAGAACTTGCAATGCAGATCTTCCGACCAGTCCTCCTCCAAGGATAAGGACCTTAATGCCAGGTGCTCCCGCTAGCCCACTTACAAATTTCCCTTTCCCTCCATTTATCGTTAACATCGATTGTAAGCCCATTAAAGCTCCCTGTTTACCTGCTGCTTCACAGTTCACTGAGCCGAATCTATGCGAATCTTCTGCTGTAAATGCAATACATTTGCTGTCGAGAATGGCTTGGACTTCTTGTGGATTAGCAGCTGGATGGATACAGGTGAAGATTATTTGATTTTCCCGAAGTAGTTTGTACTCCATCTCTTCAATTTCTTTTACTTTTGCTAAAAGGTCAGACCTTTCATACATCTCCTCTAATTTCTCTACTATTTCAGCACCTTGCTCCTCATAATCTTCATTACTGAATCCCGCGCGAATTCCAGCGTCTTTTTGAACAAGAACTGTATGACCATCGCTTATAATAGTGCCAACTTCTAATGGAGTAGCAATTACTCGAGACTCTCCCGCTTTAATGTCTTTCAATACACCAAATATCATTTTCTTCCCTCCACGGTTTCAATATGTTCAAGCATGCTGCAAGTTAATACCGTCTGTTTTCTCCTTGTCACAATTAATTTCATGTAAGACTCTTTTACATCCAACTTACACCCCTCTATACAGTTTCAATTTTGTAAAAAAGCAACTCTATTATGTTTCATCTTTATTAAATTAAAGCAAGAAGCATGCCAAAGAAATGACCATATTTCATCGATTTAAGTAGAAAAAACAGAAGAAATGATAGCTTTTCTTTATAATAATTTATTAAAACGTTAACTTTTGGGCAGGTGATGTTATATTTTGGGCACCATAGACATGAGTTTATTTCCTTATTGTTAGCTTTTGGGCATAATTTCATAGAATTTGATTTTATTTTGCAAGGTTTGTCTTGGAATTCCGAGTAATTTCGCCGCTTGTGATACATTGCTTTTCGTTTGATGAATCGCCTTTTCAATCATTCTCCTTTCTAATCTTGCAACTGCTTCTTTCAAAGGTTCAATTTGGACCTCTTCTTCATTATGTTGAATGAAGTTTTTTATCCGCTCTTCAATATCTTTCATTTGAAGTGTATCTTCCCAGTCATCTATTTGATTGATTGCATATTCAACAATATGTTCCAGCTCCCTTACATTCCCCGGCCAGCTGTATTTTAAAAGAAAATCATACACCGTCTTCGATATACTGTTTACATTCTTGTGTAGCAAATCATTATATTTAGAGATAAAAAATTCTAATAAAAGCTTAATATCATCTTTTCGCTCACGTAATGGTGGAATGTTCAGTGTCATTACACACAACCTGTAATATAAATCAAGTCTCATATCCCCATCTTTTACACAATCTTCGGGGCGTTTATTGGACGCTGTAATGACTCTCACATCAATTTTTCTAATATTTTTATCTCCTAACCTTCGAACATAACCGTCCTGTAATACTCTTAATAACTTGGACTGTAGATTAATTGGCATTGAGTTAATCTCATCTAAAAAAATGGTTCCCCCTTCCGCAATTTCAAATAAACCAGGGTTATTTTCCGCACCGGTAAAACTACCTTTTGTTGTACCGAACAAAATACTTTCGATTAATGATTCTGGAATTGCTGCACAGTTTTGCGTGATGAAAGGCTTTTGTGCACGATTACTGGCATTATGTAGTGATTGAGCAAATAATTCTTTTCCTGTTCCCGTTTCACCGTATATAAATACAGGTGAGCTTCCTTTTGCGATTTTTTCGGTTAAGCGTTTTAATTTTTTCATCTGTTCGTTATTCGTAATGATGTCTTTTAGCGTATATTTTGCTCGTTCAGGTTGAATGTTTTCGACTAATCGTTTATTCGCTTTAAACATTTCTGAATTGATTTCGATTGCATTATTTAGATTAGGATTTTCTTTACTTATTTCTTTCGATAATTCAATTGCACCAATAACTTTCCCATGAGCTTTGATTGGTAAAGAAATATTCGTGGTTTCAATTTTTCTTCCCCTAAAATCAACAAATTCTTGCTTATCTTTAAAAATAGGACCACCTGTTTTCATTGCATTTAATAATGTACTCGTTTTTTCATTAAGAGTAGGAAAGACAGAAAATAAGCTTTCTCCTACTATCTCCTCATGTTCAAGAATGTCTGAGTGAAATTGCGGATTAAATTTGATTGTAAACAAGATGATCCCTTTGTTGTCTGCAATTGTAATACCATCAATATATTTCAGTTGATTTAGAATCTCGTAATTGTCTAATCTACTCATTGTATTCTTCTCCTTTATGGTTGGGGTTTAGGGTATTTGGAACAAACCAAGTGAACCAGCCATAGCGGACTTACTATGATTCTTATACGAAAAAGCGCGCTTTGCTGTACTATAAAACAAAAGAAGAACCGTCATCAGTTTTTTTGATAACGGCTCAAACACCAACAATGTTATAGTTAATCATTCCTTAGTTTTCCTTTATACTTCTTTTGAATCTCGTGCAGCTCCATCAGTCTTTGTGCATTTCTTCGTTCGGGAATACTCTCTTTTATTCCAAGCTTTTCAAACAAGGTATCCTTGATATCAATAAACGTTCCATATATCTTTTCCTGACCAAAGAGAAAGGAAGTGCTCAATGGAATACTCTTCAACATACCCATCCGGGAATTTTTCGCGGGTACCTGCAAACCGGGGAGAAGCTGCATCAGGACATTATCCTGCTCCGGTTGGTGGCGCCCTCTCGATGACCCGTTGCTTTTATTAAAATAGAGGTGATATATCCGATGGGATTTTTGACATTATTATTTCTGATCACACTGTTAAAACCATTCTGAACCCTTTCATGTCTATACACTTGCTATGTTTTAAACAATTTTAAGCGATTTTTTAGCTTTTTGAAAATGAACCGCCTCAAAATCATCTTATAGGCGGGAGTCCCTACGACCTATTAACAACACAAAAAGAGAAACTGCAGATTAAAGGTCATTCCTCTTGAAATCCCTTCGTTAAGAGGTCGGACAGAAGATCTTTTACCTCATCCATATCATTTTTTGGATCAATTTAACAAACAATATAATAAACAATCTTATTTAACTGAAGAAAATGGAAAGAATTGAACATCAACATGGCCGGGAAATATTCGGGAGCTTGAAAAGTTTATCGAACGCTTAGTCGTGCAAATTCGTCATCCGTCAAAGCTTTCAATCGGAGCTAAAAATACTGATTTCTGCTGTTATGAAACCAATAGTAATTAATGATATCCTCCCTTTGAAGGAAGCTATCGAAATGTTGGAAGAAGGGTTAATTAAGAAAGCGGCTGACCAGCTATAAAATAGCCACTCTATTACATATCAGTCAATCTTCTGCTCATGGAAAAATACAAAAATATTTACTGGGGAAATAAACGAGGGCCATCAAACTTTTGCAAAGTTGTGATGAAAACCAAGAGACGTTGCCTGGGGCATTTTTCCGCCGGTAACAATATTTCCTTGGAATCCCACACTGTTGGTGAAAAGAGCTTGCGATGTCGCATGCTTTTCGGTCTAGCATTCTATTCTCCCAGTTGCTTTCGTTTATTTTGTTCCAGCAATTCTTCCATTGCCGTTAAAGTATCTATATCAATAGGGACTTCGTTTACCGAAGGCCCATGGACTGTTTCAACCGAATTTTTCTCTTTGCTATCTTCCATGACAAAACTTAACTGCATATACCAGCTTCTAAGTCTATTTATTTGATCCCGATAGGCCGGGGTATTTTTTTTCAATGGTGGCTGGCTGCCTTCGCCTGTAAATGTAAAAAAGTTAATTGTGTGTAGAGGACGAGCCGAGTCATTTGCGATGATAGTTAAATCCAAAGTGCCCACATTTTTCTTCTTCTTTTCCGGCGGTTGTGAACCGCCTATGAATGTACCGTTGTCTTTGGAAATGAAGCCGTCCAATAACGAGCGGGCGGTTTTGGATTGGCTTGATTTGGTCCCTAAGGATACCCCATCTTCGGACATTTCTACTGCCAAAATATCAGAGTAATCATATTCAAACATTTCATATGCCATTCCTGCTTTGGCTATTGAAATATCTGCCATTTTCGGTGCCCATATATATATCCTTTTTGCATTTTCATCAATAGAGATTTTCGTAAGAAGGTTTTGTGAAATGAATGTTTGTTCCGATTTGAAGTTAGTTCCCCCCGGCTTAAGACTTTCCAATTCTTTCAGAAGCTCTTTTCTATTTCTCTTGATTCCTTTTGTATATCTGAGTAAAGAGATCAAGTTGAAGAGCAGAGTAGGGATCAGGCATAGCCAACCTATCCATGCGTAGCCTTTTATGAAAAAAATGATGGAAGCGAAGACCGCCAAAATTGACGTCATGCATCCGAATCCAGACTTGTCTTTTTCGATGTCAGAAGCAGCCATAAATTGACCTCCTTTACAAATGGTTCAATAAAAGCTACGTATTGCTGAAAGATAAGTTTCGTCACATGTGAAAAAGGGGTCATTTTGCCCATTGGAGTATGTCATTGGGGTCTGGCCCCCACCCCGTTAACGCGTCAACATACTGGGGGTCAGACCACGGTTTTTCAAAAGATGACTTTTGTCACCTTGATTGATGACATAAGCTACTGATTCTGCTTTTCTTTTTTTTACCATTGTTGTGGTAAAATATTATCACTATATAAGATCCGGGCATGTATGGTTAAAGGAGTGACAATAAATGATGGAAGAAGACATTCGTGAACTGGAATTGAGGGCTATTCTTGAAGCATCGAACGATAATATTGTTATCACGGATGGACAGGGTAAAGTGTTGAGAAGCAGTCCCAACTGTCAATCAATCTACGGGATGAAAAATGAAGAGTTGATTGGAAAAACGGTGGATGAATTGGAGCGGATGAATGTCTTTTCACCTTCAGTTACAAAAAGGGTGCTCCAGGAGAAGAAAGAAGTACAGGTGATGCAGCATACCTTGACAGGCCGCTCTGTCATGGCGACGGCCTTGCCGGTTTTTGATGAAAACGGAGAAATGATCCGAGTTATCAGCTTTTCTCATGATTTGACCGAGCTTAGACAGATCAAAGAAGATTACGAAGAACTGCGGGCCAAAATGGAATACTATCAGTCTGAAATCCAAGAATTGCGGGATAAGGAACAGCATACCGACGGTATTGTGTTAAAGAGCAAGGAGATGAGCAATGTCTGGCAGCTCATTCAAAGGGTGGCGCTATCTGATGCGACCGTTGTGTTTCTAGGGGAGTCTGGAGTTGGAAAAAATGTTTTTGCTAGGGCTATTCATGAAAAAAGCAATCGCAGCAAGGAAGCTTTTATTGAAGTAAACTGCGGTGCTATTCCGGAGACTCTTTTTGAGTCCGAAATGTTCGGGTATGAGAAGGGAGCTTTTACAGGGGCGAATAGAGAAGGGAAGCCTGGTCTTATCGAACTTGCCAATAAAGGTACATTGTTTCTGGATGAAGTAGGAGAGCTTCCATTAAATCTTCAGGCCAAGCTGTTAAAGGTGATCCAGGAAAAGAAAATGACAAGGATCGGCGGGACGGAGCCCAAACGCATAGATTTTCGTATCATTGCTTCGACCAACCGGGATTTGGCAGAGATGGTGAAGGAAGGAACCTTCCGTGAAGATCTTTTTTACCGGTTGAATGTCGTGCCAATCACCATTCCTCCTCTCAGGGAGCGGAAGGATGACCTGTTGCAGTTATGTGAGTACTTTCTTGGGATGTTCAATGATAAGTATAATACGGATAAAGCTCTTCATGCCACGACAATCCATGAAATACTTGATTACAGCTGGCCTGGAAATGTCAGGGAACTTGAAAATTTAATGGAGCGTCTAGTTATTACAACGGAAAACCGAATTATTTATCCGAGTGCTCTCCCGTTTCATAAGAAGGAAATTCACTCCTTTGATAAACAGGAAACGGAAGAGATGCCCGAACAGGCCGAAAATTTGCAGGAGGCACTGCAAAATGTGGAGATACGTTGGCTGAAAAGGGCGTTCAGACAATATAAAACAACATATGAAATGGCGGATTATTTGGGAATCAGCCAGTCGAGTGTAGTTAGGAAGCTTCAAAAGTATGGGATTAATTCATAAATGAATCTTAACCCGGTTTTGCATCGAAAAACTGTTTTTTCAATGCGAAACCGGGTTAATTTTGTAAATGAATACATAGAGAAAAGGAATTTTATAGTTGGCACGTTTTTTGCATGTGTAATAAGGTGGACATTATTATCATGAATTTTAGGAGGAATACAATATATGTATAAACCAAAAGACTCATCACAATCTCCCCGTTTTGTAGGAAACAGAACATTCATGAGACTGGAACAGGTCAGAACAACTGATAATATAGACTTTGCTGTTCTCGGCGTGCCTTTTGATACAGCAGCATCCAATCGGACGGGGCAGCGTTTCGGTCCGCAGCACATCCGTGACTTTTCAGTACTGCTTCGCCCGTATAATCCGGATATGGATATCGATATTTTCGAATATTGCTCAGGAGTTGATTACGGGGATATCAACGTGATCCCAGGAAACGCACTCCGTACGTACGACAGTATGGTTGAAGGTCTCATGCCGCTTCTTGAGAAAAATGTCATCCCTGTCATCATGGGGGGAGATCATTCTATCTCACTAGGAAACCTCAGGGCTTTCCATAAAAGATACGGAAAAATTGCACTCGTTCATTTTGATTCCCATGGAGATACGTGGGAGCATTATTATGGTGAAAAATATATGCACGGAACACCGTTCAGACGTGCTGCTGAAGAGGGGCTCCTAGATTTGGATCATTCCATCCAGGTCGGCATGAGAGGGCCGTTATACGGACCAGGCGATATTCAAGATGCAAGGGATCTCGGCTTTGAAGTCATTCCGATGAAAGAAGTACGTGAAATCGGATTTGAAAACGTGATGAAAAGGATTCATGATCGTGTAAAAGACCGTCCGGTATTCGTTACTTATGATATCGATTTCGTGGACCCGGCTTATGCTCCGGGAACAGGAACACCTGAAGTCGGTGGGCCGACGAGCTACGAAGCATTGGAGTATGTCAGGGGACTTGATGGACTCGACGTGGTCGGCTTTGACCTGGTGGAAGTATTACCGGCTTATGATGCCAACGAAATCACCGCGGTGCTCGCATCGTCTGTCATTTACGAAATGATCACATTGATTGCTTTGAAAAAAAGGCGGCAGCAGGAGAAGCAGAACTCTCAGAAATAAAATCTGAGAGACAGAGGAGGAAATTAATATGAATATTAATTCGTTTGATGTTGTCATCATGATAGCCTATTTACTCTTGCTTGTCGTGGTCGGAGTAATTGGTTCGAGACGGGCCAAAACATCGGAAGATTATGTTTTGGCCGGCAGGAATTTAGGATTTTTCATGTATTTTGGTTGTCTTGGCGCTGTTATTCTAGGCGGCGCCTCGACGATCGGTTCTACAAAGCTGGGCTATGAATTCGGATTGTCAGGTATGTGGCTCGTTGTCATGCTGGGACTGGGGATTATGCTTTTGGGGATATTCCTTGCCAAACGCATTTCAAATCTCTCGGTAATGACGATCAGCGAATATCTCAGTAAGCGTTTCGGTGTTGAAGCAGGTCTTGTCAGTGCATTGATTGCAGCAACATATGCCATGATGGTATCGGTTACGCAGGTTATTGGAATGGGTACGATTTTAAATGTCCTTTTGGGATGGAACTTAAACGTTTCCATGCTTGTTGGCGGTGGTATTGTACTATTTTATACAATCCTTGGCGGCATGTGGTCGGTTACGATGACAGACATCGTCCAGTTTGTCATCATGACGGTCGGGGTTTTCTTTATCATGCTTCCGCTGGGGCTGTCAAAAGCAGGTGGCTGGTCTTCTTTGCAGGCCAATTTGCCTGACACCTATTTTACCTTTACAGGAATAGGCGGTCATCAGATTTTTCAGTATTTCTTGCTTTTTGCATTGGGAATGGTTGTTGCACAGGATATTTGGCAGCGTATTCTCACTGCTAAAACAATCGAAGTTGCCCGGGCTGGTACGGTTGCGGCAGGAGTGTACAGTCTGTTTTATGGAGTTGCAGTAGCCATTATCGGAATGTGTGCATTCATTATTTTGCCTGGCCTGGAGGATACGCAAAATACGTTTGCAAGCATGGCTGTTGCTATTTTGCCGTCGGGGGTGCTTGGGTTAGTTATCGCTGCAGTTGTTTCAGCCTTGATGTCAACCGCTTCCGGAACTTTGCTTGCTTCATCAACATTAGTTTCAAATGATATTATTAAGCGTTTTTTCAAAAAAGATGTAACAGACCAGCAATATTTGAAGCTTTCAAGAATCGTCACAACCGTGATCGGGCTATTGACAATTGTGTGTGCTTTATGGATACAAGATGTTCTTGTAGCCCTTGATGTTGCCTATGCCGTATTATCTGGTGGGATTTTTGCTCCGGTGATTTTGGGATTGTTCTGGAAAAGAGCCACTGCAAAAGCGGCATTTTATGCCATTATTGCAAGTACGGTCGTCATTCTGGCAGGCCTTGCTATTCAAGGTATTACAGCTACTACACCGATTATCTATGGAATCGCTGTAAGCTTTGTCGTCCTGATTGCAGTTTCGCTTGCAACAAGGCCTAGTGAGGAATTACATGTTTCTTCTGATGAGGTATAAAAAACGAGGCGGAAAGTCCGCCTCGTTTTTTTATTCGTTAAAATATGATTCCAATCCATTATAAATGCTGTTTGAAACGAGTTCTTGATATGACTCGGTTGTAACATACTGTCCTTCATATGAGTTGCTCAGATACCCAAGTTCGAGCAAAGCAGCCGGTCTGCTGTTTTCCCTGATGACATGATAGTTCCCGAAGTGTGTTCCCCGATTGTTCAGAGAGAGTGAACTGTCAAGTACTTGATTGACGCTACTGGCAAGGTCGTACTGATACCCGTGGTGATAATACGCAGTAATACCATTTGCATCGGGATGACTGGAACTGTCGTAATGGATACTGATAAACGCATCGGCATTAGAATTATTTGCAGCAGAGGTACGCGTGTCAAGGTTGACGTAGTGATCATCCGAACGGGTTAAAATAACATTTGCTCCTGCAGAACTTAGTTTTTGTTGAAGACGTCTGGCCGTCTGCATTGTCAGTTGCTTCTCCGATACTCCTGTATAATTGGATGTTCCCGGATCATGACCGCCATGTCCCGCGTCCAGGACAATCGTTTTTCCGGCAAGTCCTGGAGATATATTGGATGAATTGGACGCAGTTGCCTCTGTTGACTGTGTATTTTTACCAGACGAAACGACCCAGCTCGCCACATATGCTTCCCTACCGCTTGCCAAGGTAATTTTATACCAATCGCCTTCCTGTCCGACAACCGGATACCTTTCTCCCTGCGATCCTCTTGTTATAACAGGAGCTGATGTATCGGCCCCGGACCGGAGATTGGTTTTGTCATTTGAAATATAGACAAATCCTTTAGACGGTTCGTTTATAGCCTTTGCTTCTCCGGGAAATTGAAGGTATTGTTTGCTGATCCAGGCGCTTTGATTGTTGTAGACGATGTTCGCCCAGCCGTTGTTTTCGCTCGCCACTGTCACTCGATCGCCTGTATGTAATTTACCGATAATATTGGCTGATAAAGAAGGATTGTTTCGGACATGTACATTATTGTCTGTAACAGTACCTTTTTTGCCAGTACCATCGCTTTGGCTGCCGTTTCCAACAATATATCCGGCGACCCAACCTGTACCGCCACTGGGCAGTTGAATCTCATACCACCCAAACTTTTCCTGGATCACTTGGAAACTTTCATTCCTGTCGGCTTGTGCAATAACATTGGCCGCGTTGGAAGGTTCACTCCGAATATTCGCCTTCTGAACTTGAATTTGAACAGTATTTGCAGCATTTGCCATCAAAGGGTTTGTTTGTGAAAAAACAAGGAGCAGCAATGTCAGACAGAGTATAGGCTTTCTTATCATAACCACCACCTTTTCCAAGTTAATGATTATTTTAGCATTTTTTGTCATATTTTGGTGTTCGCAATATCAGTATTTCAATAATTGAGAAAAAAGTCTCGGTAATTGTAATAAAACTGTTTTTTTAGAATTTAATAGTTCCTTTAATTCAAGAGGGGGATTGCTAAACTAGTTTGAATGCTATTTGAAAATCCACCGGCTTTATGATTCTTGTTTCTTTCAAGGCTATGAGTTTTATTGGTGGTCTGGGTTATCTCTTATACCCCAAAATTTAATTTGTTTGGAGTCAAACGTTGCTATATCTACTGAGTTTCAATTTTTTTTCAGATTGTTTACAAGGCAAGATCCTGGATTGGAGTGATTGTGGGATTTAATTTTCTGTCTATCACCAGTTCCTGCTTGAATGTTTTTTTCAATACCATGTTACTCAATACAGGAGAATCTCTTACTTGATCCTGCTTGGAATATTTGAGAAATGATCAGTCGTGTCTAAAATGTTGAACAAGGAAAAACGATGTGAAATGAAATGATGGGGGGATAATCAATTTTTTGGGAGATCTCAAACAGATTCATGAAGAGTCAAGGCCGACGCTTTTGTTTAGAGCGGACTTCTATAGCTCGTATCATCGTAGAATCGGCTGATTTGATAGGGATATCCAGCAATTCCGTCGTCATTCGCTTAATTCGTAAGGATGACAAGAAATTCTCCACCTTGTTTATAGACGACTTAAGAAAAAGAAGGGACATGTTCAATGCCCCTCTTGTAAGATCCCTACTTTGGTCTCATGAAAAAATTTAATGAGGCTTCTTTGTGGTCATCTTTGTCCTCCAATGTAGTAAGCAATTCTGTACGCACTCCATCAGCCACATCCGTTTCCAGCCATTCATCCCCTTCGAAGAACACCTGAGTGATCAGTGTCTCATGGCCTTCTGCTTCAAACATAAGGTGGAGGTGGGCCGGCCTCATGGGATGCTGGTCCATATACTCCAAAAATTCTCCTGTGGGACCATCTGTCGGAATTGAATAAGGAAGAGGGACAATGGTTTTCACTTCAAAATTCCCGTTTTCATCCGTATCAAAATGGCCTCTTAAGTTATATCTAGGTGCGTCGGAATCGAAAGCAGAGTACTTTCCGGTATTATCGTTTTGCCACATCTCCACACGAATATTTCCAAGTGGCATTCCGTCTGTGTTGCTTACACTCCCTTTAAAATACAATACTTCACCTGCCTCATCCGGCCGTTGAGTCAGGACAAGTGGTTCACCCGGTCGACTTTCTACCAGCGGAGATCCCTCGATGAAATAAGGACCAAGAAGGGAAGGTTGGGTTCCTGGCTTGTCTGTATACATTGCTCTCAGTACGTGAGTTTCCAGGAAAACATCCGCATATAGAGGGAGTTCACCTTTTTTTCCAAGGCGGTCCGCCCAATTGACAAAGTTGGTATATTCTTCGTGGTTCAATTTTGCTTCCTTCAAGAAATTTTGGATATGCTTAATGAATAAATGAAAGACTTCTTCTACACGTTCATTCCGTTGAATAATTTGTTTTTGCATGGATGAACTCCGCCCCTTTTTTAGACATCTAATGTTTTTAGGCTTTCTCTTCCGAGTAATTGGTAAATTTCGAGCCAATCATTGTTTTTCAACAATTCTCTTATTCTCGTAGATGATATTTTTTTACCTTGATCACAGGTAACAAAAGGGTAGGTGTTCACTTGAAAATAATTTGATAGGAACTTGATGTCTCCTTCTTTTCCTTTGCCAAAGCGAAAGTCGCTGCCCACCCAGACTTCACAGGCTCCGATTTGTATAAGTTCATCGAGGAAATCTGCTGAAGGCCTAGCAGCGTAGTGCTCATTGAAGCTTGCAACGATTATATAATCAACGGTAAGCTTCTCCATCAGAGCTAATTTTTCATCCAGACTTGTCAACACTATCTGTTTTTGAAAATAGGCTCGGGGAGGAGGATCAAAGGTATATACAACAGATGGCACGTCCAGTTCACGAGCTCTTTTTACTGCTTGTCTAATGAGTTTCTGATGTCCCTTATGCAAGCCGTCAAACGCTCCTATGGAAACTACAGACGAGGGAAGGAAAAGCTCGCGATCCTTAAAAACTCTCATGATGTTCCTCCTCTTGAAAAATAGTATTGTCAGTTTTTAAAGTAATTGACATCATCAGGGTTAATCCAAGTTTCATTGACCCATCCATCAAGGTCATAATCAGCCATACATTGTTCAGCAAAAGCAATATATTTTTCAGCTTCTCCTGAATCATTTGCAGCTGACAGGTTCTCCAGGCGAATGTTTTCGTGGTTTCCTGAATAATTTCTTTCGTACAATTCATGGCGTCCGCCATATTCCGTTCCGACAACTTCCCAAAGTAATTTGATTAACTTAATCTTTTCAAGAGAAGTGATTCCATTGGAACCCCGGTAAAGTCTATCTATCAGAGGTCTCAGCTCGGGGTTCTTAAAGTCGGCAGCACTTGACGGCTGAACGATAAGGTTTCCCGCAACAACATTCTCAATGATGCCTTTGATCTGCGGCCATCCTTCAGACATGAAGACCCGGTAGGCGAGACCGTATTTAAGATTAGGAAGAACAGTCCCATTCCGTCCGGGATCCGGATTCATTGCCATGGAATCGCTCAATGACCAAAAAAGATTTTTCCAAGCCAACACTTCACCGACATTTGCTTGTACACCACGGAATTGGTCTGTACCGTTTGTTTTCACTGCTTTCAACAATAGTCCTGCAATAAAGTCGAGCTTTACTGATAGTCTTGTCACCCCATGAAAGGTAAAACGATGAAGGAATCCACTTTCCGGAAAAAAGCGATTTGCCTTTTCTACATCTTTATATATAAGGATGTTCTCCCAAGGGATTAAAGCCCTGTCGAAAATGAGCACTGCATCGTTTTCGTCAAATCGGCTGCTTAGCGGATAGTCAAAGGGACTTCCCATGACGGCTGCCTGCATTTCGTATGATTGGCGGCAGATCAGTTTGACGCCAGGTGTATCCATCGGTGCAATGAAAACCAATGCCATATCTTCCGAACCGACAGGTACTGCTCCATAATGTGCAACGAAGTTGTAGTTTGTTAGAGCAGACCCAGTGGCGACCATTTTTGCACCGCTTACAATAATACCTTCGTCTGTTTCTTCCTCTGCCCGTACAAAAACATCGTTTACTGCTTCCATAGGTTTATTGCGGTCAACAGGAGGATTGATAATGGCATGGTTAAAGTACCAGTTTCTTTCTTGGGCCTCTTTATACCAAAATCTTGCATTCTCGTCATAGGGGGCATAATAGTCGGGATCCGCTCCTAGAGTGGCTAAGAATGCAGCCTTATAATCCGGGGATCTTCCCATTTGCCCGTAAGTGATTTTGGCCCACTCGGCTATGGCATCTCTTGAGCCTATAAGATCATCTGCAGTTCTATCGAATTGGAAGAATTTCTGTGTGAAGCCTTTATTGCCGGTATCAGTTTCAGTTGTAAGTATCGACTTTGTTTTTTCATCATGTAAAGCGTCATACTGTCGTGCGATTGATCTTGCTGCATTTCTGAATGCCGGGTGGGTGGTAACGTCTTTGACTTTTTCTCCATTGATCCACACTTCGCGATTATCTTTCAGACTTTCTAGATATTCTTTTCCGGTTAATGGCAGCTTTGTTTTTTGCTCTTGGGTAATCATATTTAACCTCCTTAAGAATTGGCCGCTATTGAAAGCGCTTTATAATATACTTTTATTATCTACTGGTTTTTGAATTATTTTAAGTGCAAAACAATACTGATATTTTAGATAAAACTAGTGTTTTTTACGGTTATGCACCATAAAATAAAAAAGCCTGTCGGATTGACGTCCGACAGGCTATGTTAATTCTACATTAAATGAATGTCACTTCTTTCAATATATTGGTTTTGATTAATTGTGATGGCAAAATAGATTTGCAGGGCCAATTGGCAATTGAAGCGACCTTCACCAGTTTTAAGATTTACATTACATAAGCACTCGATCCTTTCCAGACGGTAACGAAGGCCTGCTATGGAAAGATGGAGCTCATCTGCTGTTTGCTGAAGATTTCCGTTATTATCCAGGTAGGTCTTTAAGGTGATCAAAAAGTTGGATTGATTAGATTGATCATATTCAATGAGCCCACCGATTGTCCTTTTATAAAAGGCGATCAAATCATTTTGATCTGTCCCTTTTAAAAACATCATTACTGTTGCAACATCTTCATACAAGGAGATAATGCTTTCTGACGGATTGGTAAGATGGATAAATTCACTGATATACTTGGCATCCTCATAACTTTTCTTTAAAGTGGGAAAATTATTGGATTCTCTTCCAATTCCAATATAGAATCTAAGAGTATTAAATTCACTCCCTAAATGTACAAGAATATCTGAAGCAACCTCAAGAGAGTTTTCGGCTTCCTCTTTAGTCAATACCATATGGATATACTCATCATTGGCAAAGATATCCTTATTGGAGAATGCCGGGGCAAGCTTTAATAGTTGCATGACCTCCTTTCTGTTTTCTGATGGCTCCACTTTAATTGAAATCACTCTGTTTATATCGCATGGGTGGAAATGGAAGAGGTGTGAAAACTTCTCAAAGTCCTTGCTGTCAAAGTTATTTAGTATTTCTTCAAAAAAATTCTCTTTCTTTCTCCAAAGTGAACGGGCGATTTTCCAATCATGATACATTTGAATGGTAAAGACTGAAAGCGCCCTATTAATGACCAGTTGATCTCTATGTGACATTCTTTCCTTTCCAATCACAACGAGACGGCCCAGGTTGATGTTGTTTGCCCTGATGGGGAAGGTGGATATGTCGTTTTTTCTTTCTTCATTATAGATGGATTTGTCTGCCCAATTATGATATATAAATTTGTCTTCTTCGTTTAAAAAAGCGCTTTCAATTTCTTTGTTGTAATAATCAATAACAAGACTTCTCTGAATGGTATCCCCAAGAAATTGAATTGTTTCAGAGAGTGGTCTGTCTTCAAGAAGGAAATAAGTCAGGTTCTGTTGGATTTTATCCGATTCAATTATATTTTGATTGATTTCATTTAGTTCCTTGTAAGCCAGGTCCAATTCAGACAACAGGGATTCAGCTTTATAATAACTTAGACCAGCTTTTTTCTCTTCTTCAAGTTCTGCCACTGTTTTCGCAGCAAAGCGGCAGGTGGGATCGCCTTTTCCGACACACATTTCTTCGTATGCAATGACATCTTTACCAAAAGTGCTTGTCAAGTACCCGCTTGCATAACCAACCAGGATCCAGCAGACCTCATCGTTACCCAGCCCGTAATATTCAATGTGTTCCTGTGCTTCAAAAGAATTCCTCCAAAATCCTGTAAAATGAATTGAGTCTTCTGTAAGTTTGATTTGATCCGGTTCAACCGTTACGACACCCTCTAATGTGTGCAACATCGGGCCGGCCAGCATCAATTCCTTGATGTTTTTCCAATTGTACATCGAAGCAACGGATTCACCATCTTTTTTTCCCCATTCCCAGCCATACCTCATAAGGAATCCCTTTGCCCTTTCCATGCCGAGGGTATTGATCAAATCCCGCCTTAACAAACCAAGAGCTTCAACCGAAACTAAAACCATTCTTTTATGGTTGAAGGTAATCATACCTGTTCGGGGATTTGTTTCAAACAGGTCATCAAACAATAATTGGCCAGCCTTCATCTACCTTACCCCCTGTCCAATTTAGAGAGAATGAGAAAGCATCACTTGGCGGTTGCAACTTCTGAAAATTGTCCGCAATAATAGAGAAGAGGATCGCCTATATTATATTTGAAATGTTTTACCTCACCAAGAAAAAGCACATGGTCTCCTCCATCGTAAGATGCCCATGGCTCGCACTCAATATATGCCAGGGAGTTTTTAATCCGCTTTCCCAATAAGCCGTCTTCCCACTTAAAAGGCTGGATTTCTTTAGGGCGTCCTGCAAAGTGCATAGCAGTCTCTTGCTGGTCCCTTTTTAAGATATTGACTATAAATTTATTATTCTCAAGGACACTTAACGCTTTTGCTTTTTTATCAACAGAAACCAAAATCAGCATTGGATCAAGTGAAACAGAAGTAAATGAATTGGCAGTCAAACCATGGGTCCCTGTTTCCGTTTCACTTGTTATGACCGTGACCCCCGTAGCAAATCTACCTACACAATGACGAAATTCTCTTGCATCCATATGAACCTCTCCTTAAAATATTAAATGCTTTATTTCAAATTGTAACAATATTTAATCTAATAGGATACTGCAAAAAATAGTGGACAATTTCATTTTTACTTATAAAAAGTTTGGACTATCAACAGTAGAAAGCTTCCAACTTTCGAAGGGGGAGATTTTGAGGTTTATTTCATGTTGTATAAAAAGAGCACGATATGATCTTCCGGGCTCCAGTGATTCAATGCAAGCGGATCATGAAGGCCATTTCTCCGGGCTTTAAAAGGGAATAATCAATGAATAGCACTTTGTGAATAGTTAATGGAAATACACTAGAATTATAAGCCTTAAGAACGATTAGTTATTTCCTATTCTTCTAATTAATAGTATAATAGTCCTAATTACCTCTGTTCATTAAAAGGAGTGCAGCCTCCCTTGAATAAAAACTTTAGACTGCAACTTACATTGATTATGATAGCGTTCTCCATTTTCATATCATTGGTAGTCGCTTTAATCAATCAGGAAAAGATCAGGAACAAATTGTTTGATGAACATAGATTGAAGCTTAATTTGATTGAGGACAATATATTGAGCTCTTTGAGCTCAATTGACAAGGCATATATGTTATTTGACAAAGACATGGCGGAAACAATGGAAGCGAATTCGAAGGAATTGATTTCTTTATATGAAAAAGAGCCAGATTTTGAGAAATGGAATTTTAAGTTTTTAAAAGAAAAATATAATATGGATGTACATATCCTCGATAACAGAAATGTTGTTATATACAGCAGTGAGAAAGATGATATCGGCCTTGATTTTCGTGCTTGCTGCGTCAATTTTTCTAATCTGCTTAACCAACGGCGGCACGATGGGAAATTTACACACGATGGCATGGACATTGTACAAAGCAGCCGGGAATTAAAGAAGTTCAGCTATATGCCGACACCAGACAGGAAATATATGATTGAACTGGGCGTTTCATTGGAACAAGGGGAGATATTTAAGCATTTTAATTTTTTGACTGTTGAACAAGAATTGGAAAATAGATTCTCCATGGTCGAGTCCATCAAGGTTTATAATAGTGGTGGATTTATTCTGGGGAGTTCCAAAAAAGATGAGGATGATCTAAGGAATTCCACAGATAAGTGGGAGACTTTTCGAAAGGCATTGAAATCCGGGAAAACTAAGGAGACAGAACGGGAGATAGACGGGAGAAAAATCACTTATCATTATTTACCGTATAAAGCCGAGGAGCAAAGAGGCTATTCCACCAGCCGGGTTATTGAAATCGCCTATAATAAAGAAGACTTGAACCATGCTCTAAATCAAAGTCTAAGGGAGTTTTTTATCCAGCTTTTTGTTATTTTCGTTGCGGCCATCATCATTTCGCTGATCATTGCCCGGCAGGTTGCAAGGCCGATGTATCTTGCTTTCCATGACCCTTTGACAGGTCTGAATAATAGAGCGGCTTTTGAAGAACTCCTCAAAGAATATCAAAGTAAAAAGAAAGGTAATCTGGCTTTGATGATGATAGACCTTGATAATTTCAAGTTGGTGAATGACAGCTTGGGCCATGCCGAAGGAGATAATATACTTAAAGCAGCAGCCCACGAAATCCTAGCAAACGCAGGAAGAGAAAACCATGCTGCAAGGCTGGGCGGAGATGAATTTGTCGTGATTTATCCGGACATCGAAGAAGTAGAATTGAAAAAGGCTGCTTCTACGCTTATTGATAGAATGCAGTGGCTTTTCAGGGACATCCGGGAAAAAAAACATATAGATGTTTCCATCAGTGTGGGCATTGCCATGGCAAATAGCGAAGATGATGTTGACAGCCTTTATGATAAAGCAGACCGTGCGCTTTATGAGTCAAAAGAAAACGGGAAAAATCAATTTAACATTTATAAAATGAGTAGTTAAAAAAGTGAGGGCGTTAGCTCCTCACTTTTTGTTTTGGATATAAGTCAGTCAGGTGGAAGAATAAAGGATTATCAGACCATGCTTTTACATTTACTTCGTTACTCTGATATTTTTGAAAGGGAACAAGACGAATTTACTTTTTCCGATAATCCGGTCCCTCTCAATGAAACCGAGGGAAAATCCGAGCCGGTTCCGGCTGTCGATGCTGTTAAAGCGGTTATCCCCCATGACAAAGAAATGGTTGTCCGGAACAATGATCGGGCCGAAATCCTCAGTCAAGTTGGTGCCTTTTTCTTTTGCAGCTTTCATATTTTCCTTAAGATAAGGCTCTTCTATTACCTGCTCGTTTATAAATAACTGATCATCTTTCATTTCAATGATGTCGCCCGGAAGCCCGATGACTCTTTTTACATAATTGGTTTTTGGTTCATCACCTTTGATAATGACAATGTTTCCTCTGTTTACATCTCCTGTCCACGAAATCGTTTTACTGACAATGATTCTTTCATGATCATGTAGTGTAGGCTCCATTGAGGCGCCATCAACAATCATCGGTGAAAACAGGAAAGTCCTGATGACGATCACCAGTCCCAAGGCAAGCAGGATGGGAGGGATCCAGCCGGTTATACTTTTTGCACTCCGTTTATTTTCCATAGTAATTCCTCTCAAGTCTCTCTTTGTAACATTATTTTCTCTGAAAGCAGGATTTCTTGCAACAAATAGCTGGAATATTTTTCTTATCTAGTATTTTTGGTTGATTTTGTGAAAAGTATAGTAAGTCTTTTTTGAAAAGTTGAATTGAATGTAGTTGAGAAGTTTCCCATTCAAGGAAACGTATTGGGTTTGGCCGTCTTAGTGGTCATCGGCGGAACTTTTCGAAAAATGTTTCCCAAACGGTGGGAACTCGATCATGCCGCTTGTCGGAATGATTCTCGGAGGCTGCATCTTGAAAAATTGTCCGTCAAAATAGAGAAGTCTTTGAGCGGATGCGGCAAGGTTTTGTTGTCTTCCTCGTCATTTCAAAGTCCATCTTCACATTTATAAAGCTCCGTGCCAAATTGAAAATCGAGAAAGATCAAAAGACGAAAGAGGACTCGGGTATTGAATAGTTGTCTGAAAATCAGGAGTCTACTGAGAAAAAAATCACTAATTAAAACAACCATGCGGATAAATGTTATCCGCATGGTTATTTTATGTTTAAAAATTATTCAGCTTTTGAAGCCTGGATTTCCATATTGATTTTCACTTCGTCACTAACAAGTACTCCGCCGGTTTCCAATGGGGCGTTCCATGTCAAACCGTAATCACTCCGTTTGATTTTTCCTTCAACGCTGAAACCTGCTTTTTGCGCACCGCTCATAGGATCCTTCACTACTCCGCCTGATGTAACAATAAATGTTTCGGTATTTGTAGCGCCGTGCATAGAAACATTACCCGTAACAGCATAGTCGTCTCCCTGTTTTTCAATGGAAGTTGAAGTGAAAGTGAGTTTAGGATACTTTTCCACTTCAAAGAAATCGGCTGAACGAAGATGGTTATCACGGTCTTCGTTTCCTGTATCGATGCTTGCAATGTCAATGGTAAATTGAATATTTGCAGT
Organism: Siminovitchia fordii DSM 16014 = CIP 108821; assembly: GCF_000374565.1. Lineage (GTDB taxonomy): Bacteria > Bacillota > Bacilli > Bacillales > Bacillaceae_C > Siminovitchia > Siminovitchia fordii. Next base: position 178,018 of record NZ_KB894688.1, on the reverse strand, counting down.
TGTTAGATCTGCAGGGTCTGCTTCGATTTCAGCATCAAAATCCCTGAATGCTCCTTTAACTCTCGAAATCATCATGTGGCGAATTGAAAATTCAATTTCGCTGTGTGCTTTGTCTAGTGTCCATGTGGAATTGGCCATTTTTAATAATTCCTCCTAATTAAGTTACTTTTAGTAAGCTTGTAAATTTATTATAGTTAGTATTTCTTTGTTTGTAAAGTATCTTTTTGACAAGGTATAAAATTCAATTGATAATCACATTAACGGATATTTTGCCAAAGGAGTGACAGGATTATGCGTATGGTGGATATTATTGAGAAAAAGAGAGATGGTTTAAGCCTGACGCCGGAGGAAATACGCTTTGTGATTAAAAGTTATATAAATGATGAAATCCCTGATTATCAGATGTCTGCTTTATTGATGTCTGTTTATTTCCAGGGAATGACTCCTGAAGAGACGTCTGTCTTGACCACAGCCATGGCAGAGTCTGGAGACCAAATCGATCTATCCAAAATTGATGGAGTTAAGGTTGACAAACATTCGACAGGAGGCGTGGGAGATACAACCACATTGATTTTAGCTCCGCTTGTGGCAGCGGTTGGTGTTCCAGTAGCTAAAATGTCCGGGAGGGGGCTCGGTCATACGGGAGGAACGATTGATAAGCTTGAAGCGGTTCCGGGATTTCATGTGGAAGTGAGCGAGCAGCAATTCATCGATTTGGTGAATAAAAATAAATTGGCAGTCGTCGGGCAATCTGGAAATCTTGCTCCGGCGGATAAAAAGTTATACAGCCTGCGTGACGTAACGGCAACTGTCAATTCAATCCCTCTAATCGCAAGCTCCATCATGAGTAAAAAAATTGCGGCAGGTGCGGATGCCATTGTTCTGGATGTAAAAGTAGGATCTGGGGCCTTTATGAAAGAGATGGAGGGCGCTCAGGCTCTTGCCTCAACGATGATAGCAATCGGGGAACAGGTTGGAAGGAAAACTGCCGCCGTAATTTCTGATATGAATCAGCCCCTTGGATATGCAGTTGGAAATGCATTAGAAGTGAAAGAAGCCATCGATACATTGAAAGGGTGCGGCCCAGCAGATTTACATGAACTGTGCCTCGTCCTCGGCAGCAATATGGTTGTACTGGCAGGGAAAGCACGAAATGAGATAGAGGCGCGCACGATGCTGGAAGAAGCTATTGCAAATGGAAAGGCGTTGGAAGTTTTCAAAACTTTTTTAGCGGCACAGGGCGGAGATGCATCGGTTGTCGACCATCCGGAGAAGCTTCCTGATTCCACGTTTAAAGTGCCGGTTTTATCTGAGTCGGATGGTTTTGTGGAAGGAATTGCTGCTGATGAAATCGGGACGGCTGCTATGCTGCTTGGAGCGGGGCGTGCCACAAAGGACTCAGTGATCGACCTGAGTGTCGGGATTGTTTTACATAAGAAGATTGGGGACGAAGTAAAAATAGATGAGCCAATCGCCACTATTCATAGCAATACAGAAGATGTCGCGGTTTCTGCAAGGAAAATCATACAGGCCTATCGGTTTTCAAATGACCAACCTCCCGCGGTTCCTTTGATAAAAGGGTGAAATCCCTTTCTAAAAAAACTCTTCCATGATATGATAAATGATAGAGATTCTCAATTACGACATGGGGGTAATATAAAAGTGCTTGCAACGAACTCGATTGCGGATGTTATTCGTAACAGGACTACGGTAAAAACCGGTTTTATTGATAAAGAAGTGAACCAGGAGCTTGTTTTATCACTATTGGAGGATGCGGTTTGGGCTCCGAACCATAAAAACCGGGAGCCTTGGAGGTTCATCTTCGTTTCTGGAGAACGGAAGGGTGATTTTATTGAAGCGGTTTTGGAATGCCAAGAGCCTGCCAAACATGCTGCTGCTAGACGGAAATTTGAAGAAGTACCTGCATTTTTAATCGCGGTGATGGATGCTGATCCGCGCCAAAAGGTATGGGAAGAGGATTTTGCTGCAACAAGCTGTCTATTGCAGAACTTCCAGCTCCTTGCCTGGGAAAAAGAACTGGGTGTCTGCTGGAAAACACCGGCTCACATTCATGATCCGAAATTCCGTTCAGCTATCGGAGTGAAGCCGGGAGAAAAAATAATCGGAGTTTTGCACCTTGGCTACTTTGATAAAGATATCGTCGGACGGAGAAAGCGAGAAAGGACAAATCCCGTAGAAAAATTGACCGCTTTTTAATAAAGATGGTATATGTACCTGTCCGATTATGGGCGGGTATTTTTGTGGGAAAATGGAAAGGGATTCCATGAAATGTGGGAATTTGATCTAGGAAGCATATTGGATCTAAAGTTATGGAGCATGCTCCGGGAATCTAACATGGTTTCAGTTAGCAGGTCCGGAGTTGAGAAATATTCAGCGTATATAAAATAAAGTTTTTCAAACCGTAAAAATGGTATGTTCTGTCAGCAGAATGCGTGATAAACTTGCATATAAGAAACTCGTAGGAGGAATATATGAATTTATCAAACTTAAAGACTGATTTGGCTTTAGAAAGTAAAAATGGCATTTCTTTTTTGTCTTCGGCGGTCGTTATTTGGATCATTTTCACGATTATTTTTTTGCTTCCGCTGGACATTAAACTGAAAAATATATTTATGCTTTGTTTTTCGGGGATTACGTTTCCATTGGCAATCGTCTTTTCCAAACTCTTTCAAGTCGATTGGAAAAGCAGGGGACTTCCTCTGAGCGATCTGGGATTAGTGCTGAATTTGGCACAGTTGATGTACTTTCCTATCCTGCTTTTGGTGTTTGTCCGTTTTCCATCAGACATGGCAGCGGTTTTTGCGATTATTACTGCGGCCCATCTATATCCATATGGGTGGCTTTACCAGGCAAAACCTTACTCTCTATATGCTCCGGTAATTTCGATCCTTATCATGATATTGGGATTTATATCCGGTGATCGACCTTGGATAATCCCTCTTGTTATGGCGACCTCTCTTGTCTTACTCAATTTAGCTTTATTTGCGGATTTGAAGAAAAAGTTGTCTTCCCGCAGTTCCTGAACCTCCAATGGAGGTTTTTTTACTTGGGATAGATGGGTTACTACCAGGAAGTTTCTACATAAATTCTATTAGTCTACAGTATTGATATTTTGCCCATTTTTCATTGACACTGTCTCTCGCTTTTTATATAGTTGAGGGGGTCAACTATTGAGGGGGAGAATTAATTTGGAGAATAATCAATTGATCTTCGATCGTTTCATGAGTATCATGCTGCACGGGAGAAAAGGGATGTCGACCCTTGTCTCAGAACAGCTTCTATATGAACTGTCACTTGAGCAGTTTACTCTCATACGAATGGTCTACAGTCACGGACCAATCCGCGCTTCCGAATTGGCTGACCTGCTTTTTGTACATAGAAGTGCTATTACTGTCAGGGTCGATAAACTTGTAAAAAAAGGATTGCTGGAACGCGAAAGGGATGAAGATGACCGCAGAAATGTGTATTTGAGGGTCACAGAAAAAGGAATAGATTTTTACCAAACGCTGGAAAGTAAAATCAACGAATTTGTTGAAGCGATTATACATGATATTCCAAAAGATGAGATGGAGAATTTTTTAAATGTATTTGAGAAAATTGCCACCTATATCGAGAAATACGAAGGAGAGAAATCATGAGAAGCATTTTACGTTTCAGATGGTTGGTTTTAGTCTTATGGATTGTTGCTGCAGTTGCATTAATCATTAAGTCTCCCGATATGAACCAGCTCGTAAGGGATAAGGGGCAGCTGACAATTGCCGATGGATACCCATCTACAGTTGCAACAGACATTATTGAAAAACATTCATCCAAGGAAAAAGGGACCGAAGCGTTCATCGTTGTTTTTCATGATGATAAAAAATTGACTGACTCACAGCTTAAAAAAATTCACGCGACAGTTACCAATTTGGAGAAAAGTAAATCTGAACTAGGTATCAGTGAAATTACCTCTCACTTTGATGACAAAGAATTGGAGAACCAGCTTGTCTCGAAAGATGGGAGTACCGTGATCGCATTAGTTGATGTCAAAATGGACGGCAGGGAAGTCAAAGATGTCCGCGGCCCCTTGGAAAAGGAAATAAAAACGGAGAACGTGGACACCTACATGACAGGAAATTCACTGATTAATGAAGATGTCATTATCAGCAGCGAAAAAGGCCTGAAAAAAACGGAAGTGATCACAATCATTTTTATCATGGTCGTCCTGCTTCTTGTTTTCAGGTCGGCGGTCGCTCCGTTCGTGCCACTGCTGACAGTTGGGATGACGTATCTGGTAAGTTCGACAGTTGTGGCCTTCTTGGTGGATAGTTTCAATTTTCCGGTCTCCAATTTTACTCAGACGTTCATGGTAGCGGTATTGTTCGGTGTCGGAACGGATTACTGCATTTTGCTCCTGAGCCGCTATAAAGAAGAATTGTCGGCAGGCCAGGATATTCCGACCGCAATCGTAACGACGTATAAGACTGCAGGAAAAACGGTCATCTACAGTGCGCTTGCCGTAATGATCGGTTTCGCTTCGATTGGTTTTGCGACATTCAAGCTATATCAGTCGGCGGTCGGTGTTGCTGTCGGTGTATTCGTTTTGATTATCGCATTGTTTACACTTGTTCCGTTTTTTATGCTGACATTGAAAAAAGCTCTGTTTTGGCCGGTAAAAAAAGACATTTCCCACAAAGAAAGCAGGATTTGGGGATGGATGGGCAATCTGGCGATTACACGTCCGCTGATTGCTCTTGGGATCGTCGCGATATTTACTGTTCCGCTTCTAGTCAGTTATGACGGCGATCTTTCTTTTAACTCGTTAGATGAAATAGGCGACGAATACGAGTCTGTTAAAGGATTCAATATCGTAGCTGACAGCTTTGGACCAGGAGAAATCATGCCGATACAGATTGTCCTCGAAAATGATGACTCGATGAAATCGAAGGAGTATTTGACTCTGATCGAGACAATCGGAAATGACCTTGAGAAACTGGATCATATAGAAAAAGTCCGCAGTGTCATGCGGCCGACAGGCGATAAAATCGAAGAAATTTATGTAAAAAAACAGGCGGATGAGCTTGGAAAAGGAATCGGAGAAGGAACGGAAGGCATTTCCAAGATCCAGAGTGGGCTTAATGAAGCGGCTACCTCCATCAAGGATTCCAAGCCTGAATTGGATAAAGCGACTGCGGGCATCGGCGATTTGACAGCCGGTACAAAGGAGCTTCAATCAGGTGTCGGCCAATTGCAAAACGCATTAGGTGAAATTGAAAAAGGAATACGCCAGGGTGCTTCCGGTGCGGGCGAACTTAAAAAAGGGGTAGCCCAGGCAAGCAGCCAGGCATCCGAACTACAGTCAGGCACAAGAGAATTGCTGAAAGGATACAAAGAAGCGCAGGCAGGTCTTGAACAACTGATTATCGAATACGGAAAAGTACCGGTAAGTCTGGAGGAAGCTCAGCAGCAGCTCGGGGGTCTTGGAGAACCGCTTGGCAAACTGGTCCAGAACCATCCTGAAATTGCCGGGGATCCAAATTTAGCAGATATCCAGTCACGGATTGAAAATGCAACGAAGCAAGTAGCGATTGCAGGAGGAACGGTATCTGCCTTGAATGGTGAGTTGGGAAAAGTCCAATCAGGTCTGGAGGCAGCCAATGGGCATCTTTCCGAAGCTGTTGAAGGCTTGGGTCAATTTTCGTCCGGCCTGAAAGAAGTGGAAAAAGGTTTGGGTGATTTGGAATCAGGCTTGGGTGAGGCGACGTCAGGCCAGCATCAGGTTGTTGAAAAAATCCCCGCCATTGCTTCTGGAATGGAAGAAATTGCAAGCGGTCAAGAAAAACTCCAATCCGGATTCGGACAGGTGGGTGACCAGCTCGATCAATTGGGAGACGGTTTATCCCAAAGCAGTGATGGACTCGCAAAAATTGAAGACGGGTTCGGGGAAGCGAAAAAGCATCTGAACGACATAGCGGAAGATACAGATTTGCAGCAATCAGGCATTTATATACCGGACCAACTGCTGACAGACAAAGATTTTCAGAGAGTGTACGATGTTTACATGTCTGATGATGGAAAAATGACGACAATGGATATCGTGCTTGATTCCAATCCATATGCAAAACAATCAATGGAGATGATTTCAAGCATTGAAGACACGATTGCCAAAGCAACGAAAAATACGAAGCTTGAGCAGGCAAACGTCGGAATCGGCGGCGTTACAAGCATGAATCGGGATCTGGAGTCCATGTCCGACTCGGATTATACGAAAACGGTCACTTTCATGATGGTTGGAATCGTCTTGATATTGGTTGTTTTACTGCGTTCACTTGTCATGCCGGTTTATATTATTGCATCGCTTCTTTTAACCTACTATTCTTCCATCGCCATGACTGAAGTGATTTTTGTCAATATTCTTGGCTATCCGGGAATCAACTGGGTGACTCCATTTTTCGGCTTCGTCATCTTGATTGCCCTTGGGGTTGACTATTCCATTTTCTTAATGGACCGCTTTTCGGAGTATAAGGAATTGGATGTCAAAACAGGCATCATCCTTGCCATGAAAAACATGGGCACCGTCATCATGAGCGCAGCCGTCATATTGGCGGGAACTTTTGCGGCCATGCTGCCTTCGGGGGTTCTCTCGATGCTCCAGATTGCCACCTTAGTATTGTCTGGGTTATTATTCTATGCATTAGTGATTTTGCCGCTGTTTGTTCCAGTGTTGATCAACATATTGGGGAAAGCAAATTGGTGGCCATTTATTGCTGTGAAAAAGGATGAGTAATGGAACAAAACCGGGAGAGTGGATGCTTTCCCGGTTTTTCAGTGTATTTTATCTTGAGTACCAACCTGCTCACCATTAGGAAAATACTCATGAGAACAGGGGATACTCTTGGGAATGGGAAAATACTCTTGTGATAGTGAAAATACCCTTGGGAATCGGAGGATACTCTTGAGAATCAGGGGATACTCATGAGATTTTGGAAATACTCTTCACTTTCGAGGAATACTCTTGAAATTTTGAAAATACTCTTCACTTTCAAGGAATACTCTTGAGATTTATAAAATACTCTTCACTTTTCAGGGATACTCTTGAGATTTTGGAAATACTCTTCACTTTCAAGGAATACTCTTGAGATTTTGGAAATACTCTTCACTTTCGAAGGATACTCTTGAGATTTTGGAAATACTCTTCACTTTCAAGGAATACTCTTGAGATTTTGGAAATACTCTTCACTTTCAAGGAATACTCTTGAGATTTATAAAATACTCTTCACTTTCAAGGAATACTCTTGAGATTTATAAAATACTCTTCACTTTCGAGAAATATTCTTAAGATTTTACGAAATACTCTTCACTTTCAAGGAATACTCTTGAGATTTATAAAATACTCTTCACTTTCGAAGGATACTCTTAAGATTTTGAAAATACTCTTCACTTTCGAAGGATACTCTTGAGATTTTGGAAATACTCTTCACTTTCAAGGAATACTCTTGAGATTTATAAAATACTCTTCACTTTCGAGAAATACTCTTAAGATTTTACGAAATACTCTTCACTTTTCAGGGATATTCTTGAGATTTTGGAAATACTCTTCACTTTCGAGGAATACTCTTGAAATTTTGAAAATACTCTTCACTTTCGAAGGATACTCTTGAGTTTTTGGAAATACTCTTCACTTTCAAGGAATACTCTTGAGATTTTGGAAATACTCTTCACTTTCGAAGGATACTCTTGAGATTATGAAAATCCTCTCGAACTTCGAAAAATCCCCACTAAATTTATAAATTTTTATGATACGTTTGGGTATACGGGCATGAGTTGTAATGGGAGCACCCCCTACAACCCCTCCAAGAAAGTTAAAATTTTATTATGAAAATACTGATGCCCTTGGCTGTTTGGATGTAGACCATCCGGCATAAAAGTGGAAATGAAAACGGGATTTTTCGCATAAATGCCACCCTCAGAGAACATGTCCTTGCAGGGAATTCCATAAAATCCTGTCACTTCTTGGATCGCTTCAGCATATTGTTTCAGTGTCTCACCTTTGCTGTTCCAATCGCCCTCGTTTTTTCTCCATCTGGGGAGAGGCGTAACGGCGCTCAACTGCTTCGTTGGATATTTTTTGATCAATGCTTGAAAAAACAAATGCAGAGAACCGTAGAATGATTCGTTGTTTCGGTCTTGGCACATTCCCAATGGCTTGTTGCCAAGACGAAAGTCATTTGTCCCGCCAAACACTGTGATGTAATCGACATCTAGCGGTGTTCTTTGAAGTCTCTCCAAAAAACTTTCCTTAACCGTGAATCCGGTTCCTGATACTCCATAATCCAATACTTTACATCCGGTTTTTTCACTTATATAATCATGATATTTTTTCGTTGTGGGATGATGTCGCTTGTCGGTGATGCTATCTCCAATGATGAGCCACTTTTTACCTGTCAAATTGTACTTCCGATTTTTAAACATCATTCAACTCCCCTTTCTTATCTCTACCCGTTATGTACAACTTTATAATAAAATATAGAGTGAGGTGGAGTTATGCGCATCGGATTGGTCAGACATTTCAAGGTGAACTGTGAAAATCCTCAATTTAATATGACATCAAGCCAGTTCGAGGATTGGATCCGTCAGTATGACGAAGCAGAAATTTTCCATACGGATAAACAAAGAACAGAAATAAAATGGGATCTTTGCTATTCAAGTGATTTTCCTCGTGCTGTCCATACTGCGGAAAAAATAGCATCCTGCCAAATTGTTGAAACACCGTTACTTCGAGAGGTCCCCCTTACTGCTTTTTTAAAAACAAGGCGGAAGCTGCCTTTTCCAATTTGGAATTTGGTTGGAAGGTTGGCATGGCTCGTTTCCCAATCTTCGCAACCGGAAACACGAAAAGAATCGAGGGAAAGGGCGCGGGAGTTTCTGGATCTTATCAGTAAAAAAGAAAAGAAGAATTCTTTAGTAGTATCGCATGGATTTTTCCTTTATGTCCTTGCAAAAGAGCTTAAAAGGCAGGGGTATAAGGGTCCGCGGAAAAGAAGATTTGAAAATGGAGGGCTGTACATATATGAAAAGGAGCAATCGACATAGACTGTTTGATCCTTTTTTCTAGGCGTTTTTCTTTTTAAATGATATTCGCCTGTAATTTCAAGAGTGACGGCACCCATACGTAGTGTCGATCAAGATTACGATCACGACCGTGATTGTCACGAACCGCCCCGGTGAAGCAAGGGTATCTTTGGATCAACAGCCGCGTCAGAATAATTGTATTAAAAGAAATCAAAAGTCCAAAAGTCATTCAAAAGAAAAATTGCTTCTCAGTTTGAGTATATTTGTGATTTTTTTCTGACCCTACAAATCAAGGAAAAAGCCGCAAGAAGCAATTGATGCATGGAATCCAGAAAGTAATAAATATACCCCCAGTCCGAGTTGACATCTTAGTCAAAGAAATATGAAAAAAAGGGAATCAATCCGCCGCTTCTTTTCTTCGGTAGAATGATTCCTTTGCGCTTTCTTCATCCGGAAAAAAGGATGAAGCACCAATCTTTTCGTGTAAGCCGCTTTTTTTGAATAAATCGAGTCCCCAATCAGGCAAACCTGAAACAAGGACAGTACTCCCTGCTTTTTTTATATTGTCAATAATCAGGTCCAGTTTATCTTCTCCTGTTGCATCAATCATCGTCACATACTGCATATCAAGCAGGATGACCCTTGGCATCCTCCTAATGGAGGCCATCAGAGAATGTTCGAAGCTCTGTGCGGTTCCGAAAAATAACGGTCCCCTAATGGTGAATTTTTTAATTTGAAAGTGTGCCGTCAGATCCAATGATTCTTGTCGCTGTCTTTGGATGTCGACTGGGTCGTCAATTTGAAGTTGTTCGCTTTTCTTTTTTACAAAAGACAGAACCGCGAGCAAAAGGCCGGCTTGCACAGCAACCGTCAAGTTGATGAACACAGTCAGAAGAAATGTAACGGCAAGAACTAAGGAATCGCTCGTCCTTAATTGAAATATTTGTTTAAATGATCTGTACCCGCTCATATTCCAAGCGACAAGCATGAGAAGCGGGGCCATGGCTGCCAGTGGAATATAGGAAGCATAAGGTGCAAATAGAAGCAGCGTCAGTAGGACGAATACACTATGAATCACTCCGGACAGCGGGCTCGCTGCACCGGATTTAATGTTTGTCGCTGTACGTGCGATTGCTCCGGTGGCGGGGATTCCGCCGAACAAAGGTGTGATAATATTCGCAATCCCCTGCCCAAATAATTCACGATTGGATTTGTGCCTGTCCCCTGTCATTCCATCTGCGACAACCGCAGACAGCAGTGATTCAATGGCTCCAAGTGCAGCGATGATCAATGCTGGAGTGAACAACATTCCTATTTTTTCTAATGTGATTTCAGGAAACTGAAACTTGGGAAGAGATTGCGGAATACCCCCATACGCTGTTCCGACTGTTTCTACCTGCCCCGGAAAAAGAAGGGACGCAAATATGGTAGGAATGATCAACCCTACAAGCAGCACGGGAATTCGCGGGAACAATCTTGGCACAAAAATGATAGCAAGAAGCCCGATGGCAGCGGTCAAGATGCTGTACCCGTTCGTTTCACTCAAATGGCTAAAAAACTCCTCCATATTCTGGTGAAAATACTCATGGTTTTCCAAATTCAAACCGAAAAAGTTGCCAAGCTGTCCAGTGAAAATGATGACAGCAATACCTGTTGTAAAACCGATTGTAACAGACCTCGGAATGAAATGAACAAGACTTCCGAGTTTAAAAAAGCTCATCGCCACAAGCATAATTCCTGCCATCAATCCGGCAATCAACAGATCCTCGTAACCGTATTGAAGCACTACGGCAAGCAAAATCGGAATGAAAGCTCCCGTAGGACCCGCGATTTGATAGCGCGAGCCGCCGAGCAAAGATACAATCAATCCGGCAATAATGGTTGTGTAGATACCATATTCAGGCTTGACACCTGAAGCCATGGCAAAAGCCATCCCAAGAGGAATGGCTACGATACCGACAGTGATTCCGGAAATGAAATCTTTGCGGAGGCTTGCAGGCTGGTAATCGCGAAATCGATCATCAGCAAACAAAAAGCAACACCTCTATTGATATTTTACTTAAATAAAAGAAAAATGAATGGAATTTGTATATCTAACTTTACTATACTCTTACATAAAGGGAAAATCAATGGAGAAATTTTATAAACATACAGTTCGTTGAATAAAAAATGTCTGTAAACGATAAAAATCTTGGAAGCGAGAAAAGCTCGCTTCCAAGATTTTTTACTGATTCTTCTTCCTCTTTTTATTGTTGAGTCTTTGCGCTGCGGTTAATGGCTCAGTTGAATCAATCTTCGCTCCGAAATCCTGCTTCTTTTCAGGGTTCATGCCTTCAATGTTAGTTTGTGTTCTTTTAGCCATCCAACTCACCTCCAGTATGTATTTTGTCTTTGTCCCGCTTTAATATTCGGTGAAAAGCTAAGGTAAAGGCTCATTATTCTTCTTATTCGTTTTTAAAAAATCTTGTGTGTTACCCCATTATTTTCGTACACCGTTGACCATAGAATGATAAAAGTTAAATTTTTAAAGTAATAGTATGCAAGCGCTTAGATTAATATAATTAATGGATGAACGGCAAATTTGATTCACAGATAATCAATGGAGGAGGAGTCAGCGAATGGAACGATATGTAAACTATATTAATGGAGAATGGGTTCCTTCCGAATCAGGCGAATTCATTAAAAATACGAATCCAGTAAACGGTGAGGTACTTGGCGAGGTGACGAGTTCAACTGTCAAAGATGTGGACCGGGCGGTTCAGGCAGCTAAAGGAGCGCAAAAGAAATGGGCCCTTGTCCCGGCTCCTGAACGTGCAGATGTTTTATATGATGTGGCGAATTTGCTTAAAGAACGTAAGGAGCAATTGGCACAAGTCCTGACAAAAGAAATGGGAAAAGTCATTGCCGAAGCACGGGGAGAGGTGCAGGAAGCAATCGATATGGCTTTTTACATGGCAGGAGAAGGCCGGCGTATGTTCGGCGAAACGGTGCCGTCCGAGTTAAGGGACAAGTTTGCCATGAGTGTCCGTGTACCTGTGGGTGTCGCAGGCTTGATTACGCCTTGGAATTTCCCGATCGCCATCGCATCCTGGAAGTCTCTTCCTGCATTGGTTGCAGGTAATGCCGTCGTTTGGAAGCCGGCATCCGAAACGCCATTTTTGGCAGCGGAATTTGTAAAAATCTATGAAGAAGCCGGGCTTCCGAAAGGGCTTGTCAATCTTGTATACGGCTCCGGAAGTGTTGTAGGAAATGCGATTGTGGAGCACCCGGAGATCGACCTTGTTTCCTTTACAGGCTCTAATGAAGTCGGCGCAAAAATCAACGGCCGTGCGGGTGAACTGCTAAAGCGGACTTCACTTGAAATGGGCGGAAAAAATGCCGTGACTGTATTAGAGGATGCGGATCTGGATCTGGCGGCAGATGGAATTGTATGGAGCGCCTTCGGCACGTCCGGACAAAGATGCACTGCTTGCAGCCGTGTCATCGTCCAGGAATCTGTCAAAGCGGCATTGGAACAGAAAGTCCTCGAAAAAATGAAAACACTGAAACTTGGTGACGGCTTGGATGAATCAGTTGATGTAGGACCTGTAATTAATCGTTCCGCTTTGGAAAAAATACATGAATACGTGAAAATCGGCAAGGAAGAGGGAGCGAAGCTTCTGGCAGGCGGGGACATCGCTACAGAAAACGGATTGGATAAAGGAAATTTCTATCAGCCGACTCTTTTTACAGATGTCAAATCGGATATGCGGATTGGGCAGGAAGAAATTTTCGGACCGGTCGTATCTTTTATTCCGGTAAAAGATCTGGATGAAGCGATCGAAGTGAACAACAGTGTGAAATTTGGGCTCTCCAGCTCCATTTTTACAGCTGATGTAAACAAAGTTTTTCGCGCTATGCGTGATTTTGATACAGGCATTGTCTATGTGAATGCTGGTACAACAGGTGCCGAAATCCACCTCCCATTTGGAGGAACGAAAGGAACAGGTAACGGTCACCGTGATTCTGGCGTTGCTTCACTTGATGTATTCACTGAATGGAAATCAGTTTACGTGGATTACAGTGGAAAAATTCAGCGGGCGCAAATTGATAATTACTAAATAAAAAAGCGGAAGTGCCTGCCTATCGATAGATACTTTGAACAGAAATCCGGTAGGAGCTGCTTAGGGAGACTACCGCTGGAAGGACGAGGACAGCGGTGGCGATTGTGGAGGAATTTATGGCTTTTTGTCCAAGCGGCGAAGGGCCTTTTTTTATTACGGATAATTAGTTAAATTGTATCTCTTAAAATAATTCAGAATGTAAGCGTTGACAAAAAATACGTATTCAGTTTATTATTACTTGTAGTACTGGTCCTACCAGTTGAACAAGTTTATTTCTCATTTCTCTTCTATTCTAAAAATAATAGCTTAATAGTCAGAGAGGAGCGTATTATGGGGTTTCTTGTTTACATACCACAAGATATTGAAGAAGAGGGAAAAAAATACTTAACGGAAAAAGGCTATGAATACAAGATTGGGTCCGACCTTTCACAGGAGACACTTATAAAAGGGGTCAAAGAATGTGACGCGATTCTCACCAGATCTAATGCGATGATTGATGAAAATGTCATCAAAGCAGGAAAGAAACTTAAAGTGATAGCCAAGTATGGAGTAGGGTTGGATAACATTGACGTCGAGACTGCAACAGAAAGAGGCATTTACGTAACGAACACTCCTGAGGCAAATGCAAATGTGGTGGCAGAGCATGTTATGGCATTTATGCTGGCTCTATCCAAAAATCTGCGATCTATGGATAGGGAACTTCGAAAAGGGAATTTTGCTTACCGTAGTGAGCGTTTCAGTGTCGATTTGGAAAATAAAACCCTAGGAATTATTGGACTCGGAAGAATAGGACGTTTAGTGGCAAAAAAAGCATTCCATGGCTTTGACATGAAAGTAATCGGATACGACCCATACATATCAACATCAATTCCAGGAATAGATAAAGTCGGTGATTTGGATCAAATATTTATAAACTCGGATTTCATCAGCCTCCATCTTCCATTGACTGAGGGGACAAGAGGGATAATTCGCAATAGCCATTTTAAAATAATGAAACCATCCGCATACTTCATTAATGCAGCAAGGGGCGGTGTCGTAAATGAAAGTGATTTAATAGACGCTCTAGAACAAGGAGAATTTGCAGGAGCTGGAATCGATGTTTTTGAACAAGAACCGCCTGACAAAAATAATCCACTTTTTAAGCTCGAAAACGTAATTTTAACACCACACTCTGCAGCCTTATCAAAAGAAGGGGCAGATAGAATGTCATTGCATGCAGCGATGCAAGTAGATCAGGTTCTTAGAGGAGAGGAACCCAGTTGGGCTGTAAATAAAGTGTTAAGCAAAAAAGCATAAAGTTGAGTTTTTTGATCCTACCAATTCTACCTGTTTATGCTTTGGCTTTTAAAGGAGAAGCAAATGGACAATTTATTATACAGTGACATCGTAAGAGAACTTGAAAAGAAAATAATGACAAATGAATTCAAGGAAGATAGCAAGCTTCCATCGGAACGAGAATTGGCTGCACACTACCATGTCAGTCGAAATGTAGTGAGAGAAGCCCTAACTGAATTGCGTGTTAAAGGACTAGTTGCTATTAAGCCAGGTAAGGGCGTTTATGTTACAAAGCCTAGTGAAGACATAGTGACTGAGTCGTTGCAAAGAGTACTTTGGTCCAATGAAGTGACACTTGAAGACAACTTGGATGTCCGTGAAAAACTGGAGATCTTAATTATTGAAAAGGCCGTCGAGCACGCAGAGCCCGACTGTATAGAAGAACTAAAAAAAATATACAGACAAATGGAAAAGAATAAGCACTCAGTCTATAAATATATTGAATATGATGCAGACTTTCATCTGAAATTGGCTAAATCGACCCAAAACAAGGCGCTATATGTTCTGATCAATTCTTTTTTCGATCTGACAGAAAGAGAGCTCTTTAATATTACTACTTATACACCAGATAGCGTGCACGATGCACAAAAGCAACATGCCTTATTGGTTGAAGCAATTGAAATGAAAGACAAGGATTTGGCTGTATCTGTAATGAAGGAGCATATGGGTCTGTTAAGAGATGAGATAAAAATGTTAAAAGAACAAGGTATATATGAGGGGTGATTCAATTGTTTATTAATGGAGAATGGAAAAAAACCGACAATACGATTGATGTAGTAAATCCTGCAACAGGTAAAACGGAGTATCAAATTTATTCTGGAGATGCAAGCGATGTAGTAGAAGCGATAAAGGCTGCAAAGCATTCATTCCTCGGATGGTCTGAAAAAGCTGCAATTGAAAGAGCCGATCTGCTGTTTGATATTTATAACCGCATGCTTGAGAAGAAAGAGAAGCTTGCCGAAGTTATAACGAAAGAGATGGGAAAACCGATTCGCGATGCTCGTGGAGAAGTCCAATCTGCTATTGATTATTTCAGATGGTATGCCGAGGAAGCACGCAGAGTATACGGAGAAACCATTCCTGCAAGCGCACCTGATAAGCGGATTATGGTGATTAAACAACCAATCGGCGTCGTAGGCGCGATTACACCGTGGAACTTTCCGCTTTCTATGATTGCCAGAAAGGTTGCTCCTGCTTTTGCAGCTGGATGTACCCTTGTTCTTAAGCCGTCAAGTAAAGCGCCGCAATCAGCGTTTGAAATGACCAAGATTTTTGAACAAGTAGGGATTCCAAAGGGTGTTTTCAACCTTGTTATGGCCCCATCTTCTGTTGTAACCGAAGAATTGATGAACAGTAAAGATGTAAAGAAAATCACTTTCACCGGTTCTACAAAAGTTGGAAAAATGCTCATGGAAAAAGCGGCAAAAACAGTTAAGCGTATATCCATGGAGCTTGGAGGGCATGCTCCGTTTATTGTATTTGAAGACGCAGATTTGGATCAGGCAGCGGAAGACCTGTTGGCGACAAAATTCAGATGTTCAGGTCAAATGTGTACCTCCACAAACCGGATTTTTGTGGCTGAAAGTGTCGCTAAACAATTTACCGAAAAGGTAGTCAATATCGTAAAAGACCTTAAGGTTGGGAACGGTCTTAACCCTGATACATCAGTAGGACCTGTCATTGATGGTAATGCAGTAGAGAAGATCAAATCCCAAATTGATGATGCAGTGAACAAAGGAGCCAATGTTATTGTGAATGATTTCCAATTAGCGGAAGGTCTGGAAAAAGGAAACTTTATCAATCCAACAATCTTGACAAATGTGACACAGGAAATGGATATCTTTACTGAAGAAACTTTCGGCCCAGTTGCACCGATCATTTCTTTTTCTTCAGAGGAAGAACTGCTTGATGTCGTAAACCACGAAGAGTATGGACTGGCAGCCTATTTATATTCAAATGATATGTCCCGTGTCATCCGCCTTTCTGAAAAATTGGAATACGGAATGGTCGGAGTCAACGATCCTCTTCCATTTGTTGTTCAAAGCCCGTTTGGCGGAGTGAAAGAAAGCGGGATGGGAAAAGAAGGCGGCCATCATGGTATCGAAGGTTATTTGGAAGAGAAATTGGTTGCTATTAAGTATAAGAGGTGAGTTTGGTGAGCTGGAATCAGGATGAAATATTACGGGAAATGGAGGATCTGACTGTTGAACTGGTCAATGTCAGGAGTGTAAATGGAACACCCGGAGAAGTAGAAATTGCTGAAAAAATAGAAAGTATATTAAGGGGCTACTCTTATTTTGAAGAAAATCCTCATCAGGTATGGACCAAAACGGTGGACAATGACCCGTTAGGGCGAAAGAGCGTATTTGCTTTGTTGAAAAGTGAAAAAGCATCCAATAGAACGATCTTACTGCATGCACACTCTGATACTGTTACTATCGACGACTT
Organism: Siminovitchia fordii DSM 16014 = CIP 108821; assembly: GCF_000374565.1. GTDB lineage: Bacteria > Bacillota > Bacilli > Bacillales > Bacillaceae_C > Siminovitchia > Siminovitchia fordii. Next base: position 161,060 of record NZ_KB894688.1, on the reverse strand, counting down.
TGGAAGCTTGAAGGAATGGGCAAATCGTCCTTATGAGTTAATGGACAAGTTGAAAGAATCGGATCTGCTTCCGGAGGTAAGGGCTGATCTCGAGTCAGGTGATTGGCTTTTCGGGCGGGGGGCGGTTGATATGAAAAGTGGAACAGCGGCCCATCTGGTTGTACTGAAATATTTGTCTGAGAACAGGCATGCTTTTAAAGGAAATATTTTATTTATGACCAATCCAATCGAGGAAACAACGCATGGAGGGATTATCGATACCCTTCCTGAGCTGGAGCGCATGCAGTCAGAAGAAAATTTGGTTTTCGAGTGTGCTATTAATACTGATTTCGTCGGTCCTTTATACAAAGGAGACGTAACTAGGTATATCTATCTTGGATCAGTTGGGAAGCTATTGCCGGCTTTTTATATCAGGGGAAAAGAAACCCATGTTGGACAGGCGTTCGAAGGTATGGATCCGAATTTAATAGCATCCGTATTAACTAGAAGAATAGATTTGAATGCAGACTTGGCAGATGAAGCGGAAGGCGAAGTGACACAGCCTCCTGTTACACTAAAGCAAAAAGATTTAAAACCGACATATAACGTTCAAACCCCAATTTCAAGTTTTGTGTATTTTAATTATTACGTCCATCAAATTACGCCTGACAGAGTATTGGACCAATTGTCCTTAATAGCCGAAGACTCCTTTAACGATGTTATCAACAAATTAAACTCTGAGTACAAGAAACATTGTGAAAGGTCAGGAATGGAGTTCAAACAGCTGCCATGGAAGACAAGAGTGACGACCTATTCAGCACTTTTTGAAAAAGTTTACGGACTGCACGGGGAAGAAGTGAATGAACGTTTAGGAAGGATCCTGGAACAACATGCAGCACATATGGATCCAAGGGAAGTAGGCCGCCTGATGGTAGAGGAATTGTTGGTACTTGATGACGATCAGTCGCCGGTGATTGTTCTATTCTTTGCTACACCTTACGTCCCGAGAAACTTCGTGAAGGGTCAGACGAAAAAGGAAAAGGATTTGCTGGAAAAGCTGAATTTGCTTATTGAAGAAGCAGCATCCGAGACTGGCGACACATTCACTATCCATAAATTTTTCCCATCTCTTACTGACAGCAGCTATTTATGCCTTGATGATACAGATGAAGAAATCGAAATACTTAAGAAAAACTACCCCGGGATGGATACCTTATATCCTGTACCCATTGAAAAAATAAGAAAGCTGAATATCCCAGCTTTAAACTTTGGTGCATGGGGTAAAGATGCCCACAAAAAAACGGAGCGTGTTTATAAACCATATACGTTTGGTATATTGCCTTGCTTAATAAAGAATTATTGCTTGAAGGTACTGAATGAATAACTTACCGGGGGAAAGGGTGTTGCCTATGCTGCTGATCACAGTCTTTGATATGCCTGAAGAACAAATTGCACGAATAAAGAAAATCACTGGTATGCCGGTCTATGTTGATCCCAATTTGAAAAAACAAGATGCACCATTAGATAAGATTGAAATTTTAATCACCTATGGATTAGAGAATATTAATGCTGATTTACTCGACCGCATGCCGGCTTTGAAGTGGATCCAGGTATTTCAGACAGGGGTGGAACACATCCCATTATCTGAGGTCCATGACCGAGGAATTTTGCTGACGAATGTAAAAGGATTATACGGTAAGCCGATGTCCGAATATGTCATGAGTATTGTATTATACATAACGCGCGATATACCGCGTTTTGTCCGTAATCAAAAATTACACCGCTATGAAAGAGAAGAATTAGTGGACGAAGTGAACGGCAAGACAATGGGGATTTTTGGAACCGGCATGATCGGGCAGGAAGTGGCCAAAAAAGCGAAAGCTTTTGACATGAAGGTGCTTGGATTCAATACATCAGGCCGTCCTGTGCCTTCTTTTGATGCGGTATATACGTGGGACAGCAAAGAAGAGATGCTCCAGCAGTGTGATTTCATCGTGCTACTGCTTCCTGAAACCGAGCAGACACGAAATTTTATCAGTGATAAAGAATTAAAACTAATGAAAAATGATGCTTATCTGATCAACATCGGTCGCGGGCCGCTAGTTGATGAAAACGCTTTAATTTGTAGCCTTACTAAAGGAGAAATTAGAGGTGCGGCTCTGGATGTATTTGATATAGAGCCTCTTCCGGAGAACAGTCCTCTTTGGGATGTTGACAATATTCTTATTACACCACATTTATCAGGGAAATCGGTCCGTTTTTTTGGGCGCTGCATCGATATTTTTGAATCAAATTTCTATGCCTATCAGAAAGAAAAAGAAATGAAGTTCCAGGTAGATCCTGATCGCGGTTACTGATTATTCTATAAAAACTGATTAGTTGGAGGGAAAACATTGAAAATTTTAAAGAAGAAGCCTTTTATGCTGGTCCTGACACTATTGATTTTGCTGTCCATGATGGCTGCTTGTTCATCTGGATCTGACAAGGCAAGTGGAGACAAAGCAAAGAGTGGTTCTGGAGATGAATATACAATCCGGGTCGCCTATTCTGTACCTGAAGATCACGCCTCTCACATTGCCGGATTGGCATTTAAGGAAGATATCGAAGCAAAGTCTGATGGAAAAATTAAAGTGGAGCTGTATCCAAACGGTCAGCTTTATGCATCTGATAGAGAAGCAGTAGAAGCTGTTCAATTGAATAACATAGAAATGACAGTTGTTGCGACTCCTACCATGGCTACATTTGCACCTGAGTTTTCTATTTTTGACTTGCCGTTCTTGTTTGACTCTAGAGAAGCGGCGTACAAAGCGATGGATGGGGATTTGGGTAATGCTTTAAACGAAAAAGTAGATGAAATTGGCTTGGTCAACCTTGGATATGGTGAGAATGGATTCAGGCATCTTTTAAATAGCAAGCATCCGATTGAAAAACCTGAGGATATGAAAGGCCTAAAAATGAGGGTTATGGAAAATAAAGTATATGAGGATATGTTTAATACGCTGGGGGCGAATTCATCTCCACTTGCATTTGGTGAACTTTACTCAGCTCTACAACAAGGGGTTTATGATGGAATGGATAATCCGATATCACTCGTTTCTTCCATGAAGTTCTATGAAGTTCAAAAATATATGACATTGAGCAGCCATACATTTGCCCCGCTTGTTTCGGTAATTAATAAAGAATATTTTGAAGGCATGCCGGAAGATCTGCAAGAGATCCTGAAAGAATCCATGGCGGATGTTTATAACAAAACACAGCGTGAAACAACTCAAAAGCAGGATGAAGAGAAGCTAAAAGAACTGGAAAAAGAATTGGAAATCAACGAATTAACGGCTGAGCAGAAAAAGGCATTCGTTGATGCATTACAGCCAATCTATGATAAGTACTCCGGTGACATTGGAGAGGATCTCATCGAAATGGCAAAAGCAGCGAACGAATAAATAAAGTATTGTTATGTTTTCTCAAAAGAAGAGGGAGTTTGATCAATGAAACTCAACAAGATTTTAAATGAGAAGCTTGAAGAATGGATATTAGTGGCCAGCATGATAGTACTGGTTATTTTAGTAGTGGGGCAAGTATTTGCCAGGTATGTATTGAACTTTTCAATCGGCTGGAGCGAGGAGCTGGCACGCTATCTATTAATATGGATAGCGTGGATCGCTGCCAGTTATGCCGTAACAAAAAATGCCCATATACGGGTTGAGATTATCAAGGATCGCTTCTCCGCGCGTATCAAACAAATCATAGAGCTGATTGTTCTTATTATATGGTTCGGATTTGCCGCGTTTTTAGCGTTTGAAGGAACAAACTTTGTTTTACAAGTTCAGACAACAAACCAAGTTAGCCCGTCTCTTGGGGCTGATATGTGGATCGTATATTTGGCAGTCCCTGTCGGCGGAGTATTAATGGGCATCCGCTTAATTCAGCAGGCGATCCGAATTTTCAAAGACCCAGAACACTTAGAAAGCACACCACCACACGATTTAAACCAATAATCCTTACGGGTTATGACAAGCGAGGAGGATCCCCTTGACGATAGCGGTTTTATTTGGAACTTTGTTTCTTTTAATCTTTTTAAGTGTACCGATTGGTATTTCCATCGGTGTAGCAACTCTGATTACCATTATTTTTACTGCGGATAATATTAGTCTCGGTACGATTGCACAAAAATCGTTTACATCCTTGGATTCATTTCCGCTGATGGCTATCCCGTTTTTTACTCTTGCAGGGGTTCTCATGGGAAAAGGAGGGATATCCAAAAGACTTTTGGACTTTGCCGGCTCTCTCGTAGGTTTTATGACAGGCGGATTGGCAATGGTAACGGTCCTTGCCTGTATGTTTTTTGCAGCTATCTCGGGATCAGGTCCGGCAACTGTCGCGGCGATTGGTTCCTTCATGATTCCTGCTATGCAGGTTAAACAATACGGTGACGGCTTTTCACCGGCCTTAACAGCGACAGCGGGTTCCATCGGTGTTGTCATTCCGCCTAGTATTCCGTTTGTATTGTTGGGGGTTACTGGAAGTCTTTCAATCAGCGATCTGTTTATGGCCGGTGTGTTCCCAGGTATTTTAATAGGTGTTCTCCTTATGATCGCTTCCTTTATCATTATCTCACTGAAAAAAATAGATAATGAAAAAGAAAAGATGCAATTGAAACGGGTATGGGAAACTTTTTACAAGGCCATTTGGGCATTGCTTACACCGATTATTGTACTGGGCGGAATTTATGCGGGAATTTTTACTCCAACTGAAGCAGCTGCTGTAGCCATTGTCTACGGACTTTTTGTAGGGGTGTTCATATACCGTGAACTGAAATTGAAAGATATTTATGACAGCATAGTAGAAACTGTTAAAATTACCGGTGCCACTTTATACATGGTCGGCTTGTCCATCGCTTTTGCCTATTTGCTGACGATTGAGCGGATTCCTTCCAAGATTGCGGAAGGCATTATGGGAGCATCTGACAACCCGATTATTGTATTACTATTAATCAACCTTTTCTTGTTGGTAGTTGGAGCTTTTATCGATACGATTGCTGCTATTGTAATCCTTACACCTATTTTATTGCCTGTCGCAGTGCAGATTGGCGTAGACCCGATTCATTTTGGCGTTATCATGGTGGTGAACTTGGCCATCGGATTTATCACTCCGCCAGTGGGAGTTAACCTGTTTGTAGCATCGGCGGTGGGGAAAGTGCCGTTTGATACTGTTGCAAAAGGGATTGTCCCATTGTTTCTCACTATGCTTGTTGCTTTGGCAATTATTACTTACGTACCACAATTGTCCTTGTGGCTCCCTAACCTGATGAAATAGATATTGAAGGAGTGTACCGAACATTGAACGCTGATCTGATTTTGCATCATGGGACAGTTATTACTATGGACCAGAACTTTCAACTGGCGGAAGCTGTAGCAGTGAAAGATGGAAAAATTTTAGCCACCGGTTCCAATGATGATATTTTACAATACAGCACCTCTCAAACAAAGATCATCGACCTTGAGGGGAAAACAGTTACGCCAGGGTTCATAGATGCCCACCAGCATATGATCAACTTAGGCTTTAACTTGGCAAATGTCAATTGCAGAAAGGCTTCTATTGAAGAAGTCGTTTCTGCAATAAAGAAAAGGGCTGAAGCGAGCCGGCCTGATGAATGGATTATCGGCTGGGGATATGATGAAGCTGGCTTTAAGGAAAATAGAAACCTCCATAAAGGTGACTTTGAAGGAATCCCGAATCCTGTTTATATCATGAGGTACTGCCATCATGCTGCGGTCGTGAATGAAAAGGCATTGGAGCTGGCAGGCATAACGAATGAAACAACTGTAATTAACGGGATTATTGAAAGAGATGATTCAGGGAACGTAACGGGCGTACTTGTGGAACAAGGAAAGTCGCTCGTTGAAAATGTCATGCCTCCCTACACAAAAAAACAGATGAAAAATGCAGTTAAGCTGGCCAACGATGAATATATAAAGGATGGTATTACAAGCGTTCACGAAGCGGGGCTGGGCTTTTTCTCTGATGCCTTTAAAGAATTCGATGTCCTGAAGGAAATGAAAAAAGAAGGAACATTGAATGTACGCATGTACGTCATGGTTCTGCAAGAAGTGTTTGAGGAGTTTCTGGAAGCCTATTCTTCTTATGAATGGGACGATCATATAAAAATGGGTTCTATGAAATTTTTTGGTGATGGAACCCTTAGTGGAAAAACAGCCGCGGTGTCCCAAGACTTTAAAAATTCTCCGGGAGAAAAAGGGATGCTTCTATACTCCTATGAAGACTTACTAGAAAGGGCAAAGATCGCCCACAGCCAGAACAAACAAATTGCAGTTCATGCAATAGGGGACCGTACGATCAATCAAGTGTTGGATGTATATGAAAAACTATATGAAGATGATCCAAAGCCCAATCTTCGCCACCGGATAGAGCATTCAACTGTTTCGGATGAGACCATTTTGGCCCGCATGAATAAATTAGGGGCCATACCGGTTCCACAGCCACCCCTTGTATACTTTGCAGGAGATGTATACATGGAAAATTTGAACGAGCCGGCTGTACAAAATGTTTTTGCCAATAAAAATTTTATTGATGCTGGCTTGAAACCTGCAGGAAGCTCGGATTGTCCAATTATTCCAAGTTCCCCCCTGTTAGGAATAGCTGTAGCAATGGACAGAATGACCATTAACAACCGTGTGTTTATACCTGATCAAAGAGTCAGTCTCAGAGAAGCTTTGAGCATGTATACAATCAATGCTGCATATGCTTCGTTTGAGGAAGATTTAAAAGGATCTCTGGAAGAGGGAAAGCTGGCAGATATGGTTATCCTGCCAGAAGGTTTTTTGCATTTCACACCGGAAGAAATTAAAGGGACCGAGATTGAGATGACCATTATCGGGGGAGAAGTTGTCTACAGTAAAGGTACATTAAAAACCTAAGGAATATGCCTCTTAATAGAGTCTAGAAAGTAGGTTAGCATTCTAAAGTTTGGAATTTTTTACTGAGCAGGAGGAGTTATTAAGATGGGAGCTACTGTCGCAACGAATACTATTGAAAAAGAGAGACGATATAGAAAAGAACGTCTGGCCGCCGCTTTCAGGTTGTTTTCCAAATTTGGCTTTGATCATGGGGAGGCAGGCCACATTACTGTTAGAGATCCGGAATATCCTGATCATTTTTGGGTGAATCCATATCGTGTACATTTTAGCCAGATCAAAGTATCCGATTTAGTTTTAGCGAGTGATAAAGGTGAAGTAGTGGAAGGGAATTATGATGTAAATGCTGCGGCTTTGGTTATCCATTCAGCTGTGCATAGGGCAAGACCAGATGTCATTGCTGCGGCTCATGCCCACACGACATACGGTCAAATATGGTCAACTACCGGAAAGCTGCTTAAGCCGCTTACTCAAGATTCCTGTGCTTTCTACAAAGACCACAGTATTTTCGACGATTATACAGGAGTCGTTTTGGAGAAAAACGAAGGTGATCGAATTGCTGATGCGTTGGGACTTAATAAAGCTGTCATACTTAGAAATCACGGCCTATTGTCTGTCGGTCAAAGCGTTGAAGAAGCAGCATGGTGGTTTATTTTAATGGAAAGAGCCTGCAGAGAACATGTATATGCACATTCTATTGGAAACCCTATAGAAATCAAAGAGAAATACGCAGAAATTACTTATCAGCAGGAAGGTAACTCAGAAGCCGCCAAAGGCATGTTCCAGCCTCTTTGGGACCGTATTGTGGCTGAACAGCCTGATTTCCTAGATTAATTAACAAAATTGATTATTGGATTTGCTGTTGTCCCAACTCATCATAAATAAACCGCAGGTGGAAGACACAATAGACAATTTACGTAAGAGCATTATAGAGTCATTAGACTTTGTTTTGAATGAACTATCATTTTTATAAACCGGAGGAAATTAGAACACATGAAAAAGCTATCTGGCGGACATATCGTTGTAGAAGTTCTAGAGAAGGAAGGGGTGGAAAAAGCTTTTTGCGTACCAGGCGAAAGCTATCTGGGAGTCATTGACGGGTTGTATGAGCATTCAACGATTGATTTGATTTCCACCCGCCATGAGGGCGGCGCTTCTTTCATGGCTGAAGCTTATGCAAAAGCTTCCGGAAAGGTGGGGGTATGCATGGCGACCCGGGGACCGGGTGCTACGAATCTATCAATCGGACTTCACACCGCTATGCAGGACTCAACGCCGCTAGTCGCGCTGATCGGGCAGGTTGAGAGACCATTCAAAGGAAAAGAGGCATTCCAGGAAGTGGACTTTGCTGCTTATTTCAGCCATCTGTGTAAGTGGGCGGTCGAAATCGATTCGGCGGAGCGAATTTCGGAAGTTCTCCATCGAGCATTTTACATAGCACGTTCCGGGAGACCTGGCCCGGTTGTTGTTTCTCTGCCTCATGATATGCTTGAGGATGTTATTGATTATCATGAAGGCACTGTCGCAGAGGTCGAACAGCCGGAAGCCAGTGATGCAGCTGTTGAAAAGGTATTGGCAAAATTAAGCAGTGCCAAACAGCCGATTATCATCGCAGGCGGCGGTGTGATGGCTGCTAACGCTCAGGAGGAATTAGCTAGGTTCGCTGAAATGGTTAAGGTTCCTGTTGCCTCTGCATTCAGGCGTTTCAATGTGTTGTCAAATGATCATCCGAATTATGCTGGTTGGCTCGGATTCGGTTCTGATTCGGAATTGATCAAATACATAGATGCTGCAGACCTTGTTTTCGCCATCGGTACACGCTTCTCTCAGGTGACGACACAGGACTATACGTTATTGAATGAAAAGACTGAATTGATCCAAGTGGATATTTCGCCGGATTCTATCGGAAAAGCTTACCCGGCAGCATTTGGGGTCGTTTCTGATGCGAAGAGATTTTTGCAAAAAGCCTTTGAACTGGCTAAGCCTGTCCAAGAAGAAAGCCGAGAAAAGGCAGTTCAGACTTGCCATAAAGCTTATTTGGATTCATCAACGCCGCCGGTTTCATTCGCATCCTCGGAGTTTGCGGAACTGAATGCCGTGATGGCTGATATCGTTGTTGAGGTGCCAGAAAATAGCATTCTGACAAGTGATGCAGGCAACTTTTACGGATGGCTCGCAAAATATTTCCGCTTCACGAATGAAAAAGAATACATCGGACCGACTTCAGGTGCAATGGGGTACGGGTTGCCGGCAGCAATTGGCGCCAAAGCTGCCTGCCCCGATAAAACAGTCATTTCTTTTTCAGGGGATGGCGGGTTCATGATGACAATGGTGGAATTGGAGACCGCTGTCCGTGCGAACCTCCCAGTGATAGCAATTGTAATCAACAATAATATGTACGGAACAATCCGAGCCCATCAGGAAAAGCATTTCCCGAACCGTATCATGGCAACACCCCTCACTAACCCTAATTTTGCGGCTGTTGCCAAGCAGTTCGGATGTGAAGGGGAAACTGTTAGAAAAAATGAAGAGTTTCTGCCTGTATTCAAGCGAGCTCTTCAATGTGACAAGCCATTTGTAATTGAGATCCAGACAGATCCAAATATTTTGTCTGCAGCGCAGGCAGCAAAATAGGGAACTGGTGAGAAAAAATAATAGGTTTATGCTTAACCGGGGTCGGAGGTTCAACAATAGGAAATATAAAAAATTTTTAATCAAATTTTAATCAAATAAGAAACGGGGAGGGCCTATGAAAGAATTTATGAATCCGCGTTTAAGTTCCATTCAGATCTCCGGTATAAGAAGGATTGCGAGTCTTGCCGAAAATGATTCCAGTGTAATCAATATGACTTTGGGGCAGCCGGATTTTCCAACACCTAGTTATATTAAAGAGGCTGGAAAAAGAGCTATTGATAATAATAAGACTGCTTATACCCATACGACCGGCATGTTTGAATTAAGAGAAGCCGTTAGCAAATATATGAATCGAAGATATGGCTTTAACTATCGGCCAGAAGATGAGATTTTGATTACTGCAGGAGCAAGTCAGGCAATAGATACATCTTTACGAACCATTTTGGAAGAAGATTCCGAAGTCATTATTCCAATGCCCATCTTTCCCGGTTATGAACCTATTGTAAGGCTCCTAGGGGCGGTACCGGTATATATAGATACAACTAAGAACGAATTTAAAGTTAACGCTGAAATGATTAAAGAGAAATTAACGGAAAAAACACGTTGTATTATTCTGTCCTTTCCTTCTAATCCAACAGGTCGTACCTTGAGTGCACAAGAGATGATGGAAATTGCAGAACTTTTAAATGACAAGAATATTTTCATTTTGTCCGATGAAATTTACAGTGAATTGTTATATGAGAATAAGCATTGTTCTATTGCATCCATACCAAAAATGAGAGATAAAACAATTGTTATTAATGGACTTTCTAAATCTCATGCCATGACTGGTTGGAGAATTGGAATTGCCATGGGCCCTTCAGATGTCATTTTAGAAATGTCGAAAGTCCATCTTTATAATACGACCTGCGCCAGTTCTATTAGTCAGTATGCTGCTTTGGAAGCTTTAATGAAAGAGAGCGGTGATGTACAGAAAATGGTAGCTGAGTATAAGAGAAGAAAAGATTATATGTTTAGAAGATTAGCAGAGGCCGGTTTGAGTGTATATGAACCCGAAGGAGCATTTTATTTATTCCCTTCTATTAAAACTACTGGAATGACTTCTATGGAGTTTGCCTTGAAACTGTTGGAGGATGAAAAAGTGGCTGTCGTACCAGGCAATGCATTTTCCGCATTCGGGGAAGGATATATTAGAATTTCGTATGCTTGCTCCATGGATCAACTGATAGAAGGTTCAAAACGAATTGAAAGATTTTTTAAGAAATATTCGGATAACATAGCTTAAAGTTCATTACATATAAACTTTTTAAGAGTTTTTTACAGATTATAACTTTAAGTCTAGAGGAGGGGGCATAAAGGGACATTTTTGGAACCGCATTCAAAGGAATCTTATAGAGACATTTGAAAGGGGAAGTTATTCACATGAAGAGATTAATGTTCATTATAGGAATATGCCTGTCGTTCATCTTGGCCGCTTGTAGTTCCGGTAAGGAAGCTGATGAGAAAGGTGCAAAAGAGACAAGTACTAAAGAAGCGACGGTCGAAACAATTGAAGATGGAAAATTCACATTCGGATTCAGTGGAACATATAAGCCGTTTAACTTTGAGGATATTGATGGCAATTTAACTGGCTTTGAAGTTGAGTTGGGTGAGGCGCTTGCCAAGGAAATGGGATTGGAGCCTAATCCTGTTGCCACTCAGGATTTTGGGGCACTGATCGAGGAAGTCAACAGCGGGCGCTTAGACGCGATAATGGGCAGCATGACTATTACAGAAGAACGTTCTGAAGCCATTGATTTCTCAGATCCATACTATCGCTCCGGTGGTGTAGTCTATGTTCATGAAGATAATGATAATATCAAGTCTACAGACGATTTAAAAGGAAAAACTATAGGAGTTATCGCATCCAGTACACATGAAGAAACAGCCCTGAAGTATATTTCAGAAGATACACTAGCTACGTATAGCAGTGACATCATTGCACTGCAGGATTTAGCTGCAGGAACCGGTCGATTGGATGCCGCCATTGTCGATAAATTTGTGGGGCATTTGCAAATTGAAGATGGTATGAAAATCAAACCTGTTGGTGATAGATTGTTTGACGAAAATATTGGTGCAGGGGTTAAAAAAGGAAATCAACAATTGTTAGATGAAATTAATCGGGCATTAACAGTAGTTGTTGAAAATGGCACATATGATGAAATTAGTAAAAAGTGGTTTGGAGAAAATATTTTAGAATAAGTGAAAAAATGCGGGTGTGTGTTATTTAAAAACACACACTCGCCTAAAAAATGCTGGGAGGAAGAGCTATTGAGTTTTTGGGATCTATTCATTCAGACAATTCCCGGTTATATGGATGCCGTCTTGGCAACAGTTCAAATTACATTAGTAGGTTTAATTATAGGGCTTGTCATTGGCTTGTTTTTCGCCTTTCTAAAGGTGTCCAACATAAAAATACTTAGCATTATTGCGGATATATACATATACATTATTCGCGGAACCCCTTTAATTGTACAAATCTTCATATTGTATTTCGGCTTGGTAGAAATAGTAGACCTAGGGAGGCTGTGGGCAGGTGGGATTGCACTTGGTGTTCACAATGGGGCGTATGTAGCAGAAATTTTTAGAGGATCTATTCAATCTATTGATAAAGGGCAGACTGAAGCAGCTCGAAGTTTGGGAATGCCGTCATGGCTGGCGATGAGACGTGTTGTTTTGCCACAAGCATTTAGAAGGGCTCTACCGCCTCTTGGGAACCAATTAATTATTGCGCTTAAGGACTCCTCCTTAGTTGCATTTATTGGATTCCAAGATTTGTTTAACCGGGCACAGCGGTTAACCTCGTCTACTGGGTTGGCTATGGAAAACTATATTATTGTAGGAATCTATTACTTAGTTTTAGTATTAATTTTAACTTTCCTTGTCAATAGGCTGGAACATAGACTTTCAAAAAGTGAAAGGGGGGCAATTTCTTGAAGGAAACAGATGCTATAATACGCGTGAATCAACTACATAAAAGTTTTGGTTCTTTACATGTCTTACGTGGTGTTGACCTTGAGGTCAAAGAGCGCGAGGTTGTAGTGTTGATTGGTGCAAGTGGCTCTGGTAAGAGTACTTTTTTACGCTGTCTCAACTTTTTGGAAATGAAGGACAGCGGAGAAATATATCTGGAAAGTAAATTAATTCATACAAAAAAAGATAACTTAAATAAGGTGCGCGAGCAGGTAGGGATGGTTTTTCAACATTTTAATCTTTTTCCTCATATGACTGTCTTGGAGAATACCATTGAAGCTCCCGTTCATGTAAAAGGTATGAATAAAACGGAAGCAACTGAATTAGCAGAGGAATATTTGAAAAAAGTTGGATTGTTGGATAAAGCAGACGATTATCCTGGGACCTTATCCGGCGGTCAAAAACAAAGGGTTGCTATTGCTCGGGCGCTCACAATGAAACCGAAAGTCATGCTTTTTGATGAACCTACGTCAGCATTGGACCCTGAACTTGTAGGAGAAGTTTTGGGAGTCATGAAGAGCCTGGCCGAAGAAGGAATGACGATGGTTGTGGTAACGCACGAAATGGGTTTTGCTCGGGAGGTGGCGGACAAGGTAGTTTACTTAGATAAAGGAGTAATTGTGGAAGAAGGAACACCTGAAGAAATCTTCGGACATGCAAAGGAGGAGCGCACGCGGGAGTTTTTAAGTAAAGTATTTTAATGGGTCATCCATATAAAAACGTTTGCTCTGTCAAAAGATGGATCGAACGTTTTTTGATTTTTTAAGATCTAAGGAAAAACTGGACTGGAAGCCATTGCCCCCTCAGTTTACACTTAAGATAACAGAAATTTGGGGGAGATTCCTTTGATTAACATTAAACTAGTTGTACCGCGCAAAGGTTATATAAAAGATGCCATGAAAAGATTCGAGGACTTTACCCTCCAGGAAAAAAAGGATGCACCGAAAGAAGACATGGAATTTCGGTTAGAGGAAGTCGTCATTCCTACTGATAAAATTCATGAAGTAGAAGTGGAGGCCGACGTGATCATTTCAAGAGGGCTCGTCACAAAACTTTTGAAAGAACATAATGAATCCACTCCTATTGTTGATATACCTGTCCAAGGGATCGACCTGATCAGAAGTCTAGTTGATTGCAAGGAGCGGTTTGGAAGGAAAAAGGTGGCTGTCATTGGAGCAGCCAATATGATTTACGGTGTAGAGAATTTGGAATCGATCATTGATTTGCCCATACAAAAATATATTTTAGAAGATATAACGGCTTCGGACAGAACCGTAGATCTGGCGGCAAGTGATGGGTGTGAAATTGTATTGAGCGGCATGAATACAAACAAGTATGCCGAGCGTATTGGCCTGAAAACGATGCTGATTGAAACAGGGAAAGAGTCCTTTCGCCAAGCGCTGGTCGAAGCGAAACGCCTGGCTGTCGTCAGCAGAAAGGAACAGGAGAAGTCGAAACGTTACCAAACAATTCTTGACCATGCTTATGAAGGTGTTATTGCTGTTGATTTGAAAAAGAATATTTCCGTATTTAATTCTTCAGCGCAACAAATTCTGTCCATATTCAATGAGCATTTAATCGGCGCTCCCATCGAATCTGTTCTAATCAAAGGGAAATTACTTGGACTTCTGCTAAGTGGCAATGATTTCCAGGAAGAGATTGTGAACTATAACTCTATCCAATTATCTGTAAAAAAAGCAGGGATCTTCTTAAAAGGTAAAAAAACAGGGGATATGATCGCTTTCCAAGATGTCACCGGTATTCAGGAAATGGAAGGTAAAATTCGGAAGAAGATTCATTCGCGTGGGCTTGTAGCGAAGTACAGTTTTAACGATATCCTATTTAAAAGCGAATTGATTGGTCAGACGATTGAAACGGCAAAGCTGTACAGTGAGGCGGATTCGAATATCTTGATTGTAGGAGAGACCGGGACAGGAAAGGAAATGTTCGCCCAAAGCATCCACAATTACAGTGATCGCAGGAATAATCCCTTTGTTGCCATTAATTGTGCGGCTCTCCCGGAAAGTCTGCTGGAAAGTGAACTTTTCGGATATGCTGAGGGTGCTTTTACGGGTGCCATGAAGGGAGGAAAGCAGGGCTTTTTTGAGCTTGCGCATAGAGGGACGCTCTTTTTGGATGAAATTGGAGAAATTTCTCCTAATCTTCAAAGCCGTCTGCTCCGCGTATTACAGGAAAGAGAAATCATGCGGATTGGAGACGATAAAGTCATCCCTGTAGACGTAAGAATCATCGCTGCAACCAATAAGAACTTGATGAACATGGTTAAAAACAATGATTTCAGGGCTGACTTATTTTACCGTTTAAGCGTATTGGATCTTCATTTGCCTCCCCTCCGCGAACATCGCGAGGATATACCGGTTCTTGCAGAAGCTTTTATAAAAAACAGCCCTCTGACAGATGAAGCGAAAGAAAGGTTGATGGAAGAGGAGTGGGAAGGAAATGTCCGGCAGCTCCAAAATTTTTGCGAACGGCTGACAGTCCTTTGCAAGGATCAAAGGATCGATGTTTTTGATATTGAAAAGCATCTTCCCAAAAGGACTGAAGCTAAAGCAGAAAGGACTTTTATTTCAGAACGGGAAAGAATTCTTAACGCCCTTGAAAAACATCATTTTCATAGAGGAAAAGCAGCCTCTGAACTGGGGATGAGCCGGACTACATTTTGGAGGAAAATGAAAAAGTGGAAAATTGAAACGGAATGAATCATTTTGAAACAATAAAGTTCATTTTGTTTCGATGTATCATAAAATAAACACATGAGGCTTGATTTTAACGTTGGTATAGTAATTGCATATTTAAAAGGTGAAGAATTCACTTAATATAGTTGGAGTGATCCATATGGAAACCGAACGATTATTTAAGCTTGTCGAATCCATTTTTCCAAAAGAGCGGATTTTAAAGAATCTGGCTGATCGCTATTCATATAGCTATGATGCTTCATTCGGGGAGTACCTTCCGGACCTGGTCATTCAGCCTGAAAATAAAGAAGAGATTGCCTCATTGATCAAACTTGCCAATAAACATAAAATTCCCGTTTATCCCAGGGGAGCGGCTACGTCTTTAAGCGGGGGATCATTGGCTGTCAAAGGTGGCATCATTCTGGATATGTCGCAATTTAAAAAGAAGCTTGTCATTGACCGCGAAAACTTATTGGCTATTGTTTCGCCGAGCGTCATTACTGGCGATATCCATCAGAAGGCGGAAGCTGTAGGGTTGTTTTACCCGCCCGATCCGAGCAGCTCTCATGTATCGACAATTGGGGGGAACTTGCTTGAAAATTCCAGTGGTCCTAAAGGATTGAAATACGGTACGACAAAAGAGTATGTGATTGGTCTGGAAGTAGTTACACCGACAGGAGAAATGATTCGGACAGGCGGCAAGACGGTCAAAAATGTGACCGGCTACGATTTGACACGCCTGATTGTAGGATCTGAAGGCACACTTGGTATCGTGACAGAAGCGACTTTGAGATTGATCCCAAAGCCGCAGGCAAGGAAAACATTACTTGCTTCCTTTGACAGATTAATAGATTCGGGACATGCGATCACGAATATTTTGTCAGCAGGAATTTTACCGAGCGCGATGGAATTGATGGATAATGCGTGCATCCGTGCTGTGGAAAACTATACTCCAAGCGGCCTGCCTGTTGAGGCAGAGGCAATCATCATCGTTGAAATTGACGGCCACGAAACTGCTATTGAAGAAGAGATTAAAAAGTGTGAACAAATCTGCCTGAAACAACATGCAACAGAAGTGAAAGTAGCACAGGATGAGGCTTCAAGGGCGGGCATTTGGAAAGCGAGAAAAATGGTTTCTCCTGCTATTACTCAAATGGGGCCGACCAAAATTTCCGAGGATGCCACTGTTCCGCGAAGTGAAATTCCGAAAATGATGGAACGGCTTCATGCCATTCGGGATAAATATCAGTTGAATCTTGTTGTGTTTGGGCATGCCGGAGACGGAAATCTTCATCCGAACATCATAACGGATAAACGTAATTTGGAAGAAATGAAGCGGGTGGAAGACGCGGTAAGTGAAATTTTTGAGGCGGCTGTGGAACTTGGCGGTACCCTTTCCGGTGAGCATGGAATCGGCACGCTGAAAGCTCCTTATATGGAAATGGAATTAGGCCAGGCTGGTCTTATGATGATGAAAAAAATCAAAGATGCATGGGATCCGAACGGAATCTTGAACCCCGGTAAAATATTTCCTCAGCCAGGCCAGACAAAGGTGGCGCTAATATGAGTAAAGCCACATGTACCCAAGATCATAAATACGTCTCTTTGCTTCACGAACTATCCTATGAAGCTGCAAATATGTGCGTTCAATGCGGATACTGCCTTCCAGCGTGTCCGACGTATGAGTCGATGGGCAATGAAGCGCAATCACCCCGCGGGCGGATAAATCTTGTGAAAATGGCTGCAGAAGGAAAAATAGATTTGCAGCAGGATCTCGCCGAACCGATTGATTTATGCCTCGGCTGCCGCGCATGTGAAGTGGCGTGCCCGGTCAATGTACCCTACGGCCAAATTTATGAAGCCGCTAAGGAAGTGATTGCACTGCAGCAAAAAGAGGAGCAGAAAAAGCCTCCCAGTGGCGTGAAAGTTCGTAACCAGGTATTGAATAATCTTTTTCCACATCAAAACCGCCTTCGTTTTTTTGGCAATGCGACCTGGCTTTACCAAAAAACAGGCGTCAACAAGGTGGCTCAAAAACTTAAACTCGTCAATAAAGTTTCGGAACCGATGGGGCAATTTGAAAAAGTTCTTCCTCCTGTGGAGTCGCCTTTGAAGCGGTATAAATTCGGGGATGTCTTTCCTTCCCGCAGTCCCCAAAAAATGCAAGTAGCATTTTTTCCCGGCTGTATCATGGATGCTATGATGTCTAAAATTAATCGGCTGACAATCGAATTGCTTCAAAGCGTTGGATGCGAAGTGATCATCCCGAATGGACAAAATTGCTGCGGAGCACTTCACGCCCATCAAGGGAGCATGGAGGAAGCGAAAAAGCTGGCAAAAGAGAATATCAAGGCATTCGAATCATCCGGAGCCGATTATTTTATCAATAATGCCGGTGGGTGCGGTGCGATGCTTCGTGAGTATAACCACTTATTCAAAGATGATGAAGAGTGGCAGGCACGAGCGCAATCGTTTGTAGAAAAAACGAGAGATATAACAGAAGTCCTTGTTGAATTAGGCCCGTTGCCGTATAAAAAAGAATGGGATGGAATCATCACTTACCAGGATTCCTGCCATTTAAGAAATGTCCAAGGAGTCTCGGAGCAGCCGAGGAAACTTCTCCGCTCGGTTCCTGGAGCCACTTATATGGAAATGGAAGGAAGCGACCGATGCTGTGCTTCAGGAGGAATCTATAACCTTATCCATTTTGATGAATCTATGAAAATATTGGATGAAAAAATGGTGAAGGCGAAGGAAACCAACGCCCAAACGATTGTCACAACAAACCCAGGATGTCTGTTGCAAATGAAGCTAGGTATTGAAAGAAGCAATCTCGAACATGCCAGGGCCCTTCATATTGTGGAAGTTCTGGCTGAGGCTTGCGATATCCAATAAGAAAAACCGGGAGTTGTGTCCCGGTTTTTTTTAGGAGAAGAAAGCATACAATTAGAAAATTATATTCAAATGAAGATCTTAGATGCTCAGCTCCGGGCACCATCGGAGTATAGATCAAACTAAATTGCTGTGGTGGGTGAAGAGCTTCCTCTTCAAAGCTGTCTTGTACTTGTCACCTAAGACTGCGCATTTGCGCTTTTTATACAATCGCCTGTTCGAGGATTAAATCATTCTCGGCAAAACGCTCAAATCGGAGAGGCGTCAAATCGAGAGTTTCATAATGGCCTTTCACAATCAGCTCTGCCAATCCCAGTCCAACTCCGGGAGCCTGCTGCATTCCGTGCCCACTGAAACCAAGCGCCATGTAATACCCTTTCATTTTGGGATGCCTGCCGATGATGGCATTTTGGTCTTCCGTATTGTGATCATACAATCCTGCCCAACCTGATTCCAATTTGAGGCTTTCAAAGTTGGGCACTCTATGAGCCAGGATCGGCCATAGTTCGTTGAAATAAGAACGCCTCCAATTGAAGTCATATCCCGGGTCTACTTTTTCAGAAAAACCGGTGATTACGCGGTCGCCTTCATGCCGGAAATAGACCCCAGTCGTATCTACTGTAAGGGGGAGAGGATTTTGAAGGGCCACGGATGTATCAAATAGGAACACCTGCCGTTTTAATGCGATGACAGGAACGGGGAGCCCGATTTTTTCACTTAATTCCGGGCCCCAAGCACCTGCACAGTTGATGACGATATCAGCATCATATTGGTTGCCGTTGGTTGTTATGACCCCTGTCACTTGATCCTGTTCGTGTAGAATGGTATCGACTTCTTCCGAAATATAATCCACACCGCTTTCCCTCGCCTGGTACTTATAAGCCTGCATGACGGAATAAGGGTCCAAATAGCCGTCTTCCGAGCAGTAAAGTCCCCCGGCCAAATCTTCAATATTCAACTCCGGAATGATGGACAGCAATTCATGTGGAGTGAGCAGCTGTGAAGGGACCCCCATTTCGTTTTGCAGCTTTTTTTGTTTTTCTATGGCAGGAAGCATTTCTTTTGTAGCTAAAAAAAGGTACCCGCGCTGTCTAAAGTCGATTTCCGCCGGTTCTCCGTTGATTTTCATCGTTTCTGGAAATTTTTTATATTGTTGAAGGCTGTATCGGCTCAGTTTTATATTAATGGCGGTGGTGAAAAGCTGCCTGATTCCTCCGGCACTGCGCGGAGTGGAGGAGTATTCGTAGACCGGGTCCTTTTCGAATACTGTAATGTTGCCTTCGTAGCCGATTTTACAAAGGTGATAGGCAGTGCTTGAGCCCATTACACCCCCGCCCACAATAATGACATGATTCTTCAAAAGGTTCCCTCCTTGCTTGATTTTATTGTCATTATAGAAGACTTCTACTCTCAATCAATAAACAAATTGCACAAAATTTAGAATACTAAAATACAGAAAGTTTTGATATAATTAGCTTGCGGAAAAGGAAACTTGGTGTTATTCGGAGGGAAGAGCGTGAAAGTTCTTGAGCAAGTTGCACAAACGGTTGTTGAACAAACTTCAGCTTTATTAGGAGTTTCGATGAGTATTACGAATGCCGAGGGTTGATTATCGGATGCGACCGCAAAGAACGTGTCGGCACCCTCCATCGAGTGTCCATCCAGGTAATCAAAGAGGGGAGAGAGGTTGCTTTTACGAAGGAAGAAGCTGCTGAGCTTGAAAATGTCCTGCCGGGAGTGGCTGTTCCTATTCGTTTTCAATCAGGTCATCGGAGTACTAGGAATCATCGGCGACCCGTCCGAAGTTAAAAATATGTCAGGTTCGTCCGGAATCATGTGAAAATGATGCTCAAGAAAATTTTCGCACAGAGTCATTTTTCGTACAAATGAAAGCTACGGAGTTATTTGTTCAACATCTGATCCGCTATAAAGAGTGGGAGAATGAGAGAAAACTTGTGAGCTACTATGAATTGCTCGGCGTCCAATTTGATAAACCCAGGGTTTGTATCTTGGTCCATCTTCCATCGCTTGTAAAGGGTCCATACGGAGACTAAACAAATTCCAAGTTGTCTCTTCTTAAGCTGAATAATCTCATCTGCTATTTGTTTAAAAATGGAATGAATGATATTGTCTGTCCTATTACTCAGGATCAATGGGTTGTTATGAAGGAAATGAAAGTTAATGACCTCCCACGACTAAAGAACCTTTGTGAATATGCTGCGGAAAAATTGATACCCTTCCTGAGCAGCAAAACCATCAATGTAAAGTTTCCATTTCATATTGGAAAAGCTGCATGGGTTTTGAGGGAACTTCACGCTCTTATCATCAGGCATATAAAACATTGTTAGTCGGATTGGAGAAAGAGCCGGAAAATACGGTTTATTCGTTTGACAGCTGGACCATCTTGCCGGAAATATTTCTTGAAGGAATCAATCTCTCCTTCCTTGATGTATTTGCTGATGATATAGAGTTTATTTGGAGGCATACGGAGGCAGACATGCTTGAAAAACTTTCATAGCTTACTGTGAAAGCAGTATGAATATCAGCAGGGCGGCCCGCAACCTGTATGTACACCGCAATACTCTAATCTATCGCTTAAATAAGATTAGCGAGCTCTTTCATATGGATACACAGTCGTTTGAACAGTGTATAGTTTTGTATGTAGCGTTGAAAAAGGGAAAAAAAGAAGTTATTAATCAAGTGTAGTCGTTTGCTCCGCAAATTGGCTTCGCAACTATTAATGAGGCAGTCGAGTAAGGGAAGCTGTTGGAAGCGAGATCCGGTGAGATTGGAGTCGTTCATTAGTAGTTAGACAGACTGAAGAAAAAAATCAATGAGATAAACAGATGAAAATAAAACGATCGGGAATTTTTGAGGTATCGTCTCTGTTTATTAGGATGAGGAAAGGTTCTAACAGGCTTTTCCATTTGACACTTTAAGCAGAAACTTCATTGAGCTTTATAGCAAGATTTAAAATAGTTAAAAGGAGATGGCTGAAAATAAAAATAGTGATTGCACCAGATTCTTTTAAAGGCAGTGTTTCCGCTTTTGAGGCTGCAATGGCCATTGAGCTAGGGGTGAAAAAATCCATTCCTGGCGCTGAAACACTCATTGTTCCTTTAGCTGACGGTGGTGAAGGTACAGTGGATACGCTTGTGGCAGCCACGGGTGGAAAGAAGAATGCTGTTACAGTGACGGGACCTCTCGGAAGTCCGGTAGAAGCCTTTTACGGTGTGTTGGGCGATGGAAAAACATGTGTCATAGAAATAGCAGAAACTTCCGGCTTGGACTTGGTTCCCGAAAAGGAAAGGAATCCTCTTGTTACAACTACATATGGTACTGGAGAATTGATTAAAAGTGCCCTTGCCGAAGGCTATAGGAGCTTCATTTTAGCGCTTGGAGGGTCTGCGACAAATGATGGCGGAGCAGGAATGCTGCAGGCGCTCGGCATGAAGATTTTAGATGAAGAAAAACATGAAATCGGCTTCGGCGGAGGTGAACTGTCCCGGGTGGATAAAATCTCGTTGAGAGATTTTGATTCCCGTATAAACGAAAGTAATTTTGTCATTGCGTCGGATGTTGAAAACCCGCTCGTTGGTAAAAACGGTGCTTCTTTTGTTTTCGGACCCCAGAAGGGAGCCACACCAGACATCGTCCGAGTTCTGGATAAAAATCTGAAGCACTGGGCGAACAAGATAAAAGAAGTTACAGGTGTAAAGCTGCACAATTTGCCGGGAGCCGGAGCCGCTGGAGGAATTGGCGGGGCATTCCAGGCATTTTTCCCTTCTGTAATCGAGAAGGGTGCCGATGTCGTGATGGATTATACAAAGTTGAAAGAAAAGCTGGTGGGTGCCGATCTTTTGATCACTGGTGAAGGACAGGTTGACTTCCAAACTGCCTTTGGCAAGACTCCAATGAGGGCGGCGCTGGCAGCAAAAAAATTGGGTGTCCCGACCATCATCATCGCCGGATCCATCGGGAAAGGTATTGAAAGCCTTTATCGATATGGCGTGATTAGTATACACAGTATTGTGACTAAACCGATGACACTTGATAAGGCAATGGAATCAGCCCCCGAACTCCTTGAACAAACTGCTGCGCAGATTTGCCGCACTTTTTTTTATATGAAGCATCCCTCATCTCTGCTTTAGCATAGTACCCGGTCTTCGGAACATTTAAAGATACAAAGTCGTTCAAGTTTATGATTCTGGAAAGAAGGGTATTTATCTTTTTAAAGAAAAAACAAGTGCTAAATCTGGAGAGGGGGCGTAACAGTGAGTACGATTTATTCTCACTC
Source organism: Siminovitchia fordii DSM 16014 = CIP 108821 (assembly GCF_000374565.1). Classification (GTDB taxonomy): domain Bacteria; phylum Bacillota; class Bacilli; order Bacillales; family Bacillaceae_C; genus Siminovitchia; species Siminovitchia fordii. Next base: position 138,618 of record NZ_KB894688.1, on the reverse strand, counting down.
TAATGACAATAAGCTTGGAGAAACCAATTTAAAAATCAAATCTTTTGTAAAAGGAGATCCTTCACCTTTTCCCGATATCGATTATTCTGTAACTTGCGTTTATGAACTGACCGATTTTACATTAAGGACTCCGTTGGAAAAAATGGATGTCTTCCATCAATTGCTTGAAATCCAGCATCCATGCGAAATATGGATTTTGCCAGTCACAGAGGAAGCGACCGCGCTCTTGAAGGAGATGCCGAAAGATGAAACGTACGAAAAAACAGCTGCGTTGTTCTCCATGCTTTCTAGTGTAAAGGAAAGAATCGAGGCGGACCGAACGTTTCTCATTGCACACAAGGACTATTGCAAAGACATCATCCCTTCACTAGATAAACTGGGGTTCACGGTTACTAAAAAAAAGAAGGAAGACTTAAAATCAATCAGCTTATCATAAGTTGGGAAAGCCGATCCAACAGATGATCGGCTTTTTATAATGGCTTATTTTGCTTTTCCTATTATTATTTCCCCAAGCTTTATTCGATATGATGATGCCGTGGTGTTGCGTTAAGTCGTCAGCAAGTTGTCCCTTGTTTGTTTTATGCTGTTATCAACCTGAATTAAATGTCAGGAGTCTCTACTTAACGTACATGTGTCTTTATAAAAGAGGGAAAGGGGGGTGCAGGATTGAAGATATATAATATGGAAAACAGCCTGGACGTAAGTGTACCAATGGAAGAGGTTTGGTGTTTTTTTTCAAATCCAAATAATTTGGCTATCCTTACACCTCCGGAGTTTAAACTCCATTTTACTCAGGAGCTTCCCTCTCAGATGATGATCGGCCAGAAGATCACTTACGGTCTTTGCCCTTTCCCAGGATTCCGTATTAGGTGGGAAAGTGAGATAACAGGGATTACAAAATTTAAGCAATTCATAGATGAACAGCGCAAAGGTCCTTTTGTCTATTGGCGGCATAAGCATCTGTTTAATGAAAAAGCGGGAATGACGGAGATCCGCGATCATTTAGAGTATGCTCTGCCGTTTGGTATGGCAGGAGACGCCTTTCATCCACTGGTTAAAAGAAAAATAAAGAAGATGTTCACATACCGGAATAAAAAATTGGAAGAAGTATTTTCGTGATAAGGGAGTGTAGCCCAAGTGCATGTTGTCATTGCTGGCGGAAGTGGCTTTGTCGGGCAGGTTTTGCAGGAGATATTGTTGGCCGAAGGCAACCAAGTGACTGTCCTGTCTAGAAATCCTGAAAAAATTCACCAGACGGATCAGTTGAAGGCTGTTGGCTGGTTAAAGCAGGGGAGCAGGCCAGAAAAAGAAATGGACAGCATAGATGCCATTGTTAATTTGGCCGGAGAATCAATTAACGGACTGCGCTGGACAAAGCAAAAAAAGGAGAGAATTATCAAAAGCAGAATGGAGGCAACAGGGGAGATCATTCAACTGGTTGAAAAATTGGAGAGTAAACCCAGAGTCCTTGTCAACGCTTCCGCTGTTGGATATTACGGTATGTCAGATAACGACACTTTTGCCGAAAAAAACTCTAGCGCCGCCAGTGACTTTCTAGCAGACACTGTACAGAAGTGGGAAGAGAAAGCAGCCGAAGCAAGCCGCCTTGGTATCAGAACAGTCTTTGCCCGGTTCGGGATCATCCTCGGAAAAAAAGGTGCACTTCCGCTCATGGCGCTGCCCTATAAATTCTGCATCGGAGGCAACATAGGATCAGGGAGACAATGGGTCTCATGGATTCATGTGGAAGATGCCGCCAAGATGCTCAAGTTTGCCATAGACACTGCGGACATCGAAGGTCCGCTCAATGTCACCACGCCCAACCCTGTAAAGATGAAAGACTTTGGGAGAGAACTCGGTACTGTTTTGAGAAGGCCACATTGGCTGCCTGTACCTGAAATTGTTTTAAAATTGACTTTAGGAGAAATGAGCAGCATGCTTTTAGGCGGTCAGCGTGTAATTCCGGAAAAAGCCATGAACCATCGATATAGCTATCAGTTTCCGAGTATAAATGAGGCATTAAAAGCTGTATTTTCAGAATGAAAGATTACAAGTTCATGAAAAAATAGATTTATTATCCAAATTGTGCTACTATTTATCTATACAAGTAGCATGACTAGAGGATGAAAAGATGAATTTGGAGAAAATGAATATCGGCGCAATGATCAAATATCATCGCCAGTTACGAAATATGACACAAGCCGAGCTGTGTAACGGGATATGTTCAGTTACACATTTGAGCAAGTTTGAGAATTACAACAAAGAAGTGAACCAGGAAACTATCCTGCTCCTACTCGAACGTTTGGACATTTCGTTAGACTCGATTCAAAAAGCTTCTGAATCAATTGCTGCCGACCTCTCTGATTTATTGGATGCCGTCCTTTCTTACGATAAGAAGCGTGCGGAAGAGTGCTATCATCGTGTGGAAGAACAGCGGGAATACATTACTTTCTCCAATTACATAGGAAGTTATCATCTATACCTATATCGATACTTTTTGCTAATCAACGACTTTGAGAGTGCCGAGAAGGAACAGGAGACCATCAGGTACATTGTCAATTCACTTGCGGCGCAGGAGAAAGAAATCTACGAATATTTGAATGCGATACTTCTTATGTTCAAAGGTAATTATAAGCCGTCATTGGACATACTGTTGAAGATTGAAGCCAACGACTTGCTGCCATCAGTTTGGAAGGCGGAGCTATACTATTTTATTGCACATAATTATGCTAGCTTAGAAGATAGCAGTAGCTGTATTGCATATGGAAGCAAGGCTCTTGAAGGGTTCTCCAGATCATTTAATTACCTGCGTATACTGCATACTCAATTTTTATTGGGAGTTGCATACACTGATCTTGGTTTGTATGAAAATGCCGACGAACAATATCGTTTCATCTTTAGAAATATGAATTTAATTAATGCAGAAGAGTTACTTTCTGCTATGTATAATAATTATGCTCTGTTGCTTGAAAAAATCTGTGAGGTTGAAAAGGCTGCCCAGTACTTTATCTTATCAATGGAGCATGCCCATACAAAAAAGGAATATTTGATGAGTTTGTGTAGTTACACTGAATTACTTATTTCTCAAGGAAAGAAAGAGGAAGCGCTAAGTAACATTTCCAAGATATTGAGAGAGACCAAAATTAATTCCATGAAAAAGCAGGAATTGATATTTCGCTATTATCGATATTTGTTAAAAGATCAAAAGGAAAAAGCTATGGAGTTTCTTGAAAGCGATGTACTCCCATATCTGGAAAAATTCTTTTTTATAGAGGATTATAATAAATATGCTCTATCCTTGGCTAAATTTTATTCAACTAGAAATACGGATAAAGCACTATATTATTATAAAAAAATAGCAGAAAGGTGATGAAAAATGAAAAAACTGTTTGTAACTGCAAGTATTGCTTGGGTATTTTACATTGCTCCGATCATCGGAGGCGGAATCACTCCGCAGTCACCACCTATTTTACCACCAATTTGATTATTCATAACAAGATTAGGAAAGCTGCTCCTTTTTTGGGAGCAGTTTTCTTTGTTATCTGCTATAATAGGGAAGCGATAGAATATTGATTAAGTAGGGGAACCGGTGATGCCGGTTGAGAAAGCATTCGGGAAAATGCTGACCCTTTGAACCTGATCTGGTTAATACCAGCGAAGGGAACGTCAAATTTGTATGCCTTGGCGCCGGGGGTTCATTTTTCCCCAGGCGCCTTTTCTCATGGTTTTAGGGAATGATAGAGTACCATGTTGTGGATGATTCAGATATCGTGTTATTGATCTGTTCAGCTTCAGCTTCGTAAAGATCAATCCCTTACGCTTATGTTCTTATTTCGGCATTGGTTATATGACATCAGGGAGGGGTTTCAATGAAAAAATGGTTGGCGAGTATTTCTTGCCTATTATTATTGGTGGCGGGGTGCGGTGGACAAGCCGATGAAAAGGGCGAATCCGCAGAAAAAGAGAATAATCTTGAAAAGGTGTCTGTTGTTCTGGATTGGTCACCGAACACGAACCATACAGGATTGTATGTTGCACAGGAGAAAGGTTTTTTTAAAGATGAAGGATTGGATGTGGAAATCATTCTTCCAGGGGAAGCCGGCGCTGACCAGCTTGTGGCTTCTGGTAAATCTCAATTCGGAATCAGTTACCAGGAGAGCATAACGGAAGCGCGTGTTCAGGATGTGCCGATTGTCTCTATTGGAGCGGTCATTCAACATAACACATCAGGTTTCGCCTCACCATCTGAAAAAAATATCAAGTCGCCAAAGGACTTCGAAGGAAAAACATATGGAGGATGGGGGGCTCCGCTGGAAAAAGCGGTTCTGACATCCTTGATGGAGACTGAAGGGGCTGATGTTGAGAAGGTCGACATCGTGAACATGGGTGATTCCGACTTTTTTACAGCCGTAAAAAGAGACATTGATTTCGCCTGGATCTATTATGCGTGGACCGGAGTGGAGGCGGAGCTTCGTGGCGAAAAAATCAATATGGTCTACTTGACAGACTACTCGGACAAGCTTGATTATTACACCCCTGTCATCTCTACGAGTGAAAAAATGATTGAAAAAGATCCGGAAACTGTCAAAGCCTTCATGGCTGCTGTAACGAAAGGATACGAATTTGCTATTGATCAGCCGGGAGAAGCCGCTGATATTTTAATCAAAGCCGTCCCTGATCTGGACGCTGACCTTGTGAAAAAAAGCCAGGAATGGTTATCGCCGCGCTATCAGGATGATGCTCCGCGCTGGGGAGAGCAAAAAGCTGAGGTGTGGCAAAATTATATGGACTGGATGCTAGATAAAAAATTGCTTGAAAAAGAAATGGATGTAGACAAAGCATTCACGAACGAATTTTTACCCGAATAGGAGGGGCTGCAAAATGGCCAATGCACTAATCAGCATACAAATCATACCAAAAACAAAAAATGGCGAAAGTGTCATTCCATATGTGGATGAAGCGATTAAAGTGATACAGGATGCAGGTGTCAAGCATGAAGTGCATCCATTGGAGACGACGATGGAAGGCGAGTTTTCCGAATTGATGGAGGTCATCAGGAAAATGAATGACCGTATGGTTGAAATAGGGAGCAGCAATGTTATTTCCCAAGTGAAAATATTATATCAGCCGGAAGGTATTACAATGAGCCAATTGACGGAGAAATACGAATAATGGGTTGGATCGCAAAAAAAGGATGGAGGCCGGCAGCGGTCCTCCTCCTTTTATTATGTATATGGGAATTGGCGGTAAAAATGCTTGATATTCCCGAATGGCTTCTCCCAGCACCGTCCTCCATCATTGTGGAAGCAGCGGCAGGTGTTGAGGGCTTGCTGCCTCATTTGAAGTCGACTATTGCACTTGCGGCCGGTGGTTTTGTGATAGGCTGTACTGTCGGCCTGGTTACTGCAGTCATTTTGCATTTGCTGCCGGGTGTCCAAGAATCGGTTTATCCGCTTTTGATATTGTCGCAAAACGTCCCGATCATTGTGTTGGCTCCGCTTTTGGTCATTTGGTTCGGCTTCGGCCTTCTTCCAAAAATCATCGTCATTACGCTTGTCTGCTTTTTTCCGGTGACAGTGGCAGCGATGGACGGGTTCCGAAATGTTCCGGCTGATATGAAGCATTACATGCTTATGGCAGGAGCTTCCAAATTTCAACTGTTTTCAAAACTGGAATGGCCTTACGCCCTTACCTCTGTTTTCTCAGGTTTAAAGATTTCAGCGACCTACAGTGTGATGGGAGCAGTGATTTCTGAATGGCTTGGAGCAAAAAGTGGAATCGGCGTATACATGACGCTGGCCTCTTCATCTTTCAGGACGGACCGGGTATTCGTAGCGATTTTTATCATCATGATTTTGAGTCTGCTGTTTTTTGCCATCATTACAATCGCTGAAGCCAAAGTGGTCAAATGGAGAAGAAAGAAGGTTGAATAGATGAGTCACCTGGAAATTGGGCATCTGTCTAAAAACTTCGCAGGAAAAGAAATATTGAAGAACATACAGCTTACAGTTGAGGAAGGAGAATTCGTCACAATTCTTGGTCCTTCCGGAAGCGGAAAAAGTACTCTTTTTCACATTATTGGAGGACTTCTGACCCCCGCGGAAGGCAGCGTTCAGTTGGATGGACAGGAAATTACGGGGGAGCGCGGGCATATCAGCTATATGCCGCAGCAGCACTCACTTTTTCCGTGGCGGACCATCTTACAAAATGTCCTTTTGGGACAGGAGTTGACTGGAAAAACAGATAAAGAGCGGGCGTTGGATATGATTGAAAAAGCCGGTCTGGCCGGCTATGAAAATGAATTGCCGGATGCTTTATCGGGCGGCATGAAACAGCGGGCAGCTTTTGTCAGAGCGTTATTAAGCCCTCAATCTCTTATTTTGCTCGATGAGCCGTTTTCTGCCCTGGATGACTTTACGAGACAGGATATGCAGGAATGGCTTCAATCTATTTGGATGAAGTATAAAAAGACGATTCTCTTCGTGACACATAATATCGAAGAAGCTTTATTTCTATCTGACCGAATTGCAATCCTGTCAACGAAACCAGCGACTGTGATCAAGGAATTCAAAATCCCTTTTGGCAGGCCGCGGAAAAAGGACCTGTTTTTTTCAAGTCAGTTCTTAGATTTGAAGCAGGAAGTCAGCAAATGGATTATAAACGGTGTGGGGGAAGGTGAGCAGGATGAAAGAAATCATTGATTCCCACATTCATTTGGACTTATACAGTCCGAATGAAGTGGACGCAATCCTTGCAGGACTTGATTCCGCTGGATGTACAGATGTAATCTCGGTTTCCTATCATCTGGAATCGTGTCTGCGCAACTTGCTGTTGGCAGAAAAATATTGCCAGGTTCATCCGGCATTCGGTTTTCATCCGGAACAGAAATTGCCCTCTGATTCAGAGATTCAGGACTTGTTTTCTTGGATGGAAAAACACAAGGAACAGATGGTTGCCGTTGGAGAAGTCGGACTCCCTTATTATTTGCGATCCGAAAAAGGGGACAATTTTGCCATTGAGGGTTATATCGAATTGCTTGACCAATTCATCTTAAGGGCCAAGAATTGGAACAAGCCGGTCATTTTACACGCGGTATATGATGACGCACCGATTGCCTGTGAATTAATGGAGAAGCATGGGGTGGAAAAAGCGCATTTTCATTGGTTTAAAGGTGATTCAAAGACAGTACGGCGAATGATTGAGAACGGCTGGTTCATTTCCATCACACCTGATGTCATTTACGAACAGGAAATTCAGGAGTTGGTCAAGCAATACCCACTTGAACAAATGATGGTGGAAACGGACGGGCCGTGGCGTTTTAAAGGTCAGTTTTCCCAAAAAATGACACATCCTGGCATGATACATGATACAGTTGCCGCTATTGCTTCAATTAAAAATTACAGGCAGGAAGAGGTCTATCAAACATTTTATAAAAACACCGTCGACTTCTATAAGTTAAATTTGGTTTAACATCCCTCAAAACGGAAAAAGAAGAATAAAGAGAGTGGAGGGATCGAATATGGAATCTAAACCGGCAAAAAATAAAATAGACAGGGCAAAAGCTTTGGAGGAACGTAATGACAAAGACAAAGCTTTTTATAAAAATAAAGTCAAGCAGGCCCAGCGAGACCAACTTGTTATGCCAGTCGACGATATTTCTGATGAATTGATAGAAAAACGGGAAGAGCTCGAGGATGATAAACATTCTTCATATGGTCCGCGAGATTTAAAAGATGAATAAACTTAAGAAAAGCTGACCAATAGCGGTCAGTTTTTGTTGTGTTGTTATGGAATTCAGATGGAATGCTCTTTCCTCTTCTGTCAACAATCTTGGATCCCCATCTGCCTCGGTAGGCTTTTCTAACATCTCTTTTCCCTTGCTGAACCGTAAACACCCGATGCTTGTGATAGGGTACCTCCAAAGCAGTGAATTGATTCGATAATGGTCCTATCCTGTTTAATTTTCCTGTATCGATTTTCTGCCTTCATCAGGAGAATTGATTTTAAAATAAGTTTTAATCCATTTTGAGCGTCCTTATGAAAGAGTGATTCATTTATATATCTTAAATTACGACTAATTTGATCCATGGTAAAACTTATTGTCAAATAATGAATCTTGAAAAATATTCCGTTCGTTGCATACCTTCCGTAAAAGAGTTACTATAGTAAAGTCTATTAAAATATTTATTTTTCGACATATTTTCTTACTTTTCTTACATCTTGGAGGGAATAAAATATTATGAAGGAAAAACTTTCATTTTCATCATACTTTGTCATTGGTGTGATGCTATTCGCTTTGTTTTTCGGCGCAGGGAACCTCATTTTCCCCGCTTCACTCGGTCAAAACGCTGGAACCAATCTTTGGCCAGCCGTTATAGGGTTTCTAATTACAGGGACAGGTCTGCCTTTCCTTGGAATCTTGGCTATGGGATTTTCGGGAAGCCGCAATCTTCAGGAATTGGCGAGCCGTGTCCATCCGGTATATGCAGTCATTTTTACATCGCTTCTTTATCTGACAATTGGCCCTTTTTTTGCTACTCCACGTACAGGTGCAGTAGCTTATGATATCGGTATTGCTCCGTTTGTAGGCGATGATTTTGCAAAAACAGGGTTATTCATTTTTACCCTTGTATTTTTCGGCATCACTGTCTGGCTTTCTTTGAACCCATCAAAAATTGTAGACCGTGTCGGAAAAATCCTGTCACCGGGAATCATTGTTCTTCTTGCCGTTTTACTTATTACAGTCATTGTCAAACCAATGGGATCATTCGAAGCGCCTCTGGATGCCTATAGCAGCGGTGCGTTCATGAAAGGGTTCACCGAAGGCTACAATACGATGGATGCTCTTGCGTCGCTCGTTTTCGGCATCATCGTTATCAATGCAATAAGGGGGATGGGTATCACCTCTAAAAAAGCTATTCTGTCGGCAACGATGAAGTCAGGTATTGTTGCGACTATTTTTCTAAGTATCATTTATGTGGGAATTGCTTATTTAGGTGCCACAAGCACTGAAAAGTTCGGCCTGTTTGATACTGGCGGCCCTGTTTTGAGCAGTGCATCGTCGTATTATTTCGGTACGTTTGGAGCTGTCATGCTTGCGGCAATCATCATCTTGGCATGCCTGACAACGAGCATCGGGCTGATTACGGCATGCGGGGAATATTTCAATACACTTTTTCCAAAAATCAGCTATAAAGTGTTTGTCCTATTCTTTTCTCTGTTGTCATTCACCATTGCAAATTTCGGATTGGCGAACATTATCAATTATTCCATTCCAGTGTTAATGTTCTTGTATCCGCTGGCAATAGTATTGATGCTTCTCACTTTCTTGTCGCCGCTGTTTAACCATGCCAGGCTGGTATATGTATCAGTGATAGCTGTCACTTTCCTTGTTAGTATTGTCGATGGTTTAAAAACATTCTGCGATTTGTTTGAGATAACTTATTTTGGTTGGCTGTCACCGGTGATTGATTTTTACAAGAACAATCTCCCGATGTATGCTGAGGGTCTTGGTTGGCTTGCTCCGGTTCTTGTAGTGCTTATTGTAACAGGAATCATCGGACGTGTGAGGTATCCGAAGCAGGAAGATATCCAGACCTCGGAATTATAAATTGAATGCAAAAAGTTCTTGACTTCCATTAATCAACAAGTTATCATCATAAATAATCAAAATATTAACTGATATTGACGGCTGTGACGAAGAAGAGTAGCTGTTTTTCAACACTCAAGAGAGCCAGTGGTTGGTGTGAACTGGTGTGTGTAAACAGTGAATGGGCTTCCGAGCCTTCAGACCGAACTTTGCTGAACGCGGACAGTAGGTTATGACGTGAGTCTCGACGTTAAAAGAGACGGGCAATAAGCGCATGCGCTTGCTGCTGGCAAAGTGAGCCGTATTTGGCTAATAAAGGTGGTACCACGGGTTCCCTCGTCCTTTGGATGAGGGGCCCTTTTTGCATTTTTAAAAAAGCGTAAGCTCTTGTATATGGACGTACAGATTGGAGTGCCTTTGACTTATCATAAGAAAGCGGCTGCTTTCATACCCTGTTCAAACTTCATACAGCTCTTCGAAAAGGTAATATCATTCCCCTAATGAGTTGCCTTGGAGCGCGCTAGCCAAAATTGCTATTCAATGGGAGCAGGCCATTGCGACAACCTGTGCTTCAGTGGCTCAAACCCCTGCACGATGAAGTTAGACGCAACATAGATAAGCGAGACACAACCTGAAAATAACATAAATCAAAATCGATGAATGAGAAGAGTACACTTGGCAGGTTACGGAACAGAGAGCCGGTGATGGTGGGAATCCGGCACGTACTACCTTGTGGAATGGGCTCATGAGAGTTTTCCCGAATCAAGTAGGGATAGACGGTTTCCTCCGTTACAGGGATAGGGTATCGCGCGAAAATACGTCGCTGTACCCGAATGAGATGGAGATAGATAATGATCTTCAATAAGAGGTGGCACCGCGACTGTATCGCCCTCTATAAATGCACTTTTGTGTGTTTATAGAGGGCTTTTTTGTTTTAAAAGAATAAAATCGAAAGGGGTTTATTCATAATGAAACTTCAATTGCAAAAACTGATGGCCGGTGAAAATTTGAGCATAGAAGAAATGAAGGAAGCAGCCGAGTTTCTTTTTACGGGGGAAGCTTCGGACAGTGAAGCGGGCGCATTGCTGGGACTCCTTGCGTTAAAAGGGGAAACGGCTGATGAAATTGCGGGGTTGGTTCAAGCCATACGTGAAAAGTCAGTCCCTATTAAATCGGTTCGGGGAAGCGTCATGGATAACTGTGGTACAGGCGGCGATGGTTCAAAAAGCTTCAATATCAGTACTGCGTCCGCGTTTGTCATTGCAGGTGCCGGTATCAAAATTGCGAAACATGGAAACAGAAGTGTCTCCAGCCAAACAGGCAGCGCAGATGTATTAGAGCAATTGGGAGTGTCTCTGGAGTGCACACCAGAGCAGACGGAAGAGCTGCTTGAAGAAAATAATATCGCCTTTTTATTCGCACCATATGTTCATCCGGGGATGAAGCAAGTCATGAAAGTGAGAAAAGATTTACGGGTTCCGACTATTTTCAATTTGATCGGGCCATTGACGAATCCGATTGAACTCGACACTCAATTGATGGGAATTTACCGCCGTGATAAATTGCAGCTGATGGGAAGTGTTCTGCAAAGACTTGGTAGAAAACGAGCCGTCGTTGTAAACGGAGCAGGCCATATGGATGAATTGTCGCTGGCGGGAGAAAATCATCTGGTTATTTTGGATGAAGGAGGGCTCCATTCCGTTACCTTGACTCCTGAGGAAGCTGGACTTCCAACTTATTCACTGGAAGAAATCGCGGGTGGAGATGCTGAAAGAAATGCCCGCATCATGATGAGTATATTGAACGGAGATAACGGTCCATTCCGTGATACGGTTTTGCTTAACGCAGGTGTGGGAATATTCGCAAACGGCAAGGCAGACACGATCCAGGAAGGGATTCAATACGCGAAAGAGAGCATCGATTCGGGGGCAGCTTTGTCAAAATTGGAATTTTTAATAAAAAAAAGCAATCGTTTAGAACGGGGAGTGGTTTAACATGACTATATTGGATCGGATCATTGCACAAAAGGAGATCGAGGTAAAAGATCTGAAAGCTATTTACGCGTTCAAACAGCAAAAGCCGGTGAAAAGAAGGTCATTATATGACAGTATCCAAAAATCTGACACGATGAGTGTGATTGCGGAAGTAAAGCGCGCTTCGCCATCCAAAGGAGAGATCAATCAAAAAGTGGATCCAGTTGCACAAGCAAAGCAATACGAAAAGGCTGGAGCCACGGCGATTTCAGTATTGACTGACCGGCAGTTTTTCAACGGGTCGATGGCGGATTTGTCTTCGGTTGCTTCAGCTATTCCCGAATTGCCGCTGCTTTGTAAGGACTTCATGATCGACCGCATTCAAATCGATACGGCGGTCGATCATGGGGCGAGTATCATTTTACTGATTGCAGCAGCACTAAAAGAGGAGCAACTCAGGGATTTGTACGGCTATGCAAAGTCGCTTGGGCTTGATGTGTTGTTTGAAGTCCACAATGAAAAAGAAGCGGAGACGGCTCTTCGGATCGGGGCGGACATCATAGGAATCAATAATCGCGACCTGAAGACTTTCAACGTCGATCTTGCGACGACTGAGCGGGTGGCCGCTTTAATAAAGGATGAAAATATTGCTATTGTCAGCGAAAGCGGAATCCGTACGCGGGAAGACGTGGCATTTGCAGAAGGTGTAGGAGCCAAAGCGGTGCTGGTCGGGGAAACCCTCATGCGGTCGGCGAATATTGAAGCAACGATGAATGATATCCGTATTCCCCTGCACAAGGCGGTGCGGTGAGTGAAAGTGAAAATATGCGGTATCACAACCGTGGAGGCAGCTCGGACGGCATGTGAAGCGGGGGCTGACATGCTCGGATTCGTTTTTGCCGAAAGTTCGAGAAGGATCCCCCTTTCAACTGCACAAGAAATCATAGCTCAGCTGCCGAATCACGTATCTTCAGTTGGAGTATTTGTCAATGAAACAATTGACAATATTCATCGGATCTCAGAAACGGCTGGACTTGATTACATCCAGCTTCACGGAGATGAACCCCCTAAATTTTGTAAAAAGCTTTCATTTCCAGTAATCAAGGCCTTTTCGGTCAAAGAATTGGCAGACATGAAAAAGTTGTCTGAATACGAATGTGATTTTTACCTGGTGGACAGTCCGGGGATACGCTACAGAGGAGGAAGCGGAAAGCCATTTGATTGGAGCCTTCTGCAGGAGCAAGACCTTCCAAGGGAAAAAATGATTTTGGCAGGTGGGCTCAATCAAGCCAATGTGGCGGAAGCGATCAGACAGGTTCAGCCTGTTGCAGTTGACGTGTCAAGTGGTGTTGAAACGGACGGGGAGAAAGATCATAGGAAAATAATCGATTTTATCAGAACGGCAAAACAAGCTTAACAAGGGAGAGGAAAGGCTATGGCTACCAATGTGATACCAGATGAAAAAGGCCGGTATGGCCAGTTTGGAGGACGTTTCGTTCCAGAAACGTTAATGACAGCAGTATTGGAATTGGAAAAGGAATATAATAAGGCGGTTGTCGATCCGGAATTCGCCGAGCAGATGGATTACTATTTAAAACAATATATTGGCAGGGAGACGCCGTTATATTTTGCGGAAAACTTAACGGACCGGATCGGCGGGGCAAAAATATATTTGAAACGCGAAGATTTGAACCACACTGGAGCCCATAAGATTAACAATACGATCGGGCAAGCGTTGCTGACGCTTCGCATGGGCAAAAAGAAAGTTGTTGCGGAAACAGGTGCTGGACAGCACGGAGTGGCCACGGCGACTGTCTGTGCATTGCTCGGTTTGGAATGCATCGTGTTCATGGGAGAAGAAGATATCAGGCGCCAGCAGTTAAATGTGTTCCGTATGGAGCTGCTTGGTGCTGAGGTCAGAAGTGTCTCCCAAGGAAATGGAACATTGAAAGATGCCGTTAACGAGGCACTGCGCTATTGGGTCGCAAATGTGGAGGATACTCATTACATTTTGGGATCAGTCGTAGGTCCTCATCCGTTCCCGCAAATTGTCCGCGATTTTCAAAGTGTGATCGGGAAAGAAACGAAAAAGCAGATACTGGAACAAGAAGGGAAGCTTCCAGATGCAGTTGTCGCCTGTGTCGGCGGCGGGAGCAATGCGATGGGGATGTTCTATCCGTTTGTAGAAGAAAAAGAAGTGAAGATCTATGGGGTGGAAGCGGCTGGATCCGGAATTGAAACAGGAAAGCATTCAGCAACGCTGACGGACGGAAAAGCCGGCGTTTTACACGGAACTTTGACATATTTGCTTCAAGATGAAGCCGGGCAGATTCAGGGCGCACATTCCATTTCGGCAGGATTGGACTATCCTGGGGTAGGTCCGGAACATGCCTATTTAAAAGACTCCGGCAGGGTAACATATACGTCTGCAACAGACAAGGAAGCACTTGAAGCTTTTCAGCTTTTATCGAAGACGGAAGGAATTATTCCGGCCTTGGAAAGCTCGCATGCTGTAGCTTATGCCATTAAATTGGCCAAAGGTATGGGGCAGGAAGAAGCATTGGTCATTTGTTTGTCCGGAAGAGGGGACAAGGATGTTGAAACTGTTAGAGCAGCGTTGGGAGGTGGATTGAATGGGTAAGAAAAAGATCGATGAGGTGATCCGGGGAGTTTTGGATCAGGGAAGCAAAGCTTTTGTCCCTTATATTATGGCAGGCGACGGAGGTCTTGAAAAATTAGCTGATCAAATTTCATTTTTAGAAAATAGCGGAGCGACGGTCGTTGAACTGGGAATTCCATTTTCAGATCCTGTCGCAGACGGCCCGACGATACAGGAAGCGGGAATCAGGGCATTGGCCAACGGAACAACATTGGAAGCCGTACTGGATACATTGAAAGGGTCCAGAGACTCTCGCTCCATACCAATTGTTCTGATGACTTACTTCAATCTGATTTTTGTCTATGGAGTTGAGCGATTTGCTGAAGAGTGTAATGCAGCGGGTGTAGACGGCGTTATTATTCCGGATCTTCCGCTCGAGGAGGAGGATATGGCCGTTCCGGCGTTATCCAAGCATGACATTGCTTTAATCCGGCTAGCCGCTCCGACAAGTCCGAGAAGCAGATTGGAGCAAATTGCCAAACGGACGGAAGGATTTCTATATGCGGTGACAGTAAAAGGTACGACGGGCGCCAGGTCTGAATATGAAGAAGGCGTTGCAGGGTATTTGGAAGAGTTGAAAGCTTTGTCTTCTGCTCCTGTATTGGCGGGATTCGGCGTTTCTACGCCGGGACAGGTGCAAGAGCTTGGTAAGCACTGCGACGGCGTCATAGTCGGAAGCAAAATTGTCCAGTCCCTTGCAGATGGAAAGCTGGATGACATTAAAGAACTGATTAGCGCCGCGAAGAACACGGGTATAAAAATGAGTTAAAAGTGTTTTATCTCTTATGACTCGGGTAAATATAGGGAAAGGAATAAAGGAGGAACCTCTTGTGGGGAAAACCGGAAAAGTGCCCTATTTACTTGTTGGATTTGGTTTGGCAGGAGCTCTTTTATCTACGAAGCAAAACCGTGACAAAATGATGGATATGATAAAAAAAGTAAAGGAAAAAACTCTAGGTCATTGGGGAGGTTACGAAAAACCGGAAATGTTAGAAAAAGCCGGCCGTCCTGATCCCTATGATATTGAGGATGCCAAAATGGTTGGAGAAGGCGCACAATACAGTGTCGAATATTACAATAAAAAAGTTCAGCAGCCTTAATGAAAATATCAGTCAATTATTGGCTGATATTTTTTTTGTAATGAAACGGTACTCCGTAAACATAAAAATCTTGTAAAGGCGTTTTTGTCCATGAAAAATGATACAATATGCAATGGAACGAAAGGAATGAAATTCTATGAAAATAGTAAATCCGTACTTCAAAGATGAAAAATAAATTATTTAGACTTGTTCTTGTTATTGCCCTTATTTGGATATTTTTTTATGTAAATAATCATTGGCTTCAAGTATCTTCACATGAAATAGTATCTGACCGGATTCCGAAACCCTTTGACGGACTGGTCATTGTTCAATTATCTGATTTGCATGATGCGGAATTCGGCAAGGAACAATTCAAATTGGCTGAGAAGGTAAAAGAGCTGAATCCGGATTTGATTTTTATCACAGGGGACCTTATTGACAGCAACAGGTATGATCTTGAAAAAAGCCTCAATATTGTAAGAAAATTGGTCGATTTTGCGGACGTGTACTATGTCACTGGCAACCACGAAATTTCTGTAAACCGTGTCGACGAAATCACACGGGGCCTTCAATCGTTGGGAGTTAAGGTTTTGAACAATGAAACGAACATCCTTGAGAGGAACGGGGAACAAATTGTGATTGCAGGAGTTAAAGATCCGCTGATGGATCCGGTCAAGCCTGATGAAGAAACGACCGCGGAATTTATAGATCATGCTTTGAATGGGATATCAGAGCAGAATTATTGCCTGATGCTTTCCCACCGGCCTGAAGTGTTTGATGTTTATGTGGACCGGGATGTCGACCTGATTTTTACGGGACATGCCCATGGCGGACAAGTGCGGATACCGGGACTCGGCGGACTTATGGCTCCTGGTCAGGGGTGGTTCCCAAAATATACGGCGGGAGTCCATACGAAAGGCATGACGACAATGGTTGTCAGCAGGGGACTTGGTAACAGCATCATTCCATATAGGATTTTTAACCGGCCTGAGATTATTGCGGTAACACTCAAGAAAGAATGACAAAAGGAATAAAAATGAAGAAGTCTTGGCATCCTTTTCAATAAAGGAGGCCTTTTTTAATGTTGAATCTCATTATGAAACTGATCATTTGCCCTATTGTTTTGACTTTCGCAGGGGGTATGCTGACGAACGTAAATTTCTCCCACGTTTACCAGCCTATTGTTATTGGTGTCACATTGGCAGTCGCGGGGCATTTGCTTGAATGGGCATTATTGTCGAAGGGCACGTTTTGGTTCAGTACGATCACGGACTTTGTCGCTTCTACATTGATCATTTATATTTTAAGTTATTTCTTTTTTACAGCTCAAGTTACACTCATGGGAGCGGTTGTCACTGCTCTGCTGCTGACGTTTGTTGAGTTTTTTGTCCATTTGTGGCTTATCCGGTCAGGGCGTGCAAGGAAAGAAATAAAATTGGGATGAAAAAAGGCGGGTAGCCTAGTTTAGAAGGCTTAACCCGCCTTATATATTTTCGATGGCATCTTCCACTGAAGTGTCCCCCGATATCAGTTCAACTGTCTTATTTGTAATATGGTCCGAGTCAAGGGAGGCTGCAATTACTTTGGCAACATCCATACATGAAATGATCGGATCTTCAATCCAATTGATGTTTTCCTTGAGCTTCACTTTTCCGGACGGTTTTTCGGACGAAAGCTCGCCGGTTCTTATAATCGAAAACTCCATCCCGGTATTTTTTAAATAATCCTCCGCTTTCCTCTTTTTATATAAATAATCTTCTATGGGGCCCTGCGGGTCATCTGCCCCCATTGCGCTTAGAAGGATAAAACGTTTGACATCATTACGCGAAGCATTGATCATCGCCTTTGTATCCCGAAGAACGGAGTCATTCATTTTTACGTCATTCGTTTTCACATCACACCCACCTGCATAAATGACGACGTCTATTTCTTTCAGTAAAGAACACAGTTCCTCTACAGCTGCAGTCGTGATGGTGATTCTATCATGGTTGAAAGATCCCATGGTCTGTTTAGATTCTTCTTCATGCATCAGAGCATAAATGTCATGTTCCGAATGTTGGGCTAAATAATCGACTAAACACCTGCCCAAATTCTCGGTGGCTCCCGCAATCAATATATTCATGGCCAACGCTCCTTTTTATGCGCGTTTTTTATTGTTTTTCCTGATTTAAGCCAACATAAACTATCTATTTAGGGAAAGATAATATGGAAAAGGTAAAGGGCTTTTGATTCTGAAAAAATAGAGGCATATCCTGTATCTATACTTATAAACAGCCCGAAGAAGGATACAAGTGAGAAACTCCATTCCGATTAAAGGATGTTTGACAAGTGCAGAATTATCCGGCCTTTTTCTTTTTATAATAATCGTGTTTTCCTCTCCAAAAGCCGGGTATATATTGAAACGAATCACTAAAGCCAACCTAAGGAGGAAAACACTAATGGATAAAAAAATCATCGGAATTTTTCACTCTGAAGAAGAAGCCATCCGGAAGGTTGAGGAATTGGAAAAGCAAGGTTATGATGCAAGTGATATATATGCAGTTGCAAAAGATGAGGATAATATTTCAATGGTACGCGGCAGAACGAATATTGATATAAAATCTACAGGCGGCAACTGGTTTGACCGCTTTGTAGGATTTATCACAGGTGAAGAGCCAGTGAGGGAGGCATTGCACCACGCGGGACTTGATGGTCCTGAAATGGATGATTACTACAATGAAATAGATAATGGCGGTATTTTACTTTATGTGGACAAGGATTACGGCCGCATGTACGACTCTACTATAGATCGTATGGATGACGATCCGGTGAATGTACGTAATGTCGATGCTGAAATTCATACTGAAGCAAACATTGTACCTCACAGCGAGATGGACACAGGTTCTCAGTCTGGCGAAATCAACACGGACGAGGAAGCCCGCTTGAAACTGCATGAGGAAAAGCTGAAAGTTGATAAGGAGCAGGTAGAGAGGGGCGAAGTCAGAGTCCGTAAAAATGTTGTGGAAGAAGAACAATCCATTGATATTCCGGTGAGCCGTGAAGAGGTGTATATTGAACGCCGTCCGATTGATGAAACAAAAGCGGTGGATGAAGCTTCCGCAGCATTTGAGGAAGACGGGGAAAGTATCCGTATTCCACTTAGGGAAGAACAAGTGGAAGTCACGAAAAAGCCGGTTGTAAATGAAGAACTTATTGTCGGGAAAAAGAAAGTGGAAGATACCGAAACCATAAAAGAGACGGTGCGCCGTGAAGAGGCTGACATTTCCAGCGCCGAGAAAGTGTATGCGAAGTATCGAGATGATAATAATATAGCCGGTAATAACGCGAATACACCTAATCTTGACTCCCGGATGAATGAGAATAACAGTAATATTAATGAGGAGTCTGATTTTGGAGGAGCCTCTACCCTTGATGCCAGGATGAATGAAGGGCAGCCAGGCGAGAATAAATTACTTGCAAATGACAGTGAAATGAACTCGCAGGGGGACCCCAATATCGATAGCAGGAGCAAACTTGACGAAAAATTGGAAGAAAGAAGAGCTGAAATACAGGGGGAAAATTACAATTCCTATTCCAAGGAAAATAGAAACAATAGATTGTAACACGGATAGTACAAGAGAGCGGGCCAGGGCCCGCTCTCTTTCTTTTTGGGGAAAATCCAGTTCCCGTTTGTCCCACAGACCCTGTAAAAGAGGACCTTCGTGGATGATCTTGAAATTCCCCATGCTACATTTCTTTTTTTATTTTTTCCAATAAAATCTTGCAGCCTTCGCTTACCAAATCGTACGTTTCCTGAAAATCCCCTGTGTAATAAGGATCTGGTACATCCTTTTTTGCATCCGTCAAGTCTAGGAGGCGGATGACTTTGGGGTCGGCAGGCAGCCCTGTCATCCTGGAAATATTTCGGATGTTGGATTCGTCCATCCCCACTATGTAGTCATATTCATCGAAATCTTTTTTTGAAAATTGCCTGGCAATAAGGCCCTTGGTACTGATGTTATATTCCGCCAGCTTTTTCAGCGTGCCTTGATGGGGAGGCTCACCGATGTGCCACGAACCTGTTCCTGCGGAATCAACCGAAATTTTCTCGCTCAAGCCTTCCTTCTCAACCAAGTCCCTCATAATGGCTTCCGCCATTGGCGAACGGCAGATATTACCCAAACAGACAAATAATACTCTAATCATGTACTCGTCTCCCTATTGCGTCTACTGTACATGATATAGTAGCATAGAGAAATGACAAAGTGAATCAACCTGCTTGGAATTGTTATTGATTTGTGGGAATTGTCATTTATAATTAATGATGGCAGATAAATAGATTTATTTTATAAAAACGAACCATTAAGAGGGGAAAAATTTATGGCACGATATAAACCGAAAAAGAAATCAAGAGCTCTAAGAATTGTACTTTTTATTATACTGTTACTCGTTGTTGCGGTAGCCGGATTTGGTTTCTCGATCTATCATAATATTAATAAAACTGCCAAAAACATCCATAGCCCGCTTGAACGAACTCCGGAAGTTGCCAGGCCGGCAAATTTGTCTCTCAGTAAAAAAGAGCCTTTTTCTGTGCTAATGCTTGGAGTGGATGAACGCTCAGGCGACCGTGGCCGTTCTGATTCCATCATAGTGATGACTGTCAATCCGAAGAAAGAATCGATTGATATGCTCAGCATTCCAAGGGACACAAGAGTCGAAATAGTGGGCAAAGGCATCGATGATAAGATTAACCACGCTTATGCATTTGGCGGCGTTGAAATGTCTATGAATACGGTGGAAAAATTCCTTGATATACCTATCGATTACTATATTAAGATGAATATGGAAGGCTTCAAGGAAATAGTAGATGCGGTTGGTGGTGTTGATGTGAAAAATGATATCGATTTTTCCGTCGGTAAAAAACACTTCCCGGAAGGGCAAATTTCCCTGAATGGTAGTGATGCTTTGGCGTACGCTCGGATGCGTTACGATGATCCCCGAGGAGATTTCGGCCGCCAGATGCGCCAGCGCCAAGTCATCCAAGGTGTGATCAACAAAGGTGCCAACATCTCGGCGATCTGGAAATATGACGATGTCCTGGATGCATTAGGAAAAAATGTTGAAACAAATCTCTCTTTAGATGAAATGATGGACATTCAAAAGAATTATAAGGGAGCGCGTCATAAAATTGATCAATATCAAATTGAAGGACAAGGCTCCAAGATTGATGGTATCTGGTACTACCTTGTTCCCCAAGAGGAGAGGGAAAGAGTCCAAGGTGTTCTGAAAGAACATCTGAATATTTAAAGTCTAATTAGTGAGTGCCTGTTTTCGTTCAGACTGGAGTGTTAAGACGTGTGGTCTGCTAGTCAATAGGCACTGGAGTGGATGTAAAATAAAGTGTTTTACAAAAATATATACTAAATAACATTGTTAGGCGGGACTGCATGTGCAAATTGTCCCGCCTTTACTCATTTAGCAAAAAGAGGTAATAATCATGAGAAGACGTCACATATGGATGATCGCAGCAATTGCATGGGCTGCGGCTATTTTTATCGCCACACATTCTCCATCTTCAACAGGCGGGAACACGCAATTTTTAATAGAAAAGCTGCTGTTACTATCTCCCGATCAAGCTGCCCTTGTAAATGTTGTATTCCGCAAGCTGGTACATCTGGGGGCTTTCGGCCTGTTGGCGGTACTAATTTTCAATAGCTTTGAAAAAAGGAAGTTTCTGCTGGCCTGGTTCATTACAACCGTGTATGCGGCAACGGATGAAATTCACCAATCGTTCGTTCCGGACAGGACGGCTTCTGCATTGGATGTAGGATTGGACTCACTGGGTGCTCTCATCGCTTTAGGATTGATCAGAGTTTTAAACCAGCGACCTTACAAAAAGCCCTAGCATTTGGGAGTAAATGTTTTCAAATTGGGAGAGTGGAAGCGGATTTTGACCTTTACCCAGTTCAACGGTAAAGCCGGGCTTTCTGAAATCCTGGATGAACCAGTCCTTATAGCCGGTATAGCTGTCAATATAGCGAACAGCTTCATAACCGCTTAGTCTGGCAAAGTCTCTTGCAAGTATATAAGATTCGGGCGGTTCCAGGCCTTCATATCCCCAATAAATTTCCTGGCCTTGCGTGTGAAGGGCAAGGAGCCGGTCATATTTTTCTGTTTTGGCTAACTTTGCCATGATTTTAGTTTCTGGCTCGGAAATCGGTGTATAGCCCGGAAAGTCACGGGGGCCGGGCTCCTTTGGCTTCCTTTCTTTTTCTATCTCCCAGTTGGCAGGGAATTGCTTATTCAAATCAACCCCGCGAATATTCGCCTTCCAACCCGAAAAGTCCCGGCTCCCCTTATTCAGCCGGACAAGCTCGGCTTCCCTTTCAGGCGGAGGACCGTTTAGGACAAGGTTGACACCGTCAGGATTCACCATGGGGATGGCAGACAGCCGGCTCGCCGTATACATGGTTAATGCGGGTGTCCCTTTGATACTCCATCCGTTTGTAAGAGCAAGCATGTAATCATTTAAAAAACGCATGAAAATTGGTGTGGTAATCCATTCATTGGCATGGAAAGAGGCATTGATCTGCACTTTCCTTCCCGGCCTTCCGATTTGTAATTCATATAGGGGGTGTCCGAGTACGCTTTTTCCAGCTTCCCGCCTTTTCATAAATGGGTAAATGGTGAGCAGTCTTTTCATGTCGCGCGTCATTTTCTGGACATCGTACGTTTCATTGCCATTGATCACCCTTGACATGACTTTTACTGGCACATTAATTTTCTGTCCAATAGACAGTTTATTCGGATTCATGTCCTGATTTAACATCAGAAGGGCGCCAACGTCTATATTTCGCCTTCGGGAAATTTTCCAAAAGGTATCACCGGGCCTAATCGTATAAGTCTCCTTTTGATAACCTGGAATATGGATCGGCTGCCCAACTTCAAGGGCGTTTGTATTGGTAAGATGCGCGTTGGAATCAAGAATCAAAATTAAATGTAAATGAAATAACTGGCTGTAGTAACCAAGCGTATCTCCTGAACGTACTCGGATTTCCATAGCCGTCCCCCCAAATCGTCTTTATCATAACTAGGTGTATGTTCATAATAGAGAAATATGATGATAGAATGAAAGGTAAATGACCTCTTGAAAGAAGTGAATGTTACATGTTGGGAGCGATTGAAGCCGGAGGAACCAAGTTTGTCTGCTCTGTGGGAACCGAAGCTGGGGAAATGATTGAGCGCATACAAATATTAACGGAATTTCCCGAAAAGACGATTCCACAGGTGATTGATTTTTTCCGAAAATACCAAATAGATGCTCTTGGAATTGGTTCATTCGGTCCGCTTGATTTGAATGATCAAAGCGATACATATGGATATATTACATCAACCCCGAAACCCGGTTGGGTCAACTTCCCGTTTATCGAAACGATGAGAAAGGCCGTAAATGTACCGATCGCATTCGATACGGATGTCAATGCAGCTGTTTGGGGTGAATTTCTATTTGGTGCCGGAAAAGGGCTTGGCAGTTGTTTGTACATGACCGTTGGAACAGGAATCGGCGCCGGTGCTGTTGTTGATGGAAAGGTACTTCATGGACTTTCACACCCGGAAATGGGACATATTTTACTTCGCAGGCATCCCCAAGATGAATTTGAAGGTATTTGCCCTTATCATCTGGATTGCTTGGAAGGTCTGGCGGCTGGCCCGGCAATCGCAAAACGGTGGGGCAAAGAAGGGGCTCGGTTGTCGGAAAGTCACCCCGCTTGGGAAATGGAAGCTCATTATTTGGCACAGGCTTTGTTGCAATATGTATTCATTCTATCTCCCCAGAAAATGATCGTGGGCGGCGGAGTTATGAAGCAGCCGCATATACTTCCACGTATCCATCGTGAAATGGAGCGGTTGTCAAAAGGTTTCCTCACATTGCCACCTCTGGAAAATTATGTTGTTCCACCTGGCCTTGGTGATGATTCAGGGATAGTAGGTGCCCTGATGTTGGCAAAAAAATTATTAGTGGAAAAAAATGTAAAAAACAATATGTAAAAAAGAGATTTTCCCTAATAAATAAAGATAGGAGTCTTTACTCCTATCTTTACAATCGGGACTTACTTTATGTCTGATTCCATATATAGCTGTTCACCCTCGGCAATATCGGCCTGTCCATTTGTCAGCTCTGTCATCCATTCCAGGAATTCATTAATTTTGTCCTCTTTTACATAAACCTCCATCTCAACAAGATCAGAATAGTGTATGACTTTCAGTTGGTAATCGGACGAACGGATTTCGTTTTCCAGTTTTCCAAGCCACGTATAGTCGGCTTTCACATGCATGACGGTCATGAGGGTCCGCTGGACGATGCCGATGGAATCAATCCCTTCAGAAACTGCTCTGCCGTAGGCGCGGATGAGTCCTCCGGCCCCTAACTTAATGCCCCCGAAATATCTAGTGACGACAACTACTGTATCTTTCAAATTTCTTTTCTTCAGCACTTCAAGCATCGGAACTCCTGCGGTACCGCTCGGTTCGCCATCATCATTTGCCTTTTGAATCTGATCATGTTCACCGATCATGTAGGCAGAGCAATTGTGGGTGGCATTCCAGTGTTCCTTTTTGATTTCCTGTATAAAGCCCTGTGCCTCTTCCTCAGTTTCGGCCCTCTTAACATGTGCGATAAACCTTGATTTTTGAATGTTGATTTCATGGGTCCCTTCTGCTTTAACTGTAAAATATTGTGGAAGCATGACTCTGCCCCTTTCGAAATGCTCATTATTTTCCCAACTAAAATAGTGTGTTTAATAAAATTATACATGATATAATACGTTTAGTAGAATGGTAGGTATGTCTTATCGCCTATTTCCAGTATACCGATCCGAAAGGGGGAGCCCTCGAGGAAAATGGCACTTAAGAAAGTGAATATAAAAGAACTGGATAATATCGTTGAACAGATGATCAGCACAGTGGATCGCAGCAAACACGAAATTTTCCAGATTGGCGAACAATGCCGTCGTGACCATGACAGTATGTTAAAAGAGCTGGAAAAAATCAAGGAAGAAGTCAATAAAGTCATTGATGAAGGCGATAAGCTGGAAGTGCAATCCAGACTTTCGAGGCAGCGCTTATCCACTATAAGCCTGCATTTCAAGGAATTCAACGAAGAACAGGTGCGCACAGCATATGAACAAGCCCATGATCTTCAAACAAAATTAATGATAAACCGGCAGCTGGAAAAACAACTTAGAGAGCGAAGGGATGATTTGGAAAGACGCCTGCTAATTCTGCAGCAAACGATTGAACGAGCAGAGATGCTGGTCTCGCAAATTTCAATTGTATCCAATTATTTGGTCAGCGATATCAAAGAAATGGGAGAAGCCCTCGAAGATGCGAAAATGAAGCAAGATTTTGGTTTGCGCATCATCGAAGCTCAAGAAGAGGAAAGAAAGAGGCTTTCACGTGAAATCCATGATGGGCCTGCGCAATTGCTCGCAAGCGTCTTGATCCGATCCGACTTGGCCGAAAGAATGCACAAAGAAGAAGGGCCGGAGCAGTCACTTGAGGAGATTCGCAGTCTGAAGGAAATGATCCGTACGACCCTCTATGAAGTCAGGCGTATCATTTACGACTTGAGGCCAATGGCTCTTGATGATCTCGGACTGATTCCGACATTAAAGAAATATTTGGCGACAGTTGAGGATTACCACAAAACAACGAACATCGAGTTCGTTTATTTAGGGAAGGACTTTAGACTTCCATCAAAATATGAAGTGGCTCTGTTTCGCCTCATCCAGGAAGCTGTACATAATGCATTGAAACATGCCCAGGCAAAGACCATCCAAGTCAAGGTGGAAATGCAGCCTGAGAAAGTATATGTCCTAGTAAAGGATGACGGTGTCGGCTTTGATCCCAGTGTGAGTAAGAGCGGTCGCTACGGCATGATAGGAATGAGAGAGCGTGTCGAAATATTGGACGGCCTGTTCACAGTCCATTCCAAACAAGGGGCTGGAACAATCATTTCAATCAAGATACCTGTCCTTTGATTAGCTTGACGTTATTTTAAAAATAAATAAGGGGGAATAACGAATGCAAACAAAAATAGCCATTATTGACGATCACGAATTATTTCGTGAAGGTGTAAAAAGAATCCTCGAATTCGAAAAGACATTCTCTGTCGTTGCGGAAGGCGCAGACGGCTGTGATGCGGTTGGGATTGTTGAGGAGTATTCCCCGGATGTTGTCCTGCTAGATATCAATATGAAGAATACGAATGGAATCGAAGCAACAAGGCAGCTGATGGAGACTTATCCCGAATCAAAAGCGATCATCCTCTCCATCCATGATGAAGAAGCATATGTTACGCATGCAATGAAGACTGGTGCTGCAGGTTATATGCTAAAAGAAATGGATTCGGATGAACTCATCGGTGCAATCAAGGTTGTAGCAGACGGTGGTTCTTACATCCACCCGAAAGTCACTCACAAATTGGTCAGAGAATACAGACGACTCGCCAACCAGCAAAATAAAGGGGCTGGCTACCAGCAGCCAGAAGTGAGAGTACCTCTGCATCTGCTGACAAGCCGTGAATGTGAAGTCTTGCAGTTGCTTGCTGACGGAAAGAGCAATCGCGCGATCGGCGAAACCCTTTATATCAGTGAAAAAACAGTCAAAAACCACGTGAGTAACATTTTACAAAAAATGAATGTTAATGACCGTACTCAGGCAGTTATCACGGCCATCAAAAATGGCTGGGTCGAAGTAAGGTGATTTGGAGGCCGGAATGCTGAGAGGCATTTCGGCCTTGCGCGGTCTGTAATGGAAGCACTAGGCTAGGCTTCCTTAAATGCGCGAACTGTTTTGGGTCAATATGTATAAGAGGTGATAAATTGAATAATAAAATCCCCCTATCTAGTCCCCAATTTGAATTTTCTCCTGAACTTCAGCGTTTTTTACTCGGACGAAGACTCCTTTTGAATGAAATCCCATTTTCCAAAGAAGACATCTATTGGCATATCCAAAATAAATATATTGCAGAAACGCCTGGATTGAGACGTGTCAACAAAAGGTGGCTGTGCCAACGTTGTAATAATCGGATCAGCCGGCTTTTTTCGAAATTTCCGTGTGCATCATGCGGGCGGGACTGTGTCTATTGCAGAAACTGCCTCATGATGGGGAGAGTTTCGGAATGCACGAGCTTTTACTATTGGACCGGTCCTTCATTGGAGTGGAAAGCAGGCAGCCATTTGCAATGGGAGGGCCGTTTGTCCAAGGGACAGGAAGCCGCTTCTACGGCTGTAATTTCTGCTGTGCGGAACAAAGACGAGCTGCTGGTTTGGGCTGTTTGCGGAGCTGGCAAGACGGAAGTTTTGTTTGACGGCATAGATGAAGCATTAAAGCTTCGCCATCGAATCTGCATCGCGACTCCCAGGACGGATGTTGTGTTGGAATTGGTGCCCCGCCTCCAGAAAGTGTTTCCCTCTACCGAAATCTCCGCACTTTACGGCAGCAGTGAAGACCGTCATCTATTTTCTCCTATCACTATTTCAACTACCCATCAACTTCTCCGTTTTCACCGCGCTTTTGATATGATGATTGTCGATGAAGTCGATGCTTTCCCATATACATTTGACGAAAGCCTGCAATGGGCAGTGGAAAAATCGGTGAAGCTGAGAGCTTCGCTGATCCATTTGACGGCTACTCCAAGCAGGAAGTGGCAGTATGAATGCCGGTTTGGGAAGCGACAATTCATTAAAATCCCTGCTCGATTTCACCGAAAGCCGCTTCCGCTTCCACGATTTGTATGGTGTGGAAATTGGCAGAAGCAGCTGGCGAATGGCCAGCTTCCATACCCTGTAGTGGAATGGACAGAAAAGCGGCTAAAGTTGGGAAAACAGGCGCTTATTTTTGTCCCGCATATCAAGCTGATGGAAAAATCTCTTTCTATTTTTCAGAAACTGCATCCGGCGATCCAATCCGTTCACGCAGAAGACCCGTTAAGAAAAGAGAAAGTAAAAATGATGAGATCGGGTGAAACACCGATTCTTCTTACAACAACGATTTTGGAAAGAGGCGTCACATTTCCAAATATAGACGTTGCAGTACTTGGTGCGGAAGATGATATTTTTACAGAGGCTGCACTAGTCCAAATCGCCGGCAGGGTAGGCAGAAGTTCGGAGCACCCCTCTGGGGATATTACATTTTTTCATTACAGTCGGACGAAGGCGATGATCCAGGCTATGCTTCATATTGACGAGATGAACAAAGAAGCATGGAGGGCGGGGCTGCTTGATGAATAATCATTGTCTGTACTGTGATGCAGTCATCCAGGAGCAGATGACGTGGAGAAAGTTTCTTTTCGGTGCTTCGGATCAGAAGTTATGCGAGACGTGTAAAGGGAAGCTTGCGGTAATCACGGGTCTAACTTGCCGAAAGTGTTCTCGGCCTCTTGCTGAACTGGCTTCCGAATATATTCATGAAGACATTTGTCATGATTGTTTTCGCTGGGAGGTAGATGCAAAGTGGGCAGGCAATCTTGAGAATAATGCTTCCATATATCAATACAATGATTTTTTAAAAGAGCTGATGGCACGATATAAATATCGCGGCGATTATGTACTGGCGAAGGTATTTTCGGAAGAAGTACGAAACACCCTTTCAGAAGCATCATTTGATTTATTAGTGCCGATTCCATTAAGCAAGGAACGGCTCCTGGAGCGGGGCTTTAATCAAGCTACTGGCCTAGCTGTTGAAGCCGGGTTTGAAACAGTTGATGCGCTTGTAAGAGTTCATGGAGAAAAACAATCGAAGAAATCCCGTGAAGAAAGAATTCATTTGAAACAGGTATTTAAAGTTACTGAACCTGTTTTAGATAAAAGAATTCTTCTTATAGACGATATTTATACAACAGGGTCGACTCTTCAGCATGCGGCGAAAGCTTTGGTGGAATCCGGTGCCAAAAGTATAAGTTCTTTTACGTTGGCAAGAGGTTGAATTTTTCAGAGAAGAATATCTAAACAATTATTCAGATAAACCGATATAATAGGTACGATACGTTGAAAGCAAGGAGGTTATTTGATGAAAATCAATTCTTTCAACAGACCTGATACGAATCCGTATTCAAAGCAGATGAATCATGTAGAAAAGCAAACCCGCACTGAACGGATTGAGGCGGATCAAATAGAAATTTCCAAGCAGGCCAAAGAGCTGCAGCAATCATCCAAATATGATGCAGAGCGAACAGTCCGCATAGAGCATTTAAAAAATCAGATCGAACAGGGCAATTATAAAATCGACCCCAAAAAAGTTGCGCACAGTATAGCCAAATATTACTTCAATCAATAAACCGAAAGGAGGCTGCCCATGTCTGCAGAGACGTTAATTGCCAATCTGACCAAACAGTATCAACTTCATGGGAACCTGTTGAAAAATGCGCTCAAGAAAACGGAAGTCCTGAAAAAAGGAGATGTGGACAGCCTCCAGGAGATCATGCGTGAAGAACAAAAACTTGCATCTGCCATCACTATGATGGAAAACGAGCGGCAAACAGCTGCAAAGGTGTTTTTAAAAAAGAACGGAGAAAGCCAAATCACGATTACGGACTGCATTGCAGCCGCTACTCCTGAAGCGGCTGAAACGCTTCAGGCACTGCAGGAACAACTGGTTTCTGTGATCGATAAACTCCAGGAGCAGAATGAACTGAACAAGCAGCTTATCTATCAATCCCTGCAGTTCGTCAATATGAACCTTGACCTGATACAGCCGGAAATAGAATCGGCAACATACGGCAAGCCTGATGTCAATAAACAACAAACAAAACCGGGCAAGTCTTTTTTCGATTCAAAGGTTTGATTAGAAAAAATGATTTTAGTAATACGGAGGAAATAACATGTCATCTACCTTCCATGGTTTAGAAACGGCGAAAAGGGCGTTGCACTCCCAGCAAGCCGGACTTTATACGACTGGAAACAACGTTGCAAACGCAAATACACCGGGATATACTCGCCAGCGGATCAATATGCAGGCTACTGAGGCGTACCCGTCGGCTTCGATGAACAGACCACGAATTCCCGGGCAGATTGGAACTGGAGTCACAGCGGGGGAAGTACATCGAGTCCGTGAATCTTTTTTGGACGGACAATTCCGTAAGGAGAGTGCTAAGTTGGGCTATTACGGAACAACCTCTGAAGCGCTGTCCAGGCTGGAGGATCTTTTGAATGAGACAGGAAAAGACAGCACCGGCATCTCCAAAGTGCTCGGTGAGTTCTGGCAGTCTCTTCAAGATTTGAGTACTCATCCCGAAAATGACGGTGCACGCGAAGTCGTGCTGCAACGCGGACATGCGGTTGCGGATACATTCAATTATATATACGAGAATATCCAGACATATAGGGAAGATTTGGGTCTTCAAATGAACACCGATAAAGAAGCGATCAACTCGATTTTGAAAAATATCGATGCTTTGAATAAAAGGATTGCCGAAGTGGAGCCGCTCGGTTTTGTTCCAAATAATTTGTATGATGAACGGGATTTGCTTGTGGATGAGCTTTCCAAATTTATGGATATTCAGGTGATCAAAGAGGACAGCCATACAAATCCAACAGGGGCAATGGAAGGCATTTATAAAATCATGGTTGGGGACATTGAAGTAGTGAACCAATCAGGTTATAAAGAGCTGGATATTACCACGGATGGAGATCCAGAAATCGTCACAGGACTATCATTTGGTGATAACGTGGTATCTATTGATCAATTGCCTCAAGGCAGATTGAAAAGTTTGATTGAAAACTATGGTTATGGAAGCGATGACCATGATTCTTATTTGAAAATTATGAAACAACTGGACGAATTGGCAAATCAATTTGCAAAGAGCATCAATGAAGCTCATCAAGCCGGAAAAACGAAAGATGGCAGCGATGGCGGACTCTTTTTTACAGAAGGTGACGGAGCTAAGGGATTAAAAATGCTATTAGAGAATACTGACGCCTTGGCAGCTTCAAAATCCGGGGCTGTCGGCGAAAGTGAGCAAGCTTTGGAAATGGCTGATTCGTTTAAAGACGTGATTACAGATTATCAGAAAATCATCGGGAAGCTCGGAGTGGACGCACAATATGCCAATAGACAAAAGGCAAATGCGGCAACACTTCAGGGGTCAGTTGATGAAAAGCGGCTTTCCGTGAGTACTGTTTCATTGGATGAAGAAATCATGAATATGATCAAATTTCAGCATGCCTATAATGCGGCTGCAAGAAATATAACAGTTGTTGATGAAATGCTCGATAAAATCATTAATGGAATGGGCGTTGTTGGAAGATAGGAGGTAAAGGGATATGCGTGTCACACAATCAATGATTGCTAATAATTCACTTAGACATTTGAGCAATACATATGGAAGGCTCGGACAGCTGCAGGAGCAGATGAACACGGGAAAAAAAATCACACGTCCGTCTGATGATCCGGTTTCAGCAATGAAAGGAATCGCTTATCGGAACAATGTCCTTCAAACGGAACAGTTCAAACGGAATTTTTCGGAAGCCCACAACTGGATTGATAATACTGATGCTGCATTGGATCAGGCTACAAAAGCGATGCACCGCATCCGTGACTTAGCGGTCAAGGCATCTAATGGAACATATGAAGAAGGACAACTGGATGCTATTACTAAAGAGATAAATGAGATTATGCACCAGTTGGAGAACATTGCCAACACTGAAGTCGGCGGGAAATATATTTTTAATGGAACGAAGACAAATGAGCGGCCTGTTGATTTGGCAGCTGATCCTCCAGTCTTTCCTACAAGTACGGATGATGTGAAAATTGAACTCGGAAAGGGCGTTCTCATTCCTGTTAACATGAAGCCGGAAACTGTTTTTTCTGAGGGATTCTTCGAGTCTATACAAAATTTGATTAATGACATTGAGTCTGAAGGTGATGTTGGCAGCCATTTATCCGTTTTGGATGAGCGGATTGATGAAATGTTGAAGGAACGTGCTTCGCTCGGTGCAAAGTCCAACCGGATTGATTTAATGGAACAGCGGGTGGACCAACAAGAGGAAATTTCCAAGAAAATGATGTCTGATAATGAAGATGTGGAATACGAAAAAGTGATCACAGAGTTTATTATGGAAGAGAGCCTTCTTCGTGCATCGCTTAGTGTCAGTTCCCGGATCGTCCAGCCGACATTGATCGATTTTCTGAGATAAAAGCTATTCTGCGGGATAGCTTTTTTGTTGCTTAAAGGGGGTATGCAAAGTGAGATTAATGCCGCAAATTCGAATAGAGTCCGTTAAAGGGCAAATAGGCATGAGGACTAATCCAGCCACGCAGACCATTGAACAGCCTAAACCGATCGTAGAGATTCAGCAGCTTCCTGCTGAAATGCACATTGAGCGGAGGCCATCGAAGCTGACGATTGACCAGACGAAGGCATGGGAAGACATGAATCTAAAGTCCATTTCAAGGCTCGTGGAGGAGTTTGCCCAAGAAGGGCGATCTAAGGCAATGGAGGGGGCAATGAGAAGAGCGGAAGAAGGGGACGAGCTCATGCGGATTGAATATGGTGGAAATCCAATTCCAGGCATTGCGAAGAGGAATTCGGAAAGACCTGAAGCTTCGTTTAATATCGGATTTATCCCTTCACCTTTCAGTGTAAAATTGCATTATGAATCTTCTGTTTTGGACATACAGTGGACGAGGCGTGAGCCTATGATTCAAATGGAGCCTCAAAAGCCTGTGATTGAATATGAGCCAGGTAAAGTGGATATTTATATGGAACGTGAACCGTCATTGAAGATGGATTTTGTTAATTTGGAAGTGTGAAAGGAGAAGAAAGATGAATATTGAAACGAAATACCACGGGACGCAAGAAATCAGTTCAGAAAATATTTTGAAGTTTGAAAGCGGGATACCGGGATTCCCGGAGGAGAAGAAATTTGTCTTGCTGCCGTTGGATAAAAGTGTTTTGATCGTTTTGCAGTCAGTCAGAACACCCGAAATAGGCTTTGTTGTTGCTGACCCTTTTTCATTTTTTCCGGATTATGATTTTCAATTGAACGAATCGACGGTTGAGCAGTTGGAGTTAGAGAAGCCGGAACATGCGGTAGTTTTTGCTATTTTGACCGTGCAAGATCCCTTCGAACACACAACTGCCAATCTCCAGGCTCCGATTGTGGTTAATTCAAAAAACAATAAGGCCAAGCAGGTCATTTTGAATGAAGGAAACTATAAAACGAGACATCTCCTGTTCGGACAGAAAGTGGAAGGGTGACGAGATGCTGATATTATCAAGGAAAAAAGGCGAGGCTATCCAAATCGGTACAGATATTGAAATCTCTGTTACTGCCATCCAGGGTGACCAAGTAAAAATTGGAATCAATGCCCCCAAAAACGTTGAAGTCCACCGTAAAGAATTGTGGCTAGAAATCCAAAACGAAAACACAGCTGCTCTAAAGGAAGTTTCCGATCTTTCCAGCATAATGAAAAATACGAAAAAAGATTAAAAATCTATTAAACAAAATACCCTCCTGCCGATATAACTATTGAAGGCGAGGTTCCGGGCGGCCGACCGGATATCTTGCCAACAATATATAGCAATACCGTTCACAAGGATGTGAGCGGCACATTCAAGGAGGAAAATGAAATGAGAATCAATCACAACATTGCGGCACTTAACACTCACCGTCAATTAAATGCCGGAACAAATGCTGCAACCAAAAACATGGAGAAACTATCTTCAGGACTTCGTATCAACCGTGCAGGAGATGACGCTGCTGGACTAGCTATCTCTGAAAAAATGCGTGCTCAAATCAAAGGTTTGGACATGGCTGCGAAAAATGCGCAAGACGGAATTTCTTTAATCCAAACTGCTGAAGGCGCATTGAATGAAACTCATGCCATCCTTCAACGTATGCGTGAATTGGCTGTTCAGGCTTCAAATGACACAAATGATGATCCAACGGACCGCGCAGCAATCCAAGATGAAATTGATCAACTGGCACGTGAAATTACACGTATCTCTGAGACTACTGAATTCAATGGAAAGACTCTTCTAGACGGGACTTTCACTTCTGCTTCTGGTGGTCAAGCCTTAACATTCCACATTGGAGCAAATAAAGACCAAAACGTTACGTTGAACATCTCAAAAATGGATGCAGCAACTCTTGGAGTAGGATCAGGAGATAGCAAAACTGGTACTGGAATTAAAGTTGACACTCAAACAGATGCAAACGATGCTATTGAAACACTGAATACTGCCATCAAAACAGTTGCTACTGAGCGTTCAAATCTAGGTGCTATGCAAAACCGCTTAGAACACACAATCAACAACCTTGGTACATCCGCAGAAAACTTAACAGCTGCTGAATCCCGTATCAGAGACGTTGACATGGCAAAAGAAATGATGGAGTTCACGAAGAACAATATCCTTTCTCAAGCTTCTCAAGCAATGTTGGCTCAAGCGAACCAACAGCCACAAGGAGTTCTTCAATTACTTCGTTAATTTAAATATGAAAAAGGTAACCTATGATTAGGTTACCTTTTTCAAATATAAGGAGTAAATAAAATGAAACCAATCATTATCTTATCTGGTGTCACGTATAAGGGCCTTAAACAAAGGCCGCAACACTTTGCAAAATACTTTGTTGAGAGTGGCTATGAAGTCTTATACATTGGGGTATTGGAACGACATAAAGTATCTCAGCAAATGTTAAGCGAAATAAATGATAAGGAATCGTTATTACATAGAATCTTTCACAAGAATGATGAAGGGGTTCATGTATTAGACGAGAAAAATGTTGATGTAGAAGTCAGTTGTAAAATAAATGAATTATTGAATAAGATTGGAGAAGTTTATTCAAAAGAAAACCCTGCATATATCGTTTCCTTTCCTGAGTGGAGCAAGTATTTAGACTATATTCCAGAGAATGGGAAGTTAATTTATGATTGTTTAGATGACTGGGGTTCATTTTTGGAGGATGTAGACTTTAATTTTACAGAAGAACTCATTTATTATGAAAGAAAAATTGCAAGTATCGCCGACCTAGTTATAGCTTCGTCAAAAAGATTATATACTAAGATGTCTTATTTAAATAAAACTGTCTACTATTTGCCTAACGGGGTTTGGACCTCTGATTATACCAACCTTAATGAAATAAATACTAGAAAACCAAATGATATACTAGGTGAAGAGAAGCCGATTGTGTTTTTTATGGGAGCCGTTGCGGAATGGGTTGATATTGATTTAATTGATTATATAGCAAAACTTAGACCAAACTACTTGTTTGTTTTTGTAGGTAGTGAGATTTGTAAGTTACCACCTTATGATAACATCAGCTTTTTAGGGTTTAAGGAATATAGCGAATTACCCAGTTATTTATTCCACTCAAAAATAGCTATTATACCGTTTAAGGTAAATAATTTGACTGCATCAGTTACCCCCTTGAAATTGTATGAATACCTAAGTTCAGGAACTCCTGTCGTATCAACAATGATGCCAGACATAATCGGTTTTCCAGGATTGAAAATAGCTAATAATAAAGAAGAGTTTTTATCGTATATTGATAAATATATCACAATGAGTGAAACTGACTATAACATGGAATGTAAAAATGCAATAGAAACGGCTAAAGTGTTTGATTGGAGTAAATTATTAAATCCAATTTCTCAATATATAGAAGACGAATCCTTTCCAATAAATGAAACTCAGGAATTTGTACAAGAGTCCATCCGAGAATATAAAAATTATGAACAAAATTCTTTAATAAAAAATGAACTGTTAGGTTTTTACAGTTTTCTAAGAAAGTACAAGGCTTCAGTCATGCTATTTGATAATCAAACCAAAGTTGATCAGATAGATCACGAGAAATTGGCCTTAGCATATATAATGCAAGGAGACTTCGCAAGGGCGCTAGAATTCATCCAGTTACATTTTAATAAAAATAATAATAAATTATTTACAATATACTTGGAATCCTTACTAGAGGAAGAAGATAACGAAGACCTGTTAAAGATATTTTTATATAAATTATCCGGGAACTTGTTTGAGGCACTAAATCTAGCAGATTCGTTGGTTGCTGAAAGAAATAATCATCTAAAACTGCTAGGTTTGCTATCTTCCCTCTATTTAGATATTGGTGAATTTGACTTTTCTTTTCAATTAGCTGTTGATGTAATAAGTAAAAATGAAACATATAAAATCGAGGAATTGTTCGATTTCAATCTGATTACATTTATTATTCATTCTTTAGCAAAACAGGAGCAATTTAGTTTAGCAGAAGAAATTTCCTTATCTTTAATGAAAATTGATAAGGAATGGGAAGAAAAAGCTGTTCAATTACTATCTGATGTTTACATAGATAAACATATGAAATGATGTGACTGTATGAAATTAAATATATTGCAATTATACGATTATATGGAACTGGGCGGAGCTGAATCACATATTATTACCTTATCTAAAGCGTTAATGGATAGGGGGCATAGTGTTTATATCGCAAGTTCCTTTGGTCCGGCAGTCAAAATTCTAAATCGGTTATCTATTCCTTTTTACGAGATTAACGCTCCAAAGGATCAAGTACTTTTTGAAAATGCTGGGAAGATCTTAGAAATAATTGATCACCATAATATTGATATCATTCATGTCCACCCCTTTCAATCACAGGAGGTTGCTGCATTAATAAAGTTATTAAGAGACATCCCTGTCGTAACCACAATTCATGGTGCATATTTAACGCCTAGTGTAAAAGGGTTAGAAGAATTTATAGATTCTTATATCTTTATAAGTCCTGAATCGCGTGACTTTCATATGGCAAATAAATTAATTCCAAATAAACAGTTTAATGTTGTTCCAAACTGTGTCGAGATTGGAGCAGCGGATATTAGTGTTCTAGAAAATGATGGTACTTTAAGAATTGCGTATATTAGCAGACTTGATGACGATAAATTACCGAGTCTAGACTTTTTTATTGAATGTGTTGAACAATTATCGTCGAGAGTAGATGTACAAATCGGAATTATCGGTAGCGGGTCTCAGTATTCTTATATTGTAAAAAGAGTAGAACAGATAAATGATAAGCTTTCAAAAAAGATGATCCATGCAGTGAATGGGTCAGATAACATAAATAAAATTATAAAAAATTATGAGGTAGTGGTTGGTGTAGGCCGAGTAATCCTAGAGGCATTGGCATTGGGGAAAATCCCAATATGCATAGGGAATAATAATTATGTAGGTATTGTAAAAGAACAAATATTAAGGAGAATTTCCAAAGTAAATTTTACGGATCGAAATACAGATACACCTCAATTACCAGAATTATTTATTGAAGATATAATGAAGATCATAAAGAAGCCTCGTTTAATTAAAAATGATATTTTACAAGCATTTCACTTTATTAAAGATCATTATGATGTAAAATTAAGCGCGTATAAACATGAAAGATTATATGCAGAAGTAATGGCCAACCGTAGAAGAAGGTCTTTAACAATAAACGACTTGATCAATAATGTGCCTGCTGAAATAGATAATATGCGCTTTGCACTTGAATTAAGAGAAAAAGGAATTAAATATGAGTTAGATGCATTACATAATAAAAAAGTTCTATTAAAACCCGACTTCAACAATGCGGAAGACAATTGGATTCAAACATTAACTTCTTTAGCCAAAGAGTATGAAAACCATAAAACTACGATTGTAATCAGGATTGGTAATGAATTCATGGGAAGTCTTGAAAGTGTTATTAAAGAGATAGAAGATGTATACAATTTACTAATTGAGTCATTCG
Source organism: Siminovitchia fordii DSM 16014 = CIP 108821 (assembly GCF_000374565.1). Lineage (GTDB taxonomy): Bacteria > Bacillota > Bacilli > Bacillales > Bacillaceae_C > Siminovitchia > Siminovitchia fordii. Next base: position 101,569 of record NZ_KB894688.1, on the reverse strand, counting down.
ATTTGGATATATTAGTGGACTATCAATACCATGATGAAGTTAGCGAGAACTTGTTTTTATTTGAGATGGATTGTTTCTATACAACTAATAACTCCCAATATAGATTAATTTACAAATGTGAACTGTTGGGGTGTAGGATACTTACAAGAAACCAAACATTTTAAATAGTGGATTGAAACTGACTGTTCGAATAAGCAAAGGTGGTGCCTGTCACCGCCTTATTACTGTAAAAAAGCCAGGCATTAAATAGCTTGACTCCATAAATATCTATATATGCAGTACTAGAGGTGTATCTTCCTTAGCTACGTTTGTTTAAGACTCTTGCTGTTCTGATTCGTACGAAGCCTTCGTACTTGTTGACTAGGCTATTAATGAAAGTCTTCATTTAACCTACCCTCTTTCATCATCATTGTAATTTCATTATCATTTTTAACCTCTTAATAAACAAATTCAGAAAACTAAAATGAAAACGAAAACAACGACAATGAAAGCGAATGTCATTGATGTTTTGCTCATTAAATCTTACATTTGCTCGTTCTTTTAGAGGTGTCTGATATTGGATAAAACTTTTTTCACATGTCCGGAATATAAGTGAAGAGGGGGATTGGACAATTGATTGAGGCAAAGATGATGTCTGTACGGGTAAGTGTATGGGAGAAAGTAAAATGGGGTCAGACCCCATTTTAAGACTCCATTTTCTTGTAAAAATGGGGATAAAGATTGATTTTATAGGGGGCTAATAAAAAAGGCAAGCTTCTACTCTCCTGCCCTTACTATAGATTAATTTTCAGCACTTTTCCCATTTTATGTAATTCCGACTCGATATATTCTTTGCTATAGTCATATCCGATTAAAGCGATCACCTGGCCGGAATCGTCTATTACAGGAGCGAGGCTTGTTTTCCACTCGCCGTAAATATCCCTGTAAATGGGGGTGACTTCAACCCTTCCTTTAATCGCGTTGCGGGCCACTTCCGCAAATTCCGGTGATCCCGCGTATTTTTCCCCGGGTACCATCACGAAATCTTTGTCTGCAACTAAAGTTCTAAACGTTTGATTGTCAATGATATCAAAGATAAAAGCCCATTTGATACCGCCTTCCTGTTTTCTAATCATTGTCAGCTGAGTTTGCAGTTTTTGTAATATTGGGTCTTTTGTAGCTGATTTGTTCCTTAAATGGCTTACTTCTTCAGGTTCTATGATAGCTGCTGTGGCTATGGCAACTGACCGCAATCGGTTATTCAGTTGGTCTTCAAGGATTTTTCTTTTTTCGGAAGGTGAGATATTCTGTTTTGATAAGTTCGTTAGAATCTTTTTGTATTTTCTGCTCATGGTCGGCTGACTGACATTCAGTGCTTTTGCAGCAAGTTTGATAGATTTATATTTTTCCATGGCCATATTGATCAATTGCTCTTCTACAAGGTCAACCGCATCTTGGAGAGGCATCAATTGTTCAAAAACAGGAGGTGCTTTTGCTGTTTCCTGCTCAAGCGGCATATATTCTTGAACAGCGGATGCATCCACAGTTGTATCTGTGCTCGTAACTACAATTCTTTCTATCGTATTTTCAAGCTGTCTAATATTTCCGGGCCATTCGTATATAGACATTAAATCGATGGCATCCTGCTCGATTTGAACTGTGCGGTCATACAAATGATTATATTTATGCAGAAAAAAGCTGATCAAATATGGCAGTTCCTCGAGTCTCTCTCTCAATGAAGGAATCTCTATAGGTATAACATTTAATCGGTAATAAAGATCCTCTCTGAATTGTCCTTTATCAACGAGTGTTTTCAGGTCTTTGTTCGTAGCCGTAATGACCTGGATATCGAGTTTGATTGATTTAAAGCTTCCCAACGGTGTAATTTCTCTTTCTTGAAGGACTCTCAGCAGCTTCACTTGAAGATTGAGAGGCATTTCCCCAATCTCATCAAGAAAAAGCACACCATGATTGGCAAGTTCGAATTTGCCTGGCATGCCTTCTTTTTTAGCTCCGCTGAAAGCTCCTTCTACATAACCGAATAATTCGCTTTCCAGCAAATTTTCAGGGATCGCCCCACAGTTCACTGGAATGAAAGGCTGTTTTTTCCTTGGTCCCAATTCATGGATGGCCCGCGCAATTACTTCTTTGCCAACCCCGGATTCTCCCAATAAAAGAACTGAAGAGGAAACTTTGGAAACCATCTCAACTGTACTTAAAACGTTCATCATCTTTTGACTTTTTACGATAAATAACCTCGAAGTATCTTTAGTTAATGCCTTTGAAAAATCAATCTCCTTTTCCACTTTATTTTCCATCAAAATATTATCATTTCTTGAAAGGAGTTTTAGGCCCCATGTTAAATACTTTTTATCCTGGACCTCCGGATAACATGTGATCAGAACTCTTTTATTATTCCAGGACGTTTTGATGATAGTTCTCTTATTTTTATTAATAGTTTGTTCTAATGTTGATTCTTCATAAAAAGTTTGTTTCTCAAGCTCAAATAAGTTCATTCCAATTAAACTAGTTCGATCGCCCCATAATTTCTCTATTTTTCCGAAACTTACTGCAATTCTTCCCTTAGTATCAGTGATTATTACTTCATCGTAAATACTTAGAAGAGTAGACTGTAAAGCGTTTACAAAAGGGCTGTTTGAATTTAGAGAAGGACTATTCATAATAACCATTCCACTTCCTTTATAGGTACTTTGCTCTAGAAGAGCAATGATTTCAATTTTAAATGAAAAATTCATAAATGCAACTCGAACTGTCCCGAATTCTATATATGAAAAGGCTTTCTATTTGGCACGTAAATTGCAATATTAGTATTTATAAAAATTTAGGAGGGAATTGACTTGGAAAAGGAAAGTATGATTGAGAAAAATATGAGGTCTACAGATGAATTTGTCAAGAATTTATTCACAGATCTTCACGGCAGGATCGAAGATTACGAAAAAGAAGAATCTAATGTAAAAAAAATGAAGACAGTTGACGCTGCACCGGAACTGATCATAGTAGGAGGATTTTCTGTCTTTTTATTAACCGTTATCTTCTAAATGTTTTTTATCCTTTTGGGGACGTATTCTGAGCCAAGACGGCTTACGTGTACACCGCTATCACCATAATCAATAATAATTGGAGGTTAAAATGAGTAAAGATAATAATTCTGCTATCTCAAAAGATGTGGCATTCGGTTTTCTGCCTGCACAAAAAAATGACCGTGTATTTGGTTTTTGGGACTTAGTGCTCATTCAGGTGGGAATAGGTATTTCCTGTATTTGTATCCTTACGGGCAGCCATACCGGTATGCTGCTTAATGCAAAAGAGTCGTTGGCGGCAGTTTTATTTGGAAATGCATTACCGTTCTTTTTAATCGCACCGATCATTCTTCTATTTGCCAGGTTTGGGGTCGATACGTTTATCGGATTTCGGAGTGCTCTTGGATATTTGGGGTCAAACATATTTTATTTCATTTTTATGATCCTTACGATCGGCTATATGTCAGTAGCATTTTTCATGGCAGGAGAGGCGCTGGTTAAAATTGCTTCCGTCCTAGGCCTTCCAGGGTTTTTTACAAGCAGTACAACTGGAGCTCCGTTCTTTGCGATCATCATATTTGCTATTGTATTTTTGATTACATTCCAAGGTCCGCTAGTTATGCGGAAGTTTAATCTGATTGGTGTTCCCGCCATTTTGTTAGTTACTTTAGGGCTATTTTTAATATTGATATTTGGAATAGGCTTAAATAAAATTTTCGGCTTGACTCCAACTGAACCTTATCCTGGAGATCATGCCCGCTCCTTCGTAACGGCTTTAGAGATAAATGTAGGGCTAGGATTCTCTTGGCTTCCATATCTGGGGCAGTACGCCCGACTGGCTAAAAATGAAAAGACAGCTTTCAGAGCAGGATTTTTTAGCTATGGGGTTATCGTCAACATCGCCGTTATTCTGGGAGCCCTTGCAGCAATAGTGGTTGCATCTGTAGAACCAACCGACTGGATGTTTGCCATTGCTGGTACTTGGGCCGGAGCCATCGGACTCATATTACTTACAATAGGTAATATTACTGCAGGAACTTTTCTTATGTATTCACAAGCAATCAGCTTTAAAACTGTTTTTCCAAAGAAATCATGGAAGCTTGCCATGGGAACAGCCATACCAACCATATTGTTATTGTTAAGTGCATCTTTTTACCAAGCCTTCGGATCCTTTATTACAGTTATTGCCTATATCATGGCCATATTTGGTGGAATCGTCATTTCCGACTTTTTCTTTGTAAAAAAGCAGAAGCTTTCTATTAAAGATTTATACGATACAAATGGGAATTATTATTACTGGCGTGGTGTGAACCCTTCTGCAATTGTCAGCTTTATCGTTGGTACTATCGTTTATTGGGGCTTATATAATCCTGTGATGGATACATCAAGCGGCTTGTTCTATTATATCTCCGCAGGAATACCGGCCTACTTTGCAGCTGGAATTTGCTACTATATTTCAGCAAAACACATCTTTTCTTTTTCCGTAGATCGGGTAGCTGATAGAAATGTATTTGCAACAAAAGGAAAAAGTGCTGTTTAATCATAAAATTTCGTTTTTGAATTGAAATTTAAAAAATGAAATTGAAATTCCAGTCCTATAAAGGATCAGGTCTGATAAGTTGGGCATTTACTTCTTATTCAAAAGTTGGCACAGTATTTGCAATTTGTATCCGTGTATTCCATTCTTTCCTAACTTGCCTGCTTCTAAAAGAAAATCAACTGAAAGGAAGGATATATTGGCAGTCTTGCTTGTTGGTTTAAATCATAAAAGCGCTTCTTTGGACGTAAGGGAGCAGCTTCATTTCAACCATGAAGAGAAAAAATATCTCGAAATAAAATTGACCTCGGGCTTCGACATTTCCGAATGCGTAGTGCTTAGTACTTGTAACAGGACAGAGATTTATGTTGAAACAGCTTGTCCAACCTTGGCGGAAGGAATGATAACAAATCTTCTCCTTCAAGAGGTAAGAATAAACTCAAAGCATGCTGCGAAGAGCTTGTATGTAAAAGTGAACGATGAAGCTGTCATCCATTTGTTTTCAGTAGTATGTGGCCTGGATTCCTTAGTGGTAGGTGAAACGCAAATATTAGGGCAGGTAAAGGAAGCTTTTTTCAAGAGTCAAGAGAACGGTTGTACCGGGAAAGTACTCAATCGCCTATTCAAGCAGGCAATCACCGCCGGCAAACGTGCTCATACAATGACAGGAATTGGAGAGCAGGCAGTTTCGGTAAGTTATGCAGCGATTCAACTTCTCAAACAGAAGATTACCTGCATAGATCAAAAACAAGCATTGATTATTGGTGCGGGAACAATGGGGAAATTAGCTGCCAGGCATCTAAAGGCGGAGGGTTGCAAATTGCTTTTTGCAAACCGTAGCTTTGACAAGGCGGCAGAATTGGCTGTCCTATTTAATGGAAGCGCGTGCTCGTTACAGGAGAGCTTTGGATTAATAAATAGGATCGATATCCTTATCTGTTCCGTTGACAAAAAAGACTATCTGCTGCGTTCATCAGATATGATGGAGCCCGTGTCAAAGAGAAATCACCCTATTTATCTGATTGATCTGGGGGTACCCAGAAATGTGGACCCTAATGTAGCTGAATTTGATAACGTTCTCTTATATGATATGGACCATCTAAATGGAGTGATCGATTCCAACAATCGACGTAGAATGGAAGAATCGCATAAGGTTAGGCTGATGATTAAAAAGGAATTGGCTGAATTTAATTGCTGGAAACAAACTCTTCCGGTCACTGTCCTTATACGGGAATTGCTGGAAAACGCTTCACAAATAGAGGCTGAAGCCATAAGGAAAATTGAAAATAAGCTTCCGGATCTAACGGATAGGGATAGGCAGATCATTCATAAATTTGCAAAGATGATTTCCAGCCAGTTGACCCGCCAACCCATTCTTATGTTGAAAGAAATAGCCTCAGAAATAGTTGACCAAGACAAAAAGGTCGAGTATTTGGCATTAGCTTCACGAATATTGGGGCTTAAAAGTGAAGTGGAATTTTTTCCTGATATGAAGCAAACCTTGTTAAATGAAACGTTAAAAGAGACAGGAAGTTAAAAGGAGGAAAATCAGTTGTATAAATCTACGAACCTGGATATGTTTACATTCCCATTTGTAAATTATAAAGATAAGACTTACCGCTATTCCAACGACCTGGTTGCACTGCCCGAGGACAAGGTGAATTTTATGAAAATCACTCCGGAATATGAAGCACAAATTAGAAGGAAGCGGGCTATGTTGGAGAAGCAGCCTGATGTCCGCTATCAGTCATTCCCACATACGATGGAAATGCAATGGGAGTTTGTTGAATTAATTATTGGTTTAGCTATAGACAAATATCCGGAGCACTTCAGTGTTGAAAAAGACGGAGATCACTGGACTTTTACCAACCATATCCTTGGAGAAACTGAAAAGTTTACTTTCGGAGATGAGTCCAGTATTACACGTGAACCTTATGATATGATTGGCCGCCATTTCCATCATGACTATATGTTAATGGTCAATAGAGATGATAACTTTTATCTTGAAGTGGCACAAGAATCCTTTGCTGCATTGTTCTCTCCAAACTGGAATCTTGGTATGAGTTTTAATGAAATACATGCGCCGGTGCCATTTAAAAGTCGGGATGGAGTGCATCTGACCGACAGAATAAGAAAGTTTTTGTTGACGATAGAACCGGGTGCACCAAGGACAAGGGTCAATTGGAACCTGATGGCTGACCGCTGGGATGTAAATTATGAAACATTTGACATCTGGGGCCCGCAAAGAGATAACGTGACAAGCGAAAATGCAGGAAAACTTGTCCATCTCCGGGTAGAAGAGCAATGGTTCATACGCATGCCGCGAAGCAATGCAATTTTGTTTGTCCTTGATACTCAATTTCTACCTCTTGAAGATCTTGTGAAAAGACCTGAATGGCTGGAAATCACATATTTCAACCTTGCGGATATTCCAGATGAAATGGCGGAATACAAAGGCATGGCACCATTTTTGCCTCAGTCAGTCGAATACCTGAAAAACTTGATTGAGAGTATGAAGGTACAACCATAAAACCAAGTAGAAAGGGAGGAGCACTTTGTATAGTAATCCAGTATTGTATGATCAATCAGAAACAATTAAAGATGAACTTTCTATTAATAGTAAAAGAAGAAAGCACCTCATCATTTTTGATCAAAAAGCTGTAGAAGACATCAAACAGGCATTGGACACAGATGTCCAGGGAGATATTGCAACACTTGAAATAAAAGATTCTATCAATCTTCAGGATTTGCGTGTTCTCCTTTACAGTCAAAAAATGGGCACCCAGTTGTATATTGCATCAGATTGGGATCATGCCGTTACGGTTTTCACCGAAGCTGTGGAAGCAGGCTTTACAGAAAATGAAATTCAGGTAATCATATACGGCCCTACAAAACGTTACGTGTATTGCATTAAATGCTACAACACAAGCGAAACTACCTACGATGATGAAGTCCAGTGCCCGCACTGCAGCGCTCATATGGAAGTAGGGCCATTTTTCTCAAAAGTCCGTAAAGGCTACATCGGATATCCATTTAACCCCAACTATCAAGCGTAAGAAAGGACTGAGACAAAGTGTTGAGAGTTTATGGAAACATTGAAATGGTTGTAGAAAAGATCGAACAGGTAACTGAGAGCGTCAAGCGATTTTACCTTTATCCTGCAGATCAAAAATTACTTCCTGCCTTTACCGGCGGTGCACATATTACTACGTATGTCGATGCAGGGGATGGAATCATCGAAAGGGACTATTCTCTTGTAAGCAATCCAACTGATCGGACTCACTACTCCATTTCCATCAATCGTGATGCTAATTCAAGAGGCGGTTCCGTTTATTGGCATCACAATATAAAAGTAGGTGATATCGTCAAAACGAGTTTGCCGAAAAACCATTTTACATTAGGGTTTCACGCTAAGCATCATGTGTTTTACGCTGCGGGAATCGGGATTACTCCATTTTTGACGATGATGGCTGATTTGGAAGCCCAAGGTAAAACATTCGAGCTGCATTATGCAGCAAGAACAAAGGAACAATGTGCCTTTTATGATTATTTAAATGAAAATTATCGAGGTAAATGTACTTTCTACTTCTCAAGAAGTGAGCAGCCTGTTCGAATGACACCTGAAACAATGAAAGATCATCGAATTGGAAGCCATGTTTATTTCTGCGGGCCAGTTTCAATGGTTGCTGAATATAAAGAAGCTGCTCTGTCGTACGGTTACCCGGAAAAATCTATTCACTTTGAATTATTTGCTAATGACACAGGACCAAAGAATCCGTTTGTCGTCGAGGTAGACAACCAGTTGATTGAAGTATCTGAAGAGCAAACTTTACTCGAAGCACTGTTAGCAGCAGGTATAGAGGCACCCTATTCATGTAAGGCCGGGGGATGCGGACAATGTGAAGTGGACGTAGTATCAGGGGAGGTAGACCATCGCGATATCTTTTTCAGCGATAAAGAAAGAGCTGAAAGAAATAGTATTCTAACATGCTGTTCGAGAGCGAAGGAAGAAAAACTTGTTTTAAAAATATAACAACATACGAGGTGGATAACAATGACAGTAAAAGTCGAAGTAATCGAATTAAAAAATTATATTAACGGTGAGTGGAAAGATTCTGTAAACCCAGATCTTAACGAGGTTATCAATCCTGCAAATCAAGAGGTTATTGCTACAGCTCCAAGAGCTACAAAAGAAGAAACCGAGGAAGCGATAGCGGTAGCGAGGGCAGCATTTGAAAGCGGCGTCTGGTCCGATCTGACAACTCACGAACGTGCCTCTTATTTAAATAAAATTGCAGATAAAATAGATGAGAATTTTGAGGAGCTTGTCACACTTGAGGTCATGGATAACGGAAAACTGAAAGCAGAAGCGGAGTTTGATATTGCCGACGCTGCTACTTGCTTCCGTTATTATGCAGGATTGATTTTGGCACCCGAAGGTGAGACATATCAAGTGCCTGAAGATGTCCAAGCCATGGTGGTCAAGGAACCTGTTGGAGTGACCGGACTTATTGTCCCATGGAATTTCCCTCTTTTGATGAGTGTATGGAAAATTGCTCCGGCGTTGGCTGCAGGTAACACAATCGTTTACAAACCGGCTGAAGCGACCCCGATCACAGCCATGAAATTGGTTGAAATCATTGAAGAAGTCGGTGTGCCGAAGGGAGTAGTCAACCTTGTCATGGGACGAGGATCAGTTGTCGGACAGACAATCGCGGAAAGTAAAGACGTCGATCTTGTTTCTTTTACTGGTAGCACGGAAGTTGGACGAGAAATCATGAAAGCTGCTGCAGGCAACTTGAAGAAAATCTCCCTGGAATTGGGAGGGAAGTCTCCAAATATTATTTTTGCTGATGCGGATTTTGAAACAGCGGTTGATTATGCCTTGTTCGGAATTTTCTTTGGAGCCGGCCAAGTATGTTCATCCGGAAGCCGAATTCTAGTTGAAGAAAGCATTTATGATAAATTTGTAGAACGCTATGTTGAACGAGCCAAACAAATTAAAGTCGGACCTGGATTGGACGAGACTTCCCAGGTGGGGGCCATCAATAGTGAGAGCCAAATGAATACGATCTTGAAATACATTGAAATAGGAAAAGAGGAAGGGGCTACACTTGCCTGCGGAGGCCGCCGTTTGACTGAGAACGGTTTGGGCAAGGGATTCTTCATTGAGCCGACTGTATTCACAGATGTCACTTCTGATATGAAAATTGTCAAGGAAGAGATTTTTGGACCAGTTGTAACAATCCAAAAGTTCAAAGACGAAGCAGAAGCTATTAAACTTGCAAATGATACAGATTATGGACTTGCCGGTGGTGTCTTCTCTAACGACGGAGCAAAAGCGATGCGTGTTATCAAAAAAGTACGTGCAGGGATCACTTGGGTGAATTCTTACCACCCAACGTACGTGGAAGCACCATGGGGCGGCTACAAACAGAGTGGAATTGGACGCAGTCTTGGGACTTACGGATTGGAAGATTTCCAAGAGATCAAGCAAATCAATGTTAACCTTGCAGTAGAACCTGTAGGCTGGTTTTCAAACGAATAAGGTTCATGATGAGAGAAGTGAGGGTCTCACTTCTCTTTTCAAGAGTTTTTACAAAGGGGAGAGCCGCTATAGAGCAGACGGTTAGTTTAAGAGAAAAATTGAACCAGTTCTTTATCCTATTGGGCCCGATTCTGATTGCCAATGTTGCGACTTTCTCCATGAGCTTCTTTGATGTCATGATGACCGGTAATTACTCAGCCACACACTTGGCCGGCGTGGCTGTCGGTTCATCCCTATGGGTTCCAATCCAGATGGGGGTAGGCGGGATTCTTTTATCTGTTACTCCCATTATTGCCCATTTATTGGGGAGGAAGGAAACAGCGAAAGTTCCTTCATATGTTGTTCAAACAATTTATATTGGAATCGTTTTGTCTTTGATTATTTATATATTGGGTATGCTTTTTTTAAATCCTTTACTGGACCTAATGAATCTGGAAAAAGATGCTCGGTATGTAACCAAATATTATCTATTAAGCCTGGCTGCAGGGTTTATACCTTATTTTATTTATTGCGGTCTGCGCGGGTTTATGGATGCTTTGGGAAAAACAAACGTGACCATGCTGATTACGCTCCTCGCACTGCCCGTAAATATCAATCTCAATTATGTTCTGATATATGGAAAATTCGGGTTTTATGAATTGGGCGGAATAGGGGCAGGAGCAGCAACTGCTCTTACTTACTGGCTGTCTACATTACTGACCATATTGACTACTCATAAATCAAAGCCTTTTATGTCTTACGGGATTTTCAAATCATTTGAAAAGTTTTCCTTTGGAAAGTGGAAGGAGATTCTTATTATAGGGGTTCCGGTCGGAGTAACAATATTTTTGGAAATTAGTATTTTTTCGGCTGTAACCTTATTGATGAGTCAGTTTGGAACGATTGTCATTGCTGCTCATCAGGCTGCTCTCAATTTTGCCTATCTATTATATATGCTTCCGCTGAGTATTTCGACGGCTTTGACAATTTTGGTTGGATTTGAGACGGGAGCCCGGCGGTTTAAGGATGCCCGTTCCTACACCTTGCTCGGATTGGGTGTCGCAGTATTGATGACATTGCTATCAGGTACGTTTTTATTTATCTTTAGAATCCCGGTGGCAGAGTTGTACAGTAATGAACAGCAAGTGGTAAATTTGACGGCCCAATTTTTACTGTATGCCGTTTTCTTTCAACTTTCCGATGCATTTCAATCGCCCATTCAAGGTGCGCTCCGCGGATATAAAGATGTAAATGTGACACTCATTATGTCTATAGGTTCATATTGGGTTATCGGACTGCCTGCGGGACATGTGTTGGCCGTTTTAGGAAACATGGGTCCATTTGGATACTGGCTAGGATTAATAATTGGTTTGGGCATCGGTGCGATCACATTATCATATCGCCTTTTCCACGTTCAAAAGAAACAAAAAAGCCATAAGAGTCTACATAAACTTATAAATTAATTTTTTGCTATATCTTTGGAGAGAAGGAGAGAAAAAATGGAAGGTCGAAGAGTCACAGGTCGGATGGGAACACATTTGGAACTTTTTCCATATGTCTCTAAAATGCGTGGGGCAGGTGTAAACCCTTTAAAGATAAATGTAAAGGATACCATAACGGGGTTGTTCGGTGGATTTTTAACCATTTTTGTTTTAGCCATATTGACAGGTGCGACTTCAACGGAGTGGTTAATGGCACCATTTGGTGCAAGCTGTGTTCTGGCATTTGGAGTTTGGAACGCCCCGTTGTCACAGCCAAGAAATATCATAGGCGGCCATCTGATTTCGACATCTGTCGGTTTGGCTATTTATCACTTACTAGGCAATGAATCCTGGGCTATTGGTTTGGCCGTTGGTCTGGCTATTGCCGCATTGATGCTGACAAAAACAACACACCCTCCAGCAGGTGCTAATCCTCTTGTTGTAATGATGGGGGATTATGACTGGAGCTTTTTATTCTCACCTGTATTAATCGGCTCTCTTATTGTGGTTTTCTTTGCGTTGATCATTAATAACTTGCGTGGCGACCGGTGCTACCCGACATTTTGGATATGAATGTTAGAAGGACTGACTTTCTATTAAATAAAAAGGCGGGTATTAAACCCACCTATCCATCATCGTTATTTAGATTTCTTTGCGGTTCCTAGACTTTTAAACTGAGTCATCAATTTGTTTCGGGACTTTTCATTTCTCATCAAATACGCAGCTCCAAGAGCCAAGCCCGTTAACATAGCTTTGTTTTTGTTCATAAGTTATCACTCCTTTAATTTTGTATGTTTCTTTTTCCCCGCTCGACCTTAAATAAACGGATTCATTATTTGGAAGGGTTAAGTATAATCATTTTCTTAAATAATGGGCCGTCGTATACGAATGTATGATATTCGCCAGATTCACCCATAGGGCAGACAGCTTTTTTACATATATCCTCTATAAAAGTTTCATCCAATGGACGGCCAACCCAATCTGCCGGAAGTAAATCTTCCCGGACCTTGATAACTTCGGCCTTATAGCCGGAATTTACGAATTTGCTCAAAGCCTTCAGCATTTCCGTTTTCTTTGACCATAAGGGATAGATTGCTTTCAAGCCTGCTTCATACGCAAGCTTTTGTCCCCATTCCCTATGGCCCTCCAGATACATGTCACCAAATGCAATGGAGTCCAGTCTATATTCCACCTTTAACCTTTTTAATTTCTCCAAGAAATCCTCGGAATATGTATCGTATCTGCATCGGACTAATTCTAGTGGAATTCCAATTGAATCTGCCTGTGCTTGAATATTTTTTATATCCTCGTTATGGGCAAAAGTTTTTCCGGTTTCTTGCGGAACAGTCGTTACAAGACATGCAACTTCTTCACCTTGTCCTGTCAATTCATGAAGGGCCATGCAGCTATCTTTTCCGCCGCTCCAAGATAGGGCAATCCGATTCATCATTCTTCACATCCCAATATATTGTGATTATATTATAGTACATTTTTAATAAATGAATGGATGAAGATAAGACAAAAATCGAGCATTTCCTGGGAAATTGACGAAACCGGACAACAAATCTCTGTCCGGTTTTAAATTATCTGTTACCAGAAAAATGGGAAGAAAGGAAAGCCAAAGCCGAATCCCCACGGTCTGAAGAAGGGTCCCCAATATCCCCATCCCCATGGACTTCCCCAGATTCTTTCATCTCCACGCTGCATTGACAACATTGGATATTCATGATATCCATATGGATCTGTTTGATAATAATGATTCAATTCAGGTCCCCCTCATCTTTTATTAAAAATGTTCAACCTATCCTATGCATTGCCCCGGAAAAAGGGCATTGGAATCAAGGGTGGAAAAGCAAAATGGGCATTTCTCACAGGTTTCAAGAGATTTTTTATTAAGGAATTCAGATTTAAACCGATAATACTTGTAAGAATCTATTTTTTGCCGAAGGAGAGAAAGAGGATGATTGGATCGATCGGAGGAGGGCTTCCAGTAAATGGTGCTGTGATGCCTGCACGCTCTGTAATCGGTATCGGTGAGTCTTACCGGGAGTCAAATACATCGAAAGAACGATCATACGAGCTTTCGGAAAAAGACGCGACAGCATTGCTTGAAAGAGCGGTAGCGTTTGCGAACAGCCACTTAAAAACATCGAAGCAATATTTAAAATTTGAGTATCATGACCAATTAAATAAATATTACGTAAAAGTCGTAAATGAAGATACTGAGGAAGTTGTAAGGGAAATCCCGCCCAAAAAACTTCTTGATATGTTTGCGGCAATAGCGGATGCTATCGGAATTCTTGTAGATAAAAAAATATAGAAAAAATAAAGGAAGTGACGTAACACATGCGTATAGGCGGTTTGGCAAGCGGTATGGACATTGACCAGATCATCAAGGACATGATGAAGGTAAAACGAATACCCCTTGATAAAATGAAACAACAGAAACAGATTCTTGAATGGAAACGGGACGACTACCGCAGCATCAACACCATGTTGCTCGGATTCCGTGACCGGTTGGCGCAATTGAAGCTCACTAGTAATTATCGGACAAGAATGGTGTCTTCCACAGATGAGACAAAAGTATCGGCTACAGTGACTAGTGGAGCTGCGCAGGCTTCGTATTCACTCGAAAAGGTTGAACAATTGGCATCGGCTGCTTATAGGGTAAGTGATCCAGTTAATATTGATTCAAAGGAAAGTTTTTGGAGCCAATTGAAAGACTCACCCGATGTTAAATGGGAAACAGGTGTTGTAGAAACAAAAACAGCTCAGGTCAAAAATGGTCAAATAGATTTAAATCTGAATGGAAAGGAAATCGTTCCAGGCACGTTTAGTGTAGACGGGAAATCATATACTGTCATAACTGAAGGAGACCCCCAAGAAGGGGAAATCTTACTTAAAGATGGTAAACTGACGTTTAACGATAGTGAAAAAATCCAGGAAGGCAGTTCTGTAAAACTGGATTATGCCATTCAAGAAAAAACCGTCAATTATACCCTCAGTAAAGATCAGAATCGGATCAGTCTCGGCAGAGGTGCCTTAGCCAGCCTTTCAGTAACAGTGGGTGAAGGTGATGACGCGGTTAGTTATGTATGGGATGGGACGAATGAAAACGGCTTTGGAGTTCTGAAAAATGGCGATGATGTGCTTGGCAGGGTAGATCTTGCAAATGGGAACATTTTGTTTGAGCTTCCTCCTGAAGAAATTCCGGAAGGAACAAAAATATCAACAACTTTTAGCCAAAATTTCACTCATTTTGAAGTGGGATCCTATACCTCAAAGGGAAAAGTCAATGAGAGAATTTTTGTTACCGGAAATGATTCTTTGAATCATGTTATCCGAAAGGTAAATGAATCCTCTGCTGGTGTCACCATGTTTTATGATGAACATACAAAACAGATTACAATGACCAGAAAAGAAACAGGGGATTTTAACACTGTTGATGAGAAAAATGAAATATTTTTTTCCGGGGGGATAATGAACAAAATATTAAACTTCGAAAACAGTGTTGAACAGGGCGGTCAAAATGCCAAATTCACGATCAATGGACTTGAGACGGAGCGAGCCTCCAACACATTCAGTATTAATGGTGTCACTTTTACACTAAAACAAACATTTACTGACCCAATCTCTGTCAACGTCTCCAACGATTCAGAAGGTGTAATGAATACGATCAAAGGTTTCGTCGATCAATATAACTCGCTGATTGGTGATATCAATAAAAAGCTGAATGAAGAGCGGAACAGAAATTACCATCCGCTTACTGATGACGAACGGGAAGAATTGTCTGACAAGCAGATAGAGAAATGGGAGGAAGTAGCCAGAAGTGGACTGTTGAAAGGTGATCCCATTTTATCCGGTGTTTTGTCACAAATGCGCTTGGATATGTACAGCTCCGTTGAAACAAACGGCATGTTTAATCAACTATCTGCCATCGGCATTACGACAACAGCTGATTATCTTGAAGGTGGGAAATTGGTAATCGATGAGGCTAAGCTAAAAGAAGCCATTGAAAAAGATCCTGACGCTGTAGAAAATCTATTCAGGGGTACTGGAACAAACGACTCGGATCGTGGTATCGTTCATAAGCTCTATGATTCGGTGAACCAGTCAATCACGAAGCTCCAGGATCGAGCTGGCCGCCCTTCAATGACGAACCAGCAGTTTACTCTAGGAAGGGAATTGATTTCTGTTGATAAAAATATCGACAGCTTTGAAGCCAGGTTGAAAATTCAGGAAGAACGTCTTTGGAGGCAATTTACTGCTATGGAAAAAGCTATCCAGAGGGCAAATGATCAAGCCCTTTACCTGATGCAACAATTTGGAGGAATGTAGGTATAAAATTGTTTTATGACTTTTTAGTTAGGAGTGGAGATATGGCAAGCAGGAATCCGTATGAAGCATATCAAAACAATTCAGTCACAACTGCTTCCCCGGGAGAATTAACACTGATGCTGTATAATGGATGTCTTAAATTTATCAATTTAGCCAAGCATGCAATAGAAAATAAAGAAATAGAAAATAGGAACACGAACATCCAAAAGGCGCAAAATATTGTAAGCGAATTGATGTTGACTCTAAATATGGATGTCGAAATCTCGAAAAATATGCGCTCCTTATACGAGTATTCAAATAGGCGTTTGATGGAAGCGAATTTTAAGCAGGATATTTCCATTCTTGAAGAAGTCGAAGAAATTATGACCGAATTTAGGGACGCCTGGAAACAGGTGATTCAGTTAAACAGGCAGCTTCAGCATTCTCCACAGGAAAGTGTGAACCGATGAGCACCGTACAGGAATGCCTCTCTATTACAAAGATGTTGATTGAAGGGATTAAGAACATGGATGAGACCAAACGTGAAGAAACCATTGATCGCATAGAGGATCTCCTTGCTCAAAGAGAGGAATTGCTTCCTGCAATCAACCCTCCTTTCTCAGCTCAGGAACAAGCTGCCGGCAAGGATCTTCTGAAGCTAAATAAAGAATTGGCATTTTTGCTTGAAGATCTCAATAAGAATATCATACGGGATCTTAATGCGATTGAACTGAAAAAGACATCTGCGGCGCGATACACGAATCCATATACGAAGGTGCAGAATGACGGGGTATTTTATGATAAAAGACAATAATGATATCCCGCTCTCTGCCAGAATCTTTATTTCTCCATAACAGTGAGTACATGAATCGCTCCCTTTCTCAAGATTTCGACAAAATCTTTCGCTTTTTTTTGCAGGATTCCGCGATACGATATAGAAGTATATATACATAGCCTTTAAAGGAGGAGTTTATATGCTAAGGTATCAAATCCGCGGTGAGAACATCGAGGTAACTGAGGCAATTAGAGATCACGTAGAAAAGAAAGTGAGCAAACTAGAGAGATATTTCATCGAAACTCCTGATGCAAATGTGCATGTTAATTTAAAAGTAAACCCTGATAAAAAATCAAAGGTTGAAGTAACAATTCCGCTTCCGCAGCTCGTTCTAAGAGCCGAGGAAGTAAACGATGACATGTATGCTGCCATAGATTTGATTGTCGATAAGCTTGAACGTCAAATCCGCAAACATAAAACAAAAGTAAATCGTAAATTCCGTGAAAAAGGTGATTTACAACAATTGTTTGCGAATGGAGTGAACGGAGCGGCTAAGGAAACAAATGAGGATGAAGAAGAATTGAAAATTGTCCGTACTAAACGTTTCGACCTGAAACCGATGGACAGTGAGGAGGCTGTTCTACAAATGAACATGCTCGGTCATAACTTTTTCATCTATACTGATGCCGAAACAAACGGAACAAATATTGTTTACCGACGCAAAGATGGAAAATATGGGCTAATTGAAACAAGCTGAATGAATAAATTAAGAAAGCACGCCGCCTTTTAAAGGTTCGCGTGCTTTTTTGATGGGTATCTAATTGATGGGAATCCTTATGGCGTTCGTGCATTCCCCAAGCGAATACGTTCAAATAAGTGTGCGGCTCATGCAATCTCCAAAGGAACTTTTACACCTCGTAGTATAACCCTATAGTTCCGGCTCATGTAAGCCCATCGATAAGTATCAGCCATATTTTTCATAAAAGACAGGATCCAGCGAATTTAATAGGAATTCCTCAGCAATACCCATGACCATACCACCTTTCATTCAATTCAAAGATCTGCGAATCACCTACCAAACGTACCCAGACGTCATTATACCCATTTTCCCCCAAAAGCTTAGGCCGCTTCTCCCATGTTATTGTCTTTAAGTAAAAATTAATGTTAAAATATAAAGATGATGCGAGCTAACGCACATGAAAAACATACAAGTAAAATGTCGCCCGTATTTGATCAATAAAGGGAGAGTATATATAAAATGATGGCTTTCATAACTAAATTATTTGACTCAAACACACGTGAATTACGTCGTCTTGATAAAATGGCAGCGGAGATCAAAAAGCTAGGCTCCCAGATGGAGCAAAAATCGGACGAAGAACTTAGAGAACAAACCGAGCGGTTTAAGAGTCGATATGCTGGAGGAGAACCCCTTGACAGCCTGCTTGTCGAGGCGTTCGCTGTAGTCAGGGAAGCGGCTCGCCGTGTACTCGGCCTTTATCCATATCCTGTCCAATTGATGGGTGGAATTGCACTACATGAAGGAAACATTGCCGAGATGAAAACAGGTGAAGGTAAAACGTTGACTGCGACCCTTCCTGTTTATTTGAATGCGTTGACTGGTAAAGGCGTTCACGTCGTTACTGTGAACGAATACCTTGCCAGCCGTGATGCCGAGGAGATGGGCCGATTATACGAATTTCTTGGACTGACTGTTGGACTTAATCTCAACAGCATGACCAAGGAGGAGAAAAAAGAAGCGTATGAAGCGGATATTACTTACGGAACGAATAATGAATTCGGTTTCGATTATCTGCGTGACAACATGGTGCTCTATAAGGAAGAACGTGTCCAGAGGCCGCTTCACTTTGCCGTTATTGACGAGGTGGACTCGATTTTAATCGACGAAGCCCGGACGCCGCTCATCATTTCCGGCCAAGCTCAAAAATCGACTCAGCTTTACCTTCAGGCAAATGCATTTGTAAATACATTGAAAAAAGAAGAAGACTATACGTACGATGAAAAGACGAAAGGCGTCCAACTGACGGAAGAAGGGATAAACAAAGCAGAGCGGGCTTTCCATATAGATAATCTCTTTGATATTTCACATGTGACGCTCAACCATCATATTAACCAGGCATTAAAAGCCCATGTGAGCATGCATAAGGATATCGATTACGTAGTGGAAGATGGCCAGATCGTTATCGTTGACCAATTCACCGGCCGTCTTATGAAAGGCCGCCGTTTCAGCGATGGTCTTCACCAAGCCATTGAAGCAAAAGAAAGCGTCGAAATTCAAAATGAGTCCATGACAATGGCAACAATCACTTTCCAAAACTATTTCCGGATGTATGAAAAACTCGCCGGGATGACGGGTACTGCAAAAACGGAAGAAGAAGAATTCCGCAACATTTACAATATGCGCGTCATTGCGATTCCTACGAATAAACCTATTATCAGAGATGATCGTCCGGATCTGATCTATGCTTCAATGAAGGGGAAATTCCAGGCGGTCGTGGATGATATCGCAGAGCGCCATAAAAAGGGGCAGCCTGTTCTTGTCGGTACGGTAGCAATTGAAACTTCCGAATTGATCAGTTCCCTGCTTAAGAAAAGAAAAATTCCGCATAATGTATTAAACGCTAAAAATCATGAGCGCGAAGCGGAAATTATTGCAGAAGCCGGGAATAAAGGTGCAGTGACCATTGCAACCAACATGGCCGGAAGGGGAACGGATATTAAGTTGGGAGAAGGCGTTCTGGAATTAGGCGGTTTGGCCGTCATCGGGACAGAACGCCATGAATCCAGAAGGATCGACAATCAGCTCAGGGGTCGTTCCGGCCGTCAGGGTGATCCGGGGGTTACTCAATTTTATCTCTCCATGGAAGATGAGTTGATGCGTCGTTTCGGAACAGACAATCTTAAATCAATGATGGAAAAATTCGGAATGGATGACTCGGAACCGATTCAAAGCCGATTGGTATCCAAGTCTGTCGAATCCGCACAAAAGCGTGTTGAAGGAAATAACTTTGACGCCCGTAAACAATTGCTTCAATATGATGATGTCTTAAGGCAGCAGCGGGAAATCATCTACAAACAGCGTGATGAGGTCATGAGTTCGGAAGATCTACGCGATATCGTGGAAAAGATGATTCAAACCGTCATCCAGCGTGCTGTTGATGCCCATACACCTCGCCATGAGGAGGAAGAAGAATGGAATCTGCAGGGAATCATTGATTATGTCAATGCGAACCTGCTTCCGGAAGGGGATATTACAGTCGATGATTTGAAACGCAGGGAGCCTGAAGAAATGTCGGAGATTATCTTTAATAAGGTAAAAGTCCGCTATGATGAAAAAGAAGAGCAGCTGACAACTGAACAAATGCGTGAATTCGAAAAAGTTATCCTCCTAAGAGCCGTAGATACGAAATGGATCGATCACATCGATGCAATGGATCAGTTGCGTCAAGGAATTCATCTGCGTGCATACGGACAAATTGATCCGCTCCGGGAGTATCAAAACGAAGGCTTTAACATGTTTGAAAATATGGTGGCTTCCATAGAGGAAGACGCTGCAAAATATATCATGAAAGCGGAAATCCGCAATAACTTGCAACGTGAAGAAGTAGCCAAAGGGCAGGCTGTCAACCCGAAAGAAGAAGGCGGCAAAGTGAAAAGGAAGCCTGCCCGCCGAAAAGAAACAGTCGGACGTAATGATCCGTGCCCTTGCGGTTCCGGTAAAAAATACAAACATTGCCACGGCCGTCTTGGTTAATCAATCGGCCAACTGCATGAATTAAAAACAAAACATCTGAGGTGGTAGTATGGAACTTTTTGAAATTAGAAGTGAATTGGAAAATACGGCTAAGAGATTAGCTGACTTTAGGGGGTCTCTTTGACTTAGAGGAAAAAGAGACGAGAATTGCTGAACTGGAAGAACAAATGGCCGATCCAACCTTTTGGGATGACCAGTCGGCTGCTCAGAACGTGATTAATGAAGCCAACGCATTGAAGGATTTGGTTGGACAATACAAAGAGCTTCTTGAAAGCCAGGAGGACCTTGAGGTCACACATGAGCTTGTCAAGGAAGAGGGGGATTCAGACCTTGAGGCTGAGCTTGGGAATAACTTGAAAGAATTCAAAGGAAATCTAGATCAGTTTGAATTACAGCTTCTATTGAGCGAACCTTATGATAAGAATAATGCTGTTTTGGAGCTTCACCCTGGTGCTGGAGGAACGGAGTCCCAAGATTGGGGATCGATCCTTCTCCGCATGTACACAAGGTGGGCGGAAAAGCATGATTTCAAAGTTGAGACTCTCGATTACCTTCCAGGAGATGAGGCCGGAATCAAAAGTGTGACCCTCCTGATTAAAGGACACAATGCTTACGGGTATTTGAAATCTGAAAAAGGGGTCCATCGCCTTGTGCGGATTTCTCCTTTCGACTCTTCCGGCAGACGTCACACTTCATTCGTATCTTGTGAGGTCATGCCTGAGTTCAATGAAGACATTGAAATTGAGGTTCGAACCGAAGATTTGAAAATTGATACGTACCGCTCCAGCGGTGCCGGGGGACAGCACGTAAACACAACAGATTCAGCTGTGCGTATTACACACTTGCCCACAGGAATTGTTGTGACGTGCCAAAATGAACGGTCACAGATCAAAAACCGCGAGAGTGCGATGAAGATGCTTAAGGCCAAGCTTTATCAGCGTGAAATTGAAGAAAAAGAAAAAGAGATGGCTGACATCAGAGGAGAACAGAAAGAAATCGGATGGGGAAGCCAGATCCGGTCCTACGTATTCCATCCATATTCTATGGTGAAGGATCACCGTACAAATACAGAGGTCGGAAACGTTCAGGCGGTGACCGATGGCGACATTGATGTATTCATTAACGCGTTTTTGCGTTCACGTCTATAATACACTCCAATAATTGTCACTTCTTTTCCATATATATGGGAAGCTTGATGGTCTAATCAGTTTAAAAAAACATGTTTATTGGTATACTAAAGGAGCACCATTTTTAAAAAGGAGATGTATACACCTTGAAGAAAAAAGTGTGGACTTTAGTAATGAGTGCTGGATTGGCCATCGGGCTTGCTGCCTGCGGTGGAGGCGGCAATGACAACGATAACGCTGGCGGAGGAAATGAAGGCGGTGGCGAAACAGCTACGAACGATGCAGAAGCAATTTTCCAACAAAATTGCTCCAGTTGTCATGGTGAAAATCTGGAAGGACGGAATGGTCCTGCACTTGACAAAATCGGCGCTTCATTAAGCCAAGATGAAATTCACGATGTAATCGAAAATGGAAGACCTGGAATGCCAGCAGGTATTATCAAAGGTGATGATGCAGACAAAGTGGCTGCATGGCTGGCGGAGAAAAAGTAATTTTATTTTCAAAAGGGACAAGCTGAAAATGAATCGGCTTTTCTTTTTTTTTGGGGATAAGTAGGTATTAAGACACATAATATAATAATCGCCAATAGAAAAGAGAGTGAGTTGTTATTTTGTGGGTCTTTATACCCAACTGTCGTTTTTTAAAAAATTGGCAGTCTGCTGTAAATTTATTGATCGTATTTCTCGAAAAACTGCTTGTTAATAATATTGTTTGTTTCGGAGATTTTTTACAGGGAAGGAAGTTTTTTCACACTATGGGTATTCATCTCGAATATTACCGTAATATGACATTTTGAAACACAAATGTAATATAAATGTACCTTAAATTATGAGCCCCAAGTGTTATAATAGGTCTGGGTTTAAATTTCGATATAATTTGACGAGTTTTTCATAATCTGCGGAATCTGGATAATCCGCGCTTTGATTGGAAATATATTTTCTTTTGCTTGTCATGAGGAATTTCACCTTATTACAATGTTGCGCAAATACATAGCGAATGATTGATTTAGAAGGAGTAAGGTGGTTTGTATGATTGAAATGCAGGATGTAAGCAAAAAATATCCGAACGGTATTATTGCTGTAAACGGTTTGGACATCCTGATTAACCAAGGTGAATTTGTATACGTAGTAGGTCCCAGCGGTGCTGGGAAGACAACCTTTATTAAAATGGTGTACCGGGAAGAAGGACCTACTTCAGGGAAAATCATTGTCAATGGAGTGGACTTGTCAAAACTTAAGAATAGAGAAGTACCACATTTACGACGTAACATCGGAGTAGTTTTTCAGGATTTTAAACTGCTTCCTACTCTTACAGTCTTTGAAAATGTTGCATTTGCAATGGAAGTTACAGAACATCCACCCAAGGAGATTAAAAGAAGAGTCATGGAAGTTTTGGCACTGGTCGGCTTGAAACATAAAGTCCGAATGCTCCCATCCGAGCTATCCGGCGGCGAACAGCAGCGGGTTTCGATTGCAAGATCAATTGTCAACAATCCACAGGTCGTCATAGCGGATGAGCCCACAGGGAATTTGGATCCTGAAACTTCTTGGGAGATTATGAATTTATTGGAAGAAATCAATGCACAAGGCACTACTGTCATTATGGCAACCCATAACCGCGAAATCGTAAATACGATCAAGCACCGGGTTGTTGCCATTGAAAATGGAATCATTGTCCGCGATGAACAGCAGGGGGAATATGGTTATGAAAGCTAGGACGTTTCGGCGCCATCTGGGAGAAAGCTTCAAAAGTCTGCGCCGCAATGGATGGATGACCTTTGCCTCTGCAAGCGCAGTTACAGTTACATTGCTGCTCGTTGGTGTTTTTTTCGTCATCATGCTGAATATGAATAAATTTGCCACAGATATTGAGAATGATGTCGAAATTCGTACGCATATTGAATTGACAGCGAAAAAGCACGACCAAGATGCACTCAAGAAAAAAATTGAAGAAATCGATCAGGTGGAATCAGTTACTTTTTCATCCAAAGAGCAGGAACTGGACCATTTGATCAAAACAATGGGAAAAGACTGGAAGCTGTATGAGCAGGAAAATCCGTTGCATGATGTCTTTATTGTTAAAACGAAAAGGCCGACGGACACGCCTATTGTTGCAAAAAAAATCAGCTCTTTTGATTTTGTTGACTCAGCGCTCTATGGGGAGAAAAAAGTCGAAAAATTATTCAACACCCTAAAGACAAGCCGTAACATCGGTCTTGTTCTGATTGTCGGATTGCTGTTTACAGCAATGTTCTTAATCTCAAATACTATTAAGATCACTATTTTTGCAAGACGCAGAGAAATTGAGATTATGAAACTGGTAGGAGCTACGAACTGGTTCATACGCTGGCCGTTTCTCTTTGAAGGCATGTGGCTCGGATTGATCGGTGCGATTATTCCGATTGCAGTTGTGGCGGCAGGTTACTATTATGCCTACGACTTTTTGGCTTCGCGTATTCCGAATCAGGTCATTCAACCGCTTTCGTATAGTCCATTTGTATACCAATTAATTGGACTGATGCTGTTGATCGGTGTCATTATCGGTGCATGGGGTAGCTTTATATCTGTCAAACGCTTCTTAAAAATATGAGTATATAATTCATTTTACCTAAACGGTAAAATCTGAAACGTAAATAGAAATTTCGTGCCAGGGAGAAAGGGGAACTAGTTCTTGAAGAAACGTTCATTACTATCAATTACTATAGCAGGCGTCATAGGTTTTGGAGGAACATTCTCATTAGCCGGCGGGGCATCCGCTACATCACTATCTGACTTAAAAGACCAACAGTCTCAGGTTGCTTCTGAACTGTCCGATATTAACAATTCTTTAGCTCAGAAAGAAAGTGCACTGGCTGATTTGACAAACCAGCTTAATAATATGCAAGCTGAAGTAAAGAAGCTGGAAACGGAAATAGATACTACTAATACAAAAATAAAAGGAAAAGAGCAGGAAATAGAAAAAACAAAAGCAGAAATTGCAAAGCTTGAAAAAGAAATAGAAGTATTGAAACAAAAGATAGAAAAAAGAAGTGAACTTCTTAAAGAAAGAGCAAGGAGCATTCAACAAAATGGCGGATCAGTCGATTACATCGATGTTTTGCTGGGGGCTGAAAGTTTTAGCGATTTTGTTGACCGAGTTTCTGCAGTAACAACTATTGTCAGTGCAGACAAAGAAATCATGGAAGAGCAGCAGCGCGATAAAGATGCACTAGAGGAAAAGCAGGCAAAGGTCGAAAAGAATCTGGAAAAATTGAATGGTATGCTTAAAGAGTTGGAAGACCTGAAAGCCGATCTTAATTCTCAAAAAGCACAAAAAAATGAAGCAATGAAAAATGTGAAGGCTGAACAAGCAAGCATCTCAGATGAAAAGAAATCTCTGGAAAAAGAAATTGCAAAGCTTAACGCCAAGCAGTTAGAAATCCAAGGGGCGATTAGTACTGAGGAGTCCCGTATTGCAGAAGAAGCCAGAAAGGCAGAAGAAGCAGAGAAAGCTAAAGCGGCAGCACGTGTACACGAAGCTTCCAATTCATCAGAGACTACTTCATCAGGATCTACTTCATCTGGAACGAAGACAGCATCAAAATCGTCTTCACCAGGAAAAAGTAAAGTAACTACTACATACCACAAGCCTTCCGCTCCTGTAGGTAAAACGCCTGAAGTAAGCTCAGGAATGTTTACACGTCCTGCTTCTGGAATATTTACATCCGGATTTGGTCACCGTTGGGGTACAATGCATAATGGGGTCGATATTGCAGCAGGAAAAGGTACGCCGATTGTAGCGGCAGCAAGTGGAACTGTAGAGGTTTCAACATTTGGTTCACCTGGAAATTGGGGTGGCTATGGAAATGTTATTATCATTAACCATGGTAATGGCTATAAAACACTTTACGGACATATGAGCAGCCGCTCTGTTGGAGTTGGCACCAAAGTATCCAAGGGTCAGGTAATTGGAGCTATGGGTAACACAGGAGATGTTGTAGCAGGAAAAGGCGGAGATGGAACACACCTTCATTTTGAAATCTTTAAGAATGGAAGCCGTGTAAATCCGGCAGGTTATATAAACCTATAAATCTCTAGAAATAAATAGAGCCGCATCCAACTGGATGGGGCTCTTCTTTCTATGGCACTCCATATCATGGGCATGCCCGAGAATGCGCCTTTGTCGTTCCATTTCAGGGGTAAAGGTAAGAGCAATATAAGTAAAGCGACCAGTTCAGGCTATGTGTTCTCCCGTTTTTTTGGGGATTCTACTTTTGACATCGAATGATTTTCAAAAATTATACCAATCATTCCATTATCGTATTCACTTTTATTATTGGCACAAGGGAATCTCTATCTTATCAGTTCAAGTAGTTCCAGGTCCTCCACTGGGCTGAAATCATCAATGGGATTATTGGAAAGGTCCAGATGAAGCAGGGAAGTTATATTCGCTAATGGATCGATTTCTCTAATGGCATTGTTGGATAAAATGAGAGTTGTCAAAGACTTGTGATTTGCCAAGGCATCGACTGTTTCAATTTTATTATGGGACAGATCTAATTTAGATAAAGCTGTCAATTTGGATAGAGGAGAAATATCAGCAATATGATTTTCTCTTAAATTTAAGGTTTCCAGTGCTTTTAAATGGGACAAAAAAGAAATATCATTTAAACCGCTGGCGCCCAATCCCAATATTCGCAGTCCTTCCAGTTCTTTTAATGGAGAAAAGTCTACGATGTCATTTCCGCATAAAGTCAGTGCCTGCAGCGATGTCAAGCCTGATAAATGGCTGATATCTTTGATCTCATTTCCGGACAGGTACAGTTTTTCCAGGGAAGGCAGTTGAGAGATTGGCTGTAAATCGCTGATGCCCGTGCCATCAAGACTCAGCATTTTCAGATTGAAAGCAACTTCAAGCCCCTTCAGGGAGGTGATGTTCCATCTGTTGTCAGCTCTGAAAACGACCAGCTTTTCCATGTCTTCGGCTGTCGGTCTTGTTTTGTCAGCTGCGTATTTTTCAAGTCCCAATTCTTCCAGGACTCGTTTCCGTAAAACAGGATCTTCAATCCCTTTATAGCTGTCGATCGCTTCCTGCATGACCGGATCAGGTTCTTTTTCCGGGGGCTGCTCAGCAGCCGTTTCGTCCTCAACAGGCTGCTGCTTTTGACGGTTTTCCTCAAGACATCCCGAACAAAGAAGTACTATAAATAAACAAACACATATTCTCTTCATATACTCACCCTCAACATAAATAAATAGAAGAGCAAAAAAATCATTAAAGGTCAAATATGTAAATACATACGAGTTTATGATCTTATAAGCCGGCTCATTAAAAACTCTTATAATTGTTGTACGAAACATTTCGGTTTTGGTTTCATATATCCAAATGTAAAAAATTCAGTATCTTGTAATTTTGAAGGATCTGAAGATATACTAAAAAATGAACACAAAATGAATTGAATGACAGTTTATATGTTCAGTTGGAGTTATATGGTAAAATGGATGAGAGTTTTTGTCTGTGTATCTAAATGAGCTGAGAGGTTGAAACGAAACGATGACAATTGCTGCAATCAGTACGGCTTTATTAAGTATTTTTCTCATTTTAAATATTGTGCTTGCCGGCTTTGTTGTCTTTTTGGAAAGAAGGGACGCCGGTGCAACATGGGCATGGCTTCTTGTCTTATTTTTTATTCCGGTAGTAGGTTTTGTACTTTATTTGATCTTCGGCCAGAATTTGAGCAGGAAAAAAATATTTGAATGGAAAGATAAAAAGAAAATAGGGATCATGGAAATTACCGATACCCAAATAACAATGCTGAGAAGCGGAGACTTTCCTTTCCATGACAATAAAACGGCGCAGTACAAGGATTTGATCTACATGCTCCTTGTCAATGACAGCGCCGTCCTGACACAGGATAATAAAGTGGATATTTTTACAGATGGAAATGAAAAATTCCACTCGCTAATGGACGATATCCGCGATGCGAAAGATCATGTACATCTCGTTTATTACATTATGCGCAACGACAGGCTCGGCAACGAGCTGCTATCGCTCCTAGTTGAAAAGGCCAAGCAGGGTGTGGAGGTACGGGTCCTTTATGATGCAATGGGGTCGAGACGGCTTCCCAGGCAATTTTTCCGCCCATTGATTGCTGCGGGAGGGAGGGTCAGTGCTTTTTTTCCAGCTGTCC
This sequence comes from Siminovitchia fordii DSM 16014 = CIP 108821, assembly GCF_000374565.1. GTDB lineage: Bacteria > Bacillota > Bacilli > Bacillales > Bacillaceae_C > Siminovitchia > Siminovitchia fordii. Next base: position 73,844 of record NZ_KB894688.1, on the reverse strand, counting down.
TTCCTCACTTAAACTTACAGGTAAATTACCGTAATCACAGAAAGCTTGCAATCATTGATGGGGCTGTCGGATATATTGGTGGATTCAATATTGGTGACGAATATCTCGGTTTGAACAAAAAATTTGGCTATTGGCGGGACACCCATTTAAAAATTTGCGGAAAAGCTGTTTTTGCGATGCAAACAAGATTCATCCTTGATTGGAACCAAGCTTCATCGAACAAAATCAGTTATGAAGACAGACTGTTCCCGGAAATCGGACCGATCGGCGATACAGATGTACAAATCGTTTCGAGCGGCCCCGACTCAGAATGGGAACAGATCAAATACGGGTATATCAAGTTAATTAACTCTGCAAAAGACTATATTTTTATACAAACTCCTTACTTCATACCCGATTCAAGTGTTCTGGATGCTTTGAAAATTGCCGTTCTATCCGGTGTAGATGTCAGGCTGATGATCCCCAATAAACCCGACCATGCCTTCGTTTATTGGGCGACGTATTCGTATGTCGGGGAACTGCTTAAGACTGGAGCAAAAGTATTTATTTATGAAAATGGCTTTATACATGCTAAAACGATGATTGCTGATGGGAAAATTGCAAGTGTAGGAACGGCAAATATCGATGTCCGAAGCTTCCGCCTGAATTTTGAAGTGAATGCCTTTTTATATGATCAGGAACTTGTACAGGAGCTTGTCAATATTTTTGATAAAGATGCTTCATTATCCCGCGAGTTAACTTACGGACAATATTTGAGGAGACCGAAAATCATCCGTTTCAAAGAGTCGATCTCCCGCCTGCTTTCTCCCATTCTATAAAATATATTAAAGAGCGGGGGATCATAATGAAATGGTACTCGATCGGTTCACTGTCTTTTCCTGCTTCATGGGCGGCCATTTCTGCCGCTCTTATTTGTGCTTATGTGTATACAAGGCTGCAGCGGAAAAATATGGCGGCTGATATTTTCAGCAACGCTTTTTTTATCTTTCTGTTGACATGGAAGCTTAGTGTTATCCTGTTCCAATTTAAAACTGTCTATAGTAACCCGTTTGCTGTTGTTTATTTTAACGGTGGGATCAAGGGGTATTGGCTCGGAATCACAATCGCTTTCCTTTATTTGTTTTTTGCCGAAAAAAAACTCGATAGTCAGGAAAAGGACCTCCTAATGGAAGTGTGGATAGTGATCATTACAGTATATGAGCTTGTCTACTATTTATTAAATAAATGGCATATACTGCTGTCAGGATTCCAATTAATCGGAAGTGTCGTCTTTTTAATGTTGTTGAGAAGAAACTTTTCCGATAAAGTTTGGAGCATTCAAATCCTTGTGTTATTCACCTGTTTTCAAGGTCTGATTTACTCATTGGCAGGAAACATTCTTTCCGTGCCAATGGCGACTTACACGTTCGGTACATTGATTCTTGGCTGGGCTGCATGGAAAGGAAGTCGAAAAAAACAATGAACAAAAAATTATTCGGTTTGTCACTCCTTGTATTTCTTGTGGGGATCGTGGTTGTAAATATCTTTCAGGATGTACAAGAGAAGAAGGAAATGGAAGTGGCCCAAGAGGAATTTTTAACGGAATCGGAAACCTTGGTCACAGAAAATAGCGGCCTGAAAAAAGGAGACGTGCCCCCGGATTTTGAACTGGAAACTCTTGACGGCACTACTGTAAAGCTATCTGATCATAAAGGTAAAAAAGTAATTTTGAATTTCTGGGCGTCCTGGTGTCCGCCGTGCAAAGCGGAGATGCCCCATATGGAAAATTACTATAAAACAAAGGCTGAGCAGCACAATGTGGAAATCTTAGCCGTGAATTTAACCAGTGCCGAAAGAGGAGGTAATGTTAGGAAAAAGGTCGAGAATTTCATTGAGGAATACGGTCTCACTTTTCCGGTGCCTTTGGACGAAAGCGGTGAAGTTGGTAAAACATATAATGTAATTACCATTCCAACGACTTATATGATCGATACGAATGGTAAGATTCATACCAAAATCATCGGTCCGATGGATGAGGAAACCATTGGAAATATCGTTTCTGAAATGAGATAACCAAACAATTGTAAAATAATTCATTTTTGTATTGACAGTTCATAGAGCAGTGGTATATAGTAATATCCAAGAGCTCGACAGAGCTGATAAAATTAAATGAATCAACAAGTAATACTCTTATCAAGAGCGGCGGAGGGATTAGGCCCTGTGATGCCCGGCAACCTTCAGTTTTCTGAAAAGGTGCTAATTCCTACAAGTCATATTGACTTGGAAGATAAGGGGAGGAATCGTCATATCGGCCCTCTTCTTATACGGAAGAGGGCTTTTAGTTTTCTCTTCCCCCTTCCTGAACGGCACAGAATTTGCGTCGTTTTATTACCAACTTTTCCGATCGAATTAAAAAATCATTAAGGAGGAAGAAAAAATGACTCAAGAAAAAAATTATCAGCCGGAAACAATTTTATTGCATGGTGGACAGGAGCCTGATGCTACAGGATCACGTGCTGTTCCTGTTTACAGAACAACATCCTATGTATTCAATGATACTGAACATGCCCAAAAATTATTTGCCTTGGAAGAGACGGGAAATATTTATACAAGAATTATGAATCCGACAGTTGACGTGTTTGAAAAAAGGGTTGCCGAGCTTGAAGGAGGAACAGCTGCTGTTGCCCTTTCTTCAGGAATGGCCGCCATCGCGTTTGCCATTTTGAACATTGCCCGTGCCGGTGACGAAATTTTAGCTGCTACGGATCTATATGGAGGAACGTACAACCTGTTCTCCATTTCGCTTCCAAAGTACGGCATCAATGTAAAGTTTGTTGACCCTACAGACCCGGAAAATTTCCGCAAAGCGATCACTCCAAAAACAAAAGCAATCTACGGAGAAATCATTGGAAATCCGAGCCTTCACGTATTGGATGTTGAAGCGGTCGCCAAAGTGGCACATGACAATAATATCCCATTGATTGTCGACAATACTTTTGCCACACCATATTTATGCAAACCGATTGAATATGGTGCTGATATTGTTGTACATTCTGCAACGAAATGGATTGGTGGACATGGGACAGCCATTGGGGGAGTCGTAGTAGATAGCGGAAAATTTGACTGGAACAACGAGAAGTACCCTGATTTTGTGGAGCCAGACAGAAGCTATCATGGTATTCGCTACGGAATCGATGTACCTGGTGCAGCTTTTGCAACAAAACTTCGTGTACAACTTCTCCGTGATTTTGGTCCATGCTTGAGCCCTGATAATGCCTTCATTTTCCTGCAAGGACTTGAGACTTTGCATGTAAGGATTGAAAAGCATATTGAAAATGCTAAAGCTGTCGCAGAATTCCTGAAGAAACACGATGCGGTTGAGTGGGTTTCCTATCCGGGATTGGAGGACCACCCTGCACATGAATTGGCGAAAAAATATCTTCCAAAAGGACCTGGAGCAATCGTGAATTTCGGGATTAAAGGCGGAAGAGAAGCTGGCAGAAAAACCATTGACAATGTCCAACTATGGTCACACGTAGCGAACGTTGGTGACGCGAAATCTTTGATTATTCATCCTGCATCAACAACTCATCAACAGTTAAGTGCAGAAGAATTAAAAGATACAGGTGTAACAGAAGAACTAATTAGATTGGCGGTAGGGTTGGAATCTGTTGAAGATATCACTGCAGATCTTGCCCAAGCGATTGAAAAAGCAGTTGAAGCGGTAGGCCAAGCAAAATAAGCTTCTTATCGTAATTAAAAAAGCCGGTCGTGCGATGCACGTCGGCTTTTTTTGTATCTGATTGTATATATAGGAGATGATTTAGGGGGAAAGCCACGGTTTCGATAAAGAAAATGCTATTCCCACGTTGAAAGAATCCAAAAAATCATTTTATATCATGGTATTATTTGGATTGAAAATCGATCTAAATGAGCTTTCTTGTAGCTCTCATTCAATCCTTTTATAAAAATATCCTCTTTTGGAACGATTTTTTGCTTTATCGTCACTGTGATCGCCTTCGCAAACGGGAAATCCTCAATTTGAATCGCCCTCTGATTGGTCCACCGGATATTCATCTTCCTTTTTAGATTAAGTGCAGGAGCTAGTGGGAGGCCGTTCCTAAAAAAAGAATGTTCGTTCATTCCGGGTTCATTTAAACACATAAACAACGAAAGATTATCGAAAAGTTGTAGCAATCCGTAATGGAATTCGAATAAAGCGGGGTCGAATCGAGGCAGGGATTCAATCAGCTGTTCTTGGCGCTCCTTTTCTCTTTGAACGAAAGTCTTGGCCTCTTCTGTTTCATCGTGCAACATGAACCTAGTGTAATGCTCGCTGCATAATAATCCGGAGTAGGGATCTATCTTGGCGACCTCGTCGATTCCATACTGATAAATGAGTATCTTTAATGGTATGGGAAAATTGGTGAACGAGTATGGGGATAACTTTCCGTCATCCCATAACGGCTCCTTGTCTGCGAGCTTCCATCCACAGTCATGCTGGTAAATGGCAAATAACACCGATTTCAACGCTGCTTGCGTTTTAAGCAAATCCCTTTTCCAGCAACTCATCAATTGACCCGAAATCTCTGCGTGGTGATGCTGTTCAATCATGACAAATTCCTTCGCCCGTTCTCTGATAATCATGATGCAAACCGCCTCTACATGTTTTTTCCATCATAGCACGACTTGAAAAACTCTCATAACTTGTCCTTTCTCAGCATAGATTTTGAAGTAAGGTGAACCGGTTGAGGAGGAAGACGATGAACAAAAAATGGCTGGCTATGATTGTCGCCTGCTCTTTGTTTTTAGGGGCGGGCGGGACATATGCAGGAATGAAATGGAAAGAATCCAATGAAAAAAATAATCCAATTGAAGAAAAGCAAAGCACAAAAAATTCCTCTGTGGTTTCGGACAATCTTGAAAAAATAGAGCAGGCTTATCAACTGATTCAAAAATCATATGTTAAAAAAGTGGATCACGAGCAGCTTGTTCAGGGTGCCATCCAGGGGATGATCGGGACTTTGAAGGATCCGTACTCCGTCTACATGGATGCAGCTACAGCGGAACGCTTCAATGATAGTCTCGATTCATCATTTGATGGAATAGGAGCCCAGGTCACTATTGAAGAAGGCAAGCTGGTCATTGTAGCACCAATTAAAAATACACCAGCTGAAAAAGCGGGTCTCAAACCGCGGGATCAAATTTTAAAGATTGACGGGGAATCGGTAGAAGGGCTTGATTTATATGAAGCTACCACAAAAATTCGCGGGGAAAAGGGAACGATTGTCAAATTGGAAATTTTGCGCAAAGGGGCAAACAAGGCGTTTGAAGTGCAAATCACCCGTGAAGAAGTACCGGTTGTGACCGTATTTTCCGATATGAAAGAAAATGGAGACAAAAAAGTTGGTTATATAGAGATCACCTCTTTTGCAGAAGGAACAGCACGTGAGTTTTCAGGCGAACTGAACAAATTGGAGAAAGAGGGAATGGAAGGCCTCATTATCGATGTCCGCGGCAACCCAGGGGGCATGCTCTCCAGTGTTGAGGATATTTTACAGCAATTGGTTACTGATAAAAAACCATACGTTCAGATTGAAGAGAGAAGCGGGAAAAAGAATCCTTATTTCTCAAACCTTGAAGAGAAAAAAGTTTATCCGATTACTGTACTGATTGATGAAGGAAGTGCTTCTGCATCTGAGATTTTGGCTGGTGCGTTAAAGGAAGTTGAAGGTTACGATTTGGTGGGAACCAAGTCTTTTGGCAAAGGAACGGTCCAACAGGCCATCCCGCTCGAAGACGGCAGCAATATAAAGCTGACGATGTTCAAATGGTTGACGCCTGACGGCAACTGGATTCATGAAAAAGGAATCAAACCAACGATAGAGGTTGAGCAGCCGTCATTTTTCCATGCCCATTCTTTAACACTTGAAAAGGACCTGACCCGTGATATGAATAATGAAAATGTAAAAATTGCCCAAGAATTATTGAAAGGGCTCGGTTATGGTCCCGGACGGACGGACGGGTATTTCGACGGCCAGACGGAACGCGCGGTCCGGGCATTTCAATTGATTGAAAAAGTGCCGGTAACAGGAAAAATTGACCAGAGAACCGCCGAAAAACTGGAAGCGGCAGTCATCAAGGAAATTCAGGATGAACGAAATGACCTTCAACTCCAGGTGGCATTAAAATCCATGAAGTAAGGTATAACTTAGTTATTTTGATTCGTACACTATGTTACGAATAATGAAAATATGTATCCATTAGACTGGTCAGGCTGATTGTTGGTCACAAATTTGCGCGTTTTGTGCCTGTGTTTCTGCAGCAGTTGATTCTTCGGTAGGCTTACGCACGCTAAGCCTGCCGTTTTTCTTATCCCAAAGTATAGAACTGTCGAACATGAATAATGACTTAGCTTGTCGTTTTATCGGGGAGACCTTGTACGGGTACGAATGACAAACTTGCATTTTGTAATTTTACATTCCTCCTTGGTGAAATCTTTGATAGAATAAAAGGTAATCATTTTATCCCAGAGGGAGGCTGCAAGATGGTTCAATTATGGCTGATGGAATTAGCCAAGGGAGTAGGCAGGCTTTTTCTGAATCCTGTTTTATATTTTTCTATCCTCCTGGTACTTTTTGCCGGTTTTATAAGAATAAAAAGGGAGAGGACAGATTTTAACGTCAGAGTCCACGACCAATTCCATGAATTAAGGCATCTGCTGCCTTCCGGACTTTTGGCAGGGATGATCTTATCTATCTTAACGTTGATATCCGGATTTACGATTCCCCTCGAAATGTTTGTATTGATTGCCATGACTACCATTCTAATGGGTGTGATCGGCAATGCCAGGCTGCTTTCACCTGCGTTCACCGTAGGTCTTCCGATATTTATTGCTTTTACTATCACATTTTTCAAATTACATAGTCCTTACACAGATGCTTTATTAGAGAACAGTCAATTTTTAATCGGGATCCCCATTTTACTAGGGATGCTACTTTTACTGGAAGGCATCCTTATGTTAAAGAACGGGTTAAAGGATGTTTCTCCTAAACTTCGGACAAGTCAAAGAGGGCTGACGATAGGAGCACTTCAAATTAAACGGGTGTGGCTGCTTCCAATATTCTTTTTTCTGCCTGCTGGTCCTTTGACGGCTCCGTTTGACTGGTGGCCGGTGATTCACTGGGGAACAGAGTCGTATTCACTTATGCTTGTCCCTTTTGCACTCGGCTTCCAAAACCAGGTCCAGAGCAGCTTGCCAAGCCAAGCGGTTGAAAGGCTGGGAAAACAAGTCATCCTTTTGGCTGTGATCGTTCTTGCCGGATCGGCAGCAGGTTTCTTTTATCCAGTGATTGTTCCTCCGATTATTGCGGGCATCGCCATTCTCGGGCGACTTCTGATTTCGTACAGACACCGCTTCAGGGAAAACCATACAAGCTATTATTTTACACCTCGCAACAGAGGCATCATGATATTGGGCATCATCCCGGGAACCCCGGCAAGCAAATTGGAACTGAAGACGGGAGAAATTATCAAGTCTTGCAACAATATGATGGTTTCCAATAAGGATGAATTGTATAAAGCGCTATTGAAAAACCGTGCTTATTGCAAGCTTGAGGTGCTTGACGTGAAGGGGGAAATTCGGTTTGAACAATGTGCGCTTTATGAAGGTGACCATCACGAACTCGGTATTCTTTTTGTAGAGAAGCGCTCTAAACCTGAACAAGGCAGAGCGATGTAATCAAATATTGAAAAAAAACCTGGAACAAAGGCTCCAATTGGACTGTTCCAGGGTTTTTTTAACTCTTTTTTTCTTGCATATGTTGGGTGTGGGTGCTTCCCCATTCATGCATAACATCCAAAACAGGCTGAAGGCTTCTGCCATAATCAGAAATTGAATATTCCACTTTTGGCGGTACTTGTGGATACACAACCCTGTTGATAATATCTTCTTCTTCCAATTCCCTTAACTGTTTTGTCAGCATTTTTTGGGTAATGTCGGGCATTAACCTCTTCAATTCACTGAATCGCAAGGTGCCTCTATTGAACAGGTGCAGTAAAATAATCGGTTTCCACTTTCCCACTAAAATGCTTAAAGCCTCGTCAACTTTACACAACTCTGTTTCCACCTTTTTGCATCCCCTTCTTAAGTATCTTTATATATACTATAGCACTTTAAAGGGTGTACTTCTATTAGATCTAATTTTATTACCTAATAGCCTATATCCTCTTTCATATCAACTTGAAAAATTTCTAGGTGGCCTACCTAAATGACGTTATTGATAAAAAGAAGAGGGATATTTAGCAGGATTATGGTTTGGACGCGGATATGCTACTTACTCTTGTAAAGCGAAAGTTCAGTATGAAGAAAAACAACAACCGGTAACGATTAGGGGAAATTTATAGCTCGTAACATTGGTAACGAATACTCAGAAGAAATTCCCAAGCATATCAACATTGGAAAGTGAAGGGAAATTTGAGTGAGAAATCCTATTCAACTCCTAATAGTATCTTTTTCTATACTATGTCTCTTGAAAGTGCGTACTATAAAATTAAATTTATATATTCTATAATAAATTGAGCATTTAAAAATAATCATTACCATTCACATAAGGAGCTGGACATCATGACAGTTAAAGTAAAAGCAATTATTGGGAGCACAAGCTCCACTTCATTCAACTTGAAGCTGGTTGAATTCATGAAAAAACGTTATGCGGGGCAACTGGATATCACACCTGTATTCATTAATGAACTTGAGATGTTTTCAGTAGATTTGGAAAGTAATGTACCAGCTAATGTCAAGGAGTTTAAAGACAATGTAAAAGATTCGGATGCTGTATTATTTGCAGTTCCTGAATATAATTTTTCCATTCCCGGCGCTTTGAAAAATGCAATTGATTGGTTATCACGCGGTGGGGATTTCACGATCAAAGATAAGCCAGCATTTATCATTGGCTCTTCCATGGGAGTGTTGGGTAGTGTACGTGCCCAGATCCACTTAAGGGAAATCCTTTCAAATCCATCTTTATCACCTGCTTTATTGCCAGGTAATGAAGTATATATCGGATCAGTTCATGAAAAAATAAATGAAGCCGGAGAACTCATTGACGAAGGCACAGTTGCTTTCTTGGATCAAGTCGTTCAAAATTTCCTAGCTTTTTATAATAAAAATAAAGCAGTTTCTCTTGTTTAATAACCAAGGAGATAAAGTTCATTAAAATAACGGATCAGTTCATTGATATGCCTTCTTTAAGCGTTCAGGTTTTAATTTTTTACCTGTTTACTAAGAGGGTGATAATCATGGGGCTGTCCGTTTTTTTTTACTTTGTGATTTTGTGAGAAAAAAAAATCAAGACTTGTATTAAAACGAAACCCGTATGACAATGTTCACATTTTTCCATTAAAAATTCCATATAAAAAGGACTTATGGAATAAATATCGAATACTCTAATAAGTACTATTACAGTAAATGATCCATATATCAATTTATTTTATATATTGCCAATTTTCCGTATTAATGTAATAATATTTTTGAAATATAGTAAATCATCATCAGAAGGGAGCGAGGAAGTGGAGAATGCATTATTAAAAGTTGAAGGGCTGAGAACCTCTTTTTTTACAGATGATGGAGAAATACCGATTGTAAACAGCATCGATTTTCATGTTCGATCCGGTGAGATCCTAGGCATCGTCGGGGAATCAGGATGCGGAAAAAGTGTCACTTCCTTGTCCATTATGGGCCTTATTCCGTCACAGACAGGGAATGTGGATGGCCAGATCCTTTTTAAAGGGGAAAACCTCACTTTGGCGACGGAAAAACGAATGCGGGAAATTCGGGGCAATGAAATCGCCATGATTTTTCAAGAGCCGATGACGAGCCTGAATCCGGTTTTTACAATCGGAGACCAGTTGCTCGAAGCTATTCAGATCCATCGAAAATTACCGAAGAAGAAAGCTAAAGAGCGGGCTGTTGAAATGTTGAAGTTAGTTGGACTGCCGCGTGCGGAGCAGTTGATCAATGATTATCCCCACCAGCTTTCCGGCGGGATGAGGCAACGTGTCATGATTGCGATGGCGATGATCTGCAATCCGGAATTACTCATCGCGGATGAACCGACAACTGCACTTGATGTTACCATCCAGGCGCAGATTTTGGATTTAATGAAAGCGCTTAATAAAGACACGGATACCGCCATTATTATGATTACGCACGACTTGGGTATCGTGGCCGAAATGTGCAGCCGTGTCATTGTTATGTATGCCGGTCATATCGTGGAAGAATCAGACATAAAAACGATTTTTAAAAATCCGAAACACCCCTATACGGTTGGATTGCTTCAGTCTGTACCGGATTTGCGCCAGAAGAGGGAACGGCTTTATTCTATTAAAGGCAATGTACCAAAGCCAGGCTCCATCCAAACTGGCTGCCATTTTGCCCCTCGGTGTGACCATGCGGATGAACGCTGCTTTGCCGAAACACCTAATCTATTAAATCTTTCAGATGTACATAAAGTGAAATGTTGGTTGTACGAAAGCAATAAAGGAGAAGTCAGCGGATGACAGAACGATTATTGGAAGTTGAGGGTTTAAAGAAAAGCTTCCCTATACATGGCGGGATATTCGGAAAACAAATCGGATCGGTGAAAGCTGTTGATGATGTCTCCTTCTTCATTAAGAAAGGTGAGACATTGGGGCTTGTCGGCGAGAGCGGATGCGGAAAATCAACGACAGGCAAAACGTTGCTCCGTCTCTTGGAACCGACAGAAGGAAAAATATACTTTGAAGGAAAAGACATTACAAGCCTTTCAAAAAATGAAATGCGCCATCTTCGCAGAGAAATGCAAATGGTTTTCCAGGACCCGTTTGCTTCACTAAATCCCAGACATAAGGTGGAAAAGATATTGGAAGAGCCATTGATCGTCCACGGGATGTCGGATTCAAAAGAACGGAAAAAAAGGGTGCGTGAGCTCCTGGAAATCGTTGGTCTCAATGATTATCACGCAAAGAGGTATCCACATCAATTTAGCGGTGGTCAACGCCAAAGGATTGGTATTGCAAGAGCTTTGGCTGTCCGTCCCAAGCTTATTGTTGCAGATGAGCCTGTCTCCGCCCTAGACGTGTCAATCCAATCACAGGTACTGAATTTGCTGAAAGACCTACAAGAAGAGTTTGATTTAACTTATTTATTTATTGCTCATGATTTAGGGGTTGTCCGTCACATCAGCGACCGGGTCGGAGTGATGTATTTGGGAAGGATTGTGGAACTGGCAGACAGCGAGCAACTATATGAAAATCCAAAGCATCCATACACTGAAGCGCTTTTATCAGCCGTACCAGTTCCGGATGTTGACTTTCACAAGGAGCGTGTCATTTTACGTGGAGATGTGCCAAACCCGGCGAATCCGCCTGCGGGCTGTGCATTTCATACACGCTGTCCGGCGGCAATGAAGCAATGTGCGCACAAAAGGCCATTGTTCAAAGAAGTTGAAAAAGGCCATTACGCGTCTTGCCACTTATATGAGTGACTTTTCGCGTGAAATATATTATAGGCAAAAATGATGAATGGGGGCAAAAACATGAAAAAGGGTTTTTCCATCGTTTTTTCACTATTGCTCGTCCTGTCTTTAACTCTTTTGGGCTGTTCTGGATCTCAAGAGACGGGAAAAGAAGAGAGCGGGGAAAAGAAGGAGGAAGCAGCTGAAGGCGGCACAATGGTCTATGCTCGCGGAGGAGATGCTGTCAAGCTGGATCCGGCGACAATTACAGATGGTGAGTCCTTAATTGTATCTGAACAGATCCTTGAGACACTTGTCAAATATGAAAAAGAGACTCCGGATATTCTCCCTGGCCTTGCCAAGGACTGGGAAGTTTCTGATGACGGAAAAACGTACACGTTCGAATTGGAGGAAGGGATTAAATTCCATGACGGCACTGATTTCAATGCAGATGCAGTCGTTAAAAACTTCGAACGGTGGATGAATGGGAAAGATGAGGCGGAATTTCCTTATTTTGTGTCACAGTTTGGTGGTTTTAAAGGTGATGAAGCGGCAGTTATTAAAGAAGTAAAAGCAGTTGATGATCATAAAGTAGAGATCACTCTATTCAGGCCGCAAGCGCCATTTCTAAAAAACTTGGCCATGACGCCGTTTGCCATTTCCAGTCCGGCTGCCATTGAAAAATTTGGCGCAAAATATATCGAAAACCCTGTTGGAACAGGACCATTCAAGTTTGAAAGCTGGAAACGGAATGATACAATCACAGTCGTTAAAAATGAAGACTATTGGAGAGAAGGCCTACCAAAGTTAGATAAAGTCATCTTTAAAGTCATCACAGACAACTCAGCCCGTTTGAATGCGCTTGTCAAAGGCGAAGTAGACTTAATAGATGGTTTAAATCCAAGTGATGTCGAAAAAGTAAAGGCGGACAGCAATCTGCAAATTTTTGAGCGTCCGTCAATGAACGTTGGTTATTTAGGGTTCAATGTTGAAAAAGAGCCTTTCGATAACAAGAAAGTCCGGCAGGCCATTAGCCATGCCATAAACAAGCAAGCCATCATCGATAATTTCTATGAGGGGACGGCTGAACCAGCAAAAAACCCGATTCCGCCTTCTATCGATGGATATAACGATGAAATCGAAGATTATGAGTTTGATTTAGATAAAGCGAAGGAACTGCTTGATGAAGCAGGATTCAAAGATGGGTTCAAAATGGATTTATGGGCAATGCCTGTTCCACGCCCATATATGCCAAACGGCCAAAAGGTGGCCGAAGCGATCCAAGCCGACCTTGAAAAGATTGGTGTTGAAGTAAATATTGTCACAATGGAATGGGGAACATACTTGGAAAAAGTGCGGGACGGAGAATCTCCTATGTTCATGCTCGGATGGACAGGTGACAACGGAGATGCAGACAACTTCCTATATGCCCTGTTGGATAAAGACAGTATCGGATCCAATAACTATTCAAGGTATGCAAATGAAGATGTTCACAAGCTGCTAATTGAAGCACAAACGGAAACAGATGAAGAAAAACGCAGCGAACTATATAAAGAGGCATTGGAAATTATTCATGATGATGCACCATGGGTGCCTCTTGCTCACACAGTTCCGCAACTAGCTGGAAAAAATACGATTGAAGGGTTCTTTCCGCATCCGACAGGGGTTCAAGTGTTTGAGGATGTTTCAATGTAATAGAGATATCCGAGGGGAGTGAACGTACTCCCCTTTTTCGAGGAATAAGAAAGTATAAAATTGGATGAAAATTGTATCCAAATGGTAACATTATATGCCAATTCTGATGGACTGGAGGTCTTGGTACGGCGAAGTGCTAGTGTAAGCGAAACAAACAAGGTGTTGCCGAGAATCTATGTCAGCCAGGAGATGTGTCAGGTTGGAAGGAAGCTTATTCAAGATGCATGTGCTCCTGCGCCATAGCTTATCGATTAAACCGGTGGAAAACCATGAAAAAACTGCATGAGTTCAAGGTTTTCCTCTTGATAAAACTGAAATGAATCGCTTTACTACGGTGGTTTAACAGCACCTTCATCCAAATTCGTCTTGTGCTGGTCGCCTAACTAATGTTGCGCGCCTTGCATTTTTCTTAAACTAGTGAAAAGACCTGCAATCACACGTAAATCTTACAAAAAAGGTGATCGAATGCTCGTATACACAATAAGACGGCTGACATTGTTAATCCCTGTCCTGCTGGGGATGGTGCTGATTGTATTTTCCCTCATTCATGCGATACCTGGCAATCCTGCACAGATCATTTTGGGCCAGCAGGCAACAGAGGAAGCCGTTGAGGCATTAAATAAGCAATTGGGTCTTGATCAGCCCTTATATATACAGTTTTTTGATTATGTCAAAAATCTATTGACCGGAGATTTAGGAATGTCGATCCGGACCCAAAGTCCGATCAGCCAGGAGGTTTGGCCGTATTTGGCAGCAACTATGGAGCTTGCTTTTGCCGCCATGCTGATTGCAATTGTATTCGGCATCAATGCCGGTATTATTTCTGCATGGTTTCAAAATTCATGGTTCGACTATATTGCTATGCTGCTTGCTCTGATTGGCGTTTCGATGCCGATCTTTTGGCTTGGCCTGATGGAACAATATGTGTTCTCGATTCAGCTTGACTTACTTCCTACAACAGGGCGTGATAATATTCGGGATCCGGTCGAACCGATTACTTATTTATATTTAATCGATACATTAATGCAGGGAAGATTTGACCAGTTTGTTGAAGTCATCAAACATCTTGTTTTGCCGAGCATCGCACTTGCTACGATTCCAATGGCGATTATCGCCCGGATTACAAGATCAAGCATGCTGGAAGTGATGCGTTCCGATTATATCCGTACTGCCCGTGCTAAAGGGATGAGCATGTTTTGGGTTGTTTATAAGCATTCTTTAAAAAACGCATTCATCCCTGTACTGACGGTCATCGGTTTGCAGACAGGCTTGCTATTGGGCGGCGCGATCTTGACAGAAACAATTTTTGGATGGCCGGGAATTGGAAGCTATATTTATGATGCAATCCAATTCCGCGATTATCCGGTCATTCAATCAGGAATATTAGTCGTTGCCACTATTTTCGTATTAATCAATTTGACAGTGGATTTATTGTACGCGGCAATCGATCCGCGAATCAAATACCGATAGGGGGAAAAACATGATTGAACCAGCAGCGAAGTTACCTCCAAACCATACGAATATAAATATAGATGAAGAGGAACAAATCATTTCCCCTTGGAAGGAAGCATGGCGGAGCTTTAGAAAAAATAAAGCAGCTTTATTGGGTCTTGGTATTGTCTTATTTTTTATTTTTCTGGCCATTTTCGCAGACTTGATTGCTCCATATGGATTCAGAGAAACAGAATTGGCGAATAAGCATCTTCCTCCTTCAAGAAGTCATTGGTTTGGAACAGACGAGTTTGGTCGTGATATTTTAAGCCGTGTCATTTATGGGGCACGGATCTCGCTGCGTGTCGGATTTCTGGCGGTCAGTGGATCTGTGATTGTTGGTTCTTTGTTGGGCATAGTTGCTGGCTATTATGGCAGGTGGGTAGACGGTATAATTTCGAGAATATTTGATATTCTACTAGCTTTTCCAAGTATATTGCTAGCCATTGCAATTGTTGCCATTCTTGGCCCGTCCTTACAAAATGCAATGATTGCCATTGCGATTATCAACGTGCCGACATTTGGCCGTCTGCTGCGCTCAAGGGTGCTAAGCGTTAAGGAGGAAGAATATATTACTGCAGCAAAAGCGATTGGAATGACTGATGGTAGAATCCTCTTTCATCATGTCCTGCCAAATAGTTTGGCGCCGATCATCGTTCAGGGATCGCTTTCCATTGCAACAGCCATCATTGAAGCTGCTGCCTTGGGTTTCCTGGGATTGGGTGCACAACCGCCAACGCCTGAATGGGGAAAAATGCTCGCTGATTCAAAGGACTTTATTATCCAGGCACCATGGACTGTATTCTTTCCGGGGATTGCCATTATGCTCACGGTATTGGGATTCAATCTAATGGGGGACGGATTGCGGGATGCGTTAGATCCGAGGATGAAAAAATGATTGAGTTGGCATGACAACGGCAGATCCGCTTGGTTTTGCCGTAGTCATGCCTTTACTCTCTTCTGGTTGTATTAGTCTTCTTCAAGCATTTTTCATAGCAGCTGAAGAGAAGGTCGAATTGAAGGGATGAGGACTTGTAAAAAAGTAACGATCGTTAAATTGGTTAAGCCGATTAAAAAGTTAATAAAAATGGTAGTTGAGCTGCTAGAGATTTAAACAATGAGTTCATGATATCTGCCTAATGCATCTAATATAAAGCGACAGATTTTGGGGTAAAAAGCAAAGATAATGTTACAAGGATTTCTCAATTCTTTTTTAGTTAACCTTTCAATATAATGGTTAAAGAATTAAGATAATTTCCGAAAAGAGAGGGGCTTAACTTGAAAAAAGTCATGTCGGTTGCTGCATGTGTTTGTACAATCTTCGTTTTAAGTTGGTGGACAAAAGGTGATGCCAAGCAAACGGATGTAAAAACCCCTCCTGAAACAGAGGTATATCATAAATCAAAATTTTTCATTGTGGATTCTATTGAGGGCGCCCGATATATTGACTTGGCAAGAAAAATGTCTGAATGTAAGTTGCCCCAAAATACTCCATATTCCGTTGAGGATTTATTCACCATCATCTCAGAACAGTCTAAAACTGAAGAAACGTTCAAATATCTTACGGAGGAAAAAGTTAGTCAATAATGTGAAGGGTACAGAGAAGGAAATTGAAGTGTATATCCAAGTATAAATCAAACTCATAAACATACTCAAATCTATCTTCTTGAGAAATCCTCTTTTCTTGATTCAGACAAGAATTACAACTGGTCATGTTAACATGAATGAATAATCTCTCATTTTGATAGATACAAGTAATGTACTCAAAGATAAAATTAAAATATTAACAGGCAGGAAGTATAAAAATGTCTTCTACATTAATCAGAGGAGCGTTTATTCTTACCCTTGGCTCGGTATTATCCAAAATCCTTGGTCTAGTGTATGTCATCCCCTTTAATATGCTTTTAGGCGAGGAAGGGGTGGGATTGTATGCATATGCCTACATTCCGTACACGATCTTTATGAGCATTGCCACGGCAGGAATTCCGCTTGCAGTATCAAAAATCATCTCCAAATATAATGCCATTGGTCAATATTCGGTCAGCCAAAGAATTTTTAAATCGAGTTTTAAAATAATGATGATGACCGGTGTTTTGGCTTTTTTGGTTATGTTTTCGACTGCGCCACTTTTGGCGGAGTTCGGAAGCTATGGTGAAAATGGATTTTCTTCGGAAGATTTGACCACTGTGATACGGTCAGTCAGCTTTGCTCTGATACTTGTACCGGCGATGAGTATGATCCGCGGTTACTTTCAAGGTCACCAAGTTATGAGCCCGACGGCTGTTTCACAAGTTGTTGAGCAGGTCGTGAGGATTATTTTTCTATTAAGCGGTGCATTGGTAGTTTTGAAAATACTCGGAGGTAAATTGGTAACCGCAGTCAGTGTCGCAACATTCGCAGCTGCAATTGGGTCCATAGGAAGCATGATTGTTCTTTTAATCTATTTAAAAAAACAAATTCCGCACTTTAAACAACTTGCGGATAAAGATTGGAATAAATCGGGAACATCTTTGGTCCAAGTACAAAAGGAAATCTTTTACTCTTCGATCCCCTTTGTTGTAGTAGGCATTGCAATGCCATTATTTCAGTTTATAGACAATTTAACTTTCAGCAGGGGATGGCTTCCATTGGATTGGATGGAATCGTTAAATCCGCTTTTGGTATCTTAAATTTTAACACTCAAAAGCTGGTTGTTATTCCGATGACGCTTGCCACTGCTTTTTCGATGGCGCTGATCCCTGCGGTAACAAGTTCATATGCCAATGGGAATATGGAAATATTCCGCCGTGAACTTGACAAGGCGTTTCAAATTGTTTTATTCATTACCATACCGGCTGTGATAGGAATATCTGTTTTGGCCGGCCCGATTTACACAGTTTTTTATGGGCATAACCCGCTTGGAACGGAAATTCTAGCCATTTATGCTCCATCAGCGATTCTGTTTGCTGTTTTTTCAATATCGGCGTCAGTTTTACAGGGAATTAACATGCAAAAAATGACTGTACTCAGTTTGTTGATGGGGCTGTTAACAAAATTATTTCTGAATATCCCCTTGATAAAAATATTTGAAACAGCCGGCGCGGTTTATGCAACAACATTGGGTTATTTAGTTGCATGTCTGCTAAATTTATTTTTCATCCATAACTGTACGGATTACAAATATACAGTTGTTGTAAAAAGGTGCTTGTTAATGTTTATTTTTACAGTGGTAATGGCCGGTGCGGTTACAGGAGCTGAGAGTGTTCTTTCAATGGTGGTTGACCATGAAAGCAGATGGCAGTCACTTCTGGTCATAATGGTTTGTGTATCTTTTGGAGGCGTGATCTATGGACTTCTGGCATTGAAAAGTAATTTGGCAAAGATGCTATTTGGGAAGCGTATACATTTATTGAGAGAGAAACTCAATATGTAATTCCTTTATGGATCACAGTAATAAAATTAACGAGGAATAGAACATATGAAGTATAAAATTATTCTTTCTTTATTAATCATCAGTGTAGGGGTGAATTGGTTCATACTTGGAAAATGGCTTCTTTTTGAACAATGGTATGAACCAACACCTGAAGAAAAGATTATTTTGAGTGAAATGGTTCAAAAAACGATTGTGAGCGAAGATTATAAGAGGTTAGCAGAAAAAGAAAATATCATTGCCATTGATACGAGTCTGGATAAAAATAAAGGAGGGGTATTTCCTTATTATTTTAATATAAGTGTCCGCAGTGATAAGCAGACTGCAGACCTATCTTTTCTCTTGCAATAACAGCCAATGCACGAAAATGGAAAACGGCGGGTGGACTTACTCCATCTACAAGGATGAAAGTCCCAGGCTTCCATTTAAAAAATAGAAGCGTGCTCTATCAAAAGGAGAGTTTTATGAAAAAATTTTTCCGAGATCCGTCTAAAGTTGCATTAACATCACTAATCTTAACGATCAGTATGACCACTTTAAATTTGGGTGTAGTGTTTATCCCGGAATTCGATTCTAGGGTTATACTAATACTAATCCGAGTTATTGTAGATATTTCCTTGATCCTTTTAATGGTAAGTCCATTAGTTGGCTTAGTCTATTCTTTTTTTATAAAAGGAAAAATGAAAATACTGTATATCATCTTGCATTTGGCATGTATATCCACATTTTCCGCTATTGCATTGTTGATTTTTATGTTTAGGTATTTTGTTCCTTTTGCACCTTGATTGACTGGGGAGCACTCTACAAAAATTCCAGAAAAATAAAATGAGGGGGAAGCAAACATTGAAACGATTGCCGTTCGAACGTCCAACCAGCCATTATGATGAGCGAATTCTTTCCATTGATGAGGAAATTTGCGGGTTAATACAAAAGAGAAAGAAATTAACGGCAAACAATCCTGGCTTTCCGCCAAAGGGTCATATACAGGAGTGGTCAAAAAAGTATGGGCTTTACGAAGATCTATTAAATGCCTTGTTTGAAACAATAAGAAACGAAGAACATTTCCGTCCACAGGTTGAACCGAGAGGGTTTCAAAAGTATATCCCTGTTTCGAAATCTGTAGTCAAGGGTGAGTTTCTATATAATGTTCCTTTTGTTCGCCAGTATGATAATGCAAGTGTAGTGAGTTTTAACATTGATTGGGACGAACCGGTTGATTCTTCGGGTGAGCATATTCTTCACCATCATTTTTGGGAACTGTACATAAATGAGGAATACCATTGTACAATGGGGAACGGTGGAGGATCTGGTGAGCACCTCAATCATACATTTGTCGTGTCTCCACGGCTGCCTGATGACCTATCGGGATTGCAATTAGTATTTAGAGAAAATGAAGGGCCATTTAATGAAAAACCAACTGGAGTTGAGATTGTAATAGATATAGAGTGAGTTTAACTAAAGAAGCAAATGAGAAATAGCCCACATTTTATAGCCGGTGGGCCATATTGGAACGGCATTATCTTACATTCGACAAAATGCGTAAGAGCTATTTATTAAAGGGAATACATAGTTCCAACTGTTCATTATTTTTGTCTGAACCCTTTATCGTGTTTCTTAGTTATTATGGGAGGAAATTTTATATGAAGCCAATTCTAAATCATCCTGTTTTAGTCATGATTGACATTCAAAAAGGGTTTGATGAAGAGAAATGGGGAGAGCGTAATAATTTGCAGGCAGAAAAAAATATGAAGCAATTACTGTCAATTTGGCGTTTAAAACGCCTGCCAATTATTCATGTTCAGCACTTGTCTCAAGATTCTGATTCAAGTTTCTACCCTGGAAAACCTGGGGTTGATTTTAAGGAATTCGCTAAACCCTTGAAGGGGGAAATGGTGATCCAAAAACGTGTTAATAGTGCGTTTATCGGTACAAACCTTGAGGAGCACCTTAAACAAAAAGGCCTCAATCATGTCGTCATTGCTGGTTTAACTACCCCACACTGTGTTTCGACTACCACACGGATGAGCGGGAATTTGGGATTCAATACGTTTTTGATTTCCGATGCAACAGCCGCATTTGGAATAACTGCTAATGATGTTTATTATAGTCCGGACGAAGTTCATAATCTATCCATTGCCACTTTACAAGGTGAATTTGCTACTGTATTAACTACAAGAGAATTAATGGACAGTTTTGATAGAACTTAATCGTTAACCGGATATGAAACAAAGGGGAAAATGGTTTAATTGGGAGACGTTTTTTCCAAAAAGGGAAAAATGATCGGTCTCATCATGTTCATATCTTGGAGGAAGGAAGCAATGAGATTGAGAGGCACATAGCCTTTCGAGACTATTTGAGGGCAAATTCTCTCCTGAAGGAGAAGTATAGTCAATTAAAAGAACGTTTGGCTCGTCAATTTCCAAATGATATAGAATCTTATATGAAAGGGGAAAGAATCTCTCATTAGAGAAATTGAGCGGCGAGCGGTAAAGTGGTACAGAGGAAACAGTAATCGCAATGTTTCCCGGTTAGAGATAAAGAACACGAGGAAGGATTAACCTAAATAATGGAAACAACTGAGCAATTACTCATTGAACTGAAAAAAAGTGAAGACTGGGAAAAGGAACAGAAGGAATTATGGTTTTGGGAAAAGCTTGGCCGTCTTCCATTCAAGTTTCTGGACAAGCTTACACCGGCCTTTTTACAAAGAAAAATTGGCGTCATGCTCGATGAACTTGGTCAATATGTTCAATCAGGAGGAAGGTATTTAAGCTCAGTATCGTCACTGACGTCCTATTATCCCGATAAAAATGTCCATGTGTTGGAGGATCTGGCATTGATTTCCATCAAAGACATGGACCATGCTGTGGGCAAACTTGCAAATAACCGGAAACGCTTGGCAACTGTGCAAGGTGCAAGTACAGGGATTGGTGGAATTCTGACACTGGCGATAGATATTCCGGTGCTTCTGGGGCTTCAATTAAAAACCCTTCAGGATATCGCCATTTGCTATGGTTATGATCCGAATGAAAAAAAAGAAAGAATGTATATTGTGAAAGTCCTTCAGTTTGTTTCTTCGGACATTAACGGAAAACAGGCGATTTTAAAGCAACTTTCCTTATTTGATGCTACCGATGAGGAAGCACAAAGAGACATTGTTTCCGAGCTGCAGGGATGGAGGGAAGTCGTGTTTACATACCGGGATCAAGTCGGATGGAAAAAGATGTTTCAAATGATTCCGGTTGCCGGGTTGATTTTTGGAGCTTTTATCAATCGGTCCGCGGTAAACGATCTGGCAGAGGCCGGGTTGATGCTATATAGAAAAAGGAGAATCAAAGAACGGCTGTCTCAATAAACATTTTCTTACAATACCATTCGAAGAAAAAGATAGAAATTACCGGCCTGTTTTTATGTAAGAGTCCCCTTTGATAAAAGGAAAAAATTATTTGGAAGGCTTAAAGTGTAAGCCTTCCAAATTTTTTCGGTTTATTTTTGCTTCACTTTTGAAATATTTCTCGCTCTGACAAAGGCCAGTTGGCTTTTCACTTGTATATTGAACAAATGTTTAAGATTTGTAGGGATTTTCGAGGTTTCTCACAAGTGGTTTATGGTTAGGTAGGGGGTTTTCCAGGCTTAGGGCAGTTCCAATTATCAACGTTTTGGTAAATTTATTAAAAATCATAGGATGATCAGAAGTGATGTCTTGGTTCTAAAAAAATATCATTTCTATCGTACCAGCCTCCTCATGGCTTGTCACTATCTACAGTTATCTCTTTACGATAGTTGATGGTTTGCTTAAAGTATCATTCATCATTTTGGTTTAAGCATATTTTCCTGGAAAATAAGAATGTCAGTATAACATTTTATGTTATACTTGCTTTTGTAAATGTTCTGCTCAAAGTTGTGATAGCACTACCTTGCTTGAAAGCTGTTCAAAGAGGTAATGATTTGATTCAAGAATTCCAACTCGTACACGAAAGGATTGAGACATGGGTGAGGATCAAATTTTCATAACAAAGAGGAGCAGCAACTTACGAATGAGAAAAAGCATGCCGGACGACCTGTAATATGGAAACGGCAGTCATATTTTATTGTCGGATGGCGAATTGGAGAGGAAATATCCAATACCATCTCTATCAAATATTTAGCCGGCCCGGATGTGCCGGATCAGGAGACAAGGAGAGTACTTGATGAATAAGTTTGGATTATTATCATTTTTAATGGTAGCTATCAATGTTGCATTGTTTTTTATTTTAAGAGGACCTAATGCAAACTTGTATTTAGGAGCCATCCTATTTGGTTCACTTTCCATCATTGGGGTCATATTTGCCATCATGTCCCGGAAAGTCTGGTCTATTACAGCGGGCCTCATTCTTAATGGATGTGTAATTGTTTTTGCCCTTCTACTGTGGACAGCGACAGGGATTAGTTAATTATAAATGTAGTAAAAAGTCGGCGGGAAATGATTCCTGCCGGCTTTTAATTTAAAAAAAGGTTGCCTTCGTCAAACACTCTTTCCACTTCCCCACAATGAAGCCTGCTCCCAACAAGATTGCTATAGACCCACTCGTATTTCGATTGATATCATGGATGTACAGAGCTTAGTGGAGGGAAAACAATGGTGCAATCGAAGGTCAATGATCTGAAAATGGGGGAGCGCGGAGCGATCCTCAGCATTTTTGCCTATATATTTTTATCAGTCTTGAAACTGGTGATTGCCGACATGACAAATTCGGCAGCCTTGAAAGCGGACGGAATGAACAATGCGACTGATATTGTGGCTTCAATCGCTGTTTTGATCGGTCTTAGGTTTTCACAAAAACCAGCTGACAAGAATCATCCATATGGCCATTGGAAGGCCGAAACGATTGCAGCCATGGTTGCATCCTTTATTATGATGGCCGTAGGACTTCAGGTCTTATTTGAAGCTGTGACATCCGTTTTTGCTGAAAAACAAGAGTCTCCAGATATGACCGCCGCGTTGACAGCTGTTTTTTCCGCGGGAATCATGTATTTGGTGTATAGATATAATCGCAATTTGGGCAGAAAAATTAATAGCCAGGCTGTAACGGCGGCGGCTAAAGATAACCTGTCCGACGCGTGGGTGAGTATCGGGGCGTCGATCGGAATTATCGGTTCCCAATTTGGTCTCCCTTGGCTGGATCCTCTGACGGCGGTGGTTGTCGGTTTGCTCATATGTAAGACGGCATGGGGCATTTTTAGAGAAGCAAGCCTTGATTTGACGGATGGTTACGATGAGGAAAAATTGGTTCTATATAAGGAATCCATTCTCGGAATTTCAGGAGTAAAAGGGATCAAGGATATCAGGGCAAGACGATATGGGAGTAACTCCGTGGTTGATGTGGTCATCCTGGTTAATTCCACTCTCGGTATTCAGGCCGCCCATCAAATCTCCGATTGTGTTGAAGAGGTGTTAATAAAGGAGCATCAAATATTTGATGTACACGTGCATGTTGAGCCGAATTGAAAAAAGTGTGAAAGCGGACTAGAGCTTGCTTTCACACTTTTTCGTTTTGATGAAAAGGAGACTGTTAAGATTATGAAAAATCCTAATAATCATGAGCTGCCGGACATCTATTGTGTAAACTGTTGATTGGGATGAATGCTGACAGGCTGATTTCCCAGACAGCAACCAATTTCATTCCGATGGACGTCCGTTTTGGAATGCAAGAGTATCCCAAAAAGAAATATCCGCATTCTCAATGGAACGGTCTGCAATTGCGCGGACGGCTGCATCCATTGTGGTTACTGTCTGTTTAATTAAGTAGCCATTGCTTTTTTGCCCCAATACATAAGGTTCATAATTATGGTCGGCCATGCCGCGCATTTCAAAGAGCAGGGTAGCGATTCCATATTCTACTGCGATTCCGTTTCGGCTGATTGTTTCGGCAGAGCCCCCGTTATATTTGCCGAGATGTCCCCAGCCTTTTGAATCGATGGCGTTGAAGATGACCGCCCCTAGTTGTTTTGATTTTAAAAGGACATCCGCTTCTACGTTAGGCGTTGTCGGATATAGGATAGATCCGGATACAAGCTCGCCCTCACGCTCGCTGTTTGATCCCTGATGGTGGAGGTCAATCATATAATCGACGTCATACACACCCAGCACATTGTCGTGAAAGGCTTTTGTTTCCGGTTGAAGACGTGCCGTGTGATCTCGATTCAGATCTACTTCATTCGCATTATACCTTGTGAGGTTATAGCTTCCGCTGGCCACATAATCATCAAGGGGAAAATTAACGTCACCAGCAGCGCCATCCGGGTTCAGTCTTGGAACAATTAAGATATTGACCCCATCAAGTACGCCTTTCATTTTACCAGTGCCTAAATGTTTAATGAACTCCAATGCTCCCTCCGTATTTAAGGCTTCATTTCCATGCTGCTGTGTGAGGAAAAGGATTGTCGGGTTATTGGGATTAGTGAGGTATTTGACCAAATAAAGATCCCGGCCTTTGACTGATTGCCCGAACACTTCAAGCTCCATATGTTTTTGTTTGTCCTCCTGTTTCTTGAGGAAACTGACCATTTCTTCATATGTAGTAAGGATGGATGTGTTAATCGTCTCGTTTCCACCATAACCGGGACCATTTCCAACTGCTGAAGCTGCTGAGGGGCCTATGCCTGCCATGCTCAGTGCTATGGTTCCGGCGATTGTTGCAGTAAACAGTTTTCTTTTCATCATTCTCCCTCCTAAATAATTTGTTAATGAAACCATTCGATACTAAACTTGTATAACCTGTAAAAAAATTGAAATTAAGCCTAATTGCATATAAAAAGTATACATTTCGCAATCTAA
The DNA here is from genome assembly GCF_000374565.1 of Siminovitchia fordii DSM 16014 = CIP 108821. GTDB lineage: Bacteria > Bacillota > Bacilli > Bacillales > Bacillaceae_C > Siminovitchia > Siminovitchia fordii. The sequence goes on along the minus strand of NZ_KB894688.1, from coordinate 48,958 downwards.
AACAAGTGAAAAGTACTACGCTCTAAATACGCTTGGCAGTTATTACTTAAGTAAAAACTCCCGCATAAAAAAAGAACCGCATTACTGCAGTTCTCAATAACATTCATTTTCATGTCCGACTGACTATATAATGAGATCCACCCCAATAGTGATTTTTCCTTTTAGAGTCCTTCTCTGATCAGCTCAATCAAAGCGCCTCCCCGGGTTTGGTCTGCCACCAATTTTAATGAGTGCAGCCGCATATTTGCAGTAAATGTAAATTCCCCCCGTTCATTTTCAAAGAAAGTCTGATTGTAAATAAGATCTTGGCTGTCTCTCCACTCCAAAGTGAGAGACCCTTCTTCCACAGAAACATCATAACGAACTGTCACATTTTCATGCTTTTTAACACGAAAATAGTAATAATCGAAACCGTGAAATCTTTTATAAGAAATGTTCAGCTTGTTTCCAAAACGTTTATACACATAGTTGATCTTTGTTACAAGTCTCAGTTTTCCTTTCTTAAAGAAGAGGCAGATTAATAACCCGGCAATCGCAAGCTGTGCAATGACGGCAAGAGTCTTGATGATGATTCCCCACATGTTAAAAAGTCGCCTCCTGCCATTTCTTTTATTTTCTCAAATGTAATAGCTGCATACGCTCGTTAAAAAGGGCTGGATAGGACAGGTATCCGAGCATGACACTGGATACTGCTGCTGTTGTCAACAATAGGAACACAATCAGGAGCTGAAACATGACAGCCTGGATTGGATCTGCGCCTGCGATGATCTGCCCGCTCATCATTCCCGGCAATTGGACAAGCCCCATCGTTTTTTGGCTCTCAATTGTTGGAATCATACTTGCCTTGATGGAAGAGATAAGCTGTGTGTGAATTGCCTGCTTTGGTGTTCCACCGAGTGAAAGGATCAATTCTGCCTGTTCTTCCCGTGCCTCGATTTCCGCGGTGAAACGGTTCAAGAACAAGATTGACAGAACCATTGCGTTTCCAATGATCATTCCGCTTATCGGAATAATATATTGTGGAGTTGGCGGTGTGATGTTCAGCCCGATCAAAATTCCCTGCGTGAGAATCTCGATGAAGATGATAGTTGCGCCCACTTTCCAGGTGATCCCTTTGATGAATAGTCCTTTTTTCCGGACGTTTTCTACAGCTGCCCCGATCATGAGCAGAATCATCAGTAAAATATAGATAGGATGTTCCGCTTCAAAGACGAATTTTAAAATATATCCGACAAACATCAACTGGATGATGGACCTTACAGTAGCGATGATTGTATCTTTTTCAAGTCCAAGCTTAAGTGTTTTCGATAAAAAAAGCGGGAGGAGGACGAATATAAGGGTTAAAGCCAATGCTGTAAAACTCATGCAAATCCCCCCTTGACGAAGCGTCTTACTTCGTCAGTTTTTGGAGACTCAAGGAGACTGCTTTCTCCTGTTTCTGCCACTTCTCCTTCAATCATGACCCATGTATAATGCCCGATTGTCCGGGCCTGATCAAGATTATGGGTGATCCAAACCATTGTTACATTGTAACGCTGGTTGATTTTTACAATGAGCTGTTCGATTTCCCTGCAAGAAGTTTGGTCCAACGAGGCGGTGATTTCATCAAGCAATAGAATTCGCGGGCGGTTCACAAGTGTCCTTGCGATGGATACTTTCTGTTTTTGTCCGCCTGACAGATCTTTGCTGTCCCTATGTAAAAATGACTCGTCCAAACCGACATCTTCCAGAAATGAAGCGGCATCGTCTTCGGAAAGTTTTTTTCCGGCAAGCTCCAATGGCAGAGATAAGTTGCGGTAAACACTGCCCTTTACCATTGGTGCATTTTGCAGGGCAATACCGACCATGCGGCGTAAATCCACAGGTTCATATTCGTGGATATGTCTGCCGTGTATATAAATGTCGCCAGAAGTGGGGGAAATCAGACCGTTGCATAATTTCAGCAAGGTTGTTTTTCCTGCTCCGGAGGGGCCTGCCAATGTTGTGATCTTTCCGTCAGGAAAAGAGCCGGTCACTCCTTTTAAGATTGTCGTTCCGTCAATTGAGTAATCAACACCGCTGAAATGGATAGCGGGTTTATAGCGTAGGTCAGTTGTAATGGCTGATGCACTTCCTTTGTGAAAGATTGCCTTGTTCAATGAATATTATAGTACAAAAATAGATGAATGATCTGAAATTCATTGTCGTTTAATTGGACTTTTTCCAGGGAAAATTAAACATAACTACAAAGGGGAGGGACAATAATGAATTCTACTTATGAGGCCTGTATAAAGGCTTGCCTGGAATGCATGGAAGCCTGTAATCATTGTTTTGATGCCTGTTTGAAAGAAGAGGATGTTCAAATGATGGCAGAATGTATTCGTTTGGATCGCGAGTGCGCTGATATCTGTGCGTTTGCTGCCAAAGCGTTACAGACGGACAGTCCATTTGCCAAAGAGATTTGCCAATTGTGTGCAGACATTTGTGAGGAGTGCGGCAAAGAGTGTAAAAAGCATCATCACAGCCATTGTCAAAAATGCGCAGAAGCCTGCTTGAAATGTGCAGAGATTTGCAGAAACATGGCAGCATGAAAAAAATTAAACAGCCCGTGAAGATTAAATAGGATGGGCTGTTTAAACTTATTTTCTTCAAAGAGGTTTATAGAGAGTTGACAGGCAAAGGCCAGACACATATCGAATCCACCCCCAGTTGCATTTACCTTTAAAATAATATAAAGGATTGCAAATTCACCGAAAAGGATTTAAACTATACATAGTAAAACTAGGTAGGTGTATCGATGTTTGACAGAGAGCTTTTAAAAGGGAGCACTTCCCTGTTGATCCTCCAGCTTTTACAGGATCGCCCGATGTATGGTTATGAGCTTGCCAAAGTGATGGAGAAAAGAAGTGAACATACATTGCAGGTGAGAGAAGGAACTTTGTATCCTGCGCTTCACAAACTGGAACACCAAGGATATATCGAATCTTATTGGGAAAAGCAGGAAAAGGGAAAGCCGCGGAAATATTACAGGCTGACAGCGGAAGGTGCAAAGATGTTGGAGGTAAAGACAAAGGAGTGGACTCTCTTTTCGAAAATGATGGATCGTATGCTGGGGAAACAGTCATGATTAAAACAAAGATTGAATATATTCATCAGTTGAAACTGCTTCTGGAGGATCACCCGGACCGAGACGAGATCATTCATGAGATTGCATGCCATACAGATGAACTGTTGCAAGAATGCGATCTGCCCGAATATGAGGCTATTTCACTCGTTCAAAGGCAGATTGGAACGCCGGAGAAGCTGGCGAGTCAGTTTAGATATGTGTCATCAAAAGAGGCTTGGAATGTAAAGAAAATGTTTATTATCATAAATGCTCTGTTTTTTGCTGTCGGGGGGCTTCTTGCTTTCGGAGCAAAAATCTCCGTTCACCTACATACCATTTGGGAATTATTGGCCCAATCCTGCTGGATAGTTTTATTTGTTTACTCGGGTTATTGGGTATTTATAGGTTTTGAAATCGGTAAAGAATATGGAGCAAAGGGCAAGGGGCTGCTGGAAAGGACTATAAGAGCCGCTATAATTCCAAACATCATTTTAATGCTGATTACGCTTATTGGAATTTTGCCGTCCGAATTATTCCATTCATTTTTGAGTTCATCATTTTTAATTGGGTGCTTGGCGGCGACGTTTTTCTTTTTTCCAATTAGTAAAATTGGCTATTATATGGGAGTGCGAAAGGTATTTGATTAAAGTGCTCCTTTTTTTATAAATATATACATAGAATTACTATGTATATTTAATGGGGGGAATCTTGTGAGTTTTACAAGTGTTCTTGGAATCGGGATTCTATTGGTAGTCATTGTTTTGATCAAAAAACAAAGTCTAATCGAAATGGTAGGAAGCAAGCGCTTGATTGGAATAAATTTATCCGAAAAACAATGGTTTCATAATAAATGGATGAGTGGACTGTTTTTGTTTGTATTAAATGCCATACTGTTTTCACTGGCAGTGGGGCTTATTTTTGCCTCAGGCCTGCTAGAGGTTCCATATCTGCATATTTTGATTATGGTTGCTGCAACTTTTACAAGTATCTATTTTTGGATCGTCATCCGTGTCTCAGTAAAAAGGGCGAAGAAGGACCAGCTAATCATGGGAGTGATGGGAAGCAGCTTTTATATGATTCTTTTCTTTGTTTTTCTGTATATGTACATTACACTTGACTCGAGCACACCTGAGCATGACACATTCATGGCAGCGATTGGGCTGATGTTTGGAATGATTGTGGCTATGGTTGCATGGGCAGCTTGCTTTTTCATTACTGCTTTTTCAAACAAAAATTGATGGGCCATGAGCCATGGCCCAACTATCTCAGTCTCCTGACCCTGAGTTTGCAGCGACTGCGGCTGCTGTGATGGATGCAGTCAAGGCCGCCTGCTGTGCTTGCAGAATGGTTTCGATTGTTGTATACAGACTCGTTTCAATGAAAGCTGATTTTTCCAATTTGTCTTTTACATAAAAGCAGGCAGCAAGGGTTGCGTTTAAATCCTTTTGCCATTTGAAATGCTTTATTTGATTGAGTTGATCGTATGCTCGATAAACTTCCTGCACCTCCAACTCCGCTGGGGGAATCATGGCGAGCATTCCCATAATCGGGTAATACAGCGTTTTCTGCTTTATGCCGACCTCTTTGAATTTATCAAATACCTGAACGGTTCGGCTCATCAACTCTTCGGGATTTTCCTCTTGATCGAGCGTCAGGATATGACTCAACATCTGCAAATGGTTCCCTTTCCGAAAACCGTTGCGATTCAGGTAATCATAATATCGCTCGTTGCGTTCAATGACATCATCTGTTCCTCTTGAAGCAAGAAGCATTGCAAGCGGATAGTCTTCAGATGAGGTTAAAAAGAAATGCTCTTTTTTCATGCCTTCGTAAAGCTCTTTTGCTTTCGTAATGACGTTGCGGTAATCACTTGGATCAGTACTGCAATTCTTAATCAATACAGCAGCCGCTATATAAGTAAAAATACCCTTTCTAAATTTAGCACTGGTCAATTCATCATAAGCAGTGAATAATGCAGGAATCTGAGTTTCGGGATTTTCGAAGCCGACATCAAGCATGGCTGCTGCAATATAACGCGATTCTGATCTAATGGACGAAAAAAAACCTGCCTGTTTTTTGATTTCCTCGGCAATCATCAGATAAGACTCCATATGAAACGGTTTTTGATTCATTGCATAAAAAGACGCTATCGTCATTAATATTTTATAATCCGTTACTTTCCATTTCATCTTTTTTTTGAGTTCCTCATAGACTTCTATATACTTGGTCATATATTCTTGCATATCAATGCCCCCTTTTATTAGCTTGCTTATACCAGTCATACGATTTTGACAAAGTAAATGTTTCGTTTTCTTAAGAGTGAATGAAATAATATATTGTCAATTAGAATAGAATTTGTTCTGTCTGGCTCTTCAGTACCTTCTCCAACGATTGTTTATGCTTGTCCCGGGTAAAACTCTTTATCCTTCATCAAGAGCACTTCTTGTCAGCAAGCGGTGAACAGATGCTTGCAGCTTTCCATTTCAATGTGACCATTTATTCGATAAAATGGCACAGTTATTTCACATTCAAGCCGTTTGTTTTTGATAAGGTTGATGTATATGATATAAAATGAGGCTGGTGATTAAAAATGCAGCAAATAAACTTGTTTCTTGCTTTTGGGGCGGGATTTTTGTCTTTTATATCGCCTTGTGCACTTCCTTTATATCCGGCATTTCTGTCTTATATCACTGGAATGACGGTGAACGAGATTAAGGAAAAGCGGGGGATATTTAAGAAGAAGGCTTTTATTCATACAATCCTCTTCCTAGTAGGTTTTTCTATCATTTTTTTGGCCTTGGGTCTATCGTCCACAATCTTTGAGGAGATTTTCATCAAATATCAAACGCTACTTAGACAGATTGGCGCCATTGTATTGGTGTTTTTCGGACTGGTGTTAACAAGTGTCCTGAATTTTAGCTTTTTAAACATGGACAAGAAGATTCAGTTTCAGAACAGGCCTGCAGGATATTTGGGATCAATATTGATCGGAATTGCGTTTGCAGCAGGCTGGACCCCATGCACAGGCCCGATACTCATGGGAGTGATTGCCCTTGTGGCAGCAAATCCTGGGATGGGGCTGCTTTACATGGGAGTTTACGTACTCGGCTTTTCCATCCCTTTTATCATCATGTCTCTATTCATAGATAAAATGACGTTCCTGAAAAAACATGGGCAGCGTTTTATGAAAATCGGCGGTATATTAATGATTGTCATGGGAATCCTTTTATTCTTCAATTGGATGACAGTGATTATCTCCATTTTGATTCCTTTATTCGGCGGTTTTACAGGTTTTTAAGCAAGTCACAGATTTTCTAATATTTAAGGCAAGTCCCGCATATTAGCGGGGCTTTTTCTGTGGTACGATAAAAGAAAAAGGGGTGCTTCTGATGATTGCTATTCAGAGAGACCGTCGGTTTTACACTCTTTTGTTCCTGCTTTTTCTTGTTCTTTGCTCGAACACATTATTGTACCGCTCACCACTAGCCCCGCTGCTTCTACCCGCTGATACCAATTGGATCGTGGTCGGTTCTTTGATTGACCTGGCCGTTGTGGCCCCGCTCCTTATTTTATTTTTGAAACGGGGCAGAAAGATCACGGTCAAATCTTTTATAACATGGATGATTTCAGGGCTTGTTTTTGCCCGCTTCCTTATTCCAAGCGCCTATTTTGAGCCGTTTACCTACGTTCCAATCGCAGCGATCGGCATCGAAGTGCTTATCTTATTGGCTGAGCTCGGATTGGTTGCTTTACTCATATGGCGTTTGCCCGGTATCATCCGGTGGATCAAATCGCATGAAGAAAGCCCGTTGTATTCACTGCCGTCTGCTGTAGAGAAGCGGGTTGGAAATCACATTCTCTTACGGATTCTCGCAGCGGAATTTCTGATGTTCTATTACGCATTCGCTTCCTGGAAGAAGAAAGCGCCCGTTGGCGAAGTTTATTTTTCCCTTCACCAAAAGTCAAGTCTCATCGCTTTTTATATTATGCTCATTCATGCCATCATCATAGAAACGGCTGCTATCCACTGGCTCATCCATGAGATATCGGTTGTGCTCTCCGTAGTTATGCTTTTCTTGAATATTTACACTGTTCTGTTCTTCGTTGGGGACATTCAGGCCATCAGATTAAATCCGCTATTTGTTAAGCAAGGAAAGATTTATGTATCGCTTGGGCTTGGCAAACGTATCGTAATTCCAAATGAAGAAATCAAAGCAATAAGGTGGGGAAAGGAAGCAGAGGAAGAAAAACTAAACCCCAAAGACACCCTTGCTTTTATTGCAAAGGACTTTGAGACTCTGCCGCCGCACTGCATCATTGAATTCAAAAGGCCGCTGGATGCACACCTTTTTATGGGGTTCAAGAAAGCATATAAGAAGGTTGCTATCCGTCTGGATGAACCGGACCGATTCCGTGAACTGATCGATAAAGCATAGTGATTGACTGGCAGGGGCTCCATCGAATTAATTTGCATAAATAAGCAGCGCTGTTGCATATGATGTGGCATAATCAAGACGTCCTAGTGATATGGCGTAATATAAGCCAATCGGTGCTAAGCAGTGATTGGCCAGTTTTGTGACGATAAGAGGTATTCTCGTACTTCGTTAAAGGAACTCCAGTTTGTACTTTGCTAAGTGTTCCTATCTTTTTCGCGCAAATGCAATCATCCCAGCCAATCTAATGAATTGACCGGGATGATTATTTTTTTATACTAGTAAAAGCATACGGCTCCGATGATTATAAGCAGGATGAATAGTACGACGATGAGGGCAAAACCGCCGCCATATCCGCAGCCGCCACCGTATCCGCAGCCGCCACCGTATCCGCAGCCGCCATATCCGAAACCACCATATCCAAACAAATGACTCACCTCTTTCCTGCAATGTTTCGGTAAGCAAGGCATTTAGGAGCAATCCCTGTTGGGCCTCACCATAAAATATGCAGTTGTTTCTCTTCTGGAAGGGTATTCACCCATTTTCCTGCAATTGTTTTAAACAATAGCCCAATGAACTAATCAGTTTTACCGCCACTGCTACTCTCTTCTTCAGTGTGTACCGGACGCGGTCTTCCCAAAAGAAATTCCCATGGATCCCTTTCATGTGTCTCTCTTTCTCTATGGCGCTCCCGAATGAAGTCGACATTTTTAGCATGAATCACCAAATTTTCCACCTTAATGACCTTTTCTTTTTTTTCTTTAGACATCGCTATCCTCCTCTCTGCCAGCTGGATGATTCTTTTTTATTCTATTCAGCTAGTTATTTTGTGTATAGGCGGAAGGAAAAAAATTAATCAATAAAGAAAAGCTGTCCCGGCACTTGTTCAACCTAATTTCAAAATAAGCTCTTTCGATGTCCGATGGAAAGGTCCAGTACCTTCATCTACCTTTGGGAAAACGTAAAGTGCGTGTCATTTCCTGACGTGAAAAAGGCCTCCAAGTAGGGAGACCTAAAGTATTTCCAGTATTAAAATAGCCCTGCTTCCTTAGCTGCTTCAAAGCTTTTACGAGCAAACTGGAAAGGATTGCCGACATTTTCCCAGTGCATGTACATTAAGCGGGGACTGTCGAATAACCAGTGGTTATGAACGGCTGTCACAATCAACCCTCTTTTTCTTAAAGCAGACATAAACCTGTTGATTTCACTTTGAAGTATGACTGTCTCTCCCAGATTCAAAGTTCGTCCGCCCTGGTTATTTTCAAAAGATAGTGCAAAGGGAAGCGCCAATGGTGATCGGGTCCTTCGATTTAAAATAGTGGCGTTTATGTTCCTTAACCGCTGTACAACGCAGACCGGCGCTGCTGTGATGACTTCACCGCCGATGATATTCGCCAAGCGCTGACATGTTGACATGTTTTCTTCCTCCTTTCGGCATATTGCTGCATTATATGCGAAGGAGGAAAGCTTGTATGGATGTCAAACTATCATTATAGACCCAAAAAAACAGGGGTGTAAGTGCACTTTTGTCCCTGTTTTAAAGATGCTTTAATATGAATGCAGCATGGATTGCTTTTGTTTTGTAAAGCTTCAATTACTTGGAAATCCTAGTGATGCCAGCCACAAATTGTTTATATTTGAACTTTCAACCCTGTTTCGTCCACCAAAGTCATAAGCCAATTCCCTGTAGAGGCTGAAGTACTGCTTCCTCGGGAATTGGCTTATGATTGTAGGAGTTGCTAAGGTGCCTCCAGTGGTCCGTTCAGTTTCTGCGTCCCTTAAGGTCGCTTGTAGTTTTCCATTTATCTGGAAGCGTAAAATTCCTTCGCTTTTTCTAAGTATATATTATCCTCCGGAAGCAGTTCTTCTTCGTGGTAAATCGCTTCTACAGGACAAACGGCCTGGCATGCACCACAGTCAATGCAAATGTCCGGATCGATGAAGAACATTTCTTCCCCTTCATCAATACAGTCCACAGGACATACATCGACACATTCACCGAATTTTTCACCAATACAAGGAGCTGTAATTACGTAAGCCATTCAATAACCACCCTTTACTAATATATGAAAAAAATATAGGCATGTGCTTTAATACTTCAGTAAAAAAATAAACTACTGCTAATATAGCAAACATGGACATCACTTTCAACGAATCGAGAAAAATTGCCATAAAGTATTCGATGGGAAATGTATGAAAGAGGGGTAAATTGGGAGCTTACACTTGACAATTGGCGCATGATTTCATACATTAAAATCAATATATGAACATATTATCATATAAAAAGAATGGAAGTGGCAAAGTCATATGGGATATGAAATCAAAAATGACTACCCTGATGAATTAGATGAAGAAACGTTACTGACTGTTTCGCAAATATTCAAAGCGTTGGGAGATCCAACAAGGATCCGGATTTTGCATCTTCTGTCTGAAAAGGAGTTTTCAGTGAATGAAATTGCCGAAAGTCTCAATTTGCAGCAATCCACGGTTTCCCACCAGCTTCGTACATTAAAAAATTTACGTCTTGTGAAATATAGAAGGGAAGGCACGAGCATTTACTATTCCCATGATGATGAACATGTCATGAACATATTGGAACAGACAATTGACCATGCAAGGCATTGAGCATCTCAGAGGGAGGTTTTACAATGGCTGAATATCGGCTCCAAGGGCTGTCATGCGCGAATTGTGCAAGGGAGCTTGAAGAGGAGATACAGAAGTTGAATCATGGCGAAAATGCAAAAATTCTTTTCAATTCAAGCAAATTAATTGTGTCCGATGATATCGCATTGAATAAAGTGGAAAAAATCTTGGCGGGAGATGGGGCCTCGATTTTAAAAAGAGACGAGGATGCCCACGATCACAACCATGATCATGGAGCTGGCAGCAAGCTGCTCTTTTTAATCGGAGCATCTGCTCTCTTGTATATCTTGGCTATGGTCTTTGAAAAATCAATGCCGGGATGGACGGCCGTTGTACTTTATTTGGCCGGGGCTGCATTGAGCGGATACGCGACGTTTTTAAAAGGTTTGAAAAATCTTTTTAAACTAAAATTCAATATTGATACACTCATGACAATCGCGTTAATTGGAGCATTCGGCATCGGGGAGTGGAAAGAGGGGACTCTCGTCGCAATCCTATTCGGGATCAACGAATATTTGGAAGGCCTTGGAATGAATAAGGCCCGTAAATCGATGGAAACACTTCTTGATGCCGCTCCAAAGAAAGCGATTGTTCTCAAAGGCGGGCAAGAAAAGGTGCTTCCGGTGGGAGAGTTGAAAACCGATGATATTGTTCTTGTAAAATCGGGTCAAAAAATTCCATCGGATGGAGTGGTCGTTGAGGGAAGAAGCTCGGTCAATGAGGCTGCCATTACAGGAGAATCCATGCCTGTCGACAAGATGACAGGAGAGCCGGTTTTTGGCGGGAGCATCAACAACGAAGGCGTTTTGAAAGTAAGAATTACCAAATCATATGATGATTCTTCGCTGGCGAAAATCCTGCATCTCGTGGAAGAAGCACAGGAAACGAAGACGCCGACAGAACAGTTCATCAACAAATTTGCTAAATATTACACCCCTTTAATCATGGGGGTTGCGGCTGTCGTCATGGTAGTTCCCCCATTTTTTGGCGGTGATTGGGGAAGCTGGTTTTACCAGGGGCTTGCCGTATTGATCGTCGGTTGTCCCTGTGCTTTAATCATTTCTTCACCGATTGCGATCATCTCAGGGATTACACGCAATGCCCGCAACGGAATTTTAGTAAAAGGCGGTGTCTTTTTAGAGCAGCTTGGACATATTGAAACAGTCGCTTTTGATAAGACGGGGACTTTGACTAAAGGCGAACCCCATGTGGAAAAAGTGATTTCCTATTATAAAGAGGAGTTTTTAATAGCAGCGGGTTCGATTGAAAGATCATCTTCCCACCCTTTGGCGAAAGCAGTCATGAAGGAAGTGGAAAAGCATGGTATTTCGTTGGAAGAACCGGCTGATATCACGACGATTCCAGGCCAGGGTGTTGAAGCCGCTGTTTCGGGAAAATTATATCGCCTCGGCAATGAAGCGATTATTCCTTCCGCTGCTATCGATGAGAAGATTCAAGCGGATATTGACCAGTTGAAGAATGCAGGGTATACGCTCGTCGCGGTTTCAGATGATTCACGTGTTCTTGGGTTGTTTGGGATAGCTGATGAAATACGGCCGGAGAGCAAAGCTGTGATTCAGCACCTGTATAAAGCCGGTGTTAAAAAGGCGATCATGTTGACAGGTGATCACGAAAAAACAGCAAAAAAAGTGGCTGAAGCCGTCGGTTTGACCGATTTTCATGCCAATTTGCTGCCAGATCAGAAAGTGGAGAAAATCAATGATCTGATCCATGAAAGGAAAACAGCAATGGTTGGAGACGGCATCAATGACGCTCCCGCGTTGGCTGTTGCTGATCTTGGAATCGCGATGGGCAAGGGAACTGATAGCGCCATTGAAACTGCTGATATCGTATTAATGCAGGATCACTTGGGCAAACTGCCGAGCGCAATCAAAATTGCCAAACGAGTGAACGCCGTCATCAAACTGAATATATCACTCGCTCTTGGTTTGAAGCTAATTGCTTTACTGCTGACGATCCCTGGCCTCCTTACACTGTGGATCGCCATCCTTTCGGACATGGGCGCCACTATCCTTGTTACGCTGATCAGCCTGACGATTTTGATTGACAAGTCAAGCGCCAGCGTGCACTCTAATTGAGGAGGCTGAGAAAATGGAACGAATTCTTGTTGTAGAAGATGAACCATCAATTGTGACATTACTTCAGTATAATCTGGAAAAGGCAGGCTTTTCGGTTATAACGGCAGCAGACGGAAATGAAGGCCTAAAAAAAGCAATAGACGAGCGGCCGGATCTGATGATTCTGGATTTGATGCTTCCTGGAATGGACGGCATGGATATATGTAAGACCCTTCGCCAGGAAAAAGTGAATACCCCGATACTAATGCTTACAGCCCGGGGAGATGAGTTTGATAAAGTGCTCGGGCTGGAGCTTGGGGCTGACGATTATTTGACAAAACCATTCAGTCCGCGTGAGGTTGTAGCGAGGGTGAAGGCTATTTTACGCAGGACGAAAAATTTTGAAGAGGGGAATTCTTCAGCAGATAAAGCTTCTGAACCGGTGGTTGAGCTTGGGCAGGTTACAATTTATCCAGAAAGATACGAGGCTTTGTTGAGCGGCCAAAAATTAGAGCTTACCCCAAAGGAGTTCGAACTTTTACTGTATCTTGCTTCAAATGAGGGGAAAGTTCTGAGCAGAACCCAGCTTTTGGATGCCATCTGGAATTACGACTTTGTCGGGGATTCCAGAATCGTTGATGTCCATATCAGTAATTTGCGGGAAAAAATCGAAGAAGACACACGCCATCCCCGCTATATTAAAACAATCCGGGGATTCGGCTATAAAATGGAGAGACCTTAAATGCAAAAACTTTGGGTGCGCATTACGTTCTCTTTTTTGCTGCTCATGTTTTTTGCTCTGCTTGGATCTGGTCTTTTTTTAGCAAATACAATGAAAAATACATATATGGATTTGAAAGAGAGCCAACTCAAACAAACAGCGCATCTTGTTTTACAAGCATTGGAGTTGGACGGGCTTGAGCGGGAGAACCTTCAGTCAAAAGTTAAGGAATTATCCGCACCGGTGACCTCCCGGGTTACGGTCATTAATCGCGAAGGAAAAGTTTTGGCAGACTCGGAAGACGACCCTGCGTCGATGGAAAATCATTTGGACCGCCCTGAAGTAAAACAGGTCATAAGTGAAGGGAAAGAATCTGGTATATCGACGCGATTTAGCCATACCTTGGGGTACAGTATGATGTATGCCGCTATACCGGTGGAATTCAATGGAGATGTTGAAGGGGTTGTCAGGGTAGCCCTTTCTCTCGAAACCATTGAAAAAGCGATCAGGCATCTAAGGATCACTTTAACGATTGTTCTTTTTGTTGCACTGCTTCTAACTGCACTGATTGGAATCAGGATTGCCAAAGGCATCGCGAAGCCTGTTGAGGAAATGATGCTGGTGTCTGAAAAACTGAAGGACAAGGACTACACTGCAAGGGTCCGGATGCAGCCCAAAGGAGAATTGGGGCAGCTTGCCAATGCTATCAATGTTCTTGCTGCCAGTCTGAAAAGCCAGATGGAAAAAATCCAGGAAAATGAGCAGCAGCTTTCTGGGGTTTTAAGGAATATGATGAGTGGCGTACTTCTTGTGGACAAAAATGGAAAAGTTTTGCTGGCCAATCGGGCGATTGGGTGTATGCTCAATTCGGATCCATCAGATTTTACAGGGAGACAGCATGTGGAAGTTGTCAAAAATGCAGGTCTGAGCCGGCTAATCGATCAATGCCTGACTGAAAAGACGGAGATCAGGGATGAAATTCAATTTTATTATCCGGATGAACGAATTCTGGATGCGCACCTTGCACCGTATGTCGGAGAAAACGGCGAGTTAAAGGGAATTGTCGCGGTACTTCATGACATAACAGATATCCGCCGCCTCGAAAAAATGAGAAGCGAATTCATTGCGAATGTGTCTCATGAATTGAAAACGCCGATCACTTCAGTCAAGGGTTTCACAGAAACCTTACTGGATGGGGCGATGGAGGATGAAGAGGCGCTGCACCATTTCCTTGATATCATTCATAAAGAAAGTGAGCGGCTTCACCGTTTAATCAATGATATCCTTCATTTGTCCAAGATCGAACAACATATGATTCCACTGGAGATAGAAAATGTCAACGTGGTGGAAGTTGTGGGTCGTGTTGCTGATACGGTAAGAAAAGATGTCGAGAGAAAAGGATTGGAGCTTCTCTTGCCGAAGGAAAGGGAAGTTTGGATTGAGGGCCAAAAAGACCGAATTCAGCAAATCATTCTGAACCTAGTCTCCAATGCAGTCTCTTATACCCCCGAGGGCGGAAAAATTACTGTTTCGCTGGTGGAGAGGGGAGACCAGCTTGCAATTAGTGTCAAAGATACAGGAATCGGCATTGCCAAAAAGGATTTGCCGCGGTTGTTTGAGCGTTTTTATAGAGTGGACAAGGGAAGATCCCGGAATTCTGGTGGTACAGGCCTTGGCCTGGCAATTGTGAAACACCTGGTGGAATCACATCATGGAAAAATTGAAGTTGACAGTCAAGAAGGTAAAGGAACAGAATTTACGGTGATAATGCCGAAGAAACAATGATCCTCGCACCCGGAAAGGGAGCGGGGTTTTTTTGTTCGCTTGGAGTGAGAGAAATGGGGCTTGATGCCCATGATCCTAGAAGTAATCTGAAAGTCCAAGGAAATCATCTGGAATCCTGGTTTGTAGAAAAGTCAACAGGAACCTGCAGGTGGTAGAAGTATGAGCCAAAACTCGGAAAATATACTTTAAAGACTGATAGAAACGGACTGAACAAAGAATGAGTCCTTCTCCAAAGCATCTTTACATAATCTTTACAATCCGTTCATCGAAAGTTGATATAGGGAGAGTAATATATTCATTGAGCTCGACAAAGAATATTAGGGGGAAATGGACGAATGAAATTGAAAGCCGCGTTTGCGACAGTCACCTTATCTTCAGCTCTATTATTTGCGGGATGTGGTAATGGTGACGGCAGTACAAGCAGCAATGCAGAAGGAAATGAAAACAACACTTCGAAAGTGGAAGAGACATCGAAAGATAAGTTGACAGGTTCCGTTGGGATCGATGGATCTTCGACTGTCTTCCCGATCATGGAAGCAGTATCCGAGGAATTTGCTGCGGAACAGCCGGATGTCAAAGCGCCGGTGGGGGTTTCAGGAACCGGTGGCGGATTTAAAAAGTTCATTGCAGCAGAAACGGACATCAGCAATGCTTCACGCCAGATCAAGGATGAAGAAGCAAAGTTGTTGGAAGAAGTAGGAGTTTCCTATACAGAATTTGAACTCGCCTATGATGGTATATCTGTCGTAGTAAATAAAGATAACGACTTTGTTGATCAATTGACTATTGATGAATTGAAAAAAATGTGGCTAGAGGACGGGAAGGTAAAAACATGGGCTGATGTCCGTGATGGATGGCCAAAAGAGCCCATTACCTTCTTCAGCCCCGGTACAGACTCCGGTACGTATGATTACTGGAATGAAGTGATCCTTGAAGAAGGACAAATGAGAAAAGACGCAACGTTATCCGAAGATGATAATGTACTTGTACAAGGTGTAATGGGAGATAAAGGCGGAATTGGATTTTTCGGCTTTTCGTACTATGCTGAAAATAAGGACAATCTGAAAGTTGTACCGATTGTCAATAGCAAAGGAGAGGCAATCACTCCGGATCATGACACGATCATGAACGGCGTATATGAGCCGCTTTCCCGCCCACTATACTTTTATGTAAACAACGATGCGTTAAAAGAGAAACCGCAAGTTCATGAGTATGTAAAATTTGCTCTTGAAAACGCCGGAACTCTTGCAGAAGAAGTAGGTTACATCAGCCTTAAAGAAGATGAGTATCAAGCAGCACTTGATAAATTGGAAGAAGTTTCAAAATAATATTGATTCAGGTGAGAGGGGGCCCCCCTCTCCCTTTACTATGAAAATAGTGAGGAGTTTTCCTTATGGAACTGAAAGCGGAAAGAAAATCTGTAGCCGCACTCATTGAAGAAAATAAAAGAAAATCCAGATATAAGCAAGGGATCATTGAAAAGTCCGTTCCAATTTTTCTTTTAGCAATGGCAGTCATTTCCATTCTAACTACGATTGGGATTGTCATTACATTACTGGTGGAAACAATTACGTTTTTTGAACGTGTTAACATTATAGATTTTATTACTAGCAAAGAGTGGTTTCCTTTTTTTGAAGCCGATCCGCAATATGGTATAGCTCCTCTGATCTCGGGTACCCTCCTGGTTGCGGTCATTGCCATGGTTGTAGCAGTGCCGATTGGTCTTGCGACAGCCATTTATTTAAGTGAATATGCCAGTGATCGCGTTAGAAAAATCGTCAAACCCATATTGGAAGTGCTCGCCGGGGTTCCTACTATTGTATATGGTTTTTTTGCCCTGACATTCGTCACTCCTCTTTTGCAAAAAATTGTACCTGATTTGCAATTTTTCAATGCATTAAGCCCGGGCATTGTTGTAGGTATCATGATTATTCCGATGATTGCATCCCTTTCCGAAGACGCGATGAGCGCAGTTCCAAGTTCCATGAGGGAGGGTGCCTTGGCACTGGGATCAACCAAGTTGGAAGTATCGTTAAGAGTGGTCCTGCCCGCGGCATTATCGGGTATTGTCGCTTCTTGTGTGTTGGGGATCTCCCGCGCAATTGGTGAAACGATGATTGTTACGATTGCCGGCGGTTCAAAGCCGAATCTGACATTTGATCCTACAGAAACGATTCAGACGATGACTGCTTATATTGTGCAGGTGAGCCTGGGAGATGCTTCTTATGGTTCAACAATCTACTACAGTATTTATGCAGTTGGGATGGCGCTGTTTATTTTTACCCTCGTGATGAACGTCATTGCACAATGGATCTCCAAGCGTTTTAGGGAGGAATACTAATGGAATTGATAAACGATGAAAAGGTGGCGAAAAGAACCCGCTTCCGCCTTCTGAAAAGCACATTGTCAAAATGGATATTCATGCTTGCAACGTCAGTCGGTTTGATTGTATTGGGGATTTTAATTTATCGTATATTTTCCCAGGGATTCAGCTATTTGGATGCAGAGTTTTTTACAAGTTTTGCTTCACGCAGGCCTGAAGAAGCAGGGATTAAAGCAGCTATATTCGGTACGGTTTGGCTGATGGCTATTACAGGTCCTGTTTCCGTCATTCTGGGAGTTGGATGTGCTATCTATCTTGAGCTATATGCAAAGAAAAGCAGGTTCACCCGTTTTATCCAAATGAATATTTCTAATTTGGCAGGGGTCCCGTCTATCGTCTTCGGATTATTGGGACTGACTGTATTTGTACGGATGATGGAGATGGGAAGGAGTGTTCTTGCCGGAGGATTGACAATGAGTCTTCTGATTCTCCCTATTATTGTCGTAGCTTCTCAAGAAGCGATTCGCGCCGTTCCAAAAGAACTTCAGGAAGCGTCTTACGGGATGGGTGCTACAAAATGGCAAACGATCCGCCATGTCATTTTGCCTGCGGCAATCCCGGGCATATTGACAGGGGGAATATTGGCTTTATCTCGTGCGGTCGGAGAAACGGCTCCGCTCATTATGATCGGAGCATTGACGTTTGTGGCTTTCGTACCGGAAAGTATTTGGTCCGGTTTCACTGTAATGCCTATCCAAATTTTCAACTGGACCAGCAGACCTCAAGCCGCTTTCCATGAAGTAGCTGCAGCAGGAATTATTGTGTTGTTGCTCATGCTGCTCCTGATGAATTCCATTGCCATCATCATTAGAAATAAATTTTCCAAACGTTATTAAACAGAAATGGAGGGATGATTTTGATTTCAACATTGGTCAGGGACGAACAAACGATAGAGTCGGAAGTACGTGTGGAAAAAAATGATGTTTTTCAAGCGAAACAATTTAATCTATGGTATGGGGAAAAACACGCTTTAAAAGATATTGATTTCCATATTGCGGAGAACGAGGTCACCGCGATCATCGGACCATCAGGGTGTGGAAAATCCACATTCATCAAGTCTCTCAATCGGATGGTAGAACTCGTTCCGACAGTTAAGTTGGCTGGGGAACTTCTGTATCGAGGCAATAATATTTTGGACAATAAGTATGGGGTAGAAGAATTGAGGACGAAAGTGGGAATGGTATTTCAAAAGCCAAATCCGTTTCCAAAGTCAATTTATGAGAATGTCGTTTATGGTCCGCGTATCCATGGTATCCGGGATAAAAAAATATTGAACGAAATTGTGGAAAAAAGTTTAAAGGGCGCAGCTCTTTGGGATGAAGTGAAAGACAGGCTGAATGAAAATGCCTACGGTCTTTCAGGCGGACAACAGCAGCGGCTTTGTATAGCCAGATGTCTTGCGATTGAACCTGATGTCATTTTGATGGATGAACCGACTTCGGCCCTTGACCCCATATCCACTTTAAAGGTGGAAGAACTTGTCCAGGAATTGAAGGAAAAGTTCAGCATCATCATAGTGACGCACAATATGCAGCAGGCGGCACGCATCTCGGATAAGACAGCCTTTTTCTTAAATGGGGAACTGATTGAATTTAACAAGACTTCATCGATGTTCTCCAATCCGGATGATAAGAGGACAGAAGACTATATTACAGGCAGATTTGGATAGATGGATACAAAAGGAGGCAGGCGGATGGCAGTGAGAAACCAATTTGATGAGCAATTGCAAAGTTTGCACCATCAATTGCTCACAATGGGAATGTTGGTGGAAGAAGCCCTTTACCAAGCTGTGAAGTCATTGGTCGATAAAAATGTGAAGCTTGCTCAAGAGGTAATCGACGGGGATAGAGAAATCAATGAGGCGGAAATGGATATAGAAAAAAAATGCTTCACATTGATCGCTTTACAGCAGCCGGTAGGAAGTGATCTTCGCAGGATCGCAACCACACTCAAGGTATCGACAGACCTTGAAAGGATAGCTGACCATGCAGTGAGCATCGCAAAAACGACCGTAAGGTTACAAAGCGAAGTTTACGCAAAGCCGCTCATTGATATTCCGAAAATGGGCAAGTTGGTTCAGGGAATGGTGCGTGACGCACTGGACGCCTATATCAAGATGGATAAGGATGAGGCAAGAAACATTGCGAATCGGGATGACGAGATTGATGCACTATATAAACAGATTTTTACTGAATTAATTGGACTGATGACCCAGGATCGATCATTGATCCATCAGGCAACTCACCTCCTGCTTACCGCTCAATATTTGGAGCGGATCGGCGATTATGTAACAAATATATGTGAGTGGATTGTATATATGGACTCAGGTAAGAAAGTGGAGTTGAACCAATAACCAATCAAGGGCTTTTTCCTATGGAAAAAGTCTTTTTGATTTTAAATGCTGGGTTCTTCGTGATACAATCTTTCGAAATAAGAAAGCAGCAGGTGATTCAATTGGGGATCCATCATTATTTCAAAAGTTTGTCTGATTTGGAGAAAATCTACCGTTGTCCAGGAAAATTCAAATTCCAAGAACACTCGGTGGCCAGCCATTCGTTTAAGGTGACGAAAATCGCCCAGTTTTTGGGAACTGTCGAAGAAATGAACGGGCAAAAAGTTGATTGGCGACTTTTATACGAAAAAGCGTTGAATCATGATTATGCCGAACTTTTTACAGGGGATATCAAAACACCAGTCAAATATGCCTCCAAAGAACTGAAGCGTCTTTTCAATGAAGTGGAGGAAGAAATGACCAGAAAGTTTGTAGAGAAGGAGTTTCCGCCGGAGTTCCAGAAGATTTATCTGGGCCGGTTTAAGGAAGGGAAAGATGATACGCTGGAAGGCAGGATTCTATCGGTAGCAGATAAAATCGACCTTCTGTATGAATCCTTTGGGGAAATCCAGAAGGAAAACCCGGAGCCGCTTTTCATGGAAATTTATGAAGAGGCATTAAGCACGATCCTCCTGTTCAAAGAAATGACGTGTGTCCAATATTTTCTTGATCATATACTTCCTGAAATGCTCCGTGAACGTTTCATTGAGCAAAGTGAACTGACAGCCATCACTGAAAGGATGATAGATGAAAGCAGAAATCAGTGAAAAAAGGGGCTTGCACTTTTTGACGTTTTCGGAAAAACTTATAAATAAGGCTTGCAGTTTGTACATGGGGGATCGCCATGATAGATAAGATATTATCCGCTATATTCTTACCGGCTTTAATGATGATTTTTTTTGTACGGATCACGTACAGCCGCCTTGTTTCTTTTCTATTAGTCGTTGCTTTGATCATTGTTTCGGCATACAACGGATATTTGCATAAATGGTGGCTGATCATCATAGAAGCGGCTTCTCTTACATTAGGTTTATTTATCGTCAATCAAATGAAGGAAAAAAGGAGAAAAAAAGACATTTCGTGACCTGGAGGAGATACCGGGAAATGAAATGTCTTTTTTAGGGAGAATGCAGGAGCATGGAGTGGATTGCATGAGCTCCAAGATAGTATCCACGATTAAGGTGCCAAATTGGACGAATTTCATGGTTGATGTACGAACGGACTTAGGATCTAAAGTTCCGGTTACATGTACGCACAACTTAATTTTACGCTCTCTAAATAAGATTGACGATTTTTATAGAAATTTGCACGAATACAGCAGGGAAATGCTCGAAACGCATGGTTGATTGCACGAACTCGGTTTGGTTGAACTTCCGTTATAGAATTACACGCTTATCCCCTTATAAATTGTTTCTTTGAATCTATATGAATGGCCAACCCTTTCATAGTATAATGGAAATGTTTTGATATTTCGTTATTCGAAAGGATTAAAGGGGGAAGCTAATGAGGCCGATTTTGTTAGGGGTAGTAGCAGCATTCTTTTTTGCCTTTACGTTCATATTTAACCGTGCTATGGATTTATCAGGCGGAAGTTGGATCTGGAGTGCTTCGCTGCGCTATATGTTCATGGTTCCCTTTTTACTGATGATTGTGTTAATAAGGGGGAACCTTCGTAAGCTAATTCAGGAGATGAAGGCAAGCCCAAGGGAATGGCTTCTTTGGAGCACAATTGGATTTGGGCTGTTTTATGCACCGCTCACATTTGCCGCAGGATATGGACCGGGCTGGTTGATTGCCAGCACATTTCAAATAACGATTATTTCCGGCTCTCTATTGGCAACACTTTTTTATGAGACTATCCAGACATCTTCCGGTCAAATTTCCGTTAAAGGGAAAATTCCATTTAAAGGGTTGTCCATGTCGCTGATCATTTTGGTTGGGATTGCCATGATGCAATTGGAGCATATGAACGGGCTATCACTGCATAATGTCTTATTTTGCGTAGTTCCGATTTTAGTAGCATCTTTTGCATACCCGCTTGGAAATAGGAAGATGATGGGAGTATGCGGAGGCCGGCTGGATACGTATCAGCGAGTTTTAGGTATGACACTTGGAAGTATGCCATTCTGGCTGATCCTTGCCGGTTGGGAGTTGACAACAGGGGAACTTCCTTCAATGGAGCAGACGCTGCAGGCACTTCTAGTCGCTGTTTCTTCTGGAGTCATTGCTACCGTTTTATTTTTCAAGGCGACCGATTATGTCAAAGACAATATGGGGAAGCTTGCTGCAGTCGAAGCCACTCAATCGCTGGAAGTTCCTTATGCTCTGTTGGGAGAGATTGTTATTTTGAGTGCTCCTATGCCGGCAACTGCCTCCTTGATCGGTATGATGCTTGTTGTTGCAGGAATGGTCCTTCACAGTTATGTTTCCCGAGTAAAAGAAGTGAAAAGCGTTTTACAGTAAGGTAAAAAATCTCGGAAATAGGAGGAGGTTGAAGAGGTGGAGGCAGTTGTTTTCGATTTTGATGGTTTAATCGTTGATACCGAGTCGGTCTGGTACGAGGCATTTCGCCAAATTTTTTGCAAATTGGATTATGATTTGACAATAGATGAATTTGCTCTATGTATCGGAACGTCTGATGATGTGTTATTTGACCGGCTGAAAAAGAAAGTTTCTTTTACAAAAGAATCAGTCTTAAGAGAAGCCAAGTCAATTTATAAGGATCAATTACCAGCTTTAAAGCTGAGGGATGGAGTTTTAGAGTATCTTAATACAGCAAAAAATCTTGGATTTAAAATAGGGCTGGCTTCAAGTTCCAATAGGATTTGGGTGGAAGGTTTTTTGGACCGTTTTGACATTAAAGACTATTTCGATGTCATCAAAACAGCGGATGACGTTGTTAAAATCAAACCTGATCCCGAGTTATATTTGGCAGCCATCAAAGAGTTGAGGGCTGCGCCTGAAGAGACGATAGCTTTCGAAGATTCGGTAAATGGATTAAGGGCTGCACTTGATGCCGGTCTTAACGTTGTGATTGTACCGAATAAAGTAACAGGTCAATTGAACTTTGGGGGACACAGATTACGATTGAACTCAATGTCCGACATGACTTTCGAGGAATTACTTGTGGCCATCTCTGCATCCGGCGAAAAAATAATATGAATGAACCATTTTGTCTTCCCGTCAGTATGAACTTATGAGGAGACAGGAAAGGGAGTGTTTTACATGCCGGTGACAGGCTGGGTGATCAGCAGTATTGTAGTCGCAGTGCTTGGCTCCATTTTTGCTGGGGTTATTGCCTCCATGAACAAGAAGGTTGTCCGGGATAAATGGGGGAAAGTAGATTTTACCAAAACGGATATTTATTTTTACTGGACCCGCTGGGATACTATCGTGTTGATTGCTGCGATCTATACTTTTTTAAATATAACAGGGCTGCTCATTTTCCTTTTGAGAGGGGATGATATTAATAGTCCGATCATCCAATATTTTATTCATCAGACGGTTGTTTTCAGTTTGATGACTTTTGCATGGATGATCTCAAAATTGATCTATGTGTTCAAAGGAATAAAAGCGCGGTGGCCAAATGAGTTTAAATAGAGAAATCCGCTTGGAAGACGGGTGCTCGGAAACCGTTGAAACGCTGTATGAGATATACAGGGAACCGCTTTACAAGTTTATTTTCAGATATACAGGCGATCAGCAGTTGAGCATTGATGTTGTCCAGGATACGTTTGAAAAATTACTTAAAAGCCGGCATTACTCACCTGAAAAAGGTAAATTCAAAACGTATCTCTTCCAGATTGCTTATAACACGATGGCTACGAAGCTTAAGAGAAGAAAAAAGCTCTGGTCGCTGCTGCCTTTTTTGGCATCCGACAGCTCCGTGGCCATTTCAGTGGATGAGAAGCTATCTGTCCAGAAAGCTGTCCAGCAATTGCCAGAACTTCAAAGGGCCGTCATCCTTTTGACGTACTACCACGATTTGACGCAAAAGGAAACGGCTGAAATTTTGGGGGTCCCAGTTGGAACCGTCAAGTCCAGGCTGCATCATGCGATGAAAAAGTTAAAAAAAGATTTGGAGGTGGACGGAGATGAAAACTGATGGTGATGAAATACTTTTTAAAAAGCTAGATGAATATGATGTGGAAGTCCCCGATTTTCCCATGAGGAAATCACGGGTGGACAGGGCGGCGGACTGGCTTTTTGATTCGGTACGTCTCCCGGAATTTGAATTAACCGAAAGAGGGATGGCTTTGACATTATTTTTGCCAGTTTTGATTTCAATTATCTCCGCTCTTCCTCTTATCTTTTTATAAAGGAGACCAAACATGTTAATGAATAAGCTGTCTTTAGAGAAAAAAAGACAAATGATCCATGACATCCAGGAATTTTTTCTGAAAGAACGCGGTGAGGAGATTGGGGAATTCGCTGCTGAAATCTGCTTTGAGTTTATAAAAGACAGGTTGGGACCGGTTTTTTATAATGAAGGAGTCCGCGATGCAAGAGAAGCGGCGGAGCAAAGAATGCAGATGCTGGAAGAGGACTTATATTCACTGGAAAAAAGGTTAACCGACTGAAAGGCCGGCTGTATTCTTTTGAATGCAGCCGGCCTTATTTATTTTTTATAAAACCTATTTACAAATTTATTTATCTGATATATTATTATGACAGACAAAGTAATGTTACATGTATAATAGTGGATTGACAATTAGGTGGTGAGCGAGTGAAAGGGAAATTATCCTCTGATTTATTGCGGGGGCATACAGATACGATTGTGTTGAGTATTTTACAAAAAGGGGACAGTTATGGTTATGAAATCTATAAGACGATTTTGGAAAAGACGGATGACCAATATGAACTGAAAGAAGCTACGCTTTATTCTAGTTATCGAAGATTGGAGAAGGAAGGGCTTATTGTTGCCTATTGGGGCGACGAATCGCAAGGGGGGAGACGCAAGTATTACAGGATTACAGATAAAGGAAAGACACAATATTATCAAAACAAGCTGGATTGGGAGTTTACCCAGGAAATATTAAATCGACTGCTTGAGGAGGGATAAAATGAGTCAAAAGGTGCAAAAGTATGTGGAAGATTTATTCAAGGGATATGAAGAAACACCTGCATTGCAGGATTTCAAAGAAGAGATTATTTCAAACTTACTTGATCGTATCAAGGATTTTGAAATTGAAGGTATGGATTCTGATGCTGCTTTCACAAAGGCCATTGGAGAATTAGGGGACATTACTGCGGTTGCAGATGATATTAGCCGCCAAAAACGAAATGAAGTGATCGGACAGATGTATATTGAGAACAAAGTTGAAGTGGATTATAAGCACGCTATCGGATACGTAGTTGCAGGAATTGTTTTTTTATTCGGGCTGACGGCCGGATTTATTACTTATTTTTCGACAGGTGTTGTTTATCAGGGGATTTCTGCCCTGGTTCCATTCATTGTAATTTCAGGAGCTGCTTTTGCTTTCCTCGGATTGACTCAAGAAACAGCAGGAAGATTTCCGATGTCCAAGATCCGGGCGCTTATTTATGCAGTTGCCGTTGGCGGGATTATTTTCGGTTTGATAACCGCTGCATCCTTGTATTTCATGGGAAACATGGGCCTCCATGCTGTGCTCGTAACTTTTCTTCCATTTGTCATTCCGGGAATTGGAATATTGGCCTTTTTATTTCTGACTGAAAAAAGCCGCAGCAAGCCATGGGTCATCGAGGAACAAAAAATAATGATGGAGCACTATGCGAAGAAGGATCCCCAGCGGATGGCCCAAGGCGGACTGCTTTCCGGAGCGTTGTGGATTTTTGCCATCGGCATGGTAATTCTGGCAGGGTTCAAGCTTGGGATCATCTATGCCATTGTTGTATTTTTAACCGCAATTGCCCTGCAACTGTTCATCGAGTTTTGGGTACAGGGGAAAAGTAAATATTGATCAGGTTCCCGAGGCACATTTGCTTCGGGATTCTTTTTTTGGAGGGAGATGATTGTTTATCGGGTGGGGTCTTTCCTTATAAACGGAATCAACAAATTGCCGTTATCGAAAATACGTTCGCATATTTCTGGTTATGAAAGGGCCGTTTGTGGTAAAATGACAGTATGATAACTTTCAATAATGATGCAGCAGTGACTATAGATATAGAAAGAAAAACGGGAGGATGCCGGCGTGAACAACCAGTTTGAAATAGTATCAAAATATAAGCCAGCTGGTGACCAGCCAAAAGCGATTGAACGGCTGGTCGAAGGCTTCCAATCAGGAAAGAAGTATCAGACATTACTAGGAGCGACAGGTACCGGTAAGACATTCACTGTCTCAAACATGATCAAGGAAGTAAACAAGCCGACGCTTGTCATTGCTCACAACAAGACGCTTGCAGGACAACTGTACAGCGAGTTCAAAGAGTTTTTTCCTAACAACGCCGTTGAGTATTTTGTCAGCTTCTATGATTATTACCAGCCGGAAGCATATGTTCCGCAAACCGATACGTTTATTGAAAAAGATTCGAGTGTAAATGATGAGATCAACCGGCTCAGGCATTCGGCTACGTCTGCTTTATTCGAACGGAATGATGTCATTATCATTGCCAGTGTTTCCTGCATATATGGCCTCGGTTCCCCCGAAGAATACAGAAACCACGTCCTGTCGCTCCGGACGGGGATGGAAATTGAACGGAACCAGCTTTTACGCAGGCTTGTTGACCTCCAATATGCACGAAATGATATTGAATTCCAAAATGGAACGTTCCGTGTTCGTGGAGATGTAGTGGAGATTTTTCCCATTGCCCGTGAAGAGCAGTGTATCCGTGTTGAGTTTTTCGGTGATGAAATCGACCGGATCCGGGTAGTGGACGCACTGACCGGAGAGATTGTCGGCGACCGGGAGCATGCGGCTATATTCCCTGCCTCCCACTATGTGACCGGTGATGAAAAGTTGAAGATCGCTATTAAAAATATAGAGCTTGAATTGGAAGAACGGCTTGCCGAATTGCGGGCGGAGGAAAAACTCTTGGAAGCCCAGCGGCTCGAACAGCGAACGAGATACGACTTGGAAATGATGAGGGAAATGGGCTTTTGTGCAGGGATTGAAAACTATTCCCGCCATTTGACCTTAAGGCCGCCAGGAGCTACTCCTTTTACATTACTGGATTATTTTCCTGATGATTTTCAGATCGTTGTCGACGAATCGCACGTCACCCTCCCGCAAATCCGCGGGATGTACAATGGTGACCAGGCGCGGAAGCAGGTGCTCGTCGATCATGGTTTTCGACTGCCGTCGGCGCTTGATAACCGTCCGCTCATGTTTGAAGAATTTGAGAAACATATCAAACATATCGTGTTTGTATCTGCTACCCCTGGACCGTACGAATTGGAAAAAACACCGGAAATGATTGAGCAGATCATCCGTCCTACCGGGCTGCTTGATCCGACAATCGATGTTCGTCCTATCGAAGGACAAATTGATGACCTGCTTGGGGAAATCAATGACAGGATTGACAAAAATGAGCGGGTTCTTGTAACGACACTCACGAAAAAAATGGCGGAAGATTTAACGGATTATCTGAAAGATGTCGGTGTGAAAGTACAGTATTTGCACTCTGAGATCAAAACGCTGGAACGGATAGAAATCATCCGGGATTTACGACTTGGAAAATATGATGTTCTAGTAGGAATCAATCTTCTTAGGGAAGGCCTGGATATACCGGAAGTCTCCCTGGTAGCCATACTCGATGCGGATAAAGAAGGATTCCTCCGTTCCGAACGTTCGCTCATCCAGACAATTGGGAGAGCTGCACGGAATGCAAACGGACATGTGATCATGTATGCGGACAAAATCACAGACTCCATGGATCAGGCGATCAAGGAAACGAAGCGAAGGCGATCGATCCAGGAAGAATATAACAGAGAGCACGGTATTACACCAACAACGATCCAAAAAGATGTCCGTGATGTCATCCGTGCTACAATTGCAGCCGAGGAAACAGAAGAGTACACTTATGAAAATACGAAAAAATTAACGAAAAAGGAAAAAGACAAGCTGATTACTTCAATGGAAAAGGAAATGAAAGAAGCGGCAAAAGCGCTTGATTTTGAACGGGCGGCGCAGCTTCGCGATGCCATTTTGGAGTTAAAAGCGGAAGGATGAAACAGCAATGGCACTAGAAAAAATCATTGTTAAAGGTGCACGTGCCCATAATTTAAAAGATATCGATGTGACCATTCCAAGGGATCAACTGGTCGTGGTCACGGGGCTTTCAGGCTCCGGAAAATCCTCGTTGGCGTTTGACACGATTTATGCAGAGGGACAGCGGCGCTATGTAGAATCGTTGTCAGCATATGCAAGGCAATTTTTAGGCCAGATGGATAAACCGGATGTGGATGCAATTGAAGGTTTGTCCCCTGCAATTTCAATCGACCAAAAGACAACAAGCCGGAATCCGCGTTCGACTGTCGGGACAGTAACGGAAGTCTATGACTACCTCCGTTTACTGTTTGCGCGGGTGGGCCGGCCGATATGTCCTGTCCATGGAATTGAGATCACCTCCCAGACGATCGAGCAAATGGTTGACCGGATTATGGTTTACCCTGAAAGGACAAGGATTCAGGTGTTGGCTCCCGTCATTTCCGGAAGAAAGGGTGCTCACGTCAAGATATTGGAAAACATCAAGAAACAGGGATTCGTCCGTGTAAGAGTGGATGGTGAAATCCTTGATCTGGGCGAAGACATCGAACTTGAGAAGAATAAAAAGCACTCCATTGAGGTTGTTGTTGACCGTATTGTAATTAAAGAGGACATTGAAACGCGTTTGACGGACTCTCTCGAAACAGCGCTTGGTCTTGGAGAGGGAAAAGTCTTGATCGATGTAATTGGAGAAGAGGAGCTGCTGTTCAGTGAACATCATGCCTGTCCGGAATGCGGCTTTTCCATCGATAAATTGGAACCGCGGATGTTCTCATTCAACAGCCCTTTTGGGGCTTGTCAGGAATGTGACGGGCTTGGGTCGAAACTCGAAGTGGATAAGGATCTTGTCATACCGGATGACTCTTTGACATTGAATGAAGGGGCGATTGTCCCCTGGATTCCTGTCAGTTCTCAATATTATCCGCAGCTGCTGAAGACAGTGTGCAAGCATTACGGCATCAACATGGATGTCCCTGTAAAGGACTTGCCCAAGGAGCAAATGGAGAAAATATTATATGGATCAGGTGCGGAGCCTATCCGCTTCCGCTATCAAAATGATTTTGGCCAGGTAAGGGAAAGCAATATCAGATTTGAGGGTGTCCTCAAGAATGTGGAGCGCCGCTACCGTGAAACAAGCTCCGATTATATAAGGGAGCAAATGGAAAAATATATGGCGGAACAGCCATGCCCACGCTGTAAGGGCTACAGGCTGAAAGAAGAAAGTCTTGCAGTCAAGATCGAAAACAAGCATATCGGCCAGGTGACAGAGCTGTCCATCCAGGATGCTGCACAGTTTTTCCAATCCATTCATTTATCGGAAAAAGAGATCAAAATAGCACAAATGATCTTAAAAGAGATAGATGAGCGGCTAAGCTTCCTTGTCAATGTCGGGCTTGATTACTTAACATTGAGCAGGGCAGCTGGAACGCTGTCAGGAGGGGAAGCCCAGCGAATTAGACTGGCAACACAAATCGGGTCCCGTCTGACGGGCGTATTGTATGTACTTGATGAACCGTCTATTGGACTTCATCAGCGGGATAATGACCGCCTAATCGATACACTGAAAAACATGCGCGATATTGGCAATACGCTGATTGTGGTGGAGCATGACGAAGACACGATCCTTGCCGCGGACTATTTAATCGATATTGGTCCAGGAGCGGGCGTCCATGGCGGAGAAGTAGTGGCCTGTGGCACTCCTAAAGAAGTGATGAAGCAGCCGGATTCACTGACAGGACAATATTTGTCAGGGAAAAAATTTATTCCGCTTCCGTTGGAACGCCGTGTCTCTGACGGCAGATTCATTGAAATTAAAGGTGCGAAGGAAAACAATCTTAAAAATGTGAATGTAAAAATTCCACTTGGAGTATTCATTGCTGTAACCGGTGTTTCCGGTTCCGGAAAAAGTACCTTGATTAATGAAATTTTACACAAATCCCTTGCCATGAAGCTTCACCGAGCCAAATCCAAACCTGGTGCCCATAAGGAGATTAAGGGATTGGACCATTTGGAAAAAGTCATTGATATTGACCAGTCACCAATCGGACGGACACCGCGTTCCAATCCTGCGACTTATACCGGGGTGTTTGACGACATCCGCGATATGTTTGCCTCTACCAACGAAGCAAAGGTCCGCGGGTATAAAAAGGGACGTTTCAGCTTCAATGTCAAAGGAGGCAGATGTGAGGCGTGCCGCGGTGACGGGATCATCAAAATTGAGATGCACTTTTTACCTGATGTGTATGTACCATGCGAGGTTTGCCACGGCAAAAGGTATAATCGGGAAACGCTGGAAGTAAAATATAAAGGTAAAAATATTGCAGATGTTCTGGACATGACAATCGAGGATGGATTGGAGTTTTTCGAAAATATCCCGAAAATCAAACGGAAGCTGCAGACAATTGCTGACGTGGGGCTTGGATACATGAAGCTTGGACAGCCGGCAACGACACTTTCCGGCGGTGAAGCACAAAGGGTGAAGCTCGCATCTGAGCTCCACAGGCGTTCAAACGGCCGCTCGATCTACATTTTAGATGAACCGACAACAGGACTTCACGCTGACGATATTGCACGTCTATTAAACGTTTTACAGAGGCTGGTTGATAATGGAAACACCGTTCTCGTCATTGAACATAATCTAGACGTGATCAAGACAACTGATTATATCATCGATCTCGGACCTGAAGGCGGCGATAAAGGCGGAACGATTGTTGCAACCGGAACGCCCGAAAAAATTGCGGATTGCCCTGAATCACATACAGGCCGATATTTGAAGCCGATCATCGAACGGGACAGAGCCCGCATGAAACAGCTGATCGCCATCCAAGAAAATAAAGAAGCCATTGCCAAGTAATTTTTTCTGAAAGTGAAACATTTTCCCATTCATCTCGTAATACATGACAGATGAAAAAATAGGAGGATTGACCATGAACCAGGATCGTAAAAGAATACTTGAAATGGTACAAGAAGGAAAGCTGTCCGCCCAGGAAGCGATCATTTTGCTCGATGCGCTGGAAGACACGGATACAGAAGTGACAATGACAGAGCCTTCAAGCTCTGAAAAACAATGGACGGAAAACTCTTCAAAGGCCGAGTCTAAAGCGGAATCAAATACTGGATCTGCCGATGAGTCAACATGGAGCCAGCAGAGTAAAACAAAGGATTCCGGTTCTGGCGATGATACTTTCTATTCGCAGATTGAACAGGCAGGAGAGCGGATTTTCGATTTTGTCAATACGGCGCTTCGTAAAATAAAAGACTTAGATTGGCAGATTACCCAATCTGTAGAAGTCCCGCATGTGTTCCAACAGGCGGATGAGAAAATCGAGAGGGTTGACATAGATATTGCAAATGGTCCTGTTCGCTTAATTGCATGGGATCAGCAGGAAGTCCGTGTTGAATGCCAAGCTAAAGTGTACAGGGTGGAAGACCGTGATGAGGGGCGCAGCTATTTTCTGGATAACACGGTTTTCTCCCAAGACAACGGGCTGCTTTGTTTTGCGACAAAGTCCAAATGGATGCGTGTGGAGACGACAGTCTATATTCCAAGAAAAAGTTATAAGAAGATGACTGTCCGTGTTTTCAATGGAGAAATGACAGGGGAAATGCTTGAAACCGAGCATTTGATCGTGAAAGCGACAAATGGAAAAGTCGACTTAACCGGAATTTCCGGCAAGAAACTTGATATCGATACGGTGAATGGTCAAATAAAAGTGATCGATCTAAATACAGATGGGATTGAGGCTGAAACTGTAAACGGGGCGATAGATGTGACCGGCTTCAGTAGAAAGGCTGAGTTGAAATCCTTTAATGGGAACATTCATTGTACACTAGAACATCCCGGAACAGAAATCATAGAAGCTAAAGCAGTGACAGGAAATATATATGTAAATGTTCCGGATACTGCAACAATCGATGGAGAAGTCCGATCAAATCTTGGAAGCTATAAGTTGGATTTGGAAGGAATCAACATCCTCCATGAAAAAAAGGAAGTCATCCAAAAACAAATGAAGTTCAAGCGCACCGGATCGGATGACCAAACGTTGTATCTTGAAGCTGACACAAAAACCGGGTCCGTGTTCATTAGAAAAGCGAACCAAAAAGGAGAATAAAGTATGAGATGGTTGATTGGAATTCTAATCAACGCAGTTCTTTTTATCGCTTTTGCCGGTTACTTTGAAGGGTTCCACGTGTCAAGCTTTGGAGCGGCTGTTGCAGCAAGCCTCGTATTGTCGATATTGAACGTCTTGGTAAGGCCGCTTCTCATCCTATTGACATTACCAATCACCTTGCTGACTCTCGGTTTCTTTTTGTTGGTGATCAACGCGATCACTTTATCAATGACAGACGCCATCATGGGCAGCAAGTTTGAAATCGATGGCTTTGGGCTTACCTTTCTGATTACAGTGATCATGGTATTGGTCAATTTGATCATTCAAAAAACAATCTTGAATCCTGACCGTAATAAATAACCCGGACAGCCTTGGCTGGACCGGGTTTTTTGTTTCCCTCACATAAAATGATTCCCAATATCCCTTTTCTGCTTGCCCACCTGCTGTGACAAACACAAAAAATCTTGAAAGGTGGAGTTTGTTGGGGAGAAAGTGCTAAAATAGATAAGGTGAAGTTTTTTATATAGGGTCCGAATTTCACAGCAAGAGGTTCGATAAGGGAGGGATTCCGATGGCAAAAGTTCGTACGGAAGATATCATCAAGGAATTCGATCTGGAACTGGTCAGCGGCGAGGAAGGTATTCATAGGCCGATTACTACAAGTGATATTTCCCGTCCCGGATTGGAAATTGCCGGCTTTTTTCATTATTATCCAGCGGAACGAGTGCAGCTTTTGGGACGGACGGAAGTAAAATTCACGGAAATGCTCATGACTGGGGAAAGAAAATACCGTATGGAGCAGCTTTGCACTGATTCGACTCCGTGCATCATTATTACGGGCGGCATGGATGTGCCTGAAGAATTGATTGAAGTATCTGAAAGACATTCGGTTCCTGTTTTGCGGACACCGATGAAGACGACAGGATTTTTAAGCCGTCTTACTTATTATTTGGAAAACAAGCTGGCACCCACGACTGCTGTACACGGGGTGCTTGTTGAGATATACGGAGTTGGGGTCCTCATCACCGGCCAAAGCGGTGTTGGAAAAAGTGAAACAGCACTTGCCCTTATTGAAAGAGGCCACAGACTTGTGGCGGATGACTGCGTTGAAATCCGCCAGGTGGATATGGACAGGCTTGTGGGAACTGCACCTGAACTATTGGAGCATTTGCTGGAAATTCGGGGGTTAGGCATAATCAACGTTATGACGTTGTTTGGAGCAGGAGCTGTTCGTCCGCATAAAAGAATTACCCTGACAATCCATCTGGAATTTTGGGATGGGGAAAAGCAGTATGACAGGCTTGGGCTAGACGAAGAGACTATTAAAATTTTCGATACAGAAATTACTAAATTGACTATACCGGTACGCCCTGGCCGGAATCTTGCCGTCATCATAGAAGTGGCAGCGATGAATTTCCGCTTGAAAAGGATGGGATTGAATGCTGCCGAGCAGTTTGCCGACAGGCTGTCCAATGTGATTACGGGGGATGAAAGGCAGTTCGATTAAAAATTTTATTCATGGAGTTGAAATTATGGATTTGGATATTCAACCGCTAAACCCGATTGCTATAAAAATCGGCCCGTTTGCCGTTCATTGGTACGGCCTCATTATCGGTTTGGGGATTGCGATTGCTTTGTACATTGCCATGCGCGAAGGGAACAAACATCATCTTGATAAGGAAACCTTCCCTGATTTGCTCATATGGGCCATTCCTATTTCAATTATTTGCGCCCGGATATATTATGTCGCCTTTCAATGGGATTATTATTCTCAGAATCCCGCTGACATAATAAAAGTTTGGGAAGGCGGAATTGCGATTCACGGGGCTCTGATAGGGGCAGTTGCCACAGCGATTGTCTTTTCTAAACTCAAAGATATTTCGTTTTGGAAGATTGCAGACATTGCTGCACCGAGCGTCATTCTCGGACAGGCGATAGGCCGTTGGGGGAATTTTATGAACCAGGAGGCGTATGGCGAAGAGGTCAGCCGCTCATTCCTCGAAAACTTGCAACTTCCCGAATTTATCATTAACCAGATGTACATAGAAGGTGCCTACCACCACCCGACTTTTTTATATGAGTCCATTTGGAATATCATCGGCTTCATCCTGCTGATTTTATTGAGAAGAGTGAATCTGCGACGAGGTGAGCTCTTTCTGTCCTATGTGATCTATTATTCAATTGGACGTTTCTTTGTCGAAGGAATGAGGACGGACAGTTTGATGCTGACGGAAAGCCTGAGGATAGCACAAGTCATTTCCCTTGTGTTAATAGCTGCTGCTGTGGTCCTGTGGGTGTACCGGAGAAAAGCCGGTTTGGCAAAAGCCAGGTATTATGAATGAATATCTTGCTGTATGGGAGAGAATGATGAGTGTATAAAACGTCAGTGAAGCTTGGAGCCCTCAATGGCATTAAAACGACATGGACATTGGGGAAGGTCATTTTTCCTGTAACATTATTCGTCGTTCTGCTGCAGCACACCCCTATCTTACCATGGGTAATCCGTTTGATTGAACCATTTATGGGGATTTTCGGCTTGTCTGGAGACGCGGCCATTCCGCTTGTCCTTGGAAATTTCCTGAGTCTGTATGCAGGCATTGCAGGCATATTGTCGCTGGACTTGACTGTCAAAGAGGTTTTCATCATTGCTGTGATGATGTCTTTTTCTCATAATCTATTCATCGAGTCGTCAGTCGCCATGAAGGTGGGGGTACCGTTCTGGATTATTTTGACCGTCAGAATCGGTTTGGCAGTCATTTCAGCCATAACCATCCATTTATTGTGGAATGGCGGCCAGGAAATGGCGCAATACGGCATGCTTCCAGTACAGGATGAACAGGTGACAGGCCTTTTTCCTGTTACCATGCTTGCTTTTAAAAAAGCATTCATAGGTGTCGTTCAGCTCGCAGTAATTGTCATGCCTCTTATGATCGTCATCCAACTTTTAAAAGATTATAAATGGCTTGATATCTTTTCGCGCTGGGTCGCTCCGTTTACGCGGATGCTCGGTATGAAGGAGAACACATCAACAACGATGGCTTCAGGCCTTGTTTTCGGTCTTGCTTATGGAGCAGGGGTCATGATTCAGGCGGTGAAAGAAGACGGAGTAAGTAAAAAGGATGTAACACTCGCTTTTATTTTCCTTGTCGCCTGCCATGCGGTTGTCGAGGATACATTGATCTTTATTCCGCTTGGAATCCCAGTTCTGCCACTGTTGATTATCAGGCTTGTTACCGCCATTATTTTGACGTGGATCGTGGCTTCCGTTTGGCGACAGGCAGACATTGCAAGAGAAGGGAAAGTTGTATAGTGACTCATAATAAAATTAACACATTGTTATTTGATCTGGACGGAACACTGCTTGATACGAATGAATTGATTATTACTTCCTATTTGCACACTTTTGAAAAATTTTACCCAGGGCGCTTCACGCGTGAGGACGTTTTGCCATTTCTCGGCCCTCCTTTGATAGATGCATTTGTAAGTGTGGATCCGGAAAAAGCGGAGGAAATGGTCGATGTCTACCGCAAGTTCAACATGGAAAAGCATGATATGCTTGTACACGAGTTTGAAGGTGTCTATGAAACGATTCGGACGCTGCATGAAAATGACTTTAAAATGGCTATCGTATCAACAAAAATCAGAAAAACTGTTTTAAAAGGGCTTGCCCTTACGAATTTGGATGAGTTTTTTGATGTCATCATTACACTTGATGAAGTGGAGAAAGCAAAGCCTGATCCGGAACCGCTTGAAAAAGCGCTGGCCGCACTCGGATCCAAGCCTGCTGAAGCGATCATGATTGGCGATAACTATCATGATATTCTGGGAGGCAAAAATGCCGGTACTTTCACGTGTGGCGTAGCTTGGTCCGTGAAAGGAGCGGACTTCTTAAAACAGTATGATCCGGATTATATGCTTGACAAGATGTCCGAACTTCTCGATATTGTCGGAGTGGGGTATAAATGAGAAAAACGGAGCGGTTCCCGATTGAGGGGGCCAATTCTTTATGGCATATATACAAAACCGTCCCATTCTGGAAGGTCATGCGAAATTTCCTTGTCATCCAGGCAGCACGATACACGCCTTTTTTGGCCTTGAAGAATTGGATGTACCGTGTATTCCTGAACATGTCGGTCGGGGAAAAGACATCCTTTGCGCTGATGGTCATGCCGGATATTATGTTTCCAGAAAAAATATCTGTCGGTACAAATACAATCATCGGTTACAATACTACGATCCTCGCCCATGAGTACTTAATTAAGGAATACAGGCTCGGACCTGTCGCAATAGGCGATAACGTTCTGATCGGTGCAAACACAACCATTCTTCCGGGCGTCGAGATTGGGGATGAGGCGGTTGTTTCAGCAGGTACCCTTGTACATAAAGACGTTCCGGCCGGATCATTTGTCGGCGGAAACCCGATGAAGATCATTTATACAAAAGAAGAAATGGATGAGCGGCGGAAGACGGATTCCCAATTTAGGAATGAATGATCCTTTTTATAGGGTCATTTTTTTGTTTGAGTATCGTATTTGTGGTTAAATAATTAACCATTCGTTCTACTAGGTCTTCATTTCGCGTATGAATTTGATAGTTTCATTTTTGACGATTTAAACAGTTAAACTTGTATGTTATACTACAAAAAGCGACAAAGGACGATAGCAACGGAGGAAATACGATGTCCAGATACTCAAAAAAGAAAAGGAATCGGGCGAAAATCTATACTTTCTTACCGACAGGAGATTACTATTTTCATAAAGGGCTCCAGTCATATGATCGCTTTGATTTTACAAATGCCAAAAAGTATTTGCAGAGGGCTTTGGAACTGGAACCGTTGGAACCTATGATTGCCTGCCAGCTCGCTCTTGTCCATACAGAAACAGGAGAATATGAAAAGTCCAACCAACTTCTTCTTATGACGTTGAATGAACTGGATGAACGGATGACGGAGTGTTACTACTTTTTGGCAAATAACTATGCTCATCTGGGACTGTTCACGGAGGCATATCGGTATGCAAAGCTTTATTTGGAAAAAGATGAAGTAGGAGAATTTGCAGACGAAGCGGAGGAACTGCTCGAGTGGATAGGTATCAACGATGATGATATTACTTTACTGAAAGAGCAGGAGGAGCTTCTTCAAATGCAGGAAGAGTCAAAATCCCTGCTTGAGGAAGGAAAGTATGCTGAAGCTGTTCAAATGCTGGAGGATATTGTAAAAGCATACCCTGAGTTTTGGCCAGCGTATAACAATTTGGCATTGGCTTATTTCTATGAAGGGGAAACGAGTAAAGCTTTCTCCATGACGGAAAAGGTAATTGCACACAATCCGGGTAATCTGCATGCCTTATGCAATTTGGCAGTATTTTATTTTTACGAACATCAAACAGGGGATCTGGAACGTTTGTTGAAAACACTAGAAAAAATCAAACCGATCATTCCCGAACACCGCTATAAATTGGGGGCGACTTTCGCGCTGGCCAAACAATATGAGTTGGCTTATTTTTGGCTGCGACAGCTCCAAAAATCAGGTTATCCTGGAAATGCTGGGTTTTATTACTGGCTCGCCAAAGCTGCCTATTTTACCGGGAATGAGAAAGCTGCAAAAGCTGCTTGGGACCGGCTTGTTTTATTGGAACCTGAAAAAGCGGGTATCGCGCCATGGAACGAATCTCTCGAGGAAGCTGATAAAAGGAGCGAAGGAGACCAAGCCCTTTTAAAGCTTCTTAGAAGCGAAAGTATTGCAGAACGGCTATGCGGGATTTTCTTTATTTCGATATCCGACAGACAGCCGGCACTGTTGACTCATCCTTCTTTTAAATCGATTGAGGAATTTAGCTATCCGGAAAAGCTATACTTGGCAACCATTTTACAGGTGGAAAAAAGACAGGTTCCTCATGCGGGAGTAAGGGTTGATAAGGCGCATGAAACGGCAACCGAATTATATGAAAGACACAAAGATCGACCGGCTGACGTCTTTGACCTGCTCAAATTCTGGTTTGGGATTGTTCGAAAGGTGATTGAAAACGAAGGGAAATTTGCAAATCCCTCAGCATTTGCAGCAGCTGCGGAGTATGTCTGGAGCACTGAAAAAAATGAGGGGAAAACACAGCGGGAAATTGCAAAACAATACGGGATTTCCACTGCCACACTTCGAAAATATATCACAAAAATAGAACTTTATCTTTAAATGAGCATATGTTTGGACGTACGGCAAATACTTTAATACGATATCAATTAGATACTAATTAAAAAGATTATAAAATGAAAATTGTTCTTTTGACGGAATTCTTTCGAAAGAACAAATAACCCTTTAAAATCCGAAGGAGTGTATAAGCGATGTCAGAAGATAAAATTTATGACGTAATCATTGCAGGAGCAGGGCCAGCCGGAATGACCGCTGCTGTCTATACATCCCGCGCAAACTTGTCCACCCTCATGATTGAACGCGGAGTTCCGGGTGGCCAGATGGCCGATACAGCTGATGTTGAGAACTATCCTGGATTCGATCATATTCTTGGGCCGGATCTTTCCACAAAAATGTTTGAACATGCGAAAAAATTTGGCGCGGAATATGCCTATGGGGATATTAAGGAAATTATTGATGGAGAAGAATATAAGATTGTAAAGGCCGGTAACGGAGAATATAAGGCGTACGCGGTTATTGTTGCAACGGGTGCAGAATATCGGAAGCTTGGGGTTCCAGGAGAAGCAGAATTGACAGGGCGTGGGGTTTCCTATTGTGCTGTGTGTGATGGGGCATTTTTTAAGGAAAGAGAGCTGGTCGTCATCGGTGGAGGCGATTCTGCCGTTGAAGAAGGTGCCTACTTGACACGTTTTGCCTCAAAAGTGACTATTATTCACCGTCGTGATGAGCTGAGAGCACAAAAGATCCTGCAAGACCGTGCATTTGCCAATGATAAGATCGACTTTATTTGGAGTCATACAGTAAAGCAAGTGAATGAAAAAGATGGAAAAGTGGATTCAGTGACTCTCGTTTCGACGAAAGATGGTTCAGAAAGAGAGTTCAAGACGGACGGAATGTTCGTATATGTGGGAATGAACCCATTGACTAAAGCTGTCGAAAATCTGGGGATTACTAATGAAGCTGGCTATATTGAGACTAATGAGAACATGGCGACAAGAGTTCCGGGCATTTTTGCTGCAGGGGATGTACGTGATAAATTATTGAGACAGATCGTCACTGCTACAGGCGATGGAAGCATTGCTGCACAAAGCGCGCAAATCTACATTGAACGATTGAAAGACGAACAGCTTGCCAAAAACTAATTAAAAAGCGTAATCGCCATTTAATCTGTTTGTAACAGTGCTGAAATGTATTTTGTGTATATTTATATACGAGATATTGACCCCCTTTTTATACAATATCCCTTTTTGATGCACAGGATAATTCCTGTGCTTTTTTTGAGATAAGCTATAAAATGTTGGCGATCTCACGTACCAAAATAGTAAATCCCTTCTTGAATTAGTAGAGTAATTCAGGACACTTTATCTTATGTTATTAGTAAATGCACCATAATAGGGAAGAGAGACCCATCCTGTATTTCATAAAATTTTAGAGAAAAGAGGAGATGCTAATCTTCTTGTTTTCACACAGGAAACGATAAATCCCGAAAACGATTTACATGCAAGAGTTTTTATGTTTAAATCGGGTTATTTGGAAGACCCTGCAACCGGTAGTGCCAATGGAAATTTAGCAGCTTATTTATTGGAACATAACTTTTTTGGTGAAAGCGAAATAAATTATAGGGTCGAACAAGGCTACTCCATCGGAGACCATCTGTATCGAAAATCCAAGCCAATAAAATTGAGGACAACTTTCTCATGCAAGTTGGCGGCAGTATTTTTGTTACAGCAGAAGGAAAATGAATTTAATTTCCAATTGCGCTGCCGCTCGAACTTTTTTGACCATGAGTATATTACTTTAATAATAAGACGACTATTTTAAAACACCATTCAATTATTGGAATGGTGTTTTTGATGCTTATAAGGACAAATGTATAAAACTATATTAGTATTGGTGGATGGCTGCCATATTAGTGTTTTCATTGCTTATTTTTAAAAGAAATAAGTTCTTTCTACTCATGGAAACTTTTTCATCGCGCTGTCCTTCTTGGAAGGAAAATAGTATAATTAAGTAGAACATCGCCTATTTCTACAAGTACATTTAAAATGGCACATAATAACGAGGAGCGTCCAAGCTGTTATCGCATATACATATGTAAAATCCCTGGTTTAGAATAGAGAGGGTGAGTTCCATGAATAACGGATCCATGGAGGATATTCAGTTAGTTATAATTACAGGCATGTCAGGGGCTGGTAAAACCGTAGCGATCCATAGCTTTGAGGATTTAGGTTTCTTTTGCGTGGACAATTTACCGCCGGCATTAATGCCCAAATTTCTGGAATTGATGAAGGAATCCGGCAATAAAATGAACAAAGTTGCCCTTGTAATGGATTTAAGAGGCAGGGAGTTCTTTGATACGCTGCTCCGGGTCATCGATGATTTGTCCCAATCAAATTGGGTGACACCGCAGATCCTGTTCCTGGATGCTGATGATGAAGTACTTGTCCGGAGATATAAAGAGACACGCCGTTCCCATCCACTTGCTCCACTTGGACTCCCGCTTGAGGGGATCAGGCAGGAGAGGGACTTGCTTGAGGATCTTAAAGGCCGCGCACAGCATATTTATAATACATCCCAAATGAAGCCAAAAGAATTGAGAGAAAAAATTCTAACTGAGTTTTCCGCGAATAAACAAGCCACATTTATGGTGAATGTCATGTCATTTGGCTTTAAGCACGGTCTTCCCATTGATGCTGACCTTGTTTTCGATGTAAGGTTTTTGCCGAATCCCCACTATATTGATCATATGAGGCCAAAGACAGGTCTGGAGGAAGAGGTGGCAAGTTACGTTCTTAAGTGGAGTGACACCCAGAAGTTCCTTGCTAAAGTGACCGATTTGCTGGCATTTATGCTGCCTCACTATAAGCGGGAGGGCAAAAGCCAACTGGTGATTGCCATTGGGTGTACAGGCGGGCAGCATCGCTCGGTTGCACTTTCTGAATATATCGGGCATTATTTTGAAAACGACTATCATATCCGGGTTACACACCGTGATATCAAAAAGAGAAAGGAAATAGCCACATGACGGCACAATCCAAACATAAAATTGTTGTCATTGGCGGAGGTACCGGCCTGCCTGTTTTACTAAGGGGGTTAAAAGAGTACCCTGTCGATATCACGGCTATTGTCACCGTTGCTGACGATGGAGGAAGTTCAGGGAGATTACGGACCGAACTGGAAATTCCGCCGCCCGGGGACATACGGAACGTAATTGCTGCCTTATCTGATGCTGAACCGCTTATCATAGATATGTTCCAGCATCGCTTTAATACATCGAATGAGCTTTCCGGCCATTCATTGGGAAATTTGATCATCGCTGCCCTGACATCCATTACCGGTGACTTTGTCCAGGCAGTGAAGGAAATGAGCCGAGTGTTGAACGTTCATGGCAAGGTCCTTCCCGCCGCTAATCAGAGTGTTATCCTTCACGCGGAAATGATGGATGGCACATTTGTTTCGGGAGAATCGAAAATACCGGCTGTTGGCAAGGAGATCAAGAGGGTATTTTTGACACCTGAAGTCATCAAGCCTCTTCCGGAAACCATTCAGTCAATCCATGAGGCGGATTTGATTGTGGTAGGACCGGGAAGTTTATATACCAGCATACTTCCGAACCTTCTTGTTCCAGGAATTGGAGAAGAAGTGTGCAATGCAAAGGCTCGTAAAGTATATATTTGCAACCTGATGACCCAACCGGGCGAAACAACGGGCTTTACGGCAAGCAGGCATGTGAATGCCCTGTATGAGCATATGGATTGTTCATTTATCGATACAATTCTTGTTAATAATAAAGAGATTCCTCCAGATCTTCAGCATCGATATGAGAAAGAAATGGCCATTCCCGTATACTTCGATGTCGATCAACTTATTTCTCTTGGTATGGAGGTTGTCCAAGACGAAATCGCGACCATTGAACGCGGCTTTATCCGCCATGATACGGAAGCGGTGGCAAACATACTTTACTCATTATTGGGCAGGGAAATGAGCCGGGTTGCCAGCACTTAGACGTTGGTAAAGGAGGAAGCGACAATGTCTTTTGCCTCGGAAACGAAAAAGGAACTTACAAATCTTCCTGTAAAGGATTGCTGCTCCAAGGCGGAGCTCTCGGCTTTGATCAGGATGAATGGTTCATTATCTTTTTCCAACCGGGAATTGATCGTGAATATTCAAACTGAAAACGCGGCAATTGCCAGAAGGATTTATACTTTGATAAAAAAGGATTATGATGCAGCGGTTGAATTGCTTGTACGGAAGAAAATGCGGCTGAAGAAAAATAATGTATATATTGTCCGTCTAAAGGAGAATGCTGAAGCCATATTGAAAGATTTGATGATACTTGGCGACAATTTCATGTTTACCCGTGTAATTTCTTCCGGACTGATCAGGAAAAAATGCTGTAAAAGATCCTACATGCGGGGGGCCTTCCTCGCAGGTGGGTCGGTGAATAATCCCGAGAGGTCATCCTATCATCTGGAAATTTCTTCACTTTATAAAGAGCACAACGATTCATTATGTGAACTCATGAACGAATATGGGTTAAACAGTAAGACATTGGAAAGGAAAAACGGTTATATCACTTATATGAAAGAAGCTGAAAAAATAACCGAGTTTTTGAATGTCATCGGTGCTCATAATGCACTTCTCCGCTTTGAGGATGTTCGGATTGTCAGGGATATGCGCAATTCGGTCAACAGGCTGGTCAATTGTGAAACAGCCAATCTGAATAAAACAATCGGCGCAGCCCTGAGACAGGTTGAGAACATTCGTTACATTCAAGAGACTGTCGGTCTGGAATACTTACCGGAACGACTCCGGGAAATCGCGGAGCTCAGGATGACTCATCAAGATGTTACCCTCAAGGAGTTGGGTGAAATGGTGTCAAGTGGACAAATTAGCAAATCGGGCATCAATCATCGCTTGCGAAAAATTGATGAAATTGCAAATAAACTTCGCTCAGGCGATCCATCTCTTTTGATTAATAAAAAATAAGTTTGGAAAAATGAAGGAGGAAGCAAATTGGCAGAAAAAGAAGTAACAGTAGGATTGAAATCAGGATTGCAAGCACGGCCTGCAGCACAATTTGTTCAGGAGGCCAATCGATTTTCATCAGATGTTTTCATTGAAAAAGACGGAAAAAAAGTCAACGCAAAGAGCATCATGGGATTGATGAGCCTTGCAGCTGGAACCGGAGCATCCATCAAATTGATTGCTGAAGGACCAGATGAGGAAGAGGCTATTAAAACACTTGCGGAATTCGTTGAAAGTGACCGCTGATGAAATAACAAAAGGGCTATCCTTCAAGTCTGTTTATAGACTTTCAGGATAGCCCTTTTACGATGATCTGCAAGTTTCAGCGCTCAATAAAGCTCCGCTTGTACGTTGAAAAACAGGCTTTATTATTTATCCTTTGAGATGCCTTCATTGCGGTTGATGATATTATCAATCAGACCATATTCCTTTGCTTTTTCCGCAGTCATAAAGTTATCACGGTCTGTGTCGCGCTCAATCACTTCGAGCGGCTGGCCTGTACGTTCCGCTAAAATTTTGTTGAGCTTTTCACGCATAAACAAAATACGTTTTGCTGCGATCTCAATTTCAGTTGCCTGACCTTGGGCACCTCCAAGCGGCTGATGGATCATCACTTCACTGTTTGGCAAGGCATAACGTTTGCCCTTTGTTCCAGCTGCAAGCAGGAAAGCTCCCATTGATGCCGCCATGCCGATACAAATTGTCTGAACATCTGACTTAATGAATTGCATTGTATCATAAATTGCCATGCCGGCTGTGATGCTGCCGCCCGGGCTATTAATGTAGATGGATATATCCTTTTCCGGGTTTTCCGCATCAAGGAATAAAAGCTGTGCGACGATAGAGTTCGCGACATTATCGTCGATTCCGCTGCCAAGCATAATAATCCGGTCCTTGAGTAACCGTGAATAAATGTCATATGCCCGTTCCCCGCGGTTTGTCTGTTCAATAACTGTTGGAATTAAATTCATCTTTCTCCTCCTCTTTAAAATGGCTATGCATTCAGCCAGTTTTCATTGTGGTAATCTTTGTATGTAATGATATCATACAATGATGGTCAAGAAAGGTCAAACAAATCGACTTTTACTGACGAAAGAAGAATGTCATACAAATCATATTAACCATCTGGACATAATTTAAACTAATTAAGGGTTGCAAGCTTCGTTTTTATCGATTATAATCATATATCGTACGATAAAAATTGCCCTCGTAGTGTAACGGATAACACGTAAGATTCCGGTTCTTAA
This sequence comes from Siminovitchia fordii DSM 16014 = CIP 108821, assembly GCF_000374565.1. Taxonomy (GTDB): domain Bacteria; phylum Bacillota; class Bacilli; order Bacillales; family Bacillaceae_C; genus Siminovitchia; species Siminovitchia fordii. The sequence continues at coordinate 4,780 of NZ_KB894688.1, read as the reverse complement.
AATGTGGGTTCGATTCCTGCCGAGGGCGCTAAAACCTTAAGCATCAACATTTGTTGGTGCTTTTTTCTATGAAAGTCCGACTGGTTAATTTATTCCCTCTAATTTACGTGACCAATTTTTCATAAACTCATTAATTTTTTCGTTGTTTAATTGTGCTGATCGATTAGACATATGGCCATATGATTCTAATAAAATCGTCTTGTCGACATCGCCCAACCTACCACCGATGTAATTTAGATCAGAAATACCGGATTCCCACATAATTGTCTCATGGGTGTGTCTGAACATATGAGGGTAGAGTGCGTGAGTTTATTCCTGCTACACAATGTTTTTAATGCCCCTGCATAGTTCGGCATCTTAACCAAATCCCCAAACGGATTAATAAAGAGAAAATCCGACCTTTTCTTGATACCCACAATCCATGTATTTCTAATATGAAGCCATTCTTTTAATTTTTCAACTGTGAAGTCATCCAATCCAATGATTTTTTTCCCCAGTTTCCTCTGTCTTTGCTGTTTCCTTTGCCTTATACTCACCACCTTCCCTTACAAGCGTTTTATCTAAGTTCAGAGTTCAATTACCTTCATTGAAATCTGAAAGCCTCAGAGCGCAAAACTCTCCTATTTTGGAGCCTGTACCTGCATGTAGACTTTTAAGGTGATGCAGGAGCTATGCGTATGAATTCCCCACAACATTCGGTTCCCCTGTTGTCCAAGAACTGCCAAACCCAGTCGGGGTGGAAGATAGCAAAAGGGGATGAACATTACAACAAAAAAAGTTGGCGATAACCAACTTCAATCATGATTAATCAAGTGTATCCCATTCTGGATTCCAAACTATTTCCCATAAGTGACCATCTGGGTCTTGGAAGTGGCCAGAGTATCCACCCCAAAAAGTTTCGTGGGCGGGGTCGGTTATAATTGCACCAGCCTGTTTAGCTTGTTCCATGACTTTATCAACCTCGGCTTTACTATTTACATTGTGGCCTAGCGTAAACTCCGTAGGGCTAGGTTCACTTAAAGGAACTTTTGTTTCATGTGCGATGTCTTTGCGATTCCATATGGCAAGTTTTAAGCCTGGTTGTAAGTCGAAGAAGGCGACTGCCCCATGTTCAAATTCTTTGCCAACAATGCCCTCTGTGGGTAGACCAAGACCGTCTCGATAGAAAAGTAATGATTTTTCTAAATCATCTACACCTAAAGTAATGACTGTAACTTGTGGTTTCATAAAATTTGAACCTCCAAATTAGTTATTACTAAATTATAAATCAATTTAATGGCAGCAGAAAAACAATAATGATTAAAAGTATAGTATCGGGGACACATGAAACAAATCAATCAAGGATACGGAAAGCAGACGATACCATGTTGACAAGAAACTAGGGTATTCTTATCAATGATCTAGTGTACCGAATGTACTGGATAGATCGAAGTCATTTAACATTTTTCGAACGAAACATATCCACTTGCTTGTTGAGTTGAATGAAATATGAGTTTTTCTGCAAAAAGGGAAACACAATTAGACGATAATAAAATTATACAGATGAACTAAAGCATGAGGGGACAAATGAGAAGCTTGCAGAATTCAGAGTTACATAATGTCGAGTGATCACTCGTATCAGAAATCAAGAACAGTAGAAGGAAATTGACATGGGTGAAAAAACATGTAGATCTTGCTCGAAATAGAAATGTCCAAATGTGGAATTGTTGGAGTCTAACGGGACCATAATGATGTAATTATCTTATTCAAGAAGCAAAAATCATCAAAGGGATATGACTGGCAAGTTAAGTAGATCTTATATAAGTATTTATTAATTCAATGTGTTGCTGATCTTTATCCAAAATATTTTGCACTAGCCTTTGGCTTTCGGGATCCAAATCACCTTCAAGAAGTTCCTTTGAGGTCTGGATGCCTCTAGATTCACCAACAGAGGCATCTTTTAGGATGGAAATAGCATCTTTGGTAGGTCCTTTTATGTTTGAAATCATATGGATCATTTTTCCTTTCATACCTAAGTCATTTGCAGGAATGCCACCAAGATTTTGTATTCTTTCTGCAATAATGGATGCGTGTTGTTTATGGCTTTGTTGGATGTTTTGTAATAATTTCTTGATCTTTGGGTCACTCATATGATGTATATATTGGTCGTATGTGTGAATTGCCATGTAATTACCTTCAAGAAACTTATTGAGTTTTTTAATGACCTTTTCCATATGGCATTTTTCCTTTTTATGTTTTGAGCTTTATTATATACCCGGTTTTTCGTATTATTCTGATCGCCGAAAAGAAGATGAGAGAGTAGAGGTCACCGCCTTGAACCAAAGGATAAAATTAAATGCCAAGATCAATACTACTCCTATAACCCTAAACATTGAATTGTGGATTTAGATTCGTTAAGGGTGAAAAGATTCTAGGAGGTATAGGATGCACTTGAAAGATTTTGAAAACCGAGTAGTTCTTATTACAGGGGGAGCAACTGGAATTGGTCGTGCAACTGCATTAGCTTTTGCAAGGCGTGGAGCTAAAGTAATGATTGGGGACGTAAATGAACAAGCAAAAGAATCCGTTGAATTGATTAAACAAGAAGGCGGAGAAGCGCTTTTTAAGAAAACTGATGTAACTAAATCATCTGATGTGAAAAGTTTGATTGATTTTACAATAGATGAATTTGGCAGTTTAGATCATGCATTCAATAATGCGGGTGTACTGCCCCCTACAAAGGACTTTGTAGATATGTCAGAAGAAGATTTTGATTTTGTTGTAAATGTTGATCTTAAAGGTGTATTTTATGCCATGAAACATGAACTCTCTTACTTCGAAACAAAAGGGAAAGGAACAATTGTGAACACGGCTTCCATTGCAGGAATCATAGCGGACCCCGGTATGGCTCCGTATGTTGCGGCTAAACATGGTGTAGTTGGTTTGACCAAAGCAGCTGGCATTGAGTATATTGCCAAAGGTATTCGTGTAAATGCCATTGCACCAGGTTTGGTAGAAACAAACATGACAAAAGGTTGGTTGGAAAATGAAGAGATGAGAAAAGTCGTTACTTCAAATACACCCATCGGCCGCCCTGCTCGTCCCGAAGAAATTGCAGGTATGGTACTGTTTCTATCTTCAGATGCAGCCTCTTATGCGGCTGGCCAAACATTTATAGTCGATGCTGGTCAAACGGCCCATTAAATAAAGAAGCATCTTAGGATGCTTTCAGGCTGTCGAGAAACCCTCGACAGCTTTTTCGATATTTCGAATTATATAAATATTGTCATGTTAATTTGTTATAATGTAGATAACAAAAATGGCGGTGATGAAATTGCTTCATACAAGATCGAGTATTCAAAATGAGATGGAATTTGTTTGTCTTGAAGACTTAGTTCCCGAAGACCATCTGCTGAGAAAAATTGATAAGCATATTGATTTCTCTTTTATTCTTGAGAAGGTTAGACCTTACTACTGTGAAGATAACGGCCGTCCCTCGTTAGATCCATTGATCCTGTTTAAAATGATGTTCATCGGCTATTTTTTTGGTATTCGTTCGGAACGCCAGCTGGAAAGGGAAATTCAAACGAATGTTGCTTACCGTTGGTTTTTGGGATTGAGGTTATCCGACCCTGTTCCTCATCACTCTACTATCAGTTGGAACCGGTGTAATCGTTTCAAAGATACAGACATCTTCCAAGAGGTCTTTGATGAAATCGTTCTTCAAGCGATCAACCACCGTATGGTTGGCGGGAGAGCGCTATTTACTGATTCTACCCACTTAAAGGCCAGTGCGAACAAACATAAATATACAAAAGAAGTCGTTAAAGTGGAGACACGTGATTACATAGAAGATTTAAATCAAGCTATAGAAGAAGATCGGAAAAAGCATGGAAAAAAGCCTTTAAAGGCTCGAAGGGAAGTGAAGGAAACAAAAGAGATCCGAAAAAGTAATACAGACCCTGACAGTGGATTCATGTCCCGGGACAATAAACAAGAGATGTTCTGCTATTTGGACCACCGTACGACAGACATGAAATTTAATATTATCACGGATGCCTTTGTCACTCCTGGAAATGTTCATGACTCTGTTCCCTATCTTGAACGTTTGGACCGCCAAATAAAAAGGTTTGGATTTGAAGTGGAAGCCGTAGCACTAGACTCTGGATACCTGACAAACCCTATTTGTAAAGGCTTGTTTGACCGGAGTATTTTCGGGGTCATTGCCCATCGCAGGTATCATCCAACACAAGGGTTATTTCCAAAATGGAAGTTTAAGTATGACGCAGAACATAATGTCTATATCTGCCCCAATGGAGAAACATTAAGCTATTCCACCACAAGCCGTGATGGCTACAGGGAATATAAATCGAATCGGAAAAAGTGTGCGGCCTGTCCTCTCTTGGAAAAATGTACCCGGTCTAAAAATCATCAAAAGGTGGTCACCCGCCATGTTTGGGAGGAACATAAAGATCAAATCCGTCTGAACCGCTTATCATCGGAAGGAAAATTACTATACAAATTTAGAAAAGAGAAAGTTGAACGAAGCTTCGCAGATTCAAAAGAACTGCATGGGCTTCGTTATTGCCGGTTGAGGGGAATACAAAAGGCAGCCGAGCAGGTGCTACTCACGACGGCCTGCCAGAACATGAAGAAGATTGCCTTACACCTGGACAGACAGGACTAGGTGTAAGGGAGTCTTTTTCCCATTTATTTAGGATGAAAAAATAATTGAATATCTCGAAAATACAAGAACAAAAAAAGCTTGTAGAGAAAAAACACCCACTTTCTCTACAAGCTG
>NZ_KB894687.1:34967-301135 GCF_000374565.1 Siminovitchia fordii DSM 16014 = CIP 108821 | reverse complement strand
CCATCTGTAAGTGACAGCATAACCGTCTTTCAACCTCTCCCCATGCGGGAAAAGAAGTTATCCGGTATTAGCCCCGGTTTCCCGGAGTTATCCCAGTCTTACAGGCAGGTTGCCCACGTGTTACTCACCCGTCCGCCGCTGAATCCAGAGAGCAAGCTCTCTTTCATCCGCTCGACTTGCATGTATTAGGCACGCCGCCAGCGTTCGTCCTGAGCCAGGATCAAACTCTCGTATAAGAAGTTTGTCAGCTCAAAAGCTGGCAATGGATATTATCCATTGTTTCAATCAAAATTATTGACGTTTCGTTTCGTTCAGTTTTCAAAGATCAAACTTGAAGTTGCTCTCTTGAGCGACTTTTTTATATTAACACAGACACAAGTCTTATGTCAATATGTTTTTTATAATTAATTTGTTTTCTTTTCATCGCCTATGCAGTTGCTTAACAGCGACGTCTACTAATATATCAAACAATATATTTCATGTCAACAGTTTTTTTCAACTTGATAATAGCGCTCATATATCCCTGTAAATACTGACTCAACTTGTACAGTTACAATCAATTCTTTTTCTATTAAATATTCCAGAAACGTTCCCAAACTGGCGCCATATAATTTAATTCGGGGATGCTGTGCGATCATTTCATAGCTCCACATTCCGCCTTCGCTGAGAACTTCCAAAATGTGTTCAGATCCTTTTAACGTTTTCGAGTAAATTAAAAAGCTGCTAGCCAAAAAAATAAGTTCCAATCTTTTTTCGATTGGCTCTTCGCTTTTGATGAGTTCCTCGAAAATCTTTAGTATTTCCGGCTCAACATTTTTTACTTTCATCCAAAGTGCTGAATCTTCCTGAATACCCTTTTCAATAAGAGCAATCCTTGCAAGTTGGTGCAATGAATTCACAAGAAGATGATAAGCATTCAGAAAATGTCCATCCTCAAACATGTTCTTTCCCATTGTGTATGATTGTATTAATTCAGCAAACTCCAAGCCTATTTTCATTTTAGGATCGTAATTCGATGTTTCTTTCTTTACGCTATCTATATAATGATCACGTTCGAACAGTACTTTACTTCTATATAGTAACTGTAATGAATATGAATCGGACAAGATTTTATTGCGAAACTGGCCCTCATCAACAATAAAAAGACCGACCCGTACACCCTTTACATAAAAATGTCTGCACTGTTCCGGATTCTTCTGATTGGCCGCCACCGCATAAACGATTACATCAAACAAATCCTCAGACGTCAATTCTTTTATGTGGTCAACCAACAATACAGCAACTGTAGTTGGCTGGGAAGCGCAATGCTTCACTAATGGCCGAATAAGTTCTTCCATTTTCATTCCCCCAAAAAGAGCTGGAATCAGTGATGCTGTCACTTTTTATTTATTTCGACAGGATTAATTGTTTTTCCTTCTTCTTCAATTTGTTGGTTTCGAGGACACGATTTCTTCCGGCTTTGTGGTATAGTTTATTTTTGGGAGGGCTTTGAATGACAAAAAAATATTCGAATAAAATCAATAAGATCCGCACATTTGCGTTAAGTCTTGTATTTATCGGATTCATTATCATGTATGTAGGTATTTTCTTTCAAAAGCATCCGATTGTCATGACAATTTTTATGATATTGGGGCTGCTCGCCATCATTGGGAGCACCGTTGTTTATTTTTGGATCGGTATGCTTTCTACAAAGGCACTGCAAGTCGAATGCCCGAATTGCGGGAAGCCCACAAAAATACTTGGCCGGGTGGATATGTGCATGCATTGCCGTGAACCTTTGACTGTGGACCCTGAACTTGAGGGAAAAGAATTTGATGAAAGCTATAATAGAAAAAAGAAGAAATAAAAAAATCGCCTTTATTTTAGGCGATTTTTTTAATGTGCTTTTTTTTGGCTGCATTCAGGGCAGACTCCGTATATTTCCATGCGGTGGTGACCAACAGAGAACCCTGTCATATGAGCTGCCAATTGTTCAACCTCATCGAGTCCCGGATAATGAAAGTCGACGATTTTTCCGCACTCTTCGCAAATAATATGGTAATGATCAGATGTCACAAAATCAAAACGGCTGGAAGCATCACCGTAAGTTAGCTCCTTAACGAGTCCGACTTCACGAAAAACCCGCAGATTGTTGTAAACTGTTGCGACACTCATATTTGGAAATTTGCTTTCAAGAGATTTGTAAATATCATCAGCAGTCGGATGTGACATTGACTGGATTAAATATTCTAAAATCGCATGACGTTGAGGTGTAATCCGGACTCCTGTTTTTTTCAACGTTTCAATCGCATCTTTTAATTGTTCGTCTAACATCGCCATGCACCTCATTTCTCATAAAAAATTCATTATCACTTTATAATCCTTATAAATAGTGTACTAGTAGAAAAGGTTTTTTGTCAATGGCTTCATCTAGTTTTCATGCAAAGTATACTCAGGTGCCGCAAGCTTTGTATTTACGTACCGTGCTGCAACGAAAAGCAGATCAGACAATCGATTTAAATATGAGAGGACAAGGGGATTTGTATTCCCTATCGCCACAGCGCATCTTTCAGCCCTTCTGACAACGGTTCTTGCCGCGTGAAAAGCAGCCCCTGCAGGATGTCCTCCCGGTAAAATAAAGTTTTTTAAAGACGGAAGTTCCTGATCCCAGCGATCGATAATCTTTTCAAGATCTTTAATATCCTCTTCCGTCAGCTTCCACTTCACTTCTTTTCCTTCAGGTGTAGCCAATTCTGCTCCGACATGGAACAGTACGGTTTGAATACGGTGAAATGCTTTCTTAACCTCTATTATTTCCGCTTCCTTCTCGTTTAGTAAAAAACTTAGTGCCAAACCAATTGTTGAATTGGCCTCATCACACGTTCCGTATGCTTCGACACGCATATCATTTTTGGGAATGCGAGTACCATATACCAAAGAAGTCATTCCTTTGTCACCCGTCCTAGTATAAATTCTCAATATTGCCCCTCCATCCAGTTTGTGGTATTAAATATTATTTTAACAGGTTTATGTAATGGTATGGGTAAAATAAACCTTCTGCCTATGGAACCTTCATGAATTTCATAAAAAGAGGACTGCTTTTAGCAGTCCGAAAATCGTTTATATTAACTGAGGAGGTATGCCCTGTACTATAAGCTATGTATTTTATTATTTTTGGAATGGACAATAGCCGGATGCAATCAAAAAATGGGCAATAAAAAAACGGTCCGATGAAAGACCGTTTTTTTCAAAAATATTATTTATGAAAGGTTTTCTCTTATGTATTCCAATGCTTCTTCGGCATGCCCTTTCGCCGTAACTTTTCTCCACTCCTTGACCAAAGTTCCTTGTTTGTCGATGATAAAAGTGGAGCGCTCAATTCCCATATATTCTTTGCCGAAGTTTTTCTTTAATTTCCATACCTCATACAACTCTGCAACTTGATGCTCTGTGTCTGCCAATAGTAAAAACGGCAAGCCGTGTTTTTCGATGAACTTATCATGGCTTGCTAATGGATCCGGGCTGACTCCCAAAACCACTGCATCCAAGCTTGAAAAATCCTCATGCATGTCCCTGAAGTCACATGCCTGCACTGTACAGCCAGGTGTCATATCCTTCGGATAGAAATATAGAAGAACATTCTTTTTTCCTCGGTAGTCGGATAATGCCACTTCTTTCCCATTACTTGCCGGTAGTCTAAAATCGGGTGCCATTTCCTTTTCTTTTACTGTCATGAAATCCGCCTCCTTTAAATATCATCTTTTATTAGCGTACAAAATATTAGGATGAAATACAAATTTTCCCCATTGTTTTATTTTCTGGAGGAAGGGTCGAAATCGACGAAGGTACGCACGACAAAAGCCGCCGGAATCGTATAGCCGAGCAATGCCTCAATGATGACAAGAAGCCGTCCAATTCCCACTGGTATAACATCACCGAAGCCGACAGAAAAAAGAGTGACTGCACTCAAGTAGATGGAGGTTTCTAGTTTTGAAAGAAAATGACCCACTGAATCAACATTTTGGTACACATCATAAAATACAATCAAGCCTCTCATATCCAACAAGAGATAAAGAATACCGAAGCCAATCATAATGACAATATATGTAATGCCCAAAAAAATAAAGTTCTCAAATGAAACTTCTTTATATTTGAAACGGGCGGGAAAAAACAACAGTCTTAGAGCCATGATGATGCAAATTAACACTCCCAAAAAAAGAATATGCCACATTCGCTGACACCAGCCTTTTCTCTTGTCCCTCATTCAATATACGTGAAAATTTTTATTTATATGCGGACGAATACTCAAGCTGGGCCTGTAGATTGCGCTAAAACAATCAACATACTACAATGAAAGTTAGTATTTTAACACTGGAGGAAACCTGCATGATTTTTACAAAGTCAGAAGCCATACATAACGAAGCACTAAAACATATAGTAGGCGGTGTAAACAGTCCATCCCGTTCTTACAAAGCGGTTGGTGGCGGAGCTCCGATTGCCATAGAAAAGGCGGAAGGTGCCTATTTGTATGATGTGGATGGGAACCGCTATATTGACTATTTGGCTGCATACGGCCCGATTATCACGGGACATGCTCATCCCCATGTCACTAAAGCGATCAAACGGGCTGCAGAAACTGGGGTTTTATATGGAACTGCGACACCTCATGAAGTAAAATTTGCAAAAATGCTCAAAGAGGCTATTCCGTCCATGGATAAAGTGCGATTTGTCAACTCCGGTACGGAAGCCGTCATGTCCACAATCAGGGTTGCACGTGCCTATACTGGCCGGGACAAAATTTTAAAATTTGCTGGGTGCTACCACGGGCATTTCGACCTTGTCCTTGTAGCAGCGGGATCCGGTCCTTCACAGCTTGGTATGCCTGATTCCGCAGGTGTTACTAAAAGCACCGCCCGGGAGGTCATTACTGTCCCATTCAATCATATGGAAGACTTCAAAAAAGCTATGGACACATGGGGAGATGAAATTGCTGCTGTCCTTGTAGAACCGATAGTCGGAAACTTTGGTATGGTTGAACCAAAGCCCGGATTTCTTGAAAAAGTGAATGAAGTGGCTCATAATTACGGGGCGCTAGTCATTTATGATGAGGTCATTACAGGATTCCGCTTTATGTATGGGGGTGCTCAAAATTTGCTCGGGGTCACACCGGACTTGACTGCACTTGGTAAGATTATCGGAGGAGGTCTCCCGATCGGTGCATATGGCGGAAAACAGGAAATCATGGAAGGCGTCGCTCCTCTTGGTCCTGCTTATCAGGCAGGAACAATGGCTGGAAATCCTGCTTCTATGCTTTCAGGAATTGCTTGCCTGGAAGTTTTACAGGGAAAAGGCGTATATGAGGAATTGGATCGCCTTGGAATGATACTTGAGCAGGGAATTCTACTGGCAGCTGAAAAATATGGGATCTCCATAACAATCAATCGGATTAAAGGGGCCTTGTCCATCTATTTCACAAAGGAAAAAGTGACTAATTATGAACAGGCTGAGGCAACTGATGGTAAAATGTTTGCTGTGTTCTTTAAACAACTTCTGAATGAAGGAATCAACATTGCTCCATCGAAGTTTGAAGCCTGGTTTCTCACTACCGCCCACACAGAGGAAGACGTGAATTATACAATTTCCGCTGTGGAAAAAGCTTTTAAAAACATGAAATAAGGGAAACTTATCCCAAAGCATAGAAAGGAATTATTTGTATGAAGCTAGGTGCCCGAATGCTAAAAACGGGAATTGCTATTACGTTAGCACTTTATATTGCACAGCTTCTTAATCTGCCTTCACCTATTTTTACCGGCATTGCTGCAATATTTGCCATCCAGCCGACAATATACCGATCCTATCTGTCAGTCGTAGAACAGGTACAGGGAAACATCATCGGTGCTTTATTGGCCGTTACGTTTTACCTTTTGTTCGGCAGCCATTTATTAATTGTCGGATTGGCAGCAATAGTGGCGATAGTTATCATGGTGAAGCTGAAACTCGAAAACTCCATTAGGCTGGCACTTGTAACGCTCATTGTCATTATGGAAGCACCTTCCGAACAGTTTTTATATATTGCATCGTTACGTACATTTTCCATATTTATCGGAATTCTTTCAGCTTTTGTTGTAAACTTTATCTTTCTGCCGCCAAAATATGAGACAAAGCTGTTCCAAAGCATTTCCGGTGTCACAGAGGACATTTTAAAATGGATCAGGCTGACCACAAGATTCGCTTCTGAAGATCAGCTGTTGAAGCAGGATATTGGCAGTATCAAAAAAAGGATCACCCAAGTCAACCAGCTCTATTCCATGTATGAAGAGGAACGGCGTTATTTTAAAAAATCAGACTGGGCAAAGATTCGAAAGCTTGTCATTTACCGGCAAATGATCCAGACAACCCAAAAAAGCTTTGATATATTAAAGCTACAGCGAAAGTATGAAAATATTTTGTATAAACTTCCGGAACATCTGCAAGTGGAAACACGGGAAAGAATCGATTACCTGCTTAGTTACCACGAACAGCTGCTTTTAAAATATTTGGGTAAAGTCCGGCAGGAGGCAGATTTGGATGATGCCCTATATGGAGAAACTGACAGAGATCAGCTCCGTGATTCGTTTATTAATGAAATTCGAAAAAGTGATCCGGAAGACGTCTTCCAGCCCTATCATCTGATGCGTATCCTTTCTGCCATCATTGAGTATGAAGAGCAATTGGAACAGTTGGATAAATTAATCAGAGCCTTTCAGACCTATCATGAAGATGAAAGTCAAGTTGATGTGAATAAATGAAAAACAGCCGCGGATTAAGATTCGCGGCTGTTTTCTATGTTCAGCTTGGCTTTAGGTGATATTGATCCCCTGTTGACTGACCTTTTTTCAGTTTTTTGAGATTGAAGAGGACCCATGACTTGAGTTCATGACGGAGCCCTTTTCACGTTTTGACGGGACGAGCCAATAACAAAGTTTCATTTATGCATCAAGGCCCCTCTTCCAATCAAATTTCCCACGTCCATTACAAGCCTCCCAATATCATCTTTTTCTAGCTTAATTGCTGAACCTGGAACAAATTATAATAATGTCCCTTTTTCTCCATTAACTCCTGATGCGTGCCAACTTCAACAATTTTTCCATGTTCAATAAGCACAATCCTGTCTGCATGTGTTATCGTTGACAGCCTATGGGCAATAACAAATGTCGTCCTATTTTTTGCAAGTTTATCCAATGCTTCCTGAATGAGGTGCTCACTCTCCAAGTCAAGCGCCGATGTAGCTTCATCCAAGATTAAGATTGGCGGGTTTTTCAAAAAGACCCGAGCAATTGCAACCCGCTGTTTTTGGCCCCCGGACAGTTTAACTCCCCTTTCACCGACAGTAGTTTCATAACCATTTGGCAATCCCATGATAAAATCATGAGCATTTGCCGCTTTCGCAGCCCGTATCACTTCTTCTTCGGTGCTTTCCGGCTCCCCAAGAAGGATATTCTCTTTTACGGAATCACTGAATAAAATATTATCCTGCAGCACCATTCCGATTTTATCTCTTAGACTCCTGACCTTGAATTTCCGGATATCTGTCCCGTCAAGGAGTACAGCTCCTTCAGAAACGTCATAAAATCTTGGAATCAAGCTTACGAGGGATGACTTTCCTCCTCCGCTCATCCCGACTAGCGCAATGGTTTCACCCTGTTTTACATTTAGATTGATGTTTGTTAATACTGGCTTTTCATCTTTATCGTAGGCAAATGTTACATCATCGAATTGAATATTCCCTTTAACTTCATTTACTTCAAAAGCATCCGGTGCGTCATCAATGTCATACTTTTCATCAGCAAGCTCGAACACCCTGTCCATTGAAGCGATGGATTGTGTAAGGGTCGTGGATGAGTTGACAAGGCGGCGGAGCGGGTTATAAAGACGCTCGACATACCCCATGAAAGCAACCATAGTCCCGAGCGTTAAATTTCCGTGAATAACTTGATAGCCGGCGTACGCAATGACGATCAGCGGGGCAATGTCAGTGATCGTATTGACAACTGCAAAAGCCTTCGCCGTCCAACTCGTATGTTTGATGGCCTTTTGTAAAAACTTCGAGTTGTTTTTATCAAATTGTATTTGCTCATGGTCCTCAATGGCAAAACTCTTGATTACCGACATCCCTTGAACGCGCTCATGCAGATAGCTTTGGACTTCCGCGAGTGCTTGCGACCGTTCCCGAGTGAGTCTTCGTAAATTACCGAAAAAATATCTGACAGAAATTATATAAAGCGGAAATACTGCAAGCGATACAAAAGTGAGCGGAATATCCATTGTAAGCATGATTCCAATCGCAATGACAACCGTAGCCGCATCAAGCCATAAATTCATAAGGCCAGTGATGACAAAATCCTTTGTTGATTCGACATCATTAATGACCCGTGAAATGACTTCACCCGCCCGGGTATTGGAATAAAACTTGAAGCTCAGCTTTTGTATATGCGTATAGAGCCTGTCTCGGATATCGTACAAAATTTTACTTGCAGTCCACTGGGCAAAATACTGCCGGTAATATTCGATAGGCGGACGAATAACAGCAAAGATGACCAGCATGATGATCATCGTGATCATTAATTTATGAGTCTTTTCATCTGCAGTCATATCACTGACGGCAATGATATCATCAATGACATATTTCATTAAAAAAGGAATCAAGAGCGGAATGGCAAATTTGATAATGCCGATCAGCAACGTCCCTATAATTCTCCAACGGTATGGCTTTACAAATGCCATATATCTTTTAATAACGCCCATGCGGCTCCTCCCTTATAATGCAAAAAAATAAAACCTGTTGAAAAACATGCCAACAGGAATATATCAGTTTAGATATGTAAGATAACGGTCGTACCAAATATCGATAAATTCCGGAGAAAAAGGCCCTTTGCGCTGCCTGATCCAACGAACCAGCTTCTCGACATTTTTCTTTAAAATATGATCGATCACATCCGGATACCCCATAAGCTTTCGGTTGTGGTCATATTCATCTTCATCAAGAAGTGTGAACGTCATGTCGGGAAAGACCTTTACATCAAGGTCGTAATCTATGTACTTCAATGCCCCCTTGTCATAAACATAGGGAGAACCAAGGTTGCAATAATAATAAATGCCGTTATCCCTGATCATAGCAATGATATTGAACCAGAGATCCGCATGAAAATAACAAATGGCAGGTTCTCTTGTAATCCACGTTCTTCCGTCCGATTCCGTCACCGGCGTCCGGTCATTTCCCCCAATGACCAAGTGATTCGTGGCCTTTAGCACTTTTGTCTCTGCCCATATCCGGTGAATATTTCCGTTATGTTTATAGCTCTGTATTTGGATATTCGATCCTTCCGTGGGTATGTCCATCGTCTCCCCTACTTTCTACGAAAAGCAGAAGCGCCCCGATTTAAACTTGATACCTGCTTTAAAAAGGTCGCTGCAGTCCTTTCAGAGGCCGGGCTGGCTGCTAAATTTCAAATGTATTTGTATATGGATTGATATTGTTTATTATAACGGTTCCTGCTCTTTTTTAAAACCGAAGCACATTTCAACTAAAAATAGGAGGCCGCTTTCCTTGAAAGCGGCCTCCCATTTTTATATGTTTTGTTACTGCTGACCGAAGTTTCCGGCGTTTTGTCCCTTGCGAGCTTCGGCTTGCTGGTTTTTCTGTCTTACTTGCTGAGCGTCTGTTTCACTTGCAAATTCGGTACCGAATTGGCCCTGTGCTCCAGCTGATTGTGCGTTTTGCTGTCTTACTTTTTGTACGTTTGTTTCAGATTGATTTGGTTTTTTAGCCACAGTTCTCACCTCCACATACCTTAGAGTATCCAGAGATGAAAGTTGTTATCCAACCTTTTTGGAAATATATTTTCCGTACTTACACTAAAATGGAGCGGCCGCCATCCACTATGATTGTTTGGCCTCTAATCATTGAAGCATCGTCGGATACCAAAAACATGACGGTTTTGACAATATCAGCGATTTCAACCATCCGGCCAGCGGGAGTGTTTTTACGCGCATCTTCCAAGAGCTCTTCACGGTTTGGAAAATGCTTCAATGCATCAGTATCGATGGCACCGCCCGAAACAGCATTCACCACGATATTTTTTGGGGAAAGTTCCACTGCCAGATATCTCGTCAATGCCTCAACGGCAGCTTTAGACACGCCGACTGTTGTATAATTTTCCAAATAACGGATAGATCCCAACGAGCTTAAGCTGACTATTTTACCGCTTCCGCTTTTTTCCATCAGCTTGGCCGCTTCCTGTGCACAAAAAAGCAGTGCTTTACTGTTTATGTTCATAGTCCAGTCCCAATGGGATTCTTCAAGCTCCATTGCAGGACGCAATACACCAGATGCGGCATTATTGATTAAGACATCAAGCCTGCCGAACTCCTCATCAATTTGCTGGAACATCGCTTTAATTTTTTCGACATCGCCCACATTCGCCCTAGCAAGAATAGCTTTTCTCCCTATCTTTTCAATTTCCTCAACCACTTCAAGGGCAGCTTTTTTGCTTCTAGCATAGTTGACGACAATATCGTATCCATTTTCAGCCAAAGCCAGTGCGGCGGCCTTTCCAACCCCGCGGCTGCTGCCGGTTACAAGTGCTACTTTGTTGCTCATGTGTATCCACCTTTCCATTTACTCAAACATATTTTACACGTGAATCTGCCGTGTGCATAGTTACTGGACTCGTTCTTTATAGGCCTGCCAAATTTTTTGGTGGGAAACGGGAAAAGCCAATTCCTCCAATTCCTCTTCCGTTACAAATTTAAGTGTTTCATTTCCATCGATATTACCGCTCTTCAGCCTTCCCTCATGGGCATTAATTTTCCATGTCAAATGTGTAAAAACATGTTGCACGACAGTAAAATCTTCCTGTTCAATGACAGCATCCATCGAATATTCCGTTGATAAGAAGTCCTGCAAAATCTCCCATCCGTCAAGAAGCGGAACAACTTTTAAGTTTGGAAACTCCCATAAATTGGCTAAAAGCCCTTTTTCGGGACGTTTATTAATCAAAATTTTGTCTTCCTCATCTTTGAGTACAACAGCCACAATGTCTTCATGTCTTGTACTTTTCTTGCGCGTTTTTACAGGCAATTGTTCCTGTACTCCTTTAGCAAAAGCTTGACAATGCTCCCTGACAGGGCATAGCAGGCAGGAGGGAGAACTAGGTGTGCAAATCAGGGCTCCGAGTTCCATTAAAGCTTGATTAAAATGGGATGGATGATCATGATACATCAATTCTTCCACGGCCTCTTCAAAGATTTTTCTTGATGCTGGTTTGGCAATATCATCTGTAATCAATAATATACGCGACAAGACTCTCATAACGTTTCCATCAACAGCGGGAACCGGCTTACCATATGCAATACTGAGTACGGCGCCAGCGGTATATGGCCCTACACCTTTTAGCTTTGAAATTTCCTCTTTTGTATCAGGGACCCTGCCGCCGTATTTGGACACTACTTCCTTGGCGGCTGTATGCAAATTTCGCACTCTTGAATAGTATCCAAGGCCTTCCCAAACTTTTAAAATGGACTCTTCATCAGCGTCTGCAAATGATTCGATGGTTGGAAACTTTTCCAAAAAGCGGTTATAATATGGGATAACAGTATCCACTCTTGTTTGTTGCAACATGACTTCAGAAACCCATACTCTATATGCATCATTGTCTTTTCTCCACGGAAGGTTACGCTGCTCCTCTTGAAACCATTGGACCAGGTCGTTTTGAAATGCTTCTATATCCATTCGATCGATCTTTTCTTGTATCTTTTGTTTCGGGTTGTTACTGCTTTTTTTCACAGTTTATTCATCCTTTTTAACGGGAATAATGATTCGAAAGTATATATCAATTTTTATCTATTGCAATTCCTTCATAGTAATTAGTATGATACACAGATACACACAAAAAAGACTCAGTGAACCCTTTTCACAGATAATTCTTGAGTCTTGCCATAGGAAAACGGCCTGGCCCTATATGGCCTGGCACTAAAATATATAAAGAAATCCCTTCACAGAGGAGGACCCAGATTGGACACAGCTACTCACGTAGTGATGGGATTTGCAATTGGCGGGCTGGCCACACTTGATCCAGTTGTGGCGGAAACTACTGTTAACACTCAGAGTGTGCTCGTTGCTGCAATCATCGGCTCGCAAATTCCTGATATCGATACTTTTTTAAAACTTAAAAATAACGCAGTATATATACGGAATCATAGGGGAATCACCCATTCGCTTCCAGCTGTTCTATTATGGTCAATACTTGTCGCAGTGTTTGTACATCTGATTTTTCCGGGATCGAATTTGGCCCATTTGTGGATCTGGTCGCTTGTTGCCGTTTCATTACACGTTTTTGTAGATATATTCAACGCTTATGGTACCCAGGCCCTCCGGCCATTATCATCAAAATGGGTGGCACTTGGAATGATCAACACATTTGACCCTTATATATTCGGAATCCATGTAATTGGGATTGTCATTTGGATGCTGGGAGGTAACCCAGGAAACACCTTTCTTGTCATATATGTAATTATGGCTCTTTATTACCTCCTACGGTATATCATGCAGCAAATGGTAAAATCTGCAGTAATAAGAACGGTACCTGATGCAGACCGGATTATCATCGCTTCCACGATACATTTTAACCAATGGCGGATTGCTGTCACAACCAAGGACCACTTTTATGTGGGAAGAGCTTATAGAAGATCCGTCACCATCTTTGACAAGTTTAAACGCATTCCTGTTCCTGATACGGAAATTTTCAGGGCTGCCAAAAAAGACAAGAATGTTTCAGCTTTTTTATCATTCTCCCCTGTCTACCGATGGGAACTCAAAAAATATGACGATTTTACTGAAGTACGTTTTATCGATCTCAGATACCGCAGCAATGGTCATTACCCATTTGTCGCTATTGTTAAGCTAACGGATGATCTCGACATTATCACCTCGTATACCGGCTGGGTTTACAGCGAAGAAAAACTAAGAAAAAAATTACGAGTTGCCACAGATTGATTTAAAAAAGGATTAAGCACCCTTGTACGGCGTACAGACTGGGAGCTGTCCTCAATGAGGGACGCGAATCAAGGTGATGAAAGGGCCCTATTCCGAATCGATTTCCTCCGGCAGAAAAAGCAGAGCTTTTTCGAAGTTTTCCAGCCGCTGGCATTGGCAAAAAGATACCCTCGCCGGTCAATCGTTTCTTTTTAAACAGTGTAAAAAAAGTTTCAGCTTTTTTTACACTGTTTTTTAATGAAGTATATCCTTTTCGTCACTCAGCATCTGAGCATATTTTGGGTTCAGAGCGGCAAATTCATGCAATTTGTCCCCATACTGAATAATCCATGTTCTGACAACCTTCTCAGCGACTGCTTTCCCTTGATATGCACTTCCTGCCTTCGCATATGTTGTTTCGAAATCCTCCCATAACAGTTCCACCCAAGTCCTTGCCCTACCATAGGATAAATTGGAGTTCTTTTCCAATAATAGGCTGGCTAACCTTTCATAATAATCATTCATGAAACTCGCTCCTTTTTCCAGTCGTATTTTTCCGACCGCTAGTCAAAATAACAGTATGCGGTTCTTTTCCCGCATATATAGGAGGCGATGACGATTGCGCAACAAAGCAAAAGATTTCCCATATGGCCACAATCACAGGTTTGAAGGAGAACCACGTGCGAAACCCGAATTTGGTTCAAAGCGTGCCGATGGAACGACTAACACTGACCCACAGGCAAGAATGAGAGCATCCGGTGCAAGGGAAGACGAGCGTAATCAATCATGATGGCGAAGGAGGCAGGGCCTTGCAAAAAAACCGACAATCTCATATGAACCGCGAACTTACACCATTTAACAGAGGTTGGTACCGCCCAAAACATGGAGGATCACAAGTAAACGGGCAGACACAGCAGACCCAAGAACAAATCATATTAGAGAGAGATGCCGTCAAACGATACAAACGGTGATTTCTTCATATTTCTCATAAAAATAACGAGCACAGCGGCAATGGATCGCTGTGCTGGTTTATTTTAGTAATGAAATCGGCAGAGCCTCTTCTTTTCCCGATCCGCCTAAACGGTAACCCCATGCAAAAACACCATTCATATAATCAATTTTAAAATAGGCGCCCGGATCGCCTTCAATTGCATATATTTTTCCAGGCTTAAAATCATCAGGATTTAAAAGATAGGACTTGGCCATAACCGCTTTTCTTTCATAGACTGCAAATTCATTCACCATACCCATCTGTTCTGCTTTACGGGCCTTTTCCTTCATAAGGGCTATTTCTTTTTTCAGTTCCTCTTCATTCATTTGACTGTATCTTTTTTCATTTTCCATTTCAGTACCCATCCTTGTTCATTCTTCACCGGTGTCTTCATCCAGAAACCGGTTAATCATATCTATCGTGAATCCTTTGCGGAACAGGGCCTGCTGCATCCGCTGCCTATATTCGTGACCTGTAAATCTTTTATAGCGCCTTTTCGCTTTCTCAGCTTCTCCCTTAAGGGTTTTCCATTCCAGTTCCTCGTCCTTTTCATAATCTATGGCTTCCAAGGCTGCCTGGATGATGTCAAACGGGAAGCCCTTCGTTGATAATATATATTCCAACTTTCGTTTAAGCATTCTTTCCGATAACTTTTTATATTGTACAGCATATTTATCGCCTAGACGGATGGCATCTTCAACTTGATGTTCTTTATTATATTCTTCCAACGCTGCATTTATCGTGTCTTCGGAAATCCCTTTATTTGTAAGCTCACGCTTCAAGACAATCGGGCCTTTTTTCCCTGAATTGGCATATGTCCGCACATAAGCTTTGGCAAACTCATAATCATCTATATATTTCCTATCCGTTAATTCCTGTAAAACTGCATCGATGATGGAATCAGACCATTCTTTTCTTTGCAAATGAACCCGGATTTCAAGAGCGGAGCGCATACGATAGGATAAAAATTGTATCGCTGAATGATATGCCTTTCGGATTTCGTCTTCATGTTGGATCCGGGTTAGATCCTGATCCGATAATTCCTTGCCCTTTACAAGATGATATTTGATTAGGGTATCTTCATCTACGGCAAAAGCATACACTTTATCAAGAAAAATATTATAACGGCTTTGATTTTTCTTTTGGACAGATATTTTGGTGATAACGGGCATTTTTTTCACCCTCATCCATATCAACTCATTTCTATTTTATCATAAATGGACAGGTACGTGGCTGTATTAGAATGATGCGCTAGGGCAAAGCTGATAATAATTACTTAGGAGGTGTGCAGGTTGAAGAAAAAGCAGGAATACAGGTTAAAAAATAAGCTTTCGGCAACCCAGGAGGTTCTTTACCAACGGGAATTCAAACGGGCGGATCAGGCCGGCGGATATACACAAAAAGGGCGAAGATAATTTTTTCATGAGTGAAAAAGTGTGAGCAGCAAATAATATATAGGCAGGCAATACTCTGCAAATGCTCAGTAAAAGGAGTCAAAAAATGGGACGCTCACGAAATCAAAAGACCCGCGATAAAAACAAGCAAAAGCTGCCTCAAGTTCCAAAGCAGTTGAAGAGTGACGGACATGATATCGAATTTTCCAGGGAGCTTGCGGACCAGGATGACATAAAGGCGTTAGCAAGGTCTGAAGACGCTGACCAAAGGGCAAAGCGGAAGTAGGAAGGTGCATATGTGCCTTCCTATTTTCACAGTCCCCGCCAGGTATGAGGTTGTTCAGTCCGGTGGCAATCGACGGCATACTTCTCTTATTCAATACTTCTCCACAAATAGAAAGAAGCGTAACTCAAATAAGGATGCCAATCTTTACTGTAATTTTCCATTTCTTCGTATGTAGGTTTTCGGTCTAACAGGTAAAGCTTCTTGATTGCATTTTGCAATCCTATATCTGCCATGGGAAAAAGGTTTTTCCTTCCCAGGCCAAATAATAAAAAGCTTTGTGCTGTCCATGGTCCTATCCCCCTTATCCTTACCAGTTCCTTTATCACCTCATTATCGGGCTTTTCTGCCAGCTCTGAAAGCTTTAATTCTCCGCTGACAATCATTTTTGAAAGATTGATGATATATTCTGCTTTTCGTTGGCTGAATCGAAGATTACGCAGTTCACCTACATTTAAACGGGCGACTGTTTCAGGTGATGGAAAAAAGGGCACGCCCTCTATTTCAAAGCCAAAAGTTTTCGCAAATTGTTCAGTGAGAGAAATGGCAAATGACATGTTTACCTGTTGATGAATGATCGGCCTTATCAAAGCAGGGTACAATGAAAATTCCAGTACGATCGGCGTCCCAAAGTGTTTTTCAAAAATATTATTCAATGTTGTTTTTGTAAAATGCTGATGAATTTCAAAAAGAGGTAAATCCCATTGAAATACAGAGGTAATTTTTTTCATTACCTGTTGTTTGGAATGAGGACTTTTTCCTCTAATGATAAAACCGGGTTTGTCTGTCGTCCCCACAGCATGAACATCGGCCACTTCCGGCTCCTCTTTATAAATCGGAACCCGAATCAAGCGTTTATCCTTATCGACCTTATTCAACGGATCTTTAGCAAGTCTCTCCAAAGCCAAGTCAAAATGATAAGGTCCATCTATAACAACTTTTTCCTCCCACAAATCAGCAACACCCTTTATATAAATAGTAAAAAGAAGACAGCTCCGCTTTCGATGGATTTGAACTGCCTTCATTATAGAACAACTCGGCTAATCTTCATAATTATACTGCCTGTCGATTTTCCCGTCCTCATCATGGATATACGCCATGGTTCCCGCTTCCTTGGCCATTCTTTTTGCCTCTTCTATTACTTCGGACTTGGAAGCGGATGTACACTGTGGCTCTTCCATCCCCTCTTTTTTGACTGCCCAATTCTCTTCTTCATGCGGTACGACGTGGAATCTTGCATCATCTGTGCCTGCACGCTCTTTGAAATATTCATTCCGCTCTTCTTTTGACATGTCATCTTCCTCCTCTTTATTATTGTTTTTACACTTTACCCACTCCTTATATAAAAAAACATAAAAAGCCCGGGAAACCCAGGCTTAGTGTGATATGATAGGATTATCCATTTTCTCCCTCATCATAAAATCGTCCAAACTTTTGAATGAATACCCATCTTTTTTTAAATCTTTGATGACCTTCTCCAATGCATCGGCGTTATCTTTTGATACTGTGTGAAGCAACATCACTGCCCCGGGATGTACTTGCGCCATGATGTTGTCATAAGCATATTTCCATCCTTTTTGCTGGTCTGTCTGCCAGTCTTTGAAGGCAAGTGACCAAAGAACATGGATATACCCCTGTTCCCTTGCGACTTTTAAAGTCCTTTCACTTAAAATGCCGCGGGGTGGACGCAAATACTGCATTTCGGTCTGTCCAGTCAGGGCTGCTGTTTTTTCTTTGACTCTTTCCAACTCTTCTTGGATTTTTTCAACACTAATCCGTGTCATGTCCGGGTGGCTCCATGAATGGTTTCCGATGATATGTCCTTCCCTCACCATCCTCTTGGCCAGATCTGGGGCACTCTCCAAATAATGTCCTGTCACAAAAAATGTTGCTGGAACTCTTTCTTTTTTCAATACGTTCAATACTTTTTCCGTATAGCCATTTTCATATCCATTATCGAAGGTTAAATACAAAACCTTGTCCCTAGGGTTGCCTTTATAAAATGCATCATATTTTTCCAGAAGGCGGTCATACGCCTCCCCGGCCTCTGCCTGTTTCCCTCCGCTTCCTTTTTTAAATCCCCAATGAATCGCATTGTTGGATATAGCCTCCGCAGCGTTCGCCTGAAAAAACACAAGGAAGAATAGAGGCAATATTAGCATCCATCGTCTCATTTATGATAATCCGCCTTTCACTCTTTTCCCTTAGATTTTTCCTTAGCGGAGTGATTCATCCATGGTGGACTTTTCCAAAAAGTATTGCGGTCGCCGGAAAGTATCAAATACCGGACGAAGAGTCGGGTATTTGTTTTTTCCCCCCTTTATATAAAGTGTAAATCTCCCAAGCATGAATCCCTCTTTTGAATTCTTCATCATTATGTAAATAAATATGGATATGTTGTACTAAAAAACAAAAGAGGCGTTGGCAGTGCGTACCGATTAAATCTGTAACTTATATTGGGTTGGGTCCGTAAAATATGTATCATCAACCAAAGCAAGTTGCGTTATTTTGAAACCGACCCCATATAAAAAACTGATCTTTTTACAGCTTTATTATTTTTGAACCTATATTTTTACATAATCAATAAAAAAGGCCAGGCATGCGCCTGAACCTTACTGTCTTGCTTCAAAAGAAAAGCTTAAATGATCCTGGATCGGTATCCAGGCACCGATTTCCTGGGAAGTGACATTCTTAACAATGATTCTGTACTTTGAACCTTTCATGACCAGATAGACCTCTCCAAACGTAAGGCTGCCCTTTTCATGGACTGCCGGTGCATAAGCATATAAATATCCCGTTCTCGTCGGAGGTATATTGTAAACCTGGTGATGTTTCGTACCCCCACCAACTGCCGTCTCAAAAGCAAGCGGAAGCCTTACTTTCTCATACGCTTTTTGCTGCATCATTTTTTGCACATCTTCTGCTTGGACGACCTTGGCTGTAAGGCCGCCTTTAATTATTTTTTGCGCTTCTTGTACATAATGTATTTGATAATTGCCTGTTCCTCCGCGGTTATCATAGAAATTTGTATTCACCTTTTGATATTGCCAGTTAGGAGCTGTTTCTTCTGATTTATAGTTTAAAGGCCATTCACCTAAAAAAATGGTTGCTCTGGCACCAAATGAGAAGGGCGACTTTGTCGCAGCTGATTCGTTCAGCATCCGGATCAGCTTCGGATTTTCTATTTTAATCTTAGATGATTCCAACAGCTCCTTGGCAAAATTGCTGGGCTGCAGGCGGGGCAGGTCAGGTGTTGGGTTTGCAAAAGTGTTTTCCTTGCTTATATTCACAACAGAGGAAGGGACCTCCAGCCCCTTTGGTTTACTATTTTCCTTTTTAGCTGCTGTTTCCGTTGCAGGTATCGATAAAAAAACCAGTAGGATGAATACCTTCAGGATGATAAGATGCCGTTTCATGTTGCATTTACTCCTTTCGTGTAAGCGGCATAAAATGATATTATAGTTATTTTTTCATAAACCTGAAGGATTATCCCTGTTAAAGCAAATAAAATCCGATTCCCATGATCAAGTATGCCGCAAGCATCGTAAGCCCTTCAAACCAGTTGGATTCTCCATCATTAATAATGACAATAGATAGCAAGACAGCTGTTGCCATCGCCACAAGCTCCGGAACAGTAAATACAAGAGGCATATTTGTTGGGAAAAACAAGGAGGCAAGTACAAGAATCGGGGCTACAAACATAGCTACCTGAAGAGTGGATCCGATTGCAATTTCCACAGCCACTTCCAATTTATTTTTATATGCCATGATGATAGCTGAAGCATGCTCGGCTGCATTCCCGACAATGGCTACGATAATGACCCCAATAAACAGCTCCGACCAGCCAAATTGTTCTCCAACCGCTGTAAAGGTGTGCACAAGCTTTTCAGACACATAGGCGACTGCCAGTGTAGCAAGGGCGAGTATAATAATCGCCTTCCATTTGGACCACTCAGGAACTTCCTCCTCTACTTCTTCAGCGTGTTGTACACCTTGATGTGTAGTTGCGGGATACACCCCGCGATGCGTTACCAGCTTGAAAAAAAGAGCAGCCATATAGAGGATGATCATGATAATGGAAATGCCGATACTCAGTGCCATTGTCTTTTGATCATTCATGTTAGTTGTGAATAATTCAGGAATCATAAAGGCGACAATTATAGCAAACATCAATAACCCGACGTTATGCCGCGCATCATAGATACTGAATACCTGTCTTTTGTACCTTAAGCCCCCGATGAAAAAGGATAACCCTCCCACTAGCAGCAGGTTACCTATGACCGATCCTGTCAAAGATGCAAGGACTACACTAATTAGCCCAGCTTTTAAGGCGAAAATAGAAATGATAAGCTCCACTGCATTTCCAAAAGTGGCATTCAATAATCCGCCGATTCGCGGTCCCGCCACAATGGACAAGCTTTCAGTCGCTCTTCCCATAACTCCGGCAAGAGCAATGATAGTTAAACAATAGACGCCAAACATCACTGCACTTGGCCAATGCATCATGGACCCTACAACCGATACCGGCAACCCTATGGCAATCAAGATTAAAAATATCTTATTTATCATCCGCTTATGCTCCTCCTAACTAGCGGTTTAAACCTCGATGATCTCAAAAGTTTCACTCACCTCTATAGATCCCTCAACAGATTGAACCATGGCACAGTTCTTTTTTGTAAGTTCCATCACTCTTTCAAGCTTATCTTTCCTGAGCCCCGTCCCTGTGATTTTGAAATGCAGAGAAACCTTTTCAATCCTATTGGCCTTTTCTTTGTTCCTTTCAGCATTTGTTGTAATTTGAATATCATGTACATCTAACCGCATTTTCTCCAATATATTGCGCAGTATACCTCCGCTGCAAACCGCTAATGAAGAAACCAATAATTGATAGGGCCTGAACCCATAGTTTTCATCCCCTGAAACTTCAAGTCTTCCGTACGGAAGCTCCGTAAAAAATCCTCCATCTTTCATCCGAAATTCCATCATCATTTTCCCCCTTTGTTTTCGCCAAAAATCACAAATGAATTATACCAATTTTTCCCTTGTAACGGACACATCAAAGCCTGCCAGCCCCAATCCAATCATTTCATTCATTATATCTTCCCTGAATATCCGTAAAATAAGAGTTGATTTCTCCTCCGATCATAATAATGATGGCCGAGAAATAAAACCACAGCATCAAGACGATGATCGTTCCGATACTTCCGTACATTGCTGTATAATTTCCAAAGTTTGATACATAAAATGAGAAACCGAGTGAAACTACAATCCAACCAATGCTTGCAAAAATCGAACCCGGGACAGCGGTTGCAAACCGGACTTTCACACTTGGCGCTAAATAATAAACTGCTAGAAAAACTAAAAATAAGATCACTGGAGTCAGCACCCACCGTATAACGCTCCAAATTTTCAGAAACTCACCTGAAAAGCCCAGATAAGAAAAAATAAATAAACCGAGCTGTTTACCAAAAACAGGCAAAAGTAATGCAAGGATAAAAACAAAAATCATGGCTATTGTCAATAAGATGGACAAACCTCTGCTCACTATGAAAGAACGTTTTTCCTCCACATCATAGGCTCTGTTTAAAGACTTCATTAAGGAATTCATTCCTTTGGAAGCTGCCCAAAGAGTAGCTATCACCCCGACGGACAACAGTCCGCTGCTGCGGTTATCCATAATTCCCGATATCGTCCTTTTGATCATTGTGTAGGTTTCAGCCGGAGCAAAATCTTTGATCAAATGAAATATATCCTGCTGGGTCAGCGGAGTATATGGCAGGAGTGTGAACAGGAAGATCAGCATCGGAAAAAGAGACAAAAGAAAAAAATAGGAAAGTTGGGCAGCAAAACCGGTCACATCGTTATCACTGATTCTTCTTGCCATCTCTGTTCCAAAATCTATTATTTTATTTCTTTCTTTTCGACGCTTTACCTTTTTCATTCCCAATTGAAACACTCCTCGTTACTTCATGCTTTATCTGTTGTTTTTATAATTACCTTTCTCTATCTTAGCAAAACATTTTTCCAAATGAATAAATCAACTTGACAATCCTTCTATTTTTTCAGAAGATTGGTATATGGAAATTATCCTAGTATAAAATTCA
This sequence comes from Siminovitchia fordii DSM 16014 = CIP 108821, assembly GCF_000374565.1. GTDB lineage: Bacteria > Bacillota > Bacilli > Bacillales > Bacillaceae_C > Siminovitchia > Siminovitchia fordii. The sequence continues at coordinate 279,372 of NZ_KB894687.1, read as the reverse complement.
TTAGGGGGGGAGTAAAATGTCTGAAAAGATTTTAGCGTTTCTCGAATATGTAAGCGGTTTAGTTTGGGGGCTGCCGCTCATTATCCTACTTCTAGGAACAGGAATTTATTTGACCATCAGGATCGGTTTTCTCCAAATGAGGATGCTGCCATATTCTTTGAAACTTGCATTTAGCTTCAAGCAAGACAAGAATTCCGAAGGAGATATATCCCATTTCCAGGCGCTTATGACAGCACTTGCAGCAACTGTGGGTACAGGAAATATTGTCGGTGTTGCGACGGCTGTAGTATTGGGTGGGCCTGGAGCCGTATTTTGGATGTGGATATCCGCATTTTTCGGAATGGCCACCAAATATGCCGAGGCTATTCTTGCCGTCAAATACAGAATAGTAGATAAGAACGGTCTCATGTCAGGCGGACCCATGTATTATTTGGAACGCGGGCTTAAACAGAAGTGGCTTGGCGTCCTGTTTGCAATTTTTGGAGCCTTTGCCGCATTTGGAATCGGAAATCTCGTTCAATCAAATGCAGTCTCTACTGTTGTAAAGACCACCTTTAATATTAACGAATGGATAACTGGTTTGGCTTTGGTCATATTTGCCGGCCTCTCCATTATCGGAGGAATAAAAAGTATCGGTAAGGTTACTGCATTTTTTGTTCCATTCATGGCTGCATTTTACATCATCGGAGGACTTATTGTTTTAATCATGAATATTAATCTGATTCCAGGAGCAGTAGCACTTATCCTATCTGATGCATTTACTGGAAAAGCCGTCGCGGGCGGTGCCATCGGTGCGGTTATCCGTTACGGGGTCGCTAGAGGTATTTTCTCGAATGAAGCGGGTCTTGGTTCTGCTCCGATTGCGGCAGCCGCAGCAAAAACAGATTTGCCTGGAAGACAAGCTCTTGTATCCATGACACAAGTGTTCATCGATACTTTGGTCATCTGTTCCATCACAGGTATCACAATTGTCATGGGAGGACTGTATGATGGAGATATTGCAGCCGGTGATTTGACCTCCGCATCATTCGGCCACTTTCTGGGGAATACAGGTTCAATCATAGTTGCTCTTGGTCTATTATTCTTTGCCTCGTCTACTATCTTGGGCTGGTCCTATTATGGAGAAAAATGTTTCTCCTATCTTTTCAGCGTCAAAAGCGTCATTTACTACCGCATCGTTTTCGTTGCCATGGTCTTTGTCGGTGCTGTCACAAGCCTCGACATTGTCTGGACATTTGCCGACGTCATGAATGGACTCATGGCCATTCCGAACTTGATCGGGCTATTGGGACTATCAGGCGTTGTAGTATATGAGACTAAAAGAACCTTGGATAAAATTAAAGAAGAAAAAGCTGAAGCAAGAAAAGAGTCTGCATAAACTTTTCTGCCTTTCCGGTATCGGAAAGGCATTTTATATTGACAACGGATCGCGTGCGTGAAATCATTATAATCATAATATAGCCCGAGAGGATGAAACGAGTGGATCTATCCAAGAACACACCTGAGAATATTGAGTATATCATTGGCCAAATTACAGAAAAGTTACGTATGGTCAATGCAGCGGCCATGAGGCCGGAAAACATCAACAATGAAATGTATGAAGAATTATGCGAAATTTACGAGATGGTCATGAAAAAAGAACATTTTAGTCCAAGTGAGATGCAGGCGTTGGCAGAAGAGATAGGTAGGCTTCGAAAGGTCTGAGTGGATATTTTTCGCAGTGAGAGCCTTTAAATGGCTCTCTTTTTCTATCTGTCCTTTACATGCGGTATGTGAAAGGATAACATCTTGATTAATAGAATCCTAGCTATGAAAATACTCTTAATAAAGAAAGGTGATATTGTTGAAAACGTTCGAACAGTCCCGGCTTCTTAAAAGTCTGCCAAAACAATTTTTCGCATCGCTTGTTCAAAAGGTGAATAGCATAAGGGCAAAAGGCCATGATGTGATTAACCTGGGCCAGGGAAACCCCGACCAGCCGACCCCTAAACATATCGTGGAACGCCTCAAGCTGGCGGCTGACCATCCTGAAAATCATAAATACCCTCCTTTTCGCGGGAAACTGGAATTGAAAAAGGCTGCTGCTGAATTTTATCAAAGAGAATACGGTGTCCTTCTCAACCCTGAAAAAGAAATAGCTATCTTATTCGGGGGGAAAGCAGGCCTTGTTGAGCTGCCTCAATGCCTTTTGAATCCAGGTGATACGATGCTGGTTCCCGATCCAGGTTATCCGGATTATTGGTCTGGTGCCACCCTTGCGAACGTACATATGGAAATGATGCCGTTAAAAGAAGAAAATGACTTCCTCCCTTCTTTCGACAGCATCTCGGAAGAAACAGCAAAAAAAGCAAAAATGATGATACTGAACTATCCGAATAATCCAACAGGTGCAGTCGCCAATGAAACATTCTTCCGGCAAACAGTCGAATTTGCTGCCAAACATGACATTTGTGTCGTTCATGACTTTGCTTATGGGAGCATTGGATTCGATGGAAAAAAACCTTTGAGCTTTCTTCAAGTCGATGGGGCAAAAGAAACAGGCGTTGAAATTTACACATTCTCCAAAACATATAATATGGCTGGTTGGCGGATTGCGTTTGCTGTAGGAAATGCATCGGTGATAGAAGCGATCAATTTGATGCAGGACCACCTATATGTCAGTCTGTTCGGTGCTGTACAAGATGCTGCTACGGAAGCACTTTTAGGTTCACAGAAGGCTGCTAAAGAAATAAGTGCCATGTATGAAAAAAGAAGAGATATATTCATTTCAAGCCTTCAGGAAATAGGCTGGGATGTAAGGTCACCCAAAGGGTCTTTTTTTTCCTGGTTGAAGGTGCCGGAAGGATATACTTCCGAAGAATTCGCTGACCTGCTACTGGAAAAGGCTTATGTTGCCGTAGCACCTGGAATCGGCTTTGGAGAATATGGGGAAGGTTATGTAAGGGTAGGGCTGTTGACATCTGATGAGCGGCTGCAGGAAGCGGCTCGGAGAATAAAAAAATTAGATATATTTTAAGTGTCTATTCACCCTCTGTTCTAAGAGGGTTTTTTATGGGGTGGGAACTAACGCCAAGTTGTGAATATCTTTCTTAGCACATTATCCTTCAACCGGACAGGTCACCTGCCTAAGAAATCGAAGCGGAGTACATCGCTTTTTGAGCCTGCCTTCGGCAAATGACTGCTGAAGGCAAACTCCACCTCCTGAAGCGCCCAGCTTTGCCCCTAAAAGAAGGCACTCTCTCACTATTTTGTACGTTTTCATCGATGAAGACACTCCATTCTAGATACATGGGGCTTTGTTTTTCTTATGTAACAATCACTTGGAGGCCTCAAGCTTGTATTTCCCGAGAAATAATAGATTTAAAACTGCATAAACAATCTCTATGACATATTTCACTTTTCACCAAAATCCCCTTCATCTTGACAATGTATCAAAAAATTAAAGCATACAACAGTGAAATCTGCTGTATGCTTCATTTATCTTCATCTGGTGTATAAGGCTCAATAAGAACTTCCACCCGCCGATTGGCTTCCCTTCCCTTTGCGGTATTATTATCCGCGATGGGCTGGAATTCACCAAACCCTTTTGCGCTGAACAAACGGGGGTCCAATTTTTCATCTTCAAGCAGCACTTTCATGAAATTGACTGCCCTCATGACGCTCAGTTCCCAGTTAGACTGGAATTCCGAGTTTTTAATTGGAACATTGTCAGTATGTCCACTGATAATTACACTCCGCGGCAATTCCATTTCAAGCAATGCCGCAAGTTCGTTTGCTGTTTTTTTGTCGCTTTCCCTTACATCGGCACTGCCAGATTTGAATAATACGCTGTCATTGATTCTGATCAGTAACCCTTCCGAAGTCAGTGAAGTGGAAAACTTGTCCTCATAATTTTTTTCCTGGATGTAATTATCCACCTTCTTTTTAAGCGCCTCAAGGATTTTCAAGTCGGCCAGTTCATCTGTGAACTGCTCCGCCGGATCATTCTTACCGTCATCCGTTTCATCAACCTGCTCTTCAACTTCCAACGGCTTTTCAAACTCCACCGGTCCATCGCCGCCAACGAAAATCCCACTGAATACTTTCGATATTTGTTGAAATTTCTGTGCGTCAACAGAACTTGCTGCAAACAAAACAATAAAAAGTGCAAGGAGCAATGTCATCAAGTCCGCATATGGTAGAAGCCAAGATTCCCCGAGCTCCTCTTCAGTCCTCTTTTTTCTTCTACGCTTGGACATTTGACGCCACTTCGCTTTCATTTTGCAATTCTTTGCGTTGGGCTTCCGGAAGATATGAAGACAGCTTCTGCTCTATCATTCTCGGCGCCTCGCCTTCCAGAATAGATAATATCCCATCTACCATCATTTCTTTCAACCTAACTTCTTCATGAGATTTTCTCTTTAATTTATTCGCAAATGGATGCCATAATACGTACCCCGTAAAAATCCCAAAAAGGGTCGCTACAAACGCTGCTGAAATAGCTGCCCCCAGCTCATCTGTATTTTCCATGTTGCCCAAAGCTGCAATCAACCCGATTACAGCCCCAAGCACTCCCAATGTGGGCGCGTAAGTGCCTGCCTGTGTAAAAATTTGCGCCCCAGCTGCATGCCGTTCCTCCATCGCGTCGATTTCATCATTTAGAACTTCGCGTATGTAGTCGGCACTCTGACCGTCAACCGCCATTAATAGGCCCTGCTTTAAAAAAGGTTCATCGATTTTTTCCATTTCCGCCTCAAGGGCAAGCAATCCTTCCCTTCTTGCCAGTTGCGCCATTTCTGAAAAAAGGGTAATCAATTCCTTTGGTGTCGGCATCTTCTTTTCTTTGAAAATGATCCCCAACAGTTTAGGGACTCTTTTAATCTCTGATGATGGAAAGGCGATTGTGACGCTGGCAGCCGTACCTACAAAAATAACCAGCATAGCTGCCGGGTTCAGCAATGCCGTAACGTCTACACCTTTCAAAACCATACCCACCCCAACGGCAATGACTCCAAGAACAACCCCAATCAATGATGTTTTATCCATTTGCTTCACCCTATACTTATAAAATGTCTTGTCTATAATATCGGCAGAAGCAAGAATGTTTTAAGTCTAATTAAGGATTGTTTTCCTTTGTTCCCTCAGAGTTATTAAAATGCGAAAAAAGACCGGTCATTCCCTTGATTTCCTCAAGCCCTTTTATATCCGCGGTAGACATTGGTATATAAACTTTATCAAGGCGGTTAAACTTTTCATGAATCTCATCCAAATATATCTGTTCCTGTTCGCGGCGTTTTTCGATAAACTGTCCATCGGCATGTTCCGGCAATATGCGGTTTACAACAATACCTCCAATGGGTATATGGTGCTTTTCAAGAATGTTAATGGCTTTTTCCGTCTCTATGATCGGAAGCCTCTCCGGATTTAAAACAAAATAGAATGATGTCGTTACCGGGTTCAGTAAATGCTCTTTCGCCATAGTGAATCTATATTTTCTTCTCTGTAAAATATCAAAGACCATATCAACAGGCTCCTCTTCCCTGACTCCGGCAATATTACTCAGCATCCGGTTCATGTCCTGTGATTTCCGTCTCTGGACCATCATTCCATCCATCCACGCTTCCATCAGCTCGGGCAGCGATAAAAGCCGAAGCGTATGCCCGGTAGGGGCCGTATCGAAAACAACCTGGTCATAAGTTCCTTGGGCATCAAGAATTACTTTAACCAACTCATCAAACAGTGCAGCTTCATCGGCTCCGGGTGAGTTTTTGGCTAAATCGATCTGTCGCTCCACTTCTTTCCACATTTCCGGCGCTGTCAATTTTTCCAGGTTTCCCTTCACTTCCTTGATGTAGTTTTCATTTGCTTCTTCACTGTTTATTTCTTTCACCCATAAACCTGGAGCAGCCTTATGCACTTTTTGGGCATTCACACCAAGCAAATCTCCCAATGAATGGGCAGGATCTGTCGAAACGAGTAAGGTCCGATAGCCTTTTTCAGCCAATGAACAGGCGAAGATGGCGGAGCAGGTTGTCTTCCCCACTCCACCTTTTCCTCCAAAAAATCTTATCTTCATTGAATTCGGGTTCAAATCGGATTGACTTTCCGACTGCCTGCGCTTTCCTTTTTCCCTTTTATTAAAAAATGATTTTAACAACAGCGAAAACCCTCCAATGGAGATTTTTCCATTCCCATTCTTGTATGCCATTCATGAAAATCCTCCAGCATGAATGGCATCAATTCCAGTGTGTAATAAGAAACAGGGTTAGGAAGGCCAAGCATTTCGGACATGACAAGCATTTTAAACATATCGTCTCTTCTTTGGATCTGCCTCTTCATCGTTTGCCGATATGGGACATAGTACATTTCAGTGTAAAAATGTCTGATTTGCTTAAAAAGGTTATTGAATCGATCTATGATGTGTTCCATTTAGTTTAACTCCTTTTTCTATTACTGAGTCATAGGTGGTGCAGGCGGAATCCGCGAATTCTTTTCCCTTCTGACTGCAGCAACCCCTTCGAGGATGAGCCAGATGTTCAAAGCAAGAATGAGTGTTCCGACTATAACCAGAAGTGTATTCCCGTCTTTTATATAATTGGAAATATTGATTACCATACTGACAGTTGTCGCAGAAACCACGACAATCAGTGGGATTAAAGCGTGAATGAAGTTTCTCCCCATTCTCCAAAGCAGAACAGTCATGACTAGCAGCGACAAACCTGCTGTCAATTGATTCGTGGTACCAAACAATGGCCAAAGCACCATTCCCCCAGCTCCCGGATTGGAAGGATCGGCCAAAAATGCGAGTGCCACGCAGCTTAAAAAGGCGATGACTGTACTGAAATTTGAACTTTTCAGCGGTTCAATCCGATACTGTTCACCTATCTCAGATAAAATGAATCTCTGCAGTCTCATGGATGTGTCCAAAGTTGTAGCGGCAAACGCAACGACCATGATAGAAATAAAAGTTGTACCAATAACGGAGGATATACCGAGGCTTGATAAAAAGCTTCCTGCTCCTGTAACAAATGCGGCTGTTCCGCCCGCACTTGCTGACGCCCATGATCCATAATGCTGGCTCCAGGCATCAAAGGTGGCGAATCCCGCAGCTGTTGCCATGATGGCTGCAAGCGCCAGCATTCCTTCACCTACGGCCCCAAAATAGCCGACAAATCGGGAATCCGTCTCCTTATCTAGCTGTTTGGAAGAAGTACCTGAACTTACAAGCCCATGGAAACCGGAAATCGCCCCGCAGGCAATCGTAACGAACAAAAGAGGCAAGATCGGAGGTGTTCCGGCTGGTACATCCGTATTGTAAAAAGGAGCGACAAATTCGGGGCGGCTTACGAACAAGCCAAGATAAATAATAATCAGGCCAAGGAATAGCATATGTGAGTTGATATAATCACGGGGCTGAAGAAGTGTCCAGACAGGAAGCCTTGAGGCTACAGCACCGTAAATCAACATGATAATAACCCACCAGGCTGTCGAAGATATCCCCATCATTGTCTCCGGCAGAGGCAGCGGGGCACTCGCTCCAATAAAAATAAACAGAAATAATAGGACAAGACCAATGATAGAGGGCCAGAATAATCCGACTCCGCGCTTATACACCAAAAAACCGATGGCAACTGCGACAGGTACCTGAAGCCAATATGGAAGAACACTTTCTGGAAAAGCGGTGAACAAATTGGCGATAGTCACGGCAAATACAGCGTTCACTAATAAAAGCAGGAAGAAAATCACTAATAAAAACAAACCTTTTGCTCTTGGACCAATGACTGAATGCGTAATAACGCCTACAGACTTTCCTTTATTTCGGACTGATGCCCAAAGAGTGCCAAAGTCGTGGATACCAGCAAAAAAAACAGTTCCTAAAACAACCCAGAGCAAAGCAGGCCCCCAGCCCCAAATCATGGCGATCGCAGGACCGACAATTGGAGCAGCTCCTGCCACAGAACTGAAATGGTGCCCCCATAGAACAAATTTATTTGTCGGAACATGATCCACTCCATCTTTGTACTCATGTGCAGGGGTAATAAAATTCGGATCCAACTGGAAGACCTTCTCTGCCAAAAACCTGGAATAGTATCGATAACCCAGATAGAAAAAGATAAGTGCACCAATCGTCAATAACGCAGGACTCATGAACTCCCCTCCATTTCTAATATTCCGAAAATAAATTATATAATAAAAATATATTCATAGCAAGCAGAGGAAATTACTAGAGAAGGAAAAATCCCGCGTTTGATGTGATGCCCAATGCCCGTTCTTTAGTCAAAAAGCCTTTTTTCAATTTTGTGCTCATATCGTTTAAAAACGGAAGAATTCGTCTTAATTCCTTTTTTTGAGAGCATACTATTATATTTCAACAACTTTTCACTTAATTGTTTTTTTAATTCTTCGGTTTCAAGTTCATCTTCCGAGTGCCGGATCAAGTCCTCTATTGTCATCAGTTCTTTCTTTGCATTCATTTCCTCTGGAGAAAAACCGGCGTTATGCAGTACTCGGTATGCCATTTTTAAATCATCGGGAATTCCCTCCAATTTGTCAGGGGGGAGCGGCTTTCCTTTCCCCGGAAGATTGTCAAATTCCCCATTTTCATAGGCTTTTCGGATTTTATCCTCTGATATGTTAAAAAACTTATCCATTGTGTTGCCCTCCTTATTTTTAACCGGTATTTTCTTTATTTTATCAAGCATTTTTAATTTACGCATAGATCGCAACGATTATTTACTAAATAAAATACTTGATTGCATGGTTGGAAAAATCCGGACAAGCAAATTGATGTGTCCCAGTACTTTCCACTTAACATATGCTTGCTAGGAATATCGCCCTTTTTGAGAACAAAATCCTCTTGCCCTCCCCATTTTTTTATATTATAATACAAATCGTAATCATTACGATTTATAAAGGTTAACAACATATTTTATTAAGGGAAACTCATACGGAAAGGATTGAAGGGATGAAGATAAAACATTTTATCGTCCTGTTTTTGATTACCATTTTTATATTGGCAGGCTGCCGTGAAAATGCAGCTCAAGATAACAAAAAGAGTAAAGATACTTTGACAGTTTACACAACGATCTTTCCCATCGAAGATTTTACAAAAAAGATTGGTGGTAAACATGTAGAAGTAAAAAGCGTCTACCCTGCGGGAGCCGATGCCCATACGTATGAACCTACCATGAAGACAATGATGGACATTGCCGATTCGGACTTGTTGATATTTAACGGTGGAGGCCTCGAGTCATTTATTGGAAAAATGGAGAGTTCACTAAAAAATGAAAAAGTCGTGAAAGTTGAAGCTTCCGAAGGTGTTCAATTATTAAGCAGTGAAGAGCAACATGGAAATGAGGAGCATGAACATGAGGAACACGGGCATGACGATGGGCATCATCATGATAAAGATCCCCATATTTGGATAGACCCCGAAAACGCAACAATCATGGCAGAAAACATCAAGAATGCACTCAGCGAAGAGATGCCTTCCGCTAAAAAAGATTTTGAAAAAAATTATCAGGATTTAAAAGCGAAACTTCAACAGCTGGATACCGATTTACGAACAGTGATCGAATCGGCTGATCGAAAGGAAATTTTGGTTTCGCATGCAGCCTACGGCTATTGGGGACACCGTTACGGATTGGAACAAATCAGCATCACAGGCATAAGTTCCGAAAATGAACCATCCCAAAAACAACTGCAAGGTATTATAGAAACCGCTAAAAAACATCACATGAAATATATTATTTATGATCAAAACCCGGTGACAAAGGTTGTAGATACCATTCAAAAGGAAACGGGGACAAAACCGCTCACTTTGCACAACCTGGAATATATCACTGAAAAAGATAAACAAGACAAAGAAGACTATTTCAGTATTATGGATAAAAATATTGAAACGCTGAAAAAAGCGTTGTTCGAATAATATGGAACCGGGCGACAATTGCCGCCCGGTCTTTTCGTTCTTACATAGTAGGGTCAAGGCCCAGCAACCCCCTGCTGTGCCTTGTCACCATGTTTCCTTTATCCCACAGCATTTTGCCTTATTTCCCTAGATTGCTGCCCCCACTTTTTCCAACGCCATCGCAGGTCCGAAAAATTCATAACGGATATTTTCATCGGATACGCCTAATTCTGACAGCATGGTTACGATATTTTTCAAAAATGGCACCGGTCCGCATACATAGCAAATGGTATCATTGGAGATTTTCTCTGCCAAAAACTCTTTTGTGAAATGACCGGTGAAATGATGTCCGCCATCTTTATTTACAGGATCTTGGTAGGCGTAATAGCACCTTCCATTCTGTAGATTCCCTGCCATTTCACATGCTTCTTTACTAAAAGCATGTACCCTTTCATTTCTTGCTGAATGAATGAATGTCACTTCACGATCAGAATTGCTGTTCACCAGAGTTTCGAGCATACTCATCATCGGAGTAAGTCCTACTCCACCGCTAATGAGAGCGACTGGTGCAGTTTCTTCCATATTCAATATGAAGTTACCTGCCGGAGCACTTGCCTCAATTGTATCCCCTACGTTCAAATGATCATGAATATAATTGGAAACCTTCCCATTCGGTTCGAAATCTGCCTCTCTTTTAACGGAGATTCTGTAATAATCATTGCCTGGTGCACAAGATAGGCTGTATTGCCGGTTTAGCATATACTTTTCACCGGGTATCTGAACCCTTACTGTTATATATTGGCCAGGCTCATATGTTGGAAGGGGCTGGCCGTCTTTTGCTTTGAAGTAGAAAGAAGTAATGACATCACTTTCTTTCACTTTATCGACGACTTCCAATTCTTTAAAGTCACCCCAGCCTCCGATCTGGCCTTTTGCCGATTCATACATGTTAGTTTCGATGTCGATAAATACTTGTGCTATAACGCCGTATGCTTCGGCCCATGCATTGATAATTTCATCTGTGGCTGCATCCCCAAGAACTTCTTTAATGGCTTCCAATAGATGTTTTCCTACGATCGGATAATGTTCAGGCTTTACTCCAAGACCGCGGTGTTTATGTGCCACCTGTACAACTGCAGGAAGTACACTTTCCAATTGGTCAATATTTTTGGCTGCTGCCAATACCATGTTTGCAAGCGCTGTTTGTTGTCGTCCTTGAGATTGATTTGCATGGTTGAAAATGTTCAGCAGTTCAGGATGATTGCTAAACATATTTTTGTAAAAAGTAGAAGTAATTGTTACACCATGCACTTCCAACACTGGAACGGTTGATTTGATAATGTCGATCGTTTTTTGTGAAAGAGCCATTTTTCATTCTCCTTAGAAAAGATGTATTTAAAATCTATCTTTAATTCCACTTTAATGTATGCGGATATATGCCACAATCCCTTTCAATGATGTTTAAAAAAGCTGACAAAAACCCGACGCAAATTGTTCACAAAACATGCATTTTAAATATACCTTTATATAATCCTTTAACAGAGCGCTGTACTGCCCTTTATGGCACTAAAATGGTATGATTATTGATGGTGATGGAAAAATGAAATTAACAAACTACACTGATTATTCTTTACGTGTATTAATATATCTTGCATTGAAAAAGCCGGGAGAATTAGCAAATATTACAGAGATCGCAGAAGCTTACAGCATCTCAAGAAACCATTTAACAAAAGTGATCCATGAACTCGGAAAAATGGGTGTCATTCATACGATTCGCGGCCGAAGAGGTGGAATTAAGCTGGCCCTTCCTCCTGAAGAAATCAATATCGGGGAAGTTGTCCGGAAAACAGAAGATGATTTTAATATAGTGGAATGCTTCGGGGACGGGCCTTCACGCTGTGTCATTTCCCCTATCTGCGGCTTAAAGCATGTCCTTAACAGCGCCCTGTCCGCTTATTTGGCTGTCTTGGATGAGTACACACTTGCAGACATCGTAAAATCACCATTTGATTATCGAGCTTTGTTAGGAATGGAGCAATAAGTAACATTGGATTTACCTTCCTATCCTGTTAAAATAAAACAAACTACTTTTTGTGAAGGAGAATGTAAATGGCTGATTTTCAGGAAAAACTCGAAAAGTATGCAGAGCTTGCTGTAAAGGTTGGCGTTAATATTCAAAAAGGGCAGACACTTGTGGTGAATGCAGCGATTAATAATGCAGAATTCATTCGCCTTGTAGTAAAAAAGGCATATGAAGCTGAAGCCAATAACGTAATTGTCAATTGGACCGACGATATCGTGACGCGGCTGAAATATGATATGGCGCCAGATGAAGCTTTTCATGAGTACCCTCAGTGGCGTGCAAAAGAAATGGAAGAGTTAGCGGAAAACGGTGCAGCCTTCATGTCTGTCGTTTCTTCCGGACCTGATTTGTTGAAAGGGGTTGATCCCAACCGGATTGCTAACTTCCAGAAAACAGCAGGAAAAGCGATGCAAAAATTTCGCCAATACATTCAATCGGATAAAATCAGCTGGACCGTCATCGCTGCGCCTTCCGAAGATTGGGCAAAGAAAGTCTTTCCTGATGTTCCTCCCGAGGAGCGTGTCAAAAAGCTATGGGATGCAATCTTCAAAGCGACAAGGGCGGACCTCGAAGATCCAATCCAAGCCTGGAAGGACCATGACCGCAGCTTAGACGAAAAAGTTGATTATTTAAATAAACGACGCTTTAAAAAACTTCATTATAAAGCTCCCGGGACCGATTTGACAATTGAGCTGCCAAATGGCCATCTTTGGGTAGGGGCGGGAAGTATCAATGAAAAAGGAAACGAATTCATGGCTAACATGCCTACAGAGGAAGTTTTTACAGTACCGTATAAATACGGTGTGGACGGCATTGTGTCGAATACCAAGCCCCTCAGCTACGGCGGCAACATTATTGATGGATTCACACTAACTTTCGAAAAAGGAAGAATTGTGGACGTAAAAGCAGAGGAAGGCGAAGATATTCTGAAGGGGCTGGTTGATACGGACGAAGGTTCACAGTACCTTGGTGAGATCGCGCTCGTTCCATTCAATTCTCCAATTTCCCAGTCAAACATCTTATTTTATAACACCCTGTTTGACGAAAATGCATCCAACCATATCGCCATCGGAAGCGCCTATGCCTTCTGTCTCGAAGGCGGTAAGAACATGAGCCAGGATGAACTGGAGAAGAACGGATTGAATACAAGTATTACCCATGTAGACTTTATGATCGGCTCCGAACGGATGGATATCGACGGAATTCTTGAATCAGGGGAAAGCGAACCAGTATTCAGGAACGGGGATTGGGCTTTTTAATAAAATGTAGCAGGCTGCCGCCCTTGGATTAATGACTGCATGCAAAAGAGGCTCAGCAAAAATGCCAAGCCTCAGTTTATAGGGTCTGTTCGGAATGGTTGAGAAGTCATGAGCAACCCAAGATTTCTCAACCATTTTTCACTGTCAAACATCAATGACAATGACTATAATTATTCAGCGCCTTGTTTCGCATCCTTATTGAAGCACCGATTTTTACTTTTTCAACTTTTTGACCCCATCCTCTGAATATAATAAAAAGCTTAACCCTCCTTCAGGATACAATCCAGCACATTAGGACAACTTTAAGTCAATAGCGGGATATATCGTACTTGGACATGTCCAGGACCTTTTTTATTAACGTATCTGCATGTCAGCAACTTCCTTTGACAGTCAAAAGAACCTTTTGTTCTTGCATTATTCAATATTATTGATCGGCCATAAAAAGCTCCCTATAAGGCTAAACAGATGATTTATTCATCCGTTCATCGAAACGGGAGCATAACATGAAGCATGTAAAAAACCTAATAATAATCAATTTCCGTTGCCCAATTATATCCTATTTCATCCAAATAACGTTCTTCGAAGTCATCTAGCTCGTCCAACAATTGAATATTCGCAGAACCTTTTTGGCCGTTACCCGATCCAACAGGATTCCTAGTTGCAAAGGCTGATTCTTGTTTTCCATTGACAATTACTGAATCGTCCCATCGCTTCATCATAGAGGAACCATCTGGATTGTACATAACTCTTTTTGGCAGCTTATCCATTGTGACATCTCCCCTCTTCTTTAAAAATATTCACAAAAACACGGTGGCCAGAGACGCCTAAAGTCAAAATGAATGGAAAGCACACTCATCTTTACCCTTAAATATGTAATAATAAACACGAAATATACACTATTTTTGACTATTGGGTATAATGAATAGCAGTTTGACATCAAAGAGGTGAAAAGAATGCAACAACAGCCAAGTAAAAAAATGAAAGAATCACTGACTATAAAAACAAGCCACGTATCCCCTCCTGATACGAACCATCATGGCAATTTATTTGGGGGAAAGTTAATGTCTGATGTAGATGATGTAGCTTCCATTGCTGCAGCCAGGTTCTCTCGCAAACCGGTCGTCACGGTATCAACGGATTCTGTCGATTTTCTTAAACCTATCCGGATAGGCGATGCCGTTACAATGGAAGCGATCGTAACCTGGAGCGGTACGACATCGATGGAAGTATTTGTAAAGGTCTTGTCTGAACACTTGATTACAGGTGAAAAATCACTTGCGGCTTTTTCTTTCCTTACATTCGTCGCTTTGGATGAAAATGGTCGTCCAAGCCCTGTACCAAAGGCGATCCCTGAGTCGGAAGAAGAACGCTGGCTCAATGAGACAGCCAAAGGCCGGGCAGCCAATCGCCAACAAAGGAAAAAAGAAAGCAAAGATTTGGCTGATTTTTTTTCAAATTTAAGCCTGTAATACAGGAATATATTGGATGATTACAATTCCGCTATAATTTTACAGGAAGTTTAAGTTTATATAACAGCCACCGTCAAGGTAATAACAAAATCAGTGAATTATCAACGCTTATGTCGGTTTTTGGGCTTTTTTGTCTGTAACAATTTCTTCCACTTGCCAAAAACAGCAAGAAATATCCCTATAAATTTATTATACTTAATCTAGGATATTACAAGTAAAGGCAAGGTGGTACATATGTTTTCAAGTACTGAAATCGGGATTGACCTAGGAACAGCCAATGTTCTTGTTTATACAAAAAGCAAAGGGATTATTTTGAACGAGCCGTCTGTTGTGGCGGTTAATACTAATACAAAGCAAGTAGTTGCGTTTGGAGCGGATGCAAAAGAAATGATCGGCAAAACACCTGCCAATATTACAGCCGTCCGTCCGCTCCAAGACGGGGTCATCGCTGATTTTGACATCACCAGCCAAATGTTGAAGCACGTAATGAAAAAAGCAGGCAAAACATTGGGATTTACTATCCGCAAACCGGATGTGGTTGTTTGTACACCATCGGGGGCTACCTCTGTTGAAAGGCGTGCCATCCATGATGCCGTCAAATCTTGTGGAGCAAAGAATGTTCATTTGATCGAGGAGCCGGTTGCCGCAGCGATTGGAGCCGACCTTCCTGTTGAGGAGCCTGTTGCAAATGTTGTCGTTGATATTGGCGGAGGGACAACAGAAGTAGCCATCATTTCTTATGGTGGGGTTGTTAATTGCAATACCGTCCGTATCGGCGGTGACTTGTTGAACGATAATATCATTCAACACGTAAGAAAAAGCTACAATCTATTGATCGGAGAGCGGACAGCAGAAAACATTAAGATAGAAATCGGTTATGCACTTGTTGACCATCCGGAGAAAAAAATGGATATCCGCGGACGGGACCTTGTTACGGGTCTCCCCAAAACGATCACTTTAAGTTCCTATGAAGTTCAGGAATCATTGAAAGAGTCATTGCTTCATATTTTGGAAGCAATTCGGGCTACATTGGAAAATTGCCCAGCCGAATTAAGTGGGGATATAGTTGACCATGGTGTGGTTTTATCCGGTGGAGGTGCACTGCTGAATGGCATGCAGGAATGGCTGAGTGAAGAAATCATTGTTCCTGTCCATATTGCCCCAAACCCATTGGAATCTGTGGCAATAGGTACTGGAAGGGCATTGAAATTCATAAATCAGCTCCAAACTGTTGGAAAATAATAGTGTTCGAAGGAACATCCAGTAAGCCCGTTTAATCAGGTAAAGAGAGCGCGGATCTTTTCTTTAGAGAGACTGATGACCGCTCTCCGGAACTTACCGTAAAACGGGCTATTTTTACTGCGATTAGGGATATTAATTTCCGGCATCATTGGTATGGTTGCAAAAAAATGTCCTCCTTTTTCATATTCCTGCCAATGCACAACGTTATGATCTTTTTCAGCCAAGTGCTTCTTTGGATTTCCGCGATAACGGGCTCTTTTTACGTCAATTAGTGACCGGGCCACGGGATTTACCGTAAATACGGGAACCTTTTGACCCGATTAGTGACCGACCTTCGGGATTTACCGTAAATACGGGAACCTTTAACTGCGATTAGTGACCCGGATACGGGATTTACCAGAAAAACAGGCACCTTTTGACCCGATTAGTGACCGAGATACGGGATTTACTCTAAAAACGGGAACCTTTTGACCCGATTAGTGACCGGGCCACGGGATTTACTCTAAAAACGGGAACCTTTGGCGGCGATTAGTGACCGAGCCACGGGATTTACCGCAAATACGGGAACCTTTAACCGCCATTAGTGACCGACCTTCGGGATTTACCAGAAAAACGGGAACCTTTTGACCCGATTAGTGACCGAGCTAAGGGATTTACTGGAAATACGGGAACCTTTGGCGGCGATTAGTGACCCAGATACGGGATTTACCATAAAAACAGGCACCTTTTGACCCGATTAGTGACCGACCTTCGAGATTTACCGTAAATACGGGAACCTTTAGCTGCCATTAGTGACCGGGCCACGGGATTTACTCTAAAAACGGGAACCTTTTGACCCGATTAGTGACCGACCTTCGGGATTTACCGTAAGTACGGGAACCTTTAACCGCCATTAGTGACCGGGCCACGGGATTTACCAGAAAAACGGGCACCTTTTGACCCGATTAGTGACCGACCTTCGAGATTTACCGTAAATACGGGGACCTTTAGCTGCCATTAGTGACCGAGCTACGAGAATTACTGTAAATACAGGCACTAATGGTATCTCTGCCGCCGAAATAATAAATTTTTGTTTAGAATTCATTGATCTTTTCCCAGTATATAAAAAAGCCGTCCAGAAATTCACTTTTGTAGTGACTTTCCGGACAGCTTTTTTTATTTCATGGACTCTTCTTCCTTAACAATGTCTTCCTTCATACTTGAACCCCGTACCTCTTCAGTCAATGCATCGATGCTGGTCCGAACATTTCCTTTTCCGGACAAGTTCTCCAAAAGCTCTCTGACATCAATGCCGGAAGAAGCTTTCAAAGATTCCTGCATGGTTGCCATCAGGTTGGTCGCATAGCCGGTAACCTTATTGGCTCCGCCTTCTCCCTGTCCGCCTGTGTCAACAACCGTAATTTTATCGATGTTTCCAAGAGGTGCAGCCACTTGCTTCGCATATTCAGGAAGCATCTTCAAGACCATATCCAACACGGCAGCCTGCCCGAATTGCTCGAACGCTTCCGCCACTTTACGTTTCGCTTCTGCTTCGGCAATCCCTTTGAGGCGAATGACTTCTGCTTCAGTTTCCCCTTGTGCCCGCTGTGCATCTGCTTTTGCTACCCCATCCAGGCGAATTCGCTCCGCTTCAGCCTTGGCAGTTGCTTCCACTCGGTATTGATGGGCATCTGCTTCAGCAATCTGTTTCGCTTTTTCGGCTGTTGCAGCCTGCTCTACAGCATATCGGTCAGCATCGGCTTTCTTCTTGACCTCTGAGTCATATTGACGCTCACGACGCAAAATTTCTTTTTCTTCCAATTCAATCTGCTTTTGCCGTTCAATGATTTTAATCTGCATTTCCTGTTCTGTTACTTCCTGCTTGGCGCGAGCTGTTTCAAGGTCGTACGCTTGGTCAGCGTTCGCCCGTGCAGTATCCTGATCACGGCGGAATTCCGCCATTTTCAGCTGATTGACTTTTTCTGCTTCCGCGATTTCTGTTGCACGTTCAAGCTCTGCTTTTTTCGCTTCCTTCGCGGCTTCCGCTCGTTTAATGCGCGTTTCTTTTTCCGCTTCTGCAGTTGCGATGTCCGCATCGCGCTTTACCTGTGCGATCCGCGGTTTACCCAGGGAATCCAAATAGCCGTTTTTATCGCGGACTTCTTTAATTGTGAATGAGACGATGACAAGACCCATTTTAGCCAGGTCCTGTGAAGCAACACGTTGTACCTCTTGAGAAAATTTATCCCGGTTTTTATAAATCTCTTCGACCGTCATGGAACCGAGTATGGAACGAAGATGTCCTTCAAGTACTTCCTTCGCTTCATTTTCTCTTTCTTCTTTTGTTTTTCCTAGAAACTGTTCAGCAGCTGTTGCGATTTCCCCAATGGAACCGCCGATTTTAATGATGGCCGTTCCGTCCGCCATCACAGGAACTCCCTGTTCTGTATATACTTCGGGCGTAGTTACTTCAAGCTTGCTTGACAGTAAACTGAGAGGCTGTGCCTGCTGGAACACTGGAAGGACAAAGGCACCTCCGCCCCGGATGATTTTAATTTTATTTCCTGCATCATCCACATGGACATTTTTTCCACCAAGGTAGCTTCCAGTCACAATCAAAGCTTCATCAGGACCTGCCGTACGATATTTGGTGATAAATACGGCAATGAGAGCAATAAGAATAAAAACCACGACTAATAATACAATCATTACACCAAAAGGCATCAATCAATTCCCCCTCGTCTAAGTAAAATTCTTTTTGTATGGCATAACGTTCAATACACCATCTTTCACTTCGATCACCAGTATTTCAGCCCCTTGCGGAATAGCCTTATTTTCAAAACTGGCTGCCGGCTTGGAAATCATTCCGCTGTAGCTTTCAATCACTACTTCTCCAAAACCTTTTTCGGGAATGGAAATGCTCACCTTTCCTATTCTGCCCTCCAAGGATTTTTCCGTATAGCTCAATGACTGCTCCGCGGAAGACATGGGAACGAGAACAAAGATATTGAGAATGGTGTCCAACAGGAGCGCAGCAAGTGCGGCAATTCCCATGATGATATAGCTGTTCAGGGAAGTGACCGCTTCAAGAATATATCCGCCTGCGGAAAAAAAAGTAATAAAGGCCAATATTAGAATAGGATTTAAAAATCCAGCCGCTTCCCCCAGCCCTTCCAGGACATCCCCAAAGAACAAGTACAAGATTGTCAGGCTGCCTGAGGCGATCAACAAGATCAAATAGATGGTTTCAATCGGTACACCGAACAGAGTCATAGCCATCCATCCTTTTTTAAAATATTAAGGTATCTCTAGTAAACATCCCGCCCTTTTCTCTTTTAAAATGGTGATAGTAATCATACGTTTGAATGCATATTAAGTTTCGCTCTTTGTAAAAAATTATGCTGAGGCCGATTCTTCGATTGAATGTTTATCAGATTCCCTCCTGCATATTTTCACCAAGAGATAAACAAGCGGTGTATCCAGGACGGCCACGATAAACTTAAAAGAATATTGGGTTAAAATGAGAGCGAGTAATGCTCCGAGCGGCATGGTTCCATAAAAAGCGATCGTAATAAAAATTGTTGTATCCACTAACTGGCTCGTCATAGTCGAGGCGTTGTTCCGGATCCACAATTTCTTTTCCCCGTGTCTTTTTTTCAAGCGATGGAATACAGTTACATCTAGATTCTGGCTTATAAGGAACGACAGCAGGCTTGCCAAAGTGACGCGGAATCCGGCTGAAAAAATAGTTTCGAATGAAGCTTGATTTTCATAAAAGGGTGCCGGTGGAAGTTTAATAGTGACATAGATGAACAAAACGGCAAGAATTTGTGTGAACAATCCGGCCATGACCGTCTTCCTGGCCTCATTTTTACCGTAAACTTCTGTGATTGTATCTGTAATGGGATAAGTGAAAATATAGACAATGACCGCTGCCGGCAGCACAACCCAGTTTCCCAGGCTAATAAGTTTCACGGCAAGTATATTGGATAGAATCAACAAACCGACGAAAGTACCGTTCAAATACAGAAGCATTCCGATCTCCCCTATCGGTTATCCACTTTTTCCGGATACAAATCATGGTTCATCAGACGATATTCTGCCATCTGTTCATATTTTGTTCCGGGTTTGCCGTAATTGGAATATGGATCGATGGATAGGCCGCCTCTTGGAGTGAACTTGCCCCATACCTCTATATATCTGGGATCAAGAAGATCAATCAAATCATTCATGATGATATTTACGCAGTCTTCATGAAAATCTCCGTGGTTGCGGAAACTGAAGAGGTAAAGCTTGAGTGACTTGCTTTCGACGATCTTTTTATCAGGGATATAGCTTATGTACATTGTCGCGAAATCAGGCTGATTTGTCTGCGGGCAAAGAGACGTAAACTCCGGACAGTTGAATTTAATAAAATAATCCCGGTCTGCATGCAGATTATCGATGGGTTCCAGAACCTGAGGTGAATATTCGAATAAATATTTTGTATTCTGATTCCCGAGCAATGATAATTCTTTCAATGTATCTTCGTTTCTTCCAGCCATTCAAAAAACCTCCCAAGAATTACCCGTTCAAGGGTTCAAAAAGCCAGGCATTAAAAAAGCCATATCGCGCAGATATGGCAGTGTTGATTAAGCCATAGTTTTTTATAGAGGGTTAAACGCTATGAACCTCTTCCCATCCGGGTTTTTATCATTATTTCCATCAATAATGATACTTGAAGACAAGAACATGCGTCAACTATTCATTTTTTCGACATTGTAAAGGAGAGCAACCATGAACTCACTTCGTTTGTAAACCTTTCCATGATGCGGTAGGCCCTAGGTTCCGAACTGAACCCGATCTTTCTCAAAAGGAAGCATTTGGCCGGCAGCACTTTTCCTATTAAAAAGCGGACGAACACTTTGAATTTGACAACTCGCTACCATACATAAACAGACCATCCACTTAAAGAATTCCCCTTTTCAATAAGCAGATTAATTTTGTGAAGAGGAAGACTGCATTCGTTTTTATCTTAATGTGCTTGTTCGCCGGGTCACCACTGAGCGGTAGAATACTTGAAATAAAAATGGACATGACGGGCAGGTATCATGGGCATTTTATTGCATTTTTCCATCTCCCCTGCAGCTTTTATCCATTGGAGAGGTAGGGGGTGGTGTGCGTCATGCTGTTTTTTCTGTCCAATCTTCGATAAAATAAAAAAAAATCTTTAACAGGAGGAAATGACAAATGTCCTTATTAAATGAAATCCTTGATTACAACAAAATATTTATTGAAGAAAAAATGTATGAAGCCTATTCAACAACGAAATTTCCTGATAAGAAGCTTGTAATTCTCACATGCATGGACACTCGTTTGGTCGAGCTTCTCCATAAAGCGATGAATATGAAAAATGGCGATGTCAAAGTAGTTAAAAATGCAGGAGCCATTCTAACACATCCGTTCGGAAGTATCATGCGCAGCCTGCTGATTGCCGTATATGAATTGAAAGCCGACGAAGTTTACGTCATCGGGCACCACGATTGTGGAATGAGTGCTATTGAAAGCGGACATGTCCTCGATAAAATGCAGGAACGTGGGATCAGCAAAGAGACCTTGGATATCATTCAAAATTCCGGTATTGACCTGGATGAATGGCTGACCGGCTTTGATAGTGTCGAAGAGAGCGTCGAGCATAGCGTCAACATGATCAGGAACCATCCTCTGATGGCAGATGAGGTCCCTGTACACGGCCTAGTCATTGATCCGAAAACCGGAAAACTGGACTTAGTCGTCAATGGTTATGATTCGAAGCCGATGGTTAGATAGGAATTGACCAGGTTATCAATTTCTGCTGCTATATGGAGCGAACTTTATTTAAATCCCAAGTTGGAATGGATCGGACAGATGGGCTGTCCGAATCCGTTCCTTTCATTTTGCCGCCGCACCCTTTCCGGAAAATTGATAATCATAGCAGTACAAATAAAGTTCTTGCAGTTCCTGCAATGTAGGTACCCTTGGATTATTCGCGGGGCTCCCGCTATCCATAGCATCTTTTGCCATTTTTCCCACTGCCAGGATAAATGCCTCTTCGTCAATCCCCCATCCTTTTAGATTAGGGATATTTAAATCAGCACAAAGCCCACTCACTGAA
Source organism: Siminovitchia fordii DSM 16014 = CIP 108821 (assembly GCF_000374565.1). Classification (GTDB taxonomy): domain Bacteria; phylum Bacillota; class Bacilli; order Bacillales; family Bacillaceae_C; genus Siminovitchia; species Siminovitchia fordii. The sequence goes on along the minus strand of NZ_KB894687.1, from coordinate 257,321 downwards.
TTTACCGCAATGTCTGCTGCTTCTTCATCCGATAAATCCTTATCAAGTGTAAAAACCCTTCCTAAATCGGCAAGTCTTTCCACACATGAATCCCTGCTGAACTCCAGTACTGCTGGCAAGAGCATGGCGTTTGAGAATCCATGCGGAACATGGAACAATGCCCCAATGGGTCTCGACATGCCATGTACGAGACACACAGATGCATTGGTAAATGCCATACCTGCTTCCAAAGATCCCAGAGACATTTTTTCCCTTGCCTCCATATTACAGCCGTCTGTATAAGCATCCCGAATATTTTTTACAATCAATTCCATTGCAGAAAAAGCAAGCATGTCTGTCATTGGATGGGACTTTTTGGACAAATATGCCTCTATCGCATGACTAAGAGCATCTACTCCAGTTGCAGCAGTTACATGTTTCGGAGAAGATTTACTTAATTCAGGATCCACGATTGCTGCCGCCGGCATGAAGGCCGGCTGTTTGATCATCAATTTAACTTGATTCGATGTATTGGTTATAACCGTAACATCAGTTGCTTCGGAGCCGGTACCGGCTGTAGTTGGAATAGCGATATGCGGAATCGGAGGCTGATCCGCCACTCTTTTTCCACCTGCAAAATCATCAATATTCCCGTCATTTCCAACAAGAACGGAAACTGCTTTTGCCGTATCAATGCAGCTTCCTCCGCCCAAGGAAATTATGTGATCACAAGCGCTTTCATTAAACATCTGCAAAGCTTCCGCCACATATTGATCAGTTGGTTCCGTCTCCACTCCAAGATATACGACACTGCTCACCCTACACTTTTCCAAAAAACCTACACATCGGTCCACATTCCCAAGCTGCTCCATCATTTTGTCAGAAATGATTAAAGCTTTCTTCCCCTTTAATGCAGCTACTTCACTAATTTTTTTAAAAGAACCAGAGCCATATGTAATCAATGGCGGCGTTCTTAAATTGAAAAAAGCGTTCAAGCCAATCCCCTCCTAATAAATCCATTATACGAAAATTACAAAAAATCACAGATTCTCTACCTCCAAAAAGACAAAGCAGACATTTGCTCGACCGACCTTTGTTTATAATATAATGAAAAAATGAGTTGATCAGAGAATTATTATGATGATGGAGAGTTTCTTGGACGGTATTTATTTAGAAAGAAAATTTCATAAATTATCCAAACCAATTTTTATACTTTTAAAGAAGGATGATTTATATTATAATAATACATGTGCTTTTCCCACTTTACACCATGGCTCCGTAGCTCAGAGGATAGAGCGTCGGTTTCCTAAACCGTGCGTCACAGGTTCGATTCCTGTCGGGGCCGTACTTACAAAGCCAATAACAGCAAGGGTTTCAGCGTTTTCGCTCCCTTGCTGTTTTTGTTTTAAAAAGCAAAGTGTCACGGATAGGTCACCTTTAGCCTGGCAAAGTGACACATCAGATTTCCCCGTTTACGCACCATGACAGGTGAACCTAAACCTAACACAGATTTGAATGAATTTAAAAATATAACGAATCCACAGAAGGCGAGAGATTGTTCACTTTTAATGTTTTTATAGTTATCTTTATGATGAGGAAGACGGGGATCTTCTTGAATACATCAAAAGTAAGCTTCAGATATCCAGAAACAGAACATTTATGCAAGGTAATTAAATAACAATGAATTGCATATACTATTTATGCTCCACGAACTCACACCATGAAAAAGGGCCCGGCGCTGACCGGGCTTAAATTTTCATGGTATGATAAAGTCTCCAGATTCCTCTACAATTGGGCCCATTTATGAAAAAATTCTCTGACGAGTTGTCCCCAATGTTTACTTCTTAAGTGTTGTAAACTATGGCCACAGAAGTTCTTTGATCCATGTGTTATTTTCCATTCGATACAATAAGCGTATATGCTTTCTTTCTCTATCTCCTTGCCAAAATTCCACCTCACTTGCTCTTACTTTATATAAGCACCAATTAGGGTCTACTATATTAGGTTCATTTTTCATCCGCTCAATTTGCTGTATAAATGATTCCTCTAAGACTTTACTGTCAGGCAAAACTTTACTTTGTTTTCCTAGAAGAGCAATGGCTCGTGCAATTTCCCCTCTTTCTAAAAAATCCTTTGCACTTTGCTCCTTTCCTCCCCTCATTGACGCTCCTCGTATTCGAACTTGCCTACCAATCAAAGACCAATAAAAAGTTAAAGAAACATTTGGATTCATCTTCAATTGTTGTCCCTTCATACTGTTTGAGCTAGAAGCAAAGTACCATCCGTCTTCATCCATATCTTTTAAAATGAGTACTCTTGCATCAGGTTGCCCAATACAATTGATGGTAGAAAGTGTCATGGAATGAGGTTCATGAACACCATTTTTTATAGCAATATGAAACCATTCTTGAAAGAGCTCATTTGGATTTGAAGGAACATTTGCAGGATCAAATTTTGGAAATGGCCCTTCCAAAGATTTGAGGTTTCTCAGTAAATTACGGGTATTTTTCATATGTACACTCCTTTTTCCTAATTTCTGTATTCAAGAGAAAGGTAGATTTTTTATTTAGGTATTTTTAGAAGCGACTTATATATTTGTTTACCAATGATTGATCCTATTTGATAAGGATAATGGTACATGTTTTTTTAATGTATGATGTTCCTTATTAAGAGAATCTAATACATTGATGAGAACATCCCAACCCTTAAGTTGGACAAATTTCTTAATTCTAGATGGTGAAAAAACCTTTAGGTGATTATTAATTTAAAAGGTTGATATTTATCAGTGAAAGTTATACGAAATACGGAAACTTGCATTAGAAATTATATTTGCTATGCTAAATTTGTTATTTATTTCTTATAAGGAGTTGAATTGTATGTATTATGCACCTTTATTTGAAAATGATGTACCAGTAGCACTCTCCCGCTTTTAACGGAGAGAATTGAACGGCTGCTTCTCTCCGTTAAGGCATATACAAGCCTAAAAAAACGGAGGGTACAAAAATGAAAAATACACTTATTGGTTCCTTATATTTAATATTAGCTTCGAGTATCTGGGGAGGTATGTATGTTGTCGTTAAAGTAGTAGTGGCAGTCATACCACCATTAGAACTTGTATGGATGCGATATCTAATAGCACTTGTTGCATTAGTTATAATTGGACTGGTCACTAAACAGAATTGGCGAATTAAAAGACATCACTTTGGCATTATAATTGCTATTGCAATTATTGGGTACGTCATTTCCATTGTTACTCAAGAAACAGGTACAATGCTTTCCACTGCACAAATGGGGGCTATTATAACATCTACAACACCAGCCTTTATGGTTTTGTTTGCTAGTTTAATCCTTAAAGAACGTTTAAGTTCAAAGAAGGCTATTTCAGTTAGTTTAGCCACTATTGGTGTAATTATCATTGTTGGAATTGATGATATTAATGTGTCTAGCACGCTTGGTGGAGTATCACTTATTATAGCAGCATTAACATGGGCGTTAATGTCCGTACTCATAAAGCGTCTGCCTAGTGATTATTCGCAAATTGTTGTTACGGCCCATGCTGCTTTAATCGCTGTTGTTGTTCTAACTCCTTTTGTTATACCAAAGCTGCCACAAATTGATTTAAATGATCTCATTAATCCCACCATTTGGGGAGGATTAATGTATTTGGGTGTAATATCGACATCTATCGCATTTCTATTATGGAATCGTGGATTACAGATGCTAAATGCTTCTAGTGGGGGAGTTTTCTTTTTCTTTCAACCCGTTGTTGGAACATTATTAGGATGGTTAATACTAGGTGAAACGATTAGTATAACCTTTTGGATAGGTTCTGTTTTAATTCTCTTTGGGGTCTTAATCGTTATCAAAGATAGCCAAGAAGAACAGAACCATCCTAGCCATTCTTCATCTCAATAATTAATGCGAAAAAAATAATCAAACTTCAGGCGGCATAACTATGGCAACTTTGAGGATCTTCAAAAGCTAGATATGCGTGTTCTTGAATGTATCAGAGCATTAACGTTCCCTTTAACACAAAAACCTGCATACAAACTGGGGGTTGATTTGGGATAAGAATAGGGATTAATCAAAGTAGTGCTCAAAAACCTTTAGAACACAGATGAATTATATGATCTGTGTTCTTTTGTTCTTGTCAAACTAACCTGCACCATTTGCTTTAGTACAATTTTTGTCTAATCTGTTATTCATGAATATGGCCCAATACATAAAAAGATCCCCATCCCATTCCTGAAAAGCGCCCAGATAATTTAAGACGCTATTTTCTGGAAACAGAATCTTTATTATTATCCCCGCAAAATCTTCTCTATGGCTTTTCCCCTTGCCAACTCATCAATTAACTTATCCAAATAGCGAATTTCCTGCATAGTTGGTTCTTCAATGTCTTCCACCCGAACACCGCAGACCACACCTTTGATCAAGGTCCGAGAAGGGTTCAATTGGGGAGCTTCCGCAAAGAAGGTCTCAAAGTCTGTCTTTTTTTCCAGTTGCGCTTCTAACTCTTCCTGACTATACCCTGTTAACCAACGAATGATTTCATCGACTTCTGTTTTCGTACGCCCTTTTTTCTCCGCCTTCGTAACATAATGGGGATAGACACTTGCGACACTCATTGTATAAATCTTATGTTTGGTCATGATACATTCTCCTTTTCTGTATGTTCAATTAGGAAGCTTTTTGAGGTTTCCTCACGATTATCCGATTACCCAATACGCGCCCGATAGCAGAACTTTTACAATTAGACTGAATCTATCAATGGAACCAAATATAGATGAAAAACGAAGATGTAAAGGGAAACGATGCTTTACATACTGTCAATGTTTAAGGAAAAGTCACAAACCCCCCATTATTTGAATAAGGAATTATTTAAACTGCTCAAAGTATTCCTTGGGATTCGAAATATTGTTTGTCAACAAAGAACTTTGCTTCTCTCGCAAACATTCTTATATAGGATTCCTTATCCATTGAAATTCCTTTTAGCTCTTTAAGACTTCCTTCAACATCCACTTTATCAAACTTTAAATCCACAAGAACAGTCATATGAATTTTATCATTGTATGAAACTGTTCCGGTTACCTGTTTATTTTGCAAATCAACCAAGTATTCATGCTTTACACCCGTTGGTCTGAATTGAGTAAAGCCGACATTTGATGCTCATTATTTTTTTTCAATTGAGCTTCCACCTAACCTTTATCTTTATAAAAATGCCCGATCGTTGAATACTGTCCAACTTTCAAAAAAGGTTTTCATTTAAAAAAATTTCTATGACACTTTCTGGTATTACGACAACCCAGATGATACACAAAAGGATTGGAAAATTTCCCTCTTATTTCACCATAACCATCTAAATCCCATACTGATATACCAAAAAAATCAACTTTGGTGTCCTACGGGTTTGTCCAAAATCACCAGTTGGAATCTCCCTGCTTGAAGCAATATTGATGAACTGTCAAAATTATCACTCCTAAAAAAGTCTGCCGAATACAGCACAATTGTTGTGAAACTAAAGTTTCTGATTGTGAATGTTATTGAAATAGTTCATCAATGGCTGCCTTATCGTATTTTAAGATCCAATCATTGTATTCTTCATACAAATACCTAATTGACTCTTTACTGGATGCAATAACGTCACAACCTCTGTCGTCATAAACATGAAAAATTGTTCCTTTAGTGATGTTGATAAAAAATACATCATGATGAATTTTTGGTTTTATATCCATATCATGATTGCAGATTGCCTTTATCAATTGAGAATATTTTACATCAGAAACATTACATTTAAGTATATATTTATGGGTGTAATAATCTATTCTGTCATACACATCTTCAAAAACATAAGGAATAGTTTGATGTTGTAGCCTGAATAAAGCTTCTTTGGATTTTATATAGTGCTTAAATATCTTTATTTTACGCCATCTAAAAACTTCGTTATCATGATGAATATCAGCTACAATAAAAATTTCATCATTAGCCGAGTGTAGTCTTCTGAATAGAGATAAGGAACGGAAATAAACACGTTTCATGTAATTTACTTCATTATGTTCTTTAGGGTTACCCAACTCAAATCGAATACCTGAAGTCCAATTATAAAAAAGTGGTGGTTTGATTTTTAAAGTAGGGAACATCTTATATATAATCATCTAACAGCATAACAGCACCTTTTTTCTGTTTTTTCACTTCTTAGTATTCAAAATTATTATGGCGTAATTGAAGGGGATGAATACTTTTTTAATCCGCCGCGACCTGAAATACGTTTAACTGGGGATTCCGTTAAGATTTTTAGTAGTTTTATATACTTGTTTCAAAGCCAACGCAATCCTCCCTCTATAATAATATCAGGTCTTTTAAGCATTATAAGTTAATTCTTCAATATGCAGGATAACCCTGGTTCACAATACTTAATTTCAAAGGGGATCTTTACTTCAGATTTTCCCGTTTGTGATAAATTCTCAAAGTGAAAAATCTATATAAGTGACTCCTCAGTTTTTTTACTTAAGCTCGTTATGTAGATTATTGTAATCCTTTGGCGGGGCCTCTTTATGTGCTATATTCTTAATTTCTCCCTCATTGTTTAAGTTTAATGTTTCATCATTATGATTAAGTTGAGAATTACTCAATATTAAATTAATCATCGTTTGTTTGAAATCCTCTAAATCTTTTTCGTTACAGGTTGAGCATCCTTTTTCAACTCTATGCCAACTTTGCCCATTTGGTTCTGGCATCGCACATACCATGATAACAAGCCCGGTCAGCGCCGGGCCTGTTTTTAATTAGTCGTCGTGTCTCTCTCTGCAGCGGCAAATGAATCGCTCGCGACCATGATGATGACGATGGTGATGGTGATGGTGATCGTGATCACAATCATCCCAGTCCCAATCCCATACTTCTCGACATCTACAAACTAACCTTTCCCGCCGCCTTCTCCGTCTTTCTCTTTCGCCGCCAACAAAGTCATGTTCAAACGACATTTACATCTCTCCTCTTAATGATTTAAGCCGGCCGACTCGTTATTAATATATTGTAGAGTTCCGTATATGACTGGATGAATTGTCTGATAGAAATGAGGATTTTTTAATAAAAAATCCCTCTCTAATTGAGAGGGACGTGCAGATGCATATGGGGAGCATTATACATTATTGACATTTCACTTTTATTTAATCCCCAAACCTGAATCCACATAAATATTCCACTTGCAACGACCTGGAGTGATTGTGAACACATTATGATACGGCATTGACCATATATCATATTACCTGGAAGCCATCAACGACATCACAGTTCTTACAGACTGACTCTTTGAATTTCAGTAGTTGCTCGACCATAGGAATTCGAGTTTTACTTATGCCCCAAAGGCATCCATCTTTGGGGATGGTTAGATATGTGGACTCTCAAGCCGATAATTCAGCTATATAATCAAGCTTTACTTCAATTTCAATTATTGATCACATTCTATTCCTGCAATTGGTTAATTTTGTTTAAAAACGTGATTTGCGGCACATGAAAAGAACACATTTTGAACAAAGATTGATCAAAATGAGTCCAATTTTATAAAAAAGGAAGCCTGTTTATTTAGTGTTTTAAGTATTTACACTCTCAGTTTTTCGCATCGGCTTGCATGTAGTTGTTTTGCAAATCTTGCGATCGGCTGTGCGACGATTAATTTTATCCAAAATGCTACACCAAAGTTTCTAGACCAAAGATGAAGAAAGTTCTTAAACGATTCCAAGCTAATTTGTTTCGAACCACCCCAAGTACCAATAATGGATAGTTAATAAAATATTTAATAATACTCTGGCGTTAAATCGGTCTGTCCCTCGAGTTTAGGGAGCATCTCCAACAATCGGTCCCGCAACTAACCTTACTGCTAAAATGACCTTAACCCACATTAATCAGAATAAGCTTTAATGTATCTAAATTAAAAGCCGCGTTCCAACCCTATAATAATGGGAGCGATAGTATTAACTGAAATGATTGACATAATCAACATAAATAGTATGCCTTCTTTTGCATTTCTAGGCAACCTTGTTTCTGGTTTCATATCCGTTTGTCATCTTCATAATGAATATTTCAGATGGCAGACGTATCGCAAGACATATATTTTTAGCCAATGAGAAAACCAATATTTTTACACACTGGTTTGATCATATTAACATATTTTGAACACGTACTTCAAAGCTTTCTCAGAAAAAAACCGGATCGAAATACCTAGTAACAAAGAACTGTGGGAAGCGGCTTTTTTGCACATGGGCAGCCATACCGGTGACTGGGATCGGTTGTTGCATTTGGACGCTCACAGTTAAAGTCAGGTCAGCCCCGGGCCTATTTATTATTGAAAATATTCGCTACCTCCTCTAATATAAAAAGGAAGCTAAATTATCAATTAAATTGAAAAGAGTCATTAAAATGTACAAACATGAGGATTGGAAATACACCATTATAATCCTAGGATAAATTCAATAAAGGAGCGTGATAGTAAAAAAATGAGGAGATTGATTATATGTATAACCGAAAAGCAATATCTGATGATTATGAAGATATAATAAATATTCGGGAAAAATCTGTAACAGCTACTCAAAGTTTTCTAAGCTTTAATGATAAACAAGATATTAAAAGAGAAATCTCCTTATATCTACCCCAACTTGATGTCCAGCTTTAGTATGTTGACAGTTCATTAATTGGATTTTCAGCTGTAAATAAAAATCACTTAGAAATGTTATTTTTAAAATCTAATAAGACTGGAAAAGGTTATGGAAAACAAATTCTTCAGGCATTAATTGACGTTTATAATGTGATAACCGTTGATGTGAATAAAGACAATCTGAATGCGAAAAGTTTCTACTTGAAAAATGGGTTTTCGATTATCAGTGAAGACCCGACAGATGATGCTGGTCGCCCTTATCCAATAATCCATTTAGAACTTCAATAAAGTAGGCAAATAAAGTAGGCAACTTTTCAACAGCTTCGTATTTTGTGTAGTCATACCAGCGGATTACATGATTTTTTTATGAGTCCTTAGGGTTAATCGGGATTGTTTCTTATGTTTAGATTACTTAGCAGCTACAGCAGGTTGCTATCCCATATGATAATTGAGGTTAAATCCAATTTTTAAAACCGTCTCAACGGACGTTTGGATTTCCAGCAAAAGATCCTCCTGCTCTTACCCAAGAAGGGGCAACTTTTTCTTGAAAGGCAAAGTCTTGTAAGGTTTGTCATCATTAAAATTAATAGTAACTTTGGAATATGTAGAAATGAGGTCTTCTATGAATCTCGTAGCTTGGATGATCGTCGCAAGTGAAATTGGATTTTGGGTCTTTATTATTCTAGGTCTAGTAACTCGATATTTTTTAAGATTAGAAAAACTCGGTTTATTTTTTCTAGCTTTGACTCCAGTAATTGATCTTCTTCTGCTAATCACGACAAGTATAGACCTTTACCGGGGCGCTACTGCTACAAAAGCACATGCCATTGCCGCGATTTATATAGGAGTTTCAGTGGCGTTTGGAAAAAGTATGATTAAATGGGCAGATGAACACTTTCTTTATTATGTTATGAAGAAAGGTCCAAAACCACAAAAGCGATACGGCTTTGATTATGCGAAGCATTATTTTAAAAGTTGGGGACAGCATGTAATTGCCTATATTATTGGAAGCATCTTTTTGCAAGGATTGATTTACTTTATTAACGATCCTTCTCGAACTCAAGTATTAGGTGACTTTTGGAAATTATGGTCCCTTATTCTGGGTATTGATTTCCTTATCGCTATTTCCAACTTTATTTGGCCGAAAAAGGCTAAAGCGCAGTAATTATAGTTAAACTCCGAAATCTTTCAAACTTAAAGCCCGCCAAATACGCGGGCTTTTTATTTTACCTAATTCCCTCATCAGTCCAGACCTACTTTGCCACGGCACGTGTTAATCCTGAGATCAGGATTGGGCCTATTCCATATCAGGCCCTCATACCAGAAAGTGCAGTATCCAATCGTCTAGCTTATATATCCTCCAAACAGTGTTTGATTCCACTTTTTGATTAGCATCTGCTGGTTTGTATTAAAGTTTTTCTGGTTAGTTGGTCGTTCGTACCTAATTTAATTCCTTGCCAATCGAACTGCTTTAATGCCTGACTCGTCTATAGTAAAAAACTATGAAGATGTGTTAAACAAGTTTTTCTTTTAAATTTACAAATATTGGGATAACCGAACCATATCTCTACATTGTATCCCATTTTCAAAAATCTCTTCTGGGTAGTGTTTAATAAAAAAATCCATATCAATACCAGTAATCCTGAAACCACATTTTTGATACAGAGCCAATTGACCTATGCTTGAATTTCCAGTACCTACTTCTATGGTTTTGTATCCTTTTGATTTAGCTGTTTGAATAGCATTCATTAATAACTGTTTCCCTATTCCTCTGCCATGCTTGTTTTCCACAACTGCAATATTCACCAATTCCACCGTTTTAGGCCTTGTCGGAAGTAGTACATAAACCCCGATGATTTGATTTTCAACCTCGGCTACATAGCATTCCCCTCTTTTCACATATTCCTGAACATGTTTTTGAGAGGGATCAGCCAATAACAATAAAGCCATTGGAGGTTCTTCATGTAATTTTAATTTTCGAATATCCATAATATGCTCCATTTAAAAGTTTTTTCTATATTTTATCATTCCTTTTGAATAATAAAAGCCCGGTGTTGACCGGGAATCTTGCTTCACCATTAGTTACCGGTTTTTCGAAACGGGACTCAAAACGGGAATCTTGCTTCACCATTAGTTACCGTTCTTTCGAATTCGGACACAAAGCAGGCACCTTTCTTCATCATTAGTTACCGGTTTTTCGAATTCGGACACAAAATGGGAACCTTTCTTCTCCATTAGTTACCGGTTTTTCGTACTCGGACACAAAGCGGGAACCTTTCTTCTCCTTTAGTTACCAGTTTTTCGAAACGGGACTCAAAACGGGAATCTTTCTTCACCATTAGTTACCGGTTTTTCGTACTCGGACACAAAGCGGGAACCTTGCTTCTCCTTTAGTTACCGTTCTTTCGAATTCGGACACAAAGCGGGCACCTTTCTTCATCATTAGTTACCGGTTTTTCGACATCGGACTCAAAACGGGCACCTTTTTTCTCCATTAGTTACCGTTCTTTCGACATCGGACTCAAAACGGGCACCTTTCTTCTCCATTAGTTACCGGTTTTTCGAAATCGGACATAAAGCGGGAATCTTTCTTCACGATTAGTTACCGTTCTTTTGAACTCGGACACAAAATGGGGACTTTTCTTCACGTTTAGTTACTTAAAATATAAGAGAAATGATTGGATAGACTGTCTTGTAGAAATGAAAAGGCCCTCCCCATTTCGGGGAGGTATGCACAAATGTCACAAAGAGGGGACATTTGCATTATCGACAAATATATTTTATTTAACCTCTCAACTTTTTAATCAGCAGTTCCCACAAATGCCTTTGTTGAGCGCATATTTTTTATTTTCCTTTCCGGCTATCCACTATCAATAGCGATTGATGTAGTGTTGCCGGGACTCCAATTTCTGAAGAGTGTTCATTCTTTACGGTTTCGAAAAACGATTGTATGATCTCCTAATCATACTTGGAACTAATAGCTGACTTGACGTGGGTTTTATTTCGTGAATCTTTGTATTGTTGTATTGGCGATTTAGTACATATCAAATTAATTCCAAAGCCATTTTGCATGATTATTAGGTTAGCTCCATCCTAATCATGCAAAATTTTTCCTTCTCTTATTTTATGATTTTTCCCAACGTACCATGTTGTTTATTCAAAAATAAAAAGCACCCCTTAAGGTGCCTAATACTTCACGAATCTGTTAAAACTTGTTATTACTATATATCTCAAGATAAATTGCCGCGATAAAATTCTTTTATTTTAAAACCTAAACGACGTATGCCCTACCTCTCATACATCCTTACGACTCCGTAGTCGATCCAGTGTGATTAAGTTCTTAATTATTTAATCAAGAACGCCATGTAATTTATTTCATCTTTGATATTTCAAGTTTATTCGAAAAAGCATTCCTTTTATCATACCATGCAGACAAAATAAAAGAAAGCCCTCTCAGATCTACCCGTTAAAAATCTATCCTGTAGTAAGGGGAATCAAGGCTCGCTAATCAAAAAATGAAAACATTTTGCTAAGAGCCTTTTAAGCAAAAAAGACTCCAGTGTATTAGGAAATAAATGATTCCCACACTTCCTTTTGACAGTACTGTCCACTCCATCTTCAATGGTAATTAATTCTTGTGTTTGTCAATCTTTTTTTGGAAATAATATGTGAAGGAAACAAAGGAGGGAATCCATTGGATAAGGAACTTGATAAGAAGAGCATGAAACTTGCCGGCAAGTTTTACAGCATAGACGACACCGATAAGAAAGATTCAATATCTAAGGGACTCGCCACAACCCACGAACAAGTTAGTGATGTTTACACTGAAGGACAAATCACCCCTAAGTTTGAAGACACGGATGGGGAAGATCAGAATATTTCAAAAAGAGTTTTTGATTGAGGAGGATCAATCATGCCTGAAAGAAAACAATATCAAAGCGGCGAGCAATATAAGATGCCCAAAGCGCTTCGCCTGGATAAAAAATTCTCTTATCGTGTCGGGTACACAGCAAGTACAGGAAATGACACGGGCGGAAAAGACGAGCCTGGAAAAAGAACTGATTTATAACCTTATAAACAGATGGTAAAAAACTCAAGCCATCTGTTTTTCATTTCTTTGTATCTAAATGATATAAACTTTGAGAGAAACAACAATATGAGCTATACTAGTATCTAATAAACGGAGAAACCTCTTCGCTTTTCATTAATAGATGTTTGAAAAGCGGGCATTGTATTAAAAGGGTGGAGGGGATCATTGTGCAAATGGGAGTTTTAATTGGGTTGTCCATCTTATTGGGCGCGGTAGCAATATTTTTAGTCCACTATATTGGGTCTGTACTTGATTCAAGCGACTCGAACACGATAGACGACTTGCCTTCAGATCAAAAAAACAATTGAAAAAGCCACCTCCTGTAAAATTCTGCAGGAGGTTTACCTATGTTCTGGAACGGTCGTAGTTAAGAGGATTTCCGATTTTTGAAGGGTATCCTCGTAAAGTTATGAGTATTTCCGATTTTTGAAGAGTATCCTCGCAAAGTTATGAGTATTTCCGTTTTACGAAGAGTATCCTCGCAAAGTTATGAGTATTTCCGTTTTACGAAGAGTATCCTCGCAAAGTTATGAGTATTTCCGTTTTCCGAAGAGTATCCTTACAAAGTTAAGAGTATTTCCGTTTTCCGAAGAGTATTCTGACAAAAGATAAGAGTATTTCCGATTTTTGAAGAGTATCCTCGCAAAGTTAAGAGTATTTCCGTTTTCTGAAGAGTATCCTCGTAAAGTTAAGAGGGTTTCCGTTTTCTGAAGAGTATCCTCGCAAAGTTATGAGTATTTCCGTTTTCCGAAGAGTATCCATGTAAAATTAAGAGGATTTTCGTTTTCCGAAGAGTATCCTCGCAAAGTTGAGAGTATTTCCGTTTTCTGAAGAGTATCCTCACAAAGTTAAGAGTATTTCCGTTTTCCGAAGAGTATCCTCGCAAAGTTATGAGTATTTCCGTTTTCCGAAGAGTATCCTGACAAAGTTATGAGTATTTCCGTTTTCTGAAGAGTATCCACGTAAAATTAAGAGGATTTTCGATTTCCGAAGAGTATCCTTACAAAGTTAAGAGGATTTCCGTTTTCCGAAGAGTATCCTGACAAAAGTATTTATAAACTAAGCGGGCACTCCCCGAATTTCTCATCGGAATCACTCCTGCGCCTAACTCTTCGAGAATTCACACTTTGGCTGGAGCCTCTCATCAGAACCCCCCCTTTTATTTCGCGCTAAACGTCGCGTATTCCAAATTCCATCTATATGTCAATAAAACAGGCACTCCCTCTATTGTATTGGAATAGATCCCAGGCATGGGCATAGATTTAAACAAGGAGGAATGCTCATGCAATTATGGGTCACACTTGGATTGACAGGTGTTTTGGCTGCCATTGCCGGATTTCTCGTCTACTATATTCATACCGTTTTGGATTACGATGATGCACGCACAATTGATTCCTTGCCACCGGATAAGAAAGATGACTAACAGTTAACTTTCCTGTCATATGACAGGATTTTTATGTTTACAAGGATTGAAAAAGGGAATACATATGTAACTTCATTGTTTCCGCACTATCAAATAAATAGGAGGGAACTGGAATGGATATTTCAATTTTAATCGGACTTGTAATCTTTTTGGCTGTAGTCGCTTTATTCCTTGTATTTTTTATTGGGTCCGCCCTGAATTTTGACGATGCAAGCAGAGTGGATCGGCCTGCTTCTCCCGAGGATTTTGAGGGAAAACGTGGATACTGACTGCGTACTAAAAGCTCCTGCCAATTCGGCAGGAGTTTTTTATTCAAGTTCGGAAACAAACCTTTGATACAACGCGTTCAGCTTTTGAACAACAGTTCCTTTTTTTCCAGGCAAACTTTTTCCTTCAAAGACATTCACAGGAACAATTTCCTGGATTGAGTTGGTAAAAAATATTTCTTCTGCTTCAGCCAATTTCTGCTCTCTATACATCCCTTCTTCTACCGGTATGCCCAGCTGGCCTGCAAGACGTAAAATGAACTGTCTTGTAATTCCGTCCAATATTCCAGTTTCAATCATCGGGGTATATAATTTCTCATTTTTTACCCAAAACAGGCTGGATGTGACACCTTCAGCCAAATATCCATCAGCAGTCAAAAAGATGCCCTCTTTCCCCGGATCAGTCCCGAGTTCCCGTTTGGCTGCAATATTATTAAAAAAATGATGGGATTTTAAGCGTCTTTTCGTTTCTGGCGTATTGCGGCGGATAGTCAATACTACCGCTTCCTTTTCACGTAGCGGTTTCAGCGGAGGAAGCTCCTTTTGAAACAGAATGACTGTCGGCTCCAAATAAGGATCAACCTGTAAACCTATTTGTCCTGGCCCGGATGAAACATTCATTCTTATGTAGGAATTCGGCAGCCGGTTAAGCTCTGATATCTTCTTAATGACAGGCATCACTTCCGCCCTTTCAAAAGCGCGTTTAATCCTCATTTCCTCAAGCCCTGCATTCAGCCGCTCCAAATGTTCATCAAGCAAAAAAGGAATTCCCCTGTATGTCCGGAATGTCTCGAAAACACCCATCCCATATAAATAGCCATGGTCAAACGGTGAGATGCGAGCTTCTTCTTGTTTAATAAATTCCCCATTCAAAAAGAGATACATTTCAACTCACAACCATCCGGTTATGTTCAATGAAATTTTCCAACAGCTTCTCTCCCGCTTCAGTCATAATCGATTCGGGATTGAATTGTAGTCCTTCCAGTGGGTAATCCTTATGCCTGATTCCCAATACTTCCTTTGTCGAACTCCATGCTGAAACAACCAGACAATCAGGCATACTGTCCCTGTCGACCATCAACGAGTGATAACGAGTTGCCGAAAAAGGCTTTTTGATTCCATTAAAAATGGTTTTCCCATCATGAAAAACACCTGTAGGTTTCCCTGGAAGCAAATTTTTTGTCTTTATCGTTTTCCCTCCAAAAGTTTCTGCAATAGCATGGCACCCGAGTCCTACACCAAGAATGGGAACTTTGCTCGAAAAACGGTGAATCGCTTCACTTGTGACCCCTTCCGTCGAAAGTCTGCCAGGCCCGGATGAGATGATCATATACCTTGGGTTCAACTGGTCAATCTCTTCAGCTGAAAGCTCATCATCCCTTTTGACAAGAATATCTTTTTCAAACTTTCCCAATGCCTGTACGAGATTATAAGTAAAAGAATCATAGTGATCGATTATCAGGATCATGCAAATACCCCCTTTTTCTCCGCTTCTTCTTTGGCCTTCCAAAGAGCTGTTGCTTTTTTCAGTGACTCTTCATATTCAGCTTTTGGATTGGAATCGATCACAATTCCTGCACCGGCCTGCACATGACAGATCCCGCTTTTAATCAACATAGTCCGTATGACAATGTTCATGTGGACATCTTCATTGAATCCGATCCACCCCATGCTTCCTGTGTATACGCCCCGCTTAACAGGCTCTAACTCTTCAATGATTTCCAACGTTCTTTTTTTCGGCGCCCCGGTAATACTTCCTCCAGGAAAGACAGCTTCAATCAAATCGTAAGCATTTTTTTCTTCGGATAACGTCCCGCTCACATGGGAAACGATGTGCATGACATGGGAGTATTTTTCAATGACCATTAATTCATCCACGACCACACTTCCATACTCACATACCTTTCCAAGGTCGTTTCTTTCCAAATCAACAAGCATGATGTGCTCCGCTTTTTCTTTTTCATTGGACAGCAGTTCTTTTTCAAGCCGGATGTCTTCCTCCTCGCCACTTCCTCGCGGTCTTGTTCCGCCAATCGGCCTTGTTCCGACTTTTATCCCGTCTTTTTTTATCAGAAGTTCTGGAGAACCCGAAACAATCTGGAACTCTGGTGTATGGAAATATCCCATATAAGGTGATGGATTCAATTTCCTCAGCTTTTTATAAATATTGATCGGTGAAGTGAGTAGCTTCTCCGATTGCCGTACTGTCAAATTGACCTGGCACACGTCCCCTTCCCGTATATAATCTTGTACTTTTTCAACAGCATCCGTAAATTCTTTTTCAGTAAAAGACAGTTGCGTGTCCATCAAATCGGATACATTTGGAAAATCAGCTGGTTCTTTTTTCAAAACCGTGTCTGCCGCCTCAAGCCATGCAATTTTTAATTCTGTCAAATGTTCTTCAGCCGATTCTCCATTCAACGCCATCAACCACAGACATTTGTCTTCGTGGTCAAACACCGCCCACTCATCGAAAACTAGAAAATAAAGGAGGGGGAGCCCTATATCATCCGAAGCCAAATTAGGAAGTTTTTCAATACACGATGCATAGTCGTAGCTTATATATCCGATAGCCCCTCCCTGGAAATCAGGCAATCCGGATACAGGTGGGAAGTAAAACTGCTTCATCCACCTTTCCAATGCTTGCAGCGGTTTACCTTCAACCACTTCGGTCTGATTACCTTTTTTTATTTCAATCTTTTGCTCATCCGCATGAATAACCGCAAAAGGATTGATCCCGGCAATACTGTACCTTCCGGTACGGCCACTTTCCAAAAGCACATGCTGCTCTTTGTTTGCGGTCAAATTCACATATGCCTTAAAAAATCTTTCCTGGTCAAACGGAATTTTTTCAAAAATCACAGGCTGATCCATTACAGCACCACTTCCTACTCTATAAAATTAATCGGCGTTTTTTAACCCCGTTACAAAACAATAGTCAACAAACCGTTCCTGCCACGTGAGCTGTGGCGATGCACAAAACCAACTGGATATTTAACCCTAACTGTAAAAGCGACGACGTGCAGGCATATGATAAAGAAGTCCTCCCTAAGGCCCCAGTCAATTAAAGCTCATTACACGGCCAGACATCTTTTTTCCACATTTGCTTCATCTTCATGATCGGTATACTTGTAATAGTCATCAATATCCCGACAGTCCCCCTCACTCCAAGAACTTTCCATTAAACCTCAGCCACTCCAATGAAAAGTATGGAACCCCCGCAGCCGACACTGAAAATATCAACGTTCAAGATTCCAAAGGTGACAGCTCCAATAGCGGTTCCGATATTATGGAAAAGACAATCGCTTCCCCATTAAAAACGTGCATCGGCAATAATCAGAATCCCAATATCGATGGACCGGCAAGATTGATGAGCGTCAGTCCGAAAATGGCAGTAAGTCTAACATAAGACTAAATCGCTTTTCAGTGATTCCAGGAACTTCTCTTCAGGACTTTTCTAATCTGACAATCGGGTGTATTGATCAGTAAAAGTAAGGATTGATTCAAGAAACGAGGCAATCCATGAAGCTGAAAGTATTAAATGCTGATGGACAGCCCTTCCAATAGAGACCGAAGAACCGATGAATGAGTACACTGAATTAGCTGGGGTCAACTGATTCTATTCTACAAGTATTGGCAGCGGGGACCTCCCTTACCGGAATATGCAGTGCATCCGATATTCCAAAAATTAACGGAGACTCTACTCTAAATTTTAAAGCAAACATAATTGAAAGGACAAGCAGCATCTCTATCAATTTGAAAGTAAATGATCCGCTTCTTTACTCTGTTGCAATCACTCTACCAATCGGGCTGAAATGATCCTGGGAACTGAGGTGGCAATGAAAATCACCTCCTAAGCCAGTGGTCATTAAAGAGGTTGTTCCAATACGAACCATGACTGAAAGGTATTTGCTATTTTTCGGACAACGCAAAATAGAGACATCAAAACCCGACTCAACACGGATATTAATGCCCCATTAAATCATTACTTTCCACTTTTCCGGTCTTTTCGAAACTGTTTCTTACCTCTTTCATAAGCTTCCTTTGCCCTTTTCAAATCATTTCCTTCAAGGTAATAGGTGAGACTCGCCTGTCCGATTCCATAGGTGACGGCACCTGCCACGGCCCCGGAAATCATATTTCCGGCAGCAGGGATGATCTTGGCCGCTGAGCGGACGCCTTCTCTGACCATGAATGCAACTCCGAGATTGGCTCCGACTGCACCGATAAACTCAGCAGCTGCCGCTCGACTGATTTCCCTACCTGCAATATAGGCAATAGCCATGATCATTAAAACCTGCAGCCCAGTGAGCAGTGGCATATCAGCAAAAGGTATCGGTTCAAGTCCGATCAGTACGGCCATGCCTGACATGGTCACGATCATTTTTTTCGCCGCTTTTTTTTTAGCTGAAACAGCTTTGGCCGCCTTTGCAGTTTTCAACTTGGCGTCGTTTGGCAGGATTTCCACAAGATATTCCGCCAGTTTGTCGACATTCCAACGCATGTCGTATACTACATTTCCTGACTCATCAAAATCAACATACGTACAGACAGGTATCGTTGTAATGAGAGGAATGTCATTATTTTTAAACCGCTTTTCCATCAACTTCATCGCAGTTTTAATATTTTTCGCTTTTTCCCGGTTTGCGTCCAACGGCAGCTGTTTATAATAAGGCGGGTCAAGCTCATCCACTTGTGTAACAACACAAATGACCGGAACATCATAATGATGGATTTCCTTGATATACACGCGCAATTTGTTCAATTCCAGCAAGTCCTCTTCTACCCGTGCATCTGTTTCTTTTGCTTTGATCAGAAAAAGGAATACATCGGGCTGTTCGGCCTTCAATTCTTTTTTCAGCTGTTCAACAGCTGTAGCTTTATCTATTGATTCCAGCGGCTGCTCGCTTTCTCCCAACCCCCGTGAATCCAGCAGTCTGATTTTCTTGTCATTATCCGATGGATACCAAAGCCATTTTCCCTGGCCAGTCCCCGCTTGGACAGAGCTGACCATTTGCTTTTCTTCACCGAATAATGCATTGATCAGCGACGACTTCCCGGCACCTCTCCTTCCGACCAAAGCTATCCGCGGTTCCCGTGCTTCAATCGTAAGTTCTTTCAATTCACTGAGATTGGCTATCATTTTTTGCTTGGATTTTCCTGACAAGGGAAGCTTATCAATTTGATTTTTAATATTTGAAAAAACAGATCCGAAACCTGAACCCATTTCTTTACTCATTGTCATTCCTCCCGAGCTTGGCTTACTTTATTGTTTCCCCAAAAATAAAACTATCGAACCTTTGTATTCCAGTTTTTCCGCCTAAAGTTTATAATAGATGGAAGGAAGGAAAGGTGAATCATGGAACTGATCGACTGGTCATACACGAGACATTATAATATTAAGGCCCGATTTGAGCCCTTCATTCATTCAGACGTCATCTTCAGACAGATAAAAGATTACTATTTCGTATATACGGTCCGGTGGTCGGATATAGATCCGGTAGTGGAGCGAGGCCATCTGGAAGAAATGGAAATATTGATGAACCGAGAGCTTGGCATGGAACATTCCTATTTTAAGAGAATGGCTTTTACAGATCGTGACCGGAGTGAATATCATGACTGTTCATCTTGAACCATCCTTCGAAGAACTGGAAAAAACTCTTCGCAGACTGAGAGAAGAAGAGCTTGTCTACTACGATGAAAAAAAAGATCAGGGAGCAGTACTCAAATATTACCGAAAGGTAAGTATCCGAAAACCGAAATTCCAACAGCTCCATTCTCTCGTGGAACGTACTCACAAGAATAAGCTTCCTTATTTTATAAGCAAGGATCAATTCTTATACACATGGGTCGACCTGCGGCCTGACTACACAATCAAAAGCATATACTCCGGCAAGGAGAATGATCCTGCAGATTTGATACGAAAAGACTTTGAGGTGAAAAGGCGTCACGAGGAGTTCCAAGATTTTCTAGCTAAAAGAGATCAGACAGAATTCCGCCAGCCGATCCCTGAAGAGCTCAAATTTAATGCCGAGCATATTGTTCCGCAATCCTGGTATAACAGCCGTGAACCCATGAAAGGAGACTTACACCATCTTTTTGTCTGCGAACCAAGCTGCAACGCCGTCCGTTCCAATTTTCCTTACTACGATTTTCCGGATTACACCCCTGAGTCACCGGCAGAGACAATCAGAAACCGCTGCGGGGTAGCTGCCAATAATCTATTCGAGCCGGAATTTGGAAAAGGCGCCGCTGCCAGGGCCATGCTCTATTTTCTGCTCCGATACCCAAAATCTATTGAGAAAAGATTCAGAAGCAAGATCAATTTTAACTTGTTAAGGAACTGGAACCGGCAGTTTCCCCCTGACCTGTATGAAAAGCATCGGAACCAGGCCATCTATCATATTCAAGGTAACCGAAATCCATTTATTGACTTTCCGGAGCTTGCAGACATCCTTTATATCCCATTAAAATGGTGACAGTTGTCTTATTATGTGATACGGTCACCGTTTTTATTAGCCAAAAAGAAATGATCAATCAGCCTAGCTCTAGATGTTTTGACTAGCTCTGACGACTGGAATGCTAGTGCCGATGGTGCTCTGATGCTTTACCGGTCAAGCTCCATAAGGTAATGATTGGATGACTTTGGAGCTTCCTCCTCGTAACAAGCCTACCCCTGTATGCCCAATACTTTTCTTAACGGGATTGAATATCAGCAAGCTGACCTTTGAACAACCGTTTTCTTTCAATGGAGACACCTAGTTCTTTTGCATATTTTTTCAATTCCCGCTCATCTCTCGGATTGACAAGGCTGACAACCGTTCCGGCTGCCCCCATCCTTCCCGTTCTTCCTGCCCGATGTACATATTGAGCAGCATCCTCCGCAAGATCATATTGGATCACGTGATTCAGGCCGATGACATCAATCCCCCGGGCTGCAATATCGGTGGCCAGCAAAATATTGATTTCACCTGACTGCAATCTTTTTAAGGCCGATTCCCTTTCTTGTTTCCCCAAATCACTGTGAAGAAGTTCAACTTTTACCCCTTCAAATTGAAGCTTATCCGCAATCACATTCATATTACCGACAGATCTGATAAAAACAAGGCCTTTCATGCCATCCATTTTTGCAAGTTTACCCAGCAATTTTGTTTTTTCCCGTAGCTCGCATAACATATAATAGTGCTCGATGGAAGTTGGAACAGAGACTGACTTTTCCGCCGTAAGCTTTTCTGGATCCCTTCCAATCATGGCCTTCACCTGATCGGGATCTTCCAGTCTTGTTGCAGAAAAAAGTAGTAGCTGCCGATCATTAAGTGTCGATTTGACGATGGTACGGACTGTATCTAAATTCTCTTTTTTAAGGAGTTGATCCCCTTCATCCAAAACAACCATCTTCACTTCATGCATTTTTAATTTTTTCATCCGGATAAGCTCCAAGATCCTGCCAGGGGTCCCTGTCAAGATATGAGGCTTTTTTTTCAACCTGTCTATTTGTCGCTTGATATTTGCTCCTCCGACAAGCGCAGCGCTTGTTATTTGAGATCCCAACGACCAATTTTGAACTTCCTGATGAATTTGCATGACAAGTTCTCTTGATGGGGCAAGGATGATAGCCTGGGTCATCTGCTTCGTTTCATCGATCCGATCAAGGGCCGGTAAAAGATAAGCGAGAGTTTTTCCAGTGCCTGTCGGGGACTGGACGATCATATCTCTTCCTTCAATAATCAGGGGGATCGCTTTTTCTTGTACAGCTGTCAATTCATTAAAACCGGATTTTTTCCATAAGTCCTTAAACGCGGGTTTTAACCTGCCTAATATATCCATTGCCATGGTCATCTTTATTCCTCATTTCATTATTCCCAGTCTCAGTTACAGACTTTTTGGTTCATACCTGTTTGAGAGACTGTATATTCTTTTTGTATTCTTCTCCGGTCAACATTTCACCGGATTCTTTTTTATAGATTAAATGCTCCTCACTAAATTCTGCAGGTGAGGCAATCCCTGCGGAAGCAGCAAGATTGAACAGTCCTTCTCGGAGGGAAATGATATAATTTGTCACCCTGTACATCTTCTCTTCAATGACAAGTGCCTTTTCAAGCCAGGGATCTGTTGTGGCCACTCCTACAGGACACGTATTATTATGGCAGACCTGCGCCATGATGCATCCCACAGAAATCATCATTCCCCTTGCCGTGTTTACAAGATCAGCGCCAAGACAGAGTGCATAGGCTACCTTATCGGGGGTAACCAGCTTGCCCGAAGCAATAAGTTTAAGTTTATCACGGATCTTGTACTTTTTCAGCATTTCATCCAGAATGGGTAATGCCGTAAACAACGGGAGACCTGCCGCATCCGACAGTTCCTGGAAAGTTGCTCCGGTTCCTCCTTCTCCTCCATCTACTGTTATAAAATCGGGGAGCGTTCTAGATTCAGCTATTTCCCTGACCAGGTTTTCGGCTTCTGACTTTGAACCGACAACGATTTTAATCCCTACAGGCTTTCCTCCGACTTCTCTCAATTCGTCAGCGAACTCCATTAGTCCGGCGGTATCATGAAATTCCCGGAATCGATTCGGACTATCGATCGTTTTCCATGGAGTGACATTTCGGATAGCTGCAATTTCAGGTGTCACTTTTTCCCCAAGAATATGCCCTCCTCTTGTTTTTGCCCCCTGGGCAAGCTTTAATTCAAACGCTTTGATTTTTTCCATTTCGCTTTTTTGCTTAAATAATTCCCAGGAAAAATCCCCTTCCAATGTTCTTACACCAAATAAAGCCGGGCCGATTTGCATGATGATATCTACGTCACCTTCCAAATGATATTCCGAGAGCCCTCCTTCTCCTGTATTCATCCAGGTACCTCCTGCGAGTCCCAACCCTCTGGATAAAGCAGTAATGGCGTTTTTGCCCAACGCCCCATAACTCATCGCTGACTGGCCCACAAGACCCTTTACTTTAAACGGGAATCTGCATGTGTGTTCGCCGATGATGACAGCATCCTCACCTGCTAAATAGTGCGGATCCACAATGGCATCCTCCCGATGCTCCCTTCGATTAAACAGGCCTTCATGGTCAATATTATATAGTATTGTCTTGATTTTCGGGTTCTGATCAATTCTTAATTCTTCATTCAGCATAGGAAACATGGCATTCCTTATATAAAAACCAGGTTCTTCATAATCGCGCTCCGAACCAAAGCCAATAATGCGCTCTTTATACTTTCCGGCTTTTACAATATTTTCATATTGAAATCTTGAAAATGGTTTCCCTTCACGGTTATGTGCAAATAAATATTGTCGAAGCTCCGGGCCGATATTTTCCAAGAAATATCTGACGTTTCCGAGTACCGGATAATTTCTCAGAACAGAGTGTACTTTTTGCCGGCGATCTAAAATGTAAATCCAAATAATAAGAACCAATGGAACCAAGATGCAAAGAGCCAAAAAACAAAATATGAAGAATGCCAGCCATTCTGTCGAACTCATGAATAACACCATCCATTCTATTAATCATCTACAATATCTTTTTCCATTAATGGCAATAAAAAAACCGGCATCTCCCTATTTTCATAGAAAGATACCGATTTTTGAATAAGACCTTATATTAGCCTGTTTTTCTTTTTTCCTCCTCGACATCCTTCAAGTAATATTTCTCCGAAGTGAAAAATTCCTCTTTCAACTCTTTCACTTCTTTGCTTAAAAGTAGAACCGCGATGACATTAGGGATCAGAATGGCAGCGAGGGCAATGTCCAAGAAACTCCATATGATCTGGGCTGCTCCGATGGCTCCCAATATGATTGCAGCCACATAGACAACCTCCATCACTCTTGCGGCTTTCAATCCGAACAGGAATTCAGCCTGTTTGGCTCCATAGAATACCAGGACAACCATCGTTGAGAGAACAAAAAATATGAGGGCGATTGTAACAATATAACTGCCTGTCTTTCCAAAATATTGGGTGAAAGCAATTGTTGTCAATCCTGACGGATTTGCTGCAGCACCTTTATCAGTCCAGACACCTGATGATAAAACAACGAAAGCAGTTGCAGTGCAAATAATCAACGTATCTACGACAATACCAATAACGGACCAAAAGCCCTGCCTGACTGGGTGGTCTGTCGTGGCGGCCGCGTGGGCAATCGGCGTTGTTCCAAGCCCAGCTTCATTTGAATAAAGCCCGCGGGCAAAGCCCCAGCGGATCGTCTCAGCAATCGCCGCCCCGGTAAAGCCTCCGATTGCCGACATCGGCTGAAAAGCTGAAGTCACAATCAGCTTCAGGACTCCAGGCAAGTGGGAGATATTCATAAACATGATCAACATTGCCGATCCAACGTAAAAAATGGCCATGAATGGTACAACCAGCTCAGTCACACGTCCGATTCTCTGGATTCCGCCGAAAACGACCAATGAAATAATGATGGCGGCGATTATACCTGTATAAATCGGAGGAATTTTTACAGTTTCAAAAACAGTGGAAGCAATAGAATTGCCTTGGATCATCATGCTGGGTATAAGCTCGATCATAAGGGCAAGTGAAAACCAGATTCCCAGCCACTTCATGTTCAATCCTTTTGTCATATAATACATGGGGCCGCCCACATATTCGCCTTTTTCATTCCTCTCCCTATACCGTATGGCAAGAACACTTTCCGAGAATTTCAAAGACATTCCAATAAATGCAATGACCCACATCCAAAAGATGGCTCCGGGACCACCAAACATGATAGCAGCCGGCACACCTACAATATTTGCTGCACCGATTGTACACGAAAGCTCCGAAGTCAATGCCTGGAATGGTGTAAGTGTCCCTTTTCCTTTCGGTTTTTTAAAAACACTTCCCATTGTTTGTTTCAATATATAAATGGGATATCTGAATTGGAAGAATTTCAAGGTAACCGTCAAATACACTCCGCTGATCACAAGAATGGAAATAAGCGGTATTCCCCATAACCAGTCTGAAAAGGCTTCCACTTTCTTAATAAAACCATCCATACTCAAACACATTCTCCCTTTCCGTCTGTATTGCTACATGTAATACCCTTCATCATGATGAATAAACATTCAAAAAAAGAGGGTAATTGGAATGAAAGAATGTTAATCAAATTTTGGCGGTTTCCGTAAATGTGTTGCCTGTTCAAAAGCATAGGCGATTTTCAGGAGAACGGATTCACTAAAAGCAGTTCCTGTGAAAGAAACACCGAACGGCTCTCCGTTTGGAACAAATCCGGCGGGAACAATGACGGTCGGGTATCCAGCCCGTGCCGCAATTACTGATCCTCTGTCCCCACCAAAAAATATGGCATCCAGCCGATATTCATTCAGAGCATGGTCGATTCCCTCTTCTCTTGAAAGACGCAGATCCTGTTCCAATGCGAGTATATACTCCGGTTCTGTCAACGTCCCGCTCGTCTCTTCTGACATCTCCAATAGCTTTTGCCCATATTTTAACATCTTGTCAGGATAGGCTTCATTGAATCGAATAATATCTGCAAGCGACCTTATTTGATTCGGTAGACGGGTACCTTGAAGATAGGCATTGAGGCCGGCTTTGAACTCATATGTAAAAAGATCGAAACCCCATATATGTTTGGAAGAAGGTATTTGAACATCCTCCACAAGTTCTGCACCAAGTTCCTTTAAAGCGGACTTGGCTTCTTCCATCAGCTTGAGTTTATGCTTGCTTAAGCGCAGTATGAACGGCTCACCCGCAACCCCGATGCGGACACCCTTTAAATCTTTCTCTTGAAGTACTGCTGCATAGTCTATGGTTGCAGATGACGGAATTGCACGTGTAGCCGGATCCTTTTCGTCAGTCCCAGCCATTGCCCCAATTAGATAGGCTGCATCTTTTACAGTTCTTGCCATGGGTCCCGGCGTATCCTGGCTATGAGAAATGGGAATGATTCCCCGCCTGCTTAAAAGCCCGACCGTCGGCTTGATTCCGACAAGCGCATTTTTCAATGATGGATTTAAAATCGATCCTGATGTTTCCGTCCCAATGGCAGCAGCAGCAAAATTGCATGCAATGGAGGCACCAGATCCGGAGCTCGAACCTCCGACGTCAAATTTACCAGGTCCGTATGGGTTCATTGTCTGGCTGCCTCTTGAACTGTAACCGCTAGGCATTCCAATTGTCATGAAGTTGGCCCATTCTGTCATATTCGTTTTTCCTAGCAGAATGGCTCCCGCTTTTCTCAGGCGATCAGCAATAAAAGCATCACTTGACGCCACATGCTTCGCCAATGCAAGCGAACCAGCAGATGTATGCATCTTATCCCCAGTATCGATATTGTCTTTTAAAAGGATGGGAATGCCGTGTAGCGGTCCCCTCACCCCTTTTGTTTTTCTTTCCTCGTCAAGTGTTTCTGCTATCTGCAGGGCATCCGGATTGATCTCCAAAATAGAACGGATTTTTTTGTCGTGTACCGCTATACGATGCAAATAATTTTGCACTAGGTCCCGTGAAGTCACTTCACCCGCCGTCATTTTTTCCTGCATGTCGTCAATTGTAGCTTCCATCAGCCAGTTGTTGTCCTTGTTATTAAATTTTGAAATATCCATGGTTGTTCTCCTTTATTTTTAAAATCAAAAAACCACTTAGAAAAAGAATGAAAGAGCTGATATAAAAAATAATATCAATCGTCAAAAGGTCAATGATCAAACCTCCAAGCATAACAGCAGCCCCTGCAAAAATGGACGTCCAAAAATGATAGTACCCTATGGCTGTCCCCCTATTGGAAGAACTCGTAAAATCCCCAAGCAATGCTTTTTCGCTTGTTTTTTGCATTGCACCAGCGGCTCCCAGCAATACTTGCAAAATATATACCTGCCAAATATGAACAACAATCGGGAAAAATAAGAGTAATGTGGCCATCCCCCAGCTGTTTATAAGCAGAAACCATTTCCTGCCCATCCGGTCTGAAAGCCTACCAACTATTACGTGTATAAACGCTGAACTTATTGTAAACAAACCGTAGGAGATTCCGTATTGAAGAAATCCGCCGCCAACCTCCTTAATAAATATCAAATAGAAAGGGAAAACAAGACTGCTGCCAAGAATTGCAATGCTTTGTGAGAGTATAATCCATCTCATCGGCCATACTCCTCATAAAACTGGTTCATAAACCTTTCCTTCGGATCGTATTCCCTTTTCTTATTAAAAAACAGGTCAGCATTCGGATATGCCTCTTTCATTTGTGCTTTTGATGGATATTGGTAGTAAGGCAAATAATAGGATCCATCAAAATCCAATACAAGATCAATCAGTTTCCTTACAGCTTTTCCCGTCTTTTCAATTTCCTTCTCAGAAGTACCCTGATTGATCAAAAAAACGAGTGCAAACATTTCTTGGTTCGCATAGGAAAGGAATGCTTCTTCGTTTCTCGGAACATATCTCACGGTAATGTTCAATACATTCAAGTTTTCTTCTTCTAAAATCTCTCGTAATCTATCAATGAAAACTGGAAAATCATCAACAGGAATAAAATATTCCTGCAGAATATCTGTATCGTTTTTTCCTTCATAATCCAAAAACTTAACTTCCGGACGCATCACATTATTTCGGGAAACCCATTCCACTTTTCCATCTTTAAAGGCATGCTTTTGCACATACCAGACAAAGTTTTTCCCCCAATCAAAATTCCTTGACAAGCCAAAAGCAAACTTATTCCGCCTCACAAATTTTTCATCTTGTAGCTCATTGTAATCCTTCAGCTTCTTTCCTTCTTTCTCCAGATAGTAATTTGTCACATACATTTCCGTTAAAAAGTAATTGGGAGCAACAGATATTCTGGAATTGTGCATTTCGACTACTGGATTTGCCAATACTTTTTCTTTAAAATATTCCGGATAATCATGATAATCGATCCATTCGTTTTCCACTCGATAAAGCACGTCGTCCGTCAGCTCAATATCGACGTCCAATATGATTCCAAAGAGTCCGTATCCCCCGTTCACCAACCTGAACAATTCCTCATTTTCAGTCCTGCTTACATTCAATATTTCTCCATCCGCATTCATAAGCCGAAATGCCCTGATGCTCTCGATTAAAGGGCCATACCGGATATCACGTCCGTGCACATTGACACTCATGGAACCACCCACTGTGAAAATATTCGGCGCTTGCATCGTTTTGACAGATAAACCGTAAGGATTTACTGATTCCTGGACATCCTCCCACGTTGCTCCGCTTTGGACAGTGACCACCTTTTTCTTTTCATCCACTTCAAGAACTTTATTAAATGTGGTCATATCTATGACAATCGCATCTTTATAGTAAGTGTGGCCTCCCTGACTGTGCTGCTTGCCCGCAATTGAAACTTTTAGATTCTTTTTTTCTGCCTCTATCAAAAGGTCTTTCATCTGGCTGACTTCTTGTCCTTGAACCACTTCCCTCACTTTAACAGGAACAAGGCGGCCCACATCAGTCATTAGATGTTTATCGTCAGCTTTATGTTGAAAAGAGTACACGAAAAAAGCACCGTAGCCCCCCATAAATAGAATGAGTAGTATAACCAATGTCTTTTTATTCAAGAGAAGTTGTTTTCCGCGCATCATTTTAACATCCCCAATTTTCACTTATATTCAGTTTACTTGATGAGAAAGAAATATGGAACAATCTGGATAAGGGCTCCTCATAATATTCCCCTTATTGTAATACTTTGAAATTATCGTTAGTTTTGTTATGTGGTTTAATCAAATGTGCCAAGACATAGTTGCTATACATTTTGCCGGGCTACATTCAATAAAATCTGTAGCATCCGCCGGAAGCTTTCACAGTATTCAGCCGGGATTGCCCCTCTACTGAATGGACTTACAAAATTGGGAGACTTCTACATGAAGTTAAAAATAACCCGCTATAATGAAACCACCGATATATTCGTCTCGTCTAATGTTTAAGTACGGTAAGGGGGTTACAGCTTTGAATGAGATAGCTGCTGAAGGGCTCCAAACTTCAGATATTGATATATTGTTTGATCAGATCATGACGGATTACGGCCAGGACATTTTACAGCTTACCTATTCGTATGTCGTGAACACTGCAATTGCAGAAGATTTAACACAGGAGATTTTTGTGAAATGCTATCATTCGCTTCCAAAGTTCGAAGGCCGGTCCAGCGTCAAAACCTGGCTTTGGAGAATCGCCATCAACCATTGCAAGGATTATTTGAAAAGCTGGCATCACCGAAAAGTATTACTTACATATGAAAAAGTACCCGAAGCAGTATCCTCATACGATACAGTGGAACGGGCGGTCATACGCTCAGAGGAAGACAAAAATCTGATCAAGGCGGTTTTAGAGCTTCCTGTTAAATATCGTGAACCTATCTATCTGCATTATTTTGAAGAGCTGTCTATCAAAGAAATAGCAATGTTAACGGGTATTAAAAAAAATACAGTCAAAACCAGGATTCGTCGGGCAACGGCCATGTTAAAAGACAGCTTAGGAGGTTCTTAAAAATGGAAGAAAGACTAAGAAGATTAGGGAAAAAGAAGCTTTCCAATGAATTGATGTTTACTGAGCAGCATCGCAAAAACATTTATCAAGCCATTGACAGAGAACAAAAAAGCAATGAAGAGATTCTGATTGCCACCCTCCAATTGCTGAACGAAAAAAGAACCGGATTTGAATTATTGCAGATGCTAGAAAGCCGGAACATCAAGAAATTTATAAATCAAGAAGGGGCGCTCTATTTGCTCCTCCATGAGCTGGAACAAAAAGAATGGATTGCCTCCTTATGGATGGATAATCATCTGAAATACTATTATTTGCAGGATAAAGGAAGAAAGGTATTGATGAAAGCGGAGGAGAAACAACAGAGACATTCCCCGGCATTAAAAGATTTATTAGGGGGAGATATTTTGTATGAGTGAGAAAAAAGCTTTTTTAAAGCAAGTGACTGATCCGATTAAATCGAAAGAGGCCAAGAAGATTGTCGCTTTGGAGCTCGACCAGCATTTGGAAGCCGCGGTTCGAAACATGTTAAAGTCAGGGCTTTCCCGTGAGGAAGCCGAAAGTCAGGCAGTAAAACGGATGGGGGACCCCGTTAAACTGGGAATCAAAATGGGCAAACTGCATCGACCCAAAATTGACTGGAGCCTCCTTTCTCTCGTTCTCCTATTATACTTAGTCGGCTTTCTGCCTTTGCTAATAACTCATCATGAGTTCCAGTTTTCTTTATTCAAAAAATCACTGGATGTGCTTTTAGGAATCGTGATTGTGCTCACATTGATGATGTTTGATTACAGAAAGCTTATGAAGACTTATTGGCCTATGCTAAGCATAGCAGGGATTATACTAGTACTGTTTTTTCATCTTGGCTTTTCTAGTAGGGTCGTAAATGGCGTTCAATTTGCCCACTTTGGCACGCTTTTGGCAAATTCATTGATTGTCATACCGCTTCTTTTTATTGGATGGGCAGGATTTTTGCACCGTTATGCAAACCGGACTTTGTTCATATCCGGGGTATTCTTCTTATCTTTGGTCTTTTACATCCCTATCAGTCCTGTAACTAATGTAGTTGTCTACGTTGTCATGGTTGTGGTCATGTATCTTTGGTCAATACGAAACCAATCGAAAAAACTGGTTGCTTCAATCATTGCGGCCTTATTTACCGTGGTTACAGGGTTCCTTCTTGTCTTTTGGCAGAACTTATATATGAGAGATAGATTAATGGGATTCCTTTTTCCAGAACAATACGAATCAACTTACGGCTATTTCTATTTACAATTCAAAAAATATTTATCTGAAGCTGGATGGTTTGGACAATTTTCCCAAATGGAGAAATTTGACATGGCAGAAATGTATACAGATATGGTTTTTGTCACACTAACCTATTCCTTTGGATGGGTATTTGCCGTCGTAATGGTGCTTTTTCTCGCTGTCGTTATGGTTAGAATGTGCTGGATCTCCCGTAAGACTCGTGATTCTTTCGGTCAACTCCTCATTGTCGGAGCGGCAGCACTATACACCGTACCGTTTGTATATAATATCGGAATGGTGCTCGGCCTTGTCCCGATTGCCGGATTTTCATTGCCGTTTATCAGCTACGGAGCAGTACCCATTGTAATCAATTCAATCATGATCGGACTCGTGCTAAGTGTTTACCGGCGGAAAAATCTAATCGTTTCTATTAACTAAAGGAGAATGATCCATGTTTTATACGATACCATTGGTGCCGTTTGGCACCATTTTTTTAATGATTTATGTTTTTTACGACCTCATTAAAAATAGAACGAATAATTTAATGCAGCGAATCATGTTGTACACCTTCATCTTTTACTTGCTGAACATCTTTGATCTTACAACGGGAGGAATCGTCATTCCCCCTTTATCTGAAGATGCTGGAATTCAAATTCAGCCCGTTCCTTTTTATTTCATTGCAGATTGGGTCAGGTTATATAAGATAAACGGTGCAGATTGGTTTTTTTGGAATTCCGTGAAGCTTACCTTCTACAATTTTATCATGCTGGCACCCTTGGGCATTTATACTTTCCTGTTGTTACGTAAACATGATATAAAAATAGCGGCACTCCTTGTCTTTTTGACAAGCTTGGCGATTGAAACTTGCCAACTTCTTTTTAGTTATTTTGGACTTATTCTTCCGCGTGGTTTCAATGTTGACGATTTGATCGTAAACACAGCAGGAGGGATGATTGGTTTTTTATTATGCATTGGGTTAAAAAAGTTGCATTTAGAAAGAAAGTTTTACAAAATTATTAAATAGAGGCTGACGAAATTTAGTGCACTCGTGTCTAGATACACATTTGGTGGTACAGTATGCTGTTTACTTGTTTACATAAATTTAATTTATTGGAAGGTTGATTATATGGTATCTGTCGATCCCGCTTTGAATGCGGTACAGCATAAAAAGCTATCAAAAACGTCGATTTTTTGGAGAGTCATTTTCGTGACGATCGGAGCCTTTTTAATGGCTGTTGCACTTGAACTTTTCTTAATCCCGAACAATATTCTGGATGGTGGCATAACCGGCATTTCAATTATTATTAGTTACTTAACAGACTGGAGAGTCGGTTTTATCCTGTTCTTATTAAACCTTCCATTTGTATACCTCGGTTATAAACAAATCGGCAAAACGTTTGCCTTAGCCACTCTATACGGAATCTTTGTCCTGTCTTTAACATCTGTACTCCTTCACAATGCTTATGTTGTCACAGATGATTTATTGCTTGATACCGTATTTGGCGGAATCATTTTGGGGACAGGCGTCGGCATTGTAATTCGCGCCGGTGGTTCCCTTGATGGCACGGAAGTTCTCTCGATTCTGATGAGTCACAAACTTCCATTTTCTGTAGGAGAAGTTGTCATGTTCTTCAATTTCTTCATCTTCGCCACTGCGGGCTTCATTTTCAGTTGGGATCGTGCCATGTATTCAATCATCACCTATTACATAGCTTCAAAGGTGATGGATTTGGTTGTTGAGGGCTTTAATGAATCAAAATCGGTTTGGATTATCAGTGAGCAAGCTGAACATATCGGAAATTCCATCATGGCGAGACTGGGGCGCGGTGTCACTTATTTGAAAGGTGAAGGAGCATTTTCAGGTAATGATAAAGCAGTCATTTTTTGTGTTATCACCCGGCTGGAAGAATCGAAGCTCAAATCAATTGTCGATGAATATGATCCTGCTGCTTTTCTAGCAATCGGCAATATTTCCGAAGTGCGCGGTGGGCCTTCAAGGAAAAAGCGGATTCACTAAGCACCTATTACCAAGAAAATAAGAATCAGGCAAAGGGAAAATGCCTGATTTTTATGTTCTAAGGGTTACTATTGCAATTGCTTTGGATGATCGTCATTCTCTCCCTTGATTCTCGTCAAAAATATTTGGTCCGTTGCTTTTTGGGCCTGTTGCTTGTGTTTCTTTCACCCCGATCATGAACTCATCCATCAACTTTTTAAATTCTTTCTTTGTAAGCCGTTTGGCTTCGTCCTTCAATTCGTACCCTAGTTCCCCGTTCGGCTCAATCGTTGCAGTTTTTATATCATCCACTTTGCTAATACAGCTAATGCCGTTCAACCTCAGCCTCGTTTCCAGTTGGTCGACGCTCATCCTGAGCTTTCGCAGTTCAGGTACATTGATTGTTCCGTTTTGAACTACCACTTTGGATTTACCTGTTAATATTGTTTCAACTCCATTTATTTTAACTTGAAGTTATTCCAGCAAAAATAAAGTAACAACAAATATTCCCACAACAACTAGTGTCTTCACGACTCCCTTCTGTGCATGGGTTGTACAAGAATGGTCCCCAAAGAAAGCATGACAATTAGCTGAGGCATAGTCATTTGAGCAATCGCTTTTCTTCCGGTCACTTTCAGTAAAAACAATCCGGCTATAAGAACAATGAGCGGCTCCCAAAACAGCTTCATTCCATCAACTCCATTCCCTGGCATTGTTGTTTGCATTGGCAATTAAATCATGCATCCATTAACATGTTCTAAATTAAGTTGGGCATCCTAAGCTTGAATTTTATAAAAGGGTGTGTAGCGATTGAAAGCCGTAACTTACCAGGGCATTAAAAATATGGAAGTTAAAAATGTAGATGATCCCAAGATAGAAAGACCGGACGATATCATAGTCCGGATTACTTCAACGGCTATATGTGGATCGGATCTTCATCTTTACCTCGGGAACATCAAGCTGAGAGATGATTACATCGTTGGACATGAACCGATGGGAATTGTGGAAGAGGTCGGCCCTGAAGTGACAAAGGTAAAAAAAGGGGACCGGGTGATCATTCCGTTTACAGTTGCCTGCGGAACCTGCTTTTATTGTAAAAATAATATGGAGAGCCAATGCGATAATGCTAATGACATTGAAGATACTGGCGGCTATTTCGGATATTCCGAATGGTTTGGAGATTATGCGGGCGGGCAGGCAGAACTCCTGCGAGTGCCTTTCGGAAACTTTCTTCCATTTGTCGTTCCAGAGTCATGTGAACTTGAAGATGACTCTTTGCTCTTTTTGTCGGATGTTCTCCCCACCGCCTATTGGAGCGTGAAAAATGCAGGAATTAAAAAAGGTGATTCGGTTGTCGTGCTCGGATGCGGCCCTGTCGGTTTAATGGCTCAAAAATTCGCATGGATGGAGGGGGCAGACCGAGTCATTGCAATTGATCATGTAGGCTATAGGCTTGACCATGCCAAAAAAATGAACCATGTGGAAACATTCAATTTTACACAACATGATGACATGGGGCTTGAATTGAAGGACCTAACTGGAGGCGGTGCTGAAGTTGTTATTGATTGCGTAGGGATGGATGGGAAAAAGTCCCCCCTTGAAAAAGTGGGGCAAAAGTTGATGCTTCAGGGCGGTACGATGAGTGCGATCCAAATCGCTACAAAAGCAGTACGGAAGTTTGGAACTATTCAGCTCACAGGGGTCTACGGTATGAACTATAACATGTTTCCATTAGGAGATCTTTTCTCAAGAAATATCTCATTGAAAATGGGTCAAGCGCCTATCGTACACTTCATGCCGGAGCTTTATGATAAAATCACCCATGAACAATTTGATCCTACAGACATCATTACACATAAGCTGCCGCTTACAGAAGCACCGCATGCCTATCAAATATTCAATGATCATGAAGATGATTGTATAAAAGTGGTGCTAAAGCCGTAAATAGGGGAGCGGCACTTCAAAAATGAAGTTTGCTTTGGCAGGCTTTTCCGAAGGCTGATAAAGGGGATGTCGACCCCGGAATTGGCCTAGTGAAGCGATGACCAATTTTTGAACTTTGGACTGCTCGCATCGATGACTGATAACCGCAGAAGCCAGCGTAATCGAAACTTGACGGACTCGACCAGGTTTGAAAAATGATAGGACAGGTTGCAGATCCTTGTAGTTTATTTAAAAATCCAAAAGAACCAATAAGAATCAGGTGAAGGGGTCCCTTCACCTGATCATGTTACCATTTTTGAATTTCACGCCGTTCTTTTTTTAAGTTTCCCTTTCTGGAAGAGCGGTTTCTCAGTTCAGCCAAAACAGATTCGAGCGGAACATTTTGGTCTGCCATCAAAACAAGACAATGGTAAAAAAGGTCTCCAAATTCATTGATAAGTTCTTCTCTGTCTTTATTTTTAGCAGCTATGATGACTTCTCCAGCTTCTTCTATGAGCTTTTTGGCGATTTTATCCGTTCCTTTTTCAAAAAGGTAAGCTGTATAAGATCCTTCAACTGGGTCTGCTTTTCTTTCTTTTATTTCATCATCAAGGGATGCAATGACAGATGACAAAGGCAGGTTTTCATGTTCGCCTCCGACTGTGTCAAAAAAACATGATTTTTCGCCTGTATGGCATGCAGGGCCTAGCGGGTCAACCCTCACAAGTAAAGTATCTCCGTCGCAGTCCGCCTGAATGGATTTGACCCGCTGCTTGTTTCCTGATGTGGCCCCTTTATTCCAATATTCTTTACGGGACCTGGAATAGAACCAAGTCTCCTTTGTTTCCATTGTCTTATTAAAAGCTGTCTCATCCATGTAAGCGAGCATCAGAACTTCACCGCTCCTGTCATCGACAACGATTGCCGGAAGAAGTCCTTTGGAAAAGTCAGGAGTCACTGACATTCACTCCCCTATCTCGGCATTGCTTTTTCACCTCAGGAATGCTGACTGTATTTTCGTGAAAAATGGACGCAGCCAAGGCTGAAGCACAATCCGTCTTTTCAAACACTTGGACAATGTGCTCTGTGTTGCCGCAGCCGCCGGAAGCCGTAACCGGAATATCAACCGCATCAACGATCGCTTTTGTCAATTCCAGGTCGTACCCGTCCTTCATACCGTCACGGTCAACACTCGTCAGTAAAATTTCACCCGCTCCAAGCTCTTCAAGCATTTTGGCCCATTGAACCGCATCGAGACCAGCATCCTTCAATCCGCCGTGGGTCATGACATGCCATGAGCCATCGGGGAACTGCTTTGCATCGACTGCAGCAACAATCTTTTCGGAACCGAAGGTTTCAGCTGCTTCTTTAATCAGTTCAGGGCGGTCAACAGCAGCCGAGTTAATCCCAACCTTATCGGCACCAGCACCCAAAACTCGTTCGATGTCTTCCAGTGACTTGATTCCGCCACCTACGGCAAATGGGATCGAAATCTTCTCTGCCACCCTTTTTACAACATCTACCATCGTGTCTCTGCCTTCAGTCGTGGCTGAAATATCTAATAATACCAGTTCATCGGCACCGTTTTCGGAGTAATTTGAGGCCATTTCCACAGGGTCGCCCATTTGGCGGAGTCCTTCAAAATTGATTCCTTTCACCACTTGCCCATTCTTTACGTCTAAACAAGGAATAATTTTTTTCATCTTCATGACCTCCTTAATTTTACCGTGCCTTCATACATAGCCTTTCCGACGATGGCCTCCTCAATGCCTAGCTCTGCTATAGCATCAAGATCGGCCTGATTACGGATTCCTCCTGAAGCAACAATTTTACATCCGACTGCATCATTGATCTTTTTCAACTGCGCAAGGTTGGGGCCCTGCATTGTACCATCCTTTGAAATATCCGTGAAAACGATTGTTTCGACACCGAGTTCCTCCATCTTTTTGGCAAACTCGATATAATCGACTTCCGTCTCGGTTTCCCATCCGGAAACAGCCACTTTCTCATTGCGGGCATCGATTCCTATGACGATATTTTTCTTGTAATCTTTCAATGCTTCTTTTAAAAAATTTTCGTCCTCTACAGCTGCTGTACCGATGACAACTCGTTCAGCTCCTGCTTCAACATACGCCTTAACCGTTTCCAAATTCCGGATTCCTCCCCCAATCTGGATGGGTACTGTTGACTTGTCGCAAAGATTTGAGATTAACTCCAGCTGTTCAGGCTTTCCTGAGCGTGCTCCATCTAAATCAACAATATGGATGATTTCTGCCCCGTCATTGATAAAAGTCTGTAACTGTGATTTGGGATCACTCCCTACCTGCGTTGTTTGGTTGAAATCTCCCTGATAAAGCCTAACGCATTTTCCATCGATTAAATCCATTGCGGGTAAAATCTTCATATGTTCCTCCTGCCATCGTTTTGCTTATTCTTTACACAATAAGAATGTATATAATACGCTAATCCCTCTCTTGAAATAAGTATCCCCGTTATGTCCAGTCCAACGGACAACAGGAAGCCCTAGTGTCGGCGATGCCACAAAACGTGGCGTTTTAAGGCGACGCACAGGATGTGGCGTTTTAAGATGGCCCAGGCGCCATCGGCGTAAGGACCAAGTCGATTTGCCTCCTCATAATTCGCCTTGGCTTTTCTTACTCCAACAGGCCCTTCGTTGAAAGAACCCCTTTTATTTCGGGGTCAATATTGACTGCTTCCCTTAAAGCACGTCCCAGGGCTTTGAAGAGGGCTTCGATTTTATGATGAGTGTTTTCCCCATATAAAACCCGGGCGTGAAGCGTGATTCCAGCGTTAAAAGCAAACGCTTGGAAGAACTCCCTCACAAGCTCCGTATCGAAATTACCCAAAGATTGCATGTTAAATTCCCCTTCAAAATGGAGGAACGGACGACCACTTATATCAAGTGAAACAAAACCTAGCGCATCATCCATCGGGACATAAGAAGTACCGAAGCGGACGATCCCCCGCTTATCGCCAAGCGCTTCTCTAATCGCTTTGCCCAGGACAATCCCTGTATCTTCCACAGTATGATGGCTGTCTATATGCAGGTCTCCTTCCACAGTGGCCTTAAGCCCGATTCTGCCGTGTCGCGCAAAAGCGGTCAGCATATGATCAAAAAATCCAACACCTGTATGGATCTCCACCTCTGTCGGGTCATCTAGACAAACAGCAAGTTCTATCTTCGTCTCACTTGTTTCCCTTTTACTTGACGCTTGACGCATGATTGTCACTCCAATTCATCAATGCCTCTTTGAGCTTCGAATGTTCTTCCACAGTCCCCGCAGAAACCCTGACAGCTTCAAGAGAACCATTGTCGAAAAGACGGATTTTTATTTTTCTTTCATATAAAAAATCGGCTATATCCTTGGCCCTTTCCGTTCTCATTAAAATGAAATTAGTGCTGCTCGGATATAAAATGGAACCCGGCACCCTACCGGTAAATTCTTTCATGATCTCTTCAAGCTCAGCAATTTGTGCAAGCTGCATAATTAAAAATTGATCCAAAAGCTCCGGTTTTTTCAATAGCTGTGTCCCGATCTGCGCGGAAACAGTGTTTACGTTATACGGTGGTTTAACAGCTGTGATTCCTTCGATGATCCGATCATTGGCTATAATGAAACCGAGACGGAGTGCGGCCATACCCAGTGCTTTTGAAGCCGTCCTCAAAATAATGAGGTTGTCATAATCAATCACTTTTTTAGCAAAAGCCGATTCCCCCGCAAAGTCCATATAAGCTTCATCCAGAACAAGGATCCCGCCTGCCTGATTCATGGATTGGATCAATGCTTCGATTTCTTCTTTTCCATATAGTCTGCCTGTAGGATTGTTCGGGTTGGATAAAAATAATAATTTCGGTTTTAAACTTTGGATATCAGCTTTGATTTTTTCAAGCGGTAAAGAAAAATCATCGTTCAATTGGATGGTCGCCACTTTAGCCCCCATCACCCGAGCATTTTTTTCATACATAGAAAAGTCGGGTTCCAAAACGATGACAGAGTCACCTGGATCAAGGGAATATTGGGAAATCAGCGTAATACATTCATCCGATCCGTTGCCTGCCAAAATGTTTCCTGCGGGATATCCCGAAAATTTGCTGTACGCTTCGATCAATGCTTCCGTGCTCTTATCTGGATAGCGGTTCAACAGCGTTTGTTCAAGCTCGGAAAAATCAATATAGGAAAGCAGACTTGTGTATGCTTCGTTGTTGTCAAGCCGGATCACATCAGCCTGTTCAGACGCCACTTTATAAGGAATCAATCCTTGAAGGGTTTTTCTCACAGTTCCAGCCTCACTTTCACTGCACGCGCATGGCCATCCAGTTCTTCCTTTGTGGCCAGTGTTTCCACATATGGAGCCGCATTGCGCAATGCTTTTTCAGAATAATATAAGTACGTTGTTTTTTTGACGAAATCATCAACGGACAGCCCCGATGAAAAACGGGCGGTTCCCACTGTCGGCAAAACATGGTTCGGTCCGGCAAAATAATCGCCAACCGCTTCAGGTGTGTAATGACCGATAAAAACCGAACCGGCATTTTTCACTTTGCTCAAATGTTGTAGTGCATTTTCCACTTGGATTTCCAAATGCTCGGGAGCAAGAGCGTTTACCAATGCAAAAGCCTCTTCAACAGAATCCACTAACACAATGGCACCTTCATTCGTTAGTGAGACTTCTGCTATGTCTTTTCTAGGAAGTTCTGAGCATTGCTTCTCCAATTCTACCAGCGTTTCATCGATAAGTTCTTTTGAAGTTGTAAAAAGGAAGGAGCGCGCCCTTTCATCGTGTTCAGCCTGTGCGATCAGGTCGGCTGCGATAAAGGTGGAATTGGCCGTTTCGTCCGCAATAATCGCCACTTCTGAAGGGCCAGCAATCATATCGATGCCCACATCGCCAAACACAAGTGATTTTGCAGCAGCTACATAAGCATTTCCAGGTCCAACAATTTTATCAACAGAAGGGATTTTGTCCGTTCCATATGCTAGTGCTGCAACCGCCTGGCTCCCGCCTAATTTATAGATCTTATTTACTCCAGCTATATCGGCAGCAACCGATAAAACAGGAGGAATGCTGTCTCCGCCTCTGACAGGTGTAACCATGATAATTTCTTGCACCCCTGCAAGATTTGCCGGGATGGCATTCATCAAAACTGTAGAAGGGTAGCTGGCTTTTCCGCCAGGAACATAAATGCCCGCGCGCTCAATCGGACGGTAAAGCTGTCCTGAAATGATGTCATCTGTCATCTCCATTATTCGCGATTGCTGAAGCTGTTTAGAGTGGAAGCTTTTGATATTTGCAGCCGCTCTTTCAAGCGATTCGATTACTTCAGGGGATACTTCCTTCCAAGCCGCTTTCCTTTCCTCTTTGGTCACTTCCCATTTGTCACCGCTGTATCCATCGAATTTTTCCGTGTACTCTTGTAACGCTTCATCTCCACGAGTCCGGATATCTTCCATGATGTTTTTCACAGTCTGTAAAACTTTATCATCGAAAGGTTGTTTTTTTGTTTTGGTCGAAATAAAAGTATCTTTGAACTGTCTTACAGTATATGTTGGAATCATATGGCAGCCTCCCCGATACGGAATGAGTCGATGAGCGGCGTTAAGACGGATTTTTTCAGTTTCAAAGAATTACGGTTTGCGATACAGCGTGCAGAAATAGACATCATTTCCTCTTTGACAACAAGTCCATTCTCCTTTAATGTATTTCCCGTTTCCACGATATCCACGATATTATCCGCCAGCCCTAATAGAGGAGCCAATTCAACAGAACCTTCCAGTTTCACAATGTCAACGGATTTTCCGCGTTCCTTGAAATATTTCGTTGTAATGTTCGGGAACTTTGTTGCAATCCTCTGCTTGCCGAATGAATGGGGCGCTTCAGGTTCCCCGGCTATGGCCAAACGGCATTTCCCGAATGGCAGCGGCAATAGATCATAGACGTCTGGTTCAAATTCAAGCAGGATATCTTCCCCGACAATTCCAAGATCGGCAATTCCGTGTTCAACATAAGTCGCGACATCCACTCCCTTTGCAAAAACAGCAAAAAAATCATCTGTCTCGATTTGAAGTTTTCTTCCTTTATCGGTCAAAGGAGTGATATCGTAGCCTTTAGATTGTATAAATGCGAGAAATTGCTTTTCCAATCTCCCTTTTGTCAAAGCGATTGTCGGTTTCACT
This sequence comes from Siminovitchia fordii DSM 16014 = CIP 108821, assembly GCF_000374565.1. Classification (GTDB taxonomy): domain Bacteria; phylum Bacillota; class Bacilli; order Bacillales; family Bacillaceae_C; genus Siminovitchia; species Siminovitchia fordii. The sequence goes on along the minus strand of NZ_KB894687.1, from coordinate 216,090 downwards.
TTTCCAACACCTCATATTTTCCGTCAATAAATTTTATTTCCACTATCTTATCATACTGATCCGCATCAGCCGCTTTCGTCCGGACATCTACAATGCTATTTTTATACGACTGCCTCAATTTTTCGACAAAAACAAGTGAATTTGAATCGGCAATTATGCAGATTCTTTCCAATGGGGCTTCATCCTTGTATAGTTCTGCAAGGACATCCACATCGAATGCGAGTCCTGCTGCAGATACAGCGCCCCCATACCGGTCATATAGCTTGTCGTAACGTCCTCCCGAGAAGCAGACAGCTCGTGTTTTTTTCAAGAACCCTCTGTACAGCATTCCTGAATAATAAGGCAGGTTCTTCACTCTGCCAAGGTCGACAAGGATATCGCTGCTCCCAGATTCGGTCAAAATCTGCGCGACCTTTTTCATTTGGGCTAGCATATCAATCAGATTTTTCTTGTCTTTCCATCGTTCCTCGTATTCATTGATCACTTCTATACCGCCGTACGCATCAACGAGTGCCGCCAGTTCTTTCGCCGCTTCCTTGTCGCCATGGTTAAACGCAATTTCGTATACTTCATCCTGTTTTTTATCATGCATAGCCTGGCGAAGGCGTTCAGCATCTTCAGTTTTCAAATCCAGTTCCTGAACAAGACTTTCATATAATTCAGTATGACCAAGCTCAATCACATACTCCGTTATTCCAAGGGATTTTAAAAAGGAATGAGCCATCAAGAGACTTTCACACTCTCCCATCAAAGGCGGCATATGCAGGATCTCAATTCCAGCCTGATGGTCTTCCATTCCCGGCCTGTCAGTCTTGAAGATGGACCCTTGATACGCCCATTTCTGAGGCTTGTGCTCTTGTGAAGAGAGTGCCCGGGCAATAGCTGTTGTCCAATCCGGGCGCAATACCTCGATCTCACCTTCCGAATTGAACCATTTCAGCATATTTTGCAACTTCATATCCACATATTCATTAGTAAAAGTCGATGCATATTCTACGACCGGAGTCGATATTTGTTCATATCCGCGCAATACAGCCACTTTCCTGAACTTTTCCATAACAGAAAAGCGATTGCTGACAGCCGGCCCCATCTCATCCCTGCTTCCTGCTGGCAAAAACATAACAAGTCACTTCCCAAATCTATTATTCTTTAACTCTCTAGCGAACTAAAGGATTTCAGTAAATTGGTATTACTTTACCATAAAAAATATTTGTTCGTCAATTCTTATTGGAAAATAATCGTGTCGGATTTGAAAAACAAACAAATAACCAATGAAGTGGAGCGCGCCATCTCCCCAAGATGGGGGCTCGGCGCGCTCCAACACCACAAGCATTATTGATATAGGTGACATGCGGTATAGTGGCCAGGCTTCACTTCCTGCCACTCGGGTAAAACATTTGCACAAACATCCATGGCTTCCGGGCAACGCGTCCTGAAAACGCATCCGCTTGGGGGATCGATCGGGCTCGGTACATCCCCCTTTAAAATAATCCGTTCACGCCTCAAGTCAGGATCGGGTATCGGGACCGATGATAACAATGCTTTTGTATATGGGTGCATTGGATTATCATACAATTCCTCACTATCCGCCAGTTCGAACATTTTACCAAGATACATGACAAGGATCCGGTCTGATATATATTTGACCATTGATAAGTCATGTGCAATAAACAAATAGGTCAAGCCCATTTTCCTTTGTAAATCCTTTAGCAGATTTACAACCTGCGCCTGGATTGAGACGTCCAATGCGGAGATTGGTTCGTCACAAACGATGAACTTCGGATCCAGGGCCAATGCACGGGCTATCCCGATCCGCTGGCGCTGCCCACCACTGAATTCATGTGGAAAACGGCTAATATGGTCGGCATTCAATCCAACAAGTCGCAATAGGTCTTTGATGCGCTCTTTTTTCTTTTTTCCACCCATTGTATGGTGAATCGCAAACGGTTCCCCAATGATTTCCTCGACAGTCATCCGTGGATTCAAAGATGCATAAGGGTCTTGAAAAATCATTTGGATTTCTCTTCGCAGTTTTGACATTTCCCTTTCATTTTTAGAATAGATATTTTCACCGTTAAATAAAACCTCGCCGGATGTCGGCTCATAAAGTCTAATGATGGTTCTGCCGGCGGTTGATTTTCCGCATCCGCTTTCCCCTACAAGCCCTACGGTTTCACCCGGATAAATATCCAGGCTTAGACCGTCAACCGCTTTTAATTTTTTATCTCCAACTGTAAAATATTTTTTCAAATTCTTCACTTGAATCAACGGTGAAGAAGAGCTTCCCTGTTCAAAAGAGTGTTTTTCTTTCAGTTCCGGCGCCATCTGCTTCCTCCTTTGTCACACACTCGCTCTCTGTTGGGCCATTGGATGATGAAGCCAACAAGCAGCGTATTGGTTCGTCCTCACTTCCTCGAGATCAGGGTCGTTATTCTTGCAGACACGCATGGCATATTGGCATCTGGCATAAAACGGGCAGCCTTCAGGCGGATCGATCAAATCAGGCGGTGTCCCTATAATTGGCGACAACGGCTGGTTTTTATCCATGTCCAATCGTGGAATGGAATTCAATAATCCCATTGTGTATGGGTGCTGCGGATTAGCAAAGAGTTCCTTCACTGTCCCTGTTTCAACCACCTGCCCGGCATACATAACGACCACGCGATCGGCAACCTCCGCTACAACCCCCAAGTCATGAGTGATTAAAATAATGGAAGTTCCCGTTTCCTTTTGAATTTTTTTCATCAGTTCCAATATTTGCGCCTGAATAGTCACATCAAGCGCTGTTGTCGGTTCGTCCGCGATCAACAGACGGGGATTGCATGCAAGCGCCATCGCAATCATGGCCCTTTGGCGCATCCCCCCGGAAAATTCATGGGGATATTGGTGGACCCGCTTATCCGGCTGAGGAATACCTACTAGGCTCAGCATATCAATGGCTTTTTCAATAGCCGCTTTTTTGCTGATGTCATTATGCTTTAAAATAGCTTCCATAATTTGACTTCCAATCTTGCTTGTCGGATTCAGAGAAGTCATGGGATCTTGGAAAATCATACTGATTTGATTTCCGCGCATCCGCTGCATTTCTTTTTCGGTAACATCAAATAAGTCCTTGCCCTGAAATTCTATCGATCCCTGCTTATATTGCACCGGCGGCGAAGGCAACAGTCTCATAATCGATTTGGCCGTCACACTTTTCCCGCATCCTGATTCTCCAACAATGGCAACTGTCTCTCCCTGTCCTACGCTAAAATTGACACCGCGGACAGCTTTCACTTCCCCGGCGTAAGTGTGAAAGGAAACATGCAAGTCTTTCACTTCCAGTATATTTTTCATATCGATCCCCACCTCTCTTATTCTCGCAATTTAGGATCGAGTGCATCCCGAAGCCCATCACCGAATACATTAAAGGCAAGCATCGTCAAAGAGATTAAAATAGCTGGTATGAAAAGCTGATAAAAATGTCCTACATGAATACTTCCGAGCGAATCACTGACTAATGTTCCCCAGCTTGCCTGCGGCGCCTGGACTCCCAATCCAAGGAAGCTCAAGGTCGCCTCTGCAAATATAGCCGTCGGAACGGTAAGGGTTATGTTTACAAGAATAGGACCAAGCGTATTTGGTATCATATGTTTTCGTAAAATCCAGCCCATTTTCGCCCCTATTGCGTTGGATGCCTGAACGAATTCCTGTTCCTTCAACTGTAAAACCTGCCCTCTCACCAGCCTGGCCATCTGAATCCAACCTGTGATCGACAAAGCGATGATAATCGGCCAGATTCCTTGCTCCATGACAATCATGACTAAAATGACGACAAGCAAATATGGAATGGAATAAAGAATTTCGGCAATCCTCATCATGGCGTTATCGACGCGGCCGCCTTTAATGGCTGAAATACCACCGTACGCAACACCGATGATAAAGTCGATCAGCGCCGCCATCACCCCGATAAACAGTGAAATTCTTGCACCATACCAACTCCGGGTGAACAGATCCCTTCCTGCTGAGTCGGTTCCGAACCAATGTTCAGTGTTAGGCCTCACATTCTTTTTTGTAAAATCCTGTTCATAATACGTAAATCCGTTCAAATGCGGACCGATAATCGCCATGATGGTCAACAAAATAATCACTAGCAACCCGAGCATCGCAAGCTTGTTTTCGACCAGTCTCTGCCATACATCTGACCAGTAGGAAACAGAAGGCCTGGCAATTTTCTCGGCTTCCTTATAATTGTCTTCCGCGGGCAAAAACATCTCTTCCGTCAATTTCAGTTCCTGCTTACTCATCAGCTGCTCTCCCTTGCAATCTTGATTCTGGGGTCAATCCATGTATAGGCGATATCTACAATAAAGACCAATCCAATCAGAATGATGCTGTAAAAGATGGTAGAACCTAATATGACCGGGTAATCACGGTTGAAGATACTTTTTACAAACATTTCTCCCATGCCTGGAATCCCGAAAATATACTCAACGATAAAACTTCCAGTTACTAGGTTGGCAGTTAGAATCCCTAGAACGGTCACAACAGGCAGGATGGCATTCCTTATCGCATGTTTAATGATAATCACACTGCCCGACAAACCTTTTGCCTTGGCTGTTAAAATATAATCCTGATTCATCACTTCCAGCATGCTGGATCTCATGAGCCTGGCTATAAAAGCCATGGGCATCATAGCAAGTGCGATCGAAGGGAGTATTGTATGCGCCCATGACTTCCATGTAGCTACCGGCAACAATTCCCACTGCACTGCAACATAGTGGATTAAAAACGTTGCCAAGACAAAATTCGGAACCGACAAGCCTATGATGGCAAGTACCATTGAAGTGTAGTCAGGCCAACGATTCCTGTTCAGTGCGGCGATGACTCCAAGGATCAATCCGAACGTAACCGCTATCAACAATGCCTGGAGTCCCAGATGTAGAGAGACGGGAAAGCCCTTTTTAATATAATCATTGACTGTAATAGACTTTGATTTCATCGATGGACCAAAATCAAGTTGGAGAACAGATTTTAAATAGTTACCATATTGGACAATTTCCGGCTTGTCCAGATTGTAATGGCGCTGCAAGTTATTATATACAGCCGGGGGCATCGGTCCTTCTTTGGCAAATGGATTCCCCGGAATAATTTTCATAATGATAAAGGTGAGTGTAATGATGACCCACACTGTGACAATTGCCCAAAATAATCGATTTAGTGTATATTTCCACATCTTTAACACCTCTTTCATAGTGCTTATTTCTTGCATGATTCAGCAGCTAAGAAACAAAAACCGTCTTTTCCCTAAAATTGGACCAAAACCAGGTATGCCAAGAATGGCATACCTCGAGTTTTGCAATGCATGTTTATTTTTCAATATCAGCATAAATAAACTGAGGGTAACGGTTGATCGGTGTAAAGACCCCTTTTACATGCGGTTTGACAGTAAAAGGCATCGTGTAGAAATATACCGGTATAATAGGCATTTCATCCATTAAAATTTCTTCCGCTTTATGCATGGCTTCCATACGCTCTTTTGGATCCATGGAAGTTTTTGCAATTTTTACATTTTTGTCGTACTCTTCGTTGCTCCAGTTGGCATCGTTGAAGGAGCCTCCTGTTACCCACAGATCCACGAATGTCATTGGATCCACATAGTCTCCTTGCCAACCTCCACGGGAAATTTCATAGTCCCCTGCTTTTTCTCGGTCAAGCTTGACTTGGAATTCGACATTTTCCAATGTGACATTAATACCCAAGTTTTTGCGCCACATTTCCTGGACAGCTTCAGCGTTTTTCTTATGTCCTTCATCCGTATTGTATGTCAGTTTGAATTCAGGCATTTCATCCATGCCTTCTTCTGCAAGTCCTTCTTTTAAAAGCTTTTTCGCTTCTTCCACATCTTCCTTAAACAATTCTCCGGAGTTTTCCTGGAAATCTCCTTCAACATCAGGTATCCCGGGAGGAATGATACCATACGCAGGCTGCTGTCCACCTTGTTGGACGTGTTCAACAATCGCCTTGCGGTCAATAGCCATGGATAACGCCTTTCTGACCTTGACATTGTTAAACGGTTTTACATCATTGTTTAAATTATAATAATAAACAGTAAAATCCGGAGCAAGTTCAAATTCTGGATCGTCTTTGCTGCTCAGCTCACCTGTTACATCCGGCGGCAATGGATAGACAAGGTCCAGTTCATCAGCTTGATACATTTGCCATGCAGTATCAGCATTGTCGATCATGACAAAGTTGACTTCATCCAGATTGATCTTATCCTTGTCGTAATAGTTTTCATTTTTCTCCAATTTCATGCTTTCTTTATGTTTCCATTCAGTCAGCTTGAACGCACCGTTGGATACATAGGTGTCTGCTTCCAGTGCCCATTCAGGGTTTTCTTCCTGTACCTTTTTATTCACAGGATAATAAGTATAAAAAGATGTCAAATCAAGGAAGTAAGGTGTCGCCTCTGCAAGCTTCACTTCAAGAGTATGGTCGTCTAACGCCTTTACCCCCACTTTCTCTTCCAGCTCAGCATACTCATCCTTGTTCTCGGAGCTGTTGTACTCTTCTCCGCCTTCAAGGTAATATAATTGATAGGCATATTCGGCAGCGGTATCAGGATTGAGTGCATACTTCCATGCATATTCAAAGTCATGAGCAGTTACAGGGTCATCGTTGGACCATTTCACATCTTCTCTCAGATTGAATGTCCACGTGATGCCATCATCACTGACCTCCCAATCCTTAGCCATTCCGGGAACAATTTCTCCTTCGGGAGTTTTCTTCGTCAACCCTTCAAAGGCATGCTCCAAGACCCACGAATCATGTGTTCCCTGTGCTGTACCAGGATGCAAGGAACCAGGCTCTTCATTGTTGTTCAGGTTCAAAACCTTTTTGCCATCGGACTGTTCTTCACCGGATTTTTCTCCATCAGAAGAATCAGGCTTTGACTCGGTTTCGCCACTGAAGCATCCGCCAAGAAGCAAAATGAATGCGGTTACAAAACTGAATAATGTAAAACGCTTCTTCCTCAAGTTTATTCCCCCTTTTCGAAATTTTGCAACGGATCAGCAAACAATTGCCTATCCACTACTATTCTATGATGCCATTTGCAAATCATTTGCTTTTTCGTTACAACACTAATATAACAAAAAGGGGGAAGATTTCCAATATTTTATTATTCTATCAAATTAATTGTCGTTGAAATTTTGTAATAGATCTAGAATTTATTTTGGACACTTTATACGATTACGAAGCAATATCACGCCTTGTAAAGCACGTAAATGCCAGAATGTGAAAGATGGAAAAATAGATGAATAAAATTATCACGGAAAACTTCATCGTCATGCTGTCGACCAACGGCATCCCATCGACATATTGCATCAAATTCGTATTTGCGAACAGGCTGTATTTTGCCCATTCAAATTTACTTGCCAACAAATTCGTTACCGTTCCGCCTGTAAAAAGCAGAAAAACTGAAAGACCTATTGCCAGCGCACTGCTTCTGAATACCGCAGATATCATAAAAGCCATAGCTGCAAGCAAAAAGATACTTAAAGAATTAAAAGCATAGGATTTGAGTAAGAATAAAAGCAGACTTCGCTCTTGGACCTGTCCGTCTATATATACCAAGTGAACATTCTCTGCTGCATCACCTGTTCCGAATAGTAAAACACCAGCTATACCAGAAAAAACAAACAATATTGCAAGCATGAGCAACAGGAAAAAATTGACTGTTATATATTTTGAAAGCAGTATTTTCCACCGTTTATAAGGTTTTACCAGCAAGACTTTGATGGTTCCCCATGAAAATTCGTTGGCAACAATTCCTGCTGCGATAATCAACACGAACAATCCGGCAAAAGGAATCAGAGCCGTCGAATCATTTAGGAACGTCCAAACTGTATTTCCAGAAGCTGGAGGTATATTATTTTTAATCCGATATTCATTTACAGCCACCTGTTTATGAATGAATTCCTTCATAGACGGAGTCATTATTTGTATATCTTCTGATTCCTGCTGCAATGATTCGTTTTCCGCCATCAATTCCTGCTTCCAGTCCGTTCCTGACGGTTTTTCTTTTCCTTCAAAATACTTAGTCATTCCAGCATTGGCAATCAAAATCAAAATGAGGAGACCAATCATGATAAATGTACCTCTTTGTCTAAAAATCTTCTCCCATTCATTTCTTACCAAATTAAACATGTGCTGCCACCTCCGAAGTATTGGTTATTTCCAAAAACTTCTCCTCAAGAGATTTCTTGAGTGGGCGAATTTCAAAAACAAGCAGATCATGCTTCAATAGCAGACGCAATACATCCGGAACCTCACTCGTTTCCAGAAAGATTTGAATGCCATTCTCATGCTTTACCGCCTGGATGCCGTTTCTGGACAATACTTTTATTGCCTTATTCCGATTATCCACATCACAGAAATACGTTTTTTTATCCGATTCTGTCTCATCGCTTTGAACATTTTGGACATTAATCAGCTTTCCCTTTTGAATGATGGCAATCCGGTCACACATCATTTCCATTTCGGAAAGCAAATGACTGGATACGATAATTGCAAGATTCTTCCTTTCAGCCAACTTTCTTAAATAGTCCCTGATCTCCCTTATTCCAGCAGGATCAAGACCATTGGTTGGTTCATCCAAAATGAGGATTTTCGGGTCATGGAGAAGACTTTGAGCAATACCTAATCTTTGCCTCATCCCCAAAGAATAGGTTCTGACCTTATCGTGGATTCTCTCAGTCAAGCCGACAAGCCTGATAACCTCATCAATTTTTTCCTTGTTGATGCCTTTGTTAGCACGTGCAGCCTGCTGAAGATTTTGGTATCCGGTCAAAAATTTATACAGCTCAGGATTTTCTACGATTGCACCTACATGGCTGATAGCGTCCTCGTAATCTTTTCTGACGCTTTTGCCGCAAATTTTAATTTCTCCCGATGTGATTCCAATCAGACCGACAATCATTCTGATTGTTGTCGTTTTGCCAGCACCATTCGGCCCTAAAAAACCAAACACCTCACCGGCGTTCACATTGAAAGTCAAGTCATCGATAATCTTTCTTCCCTTAATCATTTTCGTCACATTTTCCAGTTCAACGACTCCTGCCATCCCATTACACTTCCTCTCTTTTATTTTCCATTGTGGATTTAAACCACTCTAAAACAGATAAGCCCTGTTCTTCCCGTAGATTTTCCACATTTTCTTTGCCAACTATATCTCCGTTGTAAATGGCAACGACTTCATCCATGATCGGCTCTATCTCGTCAATTTCGTGAGTGGCAATAATGACAGTCTGTTTTTCAAAATTTATATAAGTAAGCAGACTTTTTACAATCGAATCTCTTACCATCGGATCCAACCCGGAAAAAGGTTCGTCAAGCAGGACTACCGGGACATCTCTTGCCAAAGTAAGAACTAGCTTCAATCTTCCCCTGTTCCCTTTGGAAAGCTGTTTGATTTTTTTGTCCGCTGATAGTTCCATTTCCTGGAGAAGCCGAAAGGCCTTATTCTTGTCAAAGTCTGGAAACTGAGAGTCATAGAAATCAATCATTTTTCCTGTGGTAAAAGAATCATAGAACATATCCAGTTCTGTTAAATAAGCGACTTTTTTACTGATCCTTCTTGTCGCTCTTTCCTGTAAAACTAAAACAGTCCCGCTATTCGGATAGACCAGACCTGTTATTAATTTCAAAGTGGTGGACTTTCCGCTTCCGTTCGGACCGAGCAAGCCGTATATTTTACCGGGTTCAAATTTCAACGTAACGTTATTCAATGCTTTTTCTGCACCGTATTTTTTCGTTACGCTGTTCAGTTCAATTGTCACTTCTGTCCACCCTCTTCCAAGTAACTTTTTAATCCGTTCAACATTTGCTGCTTAGAAAATCCCAACTCTTCCATATTTCTTACAAACTGACTGATCACTTCCGTCTGCATGGATTCCTTTAATTCATCCACAACAGTCCCTCTTTCTATTACAAATGTTCCCTGCCCACGCTTTGTCTCCACAATTCCCATCCTTTCCATTTCGGCATATGACCTTTGAATTGTATTTGGGTTGACGCCCGACTGCACAGCCATTTCCCTTACGGAAGGCAATTTTTCCCCAGGCTTTATTTCACCGCGAATGATCCTTTGAAAAATCTTTTCAGTGATTTGTATATAAATTGGTTTGGATGCTTCAAAATCTTTTGCCATGATTACACCTCGACTTTCCTGTCAAGAAGCCAGCTGGAGAGAAAGAAAAATATGACAGATAAAAGGATGTACAGAAGGATTGTCATAATAGGAATGTTTGCGTCGGTATAAATAATGTTCCAGCTATTGTTTGTTCCATAATCCATTTTTGGCGCGATATTAATGTTTACACCAAATGAGAAGACCATATTTTGAATAAGCTTTGTTTTAGCAAGAAGAACTTCCAGCAGATTATACGAAACCCAGACAAGTATGACCACAAGCCAACGGAAATTTTTTATGGCCGGATATTTTCCTAGTGAATGGTAAACTGCCCAAAGAAAAATGACCCAAATGGAGATATACATGGATACTCCAAAAATACCCAATTGCATTAAAAATCCTTGTTTCCATGGAAGGAAATTGTTAAAACTATCTATCACCCCTTCATTCATTAACACTTTCATTACAAATAAGGCGTACAAAGAGATGAAGAATTGCGCTAGCAACTGAACAAGCGCTGCTGCACTGATTTTCGATAGCAATAACTTTATGCTCCCTTGTGGGTTATAAAGCCATAACTGTGTCTTGCCTTCAATATTCAAAACAGTAAGAACCGATAGCGGCGCCAAAAACACATGGAAGCCGGCCATCGTCACAAGAAAAGGAACTGTAATGCTCGGTTCGGATGTATACACAGAGAGCGCATAAACTCCAATCATTCCAAGAAAAAGAAAAGTAAGCCAAACCACGTACCAAAACTTCATCAAGCTTAAATCCTTTTTCAATAATCCTATAAACGCACTCATAACTCAGACCTCCGTTAACATGTATTAGTGTATTAATTAGATAGTACACTAATACAAACATACATGTCAAACTTACTTTGGAAAAATAATCTGTGTGGAAGGATTACTTTTGTAACCAGCTGTGTCATCAAACGTGGGCGTTCTCAGTGGTGGTGCAACGGCTTTCGGGCATCTGTCAGGGGATTAGATACTGGGTTCGGGGGTCGGAGGTCGGGTTCTAACTAGCATATTAGTTACCGATTTCGGACATCAACGCGGGGTCGGGCACCTTTCCTGCCTATTAATTACCGATTTCGGACATCAACGCGGGGTCGGGCACCTTTCCTGCCTATTAATTACCGATTCCGGGACGAAACAACGGATTCGGGCATCTTTCTTGCCTATTAGTTACCGATTGCAGGACTACACACCGAATTCGGGCATCTTTCCTGCCTATTAGTTACCGATTTCGGGACGACACCGTGGATTCGGGCTCCTTTCCAGCGCATTAGTTACCGATTGCGAGACATCAACGCGGATTCGGGCTCCTTTCCTGCCCATTAATTACCGATTTCGGGACGACACCACGGATTTGGGCATCTTTCCAACTCATTTGTTACCGATTGCAGGACTACACACCGAATTCGGGCACCTTTCTAGCCTATTTGTTACCGATTCCGGGGCGAAACAACGGATTCGGGCATCTTTCCTGCCTATTAGTTACCGATTGCAGGACTACACACCGAATTCGGGCACCTTTCCAGCGCATTAGTTACCGATTTTGGGACCACACCACAGATTCGGGTTTCTAAACCTGATATCGATTTCGGATAGCCGCGTTTTAGGCCTCCTATAGATAAGCTGTCACTTCTAATTCAAGCGTTTTTTTTTCATAGAAAAAGAACCTCCAGAATTGAAGGTTCTTTTACTTTGATACATATTGATTTCCCTTAACCCAGAAACGCCACGGATAAAAACGCGCTTCACCTGTATTCTGAATCCCGATTCTTGTACCCTGTTCAATCTCATCCGGAGAATACCCTTTGCTTATGAACAGCGGTCGCTCAAAAAATTTTCGACCATAATCCTCCATTGTAATCCCCATGGCCTTTGTCAGTTTTCCCGGACCATTCGTTAGATTCTTTATTTGATCGACGGGGCGCCTCCGCTTCATCAAGTCGATCCCTTTAACGGGTTCCAAAGCCCGAATCAATACAGCTTCAGGTTCATCAACCCCTGCGCTGACTACATTGATCAGGCAATGAGTATGCATCGTGTATGTGTATACGAGACCTGCTTCCCCAAACATGATTTCCGTCCGCTTGGTTCTCCTGTTTCCGAAGCTGTGTGCAGCACGGTCATTTGGCCCTATGTATGCTTCCGTTTCCACTATATAGCCTGCGGTGAGCCCCTCCTCCGTCTCTTTGACAAGAAGACATCCTAAGAGCGACCGGGACAAATCAAGCGTCGATTGTTGGAAAAAATCATTGTTTAAAGGTTCCATCGTTATGTTTTCATTCATTGTACAACACCCGTTCTACAATCATTCATTTAGTTCATCAAGTGAAATTTCTTTTACTTTTTTTACTTTATTATGATCAGAATCATATTCATATATTTCCAGATAATCAAAGTTTAAGACTCCGAAACGCCCATCACCTAATTGGATAATGTTTGGTTGGGGTTCACCTTCAAAATCGAATTCGGGGTAATCCGTACTGACATCCGAGTTCCCCCCTTTAATAAGAGTCACAATCACCAAAAAAATCAATGTAATCCGGATTCTCCTTAACTCCCTCGCCTGTCCTTCCAATAAATTTCACTCATTTCTTTATTTTTTCATTTCTGCCAATGCCCCGTCAAAGAACCCTTTGACCTTTTCAACATATTCCTCGGAATTTTGTTCAAAGGATTTGACATGGCCCTCCCCTTCAGTCAGCCATAAAGCAAAATTCTCCGGATCCTTTTTCGCCATCATTTCACTTTCAGTATAAGGAATAGATCCGTCTCCTTTATTATGGATAAATAGAACAGGCCTAGGTGAAACCTTATCAACCACGCTGATAGGACTTGCTTCTTCGAGGTCAATGTCAGCCATCATTGGTATGATCGATAATATAAGAGGAGTGAACGGAAAATTCGGCAAATCTGTCCACACCGGCATGTTCACCTTCAAATAGTCGTGCAAATCACTGAAAGGACTGTCGGCAACTACAGCGACAACATCTTCCGATTCGGCAGCGGCCAAAATCGAGGTTGAAGCCCCCATGGAAATACCCAATAATCCGACGGGCTCTTGATAATGTGCCGTTGTCCAGTCAATGGCACCAAGCAAATCAAGCTTTTCTTTTACCCCGACCGTTGTCATTTCACCTTCCGATTCCCCAGCATAACGGAAATCGAACATGATGACACGATAGCCGTCAGCAAGCAGGTTGCTGGCAAGCGGTAAAAACGGGATATTCTCTTCATATCGGTTCCCTTTGTAGCCATGGGCGAATACCAGATTCATTTTTACAGGAACCTCCGGCTCCAAAACCCAGCCGGAAAGTTTTGTCTGTTCATCCTTACTCATAAATTCAATATCCTTATATTTCATTTCGTAATCGCTTGGAAGTACCTCAATTGCTTTTTTTGCAGGCTTTGTCAAATTTGTCCCGACATATACGGAAATTCCGATACAGACGGAAACGGCCAGTAAAATAATTATGATACCGGTCATCCATACGATTTTCTTTTTATTCCATGTACCCGGTCTTTTCTTAATGACAGGTGAGCTGTTCATTGGTTCCAGCATCATCGGATTCCTCCCTATGTTTACCATCTACATCATTATTTCGAGAAAAAGATTTGAATCCCTCTTTTCAGCAAGTCACATTCTGCTCAAAGAAGCAAAAAGCCTTTGAAAAACACCTTGACTTTTAAAGCTGAAATGTCTACTATATAAAAACAAATGTACTTTATAGACAGACAGAAAGGTGAGGAATTTTTAATGAAGAAAGACTATGTATCTATTGGATTATTAGGTTTGGGAACTGTTGGCTCCGGAGTCGTTCAGTTAGTTAAAAATCATCAGGATGAGTTGGTTCATCAACTCGGCTGCGGTGTCAAAGTAAAAAGCATTCTTGTACGGAACACAGAAAAAGAAAGAGACATCCAAATTGGCCAGACATTCCTCACCTCCAACCCGGATGATGTGCTGCAAGACCCTGAAATCGATCTTGTCGTTGAAGTTATGGGCGGAATTGAAGAAGCTAGAGAACATATCACAAAAGCAATACAAGCTAAAAAAAATGTCGTTACGGCTAATAAGGATCTGATCGCACTTTATGGACCTGAATTGCAAAAAGCGGCAGTGGAAAACGGCGTTGACCTGTTTTACGAAGCAAGTGTCGGCGGCGGTATCCCTATTTTACGCGGATTGACAGAAGGTTTGGTTTCCGATCGTTTGAAAAAAGTGATGGGTATCGTCAATGGTACTACAAATTATATTTTAACAAAAATGGAGGAAGAAGGTCAGTCCTATGAAACTGCCTTAAAAAAAGCGCAAGAACTCGGGTTTGCCGAAGCGGATCCGACAGCGGATGTCGAAGGGCTGGATGCTGCCAGAAAAATGGCCATCCTTGCAAGGCTCGCTTTCTCCACAAGCGTAGAGCTCGACGATGTCGAAGTGGAAGGTATCAGCAAGCTCTCCCTTGAGGACCTGCATTATGGGCAAAAACTTGGTTATTCCATGAAACTGATCGGGTTCGCCCAAGTGGATGACCATAAAGTTGAAGTGAGTGTCCAGCCGACATTTTTATCCAAAAGCCACCCGCTATCCTCTGTTAAAAACGAATATAATGCTATTTATGTACAGGGAGAAGCCGTCGGTGAAACAATGTTCTACGGACCAGGAGCAGGAAGTCTACCCACAGCTACTGCAGTTATGGCCGACGTGGTTGCAGTCATTAAAAACTTGCTGCTAGGCGTGAATGGAAAAAGCGCTGTAGCCCCAAGGTATGAAAGTGTGTTAAAATCACCTAAGGAGCGTTATGGACAATTCTATTTCAGGCTTCATTTGGCAGACGAAGTTGGAGCATTTTCACAAATCACAACTTTATTCAACGAGTTGGGTATCAGCTTTGAGAAAATCTTACAAACACCGTTAAATAAAGGGGAATTGGCGGAAATCATCATTGTTACTCATACAGTTTCTCTGGAAAATTTCCAAGAGGCCTTAATGAAGCTTAGGGATTTGTCTGTTGTAAAAGACGTAATCAGTTACTATCGTGTAGAGGGGAATGGAGAAAAATGAATTGGCCGGGCCTGATCTCGCATTATCAATCTTATTTGCCTGTGACAGAAAAAACACCAAGATTAACACTTCAGGAAGGTAACACACCTTTAGTACATCTGGCCCATTTATCAGAAGAATTGGGAATTGAATTGTACGCAAAAGTGGAAGGTGCCAATCCTACGGGGTCATTTAAAGACCGTGGAATGGTCATGGCAGTGGCAAAAGCTGTTGAGGATGGAAGCAAATCAATCATTTGCGCTTCAACCGGAAATACTTCTGCTGCTGCAGCAGCCTATGCTGCCAAAGCCGGAATCAGGGCGATCATCGTTATTCCGAACGGAAAAGTCGCACTTGGAAAATTGGCACAGGCAATCATGTATGGAGCGGAAATCGTTGAAATAGAAGGCAATTTTGATGAAGCTTTGTCAATGGTCCGTAAAATTAGTGAAACAGCACCTGTCACACTCGTAAACTCTGTTAATCCTTACCGGATTGAAGGACAGAAAACAGCTGCGTTCGAAATTTGCGACCAACTTGGCGCTGCTCCGGACGTTTTGGCAATCCCTGTTGGAAATGCCGGGAACATCAGCGCCTACTGGAAAGGGTTCAAGGAATATAACGAAGAGAAACAGACAGGACTTCCTAAAATGTACGGTTTTGAAGCAGAAGGTGCAGCCGCGATTGTAAAAGGTGAACCAATCGCCCAGCCTGAAACAGTGGCAACTGCCATCCGGATCGGAAATCCTGCAAGCTGGAACCTCGCAGTTGCGGCAAGGGATGAATCCGAAGGGAAAATCGAAGCTGTGACTGATGAGGAAATCTTGGAAGCATTTCAACTGATTGCCCGTAAAGAAGGCGTGTTTGCCGAACCAGGATCATGTGCTTCTATCGCCGGAGTTTTGCAGCAGGTGAAAAACGGCAGCATCAAAAAAGGAAGCAAGGTGGTTGCAGTATTGACAGGAAACGGACTGAAAGACCCGCAAACTGCCATTTCCCAAATCGAGTACAACCCGGTCGTACTTCCAAATGATGAAAATGTCATCATAGATTATATTAAAGGCGTGGTTAATGAATGAACGGCTTCACTATTTCTGTTCCGGCAAGCACCGCAAATATTGGCCCGGGATTCGACTCTGTTGGAATGGCACTGAACCGTTATTTGACATTGCACGTTCAAAACAGTGACAAATGGGTATTTGAGCATTGCTCAAAGCATCTACCTACTGCAGAAGCAGCCCAAGATCATTTTATTTACCAAATGGCGGAAAGGATGGCTTCGGAATTTGAAGCCATCCTTCCTCCTTGTAAAGTGGTCGTTGAGAGTGAAATCCCTTTAGCCCGAGGCATGGGCAGCAGCGCCTCTGCAGTCGTGGCCGGGATTGAACTCGCCAACCAGCTTTGCCAGCTGGAATTAACTCCGGAGGAAAAATTGGAATGGGCCACTAAATTTGAAGGCCATCCCGATAATGTTGCTCCGGCGCTTCTTGGCGGATTGATTGTGACTGCCGAAACAAAGCAAACCGACAAAGTCGAGTATTTTCAAATAGACAAACTGAACATGGATCTTGTACTGTATATTCCTCATTTCGAATTGAAGACAGAAACTGCCAGGAAAGTTCTTCCTGAAACATTTAGCCGTACGGATGCAACAACCGCAAGCGGAATTGGGAATGTCATGATTGCAGGAATTCTTTCCGGCAATTATGAGCTAGCCGGCAGAATGATGGAAGCCGATCTTTTCCATGAACCTTATCGTGCATCATTGATTCCAAACTACGATGAAATTCGTCAGGCTGCCAAGGAAATGGGAGCATACGGTACAGTAATAAGCGGTGCAGGACCGACAATGATTTCTTTTGTTCCAAAAGGAACCGGAGAATCTATGGTAAAGGGGATGCAAGCAGTACTGCCCGATTATTCCGTTGAATTGATGGAAGCCGATCGAAATGGGCTACGTGTGGAGAAACTCCAAGTTTGTAAATAATAAACAATCGTGTGCGACTCAAGTTATGATCACTTGGGTCGTTTATTTTTTAGTAAAGAATGGAGCACTATCCAAGAAAAAATTCTTGAAAAAACAATCCATATATATTAGTATTTTTCTATACTTTTTTACATGCTGGTGTAGCACAGTTGGTAGTGCACGTCACTCGTAATGACGGGGTCGCAGGTTCAAGTCCTGTCACCAGCATTTAAACAGACGATCTATGTTACAAGAATCGTTTCCTACATTTGGAGAAGTACCCAAGTCCGGCTGAAGGGGATGCACTCGAAATGCATTAGGGCGGGCAACCGCCGCGTGGGTTCGAATCCCACCTTCTCCGCTTTAATATTTTTATTAACGAACCCTTTATTATTAAGGGGTTAAAAGTGTTAAGTAAAAATTCAACAAGAGTAAAATTTTAATCTTTTGTTATTATGAAAATGGCATTGAATTTGAATTAAATCCCCTTCTGGTGCTGAACCCCAAATGTTAGATTTTTTACTTTAAACTTTTAGGGTGCAGCACCTCTAGGGGCTTTTTTTCTAAAAACTCCTCTCAAAAGAGGCTGGCTTTTGTGCAATCTCAACTGGGGAATGAGTGATTTGAGACTAGTATCCGATAAATAGTCTAACTTATTCTGATTGCACGTTTTTATATTCACAGTAGCTTTATTCAACAGCCATGGCATCGGCTTTTGTTACATGTACAGTTCCATGTAGATGTTGTGGAGGTGCATATATCGAGTAAAGTTTTAGCGGGATATTACCTGTATTGGTTACATTGTGATATGTTCCGGCAGGTATCATAATAGCATAGTCCTCATAGACTTTTCTTTCATAGTTTAAATTATCTTTACTCTTGCCCATTTTTACAATTCCTTGTCCTTGTTCAATTCGTAAGAATTGATCAACGTTAGGGTGAATTTCCAAACCGATATCTTCACCAACATTGAGACTCATCAATGTAACTTGCAAATGATTTCCCGTCCATAGAGCGGTACGGTACGTATTGTTTTGCTTAGAAGCTTCAGTGATATTAACTGCAAACGGTTCGGGTCCATAATCTTGTAACTCAATTTTATCTCTTCCCGTTGATGATTGTAAATTACCCGACCGTTTAGCATGTCCTATCTCATTAGGAGTAGTCCAGTAAATAGACTGCCTCACATAATCATAATTTGGTACATTAATATAATAATGATATGGATACATATAAGAACCATAGTACATTTTTCTCGCTCCCTTCACAGATTTATAAAATTATCCTATGTACTTTGTTTAGGAATTGTACTTAGATCAGGGTGGCTAATTTATAGAAATCGTTGGTAGACCAAAACTTGACTCAATTAAATGGTCCGACGTTAACTTATTTATTTTCAAATCAAGCCCTCTCCTTCGTCTTATTGGTCCGATTGATAAATATGATGGCTAGGTTAAATTTACGGAATGGTCTTTTGTGATAGCAGTAGGCTTTGACAGCCGAATCCCGCTGTGAAACTGATGTTTTTGTTTATGTAGATTAATTCGGTCTCTGTCTAGACTTTTTTGTACGTTTTAACAAGCTTTTAATATCACTACCACTGAACGTTTGTTTGTGTATGCAAGTATAAATAATTTGTTAGTAAAGTGCGTTTACTATGCATCACAAAAAGGAACGTCCACTTCATTCGTGTGGACGTTCCTTTTTCGATTATTTTACCTCTATTTCATGTTCTTCATGCTCATGTAATCCTTGATCATCTTCTACATGGATTTGAATTTTGTATGCCCCTGCCTTCTTAAAATTGTAATGAGCGGCATATTCGCCTTGTTCGGATTCCTTTGCATCGACAAATTCATGTTTATCGGAACCTTCATTCCAAATTTCAAACCGGACACGAGCATTCTCCATCGGATGATCTTCGTTTTGAAGATGAACTATCAATTCCGTTTGTTTACCTGCTGCTGGATTCTCAGGCTTCATGAAGTGCATACTGAAACCTTCGCTATGTTGGTGGCCTTCTTCTCCATCTTCTCCATGATGATGGCCATCCTCTCCTTCAGCGGAGGCCCCTTCCCCGACAGTGATTGATTTTTTAGGCATTGTGTGCAAACCTCTTGCTGTCACATGTACCTGCACAGTGTACACGCCATCAGCGTCAAAAGATTTCTCAGCTTCATAAGTACCGTCTTTATTGTTTTTCGACTCAATCATTTCACTATCTTCTTTTTTTCCTTCTTCCCATATTTCAAACTCTACTTCGTCGGCATCGGCTACTTTTTCATCACCTTGTGTTACTGTTGCTTTAAAAGGGACAGTTTCCCCAATTTCTGCGGTCTCTTGCACCTCTAGTACGACATCAATCGGTTCTGGAATATCATTATCCGAATCTTCACTTCCGCCCTTCCCGCAGGCAGCCAATCCAAGAACGAATATCCCAATCACAACCGGCCATAGTCTCTTTTTCATATATTTCCCCTCCAAAAACAGAAATCATCCTAATTTCAACTGTATATCAAGATTGTGTGGATCTTGTGAAATCAGCGTATCCAATTATTGAAATGAGGCTGAAATAATTGGCAGGCTGATTGAAACAGTTGTACCTCTCCCCACTTCACTTTCTATTTGAAACGAGCCGCCGTGCAACTTTGTCAAGCTTTCCACGATAGGGAGCCCAAGCCCCGTACCGCCTTCTTTTCTTGTTCTTGCCTTATGAACCCGGTAGAACCGTTCCGTTATTTTCTTCAAATCTTCAGCAGGTATACCTTGGCCCGTATCCGCTATTGTGATCAAAGCAAACCTTGCATCCTTTACCGTTAATGACACTGTAATGGTCCCATCCTTTTTGGTATGCCTGATGGCATTATCAAGCAAGTTCAAAAGCATTTGCTCCAGGCGTTCTTCATCCACTTCGGCGATCAATTCATAATTCAATTTTCTTTCAAGTTTTATCCCGTTTTTGAGAACCCGCTGTTTTACCTTTTCCATCGATTCTTCAATCGTTTGCGCAAGCGGAATTGGCATCTTGTTCAGAGTGAACTCATTGGACTCGAACTTCACTAAATCCAACAGGTCATCAACGAGCCGCTCCATTCTTTCGGTCTCACGTAAAATGATCTGGTTGTACTTTTCTGTGTCTTCTGGAGCAGCCACTCCCGTTTGGATGGCTTCTGTATATCCTTTAATGTAACTTAAGGGTGTTCTGAGCTCATGGGAAACATTCGCAAGAAACTCTTTTTTCTTCTCATCTTCCTTTTGGATAGATTCGGCCATTTCATTGAAAGTATGGGCAAGTTGGCCAATTTCATCATCAGAATAGTCCCCTACCCTAACGGATAAGTTGCCATCCGACAACTCCTTCGCCGCAGTCTGCATTTTTTTCAAAGGCCGAATTGCTCTTTTCAACCACTTATTCCCCAAGGTCAAGGCAATAAGAAGAAACAAAATCGCACCGCCTAGCCAATAGACGGAATAATGGAGTATCATATCACTCAAATTGGCTAATGGATAATATAAATAAATGACACCTTCCAGCCTTTTGCCTTCCAAAAGGGGGATGACAACCGAAATGACATCTCGATCCAAACGCTCTACGTGCCCTTTCTTATAAACCGGGTCACCTTTTAAAAGAGTTTCTCGATCCTCGCCACTGATCAAGCTTTGGTAATCCATTTCAAATGGAAGGCACATGCTTAGTTCCCGCGGATTTTTTACAGCAAATACTTCAAATTGGGATTTCTCCCCAAACCAGTTCACTTCATCAATGAAAGATTCTGTTACAACTCCCCCATCATAAGAGCGGGCAAGTCTGATACCAGTTTCAAGCATTTCTGTCTTAAGGCTATCTACATATAGCCTTTCATATAAAAAATATGAAAATAATGAAGCATATAACGTTGTTACGGTAAAAGCAAGCAGTAGGGCGATGGACATTTTCCGGGACAGACCGATTTTCATTTCGGAACCTCGAATTTATAGCCGCAGCCCCAAACGGTTTGTATATAACGCCCTGCTTCCTCTCCTATCTTCATCCGAAGGGTTTTTATATGTGTATCTACTGTACGCAATCCTCCTTGGTACGCCATATCCCATACTTTTTCAAGCAACGATTCCCGTGAAAAAACCTTACCCGGATGTTTCATCATCACTTTGAGAAGTTCAAATTCCTTGTAAGTCAATAGAACCTCATCGCCGCCAACGGTGAGCTTCCTCTGTTCTTCATCCATCAAAAAATCCCCATGCTCCATGACAGCCTCATTTTTATTGGATACGGACCTTCTTAATACTGCATCAATCCTTGCCACAAGTTCACCTGGTGAAAACGGCTTGACTATATAATCGTCTGCTCCCAGCCTTAGCCCCTTCACCTTATCCCATTCCTCACCCTTTGCGGATAAAAATATGATGGGGACATTGCTTTTCTCACGGATTTTTCCACATATTTCAAATCCGTCCATACCGCTAAGCATGATATCAAGCAGTATAAGATCCGGTTCATCTTTTTCATCTTTCAAAAATTCATCCTGGAGTTGTTTATACCCTTCAGCCTCAGAAGTCCGATATCCGGAATTTTGTAAGTACATGGAGATCAGGTCTCTCATCTCTTCTTCATCATCCACGATCAACACGTGTACCATCATGTCACCTTCTCACGCGTAAAAATTACAAATGGCCCTTTGCCGACATCAGCAGTTCGCTCAATGTCAAGTGTTTCCGGGTTGATCCAATACAGCTTTTCACTGTCAAAACCTGCTACAATAAGCTTTCCATCAAATGAATCAATCACAAACGGATTGGCCCCAACCTCGATTTTCTTTAACAGCTTTTTACTGGAATTATATTGATACAGCATATTTGTACCATGGCTTAACGCATATATCCCATTGGCATTTTCAAAAAAGTCCACAGGCATCAGGGGAGCTGACAACTGATCTTTCAAAGTGCCGGAGTCAAGTTCATATACCGAAATGGCTGATTGGGGCTTATCCCCTTTTCCATGGCCGCCAATCCATATCTCTTTTTCTTTTTCCCGCAACAGCATACCTGCCGTGGATGCATTAATATCGAACTCTTTCTCTGTTTCATGTTTCTTTAGATTGATGACTGAAAGCTTGGCACCTTTGAATGTTGCCACATACAGACGCTCTCCATCTGTCTCCATTGCCATCGGATAATCAGGTGTTTTTACGCTTTCTGTTTCTTTTCCAATTTCATTAAAAAAGCGGACCTTGTTTTGGGCCTTGTCAGCAACAGCGAATTCAGCACTTGCTTCAAGGTAAATAACATTTGAAATACCTTTTCCGGTCTTAAAGTGTTTTATTACAGACCCCTTTTTCAGGGAATAAAAATCCACTTCCTCGACTTCAGGTCCATACAGGACCAGTGTATCACCATCAGGAAGGAGGGCTGCTCCGGTATATGCCTTACTTAATTCCCAGCGGGCAAACACCTTCCCGTCTTCATTTAAAAAATCTATACTGAAATCTCCCACATTTAAAGTTGCTGCAAATGATTGCCCTTCATCAATTGGCTGCTGCTTTTTTCCCTGGCAGCCAGACAGAATGAAAAAACATGTCAGACTGATAAAAAGCAAATGGAGTTTTCTCATCATCTCACCTTCATTTTAAACATGATAAACTTACCATAAGCATAACCTAAAATTGTGTTATTTTGATGAAGTGAGTATGTATTTTCTAAGAGCTTTGTCCACTATTATCCTAAAAAAGATATATAATTGGAATGTACGCAATATAGACTGATAGACAACATAAAAATATTAAAGGTGTGAAATCTCTGTTTTGACTAAAAAAGTAAAAACAAAAACAATTCTTGCTGCTTGTTTATTTATACTCGTTTTAACAGGCTGCAGGTTTATATGGTTTTATCACTACAATAGCTCTGATCACCCTGAGGCAGAGCAAGGTATTTTAGACCTTAGAAATTGGGATGGCCTTGAAAGAGAAACAATTAGCCTGGATGGCGAATGGAAGGATCTTGTTACAGTAACAAGCGGACAAGAAGCATTGATACATTTGAATAGAAGAAATGGGATTTAATTATCGCAGATGTCATGATGCAAACCATGTCAGGTTACGAATTATCCAGGATGATTCGTGAACAATTTTCTATTTCCGAGCTACCGATCCTTCTTATAACAGCAAGAAGCCAAATACAGGATATCGTGACAGGCTTCCTATCGGGAGCAAATGTTTATATATCAAAGCCTGTCAATAGTTTGGAATTAAAAGCCAGAGTCAATGCCCTGACTAATCTAAAACAGTCAATCAACGAGAGGCTGCAAATGGAAGCAGCATGGCTTCAAGCCCAAATACAGCCTCACTTCTTATTTAACACACTCAACACGATTGTCTCGCTGAGTGAAGTCGATACCGATAGAATGACGGTTCTTCTTAATTAGTTTGGCCAGTATTTACAGAAAAGCTTTGATCCGGTAAATCTGGAGCGTGCCGTTTCATTTGAACATGAGCTTGAACTGCTGAATTCTTATTTATATATTGAGAAGGAGCGGTTTGGAGACAGACTGCATATTGAGTGGGAAGTCAATACATCAACCGATTTGCTTATTCCCCCTTTATCCATCCAAACACTCGTGGAAAACGCCATAAGACACGGGGTACTCAAAAAAATTGATGGAGGTACAATCCTTATTAAAGTGGTTAGATTTGAAGAACATTCAGAGGTAATCGTTCAAGACGATGGAGTTGGCATGGACGAAGAAAAAATCAACGAGGTCCTGTCAAGCAAACCTGAACAATCAAGAGGTATTGGTATTGTCAATACCAATACGCGGTTAAAACAAATGTTTGGAACGGAATTAAAAATATACAGGGTACCGGGCCAAGGGACAACGGTCACATTTAATGTTCCACATAAAAAGTGATATAAAAAATGAATGCCGTTATGGGTAGGCATTCATTTTTTTTCAAGAAAAATTTCTGCTCTTTTCTGTTTCTTTTTCCAGTCTTCATACCAATTTTCGATTACATCATTGGGCTTTATACCATACTCGTCCTTCAACATATTCTTTAGGTTATTATATTGCTGTGTAACCGAATGCCGATCCCCTATAAGATCATATAACTTCATTAGGATAAAGTAGCTGCTGTCTACATATGGATGGAGTATCTGGACCCGCTGATATAATAAAATCGCGTCTGTATACTTCTCTTTAGAGATAAAAAAGTCTGCCAAGTCCTTTATGTAATGAAGCCAAAGGATTCTTAATCTCTCACGTTCGCTTTCTGCCCACAAATAACCTTCTTCCGATAGATAGTCCCCTATATATAAACTTAATAGACTTCGAAATTGGGGAAGGTTATCTCCTTTCACAACCGATAACTTATTCATTCCCCTTTCCCACTCATCCACATCAATCTTAGTATCATTCAACTCCAACATATAGTTGTTTTCAAAACTGGATATAGTGATATTAATATTTATTTTTTTTAGAGTTTTTCGTATTTGGTAAATAGCTGCATACAACTGTGCCAATCCTTTGCTCTCATCAAATTCAGGCCACAGAAGATCGAGCAACACATCTTTCCGAACGGGATTCTGACGATGTTGTAATAGAAATGAGAACAGTTCCCTCGCCTTGGATGTCCGCCAATGGACTTCAATGATATCTGGATCATCCATTGAACTTTTAAATCGTAAAGTTTTGAAACAGCAAATAACGCCGGCATCATCGGGCGTATCAATAGGTGTAGGAGCTTTGATGATAATCCGTCGAACTGTTTCCTCCAGCCTTTTCCTTTGAATCGGTTTTATGACATAATCAATAGCATTAAGTTCAAAAGCTTTTACAGCATATTCATTATACGCTGTAACAAACACGATATTCATTTCAGGGAATGTATTGTGAATACGTTCAGCAATCTGAATCCCATTGATTTCTGGCATTTCAATATCAAGAAAGACAATTTGAGGCCGGTCCCTTAGTATTGCTTCCAAAGCTTTTTCTGGATTATCAAATTTGCCAATGATGTCAAGGCCCTGAATTTCCCCTACCAATCTTTCCAAGTGTTTAAGAGCCAATGGTTCATCGTCAACTAAAATAACTCTCATCATTGCTACCACCTTTTTTAAAGTGTATAACATGTCCTCTCTGGATCAGTTCATTGGTTTGGCATAAATAATATAACGGTCAGGAGCATCTCCCACATATCTGAATGGATAACATGTAGTTACTGTCAGCATTTCCTCCTCGAGATCCGGGCGGATTACAGTCAAATCATCTGCACTGACAATTTCAGTTTCTTCAATGGAATATTTGAACTTTCCATAAGGCATTTGTACATGAAGCTCATCACCGATTTCCAATTCTCCCAGCCGGCGAAAAACAGTATCCCTATGTCCGGACAATACGATTTGCCCTTTCTCAGTGGGTAGTGCTGTTCCGCTGTAGTGACCAACGCCTTTGGCCAAGTCGTCTTCATCTACCCCTTCTACTATTGGGAGAGATTTTTTCAACTTGGGAAGCTCCAATATTCCTATTTCTTCGCCAAATTGCGGTGTAAAGGAGGCTGCATCCGAATTATCATTTGAAATGATGCTTTCCGCTCGTTCTAAAGCTTCTTTCTCCATTTGTTTTGAATTCCAAAGATGAAATCCACTATATCCGATAAAGCCCAATCCAATAATAATAATTATTATAGAGATATATCTCATAATGAATCTCCCCTGATTTTTCTATCGGAATATGTAAAAATAAAAGAGTAATTGTATTATATTATACCATAAATTGTATAATTACTTTAAATATTCCTATAGAATATTCCAATACAGGATTTGAAAAAAAACTTCCACATACACCTTTGGTATGTGGAAGTTTATGATTTATTGCTGTTTCTTTCTGCTCCTTTTCATTAACAACAAACCCGAAATGAGCAATATAATACCTGCTAATGCGTAGTTGAATAAAGATGTTGCCGTGTTTGGCAGTTTAAAGCCAGTTTGTTCCTCCTGACCTGGCTTTACTGGCTCACTCGGCTTGCTCGGATCAAAAGGTTTTCCTGGATCAACCGGCGTTTCCGTTGGAATAGCAGTATTCTCGACAATCAAAGTTAATGACTCCTCTTGGCCTTTTTCGATTGTGAAGGTAATTGGCTTCTTAAGCTTCTCATACCCTTCGGGAGCTTTTGTTTCAATAAATTGATAGTCTCCCGGTATCAATCCTGACACTGACAGTTTTCCGTATTGATCGGTTGTCAAGCCTCCCTGAAGCTTTTTACCATCTGCATCCTGAAGTTCGAATTCCGCCTTGGCCAAAGTGACCTTGTGATTGTCTTTATCGACTTTGATCAGTTTAACCCCACCAAGAATCAATTTGTTCGTAATGTCATAGCCTGAAACAATTGACTCATATCCTTCCACAGCATGCTCCTGCACTGTATAAGTATATGCTTTTCCTTCTGCATCATACTTATCTAAGTCAGTAAAGCTATACTTCCAGTTTGTGTCGGCTGTGATTTCTACTGTGTCGACCACTTCACCATTTTGAAGGAGGTCCACTTTGATCACTTCCGGACGGTCTTTGAAGTTATCATCATCCCAAGTCTTTTTGCCTCCGACGGATGTTTTGCCTACACGTAAGTTTGTGATATCATAACCATCCACTGTTGTTTCATAGCCCTCAATTGCTTCTTCTTTTACAGTGTACTCGTATGCGGCTCCGTTTTCATCATATGCCTCTAGATCTTTGAACTCATAAGTCCAATCATCAGCTGCTGTAACTTTAGCTGTATCAATTACATCACCATTTTGTAGAAGGTTCACTATAATCGACTCTGGACGATCTTTGGAGTTATCATCTTTCCAGCCTTTTGTTACGGTAACGGATGTTTTGTCAGATCTGGTGTTGGTGATGTCATAGCCATCCACTTCGGATTTATACCCGGGTACTCCTTGCTCTTTTACGGAGTATTTGTAAGCCTTGCCTTCTTCATCGTACTTGTCTAAGTCGGTAAAGCTATATTTCCAGTCAGATTTTGCTGTCACTTCTTGTGTATCGACCACAACACCATTTTGAAGGAGATTGACTTTGATCATTTCCGGACGATCTTTGGAGTTATCGTCTTTCCATGTCTTCGTTCCTTCCACTGATGTTTTGCCTACACGGACGTTCGTGATGTCGTAGCCATCCACCGTCGATTGATAGCCTTCTACAGGGTGCTCTTTCACAGTGTATTCATAAGCCGCACCATTTTCGTCAAATTCATCCAAGTTGGTAAAACTGTACTTCCAGTAAGTGCCATCTGTCACTTCTTTTGTGTCGATGACTTCACCATTTTGCAGAAGGTCTACTTTGATCCTTTCTGGACGATCCTTGGAATTATCGTCTTTCCAGGTCTTCATACCTTCTACGGATGTTTTGCCTACACGCAGATTAGTAATATCGTAGCCTTCGATTGTTGACTCATAACCTTGTACCTGCTTTTCTTTAATAGTGTATTCATATGCCACACCGTTTTCATCGTAGGCTTCAAGGGCTGTAAATACATACTTCCAGGCTTCAGTACCTTTTATTTCTGCACGATCAAATTCTTTTTCATTTTGTAAAAGAATAACTGTAACAGAATCTGGACGGTCTTTTGACTCATCATCCAGCCAACGTTTCGTTACTTCAACAGATGTCTTTTCAGAACGAGTATTTGTGATATCAAATCCGTCGGTTTCTGATTTATACCCTGGAACTACTTGTTCCTCCACAGTGTACTTGTATTCCTTACCATCTTCGTCATATTTCTTTAAATCCGTAAAACTGTATTTCCAGCCGTCATCTGCTGTCACTTCTTTGGAGTCTTGCATCTCTCCATTTCGAAGCAAGTTCACTTTGATAGCATCTGGACGATCTTCTGAATCTCCATCTTTCCATGTCTTTTTACCAGAAATATCCATCAATTCAATATTAGTGATATTGCTCCCCTTAACTTCTGAAATGTATCCATCTACTGGGACTTCTTTGATTGTATACTTAATTTCTTTGCCTTGTTTATCATATTTAGGTAAATTTTTGAATGTATACTTCCAACCCTCATTAACTGACACTTTCTTCTCTTCTTTAGGTTGGTCACCACCATCAAAGAGTTGAACCGTGATGGAGGCGGGGCGGTCTTTCGAATCACCATCTATCCAAGTTTTTTCACCGGAAATATCGATTAGCGCATCGTTATCAATAGTGATTTCCGTTGTATTTCCTATTTCAATATTTATATTGTCCAATCTTTTTGCAATCTTATATCCTTTCGGGGCTTGAATCTCTTCTACCTTATACTCTCCAAATGGTACTTCCGCTTCTGCAACACCTTCTTCATTCGTTTTTAATTCGAATATTTGATTTGTTTCAACATTAGTTATTTTGAAAGTTGCATTTGCTAATTTCTCATTTGTTACCGCATCTGTCTTTATAATCTTTGCTGTACCTGTTTGACGCTTGTTTTCAATCTTTTTCGTTATGACTCCCTCAGGCATCTTGTCATATATAAGCTCAATTTCTAATGTTGGAGTTTCTACTAAATATCCTTCAGGCACTGTCTCTTCTAAAAAATACTTTCCATATTTTAGACCAGTCCAGTGAAGTTTTCCTTCAGCATTTGTAGTTCCTTCACGAACGACAATTTTCTTATTGCCAACAATTGTTTTTAATACGAAAGCAACGCCTTTTAACGGTATGTTCGAGCCGGCTTCAACTTTTTCAAGAATAAGCTCTCCCGTGCCGCCTTGAGTAGGGGCGCCTCCTGAGCTGATTCTTACTTGGACCACTTCTTCTTTCACCGTCGTCCCAACTACTTCGGAATTTGGCTTTACTTCAGCATCATTTGTTATGTCAGTGGTTGCTTGGGCCAGAATATAAGAAGAATACTTAACGTTGTAAGTGTCCGACGTTTCTCCGAGAATTTTCAATTCAAATGCATTGTCATCAATTTTTAATTCATAATCTTTAACTGCAACTAAAGGCTCATCGGACCCTGCTTTTGTAACTTTGATTGTATCCTCCAGTAAAACCTGTAAACTCTCATCACCTAAACTATCTGTTATGGTTATGTCTGTTAATTTAGATTTTGATTTATTTACTTCGATTGTCCAATCAATTGTCCAATCATCTTTATTGTGCACACCTTTTTTATCTAAAAACTCTCCTTGGTGAGGCAATGTAACATGTGCTTTTAAGTTATGTTCTTCCCCTTCACGCGGAATAAACTTCGCTGTGTTTTCATATTTTTCATTACTGTTATAAATACCATCTTTATCGATTGTTTTAAATACAACGCGATAACTTTGATTAATGTTACCTAAATCAATCTTAACTTCGTTGTTAACATTGGTTATTGGAAGGTCTTTCACTTCCTCTCCCACTGTTACGCCGCCTACTTTCTCTATGGCTGTCTCATAAACTTTAACCGAACCATCCACTAAAGATTGGTTTTCAGCAATTTTATCAATAAACTCTGCATTATCCAGGCTTAGCTGGTTGTAGTTAACATCAACGGTCCATGTAATTTCTTTTGTTTCATTATCTACTTCACCGCTTTTAACACCATTATTTTTCGTTTCATTGTTCGGGTTTACCTGATCCGTAATATCAAGGTTATAGTCTTTCCCATCACTAGTTTTATAGGATAAGTGTAAACCGTTAGTAAAGTTTGGTTTTTCTTTCTTGCTGCCAAAATCATACGTAAACTTAGTCTGATATTTAATGATGTAAGCTTCGGTAATATTACCAAAGTCAATGATAAATCCTTCGTCACTATCATTAACAGTAATCGTTGCATCCTCATCTGCCGGTTCAATTTTAATGGAGTCTTTTACTAGTTTTTGACCGGACCCCGAGAAGTTATCCGTTAAGACGAAATTGCTCAATTTCTGTTTATCAGCATTTATCGTAATGCTCCAGTCGATTGTTTTATCTTTATAGTTGATTTCTCCATGGCCTTTTTTACCTACTTGCTGGTAAACACCTTGACTACTTTCTGAGGTTTTCCCGTTTAACGAAACCTTATTCGTGATCTTCCCATCATGAGTAATATACGCGCCATCTTTGACTTTAGTATTGTACTTGATGATAAAAGCCTTGTTGGTATCTTTCTTCAGTGTGTATGTTATTTTGTTTCCAACAGGATTTATTTCAAATAAGTCTTCTGGAGCAATTGAGGTTTCTCCAACCGTACCATCACTTTTGAACGAATCCACTTGCTTAATCTCGATATTTTCAACTTCAAATACATTATTTAAGGTTTCGTTACCAACCGTGAATGTAAACTCATCTGTAATTGTTTCTCCTGCTTTTAGTAACTTTTCATTAAAGTTCGCATTTACTGTCCATGTAACTGTACGGTCACCTTTATTAAATGGACTGGATGTTTTTTCAATTGATTTCGGACGTGAAACAGAAACGGTCGTGCCGGATTCTGCGTCTTTTTTACCATCCGAAACTAACTTTGCTGTATTGGCGTATGAAGTGGTGCCTTCTTTATCTTTTTCTTCTTCTTTGATTTTCGTTCTGAATATCAGCTTATATGCTTTGTTTGTATCACCTAATTCCAACGCGAGGTTTTCTTTAGTAGAATTGTTATTTAGTTCAACTGTATTGTCTTTTTCTTTTATTACATTTCCTTTTATATCTACTTCTACTTCCTTTAAAATAATGGAGTCAATAATTAATTCTTGACCTGCTGATATCGGATCTTGAATCATTGCATTTTTCAACGATTCCCTTGATGTATTGACAATAACCGTCCATTCAATTTCCTCTGCATTAAATGATCCGCCAACTGGCTTCCCTGTTTTGGCAATCGCTTGCCCGCTTTTTGGTTTGACATTTATAGGGATTTCTTTAATCACTTCATCCATTACTTTAAATTCTAGAATGTTTTCTACCTTTGTTATCTTCTGCTCGCTCAATTCCGATTGAACATAGAAATGGCCTTTAACATTCGGGGCCTTTTCGATATATTCATTGAAAGTAAACAATACCTTGCCATCCATTGTTACTTTATAAGTTCCAAAAACAGTTGCTCCATCAGATAATACATCATTAATTTCATTATAGATTGCCAGCTTTTCCGGTAATTGCAATTCGAATGTATCACCTGCAATATACTCGTGATCGTTTGGCAATGCCCAATCAAATTCAACTCTTAATCCTTCTTTGGGAGAGAGCAATTCCCCCTCTTGAATCGGTGATCCATCTGCCTTTTTTAAAACCAGCGTTCCATCTTTAATGATATTTTCTTCGATTGGTTTTGGATCACGCTTTTCCTCACCATTCAACGCTTGAATATCAGAGTCTAATTTAACCTTTATTTTATCCTGCGTATCTTCTACAGGTGTATCTCTTGTCTCATTTTTGGCATTGTCTTCCACATCGGCTTCTGCACTCTTGTTCGCTTCATCTTGCCGTTGAGCTTCTTCGGCTTCAGGTACAGCATCTGCCTGGAAAGAAACATGAATCATCTTTTCTTGATTATTCAAAGTAAAAGGGATCGATATTACTTCTTTATCAGTAATAAATTCCTTATTAAAACTGGCTTTAATTTTCAGCTTCCCTTCAGCATTGGCTCCGGCTTCCCCGTTAAAAGCAACTGTCACAAGTCCGTCATCCGCTACATTGTAAGTACCAATGTCAGAATTCCCGGATGTTAGTAACTTTCCATTTTCTGCTTTTGGAATCAACTGCGAAGGCAGTTTATACGAATATGTGTCACCTTCATTCACTCCCATATCCGCCAAGGACCAGTCGAAGGATAAATTCACCTCTGCATCTCTGCCAGACTGATAACCTGGATTTTCGTTTCTGTCTATGACTGTTCCCTGTTTGTCCGTTAATATTACATTTGTAAAGATACTTTTTCCCAGTTCTTTTGCAACAGCCGTTAGTGGCACTGAACTGCTTAAGACTGTGTGTGAAACTAGTACAAGTATATAAGCCATAAGGACTACTTTTTTTCTCATAATCAACATTCTCCTCCTTTTTGATTTGATTAGATTGATTTAATTTTGACTAAATCCCCAAAAGCGAGCTCCTCCTTATATATCAATTATTTAAAATCCGATCATCAGATAAATCATTTTCTCAACAACTAGCTATTATGAATTGGAACACTGCACAAAATCTGTACATGATTATGGGAAAATAGTTCTTTTTATTGAAGAGGACGCTTTCATTAATAGATAAAAGTCATTTTTTGTGTCTAAAAAGTGAATTTTTATTCTATTTAAAAATCTTATTTTTAATGGAAAGTTATGTGAATAACTTAGCTGAATTTCTAAATAAATGAATTCAAATTTCTAAAAGGGGATCTTTATGTACAGGGCTAAAATAGAAAATACGGATCTTTAAACCCTTAAAAAAAGAAGAATTCCACACCTCCGGCGAAAGGAAGAATTTCTAACCTCCCTTTTAATAAGAATTGGATTACGGAGGTGGTAGGGGGTGATAAGGCTAAAAACAAGACTCAATTCAAACCATCTATTGCCAAGGAATATAATTTAATCCCATGACTTTTAGCATTTTCTGGGCAGAAGCCTTTAGCAATCAACAACAACCACTCATTAAGAGCGGGTAATTAGACTTGCGCGACTGGGACGCAGAGAAAGGTGAAGTCCTCTTACTGGATGGAGAATAGGAGTTTTACCCATCACGTCTATTGATGGAAAAGGGACAGCAGTCGAAAGAGATTACAAACGTACCAAAGCTCATCCAGGTACCATGAAAATGGAATGAAGCATTAAATGCTGAAGTCCCAACACCATTTGGGTTTGCTTCTTATCGCTTGCTTCTTTATGTAAATCCGGATAAAGATATTAACTATAGTATTCGTTTGTCGAGCGTGCGAAGTTCTTCAGAAATCTATGTCAATGAACGCCTTCTGGCCAAATCAGGACAGGTGGCAGTAAATAATAATGGATATACCGCAAAAAACTTGCCTTATTCGACGACGTTTACGGCAGATGAAGACGGAGTAATTGAAATAGTAGTTCAAGCTGTGAATTATGAGGATACACGGGGCAGCGGCATCATCCGCTCAGTTAAATTCGGCTCAGAAGAAGCTATTACCGAGGAAATAAGATTTTCTTCCTCCATCCAGCTTCTGCCCATCATTATATTTCTTATGCATTCTGTTTACGCACTCATTTTATTTTTTCTGGGAAACAAGGACAAAAAGCTGCTCTATTTCTCTTTACTTACGCTTTGTGTAACATTGGGGAGTCTATTAAGCCATGATGAAAAGTTATTCGGGATGTTAAAGGGAATCTTTTGCTGCTCTTTTCTCTAGCCGCACTCATTCACCATTTTGTCTGGTTAATTTCATGGAGGGAAGGCGGAATCAGCGTTGTCCATTATCCGTTTGATCTCTTGATTTCGATTGGATGCTTTACATCCATTTGGTTCAAAGGTTACTTTAAACTGAAACAAAAGAGCTTGCATCAACGTTACAAAGGATGAATGATCATAAGGATCAATTTTTGGCTAACACTTCGCACGAATTTAAAAATCTGCTCCACGGCATGCTGAACATGTCACAGTCTATTTTGGAAAGGGACCGGCATACGTTGCAAGAACGAAGTGTGAAAGAACTCGAAACAATTCTATCTGTTGGGCGTAGGATGACGATGTTATTGAATGACTTGCTCGAAGTGAGAAGTCTTCAGGAAGGCACGCCCCGGCTGCAGAAAAAAGTGATTACTATTCAGCCCATTATTGCTGGAGTATTGGACATGCTTCGATTTATCGGGGATGCCAAGTCATTGAAGATTGTAAATCAAATTTCAGATGATTTCCCTCCGGTATTTGCTGATGAGAACCGGTTGATCCAAATCTTCTTCAATTTGCTTCATAATGCGGTCAAATATACAAATGAAGGTCAGATTACAATACGGGCTTTTGTAAAGAAAAGAAGAGCCTTCATCGTCATCGTGGATACCGGTGTCGGAATGGATAACGACATGCTTAAGCGCCTGTTTAACTCTTATGAGCAGGCGAACTCCAAAGAGACCATGATCGAAGGTGGATTTGGATTAGGGTTAAGTATAAGCAAGCAATTGGTCGAATTTCATGGCGGGACATTAGAAGTGTCCTCCGTTCTAGGAAAAGGCTCTGAATTTACATTCTCCCTAAGTCTCGGGAATTCAAATGAAATGGAAGAGAATTCAGTCGCCATATCGTCGTCACAAATGTCGCCAGAGATTACACAAGTCCAGACAAAAAGCACATTTGGTATTGAAGAAGCTGGAACTCCGTCGTTGTATGCAAAAGAAAGTACTTTTGAACGCCCAGCCATATTGATTGTTGATGATGATCCCGTTAATCTTCAAGTGCTTGAGACAATATTGCCTTCTGAACATTATGATGTCACTACGGCAACAAGCGGAAAAGAAGCTCTGGCTTTGTTGGATACGCAGGAATGGGATTTGATCATCTCAGACATCATGATGCCCCAGATGTCCGGATATGAGTTGACCCGAATTATTCGAGAACGCTATACACTCACAGAGCTGCCAATTTTACTGCTTACAGCAAGAAGCCAGCCAAAGGATATCCAAGCCGGATTTTTAGCCGGAGCGAACGACTACGTGACAAAACCGGTTGAAGTATTAGAGTTAAGATCACGGATAGAGGGATTGACGACAGTCAAAAACGTTGTTCAGGAACAGTTGCAATTAGAAGCAGCCTGGCTGCAAGCACAGATCCAGCCCCACTTTCTTTTCAACACTTTAAATGCGGTGATAGCTCTAAGTGAAATTGATTTGGATAAAATGCGTAATTTGCTTGAGGAATTCAGTCACTTGTTAAGGCATAAATTCAAATTTCAACATATGGACGAACTGATTCCTATCGAAGAAGAACTAAGCATTGTACGCTCCTATCTATATATTGAACAAGTACGGTATGAAAACAGACTCCAAGTCATCTGGGAAATCGATGAATGCAGGGAACTGAAAATCCCGTTCCTTACAATCCAGTCTTTAGTTGATAATGCAATCCGACATGGCATTATGAAACGCATTCTTGGAGGCAAGATTTTCATTCGGATTTCTGTCCACGAATCATATGCAGAGATATGCGTGGATGATGACGGAGATGGAATGGATGAAAGCAAATTACGGCGGATCAAAGAAACAAAGAGAGGAAGCGAGTCTGGAGTCGGCCTGATTAATACCGACTTACGGTTAAAACGGCACTTCGGAACAGGACTTAAAATCGAAAGTTCACCTGGACATGGAACAAAGGTGTCCTTTATCGTGAAAAGTGAATTTCGAGCTTCGGATCCTTCGGATCGACGGTCACTTTCTCTTTCGGGCGAGTTTAAAGATGGCACCGTCACCGCGACCTTCGGAGACGTAAAGGATACGGAATAGCGTACAGTTACATCTAGAGCAACAATCCAATCCGATCAATTTGCTTAATAGATTCATATCCTGAAATATTTTGAGGTAGCTTGATATTAATATGATAGCTATGACTTTCTCCCTTTTGAATGTCTTTCGTCTCTTCCCCATCAACATCTTTAGAGATGATGGGTTGTTCGAAATCCTCTGTTCCCCCTGTTTCCACACTTGGACTGGCAAGGAAAACGAAGGAAGCATTCCGTTAAAAGTTACCAAAACACATGGAAGAAAATTATGTATTTTTTAAATATCATATTCGACTTTTTGGTAACCAAACCAGTAAGATTCACTTTTCCACCTCCATATTATTAATATTTGTTTAAATATTGCATTGAGCCAATTTATTTATCACCCCCCTTATTTAATATTCATAATTTTGCAAATTATAAGGAATCCATTTTAAATATCGAACTAATTATACAATCTATACAACAAATTCATACATTTTTTTCATAATAATTCAAAAAACAGTAATAAAATACTAGTTTTCGAAATAAACATCAGTTCTAAATAACTAAATTAATCGTTGATAATCCCTTTAAAATGAACAAAAAAATGATTGTATACAATTTTTTATATTATATTTCGACAAACTGTACAAAAACTGTACAATGTTCTGTATATAAAAAAGCAAAAAGTTTAACTATTCGACAAACTTATTTATAAACCTTCAAAAATCTTAGAAATTTTCACTTTGCACATACACATATACTACAAAAGGGCTACTCTTTTACTATAAGGTTAAAAATCCAGACTTTTTATTCAGATTTTGTATAGACGTTCCTGTTACGATTTGCACATATGTAAAATAAGTAAATGGAGGGGAATCTAAAATGGAAAGACCTCAAATAAACATTCGGATCTCAAAAGATTTAAAAGAAGAGTTTTATGCCTCCTGCGAAAAGGAAAATCTCCAACCGTCCGTTTTAATAAGAAGTTGGATTGAGGAGTTTGTGGAGGTCGATAAGGCTAAGAGTAAAGGACTTAATTCCAAATATTTTTTGCCAAGAAATATAATTTAACCCGTGACTTTTAGTAAAAATCCCTTTGCGGGGATTTTTTTGTCCAATGTACCATCATCACTTTTTGTGAACTATTATTATTCGGACCAATCTCTTCAATTGAAAAAACAATTGCTGCATTAGTTTAAGAATAAAACTTAGCCAAATCTTATTAAAGCTCAAAACAAATACCATCATGAAAGTGGGGGTTGGCAAAGCCCGCCAATAACTCTAATGAAAAAACAATATATATTTTTTATTTTAGGTATATTTTTAGTTTTTCTATCAAGCTCTCGGATTCTTTGGGCGGAAGCCTTCAGCGATCAAAAACAACTGTCAATAAAAAATGGGCAATTAGACTTGCGCGATTGGAATGCAGAAAAAGGTGAAGTCCTCTTACTAGATGGTGAATGGGAGTTTTACCCCTCACATCTGTTGATGGAAGACGGACTGAAGTCGAATATTGATTTAGACGCACCAGGGCTCATCCAGGTCCCTGAGAAATGGAACGAAGCATTAAATGCCAAAAAGCCAACACCATTTGGATATGGTTCTTATCGCCTGTTACTACATGTCAATCCAGAAAAGGATCTTAATTACAGTATTCGTTTGCCGAGTGTAAGAAGTTCTTCTGAAGTCTATGTCAATGGGCGCCTTTTGGCCAATTCAGGACAAGTAGCAAAAAGTGAAATAGGATACACCGCAAAAAATTTACCCTATTCCACCACGTTTACGGCGGATGAAAGCGGACTAATTGAAATAGTGGTTCAAGTTGCGAATTATGAGGATACGCGGGGCAGCGGCATCATCCGCTCAATTAAATTCGGCTCAGAAGAAGCTATTGCCAAGGAAATAAGATTTTCTTCCTCTATCCAGCTTTTGGCCATCATTATTTTTCTTATGCATTCTGTTTACGCACTCATTTTATTTTTTCTGGGAAGCAAGGACAAAAAGTTGCTCTATTTCTCTTTACTTTCTCTTTGTGTAGCATTGGGAAGTTTATTAAGTCATGATGAGAAGTTATTCCATCAATTATTTTACATAGGTTATGAGTGGGATTTTCGACTGGCAAATGTGGTAATTCCAATCGGGTGTTACGCATTGCTGCAGTGCACAGATCACCGCCAGCTACCGTATTGGTGTAGAATCTTTCCAATTTACTCTGTTTTGATCTTTTGCACTGCTGGAATTACAATGATGTTAACCCCACGACTAATTATTTCGATATTTCCTGTTTATTATCTGTTGGGTGGCATTACAATTGTGATCGTGTTGATTGCGATATTGAAAAAACTCATTACGGATATAAAAGACAATCTTTTGCTCCTCTTTTCTCTAGCCGCACTCAGTCATCATTTTACTTGGATGATTATATGGCGAGAAAGCGGGATCAGCGTTGTCCATTATCCGTTCGATCTATTGATTTCCATTGGATGCTTTGTATCCATTTGGTTCAAGGATTACTTTAAAATACATGCTGAAACAAAAGAGCTTGCAGCAACGTTACAAAGGATGAATGATCATAAGGATCAATTTTTAGCTAACACTTCCCACGAATTTAAAAATCCGCTCCATGGAATGTTGAATATGTCACAATCTATTTTGCATAGAGAACGGCATTCGTTGCAAGAACGAAGTGTGAAAGAACTTGAAACGATTTTATCCGTTGGTCGCAGGATGACACTGTTGTTGAATGATTTACTTGAAGTAAGAGGACTTCAGGAAGGCAATCCAAACCTGAAGAAAAATGTAATTAAGGTTCAGCCCATTGTTTCGGGAGTATTGGATATACTGCGACTTACAGCGGATGTCAAACCTTTGAAAATAGTAAATCAAATCCCTGATGATTTCCCTCCGATATTTGCTGATGAAAATAGGGTGGTCCAGATTTTTTTCAATCTGCTTCATAATGCAGTCAAATACACAAATGAAGGCCAAATTACCATAGATGCCTTTGTAAAGAAGGGTAGGGCCTTCTTCGTCATTACAGACACCGGGATCGGAATGGATAGCAACATGCTTAAACACATCTTCCATCCTTATGAGCAGGCAAATCCCAGAGATACGATGATCGAGGGTGGATTTGGATTAGGATTAAGTATAACTAAGCAATTAGTCGAACTCCATGGTGGGACATTAAAGGTGTCTTCTGTTAGAGGGGAAGGTTCCGAATTTACATTCTCCCTAAGTCTTGCAGATTCGAAGACTTTGAAAATGGACTTAGTCTCGGAGTTATTACCTGAAACTGAAGCGCTTTGTGAAAAAAATTTATTTGATATTGAAGAAGACGAAATGCCAACGGTCGTCGAACAAAGGCTTTTTAACGAAAGGACTTTTGACCGCCCAGCCATATTGATTGTTGATGATGATCCGGTCAATCTTCAAGTACTGGAGACAATATTGCCTTCTGAACTTTATGATGTCACTACAGCAATAAGCGGAATGGAAGCTCTGACTCTATTGGATACTCAAGAATGGGATTTGGTCATATCAGACATAATGATGCCCCAGATGTCCGGATATGAGTTGACTCGAATTATTCGAGAACGCTTTACACTCACAGAGCTGCCTATTTTATTGCTTACAGCAAGAAGTCAGCCAAAGGATATCCAAGCCGGATTTTTAGCCGGAGCGAACGACTACGTGACAAAACCGGTTGAAGTATTAGAATTAAGATCGCGGATTGAGGGGTTGACAACAATCAAAAAAGGTGTTCAGGAACAGTTGCAGTTAGAAGCGGCCTGGCTGCAAGCACAAATCCAGCCCCATTTTCTTTTCAATACATTAAATGCCGTGATTGCTTTGAGTGAAATTGACTTGGATAAAATGCGTGATTTGCTTGAGGAACTTAGTCACTTGTTAAGGTATAAATTCACATTCCAAAATATGGATGAATTGATTCCTATTGATGAAGAACTAAATATAGTACGCTCTTATCTATATATTGAACAAGTACGGTATGAAAACAGACTGCAAGTCGTTTGGGAAATTGATGAATGCAAAGAACTCAAAATCCCATTTCTTACAATCCAGCCCTTAGTTGAAAATGCTATCAGGCATGGCATTATGAAACGTATCCGCGGAGGGAAGATTTTCATTCGGGTCACTGTCCACGAATTATGTGCAGAGATATCTGTAGAAGATGATGGGGATGGAATGGATGAAGACACATTACAACGGATCAGGGAAAGAAAGGCAGGCAGTGAGTCCGGGGTCGGTCTGATTAATACCCACTTGCGATTAAAGCGACATTTTGGAACAGGACTCAACATCGAAAGTACACCTGGACATGGAACAAAGGTCTCTTTTATTGCGAAAAGCAAGGTCCCCAATATTTCTAAAGTTCAATAGAGCAATAAAATCATCAACCAAGAATACTTAAGCTTCCAACAGATTCATGTAGGAGGAAAGATTGCCTCGTTTCGGGAACACTGTTTTTCAATCTGAATCAATTTATAGTATCTCAACATTTTACAAAATAACATAAAGAAGCGGCTTCCTCCTAAACGGATAAAGCCGCTTTTATCATTTATAAGCTATAAACGGACTCCCTCGTTTTTTTGAGATCTGTTCCGGTCACAATCTCCTGAACTTCAGAGCCGTCCAGTGTTTCCTTATGCATCAACGCTTCGACAAGGTTGTCATACTCTGTTTGATGCGATTTGATAATGAGCTCAGTTTTTTCCAAAGCCTCATTGAAGAGTTCCTGCATTTTCGCTTCTTTCTCCTGTTTTTGGAACGTCAGAGTAAAACCATCTTGGAGCATGCCTGTATCGACCATTTGTTCCAATAGGTTTTTGGCCTGTTGGACATCACCGCTGACGCCGATGCTATGTTCTCCAAGGTAAAGGCGTTCAGCGACGCCTCCGGCGAGAATCATACTTACTTGGTCAAGCAATTCGCTTGTTGTGGAAAGATGTAGTTCCTTTTGAATAGGAGCCACATAGCCAAGTGCCTGACCACGCGGGATGATTGTCGCTTTCCTTACAGTGCCTGGTTTTGTGACCGCCTGAACGAGAGCATGTCCAGCTTCGTGAATCGCTACACGCCTTTTTGTCTCTGCATCGTTCAGAGACCGAGAGGTGCTGCCTAGAATCGTCCGGTCAATCGCATAATCAAGATCTTTTTTACTGATCTGTTCCCTTCCTTCACGGATAGCCCTTCTGCTTGCTGATTCAAATAACGAGCTGATTTCCGCTCCAGAAAAACCGGATGTGCTTTCAGCGAGTATGCCCAAGGAAGCAGCGACATCCTGTGCCAGATTCTTGCCTCTTGTGTGAATATCAATAATTTCCTTTCTGCCTTTTGTATCAGGCAACGGAACATTAAAAGTAAAGTCGATTCTCCCTGGACGCAGGAACGCATCATCCAGCATATCTTTCCGGTTGGTGGCTGCAATAAACAGAATACCTTCATTATCATGTCCACCGTCTAGCTGTACTAGCAATTCCGTCAGTGTTTTTTCTGTTTCTTCTCCGCCGTGGGTTTTACGCTTGCCGGCAAGTGCGTCAACCTCATCTATAAAAATGACAGACGGCTTTTGCTTCCGGGCGTTATCGAATAAGGAACGGACACGTGAAGCTCCAACCCCAACAAAAAGCTCAGTAAAAGCAGAACCTGAAGAAGAAAAGAAAGAAGCTCCAATTTCACGGGCAATCGCCTGCGCCAACAATGTTTTACCTGTTCCAGGAGGCCCGTATAATAAAATTCCTTTCGGAGCCTCAATACCTACTTTCGCAGATCTGTCGGGGTCTTTTATTATTTCCAATGTCTGAAGGATTTCCTCTTTCATTTCTTCAGGCAATCCTCCTACATCATCAAGGGTGATGGAAGGAAGCGGCGTTTCTTTTGAAGTGCTGTTCTTCATTGCTGTCACGCCAATTTTTCCTTTTTTATGCAAAACGAACGCTGCTCCTGCCATGAGAAGAATCAGGCCCCCGACGACCCAATTTCCTGCTTGGCTGCCATTCGAATATTTATAGCTGATATGGTAAGTTTCTATCAATTTATCGACCATTTGGCTGTTTGGTCTTACATGGGAAATGAACTTACCATCCTGAGTCTTGAGATACAACGTCCCGTCGGACGTTTCCTTCAGTGAAACCAATTCGCCATTTTGAGCCTTGATCGTGGCTTCCATCTGAGAGAATGGAATGACGGTTCCTTTATCCATTGTTTGAACCACCCACACGATGCATGCTACGATGACAATGAGACCGATGGCTAGAGGAACAATCTTCGTTGTGAATTTGGAATTTGATTTCACCATTCCAGCTCCCTTAATTTATATAAATCTATTACATAGTATATCACCTGACAGTTAAATAGGCTATAAGTCACATTATGCCAGAAATGTGACAATAAGAAATGCGAAAGCGCTCGTATAGCGACGTACAGACTGGACGACTCCTGACGAGATAAAGGAAACACACGAAGCGAAGCGGAGTGATGTTGACTTATCGTAGGAAGGAGGAGGAAGTCTGATAGTCGCTGAGCGCTGGAGCTGGACAGCAAGAAATGCGAAAGCGCCTGTACATCGACGTATGTGCTGGACTGAAACGAGTGAGATAAAGGAGAGCCGAAAGATGTTAGTCTTTCGTTCTCGACTTATCGTAAACGAGTTGAAGGAAGCACACTAGTCGATAGGCGCTGGAGCTGGACAACAAGAAATGCGAAAGCGCCTGTACATCGACGTATGTGCTGGACTGAAACGAGTGAGATAAAGGAGAGCCGAAAGATGTTAGTCTTTCGTTCTCGACTTATCGTAAACGAGTTGAAGGAAGCACACTAGTCGATAGGCGCTGGAGCTGGACAATAAGAAATGCGGAGGGCGACGTACAAACTGAGTCGAAATGCGAAAACGCCTTGCTCAGCCCCGACAAGCATAAGACGAGCGCTGAAGAAGGAGTCCTTTGCCTTCAGCAGCGATTGGCTTATGACCTCGAGGGGCTAGGCGTTGTAGCCAGACAGAGCGGCTTCGACGAGATAAAGGAAACACGCGGAACGCAGTGGAG
Source organism: Siminovitchia fordii DSM 16014 = CIP 108821 (assembly GCF_000374565.1). Taxonomy (GTDB): domain Bacteria; phylum Bacillota; class Bacilli; order Bacillales; family Bacillaceae_C; genus Siminovitchia; species Siminovitchia fordii. The sequence continues at coordinate 173,463 of NZ_KB894687.1, read as the reverse complement.
CGATGTTGACTTATCGTAGGAGAAGTCAGCGAAGTCTGCTAGTCGCTGGAGCCCGGAGCTGGACAATAAGAAATGCGAAAGCGCCTGTCCATCGACGTATGTGCTGGACTGAAACGAGTGAGATAAAGGAGAGCCGAAGATGTTAGTCTTTCGTTCTCGACTTATCGTAAACGAGTTGAAGGAAGCACACTAGTCGATAGGCGCTGGAGCTGGACAATAAGAAATCCTGAAGCGGTCGTTTAGGAAGAAAAAGGCTCGGCAATTAAAATAAAACAAAGCCCTGAAGTCTCCTTCAGAGCTTTGTTTATGAAACTGCTTTAAGTCCCGTAACTCCTAAAACGATCAAAAACACACTTACAATCCGAGCTAGGCTTTTTGATTCTCCAAAAAGCAACATATTAACTAATACGGCACCAGCCGTTCCCACCCCGATCCATACGGAGTACGCAATGGTCAATTGCAAATAATTGAGTGATTCATATAGAAAAACAAAGGAGGCAGCAAATCCGCCGAGATAAATCGCTCCATTTTTGATTGTTTTCTTTTCACTGAACATTTTCAATCCGACTACTCCAGTTATTTCACTGACCGATGCCAAAAATACGAATATCCATCCCATCATTCTACAGCCTTTCTTTTTTGTTCATCTCTAAGATCCGCAATGTTTAAACTGATGACTCCGACAACTACAATAAAAATAAATAAAATTTTTCCCGCGTTCAGGCTTCCTCCAAGTAGGAATACATCCATTAATGCTGTGCCAACCGTCCCTATTCCTGCAAAAACAGCATACACTGTCCCGGTCGGAAGTCCTTCGCAGGCTTTGTATAAAAATTGGAAGTCCACGATGATCAATCCTACAACAATCAGCCAATGCCACCAACTTGACGCATGATTGAAACCGTAAATCCAAAACAGCTCAAACAAACTTGTTAATCCAACATACAACCATGACTTATTCACAAATAACACTCTCCATATAATTTCTGACTGAATATCAGTCATTTTTCCAAAAAGAAATGCGCTGGCAAACTATTTTTGAATGCCCAGTGCATGCTCCAAAAACATGATCAGTTCCAATTTCTGCATTTTCTCTTCTTCATTACTCACTGCATCATACAGATATATCTGCTCTGCCACAGCCTCTATGAATGCAATCATTAATTTGGAGGCCCGCTCCGGCTGCACAGAATTCCTTATTTCCCCTTTTAATTTGGCATTAGATAAAAATCCGCTCATCCAAGAATAGAAAGCATCATAAATCGTTTCCCATTTTTTTAAATTATCATCTGTCGACAGACCCGCATAGATCAATGCCAAAACTTCCCGATATTCTTTCGTAAATCTAAATATGGCATTCACAATCTGGGTTAGCTGAACTGAGATCGAAGCATTTTCATCGACCTCATTATTAACTTCAATCATTATCTTTTTTACCATCACTTCAGCAATCGCCGGCATTACTGAAAGTTTTGAAGGGAAGTATAAATAAAAAGTTCCCTGCGCGATTCCAGCCAACTTAACGATATCAGAAACCTTTGTTTTTTCTATGCCCTTTTCTTTAAAAACCTGAATCGCAGCTTCAATTATTTTTTCTTCCTTATTATTAATATCGACCATCCTCCTGCTATGACTGACTATCAGTCATTTTATCAAAAGCTATATTATTTGTCCAGCTAACTTTCTTAAGCTTAACAACTGATGTCTTCCTAAAATCATTATATATACCAAAAAACGGCAAGCCCACTCAAGCCTGCCGTTTTTTGACACTTAATGCAATTCACTGTGAATGATCGATCTCCATTCCAAATCCCCTCGTTCCAATCCCCGAATTAACAATTCGGCCGTACCCATGTTCGTTGCAAGCGGGACACCGTACACATCGCTCAGCCTCATCAGCGCTGATACATCCGGCTCATGCGGCTGAGCAGTCAGAGGATCCCGGAGAAAAATGATCATGTCTACTTGATTTTGGGCGACAAGTGCACCTATCTGTTGGTCGCCCCCAAGTGGCCCGGATTCAAACCGCTGTATTTCCAAGCCTGTCGCTTCCTGGATCCTTGCTCCAGTCGTTCCGGTTGCATACAACCTGTGATCCTTCAAAATATGGCGATAGGCCATAGCGAATTGGACCATGCTATCTTTTTTCTTATCATGAGCAATCAAGGCAACATTCACAGATTTCCCTCTTTCTTCGTTTAATTTGAAGACCGCCTGCCACTAGTATACGTGTTTCCTGCTTTTTTCCTGGAATTCAAGCCATTCCAATTGGCGCAGGCGTACATCGAACAGTTTGATCGGATCACGGAAAGTTTCCGGATGTGATTTCATTTCAGTGAGCGCCGCTTTATTTTTATCAACTTGTTCCTGATAAGAGGCAGCGGATTTTTTCAAAGCTGTGAATGGCTCTCTGAAAAACAGGGAAATATCTCGCGGGATGGCTTTTTCAAGAAGTTCAAATTGCCGAAAAAACTTATTTGCGATTGATTCTGCCGTTTCACTATAATTTTCATTTTCAATAAAGTTCTTATATCTATTATACATCATTGAATTATTGGCAGGAATGACACCGAATATCTTTCCTGCACTTTTCAACAGCATCTGTGCAGGGGTCCTCTTCAGCAAAATATTTTCCTTGTCAATTTGGATAGCTCCCGTCATCCTGTCAGCATCCCTCTGCCAATCTGCCAAAATTTGAAAATCGCATTCCAGGCGGATACGCTCTTCTCCCATCAGTTCATTGAAGCTTTCATTCCATTCAACTAACAATTTCTGTACCTCATTCAGCTCACCTTCTGAAAAGCTGATCCAATCCTGCAAGGAATTAATATATCTGGGATGGACGGTATATTGCAAATACTCGTCAATCCTCTTATTCATCTCATCATTCAGTTCATGGTGGATATTGCCAAAATCACTATCCTCACGAAGAATATCTGCGGACTCCTTAATCAACTTCGGAATCGTTTTTATCAGATCCGATCTGATCTCGTCTCTTAGTGACCGGTAAGCATTCTGGATTGCTTTTATCTTTTCCTCTTCCAAATCGTATAACTGGTGGACGGCTCCCTGGAGTCTTGCAAGCAGATTTTCATCAAACTGGATAGATCGATTTAAATCTTCCTCCACTTTCACTTGCTGCTGCAATAAATGCTTGATTGTTTCCCGGATGAAAAACAACATGTTTCCAGTTCGAAGGCGTTCATTGCTTTCACCATCTTGATACTGAGGTATAAATCGGGAAAATGCCTCTTGATGGTCACCTTCCCCATCCGTAGAGTAGGTGAATAATTCAGCATTTGGAAAATAATTCTTAATCCTTTTTTCGATTTCATATACCCCATCTGCGCTCAGCAGCTCACTTTTCTTCAAAACGAAATGAATGGGGCAAAGAGGAACCTTCTCCGTTATATCCAATAAAAATTCACATTCCTCCGTAGAGAATGGTTCTTTATTATTTAGGACAAACAATAGTCTATCACTCATCCGTAAATATTCCAGAAAATGGCTGTTACTTTTGTTTACTCCATCCATTTCCGGATAATCAATCATTGTCATATTATGAGCATGTAATAAAGTATTGGGTTCTGAATAGACAAGCAGTGTATCTGGCCGGTTCTCCGCCTCAATGATATCCTTGCTTGTTGTAACAACAGACACTCCTTCATCACTTACGAGCTGAAATTCAGTCTCTTGGCCATCCTTGAATAAAACAGGGAGGGAGACATCAATGCAGCTGCTGTCCGAATGCTTCAGCATTTCATGGATAAAAGAAGATTTTTCACTTGTGGACATGCTGGCAACCATAACCCGGTGTGAATTTAAGTCCTCAAGCTGTTCCAAGATCCATTCAAACCTTTTGTGAAGATTCAAGCCCCGTTCATCCGCCCAATTTTGAATGGCGTGGGCCAGCTCCATTATTTTTTCCATAAGCATGCCTTGGTTAACTGATTCGGTAAGGCTTTCTTCCGCTGATCGGACAACATCCTCGTTTATTTGTGAATAAAAAGTATCGTTCCATGCCAAAACACCGGCTGATGCCAATGGAGCTGTTTTGTTATCCGCGATTTTCAACCATGCGGCCAAGAGGTTCGGCATGATTTCCGCTAAGTCTGCCAAATAATATTTGCCCGCAAGCATTTGCATAAATGTATTATTCATAAGTCCAGGCAATGACTGCCATCTGTACGTATGCGGCAAATCAGAATCCTGTAAAATAATGGTTGCTTCCGTAATCCATGATAAATAATCTTCTCGTTGTTCATGGTTTTTCCAAAGGGCAGCCATCAAATCCTCAAATATGGCAAGATCCACTTTTTGAGCTAAATATAAAATTGGTACAAAGTGGGATGCCCCATGGGATTGTGTATGTCCATTTTCTATAAAAGAATGAAGCTTTTGAAACCATTCAGGAGATTTTGTTCGTGCCGCTTCGTTAACAGCAAGGTCCACTGCACTATTCCAATCCTCACGATCTACAAAAAAGGCACACGCCAGCTCCGTCACATTCTGGTAATCGGGATGAATCGCTACAGCGTTTTTAATCATTTGGTCAGCTTCTTCATATTTACGCTGCTCCAAATATAGTGTAAACAACTGTAAAGCCACTTCCGTATTGAGAATGAGAGATTCTGTTGTAATCGACTTGTAAATATCCTCAGCTGTACTTAAAAACCCAAGCTCAAAGTACGCATCAGCGATATTCTTTTTTGCCCATGGTTCTAGCTCATTATGTATGTTTTCCCATTTAAAAATGGCAGCCTCATAATCGCAGTTATGAAAATACACTTCACCTTGGGCAAATCGGATATAGGAAAGGTCGGCCATATCCTTTTTTTGCTCTGCTAAATACAGCCCTCCCAACTGGCGAATGGGATGATCGTCCAAGTCCCCTTGCAAGAACTTTTCCTCGTGATACATTTTCTTTACCAAGCATTCTTCCAATTTCATTGCCTTCACCCGCCCGTCTGTTTAGATTATCGCTTTTAACCATATTACTATATTTTTATGAGAGATTCCCGTATGAATCACTTTTTGTTGTCAACACTTTTTGTAAACGGATACAGATATTTTTAACATTTTTAACTTACTTTCTTAACTTTCCCCCTTTTTATTGACACTCTGTTGTGCTAAAATGTTTCCTATAATTGAATCACTCATATGTAATGACGGAGAAGGCTTGAAGTGAAATCTTGAGAGAGTCGGTGGTTGGTGGAAACCGATGTTTTTACCTCAAACAGCCCAGCACTCCGGAACTGGCGTCTGCGCCCGGCACTTTGCCGTTATCTTCTCGAGACTGCTTTTAAGAAATGATCAACTGCAAGGCCACAAGCCAATTCCTTTGTGGTTGATGAACCGACACCTCGGGAATCGTCTTGTTTGCTGCGTTAAGCAAGACGCTTTCGTTTTCTTATGGCAGTGAACGAGGGTGGCACCACGGATAATACGTCCCTCATAACAAGGCATCTATGTCTGTTATGAGGGGTTTTTCATTTAATTCATTTTGAAAGGATGAACTATCAGTGTTTTTAGACAAAGAGTATCTGTTTACACCAGGACCGACTCCAATTCCCGATCGGGTGAATGTTGCGATGAGCAAGCCGATGATCGGCCACCGAAGCGCAGCATTCCCAGTCCTTCTGGAAGATGTATCCACAAGACTACAACCGGTTTTCGGATCGGACAATCCAGTTTGCATCATCTCAGGAAGTGGAACAGGAGCTTTGGAAGCTGCCGCAGTGAATACAATCGAGCCAGGCGATAATGTTGTCGTCATCGTCGGAGGTGCTTTTGGTGACCGCTTTGCAAAAATATGCGAAGCTCATGGAGCCAATGTTCACAGACTCGAAGTGGAATGGGGCAAAGCATGCCAGCCAGAACAACTCGAGAATTTTATCAAGTCTTCCGATAAAAATTTCAAAGCAGTTTTTGCTACATACTGCGAAACTTCTACAGCTGTAATTCATCCGATTAAAGAACTCGGCGAAGTGACGAAGCGTGTATCTGATGCACTTTTCATCGTCGATGGTGTTAGCTGTATCGGAGGAGTTCCTGCTGATATGGCAGCTTGGAATATCGATATTTTGGTTTCAGGTTCACAAAAAGCATTGATGCTTCCGCCAGGGCTCGCTTTCGTTGCTGTCAATAATCATGCAAAAGATGTAATCAAAAGCAACAAATCCAACCGCTTTTTCTTTGACTTGAACCGTTATTTTGATGCATATGACCAAAAGAGATCCACTCCGTTCACTCCAGCGGTCTCTCTTATTTATGGAGCCCAGGAAGTTTGCCAGATGATCGAAGAAGAAGGAATGGACAATGTTATCAAACGTCATGAGCTACTAAAAACGATGACGCGCGAAGGGGTCAAAGCATTGGACATCCCGCTTTTGACATCGGATGAAGTCGCTTCTCCAACTGTCACAGCTGTAAAACCGGAAAATGGAAAAGCGAATGAGATGAAGAAAATGATGCTTAATCAATATAGAATTTCACTTGCCGGCGGCCAGCAAAAATTATCCGGTGAAATTTTCCGGATTGGGCACATGGGATACTGCACACCATTTGATGTGTTAACTGTATTAAGTGCACTTGAAATGACCGTGAAGACAATCGAAGGCAGAGACGTACTCGGCCTTGCTACTAAGAGAGCACAGGAGGTTTGGGCTGAACATGTATAATGTATTAGTAACAGATTCAATCAGTGATACCGGATTAAAGGCACTATATGATCATCCGAATTTTAACGTGGAAAAAAAATCAGGATTATCACCTGAAGAGTTGAAAGTAATCATCAAAGATTACGATGCGTTGATTGTAAGAAGCCAGACTCAAGTCACAGAAGACCTTCTTGTTTCGGCAGAAAAGCTTCGAGTAGTCGCCCGTGCCGGCGTCGGCGTGGACAATATCGATGTAGCTGCTGCAACTAAAAAAGGGATCCTTGTCATCAACGCACCTGGAGCCAATACAATTGCCGCTGCTGAACATACAATGGCCATGATGCTTTCTTTGGCTAGGAGAATTCCACATGCACACATGTCCACCTCAGCCGGAAACTGGGACCGCAATGCGTTCAAAGGCGTTGAATTATATGAAAAAACCCTCGGCATTGTGGGAATGGGTAAAATTGGTGCGGAAGTTTCAAAAAGAGCGAAAAAATTCGGTATGAAGATTTTAGGCTTTGACCCTTATTTGACGGAAGAACGTGCAAATCAAATGGGGATTACGAAAGCAACTCTGGATGAAATCGCGGAGTCTGCTGACTTCATTACCGTCCACACGCCGCTTACAAAGGATACAAAAGGCCTGATCAATGACGATTATTTGGCCAAAACGAAAAAAGGCGTACGGCTCATCAACTGTGCACGCGGAGGCATTATCGACGAGGCCGCTTTGGTGCGCGGCTTGAACTCCGGACAAGTAGCTGGTGCTGCCATCGATGTTTTCGAAACGGAACCAGCTTCAAACCAAGAGCTTCTCAGCCATCCAAATGCCATCGTCACACCGCACTTGGGAGCATCAACAGTAGAAGCCCAGGAAAAAGTTGCTCAGGAAGTCAGTGAAGAAATCATCGATATTTTCGAAACTGAGTCCATTCGCCATGCAATCAATATGCCGCAGGTATCTGGCGAAACCCAGAAGAAACTTCAACCTTTTATCGATCTGAGTGAGCAAATCGGAATCCTTTCCATTCAATTATTGAAGTATGCACCTGATAAAATTGAGATCAACTATTACGGCGATCTTGCAAAAGAAGATAATGACCTGCTGACTAGAACAATCATCAAGGGTATTTTGTCACACCATCTGAGCGACTCTGTCAATATGGTCAATGCCCTTCATTTGCTGAATGACCAAGGCGTTTCCTTCAACGTCATTAAAAGCCCGGCAAGCAAAGGGTTCGCTAGCTATATGGAACTTACTCTATATAACGGAAACGACAAAGCCATCGTCGGGGGGACCATCCTCAACGGTTACGGTGCGCGAATCGTTAAAATGAATGAGTATAGAGTAGACGTCCGCCCTGAGCGCTATATGTTGTATATCGAACACCATGATGTACCGGGAATGATCGGAAGTGTCGGATCCATTCTTGGCAATCACCATATTAACATCGGAACGATGCAGGTAGGAAGAGCCGAAGCAGGCGGAGATGCCATCATGGTCCTTACACTTGATAAAAAAGTCGACGAGGAAGTAGCCAAAGAATTGGTGGAAATGGATGGTTTAAAGGCTGTTCAGTTCTTGGAACTTCCAAACGGAAATGTACCTGTATATAATTCATAGTCTCTGAATTACACCATTTATACTCGTACAATCACCGATTGATTTCATGCAATGAGCACTACTATGAGACAGCATTCCGTACAAATGTACAAAGAGATCCTGTTCAAGTAAATGAACAGGATCTCTTTTATTTATGGATGCTACTTTATTAAGGAAAGGACGACATCCTTTACATCCAGGACTCCGTCTAAAATGTAGTCTGCATTATGCTCTTCAAACTGAGTACGGGCACCCTGGCCTGATAGCCCTGTAAGTACTGCTGCAAACAGGCAGCCCATTTCCCTTGCGGCTAACAAATCTGCCAGGGAGTCTCCGACTATAAGCGTCTCTTTTCCATTTTCAAGTGGTAATTTTTCTGCCAAGCACTCCTCGTCTGTCTTTGTCTTGCCGGATAGAGCCTTGATATAGGTAAACGGGTGTGGCTTTGAAAGGGGAGGTCCTTCAGGATGTGCACGCTCCGCCCTTAATACGTCATCAGCTGTAACGATATAATTTTCATCAAAAAGTTTAATCCAATCCAGTGCTTTGAAAGGTTCAATCGTTTCAAGTTCAGGACGTCCCGTTCCAATTCCAACTCTGACACCATTGTTTGTCAGCGTATCAAAAAGCCGGGCAATCTTTTCTTTATCCGCCAGCACTTTTTCATCGGACATGAACCCGGATTTTCCAGTTTGGACCGACGGCCTCCCAGTGGACTTAAGTACATGTTCATCCCCTACATACCATTCCTGGGAAACGTGCTCACACGTTGACCAAAGCTGATCCATCTTCCCAAACATCTTTGTCTCGACACCGAACTTCTCTTTTGAAAGGTGGTCGAGATGATCCATCAACCCTTGCTTTGTCGGCTTAGCGTTTTGAAAGTCATCAAGGAATTTCGGAAAATCAAATACCAATTCCCTTCCCGCCAACGCTTCACCTATTTCCAATAAAACCTCGCGGTCGATTTCATTCGTTAACCACTTTGCGATCCTTTCCTTTAACTCATCCCCCACTTGTTCCAAGAGATGAAGGAGCTGATAAGCGGTTGTTAAATAGATCATATCCCAGTTGGCATTCAGCCCGCCTGCTTTTAAAAACTTCAATACCCGATCATCTACAAAGATTTCTCTCCGTATTTGTTCAATTTCAGCATCAGTCAGTTTTGTTTTAAATTTTTCAGAATCAAGCCCCAAATAATTTGGACTGACCAAAACTTCCCAGACAGCAAGTGACGACATATCAAAATAGCGCTCCTCGCTTAATAAAACACCATCCACATCAAATAAAACCGTCTTTAACATGAATATCTCCTTTTCCTGGCTGCTTTTTTACATTAGTGTAACACAGGAAACGGGTTATTTCTTCTTGTACCAAGAATTTTCATATTGTTTACAATTTAAATCGGCTTGCTGAATAGCACAACCGCCCTCTTGAAAAACACATTCAAAGGGGATAGGTGTAGTATTTTTCGACATCCGAACTCTGAAGCTTTCTGTTTGCATGTCTCGGGGTCCATAAAAAATAATTTCCTTTATCTCTAAAGTCTGATCAACGCAACATACATATCTATCAGTTAAATGTTTCAATCGAAACCATAAAACTAGGTTCATCAATTCCATTAATGAAAATGAATGATTGAGGCATCCGTTTGGATTTACATCTGCTTCCTTTATCACAACTTATCCGTTGTTAAATCTAAAACTGTCTGTAAAATAACATTCACTCCATTTTCACAATCTTCCCACGTTGTCAACTCATCTTCGTCATGACTTTTCCCGTTGATACTGGGGACAAAGACCATTGCCGTCGGGATATACGTTGCAATAAACTGTGCATCATGCCCCGCTCCACTAACCATACGCTTAAAGGAATATCCAAGACTTCTTGCCGATTTTTCCAGTGTATTCACGATTTCTTCATTAAACCATACCGTATGACGATCCCATAATTTGGTGGTTGTTACATTACATTTTTCTTTTCCGGATGAATTCGGCAGTCCTTGAATGATTTCTTCCACCTGCCGTATTATTTTTCCATCTTGATGCCTGGCCTCTATTGTGAACACAACCTTATTTGGTATTACAGTATGGATATTTGGACTGACCGTCATCCTTCCAACCGTGTATACGAGTTGATCATCTAACCTATTCATTTTCTGGCGTATTTCCGAAATCAATTGATTAGCAGCAAACAAAGCATCTTTTCTCATTGACATTGGTGTAGTACCTGCATGGTCAGATTCTCCAGTGACTTCTATTTCAAAACACACCATGCCGACAACACACTCAACTATACCAATCTGAATGTCCTCACTTTCCAAAACAGGTCCCTGTTCAATATGTAATTCCAAAAAAGCAGCTGCTTCTTTTAAACGATTCTCTTTTTTTCCTTCATAGCCGCTTTTTTTGAGTGCTTCTGCAAATGTGATTCCATCCACATCTGTTGATTTCAGCATGGCTGCTTTATCAAAACGTCCGGAAAGAACACCTGAAGCCATCAACGAAGGTTCAAACCGCGCACCTTCTTCATTCGTAATATTAGCAACAATGATAGGTATCTCAGGCTTGATGCCGTTTTCAACCATCGTCCTGACAACTTCAAGTCCAGTCAACACACCAAGCGTACCATCAAACCGTCCGCCTTTTTTCACCGAATCCAAATGGGATCCGATAACCACCGGAGGCTGATCATTATCAATTCCTGGCAATTTTGCATACATATTTCCCATATCGTCCCACACAACCGACATGCCTAGCTGTTCACATAAGCTTTGAAAATGTCTTCTTGCTTTAACATCAACATCGGATAATGCCAAACGGGTAACCCCATTTTTTTCAGTCCTGCCGAAATCAGCGAATTCTTCTATTGTATCCTTTAGTCTTTCCCCATTGATAAGCACTTTTTGTTTTTCCATTATTAAGCCACCTCCAAAAGATTCTCCCAATTAAGGCATGTATAATACTATTTTTTATCACCATCAAGAAAATCCGAAAGGCCTCTTCCATGTTCCCGAGTTTTACCGTAGAGGCCAACTTTTATAAATAACCGATTGATTCAGTCGGTTTTGTACCACTTCTTCCATCGTTATGTTTAGGCTTCCTAGTTTTTGCGTGGTTGCTCCCTTAAGCTACTCTGACGTCCACTGTTTAGCATGGTTAAGCCTTATGGGCAGTCCCCATGCCGGCGATCTTTTATCCTCTCAAACCTTTTCTCGCTGTTTAAGATATAGTGTTGTGAAATACTTCCGGCTGTCCGGATTTTTTAACAATATAGTTACCCTATCTGAGGGCATCTCTATTTTTTCAAACTCTAGAATATCCCCATCTAACGTGCCCCGTGTACCGGTAATTGTATAGCCTCTGCTCAATAAATCATCTATTTTCAATTTTTCCTCCAGAAAAGCATCATAGTTTGACAATATTACTCCCCCCATTTAAGAAAGTTTTCTATATCAGATTATACCGGGCCTCTCAACCATGATTTTGAAAAAGGGCTACCCCACCACTTCTTTCTGACTATCTTCATCATCTTCATCATCTTCATCAATATTCCAATCGCGACCAACTGTAATTCCAAGATATTTTTCGTCACTAGGGTCTTCTATTTCTGCTTGCGGAAACTTTTTAAAATACCAATATTTGGTTAGTATATAATACACAACTCCAGCCACAACCAAGCCTACGACAAAAGAAAAATCCATAAAGCGTATAGCTATGATGCCGCCTATTCCCCAAGCAATGAAACCTGCAACGTTTACCCCGCCATGAAACTTATATTGCCCATTATTTCGGTAGAGATCTTTCACATTAACCCTTCTTTTTCTCAAAAGATAGTAATCTACGATAAGTATCCCGCTTATTGCCGATAGAATGGCACCTATGAATAATAGGGCTTGTGTCAATATTTCATACACACTCCATGGCTGAATAACTGTACCAACAATACCGACAATAAACACCGCAATCACGTTCGACACTTTGGGGCCCAGCACGTTCGAAAAAACTGCAGCAGCGGGGACAATATTAGCAGCAGTATTGGTTGACCATTGTGTCAATACAATCATTAAGAGAAGCATGGACAACATCCAGCCTGAAGCCGTCTCCTGCAGAGCAGTAACCGGATTGGAAGTACCAGCTACCATTAGGGCTGCAGCACCAATCATGATCATAAATGTTTGGGTCAAAGGAAGGGCAATTAAACTCCCAATCAAATTTGTTCTATTTCGCTTAAACCAATTCCTTTCATTCCTCGGTGCTTTAAAGAAACGTGATATTGTCGGGATATCGCAACCGAGTGTTGCCCAAAATCCCATATTTGCAAAAATGACGATAATGAAGGCTGTAAATGCAGCTCCTCCTGTAACCGGACTCTCGGCCCAAGCCCATACACTTTTCCCTTTTTCAGTGATATCTGCTGTCAAGGTGTTATAAATGATTAAAGATAAGATAATGATAATGGGGGCAGCCAGGTCTGCAAATCGCTCTACCCATTTAATTCCTGAAGCAGTATTAATCAACTGCACAAGCGCAAAGATAAAATAACACAGCAGCCAGTTATCGAATCCGGGATTAATTGTATGGATGATAGAGTTGATAGCGGTTGAACCGAAATACGTATTTAAACCAAACCAAAATGATGCTGTAACTGCTCTGGTAATTGAGGGGATATGGGTACCAATTGTACCAAACGGCGCCCTCATGTAGACTGGAAAAGACAAGCCATGTTCAACCCCGATATCACCGACGACGGAAATGAAAATACCAATCGCAATACAGCCTATTAAAGTAGCCAGTACTACCCACGGCAAGGAAATACTCCGTACTCCTGAAGCTCCAATATCAAATGTTGCCAAAAGTATAGCCATCCCAACCCACATGGCAAAAAAGCCCCTGATCCCTATCTTCCGCTCATCATAACTTATTGGAAGTAAATCCGGCGACTTTAGATACGAGGTGTTTTTATTCGTCTTTCCCATTGTCCATCCCCTCTTTTTGATATGAGAAAGCTGCTTCATTTCAAGTTGAAGCAGCCCCGCACCTTAAATTTTCACCCTTTTAACAAACCCTCCAATTGACCAGTTTCCTTATACAAATCGTGATTGAATTTGTTGCATTTTAAAAATTTCCCTTTCCCAGGCTTTCCGACGAATTCTTTATCTTTCACCACATAATTTCCACGTGAGAGCACTGTAATCGGTTCTCCGATAATCTTCAACCCTTCAAGTGCGCTATAATCCACATTCATATGATGAGTCTCAACAGAAATGATCCGTTCAACATTTGGATCAAATATAACAATATCAGCGTCACTGCCCGGGGCTATCGTCCCCTTTCTTGGAAACAATCCAAACAATTTGGCTGCCTGTGTCGATATAATATTGACAAAATCATGGATTGAAATCCGGCCTTTTTTCACACCTTCTGAAAATAAGACGCTAAATCGGTCTTCGACAAAGGGGCCTCCATTCGGTATTTTAGAAAAATCATTTTTCCCCAATTCTTTTTGACCTCTAAAATTGAAAGAACAATGGTCAGAGCCTATCGCCTGCAGATCTCCGCTTTTCAATGCATTCCATAAAACTTCCTGATTTGAACGCTCTCGTAATGGAGGCGACCAGACATATTTTGCCCCCTCAAAATCCGGCCTTTCTAAGTAAGTTTGATCAAGAACAAGATACTGTGGGCACGTCTCTCCAAAAACACGATATCCCCTTCTGCGTGCTTCAGCAATTTGTTCAACTGCTTCCTTGCACGTCACATGAACCACATACAATTGAGAATCCGCCAGCGCAGTGAGCCTTGCGGCACGTCCAGTCGCTTCTCCCTCAAGCTCTGGCGGACGGGTCAAGGCATGATAGATAGGTTCCGTATTTCCTTCCTTTAAGGCTTTTTCTGTCAAATAGTTAATGACATCCCCATTTTCCGCATGCACCATCACTAGACCACCGTGTTCCCTGGCCGTGACCAATGTCTGGAAAAGGGTTTCATCATCCGCTTGTAATACATCCTTATAAGCCATGAATATTTTAAAAGAAGTAACTCCTTCTTCTTCAATTATCTGAGGCATTTCCATAAATACTTCTTCATTTGCTTCCGCGATCTGCAAGTGAAATCCATAGTCAATCACAGCTTTACCCGATGATTTGGCATGCCATTTTTCCAAAGCGCTTTTTAATGATTTTCCTTTTTCCGTCAAGCAAAAATCAATGATTGTCGTTGTTCCTCCGCATGCCGCTGCTATGGAACCGGTTTCAAAATCATCTGCTGTAACAGTTCCACCGAACGGCATATCCATATGTGTATGCGGATCAATACCTCCTGGCATCACATAATAACCGGAGGCATCGATCACTTCAGCATATATATCGCTTATGTTTTGACCGATTGCCTGAATTTTTTCATCTTCAATTAATACATCTGCGGTATAGACATCTGTGGAGGTTACAACTGTTCCATTTTTAATGATTTTTTTCATTATTACATTAAACCCTCCCGGAAATTAGGAATATTAGCGAATGGTGCCATATAATTCTTCACTTAACCCACCATGTTTTATTTTCAGGTTACGAAAAAGGCTTCAGCCATGCCTGTTATTTGGATAGCTGATGAGCATTTAACATTTTCAAAGCCGCTTGGCGAACATTCCATGACATCGGTGGTTCGGTTGGTACAAGTTCAACCATGTCGATTGCTCCTTCAACCGGACAAACGATAGAGCAAAGGTTACATCCGACACACTCTTCTTCCCTGACCTTCAAGTAACCATGACCGTTTTCATCTGTCAGCATATCAATACATTGGTGAGAGGTATCTTCACAGGCAATGTGACACTTATTGCAATTAATGCAGATATCATTATTAATACGTGCAACGATCTTATGATTTAAATCTAAGTTACTCCAATCCGTATATTTTTCTACGGAGGCACCGATAATCTCACTTACAGAGGCAATCCCTTTCTCATCCAAATAATTACTCAGCCCTTCCGTCAAATCATCAATAATACTGAAACCATGGTGCATGGCAGCTGTACAGATTTGTACACCACCCGCTCCCATGAGCATAAACTCTACGGTGTCTTGCCAGGTTGAAACGCCTCCTATCCCTGATATTGGAATAGTTATATCCTTTTGCCTGGCGCATTCTCCGATCATATTCAGGGCAATAGGTTTTACCGCTGGCCCGCTATAGCCACCGTGCGCTCCCAACCCATTTACATTCGGGATCGTATTCCATGTATCCAAATCGACTCCCATTAAACTGTTAATCGTATTGATCATGCTGATTGCATCAGCTCCACCGCGCTGTGCTGCTCTTGCGGTCGCAGTGATATCTGTTATATTCGGTGTTAATTTGGTTATCACCGGGACTTCCGAGGCTTCCTTTGCATAAAGGGTTGTCTTTTCCACCAAATCCGGATGCTGACCAACCGCAGAACCCATTCCTCTTTCAGACATTCCATGTGGACATCCAAGATTCAATTCAAAACCATCGACCCCTACATCCTGAACTCGTTTAACGATTTCGTGCCATTTTTCACGCTTAGGTTCAACCATTAAGGAAGCTATAATGGGATGATCTGGAAAACGCTTTTTTGTTTCATAGATTTCTTTTAGATTATCCTCAATCGGACGATCAGAGATTAATTCAATATTGTTAAATCCAGCTACTCGCCGACCATTGAAGTGATGTGCAGCAAAACGGGAAGTCACGTTCAATATCGGCTCACCAAGTGTCTTCCAAACTGCTCCACCCCACCCGGCCTCAAAAGCCCGTTGTACTTGGTATCCCGTATTTGTCGGTGGTGCGGATGCCAGCCAGTATGGATTAGGAGACTTAATCCCAGCAAATTGAATACTAATATCAGCCATGTTCATCCTCCCTCCTTATCTATTAAAACTTACACCTTCTCTATCATAGGCTTTTTTAATTGCTGATGTATGGCGTATGCTGCCTCTTTTCCCTGCTGAGCAGCAGTCACGACCATCGCTTCTCCCAGCCCTTTTCCAAAAATCACGTCACCTGCCGCATAGACTTTTGGATTGGAGGTAAGGAATGTTTCTTTGTCTACCTTTACAACACCACCATTGTGTTCCAAACCGAATTCATCAATCAGGTGACGGTGGCGTGTCTGGCCAATTGCCTTCACCACTATATCAACATCAATTAAAAATTCAGAACCTTTTATTTCAACTGGTTGCGGACGTCCATCGTTTCCCGTTTCTTTCAATTCCATCCGGACACACTCCATCTGTTTTAACTGTCCTCTGTCGTCACCGATAAGGCGTTTAGGGGCGGTGAGCCATCTGAATTCCACCCTATCTTGTTTGGCAAATTCATACTCAAAGTCATAAGCTGTCATTTCTGCTTGTGTTCTGCGATAAAGAATCTTGACATTGTCAGCTCCAAGTCTTATGGATGTAGTAGCGCCATCAATTGCCGTATTTCCTGCTCCGATGACAGCTACACGTTTCCCGGAAAAGTTTGTTGGATAATTTTTATTCTTTGTCTCCTCAATCAGATCGATTGCATCATAAACACCTGCTAAATCTTCACCTTCTATTTGAAGCATCGGAACTTTCCACATTCCCACAGCAAGTATGACGGCATCAAAATCCCTTATAAGATCGTCAGCCGACATATCTTTACCGATTTCTGTATTTGTACGAATCTGAACACCAAGACTTTCTACTTGCTCCACTTCCCATAAGGATATATTTTTCGGGAGACGAAATGGGACAATTCCATGCGTGTCCAAACCACCTGCTTCTTGCTTACGCTCAAATATCGTTACCTCATATCCTAATCGTCCAAGTTCCCGGGCCGCTGACAGACCAGCAGGACCACTTCCTACTATGGCAACCTTTTTTTCATTTCTTTCCCCTGCTTCGAATAGTGCCTGTTCATTTTTGATAGCCCAATCAGTGGCATAACGCTGCAAATCACCGATCAAAATAGGGTTTGTGGAATGATTCAGTACACATGCCCCTTCACACAATTCCTCAGTCGGACAAACACGGCTACAACTTGCTCCTATAGGGTTTTCTTCCATTATCATTTTGGCAGATCCTTTTAAGTTCCCCGAGGCGATTTTCTTAATAAAACCCGGAATATTGATCCCAGTAGGGCAGGCTTTTATACAGGGTGCATCATAACAATAGAGACAGCGATTCGCTTCATCTAACGCTTCCTGTGCATTAAAACTGGGCTTGGACTCCTCAAAGTTTTTTGCCAGTTCCTCTGCCGACAACAATTTTTGTACTGAATTTCCCAATGATAAGCCTCCTTTTCAGGATTACTGTATTAGAAAATGAAAACTGTTTTTTAAAAAAAGTCTATTTCCCCTGCCCTAATCTACGCCACCTGAGCCCGGAAAATCACCCCCTGAAATTTATTTAATCGGGCATAGCTAACAAATCTTTTGTTATATTATTATAAATATTCTAAATTATTTATTCAATAGATATTATGTAACGAATATATCATTATGATTAGTGATTTTGTCATGAAACATATAAGAAAAACTGTGAGTGATTTTACAGGACTGTTTCTGGAGTTACAGCCATTGGGCTTTGAATTTACTACGGGTATCTTTACACCTCCTTTCATTAAATCATGAGTACATCTTCATATATCCTCCAACTTTTCTTAAGTGGTCTTCAGAGTGTTTAGTACTATTCAATCACTATTCAATATTATGCATCTTGTACAACTTCTAGCCCGAAAAAATTTGTCGATTCCCCGGTTTAACTATCCAATTTCCAAACCTTTTAGGTTCCTCATTAAAAACAATATGTTTAAATGGGGAAATCCAGCATTTTAATTCAAAAAAAAAGCCTTACAGACTTAGTATATTCATTGAAATTCTAGGATGCCTCAGATGTAAACTAATGTAACTTTAATATGAAAATATCCTTACAACTTTTTATGTTTAGTATATAGCCTCTCTTTTGATTTCATTTCCCATTTATCTTGTTTTAGAGCGTCGTTCGCTATATTTCTTTTTTTGAGCCCAATACCCTTTTCTAAATCAATTTTTGAATTATTGCCTTAGCCCATCAGTTAACTAAATGTATTATGATCCACCTTTTAGAATGCGGTCTTTGATTAATTCAATACCCTTTTGTCGCAGCTTAAATTTTTGTATTTTTCCGGATGCAGTCAGCGGAAACTCCTCACAAAATTGAATAAAGCGAGGGATTTTATGATGGGAGATCCTGCTCTTGAAAAACTCCCTTATCTCCTCTGCGGAAGCAGTTTGTTTTTCTTTTAATTTTACCCAGGCCATAACCTCTTCACCGTAAAATTCATCCGGTACACCAACTACTTGAACATCCAGAACTTTCGGATGCAAGTAAAAATATTCCTCTATTTCACGAGGATATATATTTTCTCCTCCTCTAATAATCATATCTTTGAGTCGTCCGACAATACGGCAGTAACCATTATCATCCATCACTGCCAAATCTCCTGTATGAAGCCAGCCATCGGCATCAATTGTTTCCCTCGTCACTTTTTCATTTTTGTAATACCCTTTCATCACATGATACCCTCTTGTACACAGTTCACCTTCCACATTTCTGGGAACTTCACGGTCGGTTCCCGGTTCAACAATTTTCACTTCGACATTCGGCAGAGGCCGACCTACAGTGGTAACTCGAATTTCAAGCGGATCATTTGTTCTTGTCTGTGTGATAACGGGAGATGACTCTGTTTGTCCATAGGCAATTGTAATTTCTTTTACCCCCATTTTCTCTGTCACTGCCCGCATCACTTCAATCGGACACGTTGAGCCAGCCATTATTCCGGTACGCAAAGAACTCAAATCATATTTTTCAAAGTTCGGATGGTTCAATTCCGCAATAAACATGGTTGGTACGCCATGAAGGGCAGTGCATTTTTCCGCTTCAACCGCTTTAAGTACCTGTTCCGCATGAAATTCTTCTATGACCACCATCGAAGTGCCGGCTGTCACACTTGTAAGTGTCCCCAGGACACAGCCGAATGTATGGAAAAAGGGTACCGGGATGCATAAACGGTCTTTATTAGTTAAGTTCATGCAGGTTGCAATGCTATTTGCATTATTAATTAAGTTATAATGGCTGAGCATTACTCCTTTGGGATAACCTGTGGTTCCTGAAGTGTACTGCATATTGATCACATCATCCGGATGGAGTTCCGCCTGCCTTTTTTCAAGTGTTTCATCTTCCACCTCAAGCCCAAGTTTTATTATGTCAGACCACAGGAACATTCCTGGAAAACGTTTCTCCCCCAAAATGATGACATTTTTCAAATATGGCAGTGATTCAGACTGAAGTTTCCCTGGCACGGAAGTTTTGAGTTCCGGAACAATCGTATATAGCATATCTACATAAGATGTTCCTTTATAAGACTCCATTAAAATAAGTGTTGTAGCGTCTGAATGGGACAGTAGATATTCCAGTTCAGTTGTTTGAAAATTAGTGTTCACTGTAACAAGTACTGCCCCCATTTTACCAGTAGCGAACTGAGCTGCCAGCCATTCAGGTTGATTGGATGTCCAGACAGCAAGATGGTCTCCTTTTTCTACACCGAGCTTCATCAATCCTTTCGCCACTTGCCGACAATGACGATTAAATGCTTCATAGGAATAACGAAGTTCCCGGTTAGGAAATACAACCGCATCGTTATTTGGAAATTTTTCGGCAACCTCCTCCAACAACTGACCGATGGTTTTGTTCATTAAATCAGGCATGCTTTCCTCCTTAATATGTGATCTTTAATTAGCGGTTGAAGTGTTTGTTCTCAACATCCTTTTGCTTTTGGGTAACGAGCAACTGAATCTTCATTATCCACTCATATAATACGCATAACACTCCATATAACCGCCATATCATAAATTCTTAATTTAAAGCTAAAGGGCCATTTAAAGATCAACAGGTCATCAGATTATTTTACGTTTAATTATATAGGATAGATCATTGAAATCAATCTATTCCTAATATTATAAACGTTCTATTTTCAAATGAATGGTTATAAAGACTGAGGATATCAAAGCCTGTGGATTATTTAACACATAAAATCCTTCTTTTTTCCAGAAGATAAGAGAAAGGAGTTGATAATGTGCCAAGAAAAACCGAAGATGTCCATTCAAACGCCACTCCCCATCGAGATGGAAAATATGAAAGTGTGATTAACGATTCTACGGGTATACAAAGTCCGCAAATGGGAGTTTTTACCAATAATGAGAAAAGGAAGCAAAATCCTTTTCAACTATCCAATCCTCCAAAAAAAGACATGGAAGATTTTGAACAACTAATGCGTGGGGATGCATTGGATAAACTTTGATAAACGAACAGCCCTTCCCGATTTGGGGAGGGCTGTTGTAATAACACTTACTATACGTCCGCTTTTTTCCCCACCCAACGAATGGAACCCATTTGATTGTGAGGATGGCTGGTTGATTTGACTCTCCTGTATTTGTATTCCAATTCCTTCAGTGACAATTCAAAGAGGTGTTTTCCCCCGTGTTTGAATACACCCATCATCACCAGTCTGTCTATCAGTTCTTTCCGTCTATTTTCAACAGGCTGTGTTAATTGGCCCATTCGTTTCTCTCCTTTCCAGATAAACATGTCCGGTCAATATCTTATACTTATATTAAATCATATAATTCTTATAAGTCAACTATGATTTATTTATGATTGCCGCAAAGCTTGAATGTGAATCGTCGGCGTGTATAATATAATTAATAGCATATAAATGTTTTCTAGGGTTCCGCGGCATCCATGTCGGCCTGGTCCGAGAGAAAACTCACAGCTCCGCTGTGCCACGGAAGGATAAAAGCCTGGGAGATGACTGTTTAACAGTATCTCTCAGGCTTTTATTTTTTTGTAAAAAATTGGAGGTAAAAAAAATGAACAGACATTGGGGCAAAGTGTTTATCGCTGCTTTTTTTGAAATTTTTTGGGTGATTGGACTGAAGCATGCAGATGGTTTCTGGAGTTGGACTGGAACAATCATTTCTATTATGATCAGTTTTTATTTGATGATCATGGCTGGCAGAAAACTGCCGGTAGGTACTGTCTATGCTGTATTCGTAGGACTCGGAACTACGGGAACAGTTTTTTCCGACATTGTATTTTTTGGTCAACCATTTAAAGCTGCTCAAATCCTGCTGATTTTAATGTTGCTGACAGGGGTGATCGGCTTGAAATTAGTTACAAAAGAAGGAATTAAAGAAAGGGTTGAATCCTAGTGGCATGGGTTTCTTTAGTTATTGCAGGATTATTTGAAATGTTTGGGGTCTTAATGATCAATAAATTGCATCGCGATCGCAGTTGGCAATCCGCTGTATTGCTGTGTATCGGATTCGGGGCAAGTTTCCTGTTTCTTGCACAAGCAATGAAGACTTTGCCAATGGGCACCGCCTATGCGATCTGGACAGGAATCGGCGCGTCTGGCGGGGCCATATTGGGAATCGTATTGTATAGTGAGCCAAAGGATTTTAAAAGAATTGCTTTCATTGCAATGGTACTGGGGGCAACTATTGGATTAAAACTAGTTTCATGAAGTGGAATGTCCATAACAGTAAATCAATTTTTTGATTTCTTATACAAGTGCACGTCCTATGCATTAGGAAAAAGCAATTTACTACAAGGATAAAAATCAGATTTCTTAGTATATTAATTGAGAAATTGAGCTCATTCTATTCCTCCATTTTATGAACCCAAAATGAAAAATTGGATTATTCTTGTTTAAGAATCCGCGCCCAATTGCTGAAGATCAAGATAATTATTATGAAGCTCCCTTAGCTTATAAAACACTACCACTAATGAAGAAGAGTACGAATTACAAAAGGAATGAGATATAAGAAAAAAGCTTAGTTCACCCGAATTGCAAATAAAGCTAAGATATTGCAAAATTTTAAGTTCCAGTAGCAAATTAACACTAAAAAAGCAGGGTGATTTCAACACAAAGTTAAAATCACCCTGCTTTATAATGAAATTCAACCAGACTTATTTGACTTCTCTTAATATTTCTATAAATGAAAACATCGCTAAAGAAATGCTTCCGTTAACATAACAACTATATCCTACATCAGAACACACCATTCTCATTGGGAGAGCTCTCCGGTATGGGCTGGCCCACATCCCAGAGTTCGACGATGAGGTCGTTATGAAAGCGGAAGATATGGACTACAGCTCCTCCAAGATCATCTTGCTTTTGCTTTACATGTGAGTGTACCGCAACGATATCTCCCTCTTCGATAACACGTTTGACTTCAAGGGTTTTGTGAGGATTATTAGCGGCGTTATCTTCCATTGCGAGCATTAGAGAGTCAGCATCTCCTCGGAAAAAAGGATTATGATGGCGAAAATCAGGACCAATGTATCTACGGTATGCTTCGCGTACTTCCCCCGACGCAACCATTTGCAGAAATGATACCGCCTTCTCTTTTAAAGAGTTTTTCATTGCAAATCATCCTTTCTTTAAAGGGTTACCCTTGTTATGTAATTAATCTAACTAGCCTGTTAAGCCCCAAGCTTCTATTTTGTGCAAAACTAATTGTTAGTAACATTATTATCCCATATGTTGATATTTTTAACTTAAAAAACTCAATTCTTGCTATACGCCCGTTCGTAATATAATGTTAGCCAGCTTATACTGGTTGACCTTTTTTCATTGGGTCTTATGATAACGGTAGCCGAAGTAGAACTTAGCGCCCGTGGGACTAGATTCTGTCAGCAAAACTGATCGTCCCCTACATGTATAAACAAAGTTGTCCAAAGTTCGATTATAGTGAAGAAGATCTCTAATAGCTCTTCCTCTTTCTTCGGATGAAGATTTGAATCCAGAGACTTTCATAATTCGGTAAATTCTTTTAGGATTAAAATCCTATTTAAATGTTCAATTTACATTCATAGTCATCAGCTGATAGCTATAGATACCATCATATTTTTCATGAAGGTGGATGATCTCCTCAATAATATCTTCGTTCAGTTTCTCTTGTTCAGCAGGTCGGCGATTCAGCCATTTATAGTATGATGAGAGAGCGATGCCGGCGATTTTATTCAGCATGAAAATAGAGAATTTATCCTCTTTGTTCAGTTCCTTGATCGCCAAATATATATGTTCAAGGCGGCCCCTGCTTAAGACCGCCTCCTTTCGTTCTCCTTCAACTTTTTTAAAAACACAATTTCTGCTTTTAACCGTTCATTCTCTTTTTCAAGCCTCTTCATCTACCCTCTACTTTTTCTTCTGCCGTTAATTCCTCTTCGGTCTTATTTCTCCCGCGTCTGTCCTGGAGTGCTTCAATTCCGCCGGCTTCATGCTTTCTTACCCATTGATAAACCTGTTGATAAGATACCCCGTAGTGCTCAGCTGTTTCATGGTAATCTTTATCTTTGGATATACAATAGTGGACAATATCAATACGTTCTTTCCAAGTAGTGGATATCCCTTTTGCCATAAAGCGATTCAGCTCTTTCCCCGTAGCTTTGATTTCTCTATGCTAATCTACTTCTTAATCTATTTTCTTAAAATGGAGTCATCTGTTAACTCATACTTTTTCACAACCTCTTCGAGAGAAGAGTGTCTGATTCATAATCGTGTATAGCAGCAGTTTCAGTTCCTTGGATTTTTTCCATGTCTTTGATTCCTTGAGGCCATCTATCCCATATTTTTCATACTTATAGATTCAATCCCTAACTTTAGTCCTCCCGACTTTAAAGGTGGAACATAATTGGGTAAAGAAATATTCCTGGCGTTGATAAGCTGTTATATTCAATGGTAAAGTTTAGTTTAAACATAAAAATGCCCCCCCTTTTAGCATCCAGGTTTTATTTTTTTACCTGTCTACTTAAATGGGAGCATATCAACCGGGAGCCCGTCATTAGTTTTTCTAGTTGTCGTTCTCTTCAGGAACCTCATTCCTTTGGTCCTCTTTGTCGGCTCCCCTGTTGTTTTCATTACTCTTGTCGATTCCATACTTTTCTTTCATTGCTTTAAACTTCTTCTTTTTTTCTTGCCACTTTTCCATCGGTTCCTCTGGTATCCCTTCGCTGGGATTCGAGCTATTTTCAAAAGTAGCACCGATGTTCATTTGACCACTCAGTTCCTTGACTCCCAGACTCCCGACATTGTTAACCTGTTCATATTTATCGACAAACAATTTTTCAACCGTAATCTCCTGAAAGAGAACCGAATGATCAGGGTCATGTACCCTGGCTTCTTCATTTCTGCTATCCATTTCGGCCGTTGTTTCATCTGCCCATGTTTCTAAAGCTGACATCTTTTTTTCAAGGGATATTATTCGCTTATATAATTCCTGATAAGCATACTGAACAGGTGCAAATTCCGATTTTACGGTTTCTTCAAGAAGGGGCACTAGCCTTTTTTCCAAGCCTTTTGTTTTATCCAATTTATTTAACTGGCTAAGCCGCTTTTCCATTTCCAAGATTTGTTTTACATACTCATCCAACATACTCAGTTTTTTCAGTTGTTTTTCCATCATGTCAAGCCTTTGGTAAACATTAACTTGCTCCTTATTTTTGATAGACACCCGTTTATCACACCTTATGGTCAGAATAGGTGATCATCGAATGATGATATTTTCTTCTCTTACAAAAGTTCTTGGATAGGAAACGATTAACAGCCCATTTTGAAAACGAGCCATTACATGTTTACTTTTAGCAGGTTCCGGAAGGTCAATATCCCTTTTGAACTCACCATATAACCGTTCATTCTGAACAGTCACTCCATTTACAATAGGGGAGTGCATGACTCCTCTGACTGTAAGTTTATTTCCTGAAACGGATAAATAGATATCCTCTCTTTTGGCACCTGGAATTTCCATTAAAAGAATCACTTCCTGATCTGTCAAATAAATGTCAGTTTGAGGATATTTTAAATAAGGACTTTCTCTTGTTGAATCATCTTTTTCGTCCAGGTCCATTCCTTCCGGAGGATGCTCATCAAAAACCATTTCCCAAAACTTTCCGTTTTGGTATTGTTGTGTTATTTCCATCCACTTTTTTAATTTATCAATATCCATATGCTTGTTCCCCTCGCTTGATTAATACTCTTATTCCAAGGGTGGGACAGCTATTTCTGCGAATTGCGGATCATTTCTCTTTTTCATTTTTATTTGCAAAAAAGGATCGCGGTATTCCGAAACGGTGTCCTTCATGGTTACTGTTGAGGGAAGGGTGATAACATGCCGATCCTCCCGTGCAGGAATCCCTTCAAGAATTAGTTGATTAGAATTATGGTAGATCTTTATATGGGATAACAGGCTGCTATCTGTCAGGAGCACTTTTACATAGACGTGGTCAAGGCTATCAAAAGTCATGGCCTGTAAGGATTCCTTAATTGACTCTTCTTTCTTCGACTCGGATTCTTTTTCTTCCTCCAGCGGCTTTCGTTCTTCTTGGCTGTCCATATACATAGAACCCATCATTTTCGCATTTTTGAGAGATGTGGAAATGGACTGCTCCATCACTTCATGAACAAATTTCTGTATGTCATTATTAAAATAATTTTGACTTAGCCATTTTGGCAGCCCGCCTTTAGAAAATGGGAATGGCAGCATATTTGGTCTCCCCTAATGTCTGTTAAAATTGGTTGGCGATGGGAAGGGATGGGTTGGCGATTTGATCTTGGTCGCTTACATCAGTATCAAAACTGCTGGTGCCCATAAGCGATGTGGAAGGGGACAGGTCTCCCAATGACAGATTGGCGCCGATAAATTTTGAGTTTGCTGTATGGCTGTTTTGAATGTTTCCACCAATATCTATGTTTCCGTTTTGGTTGATCCCATTCGTCTTCATATTGAGGATATTTATAATAAAAGGCATGGTAAACTCCTTCCATTTTTGGTTTTGCCACATCACCTACACTTGTTTGGCGTTTACGTTTGCCGGGTTTCCGATATCTCCCTGATCATTTAGATCTGGATCAATATACACGTTTTCCATCCCTGCAGTGGTTGGAGAAGTATCTCCGTAAGAGGAGTTCCCCCCTGTTGACTTCGAATTTGCCGAATGTGAATTGTGTAGAGTGTCGCCGATGTTCAAAGAGCCATTGTTCGATATGTTGTTGATTTTGAGATTGTATATATTTATACTTGTGGCCATGTTCTCATCCTCCCGACACATCTTTGGTTATATATATGCCCATGTTTTATATTTGTTAAAGTAAAGGTCTATTTCTAAATGTTTTCATGCTATTTCTTCTTTAATTACTGCTGTTGCCTTCATTATAAGTTACTTAAGATATTTCCAAAAACTGACCTTACAACCTCATCAATTTGTATAAGCTGGCGCACGACGCTTATACTTTTTTATACTTGCATATAATCTATATAATTCAGCATTCTAAACATAGGGATGAAAAAAGATTAATTTTTGAAGGGAGTATTTTTTTTGGATTTCCCTACAATACATACAAATTTTTGGGATGCTGTTGTTGCTGTTCCATTGGTGATGTTGATAACTCAACTTATAAAGCTTTTACTAAAAGTACCAAAGAAATATGTACCTACGATTGCCGTTGCTTTAGGTTTGGGTATTTCAGTGTTTATAAGCCACCGTCACAACCTTATAGCCGGTGTTTTTATGGGATGGTTTTATGGATCTGCTGCTATAGGTTCCTATTCCTCGTTAAAAACAAGCATTAAGGCATTTAGGAATGAAAAAGATAATTGATTTGCAAGAAGACAAATCATGTCACAAACATTTATTATTTTTTGTACTGATTTGGAACTTCCACATAAATATTGCATAGTATACGATGGAAGCAATATCAAAAACGTCTATCTGTTTAAGGCTACCTTCAAGAGGTAGTCTTTCGTGTTCCTATTTCCCTCTGAACTAACGGATTAAAGTGCGTAACTTATCACAGCCCCTGACCGACACAAAATAGAATTATAATTTGGGCCTCTATTACTTTACCTGGATCGTATATTTTAATATGCATACCTGTTATACTGTCTATAAAATATTCGAAACGGGTATACTATGCCTCGTTACTAAATCAGTGAAACAGTCAATTTCACTTAGGAGCTTTTTGCTCAAAAGTACTGGACACTTTTTTTATTTTATCGATGAAGCTTCTTTCTTCTGATCTTCTCCCTAATCGCTTCTACTAGTTGCTTTATTAATGCCCCACAATCTTGGCCTCTTTAACCCAGATCCCTGCTCAAAAACCGTAAACCAGCGCAGTGACTAAATAAAAGCAAACAGTCAATCATATTATCACTTCCACATTTGCTTCCTCTCATTTGAGAGGGATTTTTTATTTTATTAAAAATCCTCTTTTTTATCAGACTCTCTGTCCAATCATTTTTCGACATTGTTCAGTATATTATTAACGAAGCCGCCTTTAATTCATGCATAGGAGTGCCAGGAGTATGTTCATTTTTGAAGATACTTTGTTGATGAAGAAAGAGAAAGACGGGGAAGGCGATTCATTTATAATTGTCGTGAAGAACGCGAAAGAGAGCTCAGACATGAGTCCGAGTGTAAGTGTAGAGAACGCAGACATAGACATGAAGATTGCGATTGGCAGGTAACTGATAGGAAAAAGGAGAAATCTCTTGAGGTGGGGGATTTTTTTATAAAACTGCTCCGGAAAATGAGCTTATTCATGTCAGCTAGCCAATTCATCAAATTGTTTCCAAGGGCAGACAATGATTTCATGATCTTGAGTTCAATAATCTTGTGTAAAAGGCGTACTCGATAGGCTCTTTCACCGCGTGGTTCAGCATCTTTCTTAACAGCTACGTGCTATGAAAAACTTCGTAAATTACAGGGTTCAATAAGTATTATCCCCTTATTAAACTTCGGGCATGAAGTATGATAAGGGGAAATGAAAATTTTATAAAGGCCAGCTCTGAAATGCGCTCAGAAATATCTTCGCTGGCTATATTCTTAGACACTACGGTTCTCTTAAAAAAACGACCCAAAATGAATTTCCTTCAGCTTTTCTTTTGGGCATTTTATTTTCTCCTAATAGATGTTCTACTCCTGAACCTTACCTTCCGATTAGTTAGTACACTTAATGCATTACGAGTTTTTCTTGCAAAGTCCAGCGGCTGGTCGATCGATAACCAGTGTATATACATGAGCCTCGGATGTTCAAATAACCAGTGATTATGAAACGCCGTTACTAATATTCCTTGTTCCCGGAGTCTGCTGATAAAAGGATTGAGCTCCTCCTGTAGAATAACAGTTTCACCGGCGCAAAGTGCACGTCCGTCCTGGGACATGGACTCAAAGGTAAACATCTGCGGAATCAGTAGGAAGGAGCGGCCTTGTCTGCCTAGAACAACCGGTCGGATGTTATGCCTTGATCTCATCACGATGCATACGTCATCTTCAAACGTATGCATTTCTCCACCAAGAATTCGACTGAACTGATTACAAAGGCTGCCATCCACCTGTCTTACCGCCTGAAACTCAACACTTCGAGCATCTTGGCTTTCCGTTTCAGGGGAAAGGAATGAATCAAATTCATGCGAGCTGGATTCTGCTTCATGTGAACTAAAATCAAATTTAAGTGAACTAGATTCTACTTCTTGTAAATTGAAATCAAAACTAGATTCTACTTCTTGTGAACTGGATTTAGCTTTGTGCAGAGATTCAACTTTGTGTGAACTTGATACAACCTGGATTTGTTTAGTAGTTAACACCCGCATTGCATCTCTGACTTTTCGGGCAAAAGTAAGCGGCTCGTCGATGGACTCAAAGTGCATATACATGAGTCGAGGCTTATCGAAAAGCCAGTGATTGTGTGTAGCTGTTACAATAATGCCGTGTTGACGAAGCTTACTCATAAACGGGTTAACTTCCTTTTGGAGAAGAACCGTCTCTCCAAGGCACAAGGCTTTCCCATTTTTATTCAAATGTTCAAATGAAAAAGCCTGGGGAACAAACATAAAAGATTCTGCAGGTCTCCCCAATACAACAGGATGAAGATTTGTTCTGGACCTGGTTGCGATACATACACCATTAATCACACCGGGGGTGGACCCAAGTATTCTTGCAAACTCTCGGCAAAGCCTTGAAGGAGTCATATCCATATTTCTCACTAATAAATCCCTCCAAATGATTGATATAAATAACCTCTGGTAGGGTATGCCCTACAAGAAATTCCGTAAGTGTAAAATACCCATCCCTTGTAAAATAGGTTTGGGAGAACAATTAAAAAGCAGGAGCATACTTAATTAAAGTCGATTAGAGACTAACAAAACAGCCCGTTTATACTATTTCGGCATAAAGCCGGAGCCTTCTCCAGGCAAAAGTTCCAGCAGTCCGATAAAAGGCTTGACCGGGAAAAAGAACTCTCTCGTATTAAGATCCGAATTAACATAGCACTATTTTTAGTCCAAGCTTTTGCTTGAATAGAAAAAATGACAACCGGTAACCATCTTTAAAGATCCGAGGTTATGCCTCAATTCCCCGCCCCCAATAATTACATATCGTTTGCCCTTAATTCTGAATAAGACTTTCCAATTTAGTATTGCTCATCCGTTGAAAGCTGGAGCTTCACTGTCATAGAAATGCCAGGAATATCAGCCTGCGAAAAAGCAGCTGAAGAACAACCCACATTTTTGATCGTGCCCTTTCGGTATATGCGAAACTCCAAATTCTTCCTCTTTCTAAACATCTAAATTTTTAGGCAATATTTCCCGAGTAGGATCCCAGATAAAACTTCTAGCCGAATACAAAGTTAAATAGACTATATAGCAAAACAAATAAAGGAATGAGTGGAAATGAGGAGACCATTAAATCCTGAGGATCTTTTTGAATTAAAAATCGTTAGTGATCCGCAAATATCCCCTAATGGAAAGAGTATTGTCTACGTCGAAACAAGGATCGATCGACTTACTAATAAATATTGCAGCCGCATCTGGATCGTTTCCACTTTCGGAGAAACCGAACCACAACAATTTACATCCGGTCCTGGGCTAGATTTTGCTCCCCGTTGGTCGCCGGACGGCAAATGGCTAGCTTTTGTATCCACAAGGCGGGGACACTCTCAACTTTGGATCATGCCCAGTACAGGGGGCGAAGCCGAACCGCTTACTAATATTCGGTATGTCGGCGGCATTCCTGTATGGTCGCCGGACAGCCGTACCATTGCTTGTGTTGTTAACGTCGGTCCAAAAGGACCAGAAGAGGAGCATGGTCGAAAAAAAACGCCAAGACAACGTTTCTCAGAAGATGTGCTTGTCATTGATCGTCTTGAGTATAAGTTGGACACCACTGGTTATTTAGTCGGGAAACATTGGCACCTTTTCACTATCCCTGCCGTAGGTCCTGATCGCGGTAAATACCAGCAGCTCACGTTTGGTGACTACAACTACTCTTCCCCGGCATGGTCACCCGATGGACAATACATCGCCTTGGCCGGAAACAGGACACCAGAACGTTTAGACCTCGCTTTGGTCAATGATATTTGGGTGATTCCTGCTACAGGGGGAGAACCTCGCCGGTTAACTCGAAGTCAAGGGCCTGCCAACCATCCGGCGTGGTCTCCTGATGGACAAGTGATTGCTTATGTTGGACACGATCGGAGTTACGGCAGTTATACGAACCCAGGCATTTGGATGGTTGCTGCATCCGGGGGAGAGCCATGGGAATTGACTAACGGATTCCCCTATCCCGTAGGTGATAAATCCATTGGGGACATCCGCGGTCATAAAGAACCTTCGATTAGCTTAACTTGGGCTTCTGATGGTCACAACATATATACATGTGTAAGTAAAGCCGGAGCCGTTCATCTTTGGCGCTTTTCCATTCCAGATAATCAAGCAATTCAAATGACCACTGGGAATTCAGTCATCTACAATATAAGCTTTACTCCGGACACTCGTCAGGTAGCGATGGCCATTACTACAGCTACGCTGCCAAATGACGTCTGGGTTGCTGACATCTCCAATGAAAAGATTACCAACAAACGTCGTCTCACAAGAGTGAACCGAGAGTGGCTCAGTCGGCTTGCCATTTCCGAGCCGATCCGTTTTTCCTCACGTTCGGCGAACGGCCCGGAGGTCGAAGGTTGGATTCTTTATCCGCATGGGAGGACTCCTGCACGAGGTCTAATTCCCGCGATCCTGGAAATCCACGGTGGACCGATGGTTATGTATGGCTATGTCTTTTTCCTAGAATTCCAACTGCTAGCTTCACAAGGTTTTGCCGTGATTTATACCAACCCTCGCGGGAGCATGGGCTATGGACAAGAATTTGTCACAGCCATCCGAGGCGATTGGGGAAACCATGATTATATGGACTTGATGGCCGTAATGGACTACGTTCTATCGCAAGGATTGATCGATCCAAACCGTCTTGGTGTTGCGGGCGGAAGCTACGGTGGGTATATGACTAACTGGATCGTCACCCAAACCCACCGTTTCAAAGCTGCCGTTTCCATGAGAGGCATCAGCAATCTATATAGTTTATTTGGTACTTCAGACAGTGGATTTTTAAAAGCCGATGAGTATAGCGGTCCACCTTGGGTGTTTCCGGAAAAGTACATGAAGCGCTCGCCCATCAAGTATGTGGCTAACGTTCGAACGCCGCTCTTAATCATTGGAAGCACCCACGATTTTCGAGTTCCTATTGAACAAGGTGAACAATTTTATACTGCCCTGAAGTTTCAGGGGCGTAACGTGCGTATGGTCCGCTTTCTCAATGATACTCATGAGCTCTCACGTTCTGGCAACCCCTGGCATCGGGTGATTCGGTTGGAACATATTCTAAGCTGGTTTCAGAAACACCTTAAGGTTGACTATCGGTACAAATAATAATTAAGGGAATAAAACATAGAAGACGTTCGGATCCGCGCCGGACGTCTTTCTTTTTATTGCTCTGGTTTTGAACCTAGAATGTATTGAAGGGAGCAACATTGCAGGAAAATGAAAGACGAAACTTTCATTCATGTGAATATTGAATAAGGTTTTAGGTCATTTCTAACAACTAAATTTTCAAAGAGAAGTAGTCCTCATACCGAATATTTATTCATGTACTTAAATGTAACAATCTGGAACATAGGCCATTACGTTTTGTTGGTTTCTTCTATTTCATAGTCATATCCTGCATGATTTTTACTTGCATGTCCTGAAAGGTATCTTTTCCTAAGAATGCATGAGCTTTTTTCTCTAATTTTTTTATAATGATATCATTTTCCAATAAAGTCTCCCTAATCCGTTGTATCAGTTGGAGAGCGCTTGATCCTTTGACTTGCTTGGCTACTCTTTCGAGAAGTACTTTCGCATCAACAGAAAATTTAGGCGCGAAGCTGAGGCACATGACCATATTGATCTGAAGTGCCTTGCTATATTCCTTTGTAAATGCACGGCGAACGCCACCTCGTACACCTGCATAACCATATGAAATCTCGGAAATAGCCCGATAAAAAAGTATCATTCCATCTGCATGACTGGATTCTGGATTCAACCGAAGTTCACTCACTAAAGATACTAACCGCTGTACTACTGTCTTAGCCGAGTCCATTGTTTGCCACCAATCCAACAAACGGTATTGCTCTTCCGCACTTAATGTCAAAGGTTGTGTATTTAGCATTTTTCTCCTCCTTTAATCTTTACTATAGACGTGGGATTGCTTGAATATTTTCGATTCGTTTACGAATGATATCCCATTCAGATCCAAGTAGAGCCTGGCCAAGATTTATTGCTTCTTTAATTTTTTCAGAAATCTGATAATTTAAATGGCGACTCTGCTCAATAAGAAATAAAAGATCAGGGCTTGCTCTTTTTACAGCCAGTTCAAAATTAGGGCTTAATTGTTTTACACTGATGCCCAGTGTATCAAGGTCGAACACAAGCATTTCTTTTACTAAAGAAATGGATTCACCTTGACGAAGCCGATGAATCGTCCCTTGTACCGCATCAAATCCGTACCCGATATCTGCAACAGAAGCATGGTATGGATTCAATCCTGGTGCAGCCCTGATGGATGGAATAACTCGAAATCCCGTAGTAATGGAACACACAACTTCTTTGGCAGCCATCCCTTTTTCCAAGGCTGTATAAATGGCTTCAAGATATGAATCTCTTTGGCCGGAATCCATACCCTTGAAGTTAATTGTCATTGATTTGTTCCTCCTCTCTGTATTCTATAACTATGTACTGAGATTCCTGAAAATTTATATTATGTACCAAGATAATGAAAATTTATAATTGTCATTAGAGCCTATATGTCAAGTATAACTCTCACCAAACTAAATAATGATTAGGAAGGTAGGGTTGTATAAGCTTGTATATCTCGAATGGACTGGCTGTTATTAAAATCATTGGCCAGATATTCCTACCGAAATTTGCTCTACATGGATTTAGGCATACCCATGCTAGTATAAAAGTAATCAATATAATATATCAGAACGCTTGGGTCATACTGATATCAATACAACGATCCGAAGAAACGCTTATATGATAAAAGAGTTGCGAAAACAAGATGAAGCAAAGCAATCAATGTCTTTGAGGCAATGTGAACAGTTTTACACATTAAGATTTACAAACATATATGAACACTGGTATTATAAGCTAGGCATTACGTGGTTCGAGACCATCCCACGAAAAAAAACTAGGGAGAGATTCATTATGAAGATCAGAATACTTGCTGTAAACGGCATTTTAGCAGCATTGTATATTGCCGTTTCTTTTTTTGTGCAGCCATTCGGCTTTACAAATATCCAGTTCCGGATTTCGGAAATGTTCAATCATTTGGTTGTCTTTAATAAAAAGTACATTTTCGGAATTGTCATCGGAGTATTTTTAACGAATTTATTTTTTTCTCCTCTTGGCGTATATGACCTTGTTTTCGGTGTAGCGCAATCAGTAATTGCACTGTTGATAACAATCACCTCAGCTAAATTTATCCGAAACATTTTGCTGAGGATGTTCGTGAATACAGTTGTTTTCACTTTCACCATGTTTATCATTGCCTATGAACTAA
This sequence comes from Siminovitchia fordii DSM 16014 = CIP 108821, assembly GCF_000374565.1. Classification (GTDB taxonomy): domain Bacteria; phylum Bacillota; class Bacilli; order Bacillales; family Bacillaceae_C; genus Siminovitchia; species Siminovitchia fordii. The sequence continues at coordinate 139,238 of NZ_KB894687.1, read as the reverse complement.
AACTGGTCCTGGGTCTGCCGTTTCTCTTTACTTGGTACACTGTAGCGGCCGGAGAATTTGTAGTCATGGCTGCCGGTATTCCCATTGTCTATTACTTGAACGAACGTATCCGGTTTGACCGGCTTATGTCATAAAGAAAAGCTGCCGTTGCAATGAACGGCAGCTTTTAGTCGGTCAAATAATCTTTTAAAGCCTGTTGTAATGTCCCTTTCATGGTAGCTTTATCACCAAAAGAAACCCCAAGATTGATCATTTTTCTTACAATAATAGGATGAAGACCGGTTAAAACTGCTTCACAGCCCATCAATTCGATGCCGTTGATAATTTTAAGGAATCGGTCAATGACTTCCGGCTCCATATTGGCAACCCCGGACAAATCTATCATCAATGTCCGAATTCGCAGTTTAGAAATTTCCATCAACGCTTTCTCTTCTATTCTAATGGCCCTTGACTCGTCAATTTCTCCAATTAACGGAAGAACACAGATCGTTGAATTAATCGGTATAATAGGTACAGATAGATTTTCAACAATCTCTCTCTGAGCTTCAATCAATTCGTCTTTATACTTGGAGTAACTTAGGAAAAAGGTGTTCAGAAATTGATCCACTCCCTGGTTAATTGATTTTTCCATGGAGTAAAATCTGTCCATTTGATCGACCTCTCCATTCTTGCTGTCGTAAAAGTGGAGAAATGTCCATAGTGTCCGGCGGATTGCATGCACCCACTCCAATTTAAAAGCCAGTGTCAGAGAATGCTTTGCCCAAGCCATCCCCTCTTGAACCGCAAAGTCCACAAGCTCCTGATCACGTTCCTCTATCACATGCATGACGAGTTTGTGTGCATTATCCAATAGATTAATATTACCAATTACCCGGATTTCCTCTATTTTATTACGTACATTTACCGCTTCTTGTAACAGTCTTTCTTCAAATGAGTCTTTATTCTGTTTAAAAAAGTCCCTCAAATTCATATTTGGTTTGTAGACTATATCCAAAAAGCATCCCCCACTTATAATAGAATGGTAATTTACAATTGATCCATGGAAACTTAAAATGAATTTTGCCGCCTCTATCGTATCAAAATCCTTCCTTGCGGTAAACTCGTTCAGCTTGAGGGCTAATAGAGGAGAACGGATTCTTCAACTAATTCTCTGGAGATCATACTTGATTAAAAAGTGTTCTTATCTTAACATAGTGGCCCATCTGGAATGCATCTTTTTTACCACTATCAAACATTACTTTTTCCTTATCATGTTTACAACTATTTCTATAAATAGTAAGATTATGAATACAATCAATAGCTGTTAAAAAAGATAGAAAAATAGGAAAAGGGGTAGAAAAATGGCAAATTGCTATGTACATACTGATGCAAGCTCCGTAGGGGTTTGTGTAGGTTGCGGCAAATTCATTTGCGAAAATTGTAACACAGAAATCAAAAATAAGAATTATTGTAAAAATTGCATCGAAGAGATTTTTAATGAGAATAATAAAAAAATAGAAAAGCTTGAAGATAACAACCGCAACCAGCAACCAATGGTATTCATGAATGCGGGCGGTGGCGGAGGGGCTTCCAGTTCCTCAAGCAGTTCATCCAGTTCGGGAGGCGGCCAGAGTTATGCTCCCCGTTATACTAAAAGCAAGGTTGCGGCCGGAATTCTCGGCATTCTCCTTGGAGGTTTCGGCATACATAAATTCTATTTAGGAAAATGGTTTCAGGGACTCATCTATTTAATTTTTTGCTGGACATATATTCCTTCCATTATTGGGTTCATTGAAGGGATCATTTATTTGATCTCGAATGATGAGGATTTTGCCAGAAAGCATGACAAAGGATACATGCGAGCGGGTTGAAATATCCAAAAAGTAAGGAGCAGGGAGGTCCTTTGATCCTACCCCTGCTCTTTTTCTGGTTACACTACCCGATTTTCAGGCTCCTCCCCTGTTAATGCGGCCACCATGTTTTTAGCCGCCTTCATTGCCATGGCATCTGTTGTTTTTCTGCTTGCCGAACCAATGTGAGGAGTCGTCACCACATTAGGCATTTTTAGAAGTGGGTTATCCTTGTTTACAGGCTCTTGAGCGAATACATCCAAAGCAGCGGCATGAATTTCCTTATTTTCAAGCGCTTGAATAAGAGCTTGTTCATCAATCGTCTGACCGCGTGACACATTAATGAAAATGGCTGATTTTTTCATGAGCTTGAATTCTTTTTCACCGATCATCCCCTGTGTTTCCGGAGTGAGCGGCGTCATCAATAAAACAAAATCTGATTGTTTTAATAGTGGTTCAAGATCGCTGTACTTAACTCCAAGCTCTTCCTCTGCTTCAGGCTTGCGATTCCGGTTATAGTAAAGAACATCCATATTAAAGCCTAGCTTCCCTCTTCTTGCAATCGCCTCACCGATTCTGCCCATTCCTATAATACCCAGCGTCGCACTATGTACATCCGTTCCAATAAAAGGATCATCTCCCGAGGTCGGCTCCCATTTACCTGCTTTAACAAATTGGTCCAGCTCCACTATCCGTCTCGCTGAAGCCAATATAAGCCCAAAAGCTAGGTCTGCCACCGTCTCATCCAATACCCCCGGCGTATTGGTCCCAATGATATTCCGCTTCTTCATCACTTCAATATCAAAGTTATTATATCCGACAGATATATTGCTGACCACCTTCAGGTTGGGAGCATGGTTCAGCAGGTTCTCCGTAATTTTCCTTCCAGACGTGATCAACCCATCGACATCGGCAATTTCCTTTAATAGGTCCTCCCTTTTGATCAGTTCCTTCTGATCCCAGACTTTAACATCACAATACTGTGCCAAATAATCTTTTACCTCTTGTGCAATCGGCTGGGAAACATACACTTTCGGTTTCATGACTGCTCCTCCTCTGCTGCTTACTTTTTCTGAATCTTTTATACGTCTCTCATTGTACCGCTTTCAAAGGGTAAATGACAATAGTTGGAGATCGTTGCGTAGCATCAGATTAACTTATCTAAAAGAAAGGTAGCAATATCGTGAAAAACACGTTTAATAGGAGTGTGTTTGTGGGAGCAGCATTGCTATGGGGCGCAATGTCTGGGGCAGCAAATATGCTGGGAACCATCATTGTACCCTAATATCCTCTTCCTTAAGCCATTGGCGGGATATTTGTTTCTCGACCATGCATCTACCGCTGTAAAAGCCTTCATGAGTGCGTTTGCCGCTGAGGAATTGTATCTATGATTGCTTCCACCATGATGCCGGAGGCATATGAAAAAAGAAGACCGCTTGTCGGCTTCATTACTGCGTGCGGATTTTTTATGACATTGCTTTTCTAATAAGTGGGAGATAGGAACTGACAGAGCATGGTGCGTAGAAATATTATATTATCCTTCACAGCATGCTCTGTCCAAAACCATAACTAGTTTTTTTGTTCTTGCAAGTCCGTAGTACCAAATGTATAATCAACCACTGTTGTATAGTCAATGGCGTTGTTTTCCTTTGCCATATAATAATGCAAGCGTGCATCAGCCATCACAACAAGATTTCCGTCGTCATCATAGCCCCCGATTGGCCCGTGGGATACAGCAAACATTGTGCATCCTTCTGGTGTAGTAAATGGTTCATGGACATTCCCGGCCGCTTCACATGTATAATAGTTTTTATATCCCTTATCGTCCCTTTCTTCCTCATAATAAAAACCGCCTTCAAGAATAAACGCTTCTGTGTTATGAAGATGCCAGTGAACAGCAGCTTTGACTCCTGGATCAACTTTTAAAAGCATTGTAAAGTTACCCGACACTAGATCGCACATGAAAAGCTTAAAATAAGTACCTGGCATGAGCCAATCCGTCCAAGGTATCCAATCGGGATTGATAAAATCCCTGCGCTCTCCTTTAGGGCTGTTCCCAGGGCTTTTCATCCAAAAGTCGGGAGTGAATCTTTTAATTTGGTTTGTCATATCTTTTCCTCCTTTTTTCGAATTCCATATTTCTCATAAAATATCAACTCTACTCTCACCTTACGGAATTGAGTAAAAGAATTAATATGATACTATATTTGAAAGTTCCAAAGTCAACATGTGAGGAGATATTGGACCAACTTCCCGCGAAGCTTTACCTTGATGAACATTTTATTCAAAGAAAGCAAATCTAAGGAGATACCACCTATTGAGTGGTTTCCTGCTTATTTCTAAAAAATCAATAAGGTGAATTCCAGCGTTAAGGAACAGTAATAGAATATAATCTCCAATTAGGAGACTGTTGTAAATTAAGTGTTTTCCCTTCATTGTCACCAATCTATCTTTCACCCACTCTTCTCCTTAATGATCGGTTCATCCATATCCGGCTCCGAAAGGACTCTGACTCCCTTATAAGCGTAGTAAATGAAATAAACCGCCATGAGCAGATATCCGATTTCATAGGATGGAGCTGCATTAAATGCCAGCTTTGGAGCGTGCATGATTCCAAAGAACGAGAACAGGAATCCGACGATTGAAAACATAGCAGCCCGTTTGAAATTCTTGTCGATTACATAAACGGTGATTGCACCCAATATGATCCCAGAAAACATAGCTCCCTGTCCCAGTGGCACAATGGCAGAAGATATTCCGCTTACGACCTCCTCCGCATTGTTGTTAAAACGGGTCATAATGTAATTTGCGAAATACGGAAGCATGGCAATGGAAACAGCCATGAAATACTTTGACTTGTTTGATTGAAATGCTGTTGCAACCATGGAAATTCCGACGAATACCATAATAGGTGCTATCGCAGATACCGGTATGATACTGGATATCGCAGCTATTAATCCGAAAAGTGCTGCAACGACATAGACAATTCCATTTAATATACTGTAGCCGCGGCCAGCTCCCATCCATTTGGAACCTACCGAAGCCATATAGACGGTAGTCGGAAATGCTCCGCCAAAAAAGGTTCCCAACACAGTTCCGACTCCATCGACTGCCATACACTCTTTTACATCGTATTTATCCCCCAAGGTAGCAACGGCCTCTACGTTATTCATAGTTTCCACGGCGTTATAAATCGTAATAGGAATGACTACTGCTAAAACCGCGGTCAGTGTAGTAAATAACTGTATGCTTCCTTCAAAAGCAGCAGCTGTCGGGATGAACGGGTAAAAACCCAAATCACCAAGCCCATCTGCAATCTGTGAAAAGCTTGACTCCCCCATCGAATAAGCGATGATTGTCCCCATAATGATGGCAAACAAGGATGCTGGGATATTGAACGGCATGCGTATTTTACCGATAATTCCGACAATTACAATCGCTAAAACAACCAGTCCTACTACTGGAACTTCCAACGTTTTAAACAACATTTCACCTGCTATAAAAGCCAAAGCAATTCCTGCCAAAGCTCCCAGCATGGCCGCTCTTGGAATATGCTTATGAACCCATCTCCCAATGAAACTGACCATAATTTCTATCACACCACTGACCAAACAGGCTCCTACCGCTATTTTCCACGCCAACTCCGGATCCCCCACGATAGTTTTCGCCGGTAAAAGAACACCGAATAGGAATACAAACATAACGGGTGTACTTATACCATAAGCCAAAGCCGTAACATCTGTTCGTCCTTCTTTTTTTGCCAGCCGGTTGGCAGTATAAGCATAGTAAAGATTTCCGACCAGGACCGCTATGGCCGCTCCAGGTATCACCTTTCCGAATACAATTTCCTTTGGATACCCCATCCCCAGCATACTGACTGCTATGATGACAAAATCCGCGAGGTTGTTTTGAAACAAGGCGAAGAATCCGTCCATATCCTCTCTTTTGAACCAGGGATAATGTACAGCTGACTTGTTCAACAACTTGCACCTCCTGCTTCTTATCTTATATTTTCCAGCTAAAACCCAGAGACTTTTAATTATTTCTTTAGACATACACCTCCTGGGACATTGTACGCGGTTTGATTCCAGAGATTTTATACCTTACAAAGGATATCCAAAAAACCGCAGATTAAAGACATGCCAAAACACGCCTTTAAATCTGCGGTTTCTCAAATTCCATCAATGGAGTTTAAGCGACCGTTTCTGAAATCACCAGTTGGAAAACATCCCCGAACTTTCGGGCATATTCCCAAGATAATCATATTGTAAACGCTACCAATATATATTTGAGCGGAACTTTGCCGCATCTCCCTATATCTTAAACGCTTTGCTAATATTAGTCAATTAATTATTTGAATTTTGCATTTTTATAAAAATAAAAAAGCCGGTAACCGGCTTTAATCTAACTAAGAACACTTTTCTTCATTCAGGTCGACTTTTTTAGCCAATGATTTTTGGGCAGTTCGGGTTGTCAAAATGACACCACATATAACACCCAAAGCCCCAAACATCTGCTTGATCGAAATGGATTCCCCAAGTAACAAATAGGCGCCTCCCATCGTGGCAACAGGAAGAAAATTCAAAAATACGGATGCTCTTGACGGTCCAAGAAGCTCAACTCCCCGATTATATAGGACCAATGCAACTACCGACGGGAATGCCCCCAGGTACAAAAGCCCCACCACATTAAGCCCGTTTAATGATGGTATTCCTATAAAATACCATTCAAATAATACGGCAGGAAACAAAGCGATAACCGAGATGCCCGACATTACCAACACTGCTCCATACTCTGGAAATAGATGCATGTATTGTTTAACAGCAATAGAGTAAACAGACCACGTTATAATGGCACCGATCATGATGGCATCTCCCATATTCCAGCCACTGCCTGCAAGCTGCAAGATCTTGCCGTCCATGATTACCCAAACTGCGCCGGTCAAAGATAAAAGAATACCTGCCCATTGTGTGCTTCCCAATTTTTCTTTTAACAAAAAAGAGCTTAATAAAACCGTCACAACAGGAATTACGGCTTCAAGCACAGATACTTTGGTAGTGCTCGTAAATTGCAAGGCACCGTACAAAAAGACATTAAAAAAGCAAATACCCGTAAAAGTCATGACCAACAATGGCTTTTTATATTCCCAAAAGGTTGACCTCTGTGTCCAAGCACTTTGAAAGCCGACGGGAAGCAAGAGTACAAATGCTATTAGCAGCCTGAAGAACGACATTGTCAAAGGCGGAAGCTCATTGATGGCTTTACCTACTAGGATATTTCCGGCATAAAAGATCACTACAAAAATCATGATTATGTATGCGTACATATGAGGGTCTCCTTTTTAAATGACAATCTCCCTTCCTTTACTTTATCATATCATGGTTTGAACCTCCCATGACTAACTTATAGGAATCTTGGGAGCAGAGCGAGCAGCGACTTCTCAAATACACAATACTGAGTTTCAGGTGTTCGACTAAGTATAAAAAAAAGAGCCTCCTCATCAAGGAGCCCTTAGCTTTGCTGCGGTGGAACCGCCATGTTCCCGTAACTTTGAGATAGAAGAGCTCTGGCGATCCCAATGAAATATTCAGATTCACGGATGATATGATCAATGACCACTTTTGCTGTTTGATTGCTGCTGACAACTTTGCTTTCATGTTTAATTTGTCTGCAAAGTTCAATAAAGCGTTCACTTTCCTCTAGGCAGAAGGAAATAAGTTGCAGAACCTGCTGATATAGCTGCGTGGTAAGTAATAAGTTGCTTCGAATGACCGATTCAATAAAACTGACCACCTGCTGATGAGTTTTTGCCAATGCTTTTTCCCACTCGTGCAAGGCGTCAACATATTCCTTTTCCAACCCAGTGACCAATTCCCGAATAACTACTGTATGTTCCTCTTCCTGGTGTTTCCAGAACTCGGCCTCGTCCAAAATCCGCAGCGGCATCTGGTGTCCATAATAAAACTGCATGTCCAGCCTCCTCATATTCAATCTATTCCAATATATGGGCAGAAGGACAAGTATATGCTTGAAAAACCAGGAGAGTAACATGTAAACCTTTTATTGTAGCGAAGGATTCAGCTTGCCTCTGTTTCTCTAAAATCAATTTCCGGCGGAACTTTTGTAAACCCTTTCGTAAGATGATTTAAGTAAATAAACCCGGCTGCAGACCAGCCAAGACCGAGGATCATGGCAGACGAATCAAGCTTGAACCACAAAAAGGCATTGAACAGAAAACCTATAAATGGAACGAGGATGGAACCTATTGTATATTTTTTGACAGGCTTGATTTTTATAAAGTAAAAAATTACTGAAAGATTAACAAAAGCGAAAGCGTAAAAGCTCCGAAATTAATCAAAGAAGTGGCTGCATGCAGGCTTAGAAACAAAGCTGAACATGCCAACAATCCAGTTAAGATGACATTATAGACCGGCGTTGCAAGCCGAGGATGGACAAACCCGAAGACCTTCTTAAACAGGACGCCATCCCTCCCCAGCGCTATCGGCAAGCTGCTTCCTCCTTCATTCGGCTGAGAAGACTAATCGAAACTGGTTCCCATTTTGGCTGCTAAAACTTATTAATCTTAATCTCTGGGAACATATTGATCATTTCTCCACTCCATTAATGTGGCATATTTTAAGGATTCATGATCCTGGGGTAAATAATTTTCCATGATCGCTCTTACCGAAAACCCATTTTTCAATTGAAATGTAAGCACCGGGTCGTAAATTTCCCATTGTGTCACTTGATTGATATATTCATTGACTGTTAGTTTATCAGCGTATTTATGAAAATACGGGATTCTTCCGCCGAACATGATGTTTTTCAAATTCAATTTCCGACAAAGCTCCCTACGTGCTTCATATAGTCTTCGGCCGAGTTTCATTTTACGATACTCAGGATGGACAGTTACATCAAACCCATATAGTGTTGTCCCATTTGGATTATGATTACGGATATACTCTCTATCAGTAATGTCATCAAATGAATGGTTCACTCCATAATCTTCAAAGTTTACTATCAAACTTGAACAACCGGCAACGACCTTCCCCTTATACTTAATGCAAATTTGCCCTTCCTGAAACACTTCCAACTGGCTCTCCAAGTGTTCCCTGTCATAGGCAATCGACGGTTCATACACCATTCTTGATAGCTCGACGACTTCATCTATATCCTCATGTCCAACCATTTGAATGGAAATATCTTGATTATCAATGACCTGCATATACTTTGCCCTCCCCAATATTCTATTCCTTCTTAGATTACATTCTAAGAAGGAATAGCTTGATGAATTATTTGGATGCATTTAAATATTGATGCACTTTTCTGCTCGTTGTTATAGCATTTTCGATTGCTCCATCAATGAAGCCTCCCCATCCGTCAGCATAAGTTGTTCCCGCTAAAAACACCCCATTTTCGGGACGCCTCATTTCCTTGATATATTTTGTCAATTGATTTGGTTTCAACATCGGCCATGTTTCCTGTGACAATTCATCCGCAGTCCAATTATGTCCTGTACTTTCGATCACCTCAAGGTCGGATCGCCAATTGCGAAGGGCCGCTTCCACTTCCTTTGGGTCGTTAGGATCCAGTTTGCTTGCATCAGAACCAAATCCTACCACAATACTGTCTCCTTCAATATAGTTGTCCAAATGGACGGAGTTCAGCGGGTAACCTTCGGGGGCGTATGTAACGAAAGGCTCTACTTTTCCCTTGATCCGCGCCCATACTTTAATTCCTTTGGCTACTTGCTTTTCTTTAATGAATGCTTGTTTCGTATTTGACAATGCGGGCTGAAAATCAATATTGTCCAAGGTCGACAATGGGGCAGTAACCATTACTGCCTTACCTTGATAGGATTCCCCTTCACGGGTTGTCACCTCAATGTTCTCATGGTCGCTTTTAATAGATTTCACAATTGCAGAGAGTTTTATTTCGGACTTTACATCTGACGCAATAGACTCTATTAATGACCTTGTGCCCGTTTTAATTTTGTACCTTGCAACAGTATCCGCAAAAACATAACGATTACCGCTGGAAAAAGCCCACCAGCGAATCATTTGTGTAATAGCCCCATCCTTCGGATCCCCATTGAAGTCAATGGCCAACAAGCTGTCTAAAAAGTCTTTCTGCTCCTTTGTATATGACATTCCATTCAAAAAATCGTCTGCTGATGTTGAGTCCAATTCTGTAAACGAGGAAGAATTCAATGGATCAAAAGGCTTCGGAAGGTGTTCATAAGCCTTCCCCAATAAATATTCAAAACTCTCTTTAACGATTGAGTTTAATTGGGCGGGAGTTCCCGACTGTAATTGTCCGTCAGCAATCCAATAGGCTTCTTTAGCCCCTGGAGCCTCACATATTTCCAATCCGTAACGAGTAATTTCCGTCCATGTGTGTGGGTGATACCAATGAACATAAGTTCCGCCCATTTCCAGATCGAGCCCTAACCGATGATCGGTCCATGTTCGACCGCCTAATCTGTCCCTTCCTTCCAGAAGCAGAACATTATGGCCAAGCATGTCCAATTCCCGGGCTGCAGTCACCCCCGCAAAGCCTCCGCCAACAATAACAACATCATAGCCATTTGTTTGATTTTGATTCTTCATCATTAAAACCTCCATGAATTAACTTGCTCACAATCTCTTTAAAGGGACCTCCACTGCTGAGTGTGATACAATAATGTTTATTTAATTAAAAGAACTATCATTTTATATTATTTTTCTGAATATTTAATAAGCTAAAAATCATTATCCACTCTACATCGAAGGGAGACAGTATGTATGGATACCATCCGCCTTAGATATTTCGTGACAGTCGTAGAGGAAAATAGCGTAACCGCTGCGGCGAAAAAATTAAATATTTCCCAGCCTTCTTTAAGCATTATGATAAAAAAACTTGAACAGGAACTGGATGTTCTACTGTTCAAAAGAGAAAATAAATCTCTAGTCCTGACCGATTTTGGAGATCTTTTGTACAAAAGGGCAAAAAATATACTAGTTTCAGTAGATGAAATGCTTACGGAGTTGTCAGAAGCCAAAAAGGGACTCCGGGGTGAAATCAAAATAGGATGTTCTACAGCAGCCAATTTGATCATCATTCCCCAAATTGTAGAGAACCTTCAAAAAACCTCTCCAAACATGTCAATACGGGTAATTGAAGGAAATACAAAATATATATCTGAACTGTTGCTGTCCAATCAACTCGATGCTGCTATTGTCAGAACCACCTTTACGCAAGATATTTTTGAAACATACTCTATCATTACAGAGCCCATTGTAGCTTGCATGCACAAAGACCACCCACTTGCCCAAAAAGTGAATTTATCCTTGAAGGATTTTGCTGATGAAAGTTTCTTGCTCAATACAACAACAACCGGTTCCGGATTGTCTGACTACATAATAAAAAAATGTAAGGAAGTGGGCTTTACTCCAAAGGTCAAATATTGGGGCAGCCAGGGGCTCCCGATGGCCATATTGGCCAGTAAAGGTGTCGGCGTAACATTTCTGCCTGAATCCTACAAGTATTTGCCCTTTTGCGGCGGGCTGCCGGTCTTTAAAGAAATTGAATCACCTGAGCTCACAACGAGCCTAGAACTTATTACATTAAAGGGCAGATTCAAAAGTATAGCGACAGAAATGTTTTTACAGCAAGTTGTCGAGATTTCCAAGCAATATAATGGTAGCATTAATCCAAATTACAATGTAGATATTCCTCAAATTCACTCGTAAAGTAAACCCTTACAACTTAAGGTATTGATCAAAACTGTATATGTATTTTATTATAATCTTTGATTATTGTTAAATATATGTTTTTAATGGTAACGATAGATGAACATCTATCGTTCGATGCCCAAAGCCCCTGCCATTGTAAATAATTAATGGTCGGGGCTTAAAAAAGCTTCAAAGTTTCTTATTTAATTTTCGCTCCGGTATCCGGCGCTGCGTATATATTTACCTTACCAAAGTTGGCTGTTTGAATAGTGTACACATATTTTTGCGGATTTCCTAGAATTTCATATTCCAAACCGCCAAATTTTTTGGGATTCAAAAATCCAATCTCATTTCCTTTTACAGTCTTTTTATTCAAGGGATATACACGCCAGGAGGATGCTGATTTGGGCAAGGTTAATTTTTTATGTTGCTGAGTTTTTGGTACTACATTATTCACGATATTTTCCACTGGATTGATCCAACTGCCGGGAACCCCTTTTTTCGAAGTGACATTCATCATCCCATCTGAAATTTTATATACAAAATAGGTTCCTGCTTTTACAGTTGTTTTTTTATTCACTTGGTGTTTCGCATCATTTGCCGATATATAACCGTTCAGTGTTTTATTTATTCTATATGTTGAACTGCCATTAGTTGGCTTTTGCTTCTCCGGATCGTATGATTGTAAATAAGAGGTCGGGGCTAATGTGGATTCTTCTTTATTTACTGTCCAGCCATAGTTCGGAGAGGACTTTTTTCTGATTTCATAATGTAAATGCGACCCGGTCGCCATGCCTGTTGATCCCTGGTAGCCGATGATTTGATCTTTTTTTATAAACATTCCCTTGCTGACCGCTGTCTTTGAAAGATGGGCGTAAAGCTGCGCGCAGCCATTTTTATCTTTGATGACGACAACATTTCCATATCCCCCCAAACCGGTTCCGGATTGTCCCATTCCCGAAAACAGGACGGTACCTTCGGTAAATGCATGAATAGGAGCCTTGTCCGCTTTTACCATATCTACTCCCGCATGGAACTCCTTTCCACCTCTAACTGGGTCCACCCTCCAGCCATAAGGGGAAGAAGTTCGGTAACCATCAAATACATTCACTTTGATCACTCCTTAATATAATGAATGAATCGTTTCAGTATTTGGCCCGGCGCATCTCAGTATTTTTAAAAAAACAGGTCCCTGCCTTTTTTATATAGCTCACATCTGAAATCTAGATACCAATATTTAAAAGTACATATTAAAAACTTTGTAAGTGGTAGTTTCAAGACTTTGTGTTAAAATAATATAAGGTTTATCCAAAATCTATCTATTGGGTAGACATCTCTTAAGTTTAGGGGATAGAATAGCATTAAAATAATGCAAAATCTTACATAAAGGAGTTTTGATCATGGCAGAAACATTTCAGGTAAAAAACCCGGCTACAGGCGAAGTCATCCAAGAAGTTAAAGTCGATACAGCCGAAGAAGTAAATAAAAAGCTTGAAAAAGGCCACGAAGCTTTTAAAGAGTGGTCTCAAGTAAATGCACACAAAAGAGCAGAATTGCTTTTTAAATGGGCAGATAAAATCAAGGAAAACAAAGAAAGTATTGCAGAAGTCATGACAAAAGAGAACGGAAAACCTCTCCATGAATCTCTGGGTGAAGTGGACTACGCAGTTAGCTATGTTCTTTGGTATGCAGAAGAAGCGAAACGCATCTATGGACGCACAGTCCCTGCGGCTACTGAATCAAAGAGAATCATGGTTACTAGACAACCAATTGGTCTTGTCGCAGCAATCACACCATGGAACTTCCCTGCTGCGATGATGACAAGAAAAGCGGCTCCTGCGCTTGCAGCCGGCTGTACTTTTATCGTAAAACCTGCAGTTGAAACACCATTGACAACTATCCGCCTGATTGAACTTGCACACGAAGCAGGAATTCCTGAAGACGCAGTTCAAGTGGTCAACGGAAGCGGACGTATGATGGGTGAACTCTTCACAAGCAGCAGGCTTGTAAGAAAAATCACTTTCACAGGCTCCACCCCAGTTGGAAAAGCTTTAATCAGAGATTCTGCGAACAACGTACAACATGTGACAATGGAACTTGGCGGACACGCTCCATTGATCATTGCAGAAGATGCGGACATTGATATGGCCGTTGAGCAAACAATGCTGACCAAATTTAGAAATGCCGGCCAAACATGCGTATGCGCGAACCGTCTGCTCGTTCATGAAAGCATTGCAGACCAATTTGCTGAAAAATTTGCCGAGCGTGCAAAACAGCTGAAAGTTGGAAACGGCTTGGATGCTGACACTGATGTAGGGCCGGTCATCAACAAAAAAGGCTACGAAAAAATCGCCTTCCAAATTAACGATGCTGTTGAAAAAGGCGCAGAAGTTCTTGCCGGAAACCAATTTGATGTGGACGAAGAAAAAGGATCATATTTCGTTTATCCAACTGTCCTTAAAAACGTGACACACGACATGGACATCATGCAGGAAGAAACATTCGGACCAGTAGCTCCGATCGTTACTTTCAAGACATTGGAAGAAGCTGTTGAAATTGCAAACAACACTCCTTACGGACTTGCAGCATACTTCTTCACAAACAACTATAAAACTGGAACATACCTTCATGAAAACCTCAACTTCGGTATCATCGGCTGGAACGACGGTGCTCCGTCTGCTGCTCATGTGCCATTTGGCGGCATGAAAGAGAGCGGCCTTGGACGCGAAGGCGGTATCGAAGGAATCGAGCCATATTTGGAAACAAAATACGTCTCTATCGGTGGACTATAAGAAGTAGAGAAAAGCCCGGGCAAATGCACCGGGCTTTTTTCATTGGATAAACTGGAAATGGGAGTAAATTTGAAAAGTGAAGAGTTTTCCCTAATCTGAATAGTATTTAAGCAAATGTGAAGAGTATCCTCTCGATTTGAAGAGTATTTCGCAAATGTGAAGAGTATGTCCCTAATCCGAAGAGTATCTCGTAAATGTGAAGAGTATCCCCCTAATCCGAAGAGTATTTCGCAAATGTGAAGAGTATCCCCCTAATCCGAAGAGTATCTCGTAAAAGTGAAGAGTTTTCCCTTAATCTGAAGAGTATTTCGCAAATGTGAAGAGTATCCCCCTAATCCGAAGAGTATCTCGTAAAAGTGAAGAGTATTCCCCTAATCCGAAGAGTATTTCGCAAATGTGAAGAGTATTCCCCTAATCCGAAGAGTATTTCGCAAATGTGAAGAGTTTTCCCCTCATCTGGAGAGTATCTCGTAAAAGTGAAGAGTTTTCCCCTAATCTGGAGAGTATTTCGTAAAAGTGAAGAGTTTTCCCCTAATCTGGAGAGTATCTCGTAAAAGTGAAGAGTATTCCCCTAATCCGAAGAGTATCTCGTAAAAGTGAAGAGTATTCCCCTAATCTGAAGAGTATTTCGCAAATGTGAAGAGTATCCCCCTAATCCGAAGAGTATTTCGCAAATGTGAAGAGTATTCCCCTAATCTGGAGAGTATTTCGCAAATGTGAAGAGTATTCCCCTAATCCGAAAAGTATTTCGCAAATGTGAAGAGTATCCCCCCTAATCCGAAAAGTATTTCGCAAATGTGAAGAGTATCCCAAAAAATCCAAGTGTATTCTCCCACATTTACAGAGCAAACAAATAAAGTTATGAGTATTCCCCAAGCCGTGTCTTCCCTTTGCCTTAGAAAAAAACCGAAGCTTTCGCCCCTATATACAAAAATAAAAGGCCCCTAGAATCCTTTGAATTCCAAAAGCCTTTTACATCATCACTTTTCCAACAACCATACGTGCTGGCGATCTCTTGTTTTTTCTTCACCTTTATGAGTGATTTTAACAGTATAAGGTTTAAGCTCTGGCAATGCTTCACCTTGTTCAACTTGAACTCGTTGGCCGTTTTTTACTTTCCCGCCGCCGTGTCCTGCTTCAACATAAGTGCCTGCAACTGGAGCTGCTTCACCTGATTTAACAAAATTGCTCATATGAAATACCTCTCCTTAAGTAAATTACAAATACATCAAAAATCATTATAACAAAAAAACACACTGTTTGGGACATTGTTACAAAAAAAACTAATGTTTTTCACAGAGTGATGGATAAACTTGGCTTTCGGTAAGAACAATGGACTTCCTGTACATCTCGATTCCAATTTCAATCGTACCTTCATTATAAAAAAAGTCCCGCCCCACAAGCCTTCGAAGAACATTTCTTTTTTCAGCCATTTCTACGGGCACACCATCAGCGCTTACAAAGCGGGGATCAGAAAAAAACACCCAATAAGCGGTTTTTCCAAAATCTAAGCTTTCACCCAATTCCCCTTTTCGCCATTTCAACGGGCACACCATCAGCGCTTACAAAGCGGGGATCAGAAAAAAACACCCAATAAGCGGTTTTTCCAAAATCTAAGCTATCACCCAATTCCCCTTTTCGCCACTTCTACGAGCATACCATCAGCGCTTACAAAACGGGGATCAGAAAAAAACCGCCAATAAGCGGTTTTTCCAAAATCTAAGCTTTTACCCAATTCCCCTCGACTTTTATTCCTGCATCTGCCAATAGGTTAAGGACAGGGCATCTTTTTTCCACTTCTTCTTTGAGTGCATTGATTCTTTCCTGGCTTTCTTCCGTAATGAAATATACATCGAAGGTAACTGATTGGAAGTGCGGCGACACGCCATCGATTCCCTGCAACCCCCGTAAATCAAGCGTACCTTCATTTTTAAACTTCACATCGGTGTATGAAAAATTCTGTTCTTTGGCAATCAATGCGATCATAACAGATGCACAACTTGATAAACCCGCTAATACCAATTCAACCGGGTTGGGTCCTTCGTCTGTTCCGCCAAGGGATTTTGGTTCGTCCACGATGATCGTTTCAAAATTTCTGATATTGATTGAAGTCTGTAAACCCTTTTCCCATTTCCCTTCTGTAGCTACCTTTAGTAATTGGGCTGTTGTTGCCATTTTGACATCACTCCATTCTTCTTATTTGAATTCACTGTACCTGGATCCATCCTGATCAATCGACTGTATTAATTGCAACTCCTCCTCTGTAAGGGGCGGGAATTCAGTAAACTCTTCATGTTTCTCTACTTTAAATCCCGTATTCTCCTCAATCTCTTCTACAGAGCTGTATGGAAAAACGGCAAACAGGCGCAGGCGGCCGTCTTTCACCGACCTTTTGAAAATTCCAAGTGGAGTGATCACATATTCGGTATTTCCCGCAGCTGTGATAATATCCAGCTTTTCTACAAGGCTTCGCTTGTCATGATTCGTTTTCCAGAGAATCCCTCTTTTAACCGTAGGTAGTAATGCGGCACTTCCGGCACCACCCGGCAAACGAACCTTTGGCTTATCATAAGAACCGATTGCACTTAAGTTCAACCGCCCGTATCCGTCAATTTGCGCTCCGCTTAAAAAGGCGACATCAAGAGCTCCGCGAGCGGATAAATCGAATATGTCGGAAAGAGGAAAATCGGAAACACCCCCTTCTCTTAATACTGGATCAGCGCTGGAATAGAAGGAAAAAGAACTAGGTTCCGCATCCACACCCCCTGGTATGTTTAAGTAGACTGCTTTTTTTGCGTGAAGCTTTTTCGCCAATTGTATAGCAATAGCAGGCATCGGGGAGGCAACACCATGAAAAACAAGTTCGCCGTCCTGAATAAGGCGGGCCATCGCTACTGTAATATAATCAGCCGCTTGTATATTAGACATAGGCCTCATCCTCCTTTACTTCAGCTACATAACTTTCAGGATCTTTCAAGTAGTTGACCACCGCTTCCTTGTCTACAGAATAGAACGGCTCACAGCTTCCTGGCGCAGCCCCATGTTCAGCTAAAACAACACTTTCCACGAGAAATCCTGGCACTTGCGGCCTGACCGCCCAGCTATCTGAAGAAATTATCTTCTCGGCCGTTACAATCACTTTTTCCGCTGCCCTAACCATGATCAAATCCTCAAATACCGCCCCATCAATGTAGGCATTTCCTTGTTCGTCTGCGATATGAACATGAATGACTGTATAATCCGGACGAATGGCAGGGATCACCGCTGTCTTTTTCCCAGTAAAAGGACAGTCCACGTATTTAACCTGTCCAGTCAGTTCGGGCAGCTCACTGCCCTGAAATCCGTTGATAGGCTGGAACGAAACCCCATAAATGCTTGCCCGTAAGCCAGCAATGACACTGGCACATGCATGTTCATGAGCAATAATCTCCTGGTTTTGTACACCTTTCCGGTAATTTTGGGCCAATCCGAGCATTTCAAAGCCGATATAGCCGCCGTATACAGATTCAAGGGATTTGGCTGCCGCCAATAGATCGACGTCCAACGCACCAGCTGTTTTAATGACAGATAAATTTTTCCTTCCTTGGCGGATCAGCTCTTTAACAAAGGCGATAGGCGAGCGGTGCAGCGCATTTCCGCCAAATGCAAGCAATGCTCCGTCTGAGATGACAGACACTGCTTCTTGTAAGGTGACTTGCTTTGACATCTCCGATTCCTCCTCTTTTATGCTATTACTACGCCATCCGGATCAAGCAAACGTAAAGTCTCAAGCTCATCTTTTGTCGGCTCTTCAATGTAGGACCAATCGTCGGAAATGGCAATCGGGAAACTGCTATTCGCCTGGACATCTTCTAATGTGTGTCCTTTAAACAGATGCAGCAATGTCATTTTCCGTGTTTCTGCATCAAAACCGTACACCCCGATTTGAGTAATGACACGGTAGGGCCCTGTATTAGCAGGAAGCCCAGCTTCCGCCCTTCCGTCAGGGCCATCTAGATAGCCGGGGCTTGTTAAAAAGTCGAGCTTTTCAACGAATTTTCTCTTGTCCTGACCCATAATGATAATAGTCCGTTCACATAAAGAAGCGATATCCGCTCCTCCGCCTGAACCAGGGAGTCTGACCTTAGGTTTATCCCAATCTCCAATGACAGTTGTGTTCAAATTGCCGTATTGATCAATTTGCGCTCCACCCAGGAAACCATATTGAATCCACCCCGCTTGTGCCAGGCTCATGACATAATCCATAGAGCCGACCGTTACTCCGTTTTCATAAGTCAAAGATTCACTTACCTGAATGGGAAGCCGCCCTGTCGGCTTGCCTCCAACACCACCGCCCTCATAGACGAGCAGCAGATCGGGAGCATGTGTATTTAACGCCAGGACGGAGGCAAGCAACGGCATTCCAGTTCCTACATAAACTGCTGTATCTTTTGGAAGCAGACGCGATGCTGCAATAATCATTTTTTCTGTATCATTTCCCATGTTTTACCCTCTCCTTCTGGCCACTTTTGGATATGGCGCCAATTTATTTTCAATTTTTTCCAGTTGTTTCAGTACACGGACACCGCCAATTTTTTCCAAGTATTCGTAATGATCCTCGCTTCCATACACGTATTCCTTCAGGTACTCCTCTACGCCTTCCTCACAGATAGATGCATCGAGCCAGATTTGCCAATGTTCCTCATCAAAGGAATACAGGCTCGGCACTTGGTTTGGATGGGAACCATACGGTACTTCCACAACCGCATCGACAACAAAATAAGGAATTTTTGTAAGGTCCGGACGGCTGGAAAACACATCGTCGTGCACAATTTCTTCTGCAGTGATCAATACAAACTTGGCTGCATGCGCCAGTTCTATATCTTCCGCGATATTCCCGTCAATTTGGCAGTTTCCATATTTATCAGCACGATGAACATGAATAATGGCAACATCCGGGTAGCAGGCGGGTAGCAATTCAACTGGTTCATTTGTAAATGGGTCGATGATCGTCTTGGATCCACTATAATGAAGCGTATCTGTTCCAAGGGAAGATCTTGTCGGGTAAAAAGAAAGACCCTTCATCGCTGCAGTAAAACGCCATTGGAACCCTGCATTGGTTGTTTCCGATAACACTTTCAGACGTCCGGATTCCACAGCCTTTCTTGTGGGTATCGACAATCCCCTGACTTCGTCAGCAAATCCATAGGACACTTCCGCTTTTGTAATGTTTCCGGCTGCTGCAAGCAACTGCCAATCATGCTGTGAACCTTTTGTTCCAATTGTGAGATTCCCAGTTTTTTGCCTAATGATTTCATGGACCGCTGCAATGGGATTCCGAACAGACCCCATTCCGCCGAAAACGATATAATCATCTTCTTTTACTCCACGGGAAACGGCTTCTTCCAACGTCGTCCTTTTATCCTTTTTCGCAAAAGATTTGTTGTTTTTTCGATATTCTCTGATTTTATCGGGATGCTCCCATCCGTAAAGCTTAGAAGATACCTCTTCTTTCGTTATAGTTTGGGTCATTTCATTTCCTCCTCAAATAAGTTCGGTCTATCTTTTATCGACTGCTCTTGCCGCACGGTCACCGACCAATTGGATCAACTGGACAAGTACAACCAAAATAATGACCGTAGCGATCATGACATCATTCTGAAAACGGTAGTATCCGAAGCGGATCGCCAAGTCTCCAATTCCTCCGCCGCCGACAATTCCGGCCATCGCAGAGTAGCTCAATAAGCTGATCACCGTAACAGTAAGACCTGCTATCATTCCCGGCCTGGCTTCCGGCAATAGAACATCTTTAATAATTAACCACGGAGAAGCGCCGCATGATTCAGCCGCTTCAACCACGCCTTTATCGATTTCTCTTAAAGATGTTTCAACAAGCCTTGCGTAAAATGGTATAGCAGCCACAGTCAGCGAAACACTGGCTGCGGCTGGCCCCATCGTTGTTCCAAGAAGCAATTTGGTGAACGGGATGAGTACAACAAGCAATATGATAAATGGAATTGAACGTATAATATTAATGATCGTTCCCGCCACATTTTGCATAAAGCGGTTATGCCAGAACATTCCCTCGCTTGTGACAAAGAGGGCAATTCCCAAAGGGACGCCGATAATGACAGCAAAAGCCACAGCAATTCCCATCATCCATGATGTTTCCACAAATGCCTTTCCAAACTCATTGATCATCTCAGGCAACACCAGCAAGCACCTCCAATCGGTTCGTACGTTCTGTAATATAGTCCATGGCCTGCTGGACTTCGGTATGGGAACCGATCAATTCTATAATGAGTGTTCCAAGCGGCTGGTCCTGTATATAGGAGATTTGACCATGAAGGATATTGGCATTTACATTGAATTGTCTCAATGTCTCGGATATCACTGCCTCTTCAGCGGAACCTCCCTGGAAAGTGATTTGAACTATCGGCCCTTTTCTACCCGTCAAGAGTCTCTCAGGAAGCTCCAAAGAGTGGACAGTTTGAACAAATTGTTTAGATAAAGCAGTCTTCGGGTTGGCAAATATATCATAAACATCAGCCAACTCTACAACCTTGCCCTTTTCCATCACCGCCACCCGGTGGCAAATATTTTGGACAACTTCCATTTCATGCGTAATCAACACAATGGTGATTCCAAGTTTTCTATTGATTTCTTTCAACAGATTTAAAATTGACTTCGTGGTCGTCGGATCCAAAGCTGATGTTGCTTCATCACAAAGAAGGACTTTCGGATCGTTGGCCAGAGCCCTGGCTATGCCAACCCGCTGTTTCTGTCCGCCGGACAGCTGAGCTGGGTAATGTCCGCTCCGGTCCGACAGTCCGACCATTTTCAACAGTTCCTGAACACGTATTTTGATCTCTTCTTTGGTTTTACCCGCTGCTTTCATCGAGAAGGCTACATTCTCGAAAACCGTTTTAGAACTGATTAAGTGGAAATGTTGAAAAATCATTCCGACTTTTTGTCTTTCTTTCCTGACTTCCTTATCTGAAAGAGCCGTAAGATCCTTTCCATCCATCAGGATATTTCCTTCCGTCGGTCTCTCTAACAAATTTAAGCACCTTAACAATGTACTCTTACCGGCACCACTGTAACCAATGATGCCAAAAATCTCTCCCTGCCGGATGGTCAATGTGACAGCATCTACTGCCGTCACATGGTTATAGCACTTTGTGACCTGCCGAATGTCGATCATTTATTGGCCTCCTTTTCCACTTGATACGACGGCTTCACATATCCTTTGGCATTTTTGTTTGTGTACTCTAAAAATTCATCGGATTTATAAGCTTTCTCCAAAGCTTTTGCGAAAGGTTTATCCACATCTTCTTTTCGTAAAGTTACATAAATCAAGTAACCTTCAGGTGTTTTCTCAACCTCAACAGCTTCGTCCAATTTCAATCCCGAAGCCAGTGCATAATTGCCGTTAATGAAGGCAAAGTCGGTATCTCCTAGAGAACGCGGTGTTTGTGCCGGGTCGATTGGTTTGATTTTTAAGTTGAGATTATTTTCCACAATGTCCTTCTCAGAAACAATAGTAGGGTCCGCTTCTTCATCCACTTTGATCAAACCGAATTCCACAAGCATGTTCAGAGATCTGGCCAGATTAGTCGGATCATTGGGAGTGGCGATTGTCGTACCTTCTTTTATATCATCTAAGGACTTATGTTTTTCGGAGTAAAGAGCGATTGGAGCGGTTGGCACAGCGTACGGCGCTACTAAATCCATATTATGGTCCTTATTAAATTGCTTAAGATAGATCCGGTTCTGGTACAGATTGGCATCAATTTCCCCTTCATTCAAAGCGATGTTTGGCTGGATATAATCATTGAACTCTACAACCTTAACTTTATAGCCTTCTTTTTCAAGAATCGGAATGATTCCCTCTTTTAATTGATCACTGTATGGTCCTGCAGTGGCTCCGATTGTGATTTCTTTCTTATCTCCACTTGCCGACGAGTTGTTGCCACATGCCCCTAAACTGAATAAGCTTAAAATTAATCCAACATAAAGCAATATTTTTTTCATAATCTATTCTCCTCTTATTAACGCTGAATTTTTTCTTCCCAATACTTTCGGATGAAAGGTGCCCTGCCTGATTCTTCCTTAAATGCGGCATAATGATCCGGGTTTTTCCTGTAATAATCCTGGTGGTAATCTTCTGCCGGGTAAAACGGGACAGCTGACAAGATTTTGGTTACGATTGGATCTTTAAATTTCCCGCTTGCTTCCAACCTCTTTTTTGATTCTTCAGCAATGATCCTTTGCTCCTCCGTATGATAAAAAATAGCAGTTTGATAGGATTTGCCCCTGCTCCTGAATTGTCCGCCGGCATCCGTCGGATCAATTTGCTGCCAAAACAGGCTTACTAACTTTTCATATGAAAATACTTGGGAATCAAACGAAATTTGTACTGCTTCCACGTGCCCAGTTGTTCCGGTGCAAACCTGCTCATAAGTTGGGTTCTCAACCTTCCCGCCGGTATAGCCTGATATGACTTTTTCAATTCCAGGCTGCAAATCGAATGGCTGGACCATGCACCAAAAGCAGCCACCAGCAAACGTGGCAAGTTCAATTTTTGCCATCTTTGGTCTCCTTTCATTTTTCGGATAAAAAAAGACCTCTTGTTCAACAAAATTAGCCTGCATAAACAAGCAAAATTTTGTTGAAATTCAAGAGGCCTCCGGTTGTCCGGTCAGCTTTAGAATATCGTTTTTTGAGGCTGGATAACTGTCTATTCCAGCGATTTTGTGTCCATTACATCTCATACAGGAAACCGCTGCTTTTCAATCCGATTGATTTGGACGATTTTCCCTTCATGTACAGTAATCTGCAACTCACCAAAGCGCAATTTGCTGAGCGCTTCTACAATCAATCTCAGTTTCTCATTATCAACCTTTGTTTTGTCCACCATTCCCCTCATCTCCTTATGATTGTAATTCCTCCGATATACAAGAAAAAGACCCCTTAAGAATAAGAGGTCTCGGCTTTTTGTAAATATAAATCAAGCTTTGCCTCTTATATATCAGATTTGTAAAAAATCTGCTGGAATTGGCACCGTTTGAATACGGAAAAATATTCAATGGTTGCCGAGGCTTCACAGGGCCAGTCCCTCCACCTCTCTGCATAAGAGTTTAAAAATATGAATTTGTGAATGTAAAACCTATTCTATTCGGAATGGAATTCATTGTCAACCATGTTTTTAATTTTCCCTAAATCAGGACATATGTCATGCCCTTATTAAGGACATGGATTGCCATCAAATTTTTCCATTAGATTTTTTGCGATGTCACCCACTATTGGCAATTTAATCCGTTCAAGTTGATAAGCCTTGACCATAAGGACAATCCACAAGATGAAACTGATCAATGACATAATTCCCCTTAAGGAGACGACCGACAAATAGAACGTAGACAACTCCCAAACTAAGAATCCAAAGCTATATGTAAAGTACAATTGAATACATGGGATGGAATTTTACAAAAGAGCTCTTCTTTTTTAATAAAAGAAAGTGATTCTTCGGTGCGTTTTCATAGCATTGAGTGTAACAAATCCATCGTTTGATTACTAATAGAAAAACAAACTTATTCTCTGTGTTTTTTCCTTTTCAAGGAAAAAATTTAACATTCATCCTAGTATAAAATATCTGTTATAAAAGATTTATTTCTTACAATATAAAAAAATCGCCCCATGTTATGTTATAATCTATGAAATTATTTTTTTCGCAAGGGGATGCTGGAAATGGAGTCATTGATCAATATTAAAAACGGTGTGGTCCCTTCCGTATGTTCTTTGGACTGTCCCGATCAGTGTGGACTGCTTGTTCATAAAAAAGACGGAAAAATTGTAAAAATCGATGGAGATCCAAATCATCCTGTAACAAAAGGAAGTATATGCAATAAAGTCAGAAACATGGGTGAACGCCTGTATGATCCAAAGAGGCTAAAAACCCCTTTGAAGCGGGTTGGCCCCAAAGGGGAAGGTAAGTTTGAGCCCATCAGTTGGAATGAAGCAATAAAAACGATTGCAGGTAGGTGGAAGCGATTGATTTCCGAGGAAGGGGCTGAATCCATTCTTCCATACAGCTTTTATGGAAACATGGGAAAAATCCATTCAGAAGGGATGGATCGGCGCTTCTTTAACCGCCTCGGCGCGAGCCAATTGGAACAGTCCATTTGCTCCTCTGCCGGGGCCGTTGGATACGCTTATACGATGGGCGGCAGCTTTGGAACGGACCCTGAGGAAATGGCAGAGACCAAACTCTTTATTTTTTGGGGCATCAATGCTGCAAGCACAAATATGCATCAAGTGATGATTGCCCAAAAAGCACGGAAAAACGGTGCCAAACTCATTGTCATCGATGTCCATAAAAATCAGACTGGCCGGATGGCGGATTGGTTCATTCCGATTTTACCAGGAACGGACAGCGCTCTTGCCTTGGGAATCATGCATATTTTATTTGATGAAAAAATGGTGGATTATGAATTTCTAAAAGACTATACGGTCGGTTATGAAGAACTTGAACAGCATGTAAAATATTATGATCCAAAAACGGTATCAGAGATTACAGGAGTTCCTGTAGAAGATATTTATAAACTCGCACGCATGTATGGCGAAATTTCCCCTTCCATGATCCGTATTGGAAATGGTCTGCAGCATCATGATAACGGTGGAATGATCGTTCGGACTATCTCATGTCTTCCTGCATTAACGGGCCAATGGCCATTAAAAGGAGGCGGGGCCGTTAAATCAAACAGTGGGTACTTGGCTTATAACACCAAGGCATTACAGCGACCGGAGCTTCGCAAAAAAAAGACTCGGACGATCAATATGATTCAATTGGGTGAAGCTTTACTTGAAGCTGAGCAGCCTATTCGCTCACTTTTCGTGTATTGCAGCAATCCGGCTGTCGTGGCACCAAATGCCGGAAAAGTCCGTGAGGGCTTGGAGCGGGAAGATCTCTTCACAGTTGTCCATGACCTGTTCCTGACGGAAACCGCAAAATATGCGGATATTGTTTTACCAGCAACATCATCGTATGAAAATATGGACTTTTATACTTCCTACTGGCATCAATATATTCACATGCAGGAGCCGGTCATCGCCCCATACGGAGAGAGCAGATCAAACTCTGATGTTTTCAGATTGCTTGCAGAAGCGATGGGTTTCGATGAACAGGAATTAAAAGATAGCGATGAAGAACTGATCGAGCAGGCCATAACAGATGTAGCCAACCCTCACTTTCCTGATATAGACCTTGAACGACTGAAGAAAGAGCGATATGTAAAGGCAAAAAACACAGATGAATACTGGAAAAATTTGAGCACACCAAGCGGAAAAATCGAATTATATTCAAAACAAATGGAATTGGACGGATACCCAGCGCTCCCTACCCATATACCACTTGTGGAAGATAACGATTGTCCTTTCCTGTTTGTCCCAGGGCCGAACCATAACTTCTTAAACTCGACATTTTCCAATAACGAAAAGCATGCAAAGCTTGAGAAGTCCCCGCAATTGTTCATGAATCGGTTGGATGCCGAAAAGCTCGGCATTGAAGACGGCTCGCTCGTACGGATATGGAACGAACGCGGCGTATGTGAAATTGCCGCCTCTGTCGGTGAGCAGGTCTTACCCGGTGTCGTAGTCAGTCAGGGACTCTGGTCCGATCAATTTGGGGATAAACATCTTGTTAACTCCCTGACACCCGACAGGGTAGCCGATATGGGGGGAGGAGCCGTATTTTTCTCCGGAAAGGTAAATGTTCAACTAGCGGAGAAAACAGTAGGGGCAAAAAATGAAGAAACGGTTGAAATGAAATAAATAAAAAAGCGGAGATTTTGGGAAACCATGAATCTCCGCTTTTTTTCGTCCAAAGTAAGAAAAGCAAAAAAATGAGACTTAATATGCTATATCCGATACTTATGTACAGGAAATTCAACGTAAGGATCAAGTCAATTTACTGCGATCAAAATTCATCTGTGCTTTTCTTTGCATCATTCTTCATAGCTTAACTGCCAGCCAATGCCAAACTTGTCAGTCACTTTACCGTAACATTTACTAAAGAATGTTTCCTGAAGCTCCATCTCGACTTTTCCGCCTTCACTTAATTTGTAGAAAGCGGACTTTAACCCATCTAAATTTTTACTAACAACCGCAAGCGTGATGCTGTTGCCATTTACCACTTCATTCCCCGGAAAAGTGTCGGAGAACATCACATCGCTGCCTTCAATGTTTAGCTTGGCATGAATGACTCTGTCTTTGGCTTCTTCAGGGACGGGGTACTCAGAGTTGCGAGGAGCCTCCCCAAAAGTCATGATATGGGGTTTTTCCGTTTTAAATGCTTCTGCATAAAATTCAACCGCTTCCCTGCAATTTCCATTAAACATAAGATAAACATCAACAGCCATGTGAACCACTCCTTTTATTATAATAAAAAGATTATACCACTTAACTTCCGTCATACAAAAAAAACACAGACAAATCTGCCTGTGTTTTTATATCCGCTTATTTACTTTCTGAGTCACTTTCCTGTTTTCCGTAAGTATACTGTTTCGGGTCTACAGGAGTCCATTCCTTATTAGGAGTATAGAATCTCAATAAATCTCCGTACATCACCTTATCGGACAACTGAAGGTCACGAATGACAGATTCATTGATTTCCAGCATTTCTTTTGTTGGTTCTTCGATTTTTTCTTTCGTCTTGGTATCGTAATATACACCATCGACTTTGCTGAACTTTTCAGTCATAAAGTCGCCGTTTCTGAATGGCACATATGCTTTATGATCTTTTGAAAAGAGGTCTGTTCCCATCTGGATATAATCTTGGGCTTTGATGCCTTGCAAGTGCAGCAATGTTGGCATGACATCGACTTGTCCTGCGTACTCATGGTTCACTCCTTGGCCTTTTACACCAGGCACTTTGATCATCAGCGGCACACGTTGCAATTCAGCATGTTTCAGCGGAGTGATTTCCTCTCCGATCAGTTCCTCCATTGCCCGGTTATGGTTATCGGAAATACCGTAATGGTCTCCATAAAGCAGGATGACGGAATCATCGTATAAGCCTTCTGCCTTCAAATCGTTAACGAACTGTTCCAAAGCTTCGTCCAAGTAACGGGCCGTTTGGAAATATCTGTCCACTGATGCATCACCCGTTTCAGCCGGTTCAATGGTTGCATCCTCATCATCAATCAAATATGGATGGTGATGGGTCACCGAAATGAGATGGGCATAAAACGGTTGTTTCAAGGATTTTAGCATTGGAATGGACTCTTCAAAGAATGGCTTATCTTTCAAACCATAACCAATCACATTTTCCTCAGCCATATTATAGTAGCTGGCGTCAAAGAATTGGTCTACACCAAACTCTTTATAAATCTCATCACGATTCCAGAATGATTTATAATCGCCATGCAGCACCGCACTTGTATATCCCTGCTGATGCAAAATCGCAGGCAATGCCTGATACGTATTATTACCTTTCATGACAAACGCTGATCCTTGCGGCAGTCCATATAATGAATTGTCCATAATCAACTCTGCATCGGCTGTTTTCCCCTGCTCAGTTTGATGGAAAAAGTTATCAAAATACGTAAAGTCAGAGTCCCGCACCAATGAATTCAGAAAAGGAGTGACCTCTTCCCCATGCAGCTTGTAATCTATCAAGAAGGTTTGGAAAGATTCCAAATGTATTTTTATTATATTTTTCCCTTTGGCTTTACCGAAGTATTCAGGATTTGGCTGGGCATACTTGCTCTTCGTGTAATTTTCAACTTCTGTCATATCATCACTTGATGCCATTACCCGCTGTTTGGAAGACTTAATACTCTGAACAGCATCATAAATGGTAAAGTTGTAGGCTCCAAGATATTTGACAATATAATTTCGGTCAAAAGTCCTCTGCAATAATTGCGGACGGTCAATTTCAGCTAGTCCAAGGTTTACAACAAACAAAATAACCCCTGATGTCAAAACCATCATCGGCTTGCGAAGCTTGATGCGATCTTGTGACCAATTTCCCTTTGCTTTTATAAAGAAAACAATCATGATGATGATATCCAGCGCATAAAAAAGATCGTGCCATGCCACCAGGTTGGCAATGCTACCTCCAAGACTCCCAAAATTGCTTGTCTGGGTCAAAGTCGGAATTGTAATAAAATCACTGTTAAAGCGATAGAACACAACATTGGCATATAATAGGAAGCTTAGCGCAGTATATATGGAAATCAACCATACGCCCATCCTTTTACCCTTTGCAAACAAAGCCAATCCAAGAAAAATCAGCGCAGAGTTCAACGGATTAAAGAATAGCAAGAACTGTTGCATTCCATTTTTGATTCCAAGATTGAATTCAGTTTGATAGATAATATACGTTTTTATCCAGAAGAAAAACACCATTACTGTAAAAAAGCCCGTTTTAGTGCTCAAGAATTTCTTCATCGTTCTCACCTCAAATATTCTAGGGCTGTCAATTTACAAAAAATAACCCAAAACAGAGAAATCAAGCATCCTGCCTTGGAGTTCTTTACTAGTTCATCCCACTTAAATATGAAACTCGTAATTGAAAAATAAGCTGAATAAAAATGATACTTCATAATTAAACCATAAGTTTGGCAATCAGTAAACCCAAAAGATATGATGGAATCGTTATCATACGAAATAAAATGGTGGAAATTTGAAGAAAAAAAGCGAAAACCAGGGAAAGAAAATCAATCAAACGAACAATTGTCATTCCTTGAGTCGTATAAAAAGATGTCGAACTTTTTTTCGATGTTAATTGAGTAAAGCTTCATAGTGCCGTTGGAAAAGGTAATATCATTATGGCGGGCTCCATAACAGGGTTTTGCTGATCTTGGCAGCTCGAATTTTTACTCAGCTCCATGATAACACTGAACAAACCCAACAGTTTGATACTTGACCTGCTCTTCATTATATAACATAAATCGGCAACTATGGCACCCCAACGGCAGACTTGCCATCATCTTATTTTATGCCTTAGCTGTCCAGAAAGATCCCCATTTTGGTTCATAGATATCCAACTTAACTTTGCATTTAATAAAAAAAGACATGATCAAAGCTAGTTGACCATGCCTTATGTTCAAGCAGTATCTAATTTTTTTTAATAGAAATTGTCCATGCAGCTTCCCCCAGCTGTTCGAAATTGGTGACTTCATACCCTGATTCCGCCGCCCAGCGGGGAATACTTTCTGTCGCTTGCGTACAATCAAAGTTGATCACCAATTCATCACCAGCAGAAATTTTCTCGATTGCCTCTTTTGCTTCCACTAATGGAAAAGGACAAACCTGCCCCATTACATCCAATGTTGTTGTCATTTAAAATACCTCCTAAGCTGTTACAGTTGTATCAGATACAACCGTGTTCTTTTTGGTTTTTGGACGGACAAAGACAAAATATGATGCAGTCCATGTTCCCAAGATGATAAATAATAAAGAAACCCAGCCCTGCCATGTCATCATGGCAGTCATAACCAAGCCGTTTCCGATGGAGCATCCGCCTGCAAGGCTTGCACCGAAGCCCATTAAATTACCTCCGATGAAGCTGGAGATCCCCGTTTTCACATCAGGCATTCTAAAACGGAATTCTCTGCTTCCTTTAGCTGCAATAAAAGAGCCCAAAAAGATCCCTAGAACAAGAAACACACCCCAGTTTATATATTGCCTTTCACCACTTACAAGAAATTGAAGAATATTCGCAGATGGCGTTGTTATTCCCAAGCCGGACATTCTGCCTGTTGCTTCACTGAGCGGCCATGCCATGATGGCAATCACTCCGACGAGTACCGCTGTAAAAAATGGATGCCAACGTTTTTCAAAGAGCAGATGGCTTAATCCTGTCCGCTTAGGTTTCATCGTTGGAATGGCTATTTTAGGTTTCCTATATTCTTTTATGGTGAGAAAAAGGACGATTGCAGTAAATACAGCAATATAAACCCAGACGGAAATTCCAGTTGAATCTGCAATTGAGTTATTTGCTGTTTGAACAGATTTCATCGTTTGATCGACCGGAACTAATACACCCGATTTCATCACAGCACTCATGAACATATATCCGAACAAGGCAATCCAACTGCCGAGCAGACCTTCCCCCGCGCGGTACCACGTTCCTGTCGCACAACCGCCAGCAAGAACAATTCCGATTCCAAAAATAAAAGAACCGATTATGGTGGCCATCCAGGAAAAACCTCCGGCGGAAAATTCTATCGCTCCGAATTGGATTAGTGTATAAACCCCGATGCTCTGAACAGCAATGGCTATCAGCAACGCATAAAACATGCGGTAATCTTTTGCAATATACATATCACGGAATCCGCCGGTTAAACAAAAGCGTCCTCTCTGCATTACAAAACCGAGCAGAGCCCCGCATATAAGACCCGTGACAACCATTTGAATCATCCCTTTATCCACTCCTTTTTAAATATAAGTAAACACATAGGATTTATATATTATTTTAAGTGTTTCAATTGATATCGTCAAGAGAGAATATTTGAGTAAAAGTAAATGGTAAAATGGAAATGGTATCTGGATGTTTTTCAATATCGGGCTAACTGCAATCTCCCCTGTTAACTAGGGGAATTCTATCAGCCTTTACAAATTCGGAAAGGGTGGAAGTACATATGAAATACGAAACAATCCTGTTCGATATGGACGATACACTTTTTGACTTCAGACTTTCTGAAAAAATGGCACTGAAGAATGTTTTTTTCGAATTTGGTTTGTCGAAGGGTTTTTCGGATTATCAGACAAGCTATAAGGAGATTAGCGCTGTTTTATGGTCGGAGTTGGAAAAGGGAGAATTAATGTTATCTAAGTTGGGGGTAGAGAGATTTAGAAGGCTTTTTTTAAAGCATAATCTTGAGATCAATCCCGAGGAATTCGGAAGCAAATACCTTGAATATTTAGGCAAGGAACCCCATCTTATTCAGGGGGCAGTCAAATTATGCAGCAGTCTCAATGATTATCGACTCGCTGTAGTATCAAATGGATTTCAGGATGTTCAAGATTCCCGGATTCAAAAATCACCCCTTTGCAGTACTTTTGTGGAAGTGATTACCTCTGAAAAAGCCGGCTATCAGAAACCTGACACAAGGATTTTTGATTATACATTTTCCAAACTCCAAATTAAGGACAAAGCCCAGGTATTGATCGTGGGCGACTCTCTGACCTCTGATATTCAGGGAGGAATAAATTATGGGATTGACGCATGCTGGTTCAATCCGAAACAACGAAAAAATCATACAGACATTTTACCGACCTATGAAATAACGGAATTGACAGACCTGTTAAAAATAATATCCAAGGAATTTAGCTTAAAGTTTTAATAAAACGAAACACTCACGAATTTTAGGTTTTATTGAACTGAATACGGAAAAAGGAATACTAATAAGATTGAAGGAGGCAGCAAAATGAGCATCATTTTCGTTAAAGCACGAGAAGCATTTGAGCGGGACGCAGAACGCAAGAAGACACAAAAGCCTCCAACTGTTCCTAAAAACAAAAAAAAGACATGATTTCACAAAACGAGTGCAGCAATCGTCCTGCACTCGTTTCCTATCTCTAAAAAACTGACCAAATACCAACCCTTAATAAAGAAAAAAGCTGCAAAGACACTCCGGCGAGGTTGCAGCGTACACCAATCGAGTAACAGTCCTGAAGGGCATGCAGTGAATATCAGTGCCAATATAAAATCAAGCGACATTCAGCTAAACATTTTTACATGGACATGAACAGTAGATAATATCGTGAAGGGTATATACAGCCAAAGGAAATGCCACTCAGAAATAACGTCAGATAATTTAATCAGTCCCTCCTCAAAACCTTAAAAAATGTTAAGAGGGAATATCATGTTATGAATTAGGCTAAAGACTAAGATCCGCTTCTTCGGATCATGTCCCTGATTTTAGCTTTATAAGTTTCTTTAAATAAATAAGTATTAATGCGCTGCTTTTTCTTTGGTCGATACACCTTTACGAAAAAATGCTGGCCTTTCTTGCATAATTTCAGGTTAGCATTACGACTTCCAAACCATGGTGTTATGAACGTCGGCCGTACAAATTGATGAAAATTCAAACAGGTGACGCTCAAATTCACATCCCAGCAGCCTTTGTGCAACTTAGAGAGATCTGTAAACTCTCCATTAAATGTTAAAATGCCAGATTTATCCCATCTCACTGACAATGGGATATATAAATCTTCCATGTCTTTTCGTTTACGCATTTGGAGAAAAAGAATGACCTTATGGCGGAATTTCGGCAGAAGTCCCTTAAAATATACCTTCCCTTCCACTTTTATACCAATTTCTTCATTAACAGTTACATTCATCCATTCCGCTCCGATTTCTTTGATATGAACCCTTTGCTCCTTTTGTTTTTTTGCCTCATTAAATATATCCTTCCATTTTTGGGCCAGCTTTTCCTCTCCAAACATTTGTGCAACCTTGATTGCTTCCTTGCTTAAATCAGACCGCTTCTTTTTATCTAAAAAAAGGGAGATCATTGCATCAGCCAAGCCTTTTATATCACCTGGCGCAACAAGGAGACCATTTTTTTCATGCCTGATAATATCCGTTGGGCCATATTTGCAGGCATAGCAAATCACAGGTGTTCCTACACTCATACTTTCGATGATGGACATGCCGAACGCTTCGGACTTGGACGTAATCAATGAAAAGGCAGCTCTCCGAAATGTTTTTTCTACGTCGTAGGTAAACCCTCTGATAAAAACGTGATTTTCCATCCTTAACCTTTTAATAAGACTTCGGTACCGGGCTTCTTCTCTTCCAAATCCCCAAATCTCCAGCTTGGATTCCGGCACCTTTTTGACCACCCTTTTAAATGCTTTGATTGCGTGAGGAATTTGCTTGACTCCTTCATACCGCACAAGCATGACAGCAGTGAAAGGGTCATGTTCTTTCGAAATTTCTGCCGGTGTAAAAGCTGGATGGCCAACCGTATGAATGGTGGACCTGCGTCCAAACCTGTTGCTGATATCTTCCGCTTGGCTTTCTGTTAATGTAATGATCGCGTCAAGATGATTCATTTGATTAAATAATAAGCCGTTCCTTTTTACCAGTGTACTCCCGTATTGATACGGAGACTGAAGATGATTGCTGTGTAAAACAGCCACTTTAGCTGCCTTTTCACCATTGACTCCCATGAGTATTTTGTCCGTGAAGCGACTATCCGACAACAAAACCGCTTCCTTTCTTTCTAAGAGCGATTGAATAAAATGATGGCGATATTCTTTTACTTTTTTAAATGAATTAATTGTATTGCCATCACGCCCGAACAGGATATAGTTGCCGTTAAGAAAATTTCTTTCCAAAAAACACCAGCCTTCTTTTGTCAGTAACAATTCCTTCATTTCTTTCCCACTCTTTTTATCATGAAGCGTTATTTTTCTTGGACGTCCTTGTTTGTCAAAGAGCATATACTGATCGATGGATTCTTCATCGTTTTTTAAAGATGGATTATGAAAAAGAGTCTTTGCCATTTCATCCGGGTTTTTGAGTTCCGGCTGATTCATAAAAAATTCATACACATTATAATGTTTGATCTTGTCATTCCAAAGTCCATTCTCTCGGTATTGCTTTATGACCTGATCATAATCGGGATTAAAATCGAAGGTGATCAAACCAATTTCTGAATAAAGTTGAGTCAATATATTTGCACGTTGAATGGCTGCACGGGTCATCCCTCCCCTGACGGCCTCAATGGAATGCAGCATGAAGTACACGGCGTATTCATTCAAAGCAGTTCACCCTTTTATTTTCTTTTTATAGGGATGGACAAATAAATATCGAATTAAACTGTTTTGAGGTAAAAATAACCGTGGTAGAACGAGCCATGTATTTTGGACCTATGCTATCATTAAGCTTTCTGATATATAGGAGTAACCAGTTTGTCAGAAATATTTCAATCATTGTTCCAGTCAAAAATTCCTTGAAAAGCATCAATTTCTATTTACTCAAACGGATCAGCCACTCGCATTGTTTGATGCAGGATTGGATAACACCGAGTGCTGGAATGCTTTGGACAATACATTAAGTAAAGATGGGTTTAAAATACACAATATTACTCATATTTTCCTGACTCATCATCATATCGACCATGTCGGACTTATAAACAGAATTGCTTCAGTGAATCCCGTTCCAGTATTCACCCATACCCCTTCTTTTCCACGCTTGAAGAGAGACCCGGAATTTATACAGATGAGAATTAATTTTTTTGAAAAGCTGTATAGGGAAATGGGCTGCGGGGAAGCCGGCGTGAAGCAGGTGGAGTACTTAAATAGGACGGCAAAAGCGAACCAGTCCCGAAAAATTGAAGGCGAACTAATTAAGATAACAGGCGGCACTTTCGAGGATTTGGAGATCGTGAAATTCCTGGGCACGCTCCGGACCAAATTGCACTGTATGATCGGGACAAATAACAGCTTTTTTTAGGAGATTTGTTGATCAACCTATATTTCAAGCAATGCTCTAGTTGAACCGGACAAAAACGGAAAAAGAATTTGTTCTTTCTATCTATTTGAATTCAATGGAAAAATGCTTGGTTCTTCCCTTGCACACCGTTTTTCCAGGGAGTGGTATGAAAACCACGTAAACTGATAGAAAGCAGACTTGCGGGAACAAAAAAGAATTAACACATACCGGTAGAACTCTTGTAGCAACCCGAGGATTTCCATAACGAAGATAGAATTATTGAAGCTGTAGCAGATTTACAAGAAGAGGAGTTATAAAAGGTATATTTTCTTCATTAAAATTATTTTATACAAGAGTTTGTTTAAATATTGGGTTTAAAATGTAAAAATACCCCTGCTCAATGCACTTAAGCCAGGGATATTTTTGTAAATGCGTCTTTAAGGAGTTTTCCATCGCCTTTAGAAGCTAATTGATAAGGCGTCACTAAATTGTTTAGCCCTTGTGTTCACTTATTAATTATTAAACAGGTCTAGAAACTTTCTTCAATTAAACTCTTCTTAATAAACCAAGTTTCGTTTAATATCTAAATGTGAAATATCACGATTCGTTTTTCCATCCAAAATAAGTTCAGCTGCAATAGTTCCAATAACTGGAGCCATTTTAAATCCATGTCCAGAAAACCCACTTATCAAAATTGTATGATCCATGCCGGGGATTTCCCCTATAACGGAATGATCATCTTCCGTATAGCCATCCATATAAACGCTGGCTCGTACAGGATCCGGAATCAGCCCGGGTATCAATTCTCTTACTGCATCGCTAACTTCCATCAGTTCCTCCAGAGAGACATCGCGATTTAAAAAGCTTGGATCTGATACCCTATCTGGATTTTTGGTATTAGAAGCCTTAACCATCGTACCGTCCAAAGTAGGTGCTCCAGTTAACCTAAAACCCCTTCTCATTCTAGCAAATATCGGAAAAACCTCCGGTTTGAATTCTACAAGTTTTTTTGCAGAAAACCATGTTAAAACTAAGCGTCTAGCATCTATATTAGTTACTAATTTGGGCAGTAATTTTTTTGTCCATGCTCCCGTTGTCACTAACAATTTGCCAACCCGATACGATTTTCCGTTTGCCACAATTGTCACGCCTGTTGGATCGGGAAGGATTTTTTCTACTTTAGTAAACCGGTGAATTTCAGCACCTAGTTCTTCAGCACGGTATGCTGCTGAAATTACAGCTAGTTCAGGCCGGAGAAAGCCAGCATTTTTATCAAGAATCATAACCTCTTCAGGAAATAATTTAAATTGCGGATATTTTTTAAACGCTGTTTCTCCTTGAATTATCTCATGTTCTAATTGAAATTCTTCAATAGACTCCATCACGTTTTGCATAACTTCTGTTTGAGGGTCGCCAATCATAAGTCCACCATGTAGTGTCAACAATGTATTTCCAGTTTCATTCTCCAATTGCACCCAAAGTTTGCGGGCTTCCTTCAATAAAGGTACATACTGTTTTCCTTCCATGTAAGCTGTTCGAAATAGCCTTGACTCTCCCCCAACTGCTGAACGGTCGTTTCCAATACCAAATTGTTCAAATCCTAATACAGATACCCCTCTCTTTGCCAACTGCCAAAGAGCCATACTCCCCATTGTTCCTACACCAATTACCGCTACATCAGCATCCATTATATCCACTCCTTTTTTGTAAATTCAGACTATTACGCTTGTATTTCTTTTTGATCAAGATTTTTATCCATTTGGTTTTTATCCGTAAACATGTAATTAAAAATAATAAATCCTACTAATGAACCTAAAATGCCAAATGCGGCGTACGGGATTTGTGTTCCTATGATTTGTGCAATTGCTGCGCCGATAACGCCAAAAGACATGCTGGCAATTGCACCTTTGGCATTTAATCGTTTTGATTTTCTCAAGAGAAAGCCACCGAATATCGGAACCAATAAACCGGATGCCGAGTAGGCATAGGTTGCAACAAGCCATCCTAAAGCCTTTGGATAGTACAATGCCAAGAGAACTGCCAGGGTAATAACCAATACGGACATATATCGAGACAGCTTTAAGATTTTTCGGTCATTGGCTTCAGGATTAATATAAGAGCGGTAAACATCGGTCGTTATATTGACTACGACAGATTGAACCGCGCTGCTGACGGTTGACATAATGGTAGCAATGATGAACGCGCCATACAGTGCCATAAACCAAAGCGGGATTTGCGTTAAAAACCAACCCGAGGCTAATTCTGGATTTGCTAAACCCGGGTTCATTGAACGAATCGCAATTCCCATAAATGACGCCCAAACACCACTCAGCATTCCGACAATTGCAGCAATGATAAAGCCCTTCTTGGCCACTTTAGGGCTGCTAGCCGCATAAATTCTCTGATATGACATTTGGTTTGTCAACGCCCCCGGGAAGATTGCCAATATCCAAAGAATAATTGTTGTTGTCCCCACCGCCCCTAAACCTTCAGGGAAACTGACAATATTTTCAGGTACGTTTGAAATGATTTCAGACCATCCGCCAGCGAGATTAAGAATATAAAACCCACTAACCACTGTCATTACAACCATGATACAGCCAAAGATAAAGTCTGTCCAAGCAACTGATGCCATGCCTCCAGGTAGTACAAACAATAAGCTTACGGCAGCAAAAAAGACTATTAATACAGTAAAACTAATCCCTGTTATATTCGAAAATAAGTTTCCAAAGGCAACCAATTGTGTACATAGCCAGCCGAATGGAACTACAATTGCCAAGAACGTTACAACGCTAATCATTATTTTATGATCGCCATATAATTCTTTGAAAATATCAGGCATTGTTGTAAATTTATGTTCCTTTAACCAGCTTGCCAATAACACTAATATCACAATGCCGATTGAATACAGTAGATTGTAAGTGACAGCTGACCAGCCAGCACTATAACCTATACCGATATGGGCAACCAGCACTCCCCCTCCCACGCCAGTGGCAAATTGTGTTCCTGCCACAACATATGTTGGCAAAGACCTTCCACCAACAGACCAGCCTTCACTGTTTTTGTTTTTTCGGCCAATCCAAATCGAAATCATTGCTCCACCAGACAAAACGACAATTGCACTTAACAATATAACAAGAGTAGCATTCATGTTTTTTCTCCTTTATATTTATTTTGTCTTGGTGTATAAAGATGGCGTATTGTTATTTAATTTATGCTAATTGCCTGAACTCCTGGAATCGATCTAGTCTTAAGTTTTTTAAACTAATGGATGTCTCTCCATACTCAAGAAGTTCTGTCATAAGCGTTCCAATTAGTGGTGACAATGTAATCCCACTGTGCATAACTGTAATATATGCGTTTTCCATGGATGGGATTTTCCCTACAATCGGAAATCCATCATATGTCATCACTCTAATGCCGGAAAAACATCGGACAATATTTGCTCTTGCTAAGTCGGGCAAAAAATCGACAGCCATTTTTGCTGTATCCTGAATGATATCCAGGGTCGTTCTTCGATCATAACCAACCTCCTCCTTGGAATACCCAATCAAAATTTCTCCATTATCGGCTTGTCGCATCCCCCCAATTGTATGTTTAATAAGTGGTGCCAATGGTTCTGTGATGAGAATTTGGCCGCGGACTTGTTTAACAGGAATATAGACCCCCAGTAGCTTTCCAACTTCTTTTGTCCAAGGTCCAGCCGCCAATATTATTTGTTTTCCAACAAAGCTTTCTTTTGCGGTAACTATCTCATACATACCTTTATTCCTATTTATTTCTATAACGGGATTGTAAAAAGAAAATTGGACATGATTTTTCTTAGCAGCCTTTAGATAAAGATCAACCATCCGAAATGGATTTACATTTCCATCTAGTTTGCTGAAAGTAGCACCAGCAATTTTGGGAGACAATGCCGGTTCCTTCTCCAGTACTTGTTCACGGTTTAATACCTCGATTTCTATACCAACTTCTGCCTGTTGTTCAGCTAGCAACAGGGCTCTCTCTCGATCTGACTCATCAAAAAAAGGTGCTATACCTCCTGTCCGTTTGTATTCTACATCCCCAATTTTCCTTTCCAAAAAAGGATATAATTCAGCACTAAGCATACTTAGCTCTCCATACCAAGAGGGGGTCTTACTATGCACCCACACCCAAGCCTGTGTTGATCCAGAAGTTCCTGATAGAGGATAACTTTGGTCAATAACCAGAATTTCTTTTTGTTTACTTTCAGAGAGATGGAAAGCGATGCTACTCCCTATGACACCGCTTCCAATAATGACGACATCATATTGATTTTTCATGATTCACACCCTCTTTCGAAGCCGATTCACCGAAAACGGAAATGACACTTGAGGAGGTTTCTTTGCCAGCTAAAACTCCAATTCTTGTTAATTTTAGTGGCATACGCATTCGGGGGAGCTTAACCTTACCCAAAGGTTTGTCTAGTGATTGACTAATCACTTGCCTTACCATACTTGAACAGATCTTTGCTTGACATGGTCCCATGCCACAACGAGTTAATCGCTTGATATCATCAAATGTGTGTGCACCAGATTGAATTGCAGTTTCAATTTCACCAAGAGTGATTTCCTCGCAAGAACAAATGATTGTAAATTCATCCATGTAAATCCCTCCATCTTAAAGCAACTGTGTTAAGGTATCTCCTTGAAACATTTTTATCATTTGCGCCCTTGCTTGAAATACTTCAGGTTTTTCTATTGATCGAATGGCCTTCCATAGCGTTCTTCTTTGCTGTTCTACTTCTTTTTCATCTAATTTATTTAATGAGGCTGCCACACTGAGCCCGGCAATTTCTGCTGTTAGCAGAATCGATCCTATATCGGTTGTTCCTGCAGCATTCCCAGCAACATAAATAGAAGGACAGCTCGTTTCCATGGAAAGTGTATACTTAGGCAACCATCCTCCTAAACGTGATTCATAGGTAAAATCACAATCCAAAATTTCAAATGGTTCTATAATCGGTGATAAACCTTTTCCAATACATACTAAATCGACACTCAGTTCTTTCATCTGATTTTCGTGCCGAACCATCACCTTTTCCACTTCTCCAGACCCAAAAGCCCGTTCAATAAATCCGTTTACAAAAATAGGAGTATTAATGTCTTTCAGAAGGTTAAGTGTTGCCGGATCATTTGCTAGTAATAAAGATTCCTCTTCAATAATCCCTTTAATGTGTACTCCACTTTCCTGAAGTTGTTTTACAACTTCTAACGTGAAGTTATTGATTCCCACTACAAGCGCATTTTTCCCAGGAAGGACTCGTTCCCGGTTCAATAGAATTTGTGCGGCTCCAATGGTCATCACGCCCGGTAATGTCCAGCCTGGAAAGGCAAATGCTTCTTCTGCAGCACCTGTTGTAACGATGATTTTCTTGCTTGTAATCGGTATAGTTGTTTGCTCGTTTGCTACCCCTATTCTTCCATCATTATAGGTTCCAATCACGGTATGGTTGAGGAGAGTGATAACATCATGCCTATGAAGCTTTTCAATTAATTGATCAGCAAGACCGGTACCTGTTTGGGAGGAAAGTTTCTGATGAGGATTTCTAAGCTGCTGAGTTTGCTGGCGTAATTGTCCACCTAAGGAAAATGATTGCTCCACTAAAGTAACATCTAATCCGTAGGAAGCAGATACTCCTGCAGCATGCAATCCAGCTGGTCCACCTCCAATGACCAAAACATCAGTTTCCATTTACTAGCCTCCTTAGATCCGGATCTCCATTGTTGGAATAAACATTTGCTCCTTCCTCTACAAGGGTCATACAGCTAAGTACATGATCTAACCCATTTACTGAAACGAAACAGCTGTAACATCTGCCACTGGCACAAAATACTCCTCTTGCTTGCTGAAGCTTACGGCTTAATCCTAATTTCCGTATTCCGTTTGCCATCAATGCACCTGCAATAGTTTGCCCCCTTCTCGCCTTCATCAGATTGCCATCAAAATAAAAAGTTACTCTACTTTCGCAATTTTTTGAAGTTTCCATACGAGAACCTCCCTTAAAGTTATAATGTTATAATATTATTTCCTTTAGTTAGATACAGGTAAGTAACAATAATCTAACCCGCGCTACTATAAGACTTAGTCCGATTAAATTATGTTTCTTTCTGGTTTAAATATACTTTGGTCAATGTCTAAATCTAATCCTTGAGCAAGGTCAGCTGCTAGACTTCCAATAAAAGGTCCCATGGTTAATCCCGACGCCCCTAAACCTGTAGCAACAATAACTTCACTAAAATTATCCAGTGTACCAAGCAAAGGCAATATGTCTGGTCCCATTGGCCGAAAACCTATTCTTACTTCTTTTAATTGTCCGTCGGCCAGTCCGGGAGCAACTCTTAATGCTTCAGACAATACCTCATGAACTCCACCTGCTGTTATTTGATAACTGAATCCTGAACCTGTTTCTCTTGTAGCACCGGCAACGATACGTGAATCATCAAACGCCAGCATATAGTGATTGCTCTGTGGCAAAATAATCGGCCAATTCGATGTATCAGTATTAGGCAATGTGATGTGTACAATTTGTCCGCGCTGTGGTTCTACTTTGATATCCACGCCAATTGGCTTCAGCAAGTTTGGCACCCATGCGCCTGCGGCAATAATGACCCTGTCCGCATAAATAACTTTCTCTTTAACCTTTACACCAACTATCGAATTTGCTTCCTTAATTAAGGAAGCTTCTCCGCCCACCAATCGTAGTTTATGCCTTTTGGCTGCTCGTATCATGGCATCTCTAAGCATCCTTCCATCTACCCTTGCCGCGCCCGAAAGAAAAACAGCCTGCAGATCCTCATGCAGCGGGGGAAAAAGTTTGCGAGCATCCTTAGAGCTCAGTCGTTGGATATTACCTATTTCTGATGCCTTCTCTGATTTTGCTCTAACTAATCTCTCAAGCTCGTCCAATTCTTCCGGATTGGAACTCACACAAAGTGCCCCTACCTTTTTATATCCCTCTGAATTCTCTCCATCTTCCTCTAAGTTTGCTAGTAGATCAGGATAAAACAATGCTCCCCTTCGAGCAATGTGATACCAGTCCTCTCCTCTCTGGGTTACCCAGGGAGATACAATTCCTGCCCCGGCATCAGTGGCTGCGCCCTTCCTTGCATTATCAATCAATACAACATCGTGGTTCCTTTTAACCAATTGATATGCAGCGCTTGCTCCTACAATTCCACTGCCTATAACTATTACTCTCATATAATCAGGCCCTCCATTTTTTCATGTTGTAAGACAAAGTTCGATTAGGTCTACAGCTTAATTTCAAGAAAGTACTTTGATTGATCTTGTTTAATAATAAATTTGGAGTATTCAATGATGTGATTGTCATTATTAAAGGTGAATCGCTCAAATACAAACAACTGCACCCCTCTTTCAACATTAAGGGATTCTGCTTGATACTCATCTGCTAAAACCGTAGAAAAATATATTTTAGCTTTATCAAGCTGAACCCCATAGCCCCTTTGAAAAATGTTATAGAGCAAATTATCATCTATATCCTCTTGATGTAAATCAGGAAATAATTCTTGTGGGATATAAGAATATTCAAGTGCAACTGGTTGATCTTGTTGTATTTTCAAGCGTTGGATTTGATACATTAAGTCACCTTCTTCAATACGAAGAAGTGCAGCCAGCTCATCATCAGCTTGAACTATGTTAAAGTACAAAGTTTTATGGGGGTGATGCTGGGCTTCCCATTCTTCATTTTTAAGGGTTACAAATTTTGAAATATCTTTTTCTTCTATATGCATAACAAATGTTCCTTTTCCACTTTGGCGGTACAAAAGACCTTCATCCACCAATTCAAGGACTGCTCTTTTTATAGTGATAGTGCTAACTCCAAACTGTGTAGCCAAATCCTTCTCTGCAGGTAATTGGTACCCTGCAGCCCATTCTCCCGAAATGATTTTTTTGTGTAAATAATCTTTTACTTGTTGATATAAAGGTATTGCTAGTTCTTTATTGATCTTCATGTTGCTCTCCTATCTTTCATATACTAATAATCATACTTAAACTTATAATATTATAACTTTATATATGTTAGTTTCTTGGTAGTATATAATTGATTGAGGTATATGTCAACAGAATATTCTATATATTCGGGATTCCGTTGGTAATTCGTTTTATTTGACAAATAATGATTAACTCCATATACATCACAACTGTAACAACAAAAGCCCTTTCCTTCGCCCTTTGTTCAGTCGCCATGGATTGGATGGTTTAATCGGTTAATCATAAGCACTAAATAGAGAGAGCTTCCCGCCAAAGTTAAACGAATCAAATAGTAATAACCTCCTAGAAAAAAACTGTCGAAGTTAATGCTTTTGGAACATGCTTGAGGATATTAGATGAAGTGGACAACTACGGTGAAATAAAGATAAAGGCGGAGGAATGTCTTCTCTACATGATGGGAGGAAGCATACAATTTTTCCAGTTCTCGTTGCGCACTGGTTGCCCCGTCCGTGTAACCCGAACCGATTTACTTCGTCCCAAGCAATAATGATGAAGAAAAATGGACAAGTGGATCAAACAACAATGAACGTTAATAAAGTTTACCTATTGTTTTTACTATGGCTGTTCCATTCATAGAATGATGTAACCATTAACGCTTTGAAAACATCCATTGAAGCTTCTGAAAAAGTGACCAAAAAGGAGCACCCCCTAATGAGAATGCCCTATTCAAAGTATGGAACTTACTTGTAAAAGGCTGAAAGCAAAATGGGGTGGCGTACATATACAAAACCTGGGTTAATATGAAACCAGTTCCCCTTCATGATAGGTTAAAGTTTTTTATTACTTTACAAACCCGTTTACACACACGCAGGCCATCATTTCTTTATCGTAGTATGAGTCTGTCAGTCCCTTTCTTTCTGCCACTTAATAAACTCTATTAATGTTTTATATTCTACAATCTTATCTTTATCAATCCCTGTTGCTTTCAGCTCTCTTACAAATTCCTGCCACTCTGTTTCCAGACATTCCTGGTGTTTCACTTCAGCACCGATAAGCGTTGTTACATCGACCTCCAATATAGATGCTATTTTATTGATTACTTGAATAGAAGGATTGTCATTT
Organism: Siminovitchia fordii DSM 16014 = CIP 108821; assembly: GCF_000374565.1. Classification (GTDB taxonomy): domain Bacteria; phylum Bacillota; class Bacilli; order Bacillales; family Bacillaceae_C; genus Siminovitchia; species Siminovitchia fordii. The sequence continues at coordinate 95,377 of NZ_KB894687.1, read as the reverse complement.
ATATTTCTCTCAAGCCCGCTTATATAGGATTTCGAAATGTTCGCCTTCTCCGCCAATTCAGATAATGTCATTCCTCTTTTTTTCCGCAATTCTACAATTTTTTTTCCTATCATAGATTCATACCTCAATGTTCTATAAATTTTTTCGGAAGTTAATCAAGCCGAAAAATAAAACTTTACTTATCGACGGCCTTTTCCGACAAAGTATTTGTAGAATGACTTAAATGACCATAACATGGTCATACTTCACCATGGTGCTTCCTTCTTCATATTCGCCTGCGATACTATTCGTTTCACCTCGAATATTATTGATGATATTTTCAACGAAATTCTGCCCCATTTCATGGGCATGTAGGTACCCTCCGCCAAACCTTGGATTAATTTCTGATACCGAATAACCATTTTCCGTTCTAAAGAAGTCGATATCTATTGGTCCCACAGGCCTTAGAGCAACTATAAGCCTTTCAACAACTTGCTTAAGCATGGGATCTTTGATAGCAATGGATTTATCCGTTTCACCGGCTCTCATGTTGAGTTTTCTTTTTAGAAAAACATTAGTGGCCTCCTTTGAAAGTAAATCTATATAACAATCTGCACCAAATTCCTCTCTGCCCATATAAGGCTGAAAAATATAATCCTGATGCTCTGCCTTGAAAGGCTCCAGCTCTTCTATACAATTCACTTTATATATTCCGATACTGGCACTGCCATTTCTAGGCTTGATGATAAGAGGAAATTGGATCTTCTTATGGTTCAGATCGTTCTTGAGATCGTTTATATCAATATAGGTTGGAACCGGAGGGATATCATTTGCCAGTAAAAATTCATATGTCCGATACTTGTCATAGCAAATATCCACCACTCTTTTATCAGGTACTACAATTTTTATGCCATCATTTTCAAACTCTTCTTTAACGTGAGCCAATAAAGATAATTCAGGATCTATCAAAGACAGAACGCCTTTGATATTATATTTTTCACACAGCTTTTTTAAATATGGAATGTAATCGGGATGGTCTATACGAGGTACGATCTCAAACATATCGGCGTGATGCAATGCTGCTGCAGTCTGGTCACAGTCCACCGCGACTACCTTTCCTCCGACTTTATGAAGTTCCTCTTTAAAATATTGGATCAGCTTAACCCTGCGTCCAACGCTGCAAATTAGTATATTCATAGACATCTCCTCAATTTTTTCTTAAAAAACATATATCTCATCATTAAAGAATTGCCTTAACGTCTCTTTTTTCCGTGCAGCAGTAAATTCCATATTATCCATGGCTACTATGCCAGGGCGTTCTTTGATAAAAGGAGGATTAAAAACAATTGTATAGGCTCCGACATTTTCAAAAATAATATAATCGTCTTTCATGGGCAGCCTGTCTTTTATTTCAGAAGCCAGGTAATCCTTCTCCATACATGTGTATCCCACTATATTAAAAACCTTCTTTCCCTTGCTGCCATCATGATTTCTTCTCACAATCTTCATCGGGAGATTATTTTTATGCATGGTCGGTTTTACGTTATGGACACTTCCATCAACCAATACAAAATAGTCATCCCTGATTTTCTTACTTTCAATTACTTTTGCAATAAATAAAAAAACATTGGCAACCATCGCTACTCCAGGTTCCAATATCAAAAGCGGCTTTTTGTGATAATCACTGAATTCTTTATTCATAATTCCGCAAATCGTTTCCGCATAATCGTCAAATGTAGGAACAAACATATCGTAAGGTTTCGGCAATTCCCCGTAAATACCACCACCGACGTCAATGTACTCCAGACTATTCATTATGTTTTCTTTGGCCAACGTACAAAGATTTTGGGTGATGATTTTAAAAGACTCCAAACTTCTGTCTTTTGTTGAAAAGTGTCCATGCAATCCTACAATCCGAATATTTTCCATTTTATTTAATTCTGTTAAAGCATATTCCAGATTCCCATTGTTGACGCATATTCCAAACCTGCTGTATTTATAGCCTTCCTGAAGAGCACTGAACCCATTTTGTGAAATATCAAAGTTCACCCTTAATCCTATTGGCACTTCGACTTCAGGATTCCTTGCTGCAAACCTCTTCACAAAATCGATTTCATACAAAGAGTCAATATTGAGGATGCTCTTATTGGTCAAGGCATAATTGATATCATCGATAGTTTTTAAAGGTCCATTGAAGATAATTCTTTTCGGATCTTCTCCTATTTTCAACGCTAAATCATACTCCAGGCGGGAAACGACCTCAGCATATGCTCCTAATTTTGATAATTCCTTGCACAGATACGGTAAATAATTCGTCTTGTAGGAATAACCAATGATAAAATTCGCATATCTGCTTCTGAAAGCTTTATCTATTTTTTGGTAATTTTCTCTTAACTTTTTCACATTTAATACGTAAAAAGAAGAACCGTGCTCATCCTCCAGTTGTTGAATACTATCATGGTCCAATAGTTCATGTTCGAATTCCGGGCTGTTTGTCACTGTACCTGCAATTGAACGTTCCACTGATTTCCCTCCATATATTTTTGCCGTAACCAGATCATAGTAGCCAGGCCAGTTTCATTTCAGGAAGTCCTCCTCTTTCTTTGGGAATTGGACACAGTTTCAAAAGTAAAGGCGTATTCATGTCTTCGTCTCCATTTATAGTAGAAATGTAACATGAGTAGAAAAATCTTTCCGCGAATTCCATTCGCTTTGTATATTCTTACATCGTAGCCGTTAATGGATCCGAATGATTTTTTATATTGATTTACATTTTTTCCTTTTTCATCTTCTTCCCCAAATATCTTTCCCCCAAAGTTATACCAGCTGCATCCTCGTCTTTTAGCACTTTGTATGTTTTTCCAATCCAAATATTTATTTGCCCTGCCAATTGTTTGGCCATTTATTGAATCACCTTTTTTATTTCGCCTCAACACTGAGTAAATTCCATATGCCTGCTTGGTGTTTACCAGATAGGCGTGTGCACAAAGAACTTGATGATCGTAATTCGTGATATAGGAAATCACTAATGCCCCTTTATCCCTGATTGCCCTTAATTTTTCAACATTACACCTCTTTATATTGATCTCTTTCGCAAACTCATTGTAAAATTCACCAAATTGCATGATCTGCCCATCTGTAGGACTCTCAAGTTCTGTCAATATAAATTCATCATTATTTATGGCCTTTCTGATGTTCCTTCTTGTACTCCGGCTCATATTGCTAAAAATTCTTTCCTCAGGCTGTCTTAAATCTATTAAATAATTAGGTATTAACAAGCATACCGAATCCTTTGGCTTAACAAAATCATCTAAATCCTCATTGGAAGTAAAAAGCTTCATATTCAATGAAATATGTGTTTTAGGTTCCATTAAATATGAAGCATTTCCTTTTCCAACCCGTTCAGTGACACTTAGAAATCCTATTTTATAATTAAAAGTTAACATTTTTCCTCCTGACCATAGCTCATGCTAGTTTAACGACATTTCTTTCTTATCAGAACTGCTTCTGTCAAAACTAACCCTATGCACAAAATAATCAACCACTGATCTATCCACATCTTCATCAAATTTCCGGGCAAAATAATGGCCTGATTCCTCAATTGATTTTATATCCTTTTCCCTTAAGAAAAGAGGGGAGTTTCTTGTTTGAATTGTATCGCCCCAATTCACATGCATAAAGTTGTTATTAACTACATCTTCCCTGTAATGGGAGTTCATTATGATGGTATGAAAAAACCATTCATCCGGACATAATGTGTTCTCAAAGTATTTGTAATACCATGGATTGGAATCTATGAAATCGATCATATATCGGGCTACTTCCAACGGTATAGAAAACCATTGAGCCCCATTATACAAAGAATAATCTTCGGGCCAATCATTTTTATTGGGAAACAAATTGAGTCCTTTCCGGTATAAGCTTTGAACAACACTCCTGTATACTCTGGCAGGATGAAATGACGTATACCTTCTCCGTGTGATCTTGGGCCAATTGGTATTCATTAAACCCAAGTTTCTTTTATCCACCCTTCTCAAAGTGATATATATGTTTTTTTTGTTACTTGCCAATACGTCTTTAAACCCGTTTTTGACCAAGAGGTCCTGACCGCTTCTCAAACAAACGAAATCGTAATTTTTTTGTGCAGACAAAACTTCTCTCATCAACTGGATAGTTGTATCAACTTGACTAATATCGCCCCACTCACAAACAAACGCTTTGTCTAATACTTTTACATTTTTCTTTTTTATCAATTTTCTGCGGATATCGTAATTCCTTTTGTCAATATGGACATATACATCAGCCTGATCATCCGAAGTCAGCTGATGAATAAACTTGTTTACTTGTTCGGGATTTTTGTGTATTTGTAAAATATAGGCGGTCTTTTGAGTAAAACTCACGTCCATATCCCCTTTTCACCTTAAAAATTCGATATCATTGACTGTATTCAGATTCAATCATTCGAATGATTTCGCTGATTAGTTCCCTTAACTCCAACTCTTCGGCTTGCTTGACTTTTTCATGGGTATCAACCAAAAGTTGATATAGCTCACTCTGTGTCATTAGATTATTTCACCTGTATAAATGTCATTTATGGTAAAGAAGGCCAAAATTCTATTGATTACTTTAATTTGTTGTCCTTTGGTCATCCCTGACCCTGATGGAAGGCAGATACCTTTTTGAAATAATTCTTCTGCTACATGTTTGTTTTCATTATGGGGATAGTAGGAAGCCCCTTTAAAAAGAGGCTGCAAGTGTAGTGGCTTCCAAACATGCCTGGCCTCTATATTTGCTTCATTTAAAAAATTCAATAAATCACTCTTTGAAACGCCCTGGTCCTCATCTACCAATAATGAAGTCAGCCACCGATTCGAGCAGGTGTTTTCCAGTTCCTGCATGAATGTAACCCCAGGCAAACCTGATAAATAAAATTTGTATTGATTGAATATAAATCTTTTTGACCGCACTCTATCGTCGATGACCTCTAACTGAGCCCTTCCAATGCCTGCTAATATATTGCTCATACGATAGTTAAATCCCACTTCGCTGTGCTCATAATGGGAAGCATTGTCTTTTGCCTGTGCTGACCAAAACCGGGCTTTTTCTATTGCATGTTGATCGTTCGAAACAAGCATTCCCCCTCCGGATGTTGTGATGATTTTATTTCCGTTGAATGAATAGATTCCAAATGCCCCCATTGTACCGCTTGCTTTGCCTTTATAAGTAGATCCGAGTGATTCCGCTGCGTCTTCTATTACCGGTACGGAGAACTTGTTGCATATGTCTAAAATTTCATCCATTTTTGCAATTTGGCCATATAGATGGACAACAATAACAGCTTTCGGCAAGACCCCTGCAGCTTTCGCATCCTTCAATGCTCTTTCTAATGCTTGTGGGGACATGTTCCATGTGTCAGGCTCAGAATCGATAAATACTGGGTTGGCGCCCTGATATAAGATAGGATTGGCACTGGCTATAAAAGTAAGTGTTGAACAGAAAACAATATCCCCTGGATTCACCTCAAGAAGCCGTAAAGCCAAATGAATTGCCGCAGTTCCTGAATTGACAGCAACAGCCCCTTTTACCCCTACAAAAGATGCAACCTCCCTCTCAAACTGATCCACGTTCGGCCCCAATGGTGCAATCCAGTTTGAATCAAATGCATCCTGAATATATTTAAGTTCATTTCCGCTCATATGCGGCGGTGAAAGATAGACCCTCTCTTGGTTATTCATCACTTTTTCTCACCTCGCAAAGCTGGTTAAAGCAAATTCTATCGGACATTCGCTTTTTCCCCATAGTCCCTTTAACTGCATTGTGAAAGATTAATAGGAAGTACGTTTTTGGTTTCCGCTGTCCCCTTCAAAATCCGGCATGGTAACATGACTGCCATTATTGATTCCCTCTGATTTCAATACCTTTTTAATCGTTAGCAAAAGAATTTTTAAATCCAATAAAAAACTGTGATTTTCTACATACCAGATATCCAACTCAAACTTTTCTTCCCATGTAATTGCATTCCTTCCATTTACCTGAGCCCACCCTGTCATTCCCGGTTTGACCAAATGCCGTTTGGCCTGATCTTCTGTATATAATGGGAGATACTTCATCAGTAATGGCCTGGGCCCTATTAAACTCATCTCTCCCTTCATAACGTTTACCAGTTGTGGCAGTTCATCCAAGCTTAACTTTCTGATCGTTTCACCAAAAAAAGTCAATCGTTTATGCTCAGGCAACAGGTTCCCTTCTTCATCTCTTTCATCTGTCATGGTCCGAAACTTATACAGCATAAAGGGTTTGCCATGTAAACCCGGGCGCATCTGCTTGAAAATAATCGGACTTCCCAGCATAATTCTGATGGAAACTGCCGTTAACAATATTAAGGGAAGAAAAAAAATAAAACAGGCAATAGAGATAATCAGATCAAAGGCTCTCTTCATAATTCACCACCGCATGTGCATTAGTCATGTAATGAATTTTGTGTGAAATATACCCCTCCGGATTACGGGACTGCCACCTCCATGTATCTTCACACATTTCAATAATTCCTTTTGAAGCACGCCAACCAAGCTCTCTTTGTGCTTTTGCCGGATTAGCATAAATAATATCGATATCCCCAGGCCGCCGCTCTACAAAACGGCATGGAATTTTCTTTCCAGCTGCCTTCTCAAATGCATCAACCATGTCTAATACGCTGTATCCCTTTCCAGTTCCAAGATTATATGTTTGAATACCTGTTGATCCCAGCAATTTTTCAAGTGCTTTTACATGCCCGGCAGCCAAATCGACCACATGGATATAATCCCTGACACCCGTTCCGTCTTTAGTGGGGTAATCATTTCCAAAGACTTTCAGTTCATTCAGCTTTCCAATCGCCACCTGTGAAATATACGGGATCAGATTATTGGGAATCCCATTAGGATCCTCACCGATCAACCCGCTTTTATGTGCCCCAATGGGGTTGAAATAACGCAAAAGGGCAACATTCCACTCCGGATCAGATACTTGCAGGTCACCGAGCATGTCCTCGATAATCTGCTTAGTACGTCCGTACGGATTTGTTGCCCCTACTGGATCTTCTTCAGATATAGGTACTGAAACAGGCTTGCCGTATACCGTTGCCGAAGAACTGAACACCATTCTTTTTACTCCATGCTTTGCCATCACCTCACACAAACGCATCGTTCCTGTTACATTATTATGATAGTAGGCAAGCGGAACATTCACTGACTCTCCAACAGCCTTGAATCCTGCAAAATGAATAACAGCCTCAATCTTATTTTCTGTAAAAATGTCATTTAAAGCAGTGCTGTCCAATATATCTGCTTTGTAAAAGGTCAAAGGCTTTCCTGTAATTTGACGAACCCTCTTCAATGATTCCGGTTTGCTGTTTGATAAATTATCCACAACTATGATTTCATAACCAGCATTCAGCAGCTCCACACAAGTATGACTGCCAATATATCCTGCTCCGCCTGTAACTAATATTTTCATTGGCCACATCCTTACATAAAAAGCGCTTCAGCCAATAATACGCTGAAGCATGCTAGTTAATCTTATTTTCTTTTACCGAACTTAATAATGATTCGGGGACCCTGATTTCGTTCACCTCATTACCTATTAACGAATTTTCTTTTATCATTACATCCTTCACCAGCCTTGATCCACTGGATAATTCAATGGCTGCCCCCGTTGGATGAGCGTTGTTCCCATCGGTTATATATTTGATAAGATTATTTGAAATTGTTAAATGCTTCATTGAACCTTTTCCGTTCTCACTTTGATATATTCCCCTTTTTCCACCCGTAATCACGTTATCCTTAATCAAAACATTCTTTATTGACATATGGGATTCAATTAGAATGAACATACCAGAGGTATCCATGATATCATTACTTACCATCTTTACATTTGAATTCTCTCCCTGCAGTGATAATGCGTATCCGCTGTTAGCCGTAAAAGTGTTATAAGCAACTGTCAGTCCTGACATCGGCACATTTTTTATACTGGAGGTTTTAATTCCATCGATATAATTGGAGAATGTATTGTTTGATATCGTTGTATTAACAATTGAATCGGAAGCAAATAAATGAATTCCTGTCCCCTTATCCATTCCATTAAACTGATTATTGAAAATGTAAGTATTTTGCGCCCCTGCCATAATGTTTATTCCATCAGCTGCAGTGGTAATCGTATTTTCAAATATCCGCGTTCCATTTGAAACTAACCTGCCATTTTCCCCTCCTTCTATTCGAATGCCACTCACTCCTTGAATAAGGTTGTTATGAATAGATAAGTCTTTGTTCCTTCTCCAAACAAATATGTCGGATACAAATAGTTTATTGTCATAAATTGCAGTACCGGATGTATCCATAACAAGCAATGAGCATTCGGGTCCGTTAACCACATTGTTTGCAAAAACAACTCCATGAAAAAAATAACCCGGGTGACTTTTACGGGCCATTCCTGAATCTGAGCCAGCCAATAATATACAATATTCACTTGAATTGGTGACAATCTTATTGCTTTTAATAACTGCATCAAAAAATTGGATTTCTTCCCATGGTTCAAAATGTATGCCCGGCCGCCCAGTTTCAGATGTTATTGTGTTGTTAAAAATAAACAAATGGTTCGCCTGTTCAATAACAACTTGCGAACGCTGATTCTCAAGGAGAATGTTATTGGACACAGTTACGTATTCGCTTGTTTCTTTAGATCCTGATATTGATATACCGTCTCCAACCGAATTCATTAGCCGATTGTTTTCAATGACAAGATTATTTTTATCAAAAGCAAAAATGCAATGCATATGTTCGGTGCCATTTGGATGGCTTTGATAGTTTCCATCGCAAGTAATGGATTGAATTTTGGTATTGTTATCCATTGTGATTAAACGGGTGTACCCGTCGGGTGCTTCATTCGATAACTTTAATATGACGTGATCTCGGCTTTGACCAACAAGGTTTACTTTTGGTTTTAGAAAAATTGGATGTAAAATATATGTCCCGGAAGGTATAAAGATATCTCCTCCACCTTTAACTGCCAGGTCATCAATGGCCTCCTGGAATGAATTTGTATCATCATGGATTCCGTCACCATGAGCTCCATAATCTTTTACGTTGACCGTCCGTCTTTTTTCAGAGACCGATACCGAAAAAGTTTCTGACAGCCCTTCAAATAAAACAGTTATTTTTACCGATCCTGGTCCAACACCCGTGATGACACCGGAAGAATCGATAGTGGCCACTTTTTTATCAGTGGTAGTATAGGTTCCAAGTTTTGATATGTTTTTTTTAGTACCATCGGAATACACTGCTAGTGCAAAAGTGACTTCTCTTTCTTTCATTTTCAGATCATAAATGGCTTTATTTAGACTGATGGATACAGGGACGGCCTTCGGTTTTTCTTTTTGATTTCCAACAAAAAGAAAGATGGCAATTGCAAAAAAAGCAGAAAGCAATAATATAATGAAAATGGCGTACCTACTGAATAAACTCACATCCCTTTGGTTTTACCATTCTTTCGTTAAATTTTAAATATCTCCACTAAAAGTTCTTCACTTCCGGTAACTTTTTCTTAAAAACGGTCTTTCGGATAACGTCAAGAATTAAATCTTTAAAATATTGGAATTCATCAGTCTTTCTAAACATCATGAAAAATAATAGATTAGTGGCAACTATTGAAATCATTATTTTAGAAGCCAGAACAAGTACATTTGTCTCAGGTAGAAGAGCACAGATCCCATAACTGATCGTTGCGGCCATAACGGTTGCCAATAAATATTTGGAATAAGAAATGAAATATGCTTTCGAGCTAATATGAAATCCGTACTTATAAAGCACATACGGCTCAACCCAAAAACATGTAGTCAATATACTAATAATGGTACCAAGAAAAATGCCGCCTATTCCCATTATTTTCAACAACATAATAGACCCGGCCATATTGATCAGAGATTCTGCTACGGGCTTGTAGCGATCATACCAGTATAATCCCAATGCGTCCCTGAAGGTTAAGGTAGCTCTCCTCATTCCGTCAAGAAAAAAATGGATGACGATTAGTAAAACGATATCCATCGAAAAAATGAACTTTTCTCCAATCCATAGTTCAATCATGGGATTTACCGTACATAATATTCCGACAGAAGCAAAGCCATATAGCCAGAAATTCATAAAATAGATTTTCTTAAAGATTTCTTTGGTCCTTGCCTTGCTCTCCGTCACCCCAAAATTGCCAACACTCGACTTTACCGCTTCAAAGAATTGCATAAGCACGATATTTAATGCGGTTAGAATTAATCGGTAATTGGAATATAATCCAACGGCAAGAAGACCCACAAAACTAGAAATGAGTATGTTATCGGTTGATAAAACAATCACGTTACCCATTCTATGCATAGCCATGGCTTTCACATTTTTATAGATTCCTTTGATGAATGCTCTGTCCAGCTTTGCAACTTTTTTGCTCTTTAAAAAAGGATACAGCCTATCAGCAGTCCTTGAAGCTAAGATATTTTCCAAAATATTGAGGATTAACTGGCATATAACAAAAAAAATGAAATTTTTCCAGATTATTAGGACAATGCACTGGACAATATTAAGAAGAATAAAACCGCCGTACCTGTATGTTGCATCAATATATTTTCTTTGATCGGCAATAATCAGTGATCTTTTGTATGAGTAAAAATAAGTCACTGCAGCATTTAATACAAACAATATAAAAATAAAATGTAAATGGGGTATGACAGGCATATCCTTTATCAAATAATGAATAAATGGAGCCACTGTGATTCCAAGAAGAATAATCAGAGATCCAATGATCAAATATGCCTTTTGATATAATTTCAGAAGTGACTTGATTAACTCTATATTATTTTCAGCTATAGGTTTGTATAGGCTAAAAACAAGAGCAGGACCGATTCCCAACTCCACTAATGATAAGATTGTAATGATATTTGTAAATAGACCGTCTAGTCCCAAATATTCAACCGAGAGCGTTCGGACAAAGACAATTCTGGCAATAAAACTAACAGAAATACCAAGTATTTGGCCGACCATTAAGTAACTTAAGTTTTTTAGGGACGAATGGGTTCTTGCCTGATTATTCATCATAATGCCATACAGAAAGCCGAATTAAGCAAAAGTTCAGCTATGCAAAAGTACATAATTCTCACCTTTTTCATATATATAACTGTTGAACAGGTATACCGACAATTTACTTGCCTTATTAACAACCTATTTACTATTCCTTCGGCTCTTTCTATTATTTTTCTTCCTCTTTTCCCTTCATACATAAAAAATAAAATAGAACGAAGTAAAACCAAAGAACTGTTCTCCGTAAATCATTGATTCCAAGACCATACATGATTAGTGTAAAAACTGCGCATAGTATAAAAATATTTACACGGGTGATTCTGATCAGCCTGAAGATCAATAAAGCATATAGAATCCCTCCCAATATTCCTCCCTGTGTCAGCACCTGCAAAAATGTATTATGAGCTTCAGTCCCTTGAAATATTTCATTTCCGGAAAAAGAGCCGGGGCCTAGCCCGACAATTGGTGAATAAAGCCAAACTTTCAAAGAATTGATCCATAATAATATTCGGTGTTCCCCATTTGAGCTTTCCTCAAAAAAATCTTTTACAATTCCCGCTATAATATCAAAACTGAAAAGCAGTCCGATGAATGCCAGACAAATAAAAAATGCAATAATGCTTGCTGATCTATATTGTCTTCTTAATTTTCTCCATAGGAGCAAAGCAATAATTAGTATGGTTGTGTTCACCCATGATGAAACCAATGTGTTCGATGACGTTGATAATCCCATACTAATCAATAAAATTATACTTACTGCTGTTATAAACTTCACGATATTATCGGTTTCTCTTTGTATAATATATAGTGCGACAAATGGTAGAGGGGCAATAAAATAGGCAAATTGATGATAGTCCGAAGCAAATGGCGAAAAAATGTCCGCACCATCATACGTTAAATAATGCCCGGCTATATTGTCTATCCCCATCAAATACAATAAGTAAAGAAAACCAATCACTAAAAGCCCGCCCCAATAAACGATTTTCAGCAAACTATACAGATCAATTGACCGCATCTCGTTAAACTTTGTTTCAAAAGTCAGGCATAAGAACAGAATGACTATATAGGAAGTATAGTCAAACAGAACAGATTGCGGTGCTATATCAAGCAAGTTGTTCACTACGAAACCGATCGTAATAATATACAAATAAACTATCCAAAAAATTGTAAATGCATGCTCTGAAATTCTAATTACATTTACTCTGCTCTTTATAAATTGACCTATACAAAGCAGTAAAAGGATGACTTCTCCAATTCCAAATCGGCCAAACCTTAACGAAGTAAAACCGAAAAACAATACCATTATGAGAATTACAAGTTTTTCTAAGGAAAATGTGGTTTGCTGCTGTTTCAGTTTATATTCCATTTCAACACCTTTTTAGATTTTCTTCTCTCATTTTTCCAAACAATCCCCCTACTGAACCTCCCACTTCCCATCTTTCTCTTCTCCCATCACCCTTCGGTACACTTTCTTTTTTTCTTCCAATATTTTTTCAAGCGAATATTTACCTACGATAATTTCCCGCCCATATCTGCCAAACCGGGTGCATAGTAGCTTATCTTGAGCAAGAAGTATTAACTTTTCGGATATATCTTCGGCATTCCCTTTAATTAACCACCCATTTCTATCATTGAAAACTAACTCTCTGTGCCCCCTGTTATCAACGGCCACTACAGGCAATCCACATGCCATAGCTTCCATGATATTTACAGGCAGGCCTTCCCTTAAACTGGAGGCTGCAGCTACATCGCTGACATTTAATAATGTTTGTATATCGTTTCGATACCCAAGAAAATCAACCATCCCTTCCACCCCCAGCTCTTTGGCTAAATCCATGCAATCATTCAGCAAGGGGCCTTGCCCGGCTAACAACAACCTTGCATTTGGCACCTCTTCTTTTATGAAAGACAGTGATTGAATCAGCGCTTTCTGATTCTTGTTTTTATTAAATTCTGCTGCATAAAAAATTAAAAAAGCATCATTACGGTAATGATACTTTTCCCTCAGTTTCGTTTTATAAAATTTGTTTACAGGGGTATAAAAATCCGTATTTACTCCGACTCCATGTATATGTTCGATCACTTTAGACTTAAATCGTTTTTTTACCGCCCTTACAAAGTCCTCTTCATTGATGGTGATTAAGCAATCTGTATAACGTGCAAGTACTTTTTCAATCGGATAATATAAAATCCAATTGATTAATGGTGCCCCTTTGAAAAAATGAAATCCATGAGCTGTATACACTACTTTTGTCCCGCACTTCCTCGCTTTGCGGGCAGCCAATCTGGATATCACTCCACCCATGGGGGTGTGACAGTGAATAATGTTGTACTGATTTTCCTCAATTAAAGATTTCAAGCTTTTATAAGCTTCTAGGTTTTTCCAATTCAATGGCGAGCGCTCGATAGGTATGGAATATTTCACATCGACATAAGGCAGTGAATTGTCGCCGGCCGCAGCTACGTGAACTTCCCACCCCTGCTGCTTGAACCACTGTAAATAAGGCAAATGAAAAGAGCTGAAATGAGTGTCTACTGTAGCACAAAATAATATTTTTCTGTTCATGGCGTCACCCGATCAGTTGTCTGTCAACAACAGAAGCCAGATAGTCCATTAATTCAGTTTTTAGATCTTCCCTTTGCAAGGCAAGTTCAATAGTTGTTTGAATAAACCCCATTTTCTCACCGACATCATAGCGAATCCCCTCAAAATCATAGGCATATACAGCCTCATATTGGTTCAATTTGGCTACAGCATCTGTTAATTGAATCTCACCGCCGGAACCAGGCCCTTGCATAGCTAATATGTCAAATATTTTTGGGTTTAGAATATATCTTCCCATGATGGCCAAGTTGGAAGGAGCTTCGTCTTTGTCCGGCTTCTCAATCAAGCCTTCAACATTGTAAAAGCGATCTCGAATTACAGGACCATCAACAATTCCGTATCTCGAAACCTCCTTTGTCCCAACCATCTGAACGCCTAATATGGATGCATTGTACCTTTCATATTGTTCTATCATTTGCTTCAGGCAAGGTTTCTCTGAAATGATAATATCATCACCCAGCAAGACAGCAAACGGTTCATCTCCAATAAATTTTCGGGCACACCAAACTGCATGGCCCAACCCCTTTGGTTCCTTTTGACGAATATAGTGAATATCCACCATCTTTGATGGCTTCTGAACTTGATCCAACAAATCATATTTTCCTTTTTCAATCAGGTTCTGCTCCAGCTCAAAAGAATGGTCAAAATGATCTTCAATTGCCCGCTTCCCTTTTCCCGTAACAATGATGATATCTTCAATTCCAGAATTTATTGCTTCTTCAACGATATATTGAATTGCCGGTTTATCGACGATTGGCAGCATTTCCTTTGGCATTGCCTTGGTCGCCGGCAAAAATCTTGTTCCCAGGCCTGCAGCCGGTATGATTGCTTTTTTCACCTTCATATCGTCCACTCCCTTATCCGGAAGCTGAAACCAGTTGTCCCGGTATCAAATTCACTTTATTGTTTGCAAGATGAATAAGTGTCTGTCTCAATGTCTCTTTGTCCAAAGTATGGTAAAACCTGATAATTTCTTCAATTTCCTCAAAATACAAATCCGATGTCTCTCCTATATAAATATTAGGGTGTACTTGCTGATCCTTTACCTCATCATCATGCAATAATTCTTCAAACAGCTTTTCCCCCGGCCTGATTCCGGTAAATTCAATTCCGATTTCATCAATCGAAAACCCAGACAGCTGGATAAGCTTTTCTGCCAGATCCACAATTTTTACAGGTTCACCCATATCCAGGACAAAAACCTCTCCGCCCTCTGCCAATGCGCCTGCCTGGATGACCAATCTTGAAGCTTCCGGTATCGTCATAAAATATCGAACCATTTCCGGATGCGTAACAGTGACAGGCCCGCCTTTTTCTATTTGCCGTTTAAAAATTGGCACCACACTGCCGCGGCTGCCAAGGACGTTTCCAAACCTGACCGCTACAAATTTAGTCTTGCTTTTTTGGTCCATATGCTGAACAACCATTTCAGCAAGCCGCTTCGTTGCCCCCATCACACTTGTTGGATTGACAGCTTTGTCTGTTGAAATCATTACGAAAGTCCCTATGCCATGCCAATTTGCCGCTTCAGCCACATTCTTTGTTCCGATCACATTATTTTTGACGGCTTCTTCCGGGTTTCGTTCCATTAAGGGCACATGTTTATGAGCCGCGGCGTGGTAAACTACATCAGGACGATATGTACCCATTATGGATAAAATCTTCTGGGCATCCTTGAGGTCCGCTATTTCGGTTAAGATTTCAATTGGTATTTGGCCGAACTTTTCCTTTAACTCCAATTCAATAGAATGGATGCTGTTTTCCCCATGTCCAAGTAGAATCAATTTTCTGGGGTTGAAGTGGCAGATTTGCCGACAAATCTCGGATCCGATGGATCCGCCTGCTCCTGTCACCAATATGGTTTTATTTGCCACACATCCTGCAATGCTCTCAATATCCAAGTTGACCGGTTCTCTCCCCAGCAGATCCTCAACCTGTACATCACGGAATTGTTTGATGGAGACTTTTCCAGTCACCAGATCTTCCAGCATCGGTAAAATTTGCGTTTTAGCTTTCGTTTCCACACATTCCTGAAATATCGTATTTAACCTTTTTTTAGATAGCGAAGGGATGGCGATAATAATGTTTTCGACTTTCAATTCAGGAACAACATTCTTGATGCGACTTATACCACCGAATACCGGGAGTCCCAAAATATCCAAGTATTGTTTGTTGGGGTCATCATCAATAAATGCAACTGGGAGCAAGTCTGCTTCATTTTCTTTTAATAATTGTCTTGCTACCATGGTTCCTGCTGAACCTGCCCCGATGATCAACGTCCTTTTTTTGTTGTTTGCTTTACCGGCATACTTATCTCTATATATACGCCAGCAGAATCTTGATCCCCCAATTAACAACAATTGGAGCAGCCAAGTCACCATAAGAATCCGGAAGAAAACCGTGTTAAAGATAATTTGTTGCATCAAGCCTGTAACTATGATTGATAACGTAACAACTTTTAATAGAATGATTAATTCTCCAACACTCGCATATTCCCAGGCTTTTTTATATGATCTGAAAATAATTGAAAACAGATGATGGCCAGCTATGATGAAAATGCAACTGAGTGAAAAAGAGGTAGTAATATCGACAATACTTCCGTTCACCAAAAAGCTCCCGAGTAGTATAGCAGAGAGCACAATACAGGAATCTGCAATGATTAATAGTGGTATTCTTTTTCGATAAGTCATATGACTCCCCTCTTCTATTTGATAAAAAATATAAAGGCCCTAATTATGGGGTTTAAGAACTTGGTGAAAAATTATTTAAACCCCATAATTAAAAACTCTATAATAATATGGGCATCTAACCCGCCCTCACATCACACTATTGACGACTGGCGTCTAAGGTTATAGAACCCACAGCATGATCGAGTGCCTCCATTGATAGTGGAAAGGAGACATTTCCATAAGACTTTTTAAAGAAAATATCGTTCTTAATAAAGAATAACCAGGCAAAAAAATAATTTAATCTGTAGGTAAAACTCTAGTTTTTTTCATTCAGAACCACACCCAAAACCTTTGCTTGAGCATATTCAAGAATCCTTTTTGATTCCAAAGCTTTTTCGACCCTAGTTTCATTCTGCTTGAAAACCAACACAACACCATCGCAGATATTCGCCAATATTCTTGTGTCGTTTATTTCAAGAAGAGGTGAAGAATCGATGATTACCATGCTGTATTCTGTTTTTACTTTATCCAACAACTTTTCTGCCCTGTGAGTGGATAAACTTATAGGAATAGTACCGCTCGTAAGGATATGTATCCCTTTGACTTTTGTAATGGCCCTTTCAAAAGTGACTTTTCCGTCAAGTATATCCGTGAATCCAAATATATTTAATATATTGAAAATATTATGTTGTTCAGGGCATCGGAAGTTCGCATCGATTAACAGGACTTTATTTCCTTGTTGTGCCAGTGAAAGTGCTATATTGGCTGCTGTAGCAGACTTTCCCTCCCCTTTTCCAGGTGAAGTAACAAGGATAATATTGTTTCTCTTGGTTCCTGTTATAAACTGGATATTAGTCCCGATTGTACGGTATTGTTCAGCAATAAGCTCTTCTTCTTTTCTTTTTTTCCCTGCAAAAATGGATTTTTGTTTACCTGATCCCAATTGTCTCACTCCTGAAATGTAACTCCTTTGTTCTTTTTTTCTTCCGTTTCGTCCTTCTTTTCTTCTTTTGAGAAACACTGCCCAAAACCTGGATTCCCAATATTTTTTCGATTTCGGCTTCTGACTTGATAGTGTTGTCAAAGTAATCCATCAGGAAAATTAATGCCAGGCCAGTAACAATTCCCAAAATAAGCGATGCCAGAATGATTTTCACTTGGTTGTGTTGCATTGGTTTTGATTGAGCTTTAGCCTCTGAAAGGATGCTTACTCCATTGATATCCAGGATATCTGGCACTCTCTCTTTAAACGCTCTTACCGTTGTATTTGCAATGTCAGCAGCCAGGATGGGATCCTTGTCAACAACACTTATCTTCACCACTTGTGTATCTTCAATACTTTCAACCTTGACTTGCTTCGCCAGGTCTTCCGAAGATTTTTCCAGGCGCAGTTCTCTGATAACCGATTCCAAAACAGTAATATCTTTTATGACTACCTGCAGTGTATTTCTATATTCTGCTTCTGCATCAATAATAATATTTGTTGATGCCTGATACTTTGGAGACTTGTTATTATATTCGATAAACAACCAACCCATTGCAGTAAATAAAATAGTGATCAGAAAAATTAGCCATAATCGTTTTAGAATTAATGTATACAAGTTTCTAAGATTAAACTCATTTACTGCACTATTCTCAAATTGACTCATATAAACCACCTTAATAAGAGTTTTTGTTCCCAATTAAGAACAACTATGATAAAAAATTTCCGTGGGAAGAAATTTTCACACGATCATTTGCTGCTAATATCATTTTAAGTTCATTATAGAGAACAAGTCAACAATAATTTTATTTTCTTTAAAATTATTGTTAAAAATAGGCATCCATCTTTCGACAGACACCCGTTTTAACTGCTCAGATATACTCTAAAACATTGTTAATTGATACGTCTCCGACAGCAATTCCAATAATTTAATGCCGGCAATGCTATTCCCTTTTTCATCCAAAGCCGGACCAAATATGCCGATACCAAATTTTTGAGGAACTGCACCCATAATTCCGCCAGATACACCACTTTTGGCAGGAATTCCAATTTTAATGGCAAATTCACCGGATGCGTTGTACATACCGCATGTGACCATAAACGTTTTACAGATCCGGGCGAGCTGTTCAGGTATGATTTGTTCTCCGCTGTCCGGGTCTATTCCATTCATTGCAAAGATCATTCCTACTCTGGCCAATTCCAGACAGTTCATCTCTATCGCGCACTGCTTCGTATACAAATCAATAAGTTGTTCCACATCTTCATCGATGACTTTATGTTGTTTTAAAAAATAGCAAAGTGCCCTATTCAACTGAGCTGATTCAAACTCTGAGTTTGCCACCTGACTATTCATTGTGATTTCTGGATTGTTTGCCAGCTTCCTGATAAATGAGAGTAATCGCTGTAGCCTTGCTTCAACATTACTGCCCTCGATCATATGTGTCACTACAAGCGCACCTGCATTAATCATCGGATTGAGTGGTTTGGCTGGTGCCATAGTTTCCAATTTGGCGATGGAATTGAAAGGATCACCGGTCGGCTCCATTCCCACCTTCCTAAACACTTCATCTGTACCCCTGTCCATTAACACGAGCGCCAAACTGATCACTTTCGAAATGCTTTGAAGCGTGATTTTCCTATCAATGTCACCTGCAGAAACACATTTTCCATCTGGATAACGTATGGCAATCGATAGATCATTTGGATTGGCTTTTCCTAAAGCAGGTATATAATCTGCCACTTTTCCATATTTCGCACATTTCTTTGCTTCTCTTACAAATTTTTTCAGTTCCTTATTTGAACGGCACTCCATCTTCATCACCATTTCGTAGTATGTGCGTGCAGCCGACAAATATAAGCAAAAAGACGATGTAATGGGTTTGACAGGAATCAAGGAGGATGGCACTGCGGCTGATATTGTGATTCTAACCTCCTCTTCACTTGCCTTATCCTTTGATATTTGCAGCGATGGAGCATTGGTCGGTCAATTGAGATGATAAATGCCATCCCTTCGCCATGTTAATCGTGAATGTTTTCAAATAAATCATAAAAAATTTTTGGAAGGTCTTTTTTTTCCTTTGTATTTATAATACGATAATAGTTAGAGTCTTTAATCTTTTAAAGACAGCTTCCAACCTTGATCGGGCGGAGGCTGTATTTTTATTGTTCGAAAATTGGGTTTTTGGAGGAAGTTATGCGTAAATACATCGGAGAAATCAGTCTTATTATTACAGCTTTTATTTGGGGAAGCGGCTTTGTTGTCACATCGATTTCATTGGATTATTATTCGGCTTATCAAAATATGGCGGTCCGATTTTTGATCGGAGGAGTCATTTTGGGACTGTTTTTTTATAAAAAAATGAAGCATGTTAAAACAGAAACCATCCTTAAAGGAGCTATTCTTGGCAGCATTTTATATTTGGCATTTGCTCTGCAAACTGTGGGGCTACAGTTCACAACACCTTCTAAAAATGCTTTTCTGACAGCAGTCAATGTGGTCATCGTGCCGTTCCTAGGCTGGGCTATATATAAAAAGCGCTTGGATAAATTCGAGGTCGTCGGAGCTGTCTTGGCGATGCTCGGTATCGGGCTTCTGTCGCTTAGATTTTCTGCTGAGTTGAATATCGGGGATATTCTCTCTTTCCTCTGTGCTATTGTTTTTGCATTCCATATCATTTACACGGCCAAATTCGTTAAAACGGAGGATCCGATTAACCTTACAGTTGTCCAACTTTTTACTGCTGCTGTATTGGGGTTCGTTATATTGGTATTCAGAGGAGAGGCGGCGGTTCCAATTGTGGACGGAGCAGTATTCTCATTAGTTTACCTAGGGATTTTCGGTACAGCGGCTGCGTTTTTATTACAGACGATGGCTCAAAAATTTATTTCGGAAACAAAAGCTGCAATCATTCTTTCTACGGAATCATTTTGGGGAATGGTTTTATCGATTGCGGTATTAGGGGAAGTAATCACACTCAAAATGGCTGCCGGAGCAGCTCTAATCTTGCTTGCCATACTCATTTCGGAAACGAAGCCAAGACTTTTCAAGGCAATGCCTTTAAGAGGAAAAATGTAATTTATTAAAAAATAGATCTTATCAATACATAGGATCTATTTTTTTTGACTTACACTCAAAAAAGCGGTCGGAGCAGCTTTAATCTTGCTTGCCATACTCATTTCGGAAAAAAGCCAAGACTTTTCAAGGTTATCCCTTTGAGAAGAAAGACATAATTTGTTAAAAAATAGATATTATCAACGCATAGGATCTATTTTTTACTTCGATTGCACTATTGACAGTGCTTGATTTTAAATAGAATTCAGGTATTGATTGGGTAAGTTAGTGGGGAAAATGTTTGCAAATTCTATTTCCGTTACTTCGTCTCAAAATGCTTTGGAATACATTGCTGATTTCCTTAGCAAGGGAGCAATGTCAAATACTGATAAACATCAATATATCCTTGATGGAACCTCTGTGGATGCATTGGAGATGTGGCATAAACGGAACATTTCAAATATAAAACCAGGCGAGGTAGAAGGTCGTCAATTTAAAAAGCCTCTACTTTACTTAAAATCCATTTGAAAAGTATTACGGACATGCTATTATCGAAGTGTATATAACATATAAGGAAAGGTCGTGGAACATGGTTATCAAACCCTTTCAGGGAAATAGTATAGCGAACATTTTTCCAATCTTAATTACCCGTATGGAAGTGGACAAAGATGTAATGTACTATTATGTAAGTGTGGAAAAGGGAGAAGCTGGCGAAAGGAGATTTTCCGAATTATTAAAAGGATTATCCGAAAATTGCCTGGTCCTCCATGATATATTACTTGAACACAATAACACCCTTTTCCAGATCGATACTCTAATTATTACTCAAAGGGTCATATACTTGTTCGAAGTTAAAAACTTTCAAGGAGATTACCACCTCGAATCCGGAAATTGGTACACCAAGTCCGGAAAAGAAGTCCAAAATCCCCTCCTCCAGCTAAAACGATGCGAATCCCTTTTTCGTCAATACCTTCAAAAATATGGATTCAACCTGCCTGTTAAAGGGGCCATCATCTTCGTTAACTCCGAGTTCACCTTATACCAAGCTCCAGTCGAACTGCCTGCCATATTTCCAACACAACTTAATCACTTCATAAATCAAGTAAAATCAAATTCTGCAAAACTGGAGAAGATCCATTACAATTTGGCCGAAAAGCTAATAAACAGCCATATTAACGAAAATCCGTTTGACAATCTACCTGACTATAAATATGATCATCTAAAAAAAGGGATTGATTGTGATTCTTGCAAATCCTTGAAAACATTTTTAAAAGAAAGAACTGTAGTATGTGGAAGTTGCGGTCATAAAGAGATTGTGGACTCCGCTGTTATAAGGAATATTAAACAATTCAAATTACTTTTTCCGAATGAAAAAGTAACTGTCAGTATCATTCATGATTGGTGCAGCGTTATTCAATCTAAAAAAACAATCAGAAGGATCATTCAAAATCACTACACTTTGCAAGGTTACGGAAGGTCTGCGCATTACGTTGAGAGGTAGCCGGAAGAAATATGAATATATCTTCCTCCGAGTGACTGTTTTTTTGATCATATACGGTATATGAAAACTCTTCCGTCTGTTTAGTTAGCGTTTGTTCGAACTCCGGCACAAAACGGGAACTTTGACTCACGATTGGTTACCGTTTGTTCGAACTCAGGCACAAAACGGGAACATTCCCCAAGATTAGTTACCGTTTTTTCGAACTCAGGCACAAAACGGGAACATTTCCCCTCGATTAGTTACCGTTTTTTCGAACTCAGGCACAAAACGGGAACATTTCCCCAAGATTAGTTACCGTTTTTTCGAAATCAGGCACAATACGGGAACATTTCCTCAAGATTAGTTACCGTTTGTTCGAACTCAGGCACAAAACGGGAACCTTTCCCATCGATTAGTTCCCGTTTTTTCGAACTCAGGCACAATACGGGAACATTGACTCAAGATTAGTTACCGTTTGTTCGAACTCAGGCACAAAACGGGAACATTTCCCATCGATTAGTTACCGTTTTTTCGAGCACCGGCCCAAAACGGGAACCTTTACCATCGATTAGTTAGCGTTTTTTCGAACTCAGGCACAAAACGGGAACATTTCCCCAAGATTAGTTACCGTTTGTTCGAGCACCGGCACAAAACGGGAACCTTTCCCATCGATTAGTTACCGTTTGTTCGAACTCAGGCACAAAACGGGAACATTGACTCACGATTGGTTACCGTTTTTTCGAATACCGGCTCAAAACGGGGAACTTTCCCCAAGATTAGTTAGCGTTTGTTCGAACTCAGGCACAATACGGGAACATTTCCCCAAGATTAGTTACCGTTTGTTCGAGCACCGGCACAAAACGGGAACCTTTCCCATCGATTAGTTACCGTTTTTTCGAACTCAGGCACAAAACGGGAACATTGACTCATGATTGGTTACCGTTTGTTCGAGCACCGGCACAATACGGGAACATTTCCCCTCGATTGGTTACCGTTTGTTCAAACTCGGGCACAAAACGGGAACATTGACTCATGATTGGTTACCGTTTGTTCGAGCACCGGCACAAAACGGGAACATTTCCCCAAGATTAGTTACCGTTTGTTCGAACTCAGGCACAAAACGGGAACATTGACTCACGATTAGTTACCGTTTGTTCGAACTCAGGCACAAAACGGGAACATTGACTCACGATTGGTTACCGTTTGTTCGAGCACCGGCACAAAACGGGAACATTCCCCCAAGATTAGTTACCGTTTGTTCGAAATCGGGCACAAAACGGGAACATTTCCCCTCGATTGGTTACCGTTTATTCGAACTCAGGCCAAAAGCGGGAATTTTTCCGTACAAACGAAGCCAATTGCCATTCATCACACCGTCTCCAACAGCCCCCGCTCCACACACATCTTGATGGAAAGAGCTTTTTCCTGATTGGAAAACTTGATATGAATCGTTTCCTCACCAAGTGACTCTATGTTTCCTTTTCCAAATACTCTATGTTTCACTGGCATACCTGGCCGTAATTCCGAGCTATCAGTAATTGCGTTTGGATTTGCTTCAACAGTCTGGGGCTTTTCCTTTCTTTCCGGCATCTTACTGCCGATTTCCTTTGGTGGATTCACTATATTCCAAACGTCGCTGACAAACGGGGATTCCATTTCTTTCGACCCGTCTTTCTGTTGATATGAAATCAATTCAAGATGATTTTTTGCACGGGTCATGCCGACATAAAACAAGCGTACGGCTTCTTCCATGTCCCCTTTTTTATCTTCCGCTGATGGGATGACGCCATCGATAAGGTCGATCATATACACTTTTTCAAATTCCAAACCCTTTGCACTGTGAAATGTAGAGAAAGTCACCGCATTTTCATCCTTCTTGAATTTTGACGTTTTTAATCTCGCCTCTAAATGTTTTAAGCGCCCTGCAAATTCTTCCATGGTTGCAAGGTCCTGTGCTATTTCCTCTAACGTGTTTAAAATGCCGAGCAGATACTCTTTTCGGAACCCGAGTCGCTCACACATGTTTTCCAGCGCTTTTTCATATCCCAGCTTATCCCTGATGACTTGGATTGCATGCAGTGGCGGCATCCCCTTCATTTGGCGGAAAGTCTCCTTGTTCTCGATCAATTTTTTCACTTGATAGTCCTTTATTTGGACATAGTTTACAAGATTATCAAAAACAGATTCGTTGTTTCTGATCTGCTTCAGAGCTAACATTTGTTTCTTTGTAATATATCCATTAAGTTTCGTATGGATTTTTTCTAAAATTTCCGGCCGCTTATCTGTATAAGTCATTCGCATAAAATTTAGGATATCGCCGACAACCCAATGGGAAAAAAAGCGATTATCGGCATCTTTCATGAAAAAAGGTACGCCCGCTCTGTCAAACTCGTTCATCAAAGCAATCGAAGATGAATTGTTGCGATACAGGATTGCGATATCCGACAGATTTCTCTCTTCTCTGATCTCTTTCACCAAATATTTCACCTGAAACTTGTAATCAGAAAATTTTTTAAATATAATAGGCTTTGACGAAGGATTTTTTGTGAACATATTTTTGGCATACCGGTTTTTATTCTGCTTTATAAAATTGTTTGCCGTCTCCACGATTTCTTTCGACGAACGGTAATTCCGCTCCATGAACAAAATATCTGCATTCGGATAAGATTTCTTGAAATCCAGCAAATAAGACGGCTCGGCCCCTCTCCAGCTGTAAATCGACTGATCATCATCCGCAACCACACAAAGATTACGATGTTCTCTTGCCAGCTTTTCAATGATTTTATGCTGCACCAATGACGTATCCTGGCTTTCATCCGTCAGTATGTAATCGTATCTGCTTTGATACTTCCTCAAAAGATCAGTATTATTTTCAAAAATATCATTTGCCATCGTCAGCATGTCGTCAAAATCCAGCAGCAGCCTGTGATGGCCTGTTTGCTTGAACTTTTCGTACTTACGTAAAATCTTTGCCGCTTTTGGGACAGTACACTTGATTGAAGGCCAATCTTCCTGCCCAATCATTTTATTTTTTATAAAACTGATATACGTCATAAACTCTTCCAACTGGTCATCGGTCATGTTTTCACCAGTAACAGATTCAAACAGCTTCCGCAAAATCAACTTCTTGTGCAGCCCGCTCTCTGTATTTCCCTCAATAATTTGGTAGTCGACGCGCTCCTTGTACAATTGCTCCCGAACCGTTTCAAAGGCGAGGCTGTGAATTGTAGAGAAATTCACAGGAGGAAGGCCAGGAAAAAGTTGTTTGAAACGCGCTTCCATATCGTTGGCAGATGCTCGACTGAAAGTGACAGCTTTTATCCGTGATGGTAGTACGTTCTTCTCTTGAATAAGGTAACCGATACGCATGATGATCGTCGTAGTTTTTCCAGATCCCGGTGAAGCCAGCAGAAGCAGCGGCCCTTCTGTATGGAGCACCGCCTTTCTTTGAACTTCATTTAATTGAACACCTGTTTCTTTATACTTGCGGTAAAAAAAGTCATGAGACATTCAAAAAATCCTTTCAATCACTATTACCCTCATTATACCCGCTTAGTTTTCATGAAAAAAGAGGAGTTCAACATCAACTCCTCCATTCTACAAAGTCACTAAGACCATCATAATGAATAATATCGCAATATAATTGACCGACACCACAAAATTGATCCGAGCCCATTTATGATCATCTTTTACAAAAAATCCCCAAATCGCCAGTCCCAGCCATGCGAGATTCAGCAGGGTCGCTGTAACAATGAACACTGTACCAAGAGGTACCAGAAAGAAAGGGAACGGTAATAGGCATGCGACATAAACAAATATTTGGCGTTTCGTCATGTCAAACCCGCGAATGACTGGAAGCATCGCGACTCCCGCTGCTTTGTATTCATCGTGTCTCTTCATCGCGATTGCAAATGTATGCGGCATCTGCCAGATGAACAAGATCATGAAAAGCACAATCGGAACAATATGATTGGCAGAACTGACTGCTGCCCAGCCGATCAACGGTGTTACTGCCCCGGAGATGCTTCCCACTACCGTGTTAAATGTATACTTGCGCTTTGTCCACATCGTATACATGACCACATAAGTAAACCATCCTATAAATGCATAAAGGAGGGCCTCCCAAGTAGTGAAGGCCAAAAGAATGAATCCGATTATACTTAAAACAATTCCTAGAACCAAGGTTGTCTTAAGCGAAATTCGGCCAGTAACAGTCGGGCGAATTTGAGTCCTGTCCATCACTTTGTCCAAATCAACCTCGTACCAGTTATTCAGGACAAGAGCGCCGGCCATCACGAGTGTACTTCCGATTATTGTCAGGAAAAACAACTGTAAATTCATCGTAAAAGGTGTATTGGTAAAAACCAGCGCTAACCAGAATCCTGCAAAAACGGGCAGCACATTCGCAATCAGCACAATTCCCTTAAAAAGCGCCATTAGATCTGCAAGAAATGCCGTGATTTGGCCGCCCTTCACCTGTCCTTCATGAGTTTCTGTCTTACTCAATATCATTTTATTTCGTCCCCTTAAAAAAGCCGGGCTCACACCCAGGCAATATTCAATCCATATAGGCCATAAATTCAAAAAAAATACTACCACTGCTACCATTATAATATGGTTTTCCTTTTTTAGATAAAAGTACAGTCAATTTTCACCAAAATGTTGAATATCCAATATGAAACAGCGCTATTTTATTCTGCATCCCCTTTACAAAATTCGCTAAAAGCCGATAAAAAGGGTGGACAGTTTTTTTACCTAAATTAGTTGGAGCGAGGGTCTCACAAATGGAAAAAATCCCATTTTTTTATAGCAGTTCTTCTGTACTTATTTCCATTTTAATCTTAATCTTTGCGTGTGTCACGGCGCTTGATTTGCTCAGAAAGGTCCATAAAGCAGAAACGCAAAAGAAGAAAAACCTTTGGCTTGCAGCAAGCGCCTCCATGATGGGCATCGGCATTTGGTCGACGCACTTAACTGCCATGCTGTCACTTGAGACAAGTACCGAGGCCATATACAATGGACCGGCAACGTTTTTTTCGCTTATTGCAGTAACCATTCTGACTTATGCGTCCTTTTATGTCTTCACGTTAAAAGATGAGACCACTGTTTCGAATTTACTACCTGCTTCTGTCCTGTTGGGCGCAGGTATTTTAGTGATGCATTATAGCGGAGCCTATGGAACCCTGGCAAATTCCTACATTAAATATAATTATTTCCTTGTGGCAATGTCGATTTTTTCCGCAGTCGGAATACCTTTTATAGCAGGTTTTTTATTCACAAAGACAATCAAAGAAAGCTTCTCTCTTTTTCACATACCCGTTGCTGTCATATTGTCGCTTGGGGTTTCCATAACCCATTACATCGTAATGAAATCAATGACACTCTATGAAGTCGCTCTGTTGAAGTCCAAAACATGGGTGTTCTCCATCGGTTCAAGTTCCGTACTGATCGGAATTGCCATTTTCAATTTCACTATTATGGGCTTAATTCACACCCTGTCACTAAGGGAACGCAACAATCACGAGGAAAAAATGAATTACATGGCCTATTATGACCAACTGACCGGCCTGCCAAACCGAATGAAATTTCAAAGTACTTTAAGAGAAGCCGTTTTGCGCAACAATAAGAGCAATCATCAGCTTGCGGTTATGTTCATAGATTTAGACAGATTCAGGCTTGTCAATGATACACTGGGACACCAATACGGAGATAGCTTCCTCATCAAAGTAGGCGAAAGATTAGTTGAAAATGTCCCTTCAGATATGTTGATTGCAAGGCATGGCGGGGACGAATTTGTCATTTTGTTGGAAAATACCGACAAATTAAAGGTTAAAAAAGTCGCCGAACAAATCTTAAACTTATTTATGAAGCCCTTTGTTATTAATGAAAAAGAGTTTTTTACGACAACAAGCATCGGGATCAGCCTGTACCCCGATGACGGTCATGATGTAGGCACCTTGATGAAACATGCATACAAAGCAATGCACTTAGCTCAAAAAAATGGCTATAATAACTACCAATTTTTCGTGCACCAAGTTGACACTGTGCAAGACAGGAAGATAAGAATAGAACAGGGATTGAAAAAAGCTCTCCATCATAATGAATTCGAGTTGTATTATCAGCCACAGGTACATTTGGAAAGCGGGCGGATTGTCGGGGTGGAAGCATTGCTTCGCTGGAAACATCCGGAATTGGGGAATGTTTTCCCTTATGAGTTTATTCCAATTGCTGAAAGTACAGGGATGATCATACCGATAGGGAAATGGGTGATTCAAGAAGCTTGCAAGCAAATCAGAAGATGGCAGAGTGAAGGGATTCGAGTAAAAATTGCTGTAAATGTCTCAGCATTGCAATTTGAAGATCATCAATTTATCGAGCTCATCAACGAATCATTAAGTAAAAATTTGCTGCCACCAAAATACCTGGAGCTTGAAATCACCGAAAGCGTCATGCAGAAAATCAATCAATCCTATACTATTATTGGAAAACTGAAAAATATCGGCATCAAAGTATCAATTGATGATTTCGGCACCGGCTACTCATCCTTGAGCGTTTTGAGCAGCCTACCGATTGATGCTATCAAGATCGACAAGTCTTTCGTTCGGAAAATGATGACAGACTCAAATACTGCATCTGTAGTGAAGACCATCATAGAAATGGGCAGCAACCTGAGCTTCAACTTGATTGCAGAGGGGATAGAAACTGAAGAACAGAGGGAGTTCCTTTTAGAAAATGGCTGCCATCTTGGGCAAGGATACCTTTATAGTCCCCCGGTAACTAAAGGGGAGATTGAGAAATTGCTTATTAGAGAGAACGTCGTTTAACTCTGTAAGACCTCTGCACGGTCAATTAAAGACAGTCATTGAGACCATCAAAACAGCAAAGCAAGCAGCCATTATTCCAGATGACTGCCTGCTTTGCTGAGGGTTATGTTTAATTGGTGGACTGCACAAGCAGAAATTTGTCTTTCAATGCCTGCTCCAGCGAACTGTATGTATCAATCTTGGAAAAATCTAACCCCAGTTGAATAGCAGTTTGGGCAATTTCGGGACGTATACCAGTAATAGTGGATTGTACCCCCAGGAGATTTAAAGTTTGCGTCAACTGATAGATTTGATGGGCAACCATCGTATCGATGATTGATACTCCGGATAAATCAATATACAGACTGGATATATTGATTTCCGTACATTTGACAGGTACGTAATCAAAAATCTTTTTCGCCCGCAAAGTGTCAATGTCACCGACTAGAGGAAGTACACCAATTTCTTTATTTATTTTTATAACCGGGGAACTTAACTCGTCAATCAAACTAGACTGCGCTGACAATTTAGTATCCATTAACATGTTGTAGAACTGCGAAAATTGTATGGTCAATTCATCAAATGCCCTGTTTATCGTAGCTCCCCATCTCAAAAGATATTCCTGAGTCACCTTTCCAGAATTTATCTGCACAAACCTTTCCACAAAACACCAATAAACCTTCCGTGCGTTGCTTAATGCTTCCAAAACTTCAGGAATGGGGGTGTTGCTGCTGACCCTGCTTTCAGCTACAAGCCGTGCCCACTTTTCCTTATTCTTATCAAATTCCTTTTTATCTTCCATTAGACTGCTGGCTACAGTCAGATTGGTTAAACGGTTTTGTTCCTTCAATTGAGTTTCCGTTTCTTTGTCTATATCAACAGAGTAAATGGAACCATGCTCTTTACTTCTATGAGCAAGCCACTCATTTGATATATTCTCTATCTGATCAACAAGATAATCATAAAGTTCCCTATCCAAGTGGTTCATTGTTTCACCCCATCTTATATTTCCTTTTATTGGAATTATAACATAAAGGCATTCTGAGAAATCCCCCAAGGATCACACCTTTTTGAAAAGCCGTGATGTACTGGGTACTTATATCCGTATTGGGCTATTTAAACCACCCTTTTTCCTTAAATCGGGAGATGGCTTCAATTCGATTGCTTACATTCAGTTTTTCGAGTATGGAAGATATATAGTTTCGGATAGTGCCTGGTGTCAAATAAAGCTCTTTTGCAATCTCCTTTGTCGTTTTCCCCTCCGCAACAAGACTGAGCACTTCACTTTCGCGTTCAGTCAGCGGATTTTCCATATAATCATCATCTCCGTAGGCAATATCCACTAGTTCAGGGGCGTACATGCGCCGCCCATCCATAATCAGACGGATAGCGGTAACGAGCTCTTCGATCGGACTGTCCTTCAGTAAATAGCCCCGGACTCCCGATTTTCGGGCACGCTCAAAATAGCCGGCTCTCGCAAAAGTAGTCAGAATGATGATTTTACTGGAAGAGCCTTTCAGTTCCTGCGCAGCTTCAAGTCCTGTTTTTACCGGCATTTCAATATCCATAATGCAAACATCGGGCTCAAGCTCCTTTACAAGCTTAACTGCCTCTTCCCCGTTTCTTGCTTGTCCGACAACCTCCATGTCGTCTTCCATGTTCAGCAAAGAGCCAAGGGCCCCGAGCATCATCCCCTGATCTTCCGCAATGACAATACGAACCATTTCAATCCACCTCTTTCATGATATGTTTTAGGACAACAGGTACGCGGATTGTCAGCCTTGTACCGTTTTCTCCATCTACATGGAGGTTGCCATTTACAAATTCAAGCCGCTCCCGCATTCCTCTCAAGCCACTTCCCGGCTCCACCTTACCACCTCTGGGAATTCCGATTCCATTATCTTCGATAGAAAGGATATATTCATTCGGCCGGTGTTCGAACGTGATGCGGCAAGCCGTTCCACCACTATGCTTCACCACATTCGTTACCGCCTCCTTCAGGCACATGCTTAATACACTCTCAATAATTGCTGGTATTTTTCCAAAGGAAGGATTGCCCTCAATAGTCAATTCCATTTCAGCTGCCTTAAACATCTGCTTCGTTCTAACCAGTTCATTTTCCAATTTTGCTGCCCGAATATCGGCAACGAGTTCCCGAACCTCGCGCAATGCTGTACTGGCCGTCTGCCTGATATCATGCAGTTCTTTTTCAGCCGCCTGAGGATCCCGGAAAACCAGCCTCCCCGCCAAATCGCTCTTTAAGCCGATCAACGACAGCTTTTGTCCAAGGATATCGTGCAAATCCCTTGATATCCGCTCTCTTTCTTCCAGCACGACCAATTCCGAAATCCGTTCGTTTGCATGCTCAAGCTGCCCTTCCAAATTGATCTGTTTATTTCTGTAATATAAATTGAAAGGCAGAAGCACTGTTCCGAGTACTGAAACGAGTATAAAATGGATTTGCGGGAGAAATAAATCGATTTCTATAAAAAAACCAGATACAATAGCTCCAACAGTAAAAGCGATATGGAGGCCATAAATGATATAGAATCCGACCGGATTTCGGATGTTCCCGATGAAAAACGCTGTAAAAATGGCCAAATAAACGTAGCCAAATAACAATGTCATAACCACATTGATGACAATCTCAAAACTGACCCACATATATACAAGACCGTTTTTTGCCTTATATGAAAACATGTATGATAAAAAATACAATAACATCAGCGTAATGCCGATTAAGATTTCCAAAGGTGACGACGACCTGAAAATGAAAAAGAAGGGCAATAAACAAAAAATGATCCAAACATATATACTTAGCCATTTATTTCTAGGAAAAATGCTGAACCAGCTACCCATACCGGATTTTCACTCCTATCTGTTGGGAACATTATAACAGTGACCACTAAAGAAAAGCCATTCCATCATCATGGAATGGCATGTACCAACTATTTTGTTTCAAAACTTATATGCTTTGGCTTCAAATTCATCTGTTTACTTTCTGTCCGAATCCTTCGCCGTGCCTCTTTGAAAGTGACAAATGTTTTATTTTCTGGGTCATATAGCTTGTACCTTAACGATTCAAGGCTAGTCCTGATTGTGATGGTCGTTGCATGTTGAAGCGGCGGATTTGAATCATGCGCTTCTTCCAAATGATAATTCGGGACACGCGGCGCCAAATGATGTACGTGATGGAAACCAATGTTTCCAGTTACCCACTGAAGAACAAGGGGCAACTTATAATAAGAGCTGCCTTCAACTGCTGCTTTTACATAATTCCATTCTGATTCTTCCTCAAAATAGGAGTCTTCGAATGTATGCTGAATATAAAAGAGCCAAATTCCAAGTGCCGCTGCGATAAACATGATCGATCCCTGGATGATAAGGAACTCCTGCCAGCCGACAGCAACCATCATCAACGTATAAGTGGCAACAATCATGAAATTCGTCAGGTACGTATTCAATCTTTCTTTTCTCCTTGCGTCCTTACGATTGATTCGGTTAGATACTAGGACCAGATACAATGGCCCCAGTCCGAACATGACGAGCGGATTCCTGTAAAATCTATATCCGAGACGCTGCCATTTCGAAGCTTTTTGATATTCTTCTATTGTCATCACCCATATATCACCAATACCTCGCTTATCAAGGTTCGAGCTGGATGCATGATGAATGGCATGTTCCCTCTTCCACTTTTGATACGGAAAAAGGGTCATTATTCCTGTAATCGTGCCAAGCGTATCATTCGCTTTCTTATTTTTGAAAAAAGATCCGTGAGTGCAGTCATGAAAGATGATAAATATGCGGACAACAAATCCTGCGGCAACTACTGCCAACCCAAGTGTAAGCCAGATTGATATAGATAAACTTTGATACGCCAGGAACCATAACACGAAAAACGGCGGAATCGTATTTAATATTTGAAAGATGCTCTTTTTTAAATCAGATTTGGCAAATGCTGCAACGCCTTTTTGAAGTTGTTTCGTTTTTTCTTTATCCATGCGATCCTCTCCCATGTGAAGTTACATTTAATGATAAGACCAAGTAACAATTCAGAGTAGGCATAAACGTCATTACTTTGATATGATAAATGTCATTTATTGTGAAACGTTTCACATAATTCTCCGGAATATTACTTAGAAAAAATTAGGGTAAAATAAAGATTAGACTGCTTGTGATAGATTGAGCTTTATGTTATTTTACAAAAAAAGTAACCATGACTCTTTATTTTGCCTTTATCCAATTTTGTTTCTCTCGTGCTTGTTTAGGAGTTGATCGAATGTCTGACGAACAGGAAATAAAAAAGAATGGATGGCTGCATAAAAGCTCCAGCCTTAGCTTAGAAGAAGTAAACAGTTCAATCAATGTTCCAGCAAACGCGGGATTTTGGCGGAAATTTTTTGCATTTGCCGGACCTGGATCGTTAGTCGCTGTCGGTTATGTCGATCCGGGAAACTGGGCAACATCCATTGCCGGCGGAGCGAGGTTCGGTTATGCACTTTTGAGTGTCATTCTCATTTCCAACCTAATTGCCATGCTGCTTCAAGGACTAGCTGCAAAGCTTGGAATCGTTACCGGGCTTGATCTTGCACAAGCTACGAAAGGGGCAAGCGGAAAAAAAACGGCTTATTTTCTTTGGATACTGGCTGAATTGGCCATCATTGCGACTGATTTAGCTGAGGTGATCGGCTCCGCCATTGCATTAAACTTATTATTTAACATCCCATTATTACTCGGAATATTGATTACAACACTGGATGTCATGTTACTTCTACTTCTACAAAGGAAAGGATTTCGTGTCATCGAATCGATTATTATTGTACTGATGGCTACGATTTTCCTGGTATTTGTTTTTGAAGTGGTGGTGGCAAGACCGGAAGTTTCTGCTTTATTGGCAGGTTACATTCCAAAACCGGAAATCGTTGCTAACCCTCAAATGCTGTTTATTGCGTTAGGGATTCTTGGAGCAACAGTGATGCCGCATAATCTATATTTGCATTCTTCCATCGTGCAGACAAGGAAAATTGAACGTAATCGAGCGGGCAAGAAAGAAGCGATTAAATTTTCAATTTTGGATTCTACTTTTTCACTTTCGATTGCCTTTTTAATCAATTCAGCTATTTTGATTCTTGGGGCTGCAGCATTTTACGGAACAGGTTTGGATGTATCCGAAATTGAAGCTGCTTACCGATTGCTCAGCCCGACTCTGGGTGTCGGCATCGCAAGCACATTATTTGCCGTAGCCCTTCTTGCTTCCGGACAGAATTCAACCATTACGGGAACACTGACAGGGCAAATCATCATGGAAGGATTTATCAATTTGAGGATTTCCCCTTGGCTCCGCCGACTGATCACCCGTTTAATTGCAGTCATCCCAGCCTTTATCGTTACTTGGATTGCGGGAGCCAAAGGGATAGGTGACCTGTTATTATGGAGCCAAGTCGTATTA
The DNA here is from genome assembly GCF_000374565.1 of Siminovitchia fordii DSM 16014 = CIP 108821. GTDB lineage: Bacteria > Bacillota > Bacilli > Bacillales > Bacillaceae_C > Siminovitchia > Siminovitchia fordii. Next base: position 61,265 of record NZ_KB894687.1, on the reverse strand, counting down.
AGTCTGCAGCTTCCTTTTGCAGTTATTCCCCTCGTACTGTTTACGAGCAGCAAGGAAAAAATGGGTGAGTTTGCAAACAAAACATGGGTGAAGATACTTGCCTGGCTCTGCACAGGTGTTATCATCGTTTTAAATATTTTTTTGGTAGGCTATATATTTGTAACCGGACATGAATTAGGATAAAAAGCAAGAAGATCATCGCAGTTCCGATGATCTTCTTTTTATTTTATTCCGATCTTGGTTTGTTGTATCGCTTCTAATACCTTTGTGAACGCCTCATCAACCGAATCTGCCTGAATCGTCATTTTTTGGGATTCTGGAAAATGAGATGCGGAATGTTCATATCTTGGATCATAATAGTATTCAAGCAGCAACTTGACGGCATCTGTGAATTCCTCGTTTTCGAGATGCGATTCTATCTGCTTTGCGACAGGGGTATGGATTTTCTTTTTAATATATCGGTAAGCCTCTTGAAAACGTTCCGGATAATTCCATGGTTCGTATTCCTCAATAATGTTTTTTACACGTTCCCTTAAAGGCAAATCAATGAAAATCTGCAAGCCCACTTCTTTTTTTTCATAGATGATATCGGGTATGTAGACCCTTCCAATCCGTTTACTTTCCCCTTCAACAAAAACAAAGCGATCATTTCTATATTTCAACATTTCAGTCACTAGCGCAGCATCAAATTTCTTTTGATTTCTCGGTGTCATTCCGATTTGTCCGAATATCGATCCGCGGTGCCCTGCCATTCCTTCAAGGTCGATTACAGGATACCCTTTTTCTTTCAGTTTCTGTAAAATAAGGGTTTTACCTGATCCCGTATAGCCGTTTAAGACAAGAAGTTCCGGTTGGAATTCACCGGTATCCAAGTAATTTACAATCCAGCGCCGGAAAGAGCGGATACCGCCGCTTAATCGGTTCGCACGGATTCCCATCAAGTCCAGAACCGTTGCTGCCGTTTTGCTCCGCATCCCGCCACGCCAGCAAAAAACAGTCATTGGCGTTTCGATCTTCTTGAATTCGTCAATGAATGCAGGCAGCTTTTGTGAAAAAATGGCCAGCCCCCTATCCATCGCAGCTTCTTTTCCGACTTGTTTATAGATCGTTCCAACTTCCGCACGTTCTTCATTGTTTAAAATCGGAATATTGATGCTGCCTGGAATCGTAGCTTCCTGAAATTCCTGTGGGGAACGGACATCAATCATCGTATGAGGTTCTTTTTCCTTTATAGCGATCAAGTCAGTTACCGTAATATCTTGAAACATAAAAGCTCATCCCAACTTACCGGACCTTAATCTATCCGTTATTTTTCCCAAGTACTTCTCCAACAACCTGTGCAGTACAATTATCCCACGCCTGAGAAACCATTCGGCCACTTTGCATCTGCAGCCAAAAGAAAGTAGAAGAATTTGTTAAAGACCCATCCCTTCGATATGTAGGTAGTTCAATCATTTTAACATATTCTGAGAAGTTATCTGTACTGCCTCTTTATAGACTATCTGGCCCTGGCCGATTTTTTCAAGTTGTGAACAGCCTTTTCCTTCTCCTTATCTTTATATACAAAATAGAGAGATCCTAACAATAAAATGACTCCCAGCAATCTTTTTAAACCGAATGGATTCACTTCAGAATGGAACCAGCCGTAATGATCAATGGCCAGGCTTGCGGTCAACTGTCCGATAATAACCGTTACTGTCGTTGCAGTTACCCCAATTTTCGGAACAACGTAGACCATGATCGAAATAAAAAGGATTCCACAAGCAGCCGCAAGCAATTGCCATCCCGGCACTTCATTAACTGCAAGAATATCCCCGCCTCCGAAGAAAAAAACAGCAACAGCCAGCGAAACGCTCCCAGTCAAAAAAGACAAAGCTGCGCTTACAAGACTGCTCGTCTTCGCTCCAAGGCTTCCGTTAACGGCCGATTGCACACTTATACTCATGCCTGCGATCAATGGGATGAGCATCATCAATAAAATCACATAAACCACCGCCTATATAATTAAAAATAATGCAGAGATTAATAAAACCACAGCGATCAAACGATTCCGGTCAAATGATATTCTCGGAATCCCGAACCAGCCGAAGTGGTCGATCACGATACTTATCATAATTTGGCCAATAATAACCGCAACCATCGAAACACCAACACCTACCATATTGACACTGAACAGAAGCATTACGAGATAAAACGCTCCTAAAAACCCGCCTGTTAACTCCCATTTTGGAAATCGGAATGCCGCATTTACATGATGCCTTTGAAATATTAAAGCAGTTGGAAACAGAACAACTGCACCTACTGCAAAAACAAAAAACGAAGCTTCCAACTCCCCAATATTTTCCCCGAGCGCTCCTCCTATTGCTGCCTCAAAACTTAATAAGATTCCGGCAGCAAGGGCAGCGGTAAAAAATAGTAATTTTTTCATGGAATTCACCTCAAATAAATGCATATTACCGAATATTTTGTTTAATTTCATTTTACAAGTAAATAGTATGGGTTTCCATGTTACCGCATGGATTAAACAGGTATGTGAGATAATACATTCATATATATCAATTAGGAGTGTTTAAAATGGGCGCAATTGAGAGAAACGGATATATTTTTGAACCTGAATACAGTGTCATCGAACAAAATGGTGCAATCCATGTCTACCGTGAGGGCGAATTCATCGAGGAACTGAAATTTTCTTTTTCTGGCAAGTACCCGGGGCCGGAACAGATAGAAGAATTGATCGATGAGTATTGTGATCGAAGGGGAATATAACTTTTTTCCTACCATCATACTTTTCATTTTTATCATTAAAAATTGGGAGCTGGCATATGACGAGGCAAGTGATGAGGTATTTCAAGGAAAACAAGCGTTTTCCGCATTTACAAATCGGAGACCATAGAGAAGCAAGGTCACTCAATTAATAAAAGGACTCATTTGATCCAAGATTAAAGTAATGTACTTTATTGCATTGGGTGACATTAGGATCAAGCTGCAATATTAAAAATAATTAATTGAAGAGGTTGTTTGTGAAGGTAACTTCAAGTGCCATGAAAAAATATATCGATTGTGATATCCATGAAAATCCGATGAGTTGAACAGATAATTTAAGCTTTCCTTTCCCCATTTCAGTTTGACTTATTCTAAAGGGAAACATATAATGATTGATGAATTTAATTGTTTAGGAGGATTATTAAAAAATGACGCATTCCATAAGACTTCGTTTCCCAACTTTGAACCAGTAATTAAATACGTTCAAAGGCTCTGTTTTGTGTTTACAGAGTAAATGGGATAAGTCTGTCCTTTTTTAATAATCTTCATTTCATATAAAAATATGTAATGGAAAGGCGGATTTTTCTGCCTTTCTTTATTTATGTCTAAATTCTCATCCTTTTTAACAAAAGGATGGTTTATTTGCTGACTCCATCAAAAAAGGATGGGTCTTCTTCCCTTTACTCTGAATCATAGGCAGATGCCTGTGATTTTTTTATTTTAAGAAAGGGAGATACAATATGACCCAAAAAAAATATAAGAATACCAATAAAATAACCCGTGGGGCACCAAACAATTTTTCTGGCCAACATCTAATCCACAATAAAAAGTTGATTCATGAGATTGTAGATCAAGCAAAAATCAATACACATGATATAGTATTAGACTTGGGTGCCGGGAAAGGGGCATTAACAGCAGTTTTGAGTCAAAAAGCTGGAAAAGTTTTGGCTGTGGAATATGATATTAAGTTTGTTGAGATTCTAAAACGAAAATTGTATCAACATCCGAACACTAAAGTCATTCATGAAGATATTTTGCAATTTTGTTTGCCTACAAAGCCTTTCATCGTTGTATCCAATATTCCGTATTCTATTACAACCCCGATTATGAAAATGCTTCTTAATAAGCCTTCAAGTGGTTTTCAAAGAGGTGTGATTGTGATGGAAAAAGGTGCGGCTAAAAGATTTACTTCAAATTTAGTAAAAGATCCATATGTTATTGCTTGGAAAATGTGGTTTGATATTCAGTATGTTAAAGAGATATCAAGAAAAAATTTCTCTCCACCTCCAAGTGTAGATTCCGCAATAATTATGATAAAAAGGAAAGCAAAACCCCTTGTACCGCTACCGGATTATTTAACCTTTTGGGGAATGGCCGATTATGTACTTAAGAGTCGATGCTTATCTATTGATATAGCGCTCAGAGGTATATTTACACCACCTCAGATTAAATATTTAAAAAGAAACCTTGGAATAAAAAATGAACTATCCGTTGCGTCTTTATCGGAACAACAATGGGGAATTATCTTTGAAACAATGGTAAGGCATGTTCCAAAATACAGATGGCCGAAGATAAAGAAAGAGAAATTAATCCACTTTTGAATTATTCTTTTTCTTTAAGTACAACGTGGACAATACAATAAATGGCTTTACTCAAACTTCCAACCTTAAAGCTGTAGGTACAAAAGAGTTGGATAAAAATTATTGTGATTTGGTGGGGCTAACCACTCCACCTCCCTTCTCACTTTTAGATTGCTTATTGAGTTTCTGCATCCTATCCGATTAGCCAATAATAATTAAGATCCCATATTAAGGGTTGACAGAAACAAAACATACGTATATATTTAACATGACTACTTTGCATAACCAAGTAGTCGTATTTTCCCTCCACTATCTTGTATAACCAATTACTAATCCAAGGGAGCTTCTCTCTCTGTTTTTTTGGTTTACTATCTTGCATAACATAATAGCTGCGGAATGGAAGGTGCATATGTCTGTACGAAGTCAGTTATTGAAAGGAATATTAGATGGATGTGTATTGGCAGTGATTGAAAAAGAAGCGGTTTATGGATACGAGTTGTCCAAGAAACTGCAAGATATCGGCTTGCAAGATGTCAGCGAAGGCACTATTTATCCGGTTTTATTAAGACTTCAAAAAAATGGATTAATCAGGGGAGAAATAAGACCGTCCGATTCTGGGCCGAATCGGAAATATTATTTTCTAACAGATATGGGCCATGAAACTTTGGCAACCATCATTGAGGAATGGAATCAGATCACTGGTCCAGTCAATGAGTTATTAAAAAGAAGGTGAAACCATGAACACAAAAATATTGATTGAGGAAAACAATCGAAAAAGAGAATTATTGACTCCGGAAAACGAAGCTTACTACAGTGATTTGCTGATATATATCCGTCTCCAATTAACTCTTTCCGAGCAACAGTCTGAAGAAATATTGATAGAAATGTTAGATCATTTACTTGATGGTCAGAAAGAAGGAAAAACAGCCAATGACATCTTCGGGGACGATCCGAAAGCTTTTGCGGATGAAATTATCGAACAGTTGCCAAAAGAAGACAAACGGGAGGTCATACCGTTTATTGCCGGAATCGCTTGTAATATTGTGAGTTGGGTTTTGATCATACGGGGCATCCTTCTTTTGATTTTATCACAATTCACAGAGGTCAAAACAGAGATCAACCTGTTTGTAACTGGCGTTGTCTCTTTAGGCATCGCATGTTTCATCAGTCTTACGATATGGTTTATTTTAAGGTTAATAAACAATTCCTTGTTCACAAAAAACCGGAACACGAAAAAGAATATGCTGAAAGCCGGAGTAACAGGAGCAGCAGGCATGGGTGCCGTATTGATCCTGGTAAAATTTACACCGGAAATCGGCCCATCCCTCGATTTTCAATGGTGGGCTTCATTAATAGGAGGGGCAATCCTCTGGCTTATTATTTATGTAGAAAAGAAATAGACCTATAGGAGGGAAAAAATTGCTATCCGCCAAAAGCGAAACCTTTATTGAAAACCTTCGGCTTTACTTAGTGACCTCAGGGAAAAAAGAAAAAGAGATAAATGAACTAACCGAGGAATTAGAAGTACATTTAATAGAAGCTGAAAAAGATGGGAAAAACATCGAAGAAATCATTGATTGTACACCGGAACAGTATATGAATTCATTAAAAAAAGAAATGGATACAGATGTTAAAAGTCTCACAAAATATTTGCCCATCTTTTTTACTGGTGTCGCTGCATACTTTATCATGGGACCCGCCATCAGGGGAGAGTTAACATTTAATATTGTGCAAGTCATAGGCTTTCCCCTAACCGCCATCACCGGCCTGCTTATTTATGTACTCTTTTTGCAGCAGGCGGGGAAAAAACAATTTTCAACAAAAACTTTTTTTCTCTTCGGAATGGTTGCAAGCGCAAGTGTGACAATCCTATTTATACTTTTATTATTGGGAAGCACGCTTTTTGTTGAACCTTTTTATGCTGCAAGCCCCACTGTTAATTGGATCATTGTAGCGGTTTGTTCATGTATTTTTATCCTGCTTGCCGTCTGGAGTAAAACATGGCTGACCATTTGGATCCCTGCCATATTGTTTATACCTGATTTTCTATACCGATTTTCCAATTTTTCGGATAACGCAATTCTTATAATCGGTATGGCAATGTTTGTTAGTATGTTTATCATGATAATCTTAAGCCTGTTTCTAAAAAACAAAAAACTGAGCGTCTGAAAACGTGATGCGTACCTTCGCAGATAGATTTTATGAAGGCACGCATTACGTTTTTATTTTTCCCTCGGAACAATCCTCTAACAAAATTTCGGCCACCCCAGCCGAAATTTTGGCAAAAAGAAACAATAAAACGGCCCGACCGCTTTATGTCCCCATTTATAAACAAAATAAAGTTGGCACTATTTTTGCAATATTAAGTTTATAGGTAATACATCATAACTAGGGAGGAATCAGTAATGAGAGCAGCTGTTGTCAATGAGTTCCAAGAAAAACTTGAAATCAAGGAGGTGGAAATTCCTCAGCCCAAGCTTGGTGAAGTATTAATAAGAATGGAAGCGTGCGGGGTTTGCCACACAGACCTGCATGCTGCACATGGAGACTGGCCGGTCAAACCGAAACTCCCGGTCATTCCGGGCCATGAAGGCGTTGGTATTGTTGAACAGATTGGACAAGGCGTGACTTCTTTGAGTAAAGGGGACCGCGTCGGAGTCCCATGGCTTTTTAGAGCTTGCGGAGAATGTGAGTACTGTTTATCCGGGAATGAAACGCTCTGTCCCAATCAATTGAACGGAGGCTATTCCGCTGACGGTGCTTTCGCCGAATATTGCGTGGCGCCGGCTGATTACGTCGCAAGAATTCCGGATGGTGTAGATCCTGTAGAAATTGCACCGATTTTATGTGCAGGGGTGACCACTTATAAGGCCTTGAAAGTTTCCAGTGCCAAGGCTGGTGATTGGGTAGCCATTTACGGCATCGGAGGGCTAGGCCATATTGCACTTCAATATGCAAAAGCCATGGGCTTCAATGTAGTGGCAGTCGATATCAACGACGATAAGCTTCAACTTGCTAAAGATTTAGGAGCTGATTTGACTGTCAACGGAAAAAACTTTGATCCAGCGCAAGTCATCAAGGATCAAGTGGATGGCGTCCAGGCTGCCATCAGCGTTGCAGTAAACAAAACTGCATTTGAACAGGCTTATCATTCTGTCAAACGCGGCGGCTCTGTAGTTCTTGTCGGTTTGCCTAACGATGAGATCCCTGTTCCGATTTTCAATACAGTTCTAAACGGAGTAACAGTCAAGGGTTCGATTGTCGGTACAAGAAAAGATATGCAGGAAGCCCTTCAGTTTGCCGCAGACGGGAAAGTCAAGGCGATCGTTTCTACCGCAGAGCTTGATGAAATCAACCAAGTATTTGATCGAATGGAAAAAGGACAAATCAATGGTCGTGTTGTATTGAAGTTTTAGAGCAAGTTCTATTTTCCAGAGAGACTGCACAAAAAATTAGGCCAGAACTATATTCTTTCCAAGGAAACTCTGGTTATCCGCTTCCAACTGATAATGCGGATATGCAATCCAAGGTGCCTATCCGTTTCCAGAGATATAAAAAGGCAGCCGTTCATTTTATGGACGGCTGTCCTTTTTCATTCAATAAATATCGAAGTTTTCGCATGCTTATGTTCAATCTTCTAGCGGCATCCTGACGGTCTCCCACCGTTTCTTTCAATACTTTCATGACGAATGCCCGACCAATTTCACGCTCCAGCACTTTTACCTTGTTGAGGACCAACTCCATTTCCACTTTCCCTTCATCATTCCAGACCTCCAACATATCTTCAGTCCACTGAATTAAAAATTCTTCAAAACTCTCTTCTTTTGGCTTTGCCTTTTCAATTACCAGGGACTTTCCAGACAGAATTTTTCTCGGAAGATGCTTTGGTGTTATAATCCCACTCCCATCATCCATAACTGAAATAGCGTGCTTGATGACATTGGACAATTCCCTAACATTCCCGGGCCAGTCATACTGTTCAAGGAGTGTCACAGCAACTTCATTCAATTGTACCGCCACACCTGTTTTTCCCAGCAGGTGTTCCGCAATCAGCCGGATGTCATCCTTCCTTTCCCGTAACGGAGGGATGACCAGCTTTACGACATCAAGCCTGTATAAGAGGTCCTCGCGAAACGTTCTGTTGGTTATTGCTTCAGCCAGGTCAACATGAGTTGCAGAAATAATACGGGAATTTGTTTTTCGTACCGTTTCACCACCCACGCGCATATACTCTCCGGTTTCCAGAACCCGCAGCAGCTTTACTTGCGTGGACATCGACGCCTCTCCGATTTCATCCAAAAACAAAGTCCCTTTTCCGGCAATTTCAAACACTCCTTTTCTTTCTTTTGCCGCTCCAGTGAAAGCTCCCTTTTCATGGCCGAACAATTCGCTTTCAAGCAGGGGTTCGGACAATGCACCGCAGTTGATGCCAATAAAAGGCTGTTCATTTCGCTGGCTTGCACGGTGAATGAAATGGGCAAAAAGCTCCTTCCCTGTTCCGGTTTCTCCCTGGATAAGGACATTTATATTTTTCGGAGCGATTTTATACGCAAGCGTCAGCAAGCGATTCATCTCTTTGCTTTTTTCTGTCACAATGCCGCTTTCCTTTGCCAGCCATTGAATACTGGCTTCCGCGGTGGTCTCCTTATTCGCCAGTAGATGATCGATTGTTCTTTCCAAAGCGTTCAAGTCGTCGAACGGCTTTTCAATAAAGTCATTGGCTCCGAGTTTTATCGCCTCAACCGCTACTTTGACTGTGCTGTACCCCGTCATAACGATTGTTTTGCACGATGGCATGTGCTCCGTCACATCTTCCAAGATATCCAATCCACTTGAGTCGGGAAGCTTCACATCGATCAATGCCAGGTGATAGACCCGCTGTTCAAACAATTCACTGAAGCCCTTACCGCTGTATGCTATGTATACCTCGAAACCTTTTTCTTTTAGAAAGTAACTTAAGAAATTGGCAACCTCTCGATCATCCTCAACAATCAATATGTTAGCCACCCATCTCACCCTCTTTACATTGAATCTTTTGTCACCGGCAAACGAAGGATAAATTCGCTGCCCTTTCCCGGTTCACTTTTTACATCAATCGTTCCACCGTGAGCCTCTGCAATACCAAGGCTCACTGAAAGCCCCAGCCCTGTTCCCTTCACAGCCTCTTTCGTTGTATAGAAAGGATGGAATATTTCCTTTATTTCTTTTGAATCGATACCAGTTCCATTATCAATAACTGATAAGGTGACTTCTCCCATACAGCTTTCCGTCCGGATGGAGATTTCTTTGTCGGTCTTGCTTACCTCATCCAGCGCATCTTTCGCATTTAAAAGTAAATTGATGATGATCTGCTCCAATTGCTGAATGCTCCCATCAACAAGAGGGATTTCACGATCCAGGCTCACCTCCAAATGAATATGGCTTTGGCGAATTTGATACCCAATGAGACTCAGAACTTGTTCAACCGCGTCATTGATTGAACATGTCTGGAAAAGATATTCATCCTGCCGGGAAAAAGTAAGCAAGTTTCGAATAATGTCCTGGCACCGTTTGCTGCATTTAAAAATATCTGTCAATAAAACATGTGAAACCTCGGTTTCCTTCACTTTCCGCATCAGCAGTTGGGTGTTGCCGAGAATCGCCGTCAATGGATTATTTAATTCATGGGCAACCCCTGCAGCCATTTCCCCGATGGCTGCCAATTTGCCGGACTGCATCATACGTGCTTCAAAATGTCTCTTTTCCGTGACATCTTTTATATAAGCGATGACTCCATACATCTCTTCCTTTTCGTTGATAATCGGAAATGTGTGCACTTCGCAAATGCTCTCATCAAGCAATGTAATTTCGCGATAGGCCGTTTCTTTCGTATTTCGGGTTTCTTGAAACGGGCTGTCCGGCTCTGTCTGCTCACTGTACAATAATTCATCCAATGTCATGTGAGAGATATTTTTCCCGTCCAGTTGAAAAAAAGAATAGGCGGAACCATTGCACCTCAGAATAATTCCGTTCAAATCCACTAACATGATGGGATCGGCGACCGCTAGAAACGTCTGCTCCCATTCTTTTTTACTGTTCAGCACTTCATTATATAAACGGACATTTTCAATACAGACCGCCAACTGGTCTGAAAGCTGCTGTAAAAAAGCAAGATCTTCTTTGTCATACTCTTTTTGCCGGGCACTGCCGAGGCTTAAAATACCGAGGATCCGCCCCTTTCCATAAAGAGGAAAGACAAGCACCTGACGCAAACCTAGATTTTTAAAAGCGGGAATTTCAATGTGTTTATTTCGGTCATCCGCATTGACCAGATACACATAAGAGGTTCCAGAGTCTGCAACACTCCAATAAAGAGAACTTTCTTTTGGAATCGGATTGCCAACGTTGTCATGCACTTCATTATGTGGATATACATTCGTCAATATCAGTTGGCCGCTTTTAAATATGGATAGGCTTAATCTTTTAAACGGAAAAATCTGCTGAAGTTTTTCCAATATGTTTTTTAGCATATCGTCCATCGACATATCGATATTGAAACTTCTCATCACCTCATTGATGATCTCTAGCTGCGTATTTTTCTTTTTCATTTCATCGATTGTTCTTTTGAGCTCCGTATAATAACTGATTTTTGATGACGAAACACCGACCAGCCGTTCAATCATCTGTAGTCTGTCTGACATAAGGTGCCCTCCTATAGCGCAAGTTTAAATAACCGTTCAACGTCTGCTGCTGTGATATCACGCGGGTTTGTAATCATGCAGGCATCTTCGATGGCTACCTGGCCGATGATGGATGCATCCGATTCAGTCAGACCCATGTCGGATAATCGTTGGGGTGCACCGATATCAACCGAAAGCTTTTTGACGTATTCAATCGCCCTTTGTCCTGCATCGATGGTGGCCCGACTGCTGACCTCTTGACCAAACAGCTCCGCAATTTGCAAAAACTTCTCAGGACTGGCCAAATAATTAAATTCCATTACATAAGGAAGTAAGATAGCGTTGACATCTCCATGCGGCAAAAGGAACCGTCCACCGATTGCATGGCTCATCGCATGTACTGCACCTAGAATCGCATTTGAGAAAGCCAGTCCTGCCTGAACACTCGCCATCGCCATCTTTGCCTTTGCCTCTTTATTCATTCGGGAAGCGACAGACGGACGTAAATTTTGTGCTACAAGTGTAATTGCGCTTTTAGCCTGTACGTCTGTCAGCGGTGTCGCTGCAATACTGACGAATGATTCGATTGCATGAGTGAGCACGTCTAACCCCGTCGTTGCTGTCAAAAGAGGACTTTTTGTCATTAAGGTCTGCGGATCGACAATCGCAATATCAGGAACAAGCGATTTCGAGATTATGGTCAGTTTCTTCTTTCTCTCTGAATCTGTAATAATTGAAAATTGAGAAACCTCAGAGCCTGAGCCGGCAGTGGTTGCCACCATCACCTGCGGAGGAAGCGGTAATTTGATTTTATCGACGCCTTCGTACTCATGAATCATTCCGCCGTTCGTTGCCAGCACAGCGACCCCTTTCGCTACATCAATGGCACTTCCGCCCCCTACCCCAACAATTGCGTCACATTCCTCTTGCAAATACTTTTGTACGCCTTTATCCACCTCATAATCTTTCGGATTCGTCGTAATATCTGAAAATATGACATAGGGGAGCTTGGCTTTTTTACAGCTGTCCGTCACTTGTTCAAACCAACCCGATGCCAAGACTCCCGGATCTGTGGTGATAAAAAGTTTCCTTGCACCAAGCCTTGCACAGCTTTCACCTACCAGCCCAATGGAACCGCTTCCAAATATAAGCTCAGGCATAACAAATTTATTAATCTTCATAAAATGGCCGGTCCCCTTCCTTGAAATCTTTTATTCCATTATATCATTAATTTTCTGTCAGATTAAAAGAATGATGAGGAGGGCGGCAGTCAGAAAGATGTTTCCTTTCTAACTGCTTATTCTTTCACCCTCTAGCCGGCCAGACTTTCCAGGAAACAGCCGAAGGCGCTTTTGACAAAATGGCCAATGGCATTACCTGCCATAAATTTTAAAGCCGTGATGGTCATTACTATAGACAAGCTTATAATGATCGATAGTACCTGCGGCTTTGTATGTTCCATCCTTCTACTCCCCCTCACACTCATCAAAAGATAAGTTGATCGGTTCGTCTAAAAGTTCACTGGAAAAGTCTATGTTTGTTGTTGAGATACTACTATCTACTTCTTCAAATGTAATTCCATCTACCCATACATGTCCTTTCCCTGACAAAAGGATACCAAAAGAGATCACCGCGCTATTTTCGGGTACATCCAATACAATGGAGTAAAGATTCCATTCATTATCACCTTTTATCGGGCGGTCACTCATATTATCAAAATGCAGCACATCTTGAAGATGATCATCAACACGCATCCAAAATCCGCAAAATCCATCTACTGCTTCTGACTTTATAAAACCAGAGAACTTTAATCTTTTGCCAAGATATTTATCTGCTTTGAACTGCTGCATCATCGTCGCAAATTCTCCTTGTTCTTCAACGGTGACAGATTTTAAAAATCCCGATGCCTTCCCTTGATGGAACACCTCACGGTCAATGCCCATTTGGTAATTAAATGGGTGGCTTCCACTAAATTGCCACCCTTTTAACAACTGATCATTTTTCATTTTCATTTCCTCCTTTTTAAAAATCAATTTGCCCATGAATTGACGGTATTGCCCCGGCGGCAGGTTATAATATCTCTTAAAAGACCGAGTATAAGACTCTTGTGATTCAAAGCGGTAAAAAAGAGCAATATCAATGATTTTTTGATCAGTATAAAGCAGTAGACTGGCTGAATTGGCAATCCTCCTGTATCGTATGTATTCTGATATGGATACCCCTACCTCTTTTTGAAAAATCCGGTGATAATGATACTTGGAAAAACCCGCAAAACGAGCAATAATTTCCAATGTTAAATCTTCTTGCAAATTATTCTCTATATATTTTATGGTCTTTTGAATAATTGGGCTGTAACTCATCTCCAAGCCTCCTTGACTATAAGTTAACAAAATAACAAAGAAACTTTTTGATTTAAATTGCTATCTTTTTAAAAAAGCACACATTTACAGACTAAGAGTAACTCCAACAAGATAAAGGTAAAATGAAGTGCGAGATTGCCGGCTTATCGGTGACAAGCATAAGACAAGCGGTGAAGAAGGCGTATTGTTTGCCTTCAGCAGCGATTGGCTCATGACCTCGAGCCGATGGCACTCGGCAGGCTCAAGCAGCGACATCCTGCCGCTTCGCCTGCTCTAGCACATCCCTGTGCGTCGCAGCCAGACAACACGAGGAGGAAGGCCGCCGCGGAATATCTTAAGGATCAGGTGCGGCATCCTGCCGCTTCGCCTGATCCAGAACTTCTCGTACACCGGAACTAGATGTAGCTTATAATCCGGTAAACAGATATCCACTGAAAGAGAGTTTTATAGTAAGCTAGAACAACAAAAAACCCAAAAAAGGGTTTTTTATTACATCCTTCCGGACCTGAATATGGAAAAAATCATAAATAAAAACATGAGCGTCGCAATAATCGATCCTATTTCAATGACGGGGAGCCTGAATAATAATGCTTGCTTGTCAGCGATGGCCGTTCCAATGATCAAGCCGACCATGAGTATGCTAAAGGAAAGCAGGATGATGCTGAAAGAAAGACGGTTGCTGATTTTATCAAGTCTTTGCAGAAAGGTCTGCAATTCTTTCACATTGATATCAAAACGCAATCTACCTCTTTTGACTGTTGTCGTAATTTCTTTTAAATCCTTTGGAAAATCCCGGATAATTTCAATGTTCTCGATGATATCATCCAATGATCTGCTTAAAATATTTTTTGGACTTAACCTTTGTTTGAACAACTTTTCGCCGATTGGCTCGACCGCCTTCATTACGCTAAAATAAGGATCGAGTTTTTTAATGATCTCTTCCATCGTAAGGATAGCCTTTCCAAGAATGGCAATTTCAGTTGGAATTCTCACACGGTGTCGGTAGGCGATGGCGAAAACATCTGTTAAGGCGGCTCCCATGCTAATTTCATTAAAGGAAGTATCGTAATATTTTCCGATTAAACCATCCAAATCATATTTAAGTTCGGCCACATCCGTATTCTCATCGAGAAGATCCATTGCGGAAAATATCTTGATCATTCCCTTGGAACTGCCCTTCTGCAGATTAATCAAAAGAGAGGCAAAATGGTATTTCAAATCCTCCCTCAACTGTCCCACCATTCCAAAATCCAAATAGGCAATTACATTATTCGGTAAAATATAAATATTTCCGGGATGTGGATCTCCATGGAAAAAACCGTATTCAAGTACTTGGGTAAACATCGATTCAGCCAGCCTGGCGGCAATCAGTTCCCGATCAAATCCATTTTTATCGAGCTCATCCACTTGAGTTACTTTGATCCCCTTGATCATTTCCATTGTAAGTACTTTTTTTGAAGTAAGCTCCCAATGGATTTTTGGTATGTGGATAGACTCTACATTTTTAAATTGCGTTGCAATTCTCTCTCCATTGCGCCCCTCCACTTCATAGTCCAGTTCATTTTGCAATGATAGGGAGAACTCCTCAATCATTTCCCGAACCCGGTACCTTCTTGCCCATTCCACCCTTTTTTCAATCACTCTGGCCAGATCGTGCAAAATCTCCAAATCGATGTCAATGATCGCTCGAATGTCCGGACGCTGAACTTTCACAGCCACTTCCTCTCCTGAAAATAGCTGCGCAGCATGAACCTGCCCGATTGATGCAGTAGCAAGCGGTGTTTCGCTAAATGTCTTAAACAGACGGTCTACTGGCTCGCCGAGCTCCGATTCCACAATTTCAGAAACCTTCTCATACGAAAAAGGTAGGACATCATCCTGAAGCTTTTCCAGTTCGGAAGCAATTTCTTCAGGAATCATGTCACGACGAGAACTTGCAATCTGCCCGAGCTTGATAAAAGTCGGCCCTAATCCCTGCAATGTAGAGCAAAGTCTCATCCCCATATCCTTCAAGTTGTTATTTTCCTCTGAATTTTGAGGCCTTTTTTCACGGTCAATCAAGCCAACGCGAAACAAAAAATGACTGAGCCCATTTTTCAAAAAAGCATTGATAATCTCCTGATAGCGCTGGGTATGCTTGATCTTTCTCCTGAACAACTCCATCCCCTCCGACAGCCTATGTAAAAATCAATTTTTTAAGGTTCACTCATTATATTGCTTGTCCCTACGTACGTAGTAATGAAATATCATACAGCGAAATAAAAGTTTCCAGACTTTAATCACAATAGCTGTTAACAGCCATCATGACAATATTACCTATACACATGAATTCATTTTATTATTATTAAAAATTACTGGAATCCGAACTGGGCTGTTGATTATTTGGACTGCTTGTCTGCTTGTTTCTCACCGTTATGCAAGTCCAACTTCCTGTTAAAGTGGCATTACAGAAAGTTCCAGATTTCCTCTGTGGTATATTCAATTTTTTGCTACATGCTTAAGAAACAACCCAATCGGTACGAAAAGACCGACTTTCCCATATTCCTTATGCTTCAACGTCGCAAAGATAACTCCTATGACCTGCCCTCTTTCATTTATAACAGGGCTTCCGCTATTTCCGCGATATACTGGTGCTTCTATCATAACGACATCATCGCTCCAATCACTTAAACGAATTGTATCAATGAGCGATCCTTCATTTGCAATTCCATGAAAGCGAAGTGGGTTACCAATAAAAAATATTTGATCATGTTCGTTGAAGACAGCATGTTCCGCGAGTTCTAAGTAAGGTAATTTTTCTCCATCAATATCAAGGAGGGCCAAATCGATATCTTCATACGTTTCAACTACTTCCGCTGTAAAAATTCCAGCATCAGGAAAGACCACTGTTACTTTGTCGTTCCCTTTTATCACATGATAATTCGTTAATATTTTTCCATCTTCCGAGATGGAAAAGCCGGTTCCCTTGCTTTCCCCCGCAGCAATGGTTACGACAGATTTTTGATAAAGTTGAATATCTTCATTTGCCGACAGCCGGGCGGACGCAGCCAAAAAATCAATTGCGGGTATTGAATAGATTTGAAAAACAAATGCGAAAGTGCTGAATAAAAACACACTAGAAATCAACCAGAACAGCCACTTCGGAAAACGCCTGGATTTTGTCTTTTTTTCATGTTGATTTTCAAACGAACCTTTAAGCATGGCTTCTTCCTGGGCTTTGAGGACAAGCTCACTCATTTCTTCTTCACCGATCTGTTCAATTAGATCGCTGTCTGTTTTATTCCGCTTTTTCTCCTCCATATTGCCACACACCCTAATCCTACAAAGTCCATCTTATTGTAGCATAAGGCAGGGCACGCAAGGCATGCCCCATATCCTCATTCTTCCTGGACCACTCTCATCGGGCGCATCATGTCATAATCTTCATGTTCCAATATGTGGCAATGCCATACATACTCGCCGGGATTTTCGGAAAATTGCATAATTACACTTGTTACCATCCCCGGCTCGGCTTTTACCGTGTCTTTCCATCCTCTTTCATGTATTTCAGGTGGAACGGGAGGACCCGTATATTGAATATGTCCATCTTGCTGAAAACGTTCCAAATCAAAAGGCGTCCTATGCAAAATTTTAAATTGGATCAAATGTATGTGTATGGGATGCGGGAAGTTCATAACGTTGATAAATTTCCAAACTTCGGTATGGCCAATAACCGGCTTTTCAGTGACGGGATCATGCCACATCCGATCATCCAGGAGCAAGACCGGTCTTTGATATTCATCCTCAATCGCATCAAGCTTTAATAATCTGGTTTTATCAGCTTGTTTTTCATCCAATAATTGTTCTTCCGTAATAAGCTTATTTGGTATTTCGCTGAAGTCCTTTTCTTTTAATGGAAGTTTTACATCAAACCGCATAATGACACCCATATTCCCATCATCATTTGTATTTTGCAATATTAGCTTTTTACCTTTATGCTGTGAAAAGTCAATGATTACTTCAGATCGTTCAGCAGGTTCCAAAGGAAGAACTGTAAGCTCAACAGGCTCTTCAAGCAATCCACCATCTGTGGCGATTTGATAGAACGTCCGCCCGTCTCCCAACCTTAAAGTATAGGCAGTCGTATTCGAGGCATTTAATATCCGGAAGCGATATTTGCGAGGCTCGACGGTTAATTTGGGCCAGAGTTTCCCGTTAACCGCAATCGTATTCCCGGTAAAAAAAGGTTGGACAGATGGATTGACTGGTGCTGGCGGTTCACTATTTTCCGGATAAAATAGTGAACCATCCGAATGGAATGAGCGATCCTGAATCAGCAAGGGTATATCATATATGCCTTTGGGTAGTTTCAAATGCTTTTCCACCGGATCCTCAATTAAGTAAAACCCTGATAAACCCGCATACACATTCAGTCTTGTAATCCCTATGGCATGATCGTGATACCAAAGTGTCGCTCCCATTTGTCTGTTTGTATATTCATATACTTTTCTGCTAAAGGTTCCTCCCGTTTCAGCAAAATCTCTGGTAAACCATGCCTCGGGATGTCCGTCACTTTCCCAGGCAACATTTGCGCCATGCAGATGGACCACTGTTCGGACGTCCGGGGGGCCAGCAGATTCATGAAGCGTTCGATCAATGGGCAAAAGGTGTTTTCTTGGCAGTTTATTCTTCCATCTTACATAGATTTTTTCGTTTTTGCGGACTTTAATCGTTGGACCAGGATGCAGTCCATCGTACCCCCAAATCGTTGTCGTTGGAAAAAGCTGATGATATCTATGCTGTACTTGTTTCATTACAATTTCATAATACGGACTTCCTTTAATTACGGCTCTTGGCCTGGCAATTGAAGGAATAGGGAGCTCATCCATGAATTTTGGAATTGTGTCTGGATTGGATGGGTCAACCTTAATTCTTGTTTTATGATGAGTATGCATTTCTTCACTTCCTGACCTGTAATCTCCTTTTTATTGTATGTGGGTTAATCGTTGATGACAGGTACAATTGTGGAGAAGAATATGTTTTATTCCCAGTAGTAAGGAAGTGACCCTAAAATAAAAAAGATGGGTGAGCCAACTCACTCCATCTTTTAACATAATCTTTCTTATTCGGTTTGCGTTTTTAATTTTTTAGCAATTACAGTATCACTCTTTGGCGGAGTGACTCTCTTCATGAACAAGGCTAAAACGAGCGCGATGGCAGCAATGAAAGTTGAAACGAGAAATGCGAAAGTTATCCCGCCAAGCGTTGCCTGCTGTGCCAATTCATTCATCACCTGAGGGTCTTGCAGTGACTTTCCGGATGCTGCTGCAGCTTCGGCAAGTTCGGTGCCTTTCGTTTCCATTCTACTATTCATCACTGTCACAAGAACTGCCGTTCCAATAGCCCCTGATATTTGCTGTAAAGTGTTATTCATTGCAGTTCCATGTGGATTGGCAGACATCGGAAGCTGATTCAATCCATTCGTCATAACCGGCATCATGACAAGTGACATTCCCAACATACGAACTGTATAGAGTAACATGATGTGATAGAATCCAGTGTCTACTGTAAGTTCATGGAAAAGATATGTTGTCACAACTGTAATCGCAAGGCCGATTGTCGCTAAAACCCTTGCACCGTATTTATCAAACAGTCGTCCAGTAATCGGCGACATGATCGCCATCAAAATGGCACCGGGAAGCATCAATAACCCTGCATGGAACGGTGAAATCCCTCTTACTGTCTGAACATAAATTGGTGTTAAAATCATCCCGGAGAACATAGATGCGGAAACAACAACCATAATGACTGAAGACAGGGCAAACATGGGGTAATTTATAAATCCTGAATTCCAACATCGGATCTTCCATTCGAAGCTGGCGAATAACGAAGGCTACAATTGCCGCCGTTCCGATGATGATTGTTCCATACACTTCCAGGGCTCCCCACCCTTTATCACCGGCTGAACTGAATCCGTACAGGAGAGAACCAAAACCGATGCTTGATAAAATAAGCGAGAAAGTGTCCACTTTTATATCACGGTTTGGTGTAATATTCTTCAATTTAAAAGAACCAAGAATCAGCGCTAAAGCAGCAAAAGGAAGGATGATTTCAAAAAGTGTGCGCCAGCTGTAATGCTCCACCACCCAGCCAGAAAGTGTCGGCCCAATAGCGGGAGCGGCCATGATCACAAGTCCGAACACTCCCATGGCGGCTCCTCTCCGCTCAACGGGGAATGCGGCCAGCATCACGTTCATCAATAGCGGCATCATGATTCCTGCTCCAGATGCCTGGATCATCCTACCTGCAATAAGGACACCAAAATGAGGGGCAAATGCTGCAAGCGCAGTTCCTAATGTAAATAACGACATGGCTGTTAAAAACAGTTTCCTGTTTGTGAATTTCTGAATAAAGAATGCACTTGCCGGGATCATAATCCCATTGACGAGCATGTATCCATTTGTAAGCCACTGAACAACGGCCGGTTTCACCTCAAATTCTGCCATAATTGTTGGAAGCGCCACATTCAACAGCGTATTGTTCAAAAAAGCCACAAACGCACCGAAAAAAAGGATTGCAATCATGCCATAAGGCGGCTTTTTATGAAGTTCTTCCATTTCCATTTTGTTTCCCTTCTTTCAACATGAAATCGCCCATTCATAATTACTTTTCACATTTTATACTCTGTGTTCAATTTTTGCAATAAAAAATTCCCAAAAACATTAAAACGTTGATAACTATAGGAAAAAAGGCTAAAATAAAACTATACTTAATGTCTAAAGGTGATTGAATGAACGACCGGAAACAGCGTGTTCTATTAAACGCTCAGCGTCTCTTTATAGAAAAAGGCTTCGCCGCCACTTCAGTTCAGGACATATTGGACGAATCAAAGATCTCAAAAGGTACGTTCTATAATTATTTTTCATCTAAGAATGAGTGTCTGATGACAATCCTGATTCAGGCACACGAAGTGACTACCGCTAGAAGAGAAGAACTATTGATAGGAAAAGACCGTACGGACAAAGAAGTTTTGGCCAAACAAATTGTAGTCCGTATGGAAATCAACCGTCAATATCAATTAGTCCCCCTTTTCGAAGCGATTTTCCATTCCAAAGACCCTGAATTGAGAAACTTTATCGAAAAACATCACATGGCTGAACTTGCGTGGCTGTCCCGAAGACTGGTTGACGTATATGGCAAGGAAGCAGAGCCCTATGTCTCAGATTGTGCAATCATGGTCGTAGGCATGCTCAAGCATTTCATTAACGTTTGCGTGACCGGCTTAAAGGAGGATATAGACTCATTCAGGCTTATCAACTTTATACTGCGCAGAACCGATTCCATTATTCTTAATATGATAAAAACGAAAGACAAACTATTGGAGGAGCATGCTTTTTTACCTTACACAGAGCCTTTTAATAACGATTCATATTCAAAGGAGCAAATACTTGAGAGTCTCTTGAGTTTTTCAAACTCACTTGAAGAAAATCAAAAAGGAAAGCAGTATGCCGATTTTCTCATAGATGAAATACAGTCTGAACTTCCAAGAATCCATTTAATGGAATCCATTCTCCTTGCTTTCGGTGAAACTTTTACTGGTACACCTGCTGAAAAAACGGCAAAAGAACTGGCTTTTTCCATAACCGATTACATGAACGAACTACAAAAACAAACCCGATGAACAGAAGCTTCTACTTTTGTTCATCGGGCTTTTCTCATTAAATTTTTTTGAATTTGCCCTTTTTTTGGGCCCTTATGAAAATCAGTACCTTTTTCATGCAAGACTCCGAATTTGGGCATCGGACGATTTTTTCGATAAGAAGGTAACAATATTTTGGTGAATAAAATGGTTATTTTCCAAATACCGTCCGGTCAATTTCACCCTCAGTTCCCGCAACAACTACTGCGGCGGAAGCGTCTCCCACAATATTAACCGTTGTGCGGAACATATCAAGGATACGGTCGATTCCAGCTATTAATGCAATACCCTCCAATGGAAGTCCGACAGCACCTAAAACCATTGCGAGCATAATCATGCCTGCGCCAGGAACACCTGCTGTGCCGATCGAAGCCAGCACAGTTGTGATGACAACCGTAACCAACTGCATAAATGAAAGGTCTAGTCCGTAAAACTGTGCAATAAACACCACTGCTACCCCTTGATAAATAGCTGTTCCATCCATATTGATCGTAGCACCTAACGGAAGGACGAAGCTACTGATTTTATTGGACACCCCTAAGTTTTCCTGTGTGTTTTTAATTGTGACCGGCAATGTCCCAGCACTGCTCGCTGTACTAAATGCTACGACTGCCGCAGGGGCAACCCCTTTAAAGAAGGTGAAAGGACTTACATTGGCAAATGTTTTTACCGATAAGGAATACACTAGAATTGAATGAAGAATACATGCGATTCCAACAGAAATGACAATTTTAAGCAATGGCAGCAACACTTTTGGGCCTTATTGTCCGATAATTGGTGCGACAAGTCCCAAAATCGCTATTGGGGCAAAGCGCATGATGATACTCGTAATCCGGAACATCACTTCGGCAAAAACATCGAAAAACCGGTAAACCGGCTCCGCCTTCTCCACAACGAAAGTAATGGCTAAACCGATAAAAATAGCAAAGAAAATTATTTGTAAAATATTCCCTTCCGCTAAAGCCAAAATGGGATTCTCCGGTACAATATTCAAGAATGTCTGTATAATCCCCTCTGATTCATTTACTTCTACTTTTGTTTCTGGAACCTCGATGGACAGCCCTTTTCCCGGTGATATAATATATGCAATACCAAGCCCAACCACTATGGCAACAGCTGTAGTAACGAAATAATAGCTAATGGTTTTTGTCCCTACCCTGCCTAATGATTTGGGATTATCGATGCTTGCAACCCCGATGACAAGAGTAGTCAACACCAACGGAGCGATGATAAATTTGATCAGCCGTAAGAACAAGTTTCCCAGGGGAGCAAGGACAGAGATCGATTCACCAAAAACTACCCCGAATATGACAGCGATTATAAAACTATTAAAATCTGAGTCAATAAATTATTTTTTAATAACTTCATAGTTCTCCTCCATTGATTTACCATTCCTCTATATCCTAGGCTTTCGTTATGCTTAATCAAATATTGAAATTGGGAAATACTTGTCTGTATTCATAGAAAAAAATAAACTGCCAAGAACGAATCGCGCAAACTCCTGTCTGCGCGTTTAGTGTAGTATGGCAGTTTATTCAGCAAGAATCTAGATTTTAACCATCGTCTTCTTTTGACGGTGAACCTTGCTCGGGCGGCTTCTCATTACTTTCATCGGAATCCCCCGCTCCCTTATCCTCTTGGGATGGAGGACTATCTTTATCACCTGGACTTCCTTTATCATTCCCGTCCTTGTTCTCTTCAGGATTCCGATTATTGTTTCCACCTTGACCGTTATTCCCCTCAGGAGGCTGCTTATTCCCCAGTCCTGGTTCTCCACTTGGAGGCTTTTGTTTACTGTCATCGGGCTTTTTCTGCTTCTCATTTTCTACATTTGGATCAGGCTTTTTCTCTTGTTCTATGGAATCCTCTTGTTCCGAGCTTTCTCTCTTTTCTTCTTCTATTTCCTCATTAGACTCCTCTTGTTTTTCTTCATCCTCTTCAGTGATCTCCGACTTGCTCTTTTCTATATTTTTCTTTACTGGTTTATTTATAGTGGCCGGCTTCTTAGCAGGGGCAGTACCTTTTACAAATAATTCAACCCGATTTCCAATTGTTCTTTTTTCAACAGAAGATGGCATAGTGAAGTCCGTCGTTTCGATGCCTTCGGACACTTCCGACATGATATGTTTGAAAATCAATTTAGCATTGTGAGAGTCCTCCATTTTGACGAAGCTATCTTGTGAAATCTCATCATATCCTGTCCATACGGCTGCTGAATAACGGGTTGTATATCCAGCAAACCAGGCATCCGTCACTCCTGAACCATATATATCATCCGGAAGCTCATTCGTACCGGTTTTTCCTGCCAATGGAAGTCCAGGAATATTGGCCATATCTCCTGTTCCCTCTGTCACAACCGTTTTCAGCATATCTGTAATCATATAAGCCGTATAATCACTCATTGCCTGAACAGGCTTAGGCTGAAGGTTCTTTTCCTTTCCATCCAAATACACGATCTTACGAACCGTATGAGGCTCATTAAATACTCCCTCGTTTCCAAATGCAGCATAGGCTCCTGCCAGTTGTAGAGGAGAAACCCCATCCTTAAAACCGCCAATAGCATAGGCCGGAAAAATTTCATCCAAAGGAATACCAAGTTTTTCGGCAAATTTCTTTGCCTCTTCAGGTCCTGCCTCTTGCATTGCTTTAATTGCAGGTATGTTATAGGACCACTGAAGTGCTGTCCTCATGGATACATTTCCGTGGAAACGGTTGTTCCAGTTTTTAAAAACTTTGCCGTTCAACTCTATTTGTTCATCTTTTATCTGTTCATACGTCGACCATTTCAACTTTTCAATCGCCGGTCCGTATGCCATGATTGGCTTTGCGGTGGAACCTGGCTGGCGCTTTAGTTGGGTGGCATAGTTGAATCCCCTTTGGACATCCTTTTTCTCCGAATTTCGGCTGCCAACGGCACGTATTTCTCCGGTCTTTGTTTCTACAAGTACAACGCCTGCTTTGAATTTATCATCAGGATAAGAGATATAATCATCTGTCGATAACACTTTTTCCGTGAAGGCTTGTGCTTTGGGATCAAGTGTTGTATAAATTTTCAGCCCTTGTGTATATAGATCATCTTCGTGTAGCCCTTTTTCTTTCAACTCCTCAATTACCCTGTCCGTGAAACTATTATATGTATTTTTCCTCTTTTGCTTCTTCAACATATCTTTTACCGGAATGGACTGCGCTTCCTTTTTTTCCTCTTCCGTGATGTATTCATGCTCTTGCATTAAAGAAAGGACAAGATTCCTCCTGTTTTCAGCAAGATCCGGATTCTGGTAAGGGTTATACCCGCTCGGTCTTTGCGGCAATCCTGCCAGTAATGCAGCCTCACTTATGCTTAAATCCTTAACGGATTTTCCAAAATAGACATCGGCAGCCGTTGCAATACCGTAGGCCCCCTCGCCAAAATAAATTTTATTTAGATACATCTCCAATATCTCTTCTTTTGTATATTTCTCTTCTAACTTTAATGCCAGGTATGCTTCTTGAACTTTGCGCTCGATTGTTTTTTCAGGGGATAAATAAGACATTTTTACAAGTTGCTGTGTAATCGTGCTGCCTCCCTCTGCTCCAAAACCTTCCTTAATATTTGCTACTGCCGCACCGGCAACCCGTTTAACATCAATACCATGATGTTTCCAAAATCTCACATCCTCGACAGACAGGAATGCATTCTGGACGCTTTTCGGTACTTGATCCAAAGGAACCATTTTTCGATATTCTTCCCCAGCCACATCCATAACCTTTTTATTATTCATGTCATAGATAGTGGATGATAATGGTGAATTTAGTTGCTCCGGATTTAGTTCCGGCGCTTCTTTCACATAGGCCATCGCAGTGAATGCAAAAACTCCAGTTACTAAAATGCCGAAGATAAAAAACACCAACATGGTCCGAAAAACTATACTTCTAAATCTTCTTTTTATTTTTTGCTTTTCTTCTCTTTCTTCCCTATATTGCCTGCGGCTGGGATAGTTCTCTTCCATGACCATATTCCCCCTAATATGTCATCATAAGGATGATTAAATATCTGAATAGTTTTCTGTCAAACCGCTGAAACAGTACGTCTAAATTAAATGCAGTTGCGGAATAGAACAAAAGTGTAAGTGGCTTAATCACCCGGGCTCAGTTCGAAAGTGAACTAGCTAGCGGCTTATTTCTTGAAATGATAACTGCTGGCCGCTTCTAGGCTTTATAACATGTAGTCTATCGTTGCAATAGGCCCTCGTCGCAGCTGGAGGTAACACATTTAGGATGAAAAAGTGAATTTTATAAATTCCTGCTAAAATACAAAAGTTGATTTAAATTAATTTGCTCAAGAACCGCCTTATACTGCGAATCCCTATTTTACTCACTTTATGATGAAATTCTTGTCGTATTTCGGCCGGTTTCCAAGTATATTTTTCAACTTTTTTCGAAGCTAAAATCTATATTACCTGCCAACCTTCCACAGGTGATTAAAAGCAATTAGAAAATTAGGCATAAAAAAGACTCTGATTTCTGAATGAATATTCACGAGATCAGAGGGGGTTAAAAGCCTACTATAGTGATATATAACGTTCTTCTTGAAAAAGTTGGTACACACAAAGGGACAGAAAAATCTTCATTCCCCACTTTTGATATTTCTTTATCCCGTTTTAGCGGCATTAAACTTTAATCTGTCAATTTATGAACTGACCAGATAGTTCCGGAAGGAGCTGTACCTCCAATATTCAACCCAATCGTTAAGCCGTTTGCTTCATAAAATAGGCCGATATTATCCCCGGCATTCAGGTAAACATCACCTGCAAGTGTAACAGTTCCATTACCCAATACGGCCCTTAATGTTAACACCAAGGCAACATTTACATTTAGTACGGGGAATAATCCGGAGATAAGGTCTGTCTGGACAGGAGAGGTTCTACGAACAATTAAACTCGGATTAACCCCTGCCCCAAGGGTAGCAGTGATTGCAGCAGTGGTTGTATAGCTAATTACGGCTTTTATAGAGTATCTTCCTGATTGCTGTATAGTATAATTTCCGGTTGTTGGATTGAATCCGGTACCAGAATAATAAGGTGAGGTTACCGTCCAATTACCTAACTGTCCTGATGCTGAAAGAGTAGTAGGAGCTCTTTGAGCGGAAAATCCTATTTCTGCAAAATTGGGTCCTGTGGGACCCATCGGGCCTGTCGGACCTGTTGGTCCTGCTGGGCCTACTGCTCCTGTGGGGCCGATTGGACCCGTGGCTCCTGTTGGACCGGCTGGACCTATTG